>CAVYHZ010000006.1:0-693517 GCA_963768485.1 uncultured Pseudomonadota bacterium | reverse complement strand
GTGTCAACGTGCATCCAATGTGGACCAGCAACCAGCGTCGAAGATTGATCAGGGATTCTCCGCTCTTTTCTTGATCTGAGCTCTCCTTCCATCGGTTTCAACCGCAGTGCGGTCTGACCGGCCGAAGGCCGGGCAGAAGCACTTTTGTTGATGAGGTGGGCGGGGAGCGAGCGCATGGGAAGGCTCAGGAGCGGCGATCGGAGGGGTGGCTGCCATCTCGACACCGGGCATTTCCCGTCAGCTGCGGTTCTTCAGACGAAAGCTCTCATTACCGGTCTCGACGATGTCACAACGGTGTGTGAGCCGATCGAGGAGCGCGGTGGTCATCTTCGGATCCCCGAACACACCACTCCATTCGCCGAAGGCGAGGTTGGTGGTGACGATCAGCGAGACGCGCTCGTAGAGCTTACTGATCAGGTGGAAGAGCAGCGCGCCGCCGTCGTGGGAGAAGGGCAAGTAGCCGAGCTCATCGAGGACGATGACGTCCTGGTAGAGGAGGCGCGTGGCGAGGCGGCCGGCTTTGCCCTCGCGTTTTTCGGCATCGAGCTGGTTGACGAGGTCGACGACGCTGAAGAAGCGCGCTCGCTTACCCTCCTGGATCGCGTGCCGAGCGAGCGCCGTGGACAGATGTGTCTTGCCGGTACCGGTGCCGCCGACGAACACGATATTGCGGGCGGTGTTGAGGTACTCCCCGGTGTAGAGCTGGCGGATCTGCGTCTCGCTGACCACCGACTCGCGGAAGTTGAAGCTATCGAGGTCGCGCGGGACGGGGAAGTTGGCGAGGCGCAGCTGGTACTGGTAGGAGCGCGCCTGGCGATCGGCGATCTCAGCTGTGAGCAGCTGCCCCAGCCAATGGGTCGGAGCGAGCTTCTTCTGGCTCAAGGCGGTCAAGCTCTCCTCCAGCGCACTCGCCATGCCGCGCAGGCGCAGGGTCTTCAGTTGTTCGATCAGTTGGGCTTGCATCGAGGTTCTCCTTCGGTGGAGTGAGGACGGTGAGGGTCGGACGGGACCGCAACAGCCGGTCGTAGCGGTCGCAGTTGGCGGCCGGTTCCACGGTGAGCTTCAAGGCGTCGGGCACCTGCAGCGGCGGCGGACGCACCGGGTCATGGGCCCGGTGCAGGAGGTTGATCACGTGGGCGCTCCCGGCGACTTGCTCCTCGAGGGATGCGGCACAGGCCGCCGCGACCGCATCGAGCCCGTAAACGGCGACCATCGAGAGGATGTCGACGAACTGGCGATCCCCATCGGCATGCTTGGCGAGGCGCTCACGCAGCCGCGTCATCGGGGCGGGCAGGTTCCAGTCTTTGAACGGCGCCCCGTTGCGTAGCGCCCCTGGCTTTCTCTCGAGCGCTTCGACGTAGTGCCAGGGGTTGTAGACGACTTGGCTGCGGCCGAAGCGCCGTGCGTGCTCGCCGATCACCTCTCCCGCGCACACCACCACGATCCGTTCGGCGTAGGCGCGCACGGTGGCCACGCGGCCCACGTAGCGACACTCGACGCTGTAGCGGTTGCGATCGAAGCTAACGAGCGCGGTGGATGAGATCCGAGAGGCTCGCTCGGCGTAGCCGTCAAAGGGCGGCGGCATCGCGCGCAGCGCGGAGCGTTCCTCCTGCCAGACCGCCTCGATCGTCCGATCCGGCTGTTCCGGATGGTGTCGTTCGCGGGCGATCTGCTCACAGCGCTCCTCGAGATAAACGTTGAGCTCGGCGAGATCGGCAAAGCGCAGCTTCGGCGTGAACACCCACTCGCGGATGTTGCCCACCTGGTTCTCGACCTGCCCCTTCTCCCATCCGGCCGCCGGCGTGCAGGCGGTCGGCTCGATGAGGTAGTGGTTGCACATCGCGAGGAAGCGGCGGTTGAAGCGCCGCTCGCGACCGACGTACACCGTGTCCACCGCGGGTTTTAGGTTGTCGTAGATGCCGCGACCGGGAACGCCACCGAGGAACGTGAACGCCCGTCCGTGGGAGTCGAACACCATCTCCTGGCTCTCACGCGCGTAGGCCTTGAGGTGGAACTTGCGGCTGTGGGCGAGGCGCGTGTGCGCGACCTTGACCATCTGATCGACGCCGCCGAGCTCGACTCCCTCATGGCTCCAGTCGAACTGGTACGCCTCACCCGGCGCGAAGCTCTGAGGGATGAACACCGCTGTCGGGCGATGGCGGCGCTCGAAGTGCCGCATGTAGCGGCGCACTTGATCGACCGAGCCGGCGTAGCCCTCGAGGCGCAGCCCCTCGAACATGCGCTGCGCCGTGCGCCGCTCACGCGCCGGCAGCTTCTCCTCCGCTTCGAGCCACCCTTCGAGGGTCGTGAGGAACGGCCCCAGCTTCGGCCGCGGCTGGCGCCGACGGTGGTACTCGAACGGCTCTCCGTCCGAGCGCAGCGCCTTCTTCACCGTGTTGCGCGAGATCCCCAGATCCCGCGCAATCGCGCTGATCGTCTCCCCTTTTACCAGCCGCCGGCGGCGGATCTTCCCGATCGTCTCCACGCACAACACCCCGTTCTCCCCCACGCTGTCGATGGCGACAACGCAGGGTACGGGGTGGTCAATTTTGGACGCCGGTTACCCCCCGAACCTGGTCAATATTGCATGCCGGTTTACAGGTTTAGGCCCCTTAAAGTCGTTTTGGGCAAAGATTCAGTTGGCCCGGGCGTTGGGATTTATCGATCAGTGGCTGTACGCGAACCTTGAGCGAATCAGAACCTTGCGGAATCTGTTCGCTCACACTTATGAGAAAGCCGACTTCGCGGACCCTAGAGTTATAGCGCTTACCCAGCATTTGGTTGGCGCGGACGAGATTGCCAAGTCAGGCCGCTTTGACAAAGACATTCCTCTAAAGGACGGCCCCGTTATGAAGAAGGAACGTATGGTGTTTACGTTGGCGGCTGCAAGTATCGCGGGGTACATTCAAGGAAATATTCGCAAGTTTGAGCTTGAAGGATCTGACCCGTCAGAACCCGAAGGCCCGCGCCAGCACTGATGACGCTCACGACGCCGGCGCGCCCAGGCCGGCGACTGTGATTATCACGTTGCCGCCCGTCTTGTCCTCGACCACGATCCGGCCGGATGCGATGGCCCGGTCGTACGAGCCAATGTAAGCCTGGGTCTCGGGCTTGGTGTACTTGAGCCAATCGCTCAGCGCCGGCGGTCAGCGCACCGAAATTCCTCATGTGCCGTCACCGAGCATCTTCCGGGTGTCGGCGCACTGTTCTGCCACGATACCGTCGGGCAGCGTTGCCGTGGGTACGCAGCTGTGGCGAGTCAGCCAGTGACGCGCGAGAGTGTCAGGCATGCACGAGGGAGCAAGCTTGCCGTTGCTGTTCAGCACCATCCGCTTGGCCTCAGCGCTGCACGCCTCAAGCGTCGGGTAGTCCTGTAGCACGCCCGCCGTGGTGAAGTTGCCCATTGTGAGAACGATGAGGGCGTACATTCTTGGCGTCAGGGTGCGTTCCCAGACTTCACTGCTCTACGAGCTGCGCGCGGATTGCCTCGACAAAGGCCGACGCCTCGCGCCGATGCCAGAATTGCCCCGACATGGGCTGGCCGTCCTTGCCAGACGACGTTTGCACCTTGATCGTCGGCGAGCCGATGTAGACCAAAGCGGCCGAGGCTACGGCGACGGCACCGATGAGACGGACGTACATGCCTTGGTGCGGTGCGAACAGACATGAGACGGCGACAAGAAGAAGCAGAATGAACAGCAGCCAGCTACGTGAGGTCTCCAAGCTGACGGAAGTCACGTGCTTCAGCGGGATGTCTACCCGCGAACCGCCACTGAAACCCGAGCGGCGCTCGTAAATCACGCGCTTGTTGGTGACCGTGCCGAAGTGATCGCAGCTGAAGAGCGTTTGCTCGGCTGACTGCTCGATAGCAGAGGGCTGCGCGGTCATGAATGGCACCGATACGCGACGCCCTCATCCGGCGTAAGCCGTGAGTTGGTGAGCAGCACATGGTCCGCCCCGAGCGTGAACGCCTGATTGCGGAGCCTGTACCATCCTGCGCCGTTCCAGTCCCCGGCGAGAGCGTTGGCGTCAGAGCTGACGGTACCGACGGGCTTGCAAGCTGCAACCTGCTGTGCGTCGCGAGTGACAATGACTTTGTCAGCCCCGGGCGCGAGCGTGCCACAACCAACCACAGCCAAACACACCGCGCCTGCGAGGGCTGCGGGTTTGAGTACTCTTGCAAAGTCCATGATGGTTACGTCTCCCTTGGCCGGTTTGACGTAACGCATCATATGCGCCGTCCGGCCTCAATTCTGAGACGCGCGGCTCGCTGCGCGACCTAACATGTGATGCGCCGCACGGTTTGTTGGGCGTGTAGTGGGTCCATCCTCCGATGCATTGGAGGGCAGCGGCGCCCAGGAGCCGAGTCTTCCTAGACCCCCGGGCGCCTAGCCACAGTCGCACGTTCGGGAGAAGGGCGGCTGTGACTGCGCAGCAATGTACTAGCCGCGCTGCGGGTGCAAATTAATTCACTTGACGGTGAGATTTTCACGCGCGTCGCGACAGATAGCGCCCGACGCCCGCTGTCGGTTCAGCGCCGTAGCGCAGGGTTGCCCTAGGACTTTGGCCTTTTCGCGGTCGAACTCTGCTTGCGTCAATGCGCCACTGTCGAGAAGCTGTTTCAGCTTGGCGAGCTTGGCGTACTTGTCATCACTTGGCGCAACCGCCGTGGCGATGGCCTTGTCGACGCAGTCGAACACGATCTCGATGCGCGGGAAGTTGCCTAGGACGTAAGGCGGCGTGGCAGTAGTCTCCGTGATGGATTCCATCGCCTTACCCTTGCGGTCACAGAACTCGGTGGCCCTCTGCTCGGCAGTCTCCCGGACAGACTGCTCGGACACGAAGCCGGTGGCCCCTTGCTGGAAGATGCGGTACTGCGTCGCACCGGGGGTTCCTGCGCTCACGGCGACAGTTCGACCCTTGTAGACCGCGCCTTCGAAGCCCGATTTGCGAGTGACTGCCGGCTGGATTGGCGACGTGACGGAGCAAGCGGTGATAGCCAGAAATGTCGCCGTGGGCAGTAGCCGTTCGAGCATGACGGAGGAGCATTGTACGCTTGGTTCCCGCCGTAAACTCTCGGCTCCTTACTCTGGAGCCCACCCGCATGCTCGACCACGTCAACTGGACCATCGTCACCATCACCCTCTGCACGCTCTTCCTCGCGCGTGAGCTGTCGGCGCTTCATAGCGCACTCACAGCAATCTACAAGTCAGTCGCCGGGATCGCACAGGTCGTGGAAGATGAAGGGCGCGTGCGCGAACTACAAAGGCGCGGCGCACTGCCCCGGTGACGCGGTCGGCGTACTGGTGCAGCGCTTCCGAACGGGTTTTCGCGTCAGCCAAGGCGCTCGCCGAGTTCTTGCAGCGTTCGCCCGCTGTCGAGTTCGTGTCCTATCCGTTCCTGCCAACACATCCCGACTTTGACGTTGCCTCTCGCCAAATGTCGGCGGGAGGTGGGGTCGTCTCGTTTTCGATGAAAGGCGGACCAACCGCCGCACGAAGCTTGCTCAATTCACTCCGCCTCATTCAGATCGCCAGCAGCTTGGGCGGCGTCGAGACCGTGATCGAGATGCCATACGATCTCGATTGGCACGGTCTGGACGATCTAACGGCCGGGGCCGTAGACAAGGGGTTAATGCGTCTATCGGTTGGTCTGGAGAACATCGACGAACTCGTCGCCGATCTATCTCAGGCCCTGGCCGTAGCGGAAGCAGCAGTCGCGCACCTTGAATAGCGACCTGGTCCAAAACGTTAGAAACCCTTCCGCTATTCAAACGCGGGGGACGCGGTTCACCCCGTACGGCCGGTAAAGCCGTACAAGGTGAGGGGTGGTCAGTTTTGGACGCCGGTTTCACCCCTAACCTGGTCAGAATTGCACGCCGGTTCACAAGGCAAACCACAGGTAGGCACCTGCCTGCCAGTAGAGACCTCGCGGACTTGCCTCGAGCTCGATTCCGGGTACTTGGTCCGCCGGCGGCGTGGGCGGCCTACCCGGGCAGCGGGGCAGCCTTTCGATTCAATAGCTTACGCAACGCGTCAGATATGGCGTTGACACCATATGGCTCAAAAGCCATAATTGGCCATGCCGTGGGAGGTCCGGTTCGACGATGCTTTCGAGGGGGAGTTCGATCAGCTCCCGGAAGGGGTGCAGGACGAGCTCATCGCGCGTGCCAAGGTCCTTGCGCAGTTTGGACCTCAATTGCGCCGGCCTCACGCGGATACTTTGGAGGGATCCAAGTATCCCAATATGAAGGAACTTCGCTTTAACTGCGAAGATGGGAGGTGGCGGGTGGCTTTTGCTTTCGATTCGAAGCGCGAGGCGATCCTGCTGGCGGCCGGCGACAAAGTCGGCGCCAACCAGGCTAAATTCTACGAGCAGTTGATCAAGACGGCGGACGAGCGCTTTGCCGCTCATCTCGAGAGGGTTAGAGAGGAGAGAGCCAAAGCCAAGGCTGAAAAGGATAAGAAGAAGTGACGGATAAGGGATAGAGGATAGAGAGGTAAGGGTTATGGGACGCACTGTGAACGAAAAGCTGAACGAGCTTCCGCATCCGCGACGCAGAAGATTGAGCGGCGCGCGGCGGAACTCATTGTCGAGGAGTATTCCCTGCGGGACCTGCGCCGTGCCCTGGGGCGCACTCAGACGAAGATAGCATCCACCCTTAAGGTAGGGCAGGACACCGTGGCCCGCTACGAGCAGCGATCCGATATGTTGCTATCGACGCTTCGCCGCTATGTCGAAGCGGCCGGTGGCGCACTCTCATTGGTAGCCGACTTTCCCAACCGTCCCTCAGTGCGTCTTAAGGGGATTGGGGACATTGGCGTCAAAAGCCAGCCACGCCGCACCCAACGGCCAGCGAGTGGGCGCAGAGCAAGAACGGGTTGACGCTGCCACGGTCGTCGACGTAGACGTACACCCCGACTTCGTAGTAGCTGTGGTTGTCGTTGATGTTGATGTTGATGTTGATGTTGATGTAAGACCCTGACGTTCCTCCTCGCGTCGCTCCTGTCCGTGGTGGTGCTCATGCCGGAGCCAAGGCGCTGTCGCCAGCATGACGTCATAGATCAGCGGACTGTCGCAAATCGGCTCGGACCAAATGCATGTCAGGACCGAAAATCCGCTGGTGCCTCGGTGCAAATTCGGTGCACTGACTAACTCGCAGCGGCACCATGGCACACTTCTTGACGCAGCGTTGACTACGTTGTCAGTTTCGGAAATCAACGAGTTAGTTTGAGCGCTAATGTGTCGCTTAGAGTCGTGAAGAGGAAGAAGGGCGTCTTTTAATCCGCTGGTCGACGGTTCGATTCCGTCACGCCCCATATTGAATCCCTGGCGGGGCGCGCCATTGAAACACGCATCTGAAACATTGTCGGGTCAGTCGCTCAAGGGCCGCCGGCGGACCCGAGGTGGAGATTCCGCGCTTACATCAACAATACAGCCTCTGAGGCACGGAATCCGCCCGGCACTCGTCCGCTTCGTGCGGGCGGCGGCTCACAAGCCCAAGTCACGCCTGAGGCGCTCCGCAGGAGTCGATGCGCCCAGCCTCCCGATCCCGTAGGTAGTTGCGCGGATCGCGGCGGGCAGTTGCGCCAGACACTATCGAACCGTGGCCACGGAGGTGGCGTATGGCTTGAACGGTAAGGGTGTTAGATGACGGCGAAACGAGCCACACGCGAATGCCGTGCTGGCAGAAATTGAGCCCTGGAAGGACGCCACCTTATCTGCTGATAATCCGCGGGCCTGATGTCTACCACCGAAGCGCCGTTGGCCCAACTCAGGCGCGCCTCCGAGAAATATGAATACCGTGCCTCGACAATTGCAGCAAATCGACTTCGCGAAGCGCCGCGTCGAGATGGTGGACCGTCAGATTGCGCACCGCGGGGTGCGCTCGGTGCTCGTTCTGCGGGCGATGAAGGCCGTGCCGCGCGAGCGGTTTCTGCCGGAGAGCCTGTGGGACCTCGCGTACGAGGATGCCCCGCTGCCCATCGCCGAAGGACAGACTATCTCGCAGCCATACATCGTAGCGATGATGACAGAGGCGTTAGAGCTGCGAGGCGGTGAGAGGGTTCTGGAGATCGGCACGGGTTCGGGGTATGCGGCGGCCGTTCTGTCGCAGATCGCGCAGAGCGTCTACACGGTCGAGCGCATCGAGGGGCTCGCGGAGAAATCCATCAGGACGCTCGCCGAGCTCGGTTACCGCAATATTCAGGTTTTGCACGGCGACGGGACCCGCGGCTGGCCCGAGCATGCTCCCTACGATGCGATCGTAGTGGCCGCTGGCGGCCCCGAGGTGCCCGAATCGCTGAAGTCGCAGCTCAAAATTGGTGGTCGATTGGTCATCCCTGTCGGGGGCGATCGGCGTCTGCAGGAGTTGCTGCGCGTCACCCGCGTTGCCGAGCATGAATACACCACCGAGGAACTGGCAGACGTCCGCTTCGTACCGCTGGTCGGTGCGGAAGGGTGGGGACCGCAAGAGCATCGTGCCCGCAAAGCGCGGGGTGGGTCGCTGGCGCGGGTCGTGTCGAAAGCCGGTGAGACGTTTGAGCATACCGATTCTGCAGACCTCGCCCCGCTGATGCAGCGTGTGGGCGATGCGCGCATTGTCTTGCTTGGGGAAGCGACGCATGGCACCTCCGAGTTCTATCGGATGCGCGCGCGGATTTCACGTGAGCTGATTGAGCGCAAGGGCTTCTCCTTTCTCGCCATTGAAGGCGACTGGCCTGATGCGGCACGCATCGATCACTACGTTCGCCATAAGGAATATCAACCATCTGAGTGGGTTGCATTCGCCCGGTTTCCGGTATGGATGTGGCGCAACCGGGAGGTGCAGGAATTTGTCGACTGGTTGCGAGCCCGCAATGCCCGCGTCGACCCCGTAAAGAGGGTGGCATTCCATGGCCTCGACCTTTACAGCTTGTACAACTCAATTCGGTCGGTGTTGGAGTACCTGGATAGTGTCGACCCGCGAACCGCGGGAGTCGCGCGGCTACGCTATGGATGCCTGACACCGTGGCAGGCCGATCCCGCGACCTACGGCCAGGCGGCGCTTACCGGTTCCTATCAGACCTGCGAGCACGAGGTCACTTCGATGCTTGCGGACCTCATGCAAAAGCGCCGGGCCTATGCCGAGCACGATGGCGAGCGATTCCTGGACGCGGTGCAGAACGCCAGGCTGGTGGCAAACGCCGAGCAATACTATCGAACCATGTATTACGGGTCCCGTTCGTCGTGGAATTTGCGGGACAGCCACATGTTTGAAACCCTGAAGAATCTTCTGAAGTTTCATGGGCCGAACAGCAAAGCAATAGTCTGGGCGCACAATTCCCACGTCGGCGATTCGGCGGCAACAGAAATGTCGAGGCGCGACGAATACAACATCGGCCATCTGTGCCGGCAGGAGTTCGGAAGTGCGAGCTACTCGATAGGCTTTGGGACGGACAGGGGAACGGTTGCAGCCGCCTCGAACTGGGACGAGCCGATGCAGGTGAAGAGTGTCCGTCCTGCGTTGTCTGGCAGCTACGAGCGGCTGTGTCACGAAACTGGCGATCGCGGGTTTTTGCTCCCACTAGGAAGATCAGCGCCGGCCGCGCTCATTGCCGGGCTGATGCAGTCGCGCCTGGAACGGGCCATCGGCGTGATCTACCGACCCGAGAGCGAGCTTCAAAGCCATTACTTTGAGGCCGTGCTCCCGCGCCAATTCGACGAATACATCTGGTTTGATGAGAGCAGCGCGGTAACGCCCCTCACCACACAGGAGCTTAAGGGACTTCCCGACACCTATCCGTTCGGTCTGTGAGACGCCAGCATCGCTCGGGCGCAGGAGCGTTGCCTGCAGGTTATGCGGGTTCGGCCTGCGATCCGTTGGACACCGTGATGAGGGTTTGTCCGGATTCCTGCGCTGATGCAGTGGCCTAAGCTTCGTCTGACGGTCAGACGGTGGCGTTCGAAGCTCGGGTCGGTGACGCAGCTCTGGCTGCCTGCAAAGAGATCGGAAAGAAGTACCCGGACTCGACCCCCTCAGATGCGCAGTGCGCCCGGGAAGCGACAGGGAAGGCCATGGTCAAAGTCCGCCAGCTGGAGGATGAGGCACTGAAGAGCTCGATCGCGGCGAAGTAGCGCCCGAGGCGGCCATGGGTCGTGCAAGGCTCGCGTGTCGGCGAGCCTTGCACATGTTTGAGGCGCGGACACTTTCTGCGATTCGGCATTCCACGTGAGAGCGTCACGGCGGCGCCACCCCGCCGTCGGTTCGGGCGATTGCCGCCGGCAGCCGCTCACTACTCGGGATTCTAAGTTCCGTCCGTCCCGGAAGCGGTCGCTTTCACTGACGCCGCTTTGCCGGACCGCGGGCTGCTCGCTTGGAAGCGCGCGGCGAGGTCGCTCCCGCGGCCCTTGCCGCCAACGCGCGAAAGCCCCCGGCCACGTACGGCGCCAGCCGCTCGTGGACACTATCGAGGTCCGAGGAACGGCACAGCCCGCCCGACAGCTTGTCGATGCGGCCGGTCTCCGCAAAGGTGAGCGTGAGAGCCCCGGTGAGGAACTGGTAGCTCCAGTAAATCTCGCGCGGCGGGCAGCCGGGCAGCGCCTCGCCCAGCACGGCGATGAACCGGTCGACCAGCGGGTCGAAGTGGCGGGTCATCATCTGCGAGCCGAACTCCGGGGAGTTGTTGACCCAGGCGACCAGCGCAAAGTAGCTCTTCCAGCCGGGACCGCCGCGCGCCGAGCGCTCGAGCAGCGGCTGGGTGAAGGCGTTGATGATGGCCTCGAGCGGTGGGGCGGCCGGGAGCGACCGCTGCCGCATGGCCTCGAGCAGCTCGAGGCGCTCGCGGTTCAGGACCTCGGCCCGTCGCTCGAACACCGCGGTGAACAGCTCGCGCTTGCCGCCGAAGTGATAGCTGACGAGCGCCACATCCACTCCCGCCGACTGGGTGATGTCGCGCAGCGACACCCCGTAGAAGCCACGCTGCGCGAACAGGCGCTCTGCGGCATCGAGGATGCGCTCCTTGCCGGACCGGCCGGCGGCCTTGCGGGTGATTTTGCTGCGCTGCAACACGTAACTTCGGCCCCCCCGACAGTTTCCTGTGATTCGACGCGCGGAGCAACGTACCCGCGCCTTGACGTACTCAACGAATGTTGAATATATTCTCAACAGTTGTTGAGTAAGAGCTCGGAGGGGGGAATCATGAGCCGTAACTCACGCACGCCGCTCGCGGCGTCGCTGCTGGCATTGGGCATGGCGCTGACACCGGCAACGCTGCCGGCACAGACGGCGGCAACGGGCGCTGCGGCCGCGGCACCGGAGAGCACCGGGCTCCAGGAGGTGGTCGTAACGGCGCGGCGGCGCACCGAGAACCTGCAGGACGTGCCGCTCACGGTGTCCGCGGTCACGGCGGATGCGATCCAGGCGCAGAACATCACCAGCATCGAGGATCTCAACAGCCTCGTGCCGAACCTGAAGATCTCACAGGACCGCGCCACCAGCAGCACCATCAACATCTATATCCGCGGCGTCGGCCAGAGCGATCCGCTGTGGGGCTTCGACCCAGGGGTCGGTGTGTACGTGGACGACGTCTATATGGCCCGGGCGCAGGCGGCACTACTCGACGTGCTCGATGTCGACCGGCTCGAGGTGCTGTCGGGACCGCAGGGGACGCTCTACGGTAAGAACACCATTGCCGGCGCTCTCAAGTACGTGACCCGCGACATCGCCGGCCCGGCGACGCTCACCGCGTCCGCGACCGCCGGCAATTACGACGAGCGCGACTACAAGCTGAGCGGCTCGACGCCGATCGTCGCCGATCACGTGTACTTCGGCGTGGCGCTCGGCTACTTCGATCATGGCGGCTACGGCGAGGTGGTGGCGCAGCCGGGTGTGACTCCCAGCCCTACGACCCAGATCGGCGCCCAGGTCTCGAACAAGGACGTCCTCGTCGGCCGCGCCAACCTCACTATCACCTGGGGCGAGAGCTCGAAGCTGCGGATCGTCGCCGACGACATTCTCGACAACTCGAACGCCTCGGGCGGACAGCGCCTCAACAATTACCTGGTGCCGCAGCTCAGCAATCCCTTCGACATGTACGACGACATGCCGGTGGACAAGGACTTCTTCCACCGTGACGGCTATTCCGCCACCTACACGCAGAGCCTGACGAGTGCGCTCGATCTCAAGGTGGTCGGTGCCTACTACGAGGGCCACGGCCAGCAGTTCATCAGCTTCGATCATATCGACGAGAACCTGTTCGAGGTGCCGGGCCTCTACAAGGATCACCAGGCCTCGGGCGAGGCACAGCTCACCTTCCACAACGATCTCGTCAAGGCGGTGGGCGGCCTTTTCTACATGGACAGCACCTCCTGCGGCGACTACAACGGCTCGATCGGCACGCTCACCCTGCTCGGCATTCCCGCGTACGATCTCTACATCACCGAGCTCGTGAATGGCTGCGTACGCACCAAGAGCGAAGCGATCTACGGCGATACCTCCTGGAAGCTCACCGATGCGCTCAACCTCGATGCCGGAGTGCGCTGGAACGAGGACCAGAAGACCGCGACCGTCTATCAGGCGGACTACGCGAGCGTCGCGCCGACGCAGCTCACGCCCGGCACGACCTTCTTCGATCCGAACCAGGTGCCGGCGGGGTTCTTTCCAGATCCCGGCGTAGTCACCAACTACACCGGTAACCGGGCCTTCGTGAACGTCACACCGCGCCTCGGCTTCGACTACCACTGGACCGACCGTGTGATGACCTACCTGAGCTACAGCCGCGGCTTCAAGAGCGGCGGCTTCGACATGCGCGGCAACGCGGCGGTGTACCCGGGCACCGAGAACGGCTACAACTCCGAGACCGCCGACAGCTATGAGCTGGGAATCAAGTCCACCTTGCTCGATGGAACACTGCTCCTCAACGCGGACGTGTTCTACGACCCGTACAGCGATGCTCAGATCGGCGTGCAGCAGTTCGTCTCGGTCGGCGGCGCGCCGACCAATCTCACGGCGGTGCTGAACGCCGGCAAGCAGGTCAACCGGGGCGCGGAGCTGCAGGCCGTGTGGCAGCCCATCCACGCACTGACCCTTGCGCTCAACACCGGCTATCTCGATTCCTACTACGAGGACTACCTGGTCCCGTGCAGCGTGTTCACCGCGGCACCCGGCTGCACGGCCGGCGTCGGCAGCATCAATCTCGCCGACGAGAACCGGCCGCTGAACGCGCCCGCCTGGTCCGTATCCGGGAACGCGCTCTACACCTGGGGTTTCCAGCCCGGCAACCTGACCGCGCGCGCTGGCTACGACTGGCGCAGCTTCACCAAGGTCGCCAACACGACTCCGAGCGTGACCGACCAGCCGGCCTACGGGCTCCTGAACGCCGGACTTGCCTTCGAGACCGCCTCCAAAGCATGGCGGGTCTCTTTCGACGGCAAGAATCTCACCAACAAGTCCTACCGGGTCGCGGGCTACGACTTCGGCGATGCGCCGATATCGCCCGCGAACTCCTTTATCGGCGGCATCAGCCAGATCGGCTTCTACGGCCCGCCGCGGACCTGGGGCCTGACCGTGCAGTACCACTACTAAAGAGCGGCAACCGGCGGCAGGCGGGCGATGGGCTGGTTCGAAGCGCCGCAGCCGCTGCTGCCGGAGCTGATCGCGCGTCACGGCAGGTGGCGCGCGGGACGCACGGCGCTCATCGAGGGGTCGCGGCGGCTCACCTGGGCGGAGCTCGAGCGCGACACCGCACGGATCGCCAACGGACTGGCGGCGCTTGGGCTCGGCGCCGGGGATCGCATCGCCATCCTCATGGACAACAGCCTCGAGATGGCGCTCGTCATGCTCGGGATCCTGCGCTCGGGCTGCGTTGCGGTGCCGCTCAACGTCAGCGTCAACGACGTCGCGGTCGGCGCCATGATGGAGGACGCGGCCGTGCGCGCGGTGTTCGCCTCCGGCGCTCACTGCGCCCGCGTCGACTCGCTCACCGGCTGCGCCCGGGCAGCCGCCGCGATACGCATCGCACACGGCGCTGCGGGAGCACCCTGGCTCGAGCTCAACCCATGGCGTGCGCTGCAGTCCGATGCCGCGCCGCGCGCGTGCCCCGCTGCCGAGGACGAGTGCAACATCATCTACAGCTCGGGTACCACCGGGGTGCCGAAGGGCATCGTCCACACCCACCGCTGCCGGCTCAACTGGGCGATGGAGCTGGCGCTGACGTTGCGCTACCGCAGCGACTGCGTGACGCTGTGTTCGCTGGGACTGTTCTCCAACATCAGCTGGGTGGCGATGCTGTGCACTCTGCTGCTCGGCGGTACCATTGTCGTCATGCCGCATTTCGAAGCGCAGGCCTGCGCGGCGCTGATCGAGGCCGAGCACATTACCCACGGCACCTTCGTGCCGCTGCAGCTCACGCGGCTGCTGGCGCTCGCCGACTTCGCGGGGCATCGCCTCGACAGTCTCGACACGATCATGTGCTGCGGGTCGCCCCTGCCACTCGAGGTGAAACGCGAGTTTCCCCGGCGCACCGGCGCGCAGCTCATCGAGCTCTACGGGCTCACCGAGGGGCTGTGCACGATCCTCGCGCCCGAGGACTTTGCGGCCAAGACGGCCTCCGTCGGCAAACCGTTCCTCGGCACGGACCTGCGCATCCTGGGAGAGGACGACCGCGAGCTGCCGGCGCAGGCGACCGGCGAGATCGTCGGTTTCGGGCCACTCCTCATGTCGGGCTACCACGGCCGCGACGACGCCAGTGCCGAGGCGACCTGGGTCAGCCCGGACGGGCGGCGCTGGCTGCGCACCGGCGACCTCGGCTACCTCGACGCCGACGGTTTCCTCTACGTGGTCGACCGCAAGAAGGACATGATCCTGTCGGGCAGCCAGAATGTGTACCCGGCCGACATCGAGCAGGTCATCGCCTCGCATCCGGACGTGGCGGAGGTGGCGGTGGTGGCGGCGCGCAGCGCCAGGTGGGGTGAGACTCCGGTCGCGGTGGTGGTTGCTCGCGCGGGCCGCGCGCCCGACACGCGCTCGCTGATGGAGTGGACCAACGCCCGGGTCGGCAGGCAGCAGCGCATCGCCGATGTCGTATGGCGCAACACCCTGCCGCGCAACGCCAACGGCAAGGTCCTCAAGCGCGAGCTGCGTGCCGAGCTCGCCGTGCGCGAGTACTGAGCTTTCGGAGGGAGGGGGCGATGGCAGCTTCGGAATACTGGTTCGACAGTCAGGAGGGCCTGCGGCTCTTCAGCCGCGTGTACGCGGGACCCGGCCCTGCGGCGCCCGTGGTGCTGTGCCTGCACGGACTCATGCGCACCGGGCGCGACTTCGAGGACCTGGCGCAGCACCTGGCGCCGCGCTTTCGCGTGATCGTGCCCGACGTGCGCGGCCGCGGCCTCTCGGCCCGCGACCCGAACTTCAGCAACTACCAGATTCCCGTGTACCTCGCGGACCTGCAGCGCCTGCTGGCCGGGCTCGGCGCGGCGCGTGTCACGATCATCGGCACCTCGATGGGAGGCCTCATGGCGATGGTGCTCGCGGCCATGCAGCCGGCGCTGCTCGCGGGGATCGTGCTGAACGACGTGGGGCCGGAAGTCGACCCGGCCGGGCTCGAGCGCATCCGCGGCTATGCCGGCAAGGCCCCGCCGGTGCGCGACTGGGCGGAGGCCGTCGCTACCGTGCGCAGGGTCTACGGTCCAGCGTTGCCGGGTTTGAGCGAAGCCCGCCTGGAGAAGCTCGCGCGCGCCGGCTACCGGGAGGACGCGCGCGGCGTGCCGCAGCCCGATGCCGATCCGCTGATCAGCGAGCCCCTCAAGGACACTTCCAAGGCCGCGCCCGATCTGTGGCCGCTGTGGGGGGCGATCGCCAAAGTGCCGATGCTGGCGATCCGCGGCGGACTCTCGGACATCCTGAGCGCGGCGACGCTTGCACGCATGCAGCGCGAGAAGCCGGATCTGCAGGCGCTCACGATCGCCAACCGCGGACATGCGCCGCTGCTCGATGAGCCCGAAAGCCTCGCCGCGATCGACGCCTTTCTCGCTTCAGGCTCATCAGGGTTGGGGCCGTGAGTCAATCGCCGACGCGCGCGGCTGCGGAGTCTCCGGCACACCAGCGTCCAGGCGCCTATGCACGCTACGTGCTCGGTTTCCTGACGCTCGTTTACATCACGAATTTCATCGATCGCATCGTGCTTGGGATCCTGGTGGGGCCGATCAAGGCGGAGCTGCACCTCAGCGACGGCGAGCTCGGTCTCCTCGGCGGTACGGCCTTCGCGCTCTTTTATACGGCGCTCGGAATCCCTATTGGCTGGTGGGCGGATCGTGCCAATCGCGTCCGCATCATGACGGCCGCACTCGTCTGCTGGAGTGTGTTCACTGCGCTGACCGGTTTTGCACACAGCTTCCTGATGCTGTTTCTTGCCCGACTCGGCGTCGGAATAGGGGAGGCCGGCGGTGTGGCGCCCGCCTATGCATTGATCGCGGATTACTTTCGGCCTGGCTCACGGGCTCGGGTATTGGGCTTCTATTCGCTCGGCATCCCGATTGGCAGTGCGCTCGGGTACCTGCTGGGAGGTTATCTCACGACGGCGTTCACCTGGCGCATGGCATTCATGCTGCTGGGTGCCATCGGCGTACTGCTCGCGCCGATCTTCCTGCTGACGATCCGCGAGCCCGAACGCGGCACCTACGACGACTCGCCCAGTGCTCGCACCGCGCCAGCGCTGTCGATTGTCTGGAGGGTGCTCTCTGCCAAGCCCTCTTTCTGGCTCCTGTCTCTTGGGGCGGGTTGCGGCTCAATCATGGGTTACGGGCTGCTCTTCTGGCTGCCATCGTTCTTTATCCGGAGCGACGGCATGAGTGTGCTGGGGGTGTCACGGCTGCTCGGCGCGCTGCTGGTCTTTGGTGGAATCCCGGGCATCCTCCTGGGCAGCTACATCGCCGACCGGATCGGTTTGCGTGATCGGCGCGCCTATGCCGTCGTGCCGGCGGTGGCATTCCTGTGCATTCTTCCCTGCTATGCGATTGGTACCACGCTTCCCATGGGGCCAGCCGCGTTCCTGTTCTTCCTGGTGCCCGCGGCCTTGCAGCTGGTATGGCTGGGACCGGTCATCATGGCCGTCCAACAACTCGTGCCACCCACCATGCGATCGATGGCCTCGGCCATCTTCCTGTTCATCAACAATCTGCTCGGTCTGGGGCTCGGCGCTCTCATCATAGGGTTTGCTTCGGATCAGCTCGCTGCCAGGTTCGGAAGCGCCTCACTGCGCTACGCAATTCTGGGAGGCACCGTGTTTTATGTTCTCGCCGCTGGACTCTTCCTCGCGGCCGCGACCCGCATTCGCCGCGATTTCGAATCGTTCGCGGCGTAGCGTCGCAATCGAGCTGTCCTGGGCACGACTCCGCCCGCGCGACATCCGGCGCCGCCTGGAGCCACTGCCCATGACTATCTTGACCACATGCGCATTAGATTGGCGATGACGTATTCGAGCTGGGTACGGTTGCGCCAGTCCATCTTCAACCCTTCGGCCGCCCGCAGCTCACCCAGGGCGTACAGAAGGTCGCGCTGCGTCGCATCGGGAATCTGGCTCTCGATGAACGTGATGAGCACGAGCCGCGCGCCGGCCGTGACCGGCACTACCTGGTGTACGTGCGTGGAGGGGTAGAACACCGCCGACCCCGCTTTGCCCTTGATGCGGACGATTTCGGTGCCCAGGTGGATCAGGAGCTCGCCGCCTTCGTAGTCCGCGGGGCTGGAGATAAAGATGGTGCACGAGATATCCGAGCGCAGCTGCGGCGCGACGGACAAGAACGGTACGTCGACGTGAGCGCCATATTTCATGCCCGCCTCATACCGCGCCAGCGTGGGCACCGCGACGCGCAGCGGAAAGACAAAGTCCCGTGCTTCCTCGCAGCGTTGCAACGCCGCCAGCGCGATCTGCGATGCTTGCCGGGCCAGGGGGTCGCCGGCGTCGCCGATGACGTTGTTCTTAGCGACGCTGTGGGGGTTGGACAGCTTGCCGTCAATGAATTTCGCCTGCCGCGCGATTTCCGCGACGGTCTGCACCTCCTGCGGCTCAAGAACATTTTCTATCTGAAGGAACATCGCCCGCGAATCCTCTTCCTCAACCTGCCCCAGGATGTATTCGACGGAAGTGAATCACGTGCGGGTTGGGCGGCGCGGGTGGCGC
Organism: uncultured Pseudomonadota bacterium; assembly: GCA_963768485.1. Classification (GTDB taxonomy): domain Bacteria; phylum Pseudomonadota; class Gammaproteobacteria; order Steroidobacterales; family Steroidobacteraceae; genus 13-2-20CM-66-19. Next base: position 675,359 of record CAVYHZ010000006.1, on the reverse strand, counting down.
CTCCAGCCGGGCAGCAGTGGCGCGGCGGGTCACTGCAGTACCGTGGCGGCCAGTGGATACCGACGCGCGGTGGTGTGCAGCCAGTCAATGCCGCGGCGGATCTCAGTCGCGTGCTCGCGCTCGGCCTGCTGCAGCACCTCTCGCCGCAGCGCCGCGTCGTAGGCGTGCTCGGGCGCTTTGGAATACTGGTGCATCAGCGGACCGTTTGCGAGCGCCTGCAGCTCGGCCTCGGTCAGCTGTGCACCGAGCCGATGGAAAATAGTCCGCAGTCCCGCCACGGGCTCGCGCAGGAATTCGTCGAAGTCTATCCAAAGCACCTGCGAAGCAAAGCGCTCCGCCGCCTGGCGCAGCGCCGTCATCTCCGACAGCCAACTCATCGCGATGCACTCGCCCTCGGCGCGCGGATCCGGCGCCCACCCACCTTCATCGAGGCGACGGGCGAGGCGCTGCAATCGCGCGGCGGCGAGGTGCCGGTTTTCCAGGCGCGAAGCGGGGCCGGCGAGGGTCCCCTGCAGGTAGGCGAGCGGCCGCACGTACATGAGAACCGCGATGGCCTGCTCGCTCCCGGCCAGGATCGGCTCCGCCAGCTCGCTGACAAAGCTCGTTACCTTGATTACCGCACGCTGCGCGGGTTGCCAGGTGCGCGCGAGCAACGCCAGTGCCGCGCCGAGACTTGGCGCGCCCGCGGGGCTGGGCATGGCGAGGGCGCGCAGCAACGCCGGCTCGCGCAGTACGAAGAACTCCGGGCACGCGCCGACCAGCCGCGAGATGAGGGTCGAGCCGACGTGGCCGATGTGGAAAATGAAATGCGCTCGCGGCCTGAGACTTGCGGCGGCCGCCTCGAGCAGCAAGGCCGGGCAGATCTGTTGCGCATAGCCGTGGGCCAGCAGCCGCTGATCCAGGAAACTTGCGGCGCGATAGGCAGCCTCATCAAGCCGCACCAGCCGGACCGCGCGACCCTGCACGTCCAGAGGCAACCAGGCCGGGGAGCACGCCAATTCATCCGCGGCGAGCGTCATGTGAGGCGAATAGCTAAGGGATCGTCGGGGTCATGTTCCACTGATACTCGAGCGCCCTGACAAGGACTCACGGGCATTCTGCGCCCGCCCTTGGAAAAAAGGCAACGGAGTGCCCTCGCTGTTACTTCTGCCCCGCGACCGCAGATGTAAAGTTGTTTTGCGCGCCGAAGTAACACTCGACGGCTTGCACCTGATCACCTTTGAGCCGCAGATACTCCACGTTCCGGAACGTCTTCCCGTTCGTGGTATGACACAGGTACATCACAAACGCGTCGTTGCCCGTTCCGGCCACGTGCTCCAGGTCAAACCGCCCGATAAAAGCTATCTGTGTGTCCCAGCATCCCTTTTTGAAAGCGCTCTTACTGATGCGGGCGTCCATTGGGCTTGTAAATGTGAAGTCGTCTGTCAGGAGGAGGTTGAAAGCGGGCCAGTCCTTTATCTCCCAGCCCTTATAGTATTTCCGGACAGTCGCTTCGTTTTTCGGGGTCAGTGCTGCCACTGCGCCTGCACTGGCAATCTCCGGAATCGTCATCGCTGCAGCCAGTGCGCAGGCACCCGCCTCGAGCAGCGTGCGGCGCGACATTGATGTCTCTCTCATAAGTCATTCCTCCGTACGCAGTCTCGAAACTCTCCTCATGCTCCCAGAGCAGCTCGCCGACGTTCGTGGAGTCGACGAGGATCGGGCGACGTACGGGTCGAAGCCTGTGCCCCCGAAAGACGGCGCTTCCTGCCGGTTCCGGTCTCGAACAACAATTCGATGTAGCGGCGCAGATGATCCACGCTGGCCACGGCGACCTCGGGCCCGCCTGTGGCTTTCGCGAGGATGAAAGCACCCTGCAGAACGGCCTGGGTGTGGAGCGCCAGGCTCTGCGCCGACAATTTTCCGCGAACCCCGTAAAGCTTCAGCGCCTCCGCGATGTCGGCCGTCAGCGTTTCCGCCTGGCCGCAGATGGACGCTTCGCACGCCTCCCGTATCTCAGCGTGGGTGCGATATACCTCTTGCACCATGGTGCCGGCGAGACAAGTAAACTCCGCGACCTCCCCTTTGAGGAGCGCCCGGCGGAAGTCGAGGTACCCGAGGACTCGGTCCAGGGGGTCCCGATGCCCATGGTAAGGCGCCGTTTGAAAGAAGGTCGTTGAAACCTCCGACCAGCGGTTCGCCGCGGCAACCGCGAGCGCGCCTTTGCTGTCGAAGTGATGGAAGAACGCTCCCTTGGTCACCCCCGCCTTCGCGCAGAGCTCATCGACCGAGGTCGCCGAGTAGCCCTTTTCGCGGATGAGCGCGAACGCCGCGTCCAGGAGCTTTTCCCGCGCCCCGGGTTTGGGCTGCTGCGGCTGTTTCTTTTCTCGCACCTGTGTAAGATACCGACTAGTTGGTATGTCGTCAATTCATCCGCCGGAAGTGGATTTCTTGCCGACCCGGGATTCGCACGCATCGGGCTGGAGCACGCAATGAAGCCGTTGATCGTCGCTGAAGAGCCGCAGACGCACGCCACGTTGAGTGAGCTGTGCGGGCGCAGTGACGCTCAAGAGTCGCCGCGACGTCTTTTCAAGGGACGAGCGCGGCCCTTCGCGGGACGAGCGACTGTGGACGCGCCCGAGTCCGGCGCCGACGGTAGGATGCGCGTAGCCGGGGAGCCTCATGAAGAGAAGACACATCGCTCGATGGGTCGAAACCGCCGGATGCGTCCGCTGAGCACACAATGAAGCTGTTGATCGTCGATGAGGAGCCGCAGACGCGGGCCGCGCTGAGTGAGCTGTGCGGGCGCAGTAACGATCTTCATGTGGTCGGAGAGGCCGGTTGTGGGTCAGCGGCGATCAAGGCGGTCGACGAGTTGTCTCCGGACCTGATGCTTCTCAACGTAGAGCTGCCGGACATGAGCGGTTTCGATGTTCTGCGAGCGGCGCGGAGCGGGAAGGGGCCACTCGGCATCATCGTGACGGCCGATCCCGCGCATGCGGCGCCCGCCTTTGCGGCGGGCGCGCTGGACTGTCTGCTAAAACCCGTGAACGCTCATCGCTTTGCCGAGTCCATCCAGCGTGCCCGGGAACTGTGCGCGGAGGTCTCGCGGGAGCTGCAACCGGAGGAGGAGTCGCGTGCGAGCCAGATCGGAGACGGCTCGGCTGCGACCTTTCTCATTGGCGAGCGCACCCATCGTCTCTATCCGCTGCGTCCACAGCGAATCGATTACATTGAATCTGACGCAAACTATGTGACCTTCCGGGTTGGGAACGTGGAATATCTGAGCCGGGATTCGATCAAGCGCCTGGCGTCCGTTCTGCACCGGCACGGGTTCGTGCGCATCGAGCGTTCACTGCTGGTGAACGTTCGCGCCGTGATGTTCGTTGAGCTCTTGGGGCACGGTGCATTCGCATTCACGCTGACCTCGGGTCGCAGACTTCGTTCGAGCCCGAGGTATCGCGAGCGCATTCTCGAAGTGTTCCCACTCGTTCCGCGCGCGAGCTGCGACGCAAAGCACTGACGGCTCCAGCCGCCGGCCAACCGGGAAATCCCCTTTTAGGGGACGTTCGTCCCTAACGGAGCAGCCCTCGCCCCCGCGCCCCGCACGCCGCGCGGCGGGTTGCTAGTGTCTGGACGCATGATACTGGCCGACTGTATTGCTCAGTGCCGCTCGCCGCTGATCGTTCAGGACTGCAGGACGCATGCGGTGACGCGCTTAAACAGCGCGCACGACTTTGCCGGAGAGATTGCCGCGTGTCCGACGCGCTATGTGCTTGCCGACGATCTCGCGCGGCTGTGCACGGCGCTCGCGTATTCGCGCGGCGCGAAAACCCTCGACTGCGCCGATCTGCTGCACGTGCCGGCGACGAGCGTCTGGGTCGAGTGGCTTGCCGAGGCATCGAGCGCCGAGCTGGAAACCTACGGCCTGAAGCATCAGAGATCGATGCCGCTGGCCCGTCGACGCGGTGCGTTGGTGCGCGGGTCCGTCGATGGACGTCGGGGAGTCATCCGGACCTTCTGGAGTGGGGTGCAGGAGCCGGAAGTCCTCGCCAGCAGCGTCGAGGCGTATTTCGATCTCGATACCCTGGTGGACGAAGCGCCCGACGCGACGGATGGTGAGACCCGGCCGGCATTTACTCTGTTCGACAGTGCCCGAAAGGGCGGCGATGACGTGCTGCAGCGGTGCTTCCGCTTTCGCTATGAGAACAGCTGGGCAGACTACTACCAGCGCGCGCAGCTGTCGTCGTTCGAACGTCACGCCATCCTGCGGCATGCGCTGGGAACGATTGCCTTCGATGTTCCGATCTTGTTGGCCTTCTTCCTGCTGCTTGCGACCCGTTCGGGACTGCCGCGACGACCCGAAACCTACGATCGACTCAACCGAGCGAGGACCAGGGCCGGCAAGGCACTGCTGCTCGATCATGTCGAGGTTCGCGCGCCTTGGGTGCCGGGGTTTCCAACGGTCGCCGAGGCGGGCACCGGTGGCGGTAGACGACGCCCGCGGCTTCACCACGTTCGCGGCCACCTGGTGCGTCGAGGAGCTCAGCTGTTTTGGCGGATCCCGCACCTGCGCGGCAGCGCGCGCTCGGGCGTCGTCCGGAGTCGCACCGTCACCTGGACATTCGAGCAGGGGCAGACAGTCAGATCGGAGCCCTGGCGGAACGAGGGCCTGCGGCACTGAGTGCCCTGGGCTTGCCCGCGACAAGTGCGTCGCGAACGCGGTTGGCGCAGTAAGCCGTGCAGGGTGATCGCCGCTCGAGCGAATCAATGGCGAGTCAGGCGAGCGGGCGAGGCCGGTTTTCCCCAACCAGGCCGAAGTTTTCACCAGTGAAGAACGGATCTTCCCAAACCGCCGCAGCGGTGTTGTGTAGACCGTAATCTCGCCTCGGTCTCTTGACGCTCGTTTGCGACGCCCGATCCGTAGAGGTCGGCTGGTCGGCGGATTTATCTGTAGTGAATCCGCAACGAGAGGGAGTCGGGGTCTCAGCCTAACCAGGTCACCAGTAGAAATCAGAGGAACCAAAACATGGCGAACCGTCGCTGCTTGCAACACGCGATACGCTTGGCACTCGCGACCGTCACGGCAACTGCCGGCGTCTCCGCGGTATACGGGCAGGAAGCCCCGCCCGCTCAGGCAGAGACGGCCGCGGCGCCCCTTGCTGAGGTGGTTGTCACGGGATCGCGCCTGAAGACACCGAACGAGACTTCGATCAGCCCGATCACGACGGTTTCGGCGTCCGACATCCAGGCGACGGGTCTGACACGAGTCGAGGACGTGCTGAACAACCTGCCGATGGTGTTCGCTGGCATGAACTCGACCACTTCCAACGGCGCGGACGGCACCGCCTCGGTCGACCTGCGCGGCCTCGGCAACCAGCGCACGCTGACGCTGGTCGACGGTCTGCGCCTCGGTCCTGGCTCGGCGGTCGGCGGACGCAACTACTCGGACATCGATGAGATCCCCACGGCTCTGGTCGAGCGGGTGGATGTCCTCACCGGCGGCGCCTCCGCGGTATACGGCGCGGATGCCGTGGCGGGCGTGGTGAACTTCGTCCTCAATACTCACTTCGAGGGCATCCGAGTCGACGCCGGTTACCACTTCAATCAGCACGACAACAAGGACCAGGCCGGCGTTGCCTACGCCGTCAACGCCGTCGGCGATCCGCTGCCGACCGGCAACGTCAACACCGCATTCGGCAAGAGCGTTTCGGTCCTGATGGGCTCGAACTTCGCGGACAACAAGGGCAACGTGACCACGTACCTGACGTATGACAACCAGGGCGCGGCACTGCAGAAGAGCTTCGACTACAGCGCCTGCACGCTCGCCGGGGCCACCGCCAACACGCTCGCGTGCACGGGGTCCGGGACGGCCGCCAAGAACGGCGCCGGCGGGCACTTCTACGCTTCGAACGCCAGCGGCGTGAGCTTCATCCACCACACGGTCGATGGGTCGACCGGCACCTTTCGGCCCCTCGCTGGAGCTACGGACGACTATAACTTCGGTCCGCTGAACTATTACCAGACGCCGAATGAGCGCTGGACCGCGGGCGCGTTCCTCAACTACGACGTCGACCAGCACATGACCGCGTACTCGAGCCTCATGTACATGAGGAACTCCGCGAGCGCCCAGGTCGCCCCGAGCGGCGACTTCTTCCAGAGTTCGTTCATCCCGTGTGCCGATCCGATGCTGACGGCGCAGGAGGCCGCGACCATCTGCACCCCGGCGAACCTTGCCGCGCAGGGCAATCCGTACGAGAGCTACAATGGCGTGAATTACCCCGGCCTCAACTTTGTCATCGGTCGGCGCAACGTCGAGGGTGGTCCCCGCATCGCAGACTTCACCACCACTTCGGCGCGCGAGGTGGTCGGCCTCAAGGGCGACTTCTCGGATGCCTGGACGTACAACGTCTACGCCCAACACAGCTCGGTGGACAGCCTCTACGCGAACAACAACTACCTCAGCAACAACGCCATCGACCAGGCGCTGAATGTGCTGCCGGGTCCCACGGGTCCGGTCTGCGGCGGGCCCTCGTCGCCGGTGAATAACGGGCCGCTGGTGGGCGCGGGGACGGGGTTCACGGTCAACCCCCAGTGCGTGCCCTGGAATATCTGGGTTCCCAACGGCGTAACGCCCCAGGCACTGGCCTTCATGAACCTCCCGCTGGTTTCCACGGGTACCGTCACGGAATACGTCGCGGACGGCTCGATCACGGGGGATCTGGGCAGCTACGGCGCGCAGCTTCCCTGGGCCAATCAGGGCCTGCAGCTGAACCTCGGCGCCGAATGGCGCTCGGAATCCACGGATCTCGAACACGACCTGGCGACCCTCCAGGGTTCCGCGGCCGGCAGCGGTGGCCCGAACCCGGATATCGCCGGCGGCTTCACCGTGAGGGAAGCCTTTACGGAAATGCGCCTGCCGCTCGCCAACCACCAGCCTTTCGCGGACAACCTTGCGCTGGAGGCCGGCTATCGCTATTCGAAATACAGCGAGGGCTTCGACACCAACACCTACAAGCTCGGTCTCGAGTGGGCGCCGGTGCGGGACGTTCTTGTGCGTGGCGGATTCAACCGCGCGGTGCGTGCGCCGAACATCGGCGAGCTGTTCTTTCCTCAGGCGGTCGCTCTGGACGGCTCGGTCGATCCGTGCGCCGCAGCGCTCAAGGCCGGGTCCACCACGACGCTCACTAACAACGTAACGTTCGCGCAGTGCGCGCCTTCCGGCGTGACGGCGGCCCAGTTCGGCCACATCCTGCCGAACAGCGCCCCCCAGTACAACGGCCTGGCCGGTGGAAACCCGACCCTCCTGCCTGAAGTCGCTGACACGTACACGGCGGGCCTGGTGCTGCAGCCGCGTATGGTGCCTAACCTGACACTGTCGTTCGACTACTTCGACATCAAGATCAACAACGTGATCGGCGCCATCGGCGGCAACAACATCATCAATGACTGTGTCTTCCAGGGACTGCTCTGTAACCAGGTGCACCGCGACGCGACTGGCTCGCTGTGGCGGACGCAGAACGGATACGTTGTCGACACCACGGTGAACGAGGGTCAGTTGAAGACCGAGGGTCTGGACGTCAAGAGCAGCTACCGCCAGGCCCTGCCGGCCTTGGGCTCACTGCTGTTCTCGCTCGAGGGCACGAAGCTTAAGTCTCTGCAGACCACGCCCGTGTCGGGCAGCGCTTCGTACGACTGCGCGGGATTCTGGGGTCCCACCTGCGGGGGCGGAAACCCGAACTGGCGTTCGGTGTTCAACGTCAGTTGGTCGACGCCCTGGGACGGGCTCGACCTCAACCTGCGCTGGCGTTACTTCGGTCCGGACGAGCTCGAGTTCCTGAGCACGGCCCCGGGCCTCGCGTCACCGGGGGCGTATATGCCGCTGGCGCATATCCCGGCCTACAGCTGGGTCGATCTCTCGGGGACATTCAACCTCTACAAGAACATCAAACTGCAGCTGGGCGTGAACAACATCGCGGACAAGGTTCCTCCGTTGGCTGTCGGAAGTGCCTGCACCACCAGCAGCGGTGGTGGCAACGCGGGCTCGAACTGCAACGGAAACACCTTCCCGGGAGTCTACGACTCGCTGGGGCGGTATGTGTTCGCCACCCTCACGGCGCAGTTCTAGGCGAGAGACCTGGTTTGGAGACGGCGGGCCGCAAGGCCCGCCGTCTTGGCCGCACCGGGGAGCGTGCGGCACTTGGCGCTGCCGCTGGACGCGGTGAGTGCGCCCGGGGCCGCGCGCTCCTCTGCTGCGGTTGGCTCACAGCGCCTCGTGCGAGTTCGGGCCGTAGTACGTGCCGACCGCCTCGGTGACGGCACGCACGAGCTCGCGCTCCGCCGGGGCGAGGAACGGATTCCAGATGTCGAAGATCAGGATCCCGCGCGGCACGTCCGACAGATTCCAGGCCTCGTGCTCGATCGTGTCGTCAAACACCCACGCCGTGCCGGGGACCCACTCACGCGTCTCGCTGCCGACGCGAAAGCCGCAGGCCGGCGGGACAATGAGCGGCAGGTGCACAGTCAGGCGCGTGTTGGTCACGCCGCTGTGGGGGGGAATGCGCGTGCCGGCATCGAGTATCGAGAAGAACGCCGTCGGGCCGCGCGCCGCGACGTCGCACAGTGGCGCGCCCTTGAGCGCCTGCACCGTGCGCGGACAACGTGCCAGGTGCGCCGGCTGCGGCACCGACTGGTTCCAGAGGAAGTACGCGCTCCAGCGGCGCGACTTGTTGAGCTCCTTCCATTGGTTGAGTGGCGTGCCCTCGGGGTAGGCGATGTAGGGCTCGAGTCCCTCCCGATCGGTGACCAGTACGCTCAGCAGCTCCGCACGGATCTCATCGGCCGCCGCCTCGATGGCATCGAGCCACGGGAACTCCGCGCGATCGAAGAACTCCACTGCCGGGATCTCCGGGAAGTACATGAAGGTCGGCTGCGGCAGGTAGCGGCTGCGCCGCCCGGTGAGAAGATCAATGCAGCGCTCGATGCGCCGGAACTGCCCGCTGCCCAGGCGCTCGCGTGTCCCGGACAGCCGCGCCTCGATCGCGCTCGCGAGGTCGGCATCGTCCCTGGCAATAGCCTCGCGTGCGTGCCCGATCGCGGCGGCCACCGACTCCGGCGGCGGCCGCCCTGGAGGGACGGTCGCCATCGCGTTGCGGTACACGCGCGCGGCAGTGCGCGGGTCGCCCGTTGCCTCGAGGAGCGCGCCTTTCTGCAGGAGCGAGGCCAGGTGTCGGGGCTCGAGCGCGAGCGCACGCTCGAGGGCGTCGAGCTCCTCGGGCAAGAGGTTGAGCGCGTGCAGACTCGAGGCGAGGTTCGACCACAAAATCGGATGACCGGGGTCAGCCTGGGTCGCGCGCTGGAACAGCTCGCGAGCCCGGGAGGCATCGCCACGCTGCATCATTTGCAGGCCGAGCTCGTTCAGCACCGCAGGGTGTTCGGGCGCGAGCTGCGCCACGCGCGCGAGCAGCTCCTGGGCTTCCACGGTGCGGCCAGCGGCGCCGGCCGACTTGAACGCCTGAATCAGGCGCAGGACGCTGGCATTGTCCGGGGTCGCGGCGCCGGTCGTGGCATTGACGTCGCTCAAGAGCTTCCCCTATCGTTTTGTGGGTTTACGCTGCGATTCTAGCGCGGCCGGTTACGCTCTGGAGAGTGCATTGGCGCCCGCAAGTAACGTGGATTTCCAACTGGTGCGCATCGCCTCGCTACTGGAGAGCGATCCGCTCGCCGCTGCAAGGGAGGCCGCGCGCATTCTGCGGGACCATCCCGGGAATCCGGCGGTGCTGCTGCTGCTCGGCACTGCGCACCGCGCCTGCGGCAACCCGCAGGTGGCCGTCGCTGAGTTCACCTCGCTCGCTGCGGCCCAGCCCGACTCCGCGGTGATCCGCCTCGAGCTCGGGCGCGCGCAGCGTGCGGCGGGGCGCGACACGGAGGCGCTCGCCGCGCTCGAGCGGGCGGTGGAGCTGGCGCCCGATCTCGCCGAAGCGTGGCGCGAGCTCTCGCTGCTGCACGCGGCGCGTGGTGACAGCGCCGCGTGCGATGCGGCCTACGCACGCTTCGAGCGCCTGGCGCCGGAAGGCTCCCGCCTGGCCGAGCCCGCCACGGCCCTCGCCAACGAGCGACTCAGCGCCGCCGAGGAGATGCTGGGACGTACGCTCGCACGCTCGCCCCAGGACGTCGCGGCGCTGCGCATGCGGGCGGAGGTTGCCAGCGCGCGCGAGGACTTCGGTCAGGCGGAGGCGTTGCTGATGGAGTGTCTGCGCCTGGCTCCGGGCTACAGCCGCGCGCGCTTCGATCTCGCCCAGGTCCTGCGCATGCGCATGCAGGGCGAGCCGATGCTGCCGCTCCTCGAGCGGTTGTTGGCGATCGACCCCAGGAACCTGCGCTACCGCACCCTGCAGGCGGCAGCGTACAGCCTGCTCGGCCGCTCGGACCGCGCCATCGAGATCCTCGAGACACTGGTGGGGGAGTTCCCCCGCGATGAGGTGGTGTGGCTGAACTACGGGCACACCCTGCGCACGGCAGGCCGACAGCGCGAGGCCATCGACGCTTACCGCAGGTGCACCGAGCTGAAGCCCGGGTCCGGCAATCCCTGGATGGCGCTGGCGAATCTCAAGACCTTCCGCTTTACCGCAAGCGATGTCGCGGCGATGCGGCAGCAGCTCGCGTGCGAGGAAATCCTCAACGACGACCGCGCGCAGTTCGAGTTTTCGCTCGGTAAGGCACTGGAGGATGCCGGTGACTTCGCCGCCTCCTTCGAGCACTACGCCCGCGGCAACGAGCGGCGGCGGGCCGTGGTTCACTACCAGGGCGATAGCGTCGGGCGCTTCGCGCAGCGCACGCGGGCGCTGTACACCGCGGAATTCTTCCGCGCCCGCTCCGGCTGGGGCTGCCCGTCACATGACCCGATTTTCATCGTCGGCCTGCCGCGCGCGGGCTCCACGCTGCTCGAGCAGATCCTCGCCAGTCACTCTCAAGTTGAGGGTACGCGCGAGCTCACCGACGTGCTGCAGTTTGCGCTCGAGCTCGGCGACCGCGAGGAGGAGCCCGGCAAGCCCCCCGCCTATCCGCAGTCGGTCGCGCGCCTGAAGCGCAGCGAGGTGGCTGCGCTCGGCGAGCGCTATCTCGCACAGACGCGCGCGCACCGCCTGCTCGGGCGGCCGCGCTTCCTCGATAAGATGGGCAGCAATTTCCTGCACCTGGGGCTGATCCAGCTCATGCTGCCGAATGCGCACATCATCGACGCGCGCCGCAGCCCGCTCGGATGCTGCTTCGCCAACTTCAAGCAGCACTTCCAGCGGGGGCTGTGGTTCAGCTACGGCCTCGATGATCTCGCTCACTACTACCGCGAGTACGTCGGTCTCATGGCGCACTTCGAGGCGGCGTTGCCGGGGCGCATTTACCGCGTCTGCTACGAGGACGTGGTCCGGGATCTGGAGGGCGAGGTGCGCCGGCTGCTCGCTCACCTCGGTCTGCCGTTCGAGGAACAGTGCCTGCGCTTCCACGAAACCCGCCGCACGGTTGCGACCGTGAGCTCCGAGCAGGTGCGTCAGCCGCTTTATACGGAGGGGCTCGTGCAGTGGCGCAACTTCGAGCCGTGGCTCGGACCCCTCAAGGAAGCCCTCGGCGATCTGGCAGGTTCTGCCTCCTGAATCTAACTGGGGAGAGCTTCGGGCACCTGTTTGTGCACCCGGTACATCAGTGCGAATGTTACGAGCGCGATGGCCATCACGAGATAACCCAACCAGTCGAAATGAGCCAACGAGCCGTCCGGCCTCTGAACGATCAGCCAGCCCGCCACCGCCGCCGACACCCCGCCCGCAAATTGCTGCAATGAAGCGCTGACGGCGTTGAAGGCGCCGCGCCTGGTGGGTTCCGGTATAGCCGAGGTGAGGGCCTGAGCGGGGATCATGCGCGAGAAGATACCCGCGAACAGGATCACGTTGATCGCGATGACCGTGGCAAGCGACGCGTGCCCGATATTCGTCCACAGCGGCACCATGATCAGCGTTACGAGGCTGCCGAAGCAGAACGTCACGAATTTGCCGAAGCTGTCACTGGCCTTGCCGACCAGCGGACCCACGAAAATAGAACTCACCCCGGTCACCAGATAGATCAAGGGCAGCATGGCGAAGGCCAGCCCGACATTGTTCACGATGTAGGCGGTGCCGAAGGGCATCAGCATATAGCCGCCGGTCGGCATCAGCATGACGAGTAGAAATGCCACGCGATAGCGTGGCTCGCTAACGGTGTTGATGAGATGCCTCAGGGCGCTGTGCTCCTGCTTCAGCGCGAGGTGTCCGGCCACCGGTTGCATGAAGAGCATGATGAGGACGCCCGCCGGCACACCGATGGCGACGATGGCGAGAAAGGGGGCGTGCCAGTCCCAGTGGCTGGTGAGATACAGGCCCGCGGGAAGTCCCAGCACCTGGCTCGCAGCAAAGGCGGTGGAAATCACCCCCATCACCCGGCCGCGCATTTCCAGAGGGAAAAGGTCCGTGGTGATGGCCAGGACGATGGAGCCGATCACGCCGCCAAACAATCCGGTGACGATGCGCGCCGCCAGCAGGAGCGGGTAAGTGGTGGCCAGGGCGCAAAGCAAGGTGCCCAGCATGAACCCAAAGTAGAAGAACAGCAGCAGGCGCTTGCGGTCGAAGCGGTCGGCGAAGCCCGCTGCGAGAAAACCCGACGCTCCGGCACTGAAGGCGTAGGAAGAGACCGCGAACCCGAATTGCCGTGGGCTGATGTGCAGGGTCGGCATCACGATCGCGCCGAGAGGGGAGATGATCATGAAGTCCAGAATGACGGTGAACTGCAGAAATCCCAGAATGGCGATGACGACCTTCTGATACCCGGAAAACCTGATGCGGGTCGGTGTGCGGGCTGCTGTTTTATCCATGCGGTTCCTGCGTGAGGAGGGCGATCCTTTGATCGTGGCGTTAGCGTACGGGATTGGAAACGCTAACTCACGTCGAGCGGGTTGCATTTTTCAGCAGGTCGCTCAAGATCCCTCCGCACCGGACGGCGCTCGGGCGCCGGGAATCCCCCAGTCATCGAGGGCGCAGTCATGAGTCGCACCGTTGTCATGCTCACAATCCTTACCGCGGGAATCGGCTCTCCCGCCTTCGCGGACCCGCCGAGCCCCGAGGTTCCTGCGCAAAACCGCAGCAGCGCGGATCAGAAGAGCCGCGACGACACGACCCAGCCGAACAGCACCTCGGCGGGTGCCACGACTCCCGCAGCCACCACGGCGGAGAGCGCGCAGGTCGCCAAGCCCGCGGCGAGTGCTTCAGACGACTCAAAACGCGAGGCACCGCTGCTTGATCAGGGTTACAAGCCGGCGATGAGGAACGGCGAGAAGGTATTCTGCAAGCGCGAAATACCCATGGGCTCGCGCCTGCCGAGCGCGCTGCACTGCCTGACCGTTGCGGAGGCCGAGCTGATCGCGAAAGAGGGGCGGGAGACCACCGAGCGCATCCAGCGGAGCATGGTGGGCTGTCTCAACGCGGCAACCGGTGGATGCGGCAAGTGATCTTCTAGCGCTGAGTATAATGCGGCCCCCCGTGTTGCCGTCAGAGGTCGATATGCGCCGCACCCCGACCGTTGCGTTCCTGGCAATCGCGCTGTCCTGCGTGCCGTTGGTCCAGGCGGCCGACAGCCCGGAACGTCCCGGTAAAGACTGGATCGCGCGCAGCAACGCCTACACGCAGAAGCTTCTGGACGTGGAGCTCGAGCACCGCCCCGAACGAGGATCGCGCGAGGGACTGGCGCAGTTTGATGCGCTGATCTCCAATCCCACCCTGGCCGACGAGATGCGGCGGCGGCATCAGCTGGAGAAAGTGATGGCCGGGATCGATGCGGCGCGCCCCCGCGAATCCGACCAGAAGGTGCGCGAGGATATGGAGATTCTGCACAAGGCGCTCGACCTGCAGTTTCGCCAGGAGGATTATCAGCTGCAGCACGAGGTGCCGTTCCACAACGCCAGCGCCGCCGTATTCCAGGGCCTGCGCGTGCTGCTGGACGACCAGGTGGCCACCGAGCGCCGTCAGGCGGCGGTCACGCGACTGCGCAAATACGCCGGACTCGAGGGCGGCCAGCAGCCGCTCACCGAGATCCTCAAACAGCGCGAGGTCGAGCAGATCGCCAAGGCGGGCGTGCGCTATCCGTCGCAAGGGGAGGTGGAGACTGAGCTCGGGCGTAATTCCAATTACGTCGACGGCATCGGGGCGCTGTTCCGCAAGTACGGACTCACCGGTTGGGAGGACGCGTACGCGAGCCTCAAGACGCAGCTCACCGCGTACGATACCTGGGTACGCGAGAACATACTGCCCAAGGCGCGCACCGATTTCCGCCTACCCAAGGAGAAGTATGCGCTGGCATTCGAGGAATACGGCATAGATCTTCCGCCGGAGCGGATCGCCGCCATGGCGCACGCCGCCTTCAGCGAGTACCAACAGCAGATGGCGCCGCTCGCGGCCGAGGTCGCCAAGGCCAACGGCTATCCGTCCAGCGATTATCGAGCGGTGATTCGCGAGCTGAAGAAGCAGCAGATCACGGGCGATGCGATCCTGCCGTTCTTCAACAACCGCCTGCACCAGATCGAGCAGATCATCGTCGCGCAGAACCTGGTCACGCTGCCCGACCGCCCGGCCATCATTCGCCTCGCCACCCCGGCCGAGACGGCGCAACAGCCGGCGCCGCACATGTCGCCACCGCCGTTCCTGCACAACACCGGCCAGCGAGGCGAGTTCGTGCTGCCGTTGAACATTCCTTCGGCCACGGCTGGCGGGGCGGACGACAAGTACGACGACTTCACGTTCGATGCCGTGTCCTGGACCCTGACTGCACACGAGGCGCGTCCCGGGCACGAGTTGCAGTTCGACTCCATGGTCGAGCACGGCGTGAGCGAGGCACGCGCGCTGTACGCGTTCAACTCCACCAACGCGGAAGGCTGGGGGCTGTACTCCGAGTACATCATGCAGCCCTACGAGCCCGCCGACGGCCAGCTGCTGACGCTGCAGCTGCGCCTGCTGCGCGCCGCGCGCGCGTTCCTCGACCCGGAGCTGCAAAGCGGCGCGGTCACGCCCGAGCGGGCCTACGAGGTGCTGGAGCAGGACGTGGTATTGAGCCACGCCTTTGCGAAGGAGGAGGTCGAGCGGTTTACGTACCGCTCACCCGGCCAGGCCAACAGCTACTTCTATGGATATACGCGGCTCCTGGCGCTGCGCAGGGAGGCGCAAGCCGCGCTCGGTAGCCGGTTCGATCAGAAGAAATTCCACGACTTCATCCTCGCCCAGGGGCTGCTGCCCCCCGACCTGCTGCGCAAGGCAGTGCTGGAAGAGTTCGTGAGCTCGCAGAAGTAGGCTGCGGCAGTCATTGGGGTGCGATGGCGCGCGTGCCGATCAGCAGCGCGAGCGCTGCGTACCACAATGCCAGCAGCACAATGGCGCTGAGCAGGACGTAGCCACTGAGGGTCGCCGGTGCGAACAGCAGTCCGCAGACGAGGAGCGCCGCGGCAAGGACTCCATAGACCGCCATCGCCAGCCGCAGCCCCCGTCGGGCGCCCTGCAGGGTGGTGATCGCGATCGACCAGCTCAGCATCGTGGCCGCCTGGAACAGCAATCCAAGCGGCATCAGAATGCCGATCAGGACACCACAGAACATCAATGCGGTGCGCGCCGGCAGCAGCGCCGCCGGATCGGTGATGGCGACGAACCGTACAGCGATCGCCGGTACCGCGAGCCCGTCCAGGATCATCGAGAGCATGAGCATGCCGCTGCCGACACAGAAGCTCACCAGGCCGGTCAATACGGCGGGCCGGTTCGGCCCCAGAAGGCGGGCGACCGACACGAGGCAGACGATCAGGAAAGCCAGTGTGACCACGAACCCCGTGTGCACGATGGCATCAGCCCTCTGATCACGCGCCTCCGCGGCGAGGACCTCGATCAGGGTGTGGCCGGCGCCAGCCGGGTGATTCGCGAGCAGAGCCAGGGTGATCAGGGCGCAGCACAACAAGGCTGCAGCGAGTCCACGGCCGGGGCTGAGGTCCATGCGCAGTACACTAGCGCAACCCCGGGGCGGGTTTCTGGACGCGCAAGCGCAACTGTCCAGGTCTCGACCCGCACATCCCGCCCACGTACGCTGCGCTGATGAATCGACGCAGCCAGCGCACCCGCGCCGCTCTCAAGACGGCATTCATCGAGCTGGTGCTGTCGCGCGGCTACCAGCCGATTACAGTGACGGACATCATCCGGCGGGCCAATGTCGGTCGTTCCACGTTCTATCTGCACTACGCCGGCAAGGAAGCACTGCTCAGCGAAGGTCTGGACTACCCGTGCCGCGGTCTCGCCGCCTACGTAGCCCGGGACCCGCAAGCCGCTGAGCAGGTGCCGCTGCTGGAGCACTTCCGCGCGCAGCGGCGTCTCAACCGCGTTTTCTTCGAGCCGCCCATCCGCACGCTGTGGGTCAAGGCTCTCGCGCGGGCTATCGAGCGGCAGCTCGCGCGGCCCAAAGGCGCCTGGCGCGCGCCGGGCGGCGCGAGCTCGAGTGCCTTCTGCCGCATCGTCGCCGAGATGCAGATCGCGGTGATCACGCACTGGCTGGGAAGCCCCGCACCGGTCAAACCGGAGGTCATTGTGGCGATGCTCTCGGCTTACACCCAGGCCCTGCTGCAGGGCGAACGTACGCTCGCCCTCAAGCGCTAGCCGCGCGCGGCCACGGGTCGTGATGGTTTGGCGCGGATCACTTGACGCTCCTTAGAATGCATGAGAGTGTATATACATGAACGAGCATACACTGATGTTTCAGGCGCTGGCGGACCCGGCCCGGCTGCGGATCGTAGAGGCGATGAAATCCGGTGAGTGGGCTGTCGGCGATATCGTCGCGCGCATGGACATCCACCAGTCCGGCGTCTCGCGCCACCTGCGGATCCTCGCGGAGGCGGGGATCGTCCGGATGCGGCCCGACGGGCAGAAGCGGCTCTATTCGGTGCGCATGGACGCCTTCGATCGGCTCGAGGCCTGGGTCACGGGCTACCGATGCCACTGGGACAAACGGCTCGACCGACTGGGGAACGCACTGAAGGGGAAATCCCGATGACCGTAAAACGCACGCCTGCCAGGGCACAGTTTTCCATCGAGCGCAGCTACGCTGCCCCGGTCGATCGGGTCTGGGCGCTTTGGACCACCAGGCGCGGCATCGAGTCCTGGTGGGGACCGGAAGGCTTCGAAGTGAAGGTCAGCTCGCTCGAACTACGCCCGGGCGGCGAACTCAGCTATGCAATGACGGCGGTGGCGCCCGAACAGGTCGCCTTCATGAAGCAGGCGGGGATGCCGCTCACCACGCAGGCCAAGGTCACTTACACCGAGGTCACGCCGGGCAAGCGCCTCGCTTACAAGACGGTCGCGGATTTCGTCCCCGGCGTCGAGGCTTACGATGTTGGCACGGTGGTCGAGTTCCAGGCGACCGCAGCGGGCGTTAAGCTCGTCATCACCGTGGATGCCATGCACGATGACGTCTGGACCGAGCGGGCGCGCGCCGGAAACGAGAGTCAGCTGCGCAAACTGGATGCCTTGCTTGGGACACATTGACGCTCGCCTGCGTCAGCTGCGGTTGTTGCTCCCGCCGCCGCCCCAGCCTCCGCCCGGGGTCGTGCTGCCGTTTCAATTCGTGAGAATCGCAGGCGGCAGAGCCCTCATCTCCGGCCACGGCCCGCAGGCGCCCGACGGCTCCTTCGCGCGGCCGCTCGGCAAAGTCGGACGCGAGCTGACGGTCGAGCAGGGTTACACCGCAGCGCGGCTTACGGCGCTGTCGATGCTCGGGAGCCTCGAGCGCGCCCTGGGCGACCTCGATCGCATCGCGGCCTGGTCGCGCGTGTTCGGCATGGTCAATTCCGCACCCGGGTTCAACCGGCAGCCGAGCGTCATCAATGGCTTCTCGGACCTGATTCTCGAAGTATTCGGTCCCGAGGTCGGCGCCCACAGCCGCAGTGCCGTGGGCATGGCGGAACTGCCCTTCGACATCCCGGTAGAAATCGAGGCAGAGGTCGCTCTCGGCGGCTGAGGCAGGTTGGGAACTGCGGCGCGCGCAGCCGGCGGCGTGCCTGGGGAAGGCGCGCCGCTGCTGCGCAATTACTTGTGACTGAAGAATCGGTCGCGGACCACTGCGTACCACTGAGCGGCAACCAACAGGGTGCTGCCCGCGATCGAGAGCTTGATCAGTTCCATGGGGCTGCTCCTCAAGGGTGACTCGGACGAACAGCACCCTAAGTGAGGGTGGCAGAAGGAATTTCAAGACCTCGGGTACGGTAGAGTAGCGGCGCACCGCAGGAGTGAAGATGGCCGAAACGCCGCCGCCCGAGATCTGGATCGGGCTCGACACCGGGGGTACCTATACCGACGCCGTCGCACTCGACGGCGAGCGGCGTGTCATCGCGACCGCCAAGGCGCTCACCACCCACTGGGATCTGTCGCTCGGTCTCGGGGACGCGCTGCGTGCGGTGCTCGGGCGGCTCGAAGCGGGCCGCGAGCACGTCACGCTGGTGTCCGTGTCGACGACGCTGGCTACCAACGCCGTGGTCGAGGGACGCTTCAGCCCGATCTGCACCATCCTCATCGGTTTCAACGAACAGATGGTCGAGCGCTCGGGCCTCAAGCGCGAAGGCAGCGGCGCCATCGTGCGCGTGCAGGGCGGTCACGAGGCCACCGGCGAGGAGGCCGAGCCGCTCGATGTGGCGGCGATCGAGGCGGCGGTGCGCGAGCACGCGCCGCGGGCCGCGGCCTTCGCAGTCGCCGGCATGTTCTCGGTGCGCAATCCCGCGCACGAGCTGCGTGCCCGGGACTGCATCCGCGCGCTGTGCGATAGACCCGTGACCTGCAGCTACGAGCTCTCCTCGCAGCTCGATGCGCCGAAGCGGGCGCTGACCGCGGCGCTCAACGCGCGCCTGACGCCGCAGATCCGCGCACTCCTCGAAGCCCTCGGCCGCGTGCTCGCGCACGAGGGGCTTGATGCGCCCGTGATGGTCGTCAAGGGCGACGGCACGCTCATCCGGGCCGAGGTCGCGCTCGAATACCCGGTGGAAACGGTGCTCTCGGGTCCGGCGGCGAGCGTCGTCGGGGCGGGATTTCTGAGCGGACTTGCCGACTTCGCCGTCGCGGACATGGGCGGCACGACCACCGACGTCGCGGTCGTTGTGGACGGCCGGCCCGTGGTGCGCGAGGAGGGCGCGGTGATCGCCGGCTGGCGCACCATGGTCGAGGCGATCGACGTGCGCACCTGCGGCCTGGGCGGCGACAGCGAAGTGCATCTCGATCGGGACGGGCGTCTGAAGGTCGGGCCGAGGAAAGCGATGCCGCTGGCGCTGCTTGCGGCGCGCTTCCCGAGCGTGCTTGAGGAGCTGCGCAAGCTCGCGTCCAGTGAGCGGTTGCCGCCCTTCGCCGGGGGCTTTGCCTACCGTAATCCGGGGCGCGATCCCGGCAGCGAGCTCGATCGCCTCGAGCGGCGGGTGTGGGAGATGCTCGCCGAGGCGCCGCGGCGCCTCGGCGATGCGGCGCGCACGGCGCAGGGGGTCGACGCGGTGCGGCGGCTCGTCGACCGCGGGCTTGCCACGGTCGCCGGATTTACCCCGAGCGATGCGATGCACGTGCTCGGCCGGCAGCACGACTGGAACGTCGAAGCGGCACGCCTCGGCGCCACGATTCTCGCGACCGAGGAGCGCAACATCCGCGCCCGCGCCCAGGGCGACACGCCCGAGGGAATCTGTGAGCGGACCTATGAGCACGTCGTGCGCGAGGCGGCCCGCGTGGTGTTGGAATGCGCTCTCGCGCACGATCCGGGCATCGAGGCGAGCCATGCACGCTGGGGTCCGCTCGGCGCGCTGCTCGAGGACACGATCGCAGGGCGGCCCTTCTCGAAGCTCGTCGCGGCCTCGATCCGCCTGGCGGTGCCGCTGATCGCGGTCGGCGCACCGGCGAGCGCCTACTACCCGGAAGTCGCGCGCCGCCTCGGGGCGCAGCTGACCGTCCCCGCACATGCAGAGGCCTGCAATGCCGTGGGCGCGGTGGCCGGGGTGGTGTCCGAGACGCGCGAGATCCTCGTCAACCAACCCTCGCTCGATGTCTTTCGCGTCCACGACCCGGCCGGCAACCAGGACTACCGCGACGCGCAGCAGGCGATCGAGCACGCGCGGCGCGTCTCGCGCGAGCTGGCACTCGCGGCCGCACGGCGCGCCGGCGCCAGCGATCCGCACGTCGAGACCGCGGTGGTCGAGCGGCGCGCACAAGCGGGCGGCGGTTCACAGGTCGACTATCTCGCTGAAGCCACGGTGCGCTCGCGCGCCACCGGGCGTCCGGCGAGCCACGCGCGCTGAAGCTCCGGGACTGCCGCTAGAATCCCGGCATGGCCACTGACTACGACGTGATCGTCATCGGCTCGGGACACAACGGGCTCACCTGCGGGGCCTATCTCGCGAAAGCGGGGCTCAAGACCCTGGTCCTCGAGCGGCGCGAGCTCGTGGGCGGCGCGGCGGTCACGGAGGAGTTTGCACCGGGCTTTCGTGCCTCGCGCTTTTCCTACGTGATGAGCCTGCTGCACCCGCGCGTGATCCGCGATCTCGAGCTGCACGCCTGCGGGCTCGAGGTGCTGCCGGCCAACGATCTTTTCTGCCCGCTCGGGGGCGATGACTACATCGTCTACAGCGACGACCTGAAGAAGACCCAGGCGGAATTCGCGCGCTTCTCGCGCCGCGATGCGGAAGTCTATCCGGCGTTCTCCCGTCATCTGGAGGAGGCCGCGCAGCTCGTGCGGGGGCTGCTCTTCGAGACGCCGGTCGACCCCACCCGCCGCCGCTGGCGCAACTTCCGCGACTCGGCCTCGCTCCTGTGGCGACAGCGGACCATCGGCGATCGGATGTATCGCCTCATCGACCTCATGACGCAGAGCGCCTACGACTACCTGTCGGTATGGTTCGAGAGCGACGTGATCAAGTCGGTGCTGGGCTACTACGCCTGCATCGGCACCTTCGCCGGGCCGCGTTCGCCCGGTACCGCCTACGTGATCCTGCATCACCTGATGGGCGAGCACGCCGGCGCGGGCGGCTGGGGCTTCATTCGCGGCGGCATGGGCGCGATCACCCAGTCGATCGCGCGCTCCGGCCAGCGCTTCGGTATGGAGGTCGTGACCGGCGCCCCGGTCGCGGAGGTACTGGTGACCGGCGGCCGGGCGCGCGGCATGCGCACCGCGGACGGGCGCGAGTTCCGCGCGCGTGTGGTGGTCTCGAACGCCAATGCCAAGACGCTGTTCCGCCAGCTCGTGGCGCCGCAGCACCTGCCCGCCGAGTTGCTGCGCGGACGTCGACGCGTTCCGCACCTTCTCCACCGCCTTCAAGATGAACATCGCCGCCGATGCGCCGCCGCCTACCGCGCCTTCGACCCGCAGCGCGCCGGCTTCGACTATCCGACCTATGTCCACCTGGCGCCGGGCATCGATTACCTCGAGCGCGCCTACGACGATGCCAAGTACGGCTGGTACTCGCGCCAGCCGTTCCTCACCCCGGTGGTGCCGACCATCGTCGATGATTCGCTCGCGCCGCCGGGCAAGCACGTGATCAACGTGTTCGGCGGCCATGCGCCCTACACGCTCAAGGGCGGTGCCGAGTGGGCCGAGGAGAAACCCAACCTGGCGCGCGCCGCGTTCGCCGTCATCGACGAGATGGCGCCGGGCTTTTCCAACCAGGTGATCGATTTCGAGCTGCTGGTGCCGCCCGACCTCGAGCGCATCGTCGGTCTGCCGCAGGGCCACATCTTTCATGGCGAGTTGAGCGCCGATCAGCTCTTCTGGCAGCGTCCGGTGCCGCACTGGGCCGACTACCGCACGCCCGTGCGCGGCCTCTACCAGTGCGGCTCCTCGACCCACCCCGGGGGCGGGGTTTCGGGGATCCCCGGGCACAACGCGGCGCGCGAGATCCTGCGCGACTGGAAGACCCTGCGGTGACCACGCGCTCACGGGGGCTGCCGCTCATCTATCTCATCTGGGCGGGGGTCGTCGTGGCGCTCTGGCCGCTGTGCCGCTGGTTCGCGGGCGTGCGTCAGCGACACCCCACCTGGGGCTGGCTCAGCTATCTGTGAGCGCGCGAGTCTAGAAATCCTCGGATCGAGCCTCGATGAGCGTTGGACCATGCGACGCGAGCGCGCGGCGCACGCCGGCCGTGAGGGCCTCGGCCCCGGTCACGCGCAGCGCCTGCGCCCCGCAGGCGGCGGCGCAGGCCGCGAAGTCGGGATTGCGGCCGTTGACTCCGACGGGCTCGATGCCCGCGGCGATCATGTCGTCGCGGATCTGCTTGAGCGCGGAGTTGTTCCACACCACGATGGGCAGCGGCAGTTGCAGCTCGACCGCGGTCATGAGCTCCTGCAGCGTGAACTGCACGCCGAAATCCCCGGCGAGCGCGACCACCGCTCGCTCGGGCTGCGCGATTTTGGCACCGATCGCCGCCGGCAGGGCGAAGCCGAGCGTGCCGTAGCCGCAGGGATGAAACCAGCTGCCGGGCCGGTCGGCGGCGAAGACGTAGTTGCCGGCATAGGCGACCTGGGTCATGTCGCTGAACACGACGCCGTCCTCGGGCAGCGCGGCGCGCAGCGCCCGGACCACGCTGACGAGCACGCCGCCATGCTCGCCGATCTGCGCCTCGATGAGGGCGCGCCGCGCAGCGGCATCCCCATTCGCGCGGCGCCAGCCGCGCCGGCTCGGCAGGCCAGCGGCGAGCGCCTCGAGCGCCGCGCGTGCGTCGGCGTGGATGGCGATCTCCTGCGCGGCCGGCTCGGCGAGCTGCGCGGCGTCGATATCGATGCGAATCACCCGGCCGGGTACCGTGACGCGCACCGTCGTGTAGATGTCGGTCTCGGCGAGCTCGGTACCGGCCGCAACCACGACGTCGGCGGCCGCGAGCAGCTCCTGCGTGGCGCGG
Organism: uncultured Pseudomonadota bacterium; assembly: GCA_963768485.1. Taxonomy (GTDB): domain Bacteria; phylum Pseudomonadota; class Gammaproteobacteria; order Steroidobacterales; family Steroidobacteraceae; genus 13-2-20CM-66-19. The sequence goes on along the minus strand of CAVYHZ010000006.1, from coordinate 652,426 downwards.
TACGGGAGGCTCGCGCCGAGGTTCGCCGGGTGACTCTCGGGGATCACGCCCTTGGCCGCCACGGTGGTGACGAGGTAGCCATCGAGGGCCTCGAGAAGGCTCCCGAGCGCGGCCCCGGCGTGGCGCGCCCCGCCGCCGGCAATGACGAGCGGGCGTGCGGCCCCCTCGAGCAGGGCGCGCGCCGCCGCGAGCGCGCGGGGGTCCGCCTGCGGTGGGACGCTCGCGGCCGCGAAGCGCTCGGGCCGCAGCTCCGTGGTCTCGGCGAGCAGATCGAGCGGAACGCCTAAGTAGACCGGCCGCGGCCGTCCGCTCGCGAGAGCGGCGAACGCCGCCGCGAGGTGTGCGCGCACCTCGGCCGCGGAATTCGCGTGCAGCGCCAGCCGCGTGACGCCGGCAGCGAGCGCACGCTGATCGGGGAGCTCGTGCAGCACGCCCCAGCGGCGGCCGAGCGAAGCCCGCACCGGTGTGCTGGCGATGACTAGCATCGGCACCGAATCGGAGTACGCCTGGGCGACCGCGGTGAGGGCATTGCTGAGGCCCGGACCGGAGATCACCAGCACCGCCGCCGGGCGGCCGGTGACGCGCGCATAGCCGTCGGCGGCGAAGGCGGCGTTCTGCTCGTGGCGTGCGAGCACGTGGCGCAGCCGTGCAGTGCCCACCCCGCGGTACAGCTCGATGTTGTGCACGCCGGGAATGCCAAAGGCGGTATCGATACCGTTGGCCGCGAGCGTCTCGACGACGTAGCGGCCGACTGTCCAGGGAACGGCGCTCATGTGCTTGAAATGTTAGCACCGGCCACGCACAGTTAGCGGCGTGAAATTCTCCGCGCTCACCGGCAGGATCGGCGGCACGGGCGCCGACGCCTGGCTCACGCACTACGAGGCGGTGGCGGCGCTCGAGCGCGGTGAGGACGTGATCATCCTGAGCGTCGGCGACCCCGACATCGCCACCCCGGCGCCGGTGCTCGAACGTGCCATCGAACAGCTGCGCCGCGGCGACACTCACTACGTGGCGGCGGCCGGGCGCCTCACGCTGCGCCAGGCGATCGCGCGCAGCCATGCCGCGCGCACCGGGCAGGCGGTCACGGCCGAGAACGTCGTGTACCTCGCCGGCGCGCAGAACGCGCTGTTCGTCGCGTCGCTGTGTCTCGTGGGCCCGGGAGACGAGATCATCACCTTCGAGCCCCTGTACCCGACCTACCCGGCGACGCTCGAGATCGGCGGCGCGCGCCTGGTGCGCGCGCCGGCGGACGCGGGCTTGCGGCCCGACCTCGGCGCGCTCGCCGGGCTCATCACCCCCCGCACGCGCGCGATCGTCTGGGCCAGCCCCAACAACCCGAGCGGCGTCATCTTCAACGTCGCCGAGCTCGCGGCGATCGGCGAGCTGGCGCGCCGCCACGACCTGTGGCTCATCGTGGACGAGGTGTACGCGGGACTCGCGCCTGGCGGACGGGTGCCGAGTCTCGCGGCGGAGCTGCCCGAGCGCGTGGTGACACTCGGGAGCCTGTCGAAGTCCCATGCCATGACGGGCTGGCGCGCCGGCTGGCTGGTCGGTCCGCGGGAACTCGCCGTGAACGCCGAGCTCGTGGCGATGTGCATGCTGTTCGGTCTCCCGGGCTTCGTGCAGGAGGCGGCCATCACCGCGCTCGACATCGCCGCGGACGCCGAGCAGCGGGCGCGCGAGTTCTGCCGTGCCCGTCAGCGGCGTTTCAGCGCGGGACTGCGCGGGGTGCCGGGGATCAGGATCCTCGAGCCCGAGGCCGGCATGTTCATGCTGCTCGAGGTCGGCGCGACCGGCCTCTCGGGTGCTGAGTTCGTGCGTGCGTTGTACGTTTCGCAGAAGGTCTCGGTCATGGACGGCGCGGCGTTCGGCAGCGCGACCGCGGGCTGCGTACGCGTGTGCTTCGCAACGGACGAAGCGCGCATCGATGCGGCCTGCGCTCGCATCCGCCGCTTCTGTTCCGAGGAGCTCTCAGGGGGACGGGCGGCGCGCGGGCGCTGAGGCGGCGCGCAGGCGCGAGTGCCGGCGCCCGTAGGCCGTATAGATGAGGAGTCCCAACGCGCTCCAGATGAGCAGCTGCAGCCAGGTCGCCCCGGGCAGACTCAGCATCAGCAGGCAGCAGCTCGCCACCCCGAGCAAAGGCACCAGCGGCACCCATGGCGTGCGAAACGGCCGCCGCGCCACCGGATCGATCCGCCGCAGCACCAGCACGCCGACGCACACCATGGCAAAGGCCAGCAGCGTCCCGAGCGAGATCAGCTCGCCGAGCGCGGCGAGCGGCACGACGCCGGCGATCAGTGCCGCCACCGCGCCCGTGGCGAGGGTCGCGACGACCGGCGTGCCGCGCGCGTCGCTCACGCGGCCGAGTGCCGGCGGCAGGAGGCCGTCGCGCGCCATGGAGTAGAAGATCCGCACCTGGCCGACGATGCAGGCCAGTACCACGGACACCAGGCCCACGATGGCCACCACGCCCACGAGCGCCTTCACCGGGCCGAGCGGCACGCGCGCCGCGGAGAGCGCGTAGTAGAGCGGATCGGCGACCCCGAGCGAGCGGTAACCGGCAAGTCCGGTGACGGTGAGGCTCACCGCGACGTACAGCACGGCGCAGATGAGCAGCGAGGCGAACAGGCTCAGGGGGAGCGTGCGCTGCGGATTGCGCGCATCCTCGGCGAGCGTCGAGACACCGTCGAAGCCGAGGTAAGCGAAGAACAGGATCCCGGTACCGCGCGCGAGGCCCGACCAGCCGAACTCGCCGAAACTGCCGGTGTTCGGCGGGATGAACGGCCGCCAGTTGGCCGGGTGCACGTAGCGCGCCGCGGCGGCAACCAGCACGATGAGCACGAGAACCTTCGTCACCACGATCGCGGTGTTGACCGCCGCCGAAGTGCGCGTACCAGCGAGCAGCAGGGCGGTGCAGCCGAGCACGACGATGCCCGCCGGCAGATCGAGCCAGCTGCCGGTTGCAGCCAGGTGATGCCGCGCATCCAGGGTGAACGGCGCCTGCGACAGGAGTGGCGGGAACGTCACGCCGAGATCGTGCAGCGCGGCCTGGGCGTAACCCGACCAGCTGATCGCGACCAGCGAGGCCGAGAACAGCCACTCGAGCACGAGACTCCAGCCGATGATCCACGCGACGAGCTCGCCGAGCGTCACGTATGCGTAGGAATAGGCGCTGCCGGAGATCGGCACCAACGCCGCAAACTCCGCATAGCACAATCCCGCCAGGAAGCAGACGATGCTCGCGAGCACGAAGGCCAGCGACACCGCCGGTCCCGCCTGGTGGGCGGCGACGTCGCCGGTGAGCGAGAAAATGCCGGCCCCGATGGTGCAGCCGACGCCGAAGGCCGTGAGGCTCCAGAAGCCGAGCGTGCGCTCGAGGTGCGGCCCGCGCTCGCCCTGACTCTCGGCGATGCACAGCGCGACGGACTTGCGCGACCAGATGCTCACGGGGACCACGCGCCCACAAAAAAGCGGGGCGGCTCACGCCGCCCCGCGCGCTTACACAGGCTGGCGCATCATCAGAACTCGAAGTTCCGCAGCGCCTCGAGGAGATTCGCCACGTCGGGGACGCCGGCACCGGTAGTCGGGTCATAGCCCTTGTGCGCGTAGAAGTACCAGTTGTCGCCTTCCACGATGTCACGCAGCGGGGCGTTGCGGCCCTGGTAGGCGCCGCCCTGGCGCAGCAGCTGGTAGAGCGGCACGTTGAGGAGTCCCACCCGGTGGCGAGTGCCCTGCGCGAGCAGCGCCGTCACTCCGTTCAGCTGCGGCGCCGCGAAACTGGTGCCGCCCCAGAAGTCCTCCACGCCGAAGCCGCTGGCGCTCGAGGTGTACCACACGGCGTAGCCGGTGTCGGGATCGGAATTCACCGACAGATCGGGGAGGTTGCGCCCCGCGAAGCCGGCCGGGAGCGCGGCGATCAGCGCCGGCGGGCTCTGCGACTCGTCGAAGAGCTTCTGGTGCGGCTGGGTGTTCACCATGCCGGGCACACCCTGCTGATAGAAGGGCCGCGGAAAGTAGATGCTGACGCCGCCGCCGGTGCCGGCCGGGTAGATGCCGCACAGCGATCCGAGCGGATCGAGGCCGAGCGCCTCGCATAGCGGAATCAGGTAGTCCCAGGTCCAGGCCTGCTCGGTCGCGACGTCGACGCTGAAGCCCGGCGGGTTGCTGAAGGTCTGCACGCCCGGGAGCGTGGTGCCGCCGGCGGTGGTGAGGAAGGGCTGCGCCGCCGGATCGTCGACCGAGAGCACCTGGGTGAAGTTCGGCGGCAGCTCGTCCTGCTCGTCGTACGCGCCGTTGTCGCCCGCGGCTGCGAAGAAGCTCTGGCCCTGCAGTGCCGCCTGTGCGAGCAGGTCATAGAGCGCGGCGAGGGTGCTCGTTTGTCTGCCGGTCACGGGGTTACTGACCGGGCCGACGCCGAAGGGGTTGAGCGAGTCGAACAGCTCCCACTCACCCCAGCTGCACGAGACCGTGTCGGCGATGTTGTCATCGATCGCCTGGGCGAACACGTCGATGAACGCCTGAGTGGTGTTGGGTGCGAGGTACACCTGCATGCGTGCGCCCGGGGCGATGCCCCCCGACTGCTCGACGTCGAGCGTAGTCTCGAGCGAGCCGCAGTCGTCACACACGGCGCCCGGGCCGCCGTCGACGTTCACGACGTTGATGCGGTTGGGGTTGAAGGTGAGTCCGAGCGAGCGCCAGTAGCCGAGGGCGTCGCTCGGGGTGAAGGCCGCGAGGCTGATGATGCCGATGGTGCGGCCGCGCCCGTCGATGCCGCCGCGATAGAGCGGCTTGACGTCGTACCAGTCGGCGAAGTCGGTGACCGTCCAGGCGCCCGGCGGATCCGGGGTGTTGGGAGCGCTGCCCTGGTGCTGCGGCCGCAGCAGCGCACGGTGCGCGTGCGGGAAGAGACGCGGGCGGCTGTCGAGCCCGAACACACCGCGTACCGCTCCCGCTACCGAGGCCGGCAGCTGCGGCGCGGCGAGCGGCGCGTGGTAGCGGTAGCCGGACGCGGTGGCGGTGGGCGCCACCGCGTAGGTGCGCAGTTGCACGCCGAAGGCGCGCTCGATCGCCGCCGGGCTGCCGCTGACGTGCAACTGCGCGGTCGCGCTGCGCGTCACGGTGAGACCTGCGGCCTGGAAGTGCTGCGTTACCGCTGCAATCGACGCCGTGCTCGGCGCGAAGCGCGCCTCGAACTGCTGCGTCGTCAGGAACTGGTGATACTGCGGGGAGCCCTGCGTATAGGTCGCCTCGAGCAGCGGCTCGAGCTGGGCGGCGTTGCCGAGCGTGAGCGCAACGGTGACGCTGATCGGCTCGTCGGCGGCGACCGTGGTGGTCGCACCGGCGTCGGCGGCGGCGGGTGAGCGCCCGTGCTGCGGGTACGGCACGGCAGCGGCGGTGCCGGCCACCGCGAGCGTCAGGGCAAACAAGGAGCCGCAGACCTTCATGCCAATCCCCTTTGTGGTTAGGTTTGTGACCCAACCTTGCACCGCGGCACGGGGCAATGCAAGGCGCGCGCAGGGCGCGTACGCCCCGCGTTCCTGACAATGTGTTGCAAAGTTCCGCGCTTACTTCGCGGGCACCGTGCCGCCGGGTGTCAGCTTGTCGATGGCGGCCGGCAGCGCCTGTGAGAGCTTCGCGGCAAGATCCTGCGGACTCAAGCCCGTCCTGGCGGCGAGCTGACCGAGGATCGGGCTGTTGCCGAACACCTTGCTGATCTCCTCGGGCGAGATCGCCTGGTTCGCGCCGGTCGACACCCATGAGCGCGCCGTGGCGCCGAGGCCCTGGCTCTCGAGCTGGCCGACGATCCCCTGCACGCCGCCGTGCTGCTGGATGAAGGTGTTCGCTACGCTCGCCATCTCGGCGCCGACGACGCCGCCAATCAGTCCATCGAGCAGTCCCATGGTGTCTCCTGTCGTGATCGTTTGGGTTCGCTTTGGGAGGCGCATTGTGCGCGCCCGCCGGGCCGCGGCTCAAGCGCACCGCCGCGACCGGTGCGTTTCGCGCGGCGTGCGCGGCGGTGCGCTGTGCGGCGCGCGGCCGTGCGCTGCGCCGCGGTTTATTATATTATTACGACGACATTAAAAAGACCGCGTGACGCGGGACGGTGCCTTGGGATCATGAGACAGGTGCAGACACTGGGGTTGCTCGGCACGGGGGTGATCGGCGGCGGCTGGGCGGCGCGCGCGCTGCACTTCGGCATCGACGTCGTGGCCGCCGACGTCAAGCCCGAGATGGAAGGCTGGATCCGCGGCGCGGTCGAGAATGCCGAAGGAGCGCTGGCGCGCCTCACCTTCGCGCCGCTCCCGCCGAAGGGGAAGCTCTCCTTCACGACCGACCTGAACCTCATGGCGCGCTCGGTCGACTTCATCCAGGAGAACATCCCGGAGCAGCTCGAGCTCAAACAGCGCATCCTCGCGCAGGTGAGCCACCACGCGCCGCGCGACGTGGCGATCGCATCCAGCACCTCGGGCCTCATGCCGACCGATCTGCAGCGCGACATGGAACATCCCGAGCGGCTGCTGGTGGGCCACCCCTTCAACCCCGTGTACCTGCTGCCGCTGGTGGAGCTGGTGGGCGGCAAGGCGACGGCGCCGGAAACCCTCGAGGCCGCCGCCCGTTTCTATCGCTACATCGGCATGCACGCGCTCAAAGTCCGGCGCGAGGTTCCCGGACACCTCACCGACCGGCTGCAGGAGGCACTATGGCGCGAGATCCTGCACATGGTGAACGACGGCGTCGCGACCACCGGCGAGCTCGACGAGTCGATCATCTACGGACCGGGGCTGCGCTGGGCCGGGATGGGCACCAACCTCATCTATCACCTTGCCGGGGGCGAGCCCGGCATGCGGCACATGCTGCGGCAGTTCGGCCCGTGTCTCAAATGGCCGTGGACCAAGCTCGAGGCCCCCGAGCTCACCGAAGAGCTCATCGACCGCATGGTGGAGGGTACGCAGAGCCAGGCCGCCGGGCGCTCGATCCGCGAGCTCGAGCGCCTGCGCGACGACTACCTGGTGGCGATCCAGCAGGTGCTGCGGCAGTTCAACCTCGGCGCGGGCGCGACGCTGCGGGCCCTCGAGGAGCGCCTCTACGAGGAGGGCGCGGCCGCCGCCCGTCCGGCCCTCGAGGCCGCGGCGGCGGGCGCTGAGCCGGCGGTGCTGCGGCTCATCGAGACCGAGGTACGTCCCGAATGGGTCGACTACAACGGGCACATGACCGACTCGCGTTACCTGCAGGTATTCGGCGATGCCACCGACGTGCTCTTGCGCTACGCCGGTGTTGACGATGCCTATCGGCGCTCCGGGCGTGCGCTCTATACCGTCGAGACCCACGTCACGCACCAGGCCGAGGCGCGTGCGCTCGAGCCGCTGTACGTCGCGAGCCGCGTGCTCGAGGTGGACGACAAACGCCTGCGGCTGTTCCACACGCTGCACCGGCGGCGCGACGACGTGCAGGTGGCGGCCGCGGAGCAGCTCTACCTGCACGTCAACTCGACGGCGGGGAAAGCGGCACCCATGGAGCCGAAGGTGCACGCGCGACTCGCTGCGCTGCAGGCGGCGCAGGCGTCCCTGCCGGTGCCGCGCGAGGCCGGCCGGCTCGCCCGCAAGGCGCCGCACTGAGGCAGCGGGGAGCCTTCCTTGCCCAAAATCGTCGATCACGAGCGCCGCCGCGATGAGATCGCCCTGGTCGCCTGCCGGGTGGTCGCCGCGTACGGCTTCGACCAGGCGACCATCGTGCGCATCGCGCGCGAGGCCGGCTACACCACCGGCATGGTGGCGCATTACTTCGATACCAAGCACGAGATCATCATCGCGGCGCTGCGGCTGATCCTGCGCCGCATCGAGGAGCGGCTGACCGCGGCCGCCGGCGACGGCGACCTGCTCATGCTCCTCAGCGAAGCGCTGCCGGTCGATGCCACGCGCTTCACCGAGTGCGCGTTCTGGGCGGCGTTCTGGGGCCAGGTGTCGGCCGACAGGCGCCTGAAGCGCATCAACGCCTGGATGCACCGCGAGTACCTCAAGATCTTCGAGCGCTGCCTGGCGCGCGGCTGGCGCGAGTGGCCGCGCTGGCCGCCCGCGGTGCGCGCCCAGGTGCTGCGCTCGGTGGTCACCTTCATCAACGGCCTGACGGCGAGCGTGGTCGCGAGTCCGCGCGACTGGCCGGCGGCGCGCCAGATCGCCCAGCTGCGCCTGCAGCTCGAGCTGCTGCACGGCTGGGCGGCGGGCGGCGACACCGCCATCGAGGCCGCCCCGCGCCGCGCCCGCCGCACTGCCGAGGCCACCGCCTGAGGAGAGCACCGTGGACTTCAGTCTCACCGAAGAGCAACAGCTGATCGTCGACACCACGCGCAAGTTCGTGCGCGAGGAGCTGGTGCCCCACGAGAACGAGGTGGAGCAGACCGGCGCCGTGCGTCCGCAGCTGCACCGTGAGCTGCGCGAGCGCGCGCGGGCCGCGGGACTGTTCGCCGCCAACATGCCCGCCGAAGTGGGTGGCGCGGGCCTCGAGGGCGTCTCCTGGGTGCTGTACGAGAAGGAGCTCGGCTACACCAGCTACGCGCTGCAGTACGGCTGCGTGGCGCGCCCGTCCAACATCCTGCTCGCCTGCAACGGTGAGCAGCGCGAGCGCTACCTGCTGCCGGCGGTGCGCGGCGAGCGCACCGAGTGTCTGGCGATGACCGAGCCGCAGGCCGGATCTGACCTGCGCGGCATGAAGGCCACGGCGCGCGAGCAGGGCGGCGACTTCATCATCAACGGTACCAAGCACTTCATCAGCCACGCCGACCACTCGGACTTCGTGATCCTGTTCGCCGCCAGCGGCGAGGAGGAGGGCCCGCGCGGCCGCAAGAAGCTGATCACCGCGTTCCTGGTCGACATGGGAACGCCCGGCTTCACGGTGCGGCGCGGCTATCAGAACGTCTCACACCGCGGCTACACCAACAGCATCCTCGAGTTCAACGACTGCCGCGTGCCGAAGTCGGCGGTGCTCGGGGAGGTACACCAGGGTTTCGAAGTGGCCAACACCTGGCTCGGCGCCACACGCTTGCAGGTTGCGGCCAATTGCCTGGGCAGAGCCGAGCGCGCGCTCACGCTCGCGACCCAGTGGGCGGCGGACCGCCGGCAGTTCGGCCAGCAGATCGGCAAGTTCCAGGGTGTCGCCTTCAAGCTCGCCGACATGGCGGTCGAGCTGCGTGCGGCGGAGCTCTTGACGCTCGAGGCGGCCTGGAAGCTCGGCGAGCGCAGCGCCACCGACATGGATATGGCGATGGCGAAGCTCAAGGCGAGCGAAATGCTCGCCATGGTGGCGGATGAGGCGCTGCAGATTCACGGCGGCATGGGGCTCATGAGCGAGTTGCCGCTCGAGCGCATCTGGCGTGACGCACGCATCGAGCGCATCTGGGACGGCACCAGCGAGGTGCAGCGCCACATCATCTCGCGCGCGCTGCTGCGGCCGCTCGGAGGCTAGTTAACCGGTCGCTGTGCCTCAGCGGCCCTTCCAGTCCGGCTTGCGCTTCTCGGAGAAGGCGCGCGTGCCTTCCTTCAGGTCCTCCGAGCGGATCACCTTCTGCACGGCGTTCAGCGCATCGTGCACCTCGAAGGCCTGGTGCTCCGGGATCATCTCGGTGTGGCGCAGCAGCTGCTTGATCGCGGGGAAGAGCAGCGGCGGCCCGTCGGCGAGCTGCTGCGCGATCTCGCGCGCCTTCGTCATGGCGGAGCCGGTCGGCACCACGTGGTTGGCGAGGCCCCAGTGCTTAGCCTCCTGCGCGTCCATCCAGCGGCCGGTCATGAGGAATTCCACCGCGACGTGGTAGGGGATGCGGCGGCGCAGCTTGATGGTGCCGGCATCCGCCAGTACGCCCACGTTGATCTCCGGAAGCGCGAACTTCGCCTGCTCCTCCATCACGATGATGTCGGTACCGAGCACCAGCTCCATGCCGCCCCCGCAGGCGATGCCGTTCACGGCCGCGACGATCGGCTTGTCGAGGTTGCGCGGGTAGTTGAGGCCCCCGAAGCCGGCGGCGCCCCAGTCGGTGTCCGACTCCTCGCCCGCGGCCGCGCCCTTGAGGTCCCAGCCGGCGCTGAAGAAGCGCTCCCCGCCCCCGGTCAGGATCGCGACGCGCAGCGTCGGATCGTCGCGGAACTGTTCGAACACCTTGTTCAGGCGCCGGCTCGCGGCGAGGTCGATGGCGTTCGCCTTCGGGCGATCGAGGGTGACCTCGAGCACCGCGCCGTTGACCTTCGTGTAGACGCCCCCGGAGGAGCTGTTGCTGAGGTCCGACATGTCGCTGTTACTCCGTCAGGCGGATCAACGCATCGACCGCCACCGCACCAGACCCCGCGGGCCGCACGATGACCGGATTGATGTCGAGCTCCGCCAGTGTGTCGAGATTGGCCTGCGCGTAGCGGGCGCAGGCGAGCGCGGTCTCCACCAGCGCCGGCACGTCGCCGGCCGGCCGGCCGCGAAAGCCGCCGAGGAGCTTTGCCACGCGCAGCCGCTGTAACGCAGCCGCGACGGCCGCCGCGTCGAAGGGCGGCAGCAGCGTGACCGAGTCGCGCAGCAGCTCGGTGAGCACGCCGCCGGCGCCGAGCACCAGCAGCTGGCCGAACTGGGGATCCACCGTGACGCCGATGAGCACCTCGGCGACTCCATCGGCGACCATCTCCTCGATGAGCAGCGACTCCGAGAGGGGCGCCAGGCGCTGCGCGGCAGCGGCGGCCTCGGCGCTGCTGCGCACGTTGAGCACCACGCCGCCGACTTCGGACTTGTGTTCGAGGGCGGCACCCGTGGCCTTGATGACCACCGGAAAGCCGAGCGCCTCGGCGGCAGTGGCGGCTTCGCGCAGGCGCACCACGGCCGAGCGCGGCACGCGCACGCCGTAGGCCGAGAGCGCAGCCTTGGCGTCGTACTCGGACAGCGCGCGGCTGCGCTCGCCGGGCACTCGCGGCCGGCGCAGCTCCACGCGCGCGCCGCAGCGCCAGGCATCGCCGACGCTGCCCGCGAGGTCGAGCGCCTCGAGCGCTTCGCGCTGGCCCTGCAGCGGCACCACCCCGGCCGCAAGACACAGCTCGCGCGTCGCCGGCTGGATCGATTCCGGGAGCGAGGAGATGATCGCCGCGCGGCTCCTCGCCCCGGGGCTCGCCGCGATGAATTCCTCGATCCCGTGCAGGTAGGCGGTGGCGTCGGCCTGGCCCTCGGGCGGACAGTCGATCATGAACCCGACCGCATCGTACCCGGCGCGCTGCGTCTCGGAGAACATCGCGCGCATACGCGGGCGGTCGAACCAGACGTAGGTCTGAAAATCGAACGGGTTGGCGAGCGCCACTCGCTCCGAGAGGATCTCCCGCAGGCGCGCGGCGCTCGCGGCCGGCAGCGGCGCGAAGTCGAGGCCGAGAGCCCGCGAGTTGTCGGCCGTCATGGCCATATCGCCGCCGGAGGCCCCCATGACGAGCACGCGCTTGCCGCCGAGCGGTCCGCCGCAGTGAAACACCTTGAGCGTCTCGCACAGCGTACCGAGGGAGTCGCAGCGGGCGATGCCCGCCTGGCGGCAGAAGGCATCGAAGGCCGCATCCGCGCCCGCTAGCGCACCGGTGTGGGTGTGTGCGGTGCGGACGGCCGCGGCGGTGCGCCCGGCCTTGACCAGTGCGACGGGCTTGCCGGCGGCGCGTGCGGCCGCAACGGCCTGCGCAAAGCGCCCGACGTCCTTGACGCCTTCGAGGTAGAGGCCGAAGGCGGTGACGCGCTCATCGGCGGCGAGCAGCTCGATCAGATCCTCGGCGGCCAGGCGCGTCTGGTTGCCCACGGTGACGATGAGACCGATCGGCAGCGAGCGGCCGTTGAAGAGGAGATTGAGCGAGATCGTGCCGCTCTGGCAGATGAGCGCCACGCCGCGCTCGCGCCGTGCGCCGACCACCTGATCGGGCCACAGCGCGACGCCGTCGAAGAAGTTGATGAACCCGTAGCAGTTCGGCCCAAAGAACGGCAGCGCGCCCGCGCTCTCGAGCAGCTCCTCGGTGAGGCGGCGGCCTTCCGCGCTACCGGTTTCGGAGAAGCCCGCGGCGAAGCACACGAAGCCGCCGGCGCCGCGCGCCGCGAGCGCGGCGGCGATCCCCGGTACCTCGCGGTTCGGCGCGGCGAGGAATGCCGCATCGGGCGCGCCGGGGAGCTCCTCCACCGAACGGAAGTAATGCTGCGCCGGCGTCGAGGGGCGGGAGGGGTGCACGCGCCACAGCTCGCCGGCGTAGCCGATCTTGCGGCTCCCGGCGGCCACGGCGTCCGCCCAGTCACCGCCGAACAGCGCGACGCTGCGCGGGGCGAGCAGTCGCTCGACGCCCGAGCGGCTCATGCGCCGCGCGCCGCCGGGCGCAGCGCCAGCGCGCGCGAGCCGGGGCCGAAGTCGGCGGCGGGGGAGGCGGCGGCGAGGGTGGCGATGCGAGCGGCCACCTCGGACGGAAAGGGAGCGGAACCGGGCCTGGCGCCCTGGTGCACGTGCAGCAGCATCATCTCGACCGTCGCTGCAACCGGGGCCGCCGGCGCGGTCGTGAGCGTGAAGCCGGCGTGCAGGCGCTTCGCGTCGGCGCCGAGAATGCTTACGGCGACCGCGACCCGCTCGGTCGACTTCACCTCGTTGAGGAAGTGCACATGCATCTCGAGGGTATAGAGCGTGCAGTGGGTGCGCGCGCGGTAGGCGGCGTCGAGGCCCACACGGTCCATGAGGGCGTCGCAGGCGTTGCTGGCGATAACACCGTAGTACGCATCGCGCACGTGACCGTTATAGTCGATCCACTCGGGCAGGACCGGCGTTTCGTATATGGAGACCCCGGCCACGGTGCGAGTGTCGCGCCGCGCGCGGCTCAGCCGAGCTTCAGGCGGTCGCGGGCGTCCGCGGCGCTCACGACCCGCGCGCCCATCGCCTCGATGATGCCGCGCGCCTTCTCCACCAGCTGCGCGTTGCTCGCGTAGACACCGCGGCTCAGGTACAGGTTGTCCTCCAGACCCACGCGCACGTTGCCGCCGAGCAGCACCGACTGGGCCACCCACGGCATCTGCATGCGGCTCACCCCGAAGGAGGTCCAGACGCACTCGGGCGGCAGGTAGTTGACCATCGCGAGCAGGTGGCCGGGATCGGCCGGCACGCCCCAGGGAATGCCGCAGCACAGCTGGATGAGCGCCGGCGCGTCGATCAGTCCTTCCTTGATGAGCTGCTTGACGAACCAGAGGTTGCCGGTGTCGAAGATCTCGAGTTCGGGCTTGACGCGCAGCTCGCGCAGGATCGCCGCGCCCTTGCGCAGGTAGTTGGGCGTCGACACGTAGGCGCGGTTGGCGTCGCCGAAATTGAGCGAGCCGCAGTCGAGCGTGGCGATGTCGGGGCGGTAGAGGCCCTCCTGGCACAGGTCGATGACGTGGCGCATGCGGTCTTCCTGGCTGACGAAGTCGCTGCCGGGCGCCGGGGTGTCGGTGAGGCCGTGGTCGCCCACGTAGATGTAGCCGCCCATGCCGCAGGTGAGGTTGACGATGACGTCGACCTTGCTCTCGCGGATGCGCTTGACCACCTCGCGGTAGTGGCGCGTTGCCATGCTGAAGGCGCCGGTCTCGGGCTCGCGCACGTGGATATGCACGATGGCGGCCCCGGCCCGTGCGGCCTCGACCGCCGAAGCGGCGATCTGCTCGGGGGTGATCGGGCAGTGCGGGCTCTTGGTAACCTTGGTGTCGTCGCCGGTGATGGCGCAGGTGATGATGACGTCGGAGTTCATGTCGGCCCTCGAGCTTTATGCGCCGGTGACGTGGTAATATTATGGCTATAATAATATAGCGGAGCGGCGTGGCGCGGCAAGCCGCGGCGCGATCCGCGAGGAGCGAGGCATGCAGACCCAGATGTTGATCGGCGGCCGGTTGGTGGGCGGCGAGGGTGCTCCCGAGACGGTGCTGGATGCCGCGAGCGGCGCACCTCTCGCCACGGTGGCCGCGGCCAGCGTCGTGCAGGTCGAGGCCGCGGTGGCGGCGGCGGAGGCGGCCTTCGAGGGCTGGGCGGGAACGGCGCCGCGCGAGCGTGCAGCGGCCCTGCTCAGGATCGCCGATGCGCTCGAGCGCGACGCGGGGGCTTTCGCCAGCCTCGAGTCGCGCAATACCGGCAAGCCGCTCGCCGCGATGCTCAACGACGAGATGCCGGGGATCGCGGACCTGTTCCGGTATTTCGCCGGCGCCTGCCGCATCCCCCAGGGACTGGCGGCCGGGGAGTACCTGCCGGGTCACACCAGCATGATCCGCCGCGACCCGGTCGGAGTCGTCGGCTCGATCGCGCCCTGGAATTACCCGCTGATGATGGCGGCCTGGAAGATCGCCCCGGCGATCGCCGCCGGCAACACACTGGTGCTCAAGCCCTCCGAGATGACGCCGCTCACGGCGTTGAAGCTCGGGGAGCAGTTGGCGCAGATCCTGCCGCCGGGGGTGGTGAACATCGTGTGCGGGCGTGGCGAGCCGGTCGGCACGGCGATCACCGGGCATCCGCGCGTGCGCATGGTGTCCCTCACCGGGGACGTCGGCACGGGACAGAAGGTGCTGAGCGCGGCCGCCGGGAACCTGAAACGCACGCACCTCGAGCTCGGCGGCAAGGCGCCGGTGATCGTGTTCGACGATGCGGATCTGGAGTCCGTGGTAGCCGGGGTACGCACCTTCGCGTTCTACAACGCCGGCCAGGATTGCACCGCGGCCTGCCGGCTGTACGCCGGCGAGCGCATCTACGAGCGCCTGGTCGCGGACCTCACCAGCGCGGTGAGCACCATCCGCGTCGGCACGCAGCAGGAGGCAGGGGTCGAAATGGGACCGCTGATCTCCGAGCGGCAGCGCGAGCGCGTTGCCGGCATGGTGGCGCGGGCGGCCGCGGTGCCGCACATCGAGGTCACCACGGGGGGCAGGAAGCGCGCCGGCGGCGGCTTCTTCTACGAGCCGACCGTGATCGCCGGCGCCCGCCAGCAGGATGAGATCGTGCAGCGCGAGGTGTTCGGGCCGGTGCTGTCGGTGACGCGCTTCAGCGATGCAGGCGAGGCGGTGCGCTGGGCGAATGACTCGGAATACGGGCTGGCGTCCTCGGTGTGGACGCGCGACGTGGGCCGTGCCATGCAGGTCGCCGCGAAGCTGCAATACGGCGCCACCTGGATCAACACCCACTTTGCCACCGTGAGTGAGATGCCACACGGGGGCTTCAAGCGCTCCGGCTACGGCAAGGATCTCTCGGTCTACGCCTTCGAGGATTACACCGTGGTGCGGCACGTCATGGTGAAGCTGTAGTGCGCAAGGGCGCCCGCGCCGCGCTCGCAGCGCTGCTCGGCGTCCTCGCCCTCACCGCCTGTGGGCGCGGCACGCACGGCGGCGCCGAGGAGGCGGTGCTGCACGTCTATAACTGGGCCGATTACATCGGCAAGGACACCATCGCCGATTTCGAGCGCACCACCGGCATCCGCGTCGAGTATGACACCTACGACTCGGACGAGACCCTCGAGGCCAAGATGATGGCCGGGGACTCGGGCTATGACGTGGTGAGCACCTCCACCGACTACTTCGCACGGCAGATCAGGGCCGGCATCTACCGGCGGCTAGACCGCAGCCAGCTTCCCAACTGGAAGAATCTCGATCCCCACGTGCTCGCGATCGAGGCGGCGGCCGATCCCGGCAACGCCCACGCGGTGCCGTACCTGCACGCGGTGAACGGTTTCGCCTACAACATCGACCAGGTGAAGGCGCGCATGGCGGATGCGCCGGTCGACAGCCTCGACATGATCTTCAAGCCGCAGCTCATCGCCCGCTTCGCCGATTGCGGCGTGTCGTTCCTCGATTCCCCGGAGGACGTGCTGCAGCTCGCGCTCAACTACCTGCACCTCGATCCCAACACCAGCAGCGCCGCCGATTACAGTCAGGCGGAAAAGCTGCTGATGAGCGTGCGCCAGTACGTGAAGGCGTTCGACTCCTCGGAGTACATGAACGGCCTCATCAACGGCGAGTTCTGCGTCTCCATGTCCTGGTCCGCGGACTACTCCACCTCGCGCGACCGGGCGCGCGCAGCCGGGGTGGACGTGCACCTCGCCTTCACCGTGCCGCGAGAGGGTGCCAACGGCACCTACGACGCGCTGCTCATTCCGGCGGACGCGCCGCATCCCCGGCAACGCCCTCAGGTTCCTCAACTTCATCCTCGAGCCGAAGGTGATCGCCGCCATCACCAACGAGATCCACTACGGCAACGATAACCGGGCGGCGGATGCCTTCGTCGACCCGCAGATCCTCCACGACCCGACCATCTACCCGACGCCCGAAGTCGAGGCGCGCCTGTATCACTCGAGCGAGGTGCCACCGTCGCTCGAGCGCATCCGCACGCGCACCTGGACACGTATCAAGACCGCGCATGAGATCGAAGAGCGCTCGCGCGCCTCAGTGCTCGGCGAGCTGTATCTCGAGCATGCGGCGGCGCTCGGCGCGGCGCATCAGCCATCCGGCCGTGAGGATGAGACGCCGACGCCACAGACGATCAGGCTCGCGAGCGCGTTGATGTCGGGGCTGACGCCGAGCTTCACCTTGGAGTAGATGACCATCGGCAGCGTGCTCGCGCCGGGCCCGGACACGAAGCTCGAGATGACCAGATCGTCGAGCGATAGCGTGAAGCACAGCAGCCAGCTCGAGACGATCGCCGGGGCGATGATCGGCAACGTGATCTCGAGGAAGGCGCGCGCGGGACCGGCGCCCAGGTCCATGGCGGCTTCCTCCAGCGAGCGGTCGGCGCTCGCGAGGCGTGCCTGCACCGTGATGGTCACGTAGGCGGTGCAGAAGGTCACGTGCGAGATGACGATGGTGGTGAAGCCGCGGTGCGGCCAGGAGATCAGCTGCATCATCGAGACGAACAGCAGCAGCTGCGTGATGCCGGTGATGATCTCGGGCATGACGAGCGGCGCATTCACCATGCCGGTGAGCAGCAGGCGGCCGCGGAAGCGGCGGAAACGCACCAGGGCGACGGCCGCCAGTGTGCCGAGGATCACCGCGCCGGTGGAGGCGCTCACCGCGACTTCGAGGGACAGCAGCGCCGCGTCCAGGAGCTGGCGGTTGTGCCACAGCGCGGCGTACCACCCGGTGGAAAAGCCGCCCCAGACGTTCACCAGCGGCGAGGCGTTGAATGAGTAGGCGATCAGCACCAGGATCGGGATGTAGAGAATGGCGATGCCGAAGCACAGCACCGAGAGGGGAACAGCGAGCCGCGCCTCTCCATGAGACTTCAGGCCTCGAGCTGGCGCACGTTGTAGTACTGGTAGATGGCGATCGGGCCCACCAGCAGCAACAGGAACGCGATCGACACCGCGGCGGCCACCGGCCAGTCGTGGTTGCCGAAGAACTCATCCCACAGCACCCGCCCGATCATCAGGTTGTTGGGTCCGCCGAGGAGCGAGGGGATGACGAACTCGCCCACCGCCGGGATGAACACCAGCATGGAGCCGGCGATCACGCCCGGCACCGAGAGCGGCAGTGTCACGTCGCGGAACGCCCGCCACGGCGTGCTGCCGAGGTCGGCAGCCGCCTCGAGCAGCGTCGGGTCGAGCTTCTCCAGCGTCGCGAACAGCGGCAGCACCATGAACGGCAGATAGGAATAGATGATTCCGAGGTAGACGGCGAGGTTGGTGCGCATGATGCGCAGCGGCTCGTGGATCAGCCCGAGGTGCAGCAGCACCGTGTTGAGCAGGCCGTTGTCGCGGATGATGCCCTCGAGCGCGTAGACCCGCAGCAGGAAGGACGTCCAGAAGGGCAGCATGATGACGAGCAGCAGCACGCTCTGCGTGGCGCGCGGCGCGCGCGCGATGGCGTACGCCATCGGGTAGCCGAGCGCCAGGCACACCAGCGTCGCGAAGAAGGCGGTACGGAGCGAGAACAGATACGCGACCCCGTACACCTCGTCGGTCAGCAGGTAGCGGTAGTTGGCGAGCGTCGCGGCGATCTTCAGGTGATGATCGGGCGTGAACACCAGCACGTCGGTGAACGGCGGCACGTGTGCCGCGCTCTCGGCGAAGCTGATCTTGAAGGCGAAGGCGAACGGCACCAGGAAGAACACGAGCAGGAACACGAGCGGCGGCAGGATGATGAGCCAGCGCTTGGGACTCCCGCCTGTTTTCATGATGCGCGCGCTTCGCCTCGAGCCGTAGCGGGCTATTCTGCGGGATAACCCCGCGTACCGGTACTCACCGGGCGCGGCGCGCGCGCACCGGCACGGGCCCGGGGAACTGTCCCGGGAAGACCGAACGCAGGTAGGCGAGGGCGCGCGCCACCAGCGCGCGCCGGTCGATGTGGTCCTCGCTCTGGAAGGCGATGCCCTGCCAGAGGACTTCGAGCACCCCGATGAGCCCGAGGGCCACGCCGTCGGCATCCAGATGCCGGGCGCCGGTCTGGGCGATCAGCGTGTCGACCAGTTCGCGGACCAGCCGGGCGAAGTCCTCGTCCTTCCCGCCGCAGATGTCGAGGTACTCCTGGCGCGAGCTCGCCTCGCCCCAGAACGAGTACCACACCGACACTTTGCGCGGGCTGGCGATTTCGGCATCGAGGTACAGCTCGACCAGCAGTCCGAGCGCCACCACCGGGGAATGCTTGAGAGCCGCGACCGGCTTGAGCACCCGCTCGCCGAACTCCGAGGCGAGGTATTCGAGCGCCGCGACCAGCATGGCGGCCTTGGAGTTGAAGTAGAAGCGCACGATGCCGGGAGAGAGGCCGGCGAGCGCCACCACGCGGCTCACGGTGGTGCGCGAAGGTCCGTAGATATGCAGCGCCGAGATGCAGGCCTCGATGAGGCGCTGCCGCGCACGCACGCGCCGCGTCTCATCCGCAGGAACCGCGCCGAGGGCGGCCTGGGCCGGTGCCGACATGCGCCGCGCGCGCCTCAGGCGAAGCGCGCCGGCGCGCTCGGCAGGCGCACCTCGGGGATGCGCGCGCGCAGCAGATTGTGGAACTCGAGCATCCAGGTCTCGATGGTCGAAAGGGGCCCCGGGCGGTAGGCGCTGTCGGCGATGCCGCGCTGCAGCCGCTCACACAGAGCGCGGTCCTCGTTGTTGACCTGCATGTTGATGCGGTTACCGAGCCAGCGCACCAGACGCATCTCGCGCCGCTCGTCGGGCAGCCCGAAGGAGGCGCTGCGGATCAGCGCCTTGCCGGGACCGCGCGGCAGCACCTGGAAGAAGTCCATCTGCTCCGGGAAGATGTCGATGCCGTGGTTCGGCAGGTAGCTATAGAAGCGCCAGCTGCGGCGCTCGCCCTCCGGCAGGTGCGGCGCGGTCACCCCGCTCACGTACTTCTGATAGATGCGCTCGCTCCAGCGCGGCGAGGGCGCCTCGCGCATCCAGCTGATGCCGCGGCCGATTCCCGGGGCGCCACGCTGATCCTCGTAGTCGGGTGTGAACATGCGGTTCAGCCCCGGATGGCCGATCGGCACGTGATAGGACTCGAGGTAGTTGTCCATCGCGATCTTCCAGTCGACCTCCCACTCCTCGCGGAACAGCGGCTGCAGCGGTACCAGCTCATCCAGCCGGTAGGGCGCGAGCTCTTCCAGGAAGGGCGCCCAGACGACCGACGGCGGCGGTGCCGGATCCGCGCCGAGGCACACCCAGACGAAGCCGAGGGCGGTCTCGTGGGGCACGACAGCCAGGCTGTGCTCGCGCAGATCGAGATCCGGAAAACTGTCGCGCGCCGGGGTGGCAAGCAGCGAGCCGTCGTAGCGGTAAGTCCAGCCGTGGTACGGGCAGGTAATGCGCCCGGAGCAGTGCCCGCTGCCCTCGAGGAGCCGCGTGCCGCGGTGGCGACAGGTGTTGCGCAGTGCGCGGATCGCGCCGCTCGCATCGCGCAGCGCGATGACGCTGTCGCCGCCGAGCTCGAAGGTGACGAAGTCGCCGGGGCGCGGGAGCTGGCTCACGTGGCAGGCGATCTGCCAGCTCGGCTTCAGGATCCGGTCGAGCTCGAGCCGGGTCATTTCGGGGTGGTTGTACACCCAAGCCGGCAGCGAACGGGGTGCCATGGCCGGGGGGGCTTCGATCGGACGGGCGGTGGCGGAGCTCATGGCGGCGGTTCCGGGTTGACTTATACGCTTGTTTAATTTTACCCCAAAAAACTATATGATCATATAGTCAGATGTCCGGGGCGGCCGGACCCCTGTCCCGGTTTCTTCATTTGGGGAGCGAGTGCCATGGCGAGAACCATGACCAGGAATCACGAGCATTTCCGGCGGGCGCTGACGCGGCTGCCACTCGGGGTGGCCTCGAATTTCCGCTACTGGGGCGAGGACCGCACCATCTACGTGAAGGAGGGGCGCGGAGCGCGCATTACCGACCTCGACGGCAACGTCTACGTCGATTACCGCATGGGCTACGGCCCCGCGATTCTCGGCTACGCCGACGAGCGCGTCGACGCCGCGGCGCGCGAGGGCATGAAGGTCGGCGGCGTGTTCGCTCTCTCCACCGAGGCCGAGTACGAGGTCGCCACGCGCATCGCGAGCATGGTGCCGGCCGCCGAGCTGGTGCGCTTCTCCAACTCCGGGACCGAGGCGGTGATGGCGGCGCTGCGCCTGGCGCGTGCCTTCACCAGGCGCGACGACTACGTGATCCTCGAGGGGAGCTACCACGGGCTGTTCGATGCCGCCATGTGGTACACGCCCATGGACAAGTGGCAGCAGGTCGGCGACCCCGAGGTGCATCCCTACAGCGAGGGCGTGCCGCTCGCGACGCGTCACTTCGCCCACTTCGTGCAGGCGAACGATGCCAACCAGCTCGAGGATGTCTTCAAGCGCCACGGCGACCGCATCGCGTGCCTGCTGGTCGAGCCCATCATGGGCAACTGCTTAGGCATCGCCGCCGAGCCCGAGTACGTGCGCGCGGCGCGCGCGCTCTGCGACCGCTATGGCGTGGTGATGATCATCGACGAGGTGAAGACCGGCTTTCGCGTGGCGCGCGGCGGCGTGCAGGAGCTGTACGGCGTGCGCGCCGACCTGTGCACCTTCGCCAAGGCGGTCGCCAACGGTTATCCGATCTCGGTGCTGGCCGGGCGCGAGGACATCATGCGCAAGCTCGGCAAGGGCGTGGCTCACGGAGGCACCTACACCGCGCACCCGGTGTCGCTCGCGGCCGCGGCCAAGACCCTCGAGATCCTCGCCGAGACCGATGCGCTCGCTTCGCTCGCCACCTACGGCACGCGGCTGCGCAGTGGTATGAGCCAGATCCTCAAAGCGCGCGGCATCGCCCACAGCTTCGTAGGCCACCCGTCGATGAGCGGACTTTATTTCGCGCACGACCCGCCGCGTACCTACCGCGACTGGAAGGGAAGCGATTACACCTTCTACGACGCCACCGCGAGGGAGCTGCACGATGAGTGCATCCTGTGCGAGCCGGATTCGCGCGAGCCGTGGTTCGTGTCCGCGGCGCACGATGAGTCGTGCCTCAAGGACACGCTCAGCGCCTTCGAGATCGCCATCGACCGCACTCTGAGCTCCCTCGGCACCACGCGCCGGGTTCCGGCCTGACGATGCGCGCAGCGTCGGGGAGGACGCGGTGAGGAGGGGCGCCGTGCGCAGCCGCCACGAAGTCATCGTGGTGGGCGCCGGGCACAACGGGCTGGTCGCCGCCTGTTACCTGGCGCGCGCGGGCCTCGACGTGCTGGTGCTCGAGCGCAACGCCTACGTCGGCGGCGCGGCGGTGAGCCGGCGTCTCTACGACGGCTTCACCTACTCGAACTGCTCGTACGTCTGCAGCCTGCTGCGCACCGAGATCAT
Organism: uncultured Pseudomonadota bacterium; assembly: GCA_963768485.1. GTDB lineage: Bacteria > Pseudomonadota > Gammaproteobacteria > Steroidobacterales > Steroidobacteraceae > 13-2-20CM-66-19. Next base: position 630,657 of record CAVYHZ010000006.1, on the reverse strand, counting down.
CCGCACCCTCGAGCTGCCGCGTTTCGGGCTGCAGATCATTCCCTACGAGGGTGGCTGCACGCTGATGCGCGGCGGCGGACACCTGGCGCTGTACGACAACCACGACGCCCTGCGGCGTGAGATCGCGCGCCACTCGCGCCGCGACGCGGAAAGCTACGACCGCTTCGTGCGCGACATGCTGCGCCATTGCCGCTTCATCAAGCCGCTGCTGATGCGCACGCCGCCCGATCCAACCTCGTTCCGCGCGCGCGACCTGCGCGAGCTCCTGTGGCTCGGCGCGCACTTCAACCGCCTGGGCGAGGAGCGCCTCTGCGACACGCTGCGCTTCTTCACCATGAGCTGCGCCGACATGCTCGAGGAGTATTTCGAGAGCGAGATCGTCAAGGCGCACCTCGCCGGCAGCTCGATCATCGGCACGGCGTTGGGACCGCGCTCGCCGGGCAGCGCCTACGTGCTCCTGCACCACTACATGGGCAGCATCGACGGCGCGGTGGGCGCCTGGGGTTTTGCGCGCGGCGGCATGGGCGCGATCACGCGCGCGCTTGCCGCATCTCTCGAGGCGAGCGGCGGTGCGGTGCGCACCGAGGCGCCGGTGGAGCGGATCCTCACGCGCGGCGGTCGCGCCACCGGTGTGGTGCTCGCGGGCGGCGAGGAGATCCGCGCGCCGGTCGTGGTGTCGAACCTCGACGTGAAGCGCACCTTCCTCGAGAGCATCGAGGCGAAGGAGCTGCCCGGGGAGTTCCTCGAGCAGGTGCGCAACTTCAAGATCCGCGGCTCCTCGGGCAAGCTCAACATCGCCCTCGACGGACTGCCGCAGTTCCCGGCCATTCCGCAGGGCTCGCCCGCGATACGCGGCGACATGCACGTGACCGATACCCTCGAGATGCTCGAGCGCGGCTACGACGACTGGAAGGAAGGGCGCTGGTCGCGCTCGCCGTACGTCGACATGCTGATCCCCTCGCAGATCGACCCCACCATGGCGCCCGACGGCAAGCACTATATGTCGGTGTTCGTGCAGTACTGTCCGTACCGGCTGGCCGAAGGCGAGTGGACGGCAGAGAAGCGCCAGGCCTTCGGCAACACCGTCATCGATGCGATCGCACGCCACAGTCCGGATTTCCGCGACCTCATCCTGCACGCCGAGATCCGCACGCCGCAGGACATCGAGAACGAAGTGGGCCTCACCGAGGGCAATATCTTCCAGGGCGAGCTCACCTTCGATCAGCTGCTGTTCAACCGTCCGATCCCCGGCTACGCGCAGTACCGCGCGCCGCTCGACGGACTTTACCTGTGCGGCGCCAGCACCCACCCCGGAGGCGGCGTCATGGGCGCGCCGGGCGCCAATGCGGCCCGCGAGATCCTGCGCGACCTCGGGAGGGACTCGTGAGCGCGCCGCGCGCGGCCCGCGGCGGGGGCTACGACTGCATCGTGGTCGGCGCAGGTCACAACGGGCTCACCTGCGCGGCCTACCTCGCGCGCGCCGGCCGCTCGGTGCTGGTGCTCGAGGCGGCCGACCGGGTGGGCGGGGCGGCAGTGACGCGCGAGTTCGCACCGGGTTTTCGCGTGTCGGCCTGCGCGCACCTGCTGCATCTCATGCCGGGCAAGCTCATCGCCGACTTGAACCTGGGCGCGCACGGACTCACGCTCGCCGCCGCGCAGCTGCCGACGACCGCGCTCTCGGCGGACGATGCGCACCTGCCGCTCGGCCCCGAGGGCGCGGCGGTACTCGCCGCCCAGTCCAGCCATGACGCGGCGGCCTATCCCGGTTATCGAGAGCGGCTCGCGCGGCTCGCAGCAAGGCTGCGCCCCATCCTCGGCGCCACGCCGCCGCGGCTCGGCACTTCGGGCTGGCGCGACCGGGCGGCGCTGCTCGGGCTTGGCCTGCGGCTCCGTGCGCTCGGCCGCCGCGATATGCGCGAGCTCCTGCGCATCGGGCCGATGTGCGTGCAGGACCTGCTCGATGAGCACTTCGAGTCACCGCTGCTCAAGGGGGGGCTCGCCTTCGATGCGGTGCTCGGGACCAACTACGGACCGCGCTCGCCGGGCACGGTGTTCACGCTGCTGTATCGCCTGGCGGCGGGAGCGGAGGAGAACGGCGGACTCGCGCAACCGGCGGGCGGACTCGGCGCGCTCTCCGAGGCCCTCGCCCGTGCGGCGCTCGCCGCCGGCGCGGAGGTTCGCACCGGCGCGGTGGTGAAGCGCATCCTGGTGCGCGACGACCGGGCGGCCGGTGTCGTGCTGGCGAGCGGCGAGGAGATCGCCTCCGGCGCCGTGGTTTCGAGCGCCGACCCCAAGACCACCTTCCTCGGCCTCCTCGGCAGCGAGCATCTCGATGCGGGCTTCGTGCGCCGCATCGTGCACCTGCGCGTGCGCGGACTCGCGGCGAAGCTGCACCTGGCGCTCGACGGTGCGCCGCAGTTCGCCGGACTCGATGCCGCGGCCCTCAGAGGCCGGCTGCTCTGGGCGCCGTCGCCCGAGCACATCGAGCGCGCCTTCAACCACGCCAAGTACGGTGAATTCTCCGCCAGCCCGATACTCGAGATCACGGTGCCGACCGCCGCGGACCCGGGGCTCGCGCCGACCGGGGCCCACGTGCTCTCGGTCGTCGCGCAGTACGCGCCTTTCACGCTCGCGGGCGGCTGGGCCGGCGGCCGCCAGCGTTTCACCGAGCTCCTCATCGACACGCTGACGACGCTCGCGCCAGGACTGCGTGCCCGGGTGCGGCACGCGGAGCTGCTCACGCCGGTGGACATCGAGCGCGAGTTCCGCATCACGGGCGGGCACTGGCACCACGCCGAGCTCGCTCTCGACCAGTTCTTCATGCTGCGCCCGGTGCCGGGCGTCGCGCAGTACCGCGCGCCGGTCGGCGGCCTGTATCTGTGCGGTGCCGGCTGCCATCCGGGCGGGGGCGTCATGGGGCTCGCCGGGCGCAACGCCGCGCGCGAGATCGTGAGCGAGGCGGCCTAGGATGCTCACCGAGAGCGAACCGCACTACCGCCGGCCGTTGCTGCCGACACCGTTCCACGAGCGCGCCCGCGCGCTCGCGCAGTCGGACGCCTTCATCCCGTGGGCGGGCTACACCACGGTCGACGTGTTCACGACCGCCGAGCAGGAATACTTCGCGATCCGTAACGCCGCCTCGCTCTACGATCTGACGCCGATGGTGAAGTACCGCATCGCGGGGCCCGATGCGCTGCGCTTCCTCAACCGCCTGATGACGCGCGACATCGGCAAACTCCGTCCGGGGCGGGTCGCCTACAGTGTGTGGTGCAACGATGCCGGACACCTGATCGATGACGGCACGGTGTTCTGTCTCGCCGCGGGCGAGTATCGCCTCTGCACCGCGGAGCGCCAGCTCGACTGGCTGCTCGATTCGGCGGTCGGCTTCGACGTCGCGCTCAGCGAGGTGACCGAGGAGGTCGCGGCGCTGGCGCTGCAAGGTCCGACCTCGTACTCGGTGCTGCGCAAGGCCGGTGTCGCCGGTGTCGAGCGCCTCAAGCCCTTCGAGCTCGGGAGCTTTACCGTGCCGGCGGCCGGCGATGCGCCGCTCATGGTGTCCCGCACCGGCTTCACCGGGGACTTAGGCTACGAGCTGTGGATGGCGCCCAGGGACGCCGAACGCGTATGGGACGTGCTGGTGGAGGCGGGCCGCACGCGCGGCCTGCGCGCGGTCGGCTCACGCGCGCTCAACATGGTGCGCATCGAGGCCGGATTCGTCATGCCGAACGTCGACTTCATTCCGAGCGAGCGCACGCTCTTCATCGGCACCGAGCGCTCGCCGCTCGAGCTCGGCCTCGCCTGGCTGGTCGATTTCGGCAAGGGACATTTCACCGGCCGCCGCGCGCTCCTCGAGGAGCGGCGCCGCGGCAGCCGCCGCCTGCTCGTGGGCCTCGACATCGAGGGCACCAAGCCGGCCCACAACGCGCTGCTCTACAGCGACCAGGCGCTGCGCCGCCAGGCGGGCAGCGTGACGTCCGCGGTCTGGTCGCCCACCACCAAGCGCAACCTGGCGCTCGCCATGGTGGACGCACCGCATTTCTCGACCGGGAGTACGCTGTGGGCGGAGATCTATCTCAACCGCGAGCTGGTGTGGGAGCGGCGCGTGGTGCGCGCGCGGGTCGTCGAGCGGCCGTTCTTCGCTCCCGAGCGCCGGCGCGCCACGCCGCCCGGGGAGTTCTGAGCCGAGGAGCCAAGAGGTGATCGCCACCCAACAGAAGCAGAGCGTGGACCGGCCGTGGCTCGACCCCAACGCCACGCCGCAGATCGTCATCGACGCGGTCAGCAAGAGCTACGGCGGCTTCACCGCGGTCGATGCGGTGAGCCTCAGCATCTACAAGGGCGAGATGTTCGCTCTGGTCGGCGCTTCCGGGTGCGGCAAGACGACGCTGCTGCGCATGCTGGCCGGGTTCGCCGAGCCGAGCAGCGGCCGCATCCTCATCGACGGCGCGCCGATGAGCGGCGTGCCGCCGTACGAGCGGCCCGTGAACATGATGTTCCAGTCCTACGCTCTCTTTCCGCACATGACGGTCGAGCGCAACGTCGGCTACGGCATCAGCCGCATCAAGATGGACGCCGCGGAGCGCAAGAGCCGCATCCACGAGGCGCTCGAGATGGTGCAGCTGGCACAGGTCGCCGGCCGCAAGCCGCACCAGTTGTCCGGCGGGCAGCGCCAGCGCGTGGCACTGGCGCGTGCGCTGATCCGGCGCCCGAAGGTGCTGCTGCTCGATGAGCCGCTGTCGGCGCTCGACAAGAAGCTGCGCGAGCAGACACAGTTCGAGCTCATGGACCTGCAGTACAAGGTCGGGATCACCTTCATCGTCGTGACCCACGACCAGGACGAGGCCATGGCGCTCGCCACCCGCATCGCCGTGATGGACCACGGCAAGGTGGTGCAGGTGGGCACGCCGTCGGAGATCTACGAGTTCCCGGCGAGCCGCTTCGTCGCCGACTTCGTCGGCACCACCAATCTCTTCGAGGGCACGGTCACGCGCTGCGAGCCGGGCGTCATCGCCGTGCATTGTCCCGAGACCGGCGGCGAACTGCTGGTGGACGAGGATGGGCGCTTCGCGCCCGGACAGCGGGTGTGGGTGGCGCTGCGGCCGGAGAAGATCCGCCTCGGCAAGCAGCCGCCGAGCGGCGCGCGCATCAATCAGCTGCGCGGCACGGTGTGGGAGCTCGGCTATCTCGGCAACCGCTCCACCTATCGGATCAAGACCACGAGCGGCAAAGTGGTGACGGCGTTCTCGCAGAACGAGCGCCGCACGTCGGAGTGGGCGATCGACTGGAGCGACGAGGTGTTCGTGAGCTGGGACGCGGACGCCGCGGTGCTGCTGCAATCGTAGGGTTTGCGAAGAGAAGCAAGGGGAGGGTGGACTATGTACACGTCCAGGTATTGGCTGATCGTCGCCGGCACGCTGGCATCGGGCTTTGGGGCGCTGCTGCCGTCCGGGATTCTGCGCGCCGACGAGGCGGCGAGCGGGCCCGCCGCACCGGCGAGCACGCAGGGCGCGAGCGAGCCCGAGCATCCGCTGCAGGAGATCGTGGTGACCGCGACGCGGCGCGAGGAGTCGCTCAGCAAGATCCCGGTCAGCGTCACGGCTCTCACTCAGGCGGACATGGACGACAAGGGCATCAAGGACTTCCTCGATGTGGCCCGCTTTACACCCGGCGTCTCGATCGATAACTCGGCGACCAACGCCATCTCCATCCGCGGCATCTCGTCCTCGGGCGGCGCCGGCACGACCGGGATCTACATTGACGACACGCCGATTCAGATGCGCTCGGTGGGATTCAACCCCGACGATACGCTGCCCAAGACCTTCGACCTCGCGCGTGTCGAGATCCTGCGCGGTCCGCAGGGCACCCTGTTCGGCGCCGGCTCCGAGGGCGGCGCGGTGCGCTACATCCTCACCCAGCCGAGCGTCAGCAGCTCGAGCACCTACCTGCGCAGCGAAGTTTCCTATACGCAGTACGGGGAGCCCAACGAAGAGCTGGGGATCGCCCACGGTGCTCCCATCGTGGACGGGACCCTGGGCTTTCGCGCCAGTGCCTGGTACCGCGAGGACGGCGGCTGGATCAACCGCGTCGACCCCACCACCGATGCGGTGGTCGACCGCAACATCAACCGCAGCGGCACTTTCGTCGGACGCCTGGCCGCGCTGTGGCAGCCGAGCAGCTCGGTCAGCGTCACGCCGAGCATTCTCTACCAGCATCAGAAAAAGGACGACGATTCGACCTACTGGCCGGCGTATTCCAATCCGAGCCAGGGACAGTTCAACACCGCCACCCCGGAGCGCATTCCCAACGACGACGAGTACTACCTGGGGGCGGTGAAGCTGCAATGGGATCTCGGCGGCAGTCAGTTCATCGCGACCGGCTCGTATTTCCATCGCAAGCAGATCACGGCCTATCAGGGCACGGTCTACGACCTGAGCTACTACCAGACGGCCGGCGCGTACTTCGGTGTGGGCTGCGAGGCCACGGGGGCGCCGGTCGGCTGCCCGTGGTTCCCGCTGGAGGACGGCAGCGGCATACACCTGCCGCCGGGCTTCGGCGGCTACAACACGCCCAACGTCATGACCAACACGCAGCAGAGCTACACCGGAGAGGCGCGGTGGCAGTCGGCCGACGACAACTCCAAACTCCGCTGGACGATCGGCGCGTTCTGGCAGCTGGCCAAGGAGGGCAGTATCGAGGAGCTCAAGGACACCCAGATCATTCCGTTCTACCAGTACCTGTACGGGATCGATCCGACCGACCCGGCCTACTACGGGCCGTACTACTCGTGCCCGACCAACGCCAACTACACGGCGATTCCGGCCTGCGACATCTACTACAACGCCAACACCACTTTCGATCGGCAGATCGCCGGCTACGGGGAGCTGAGCTACGCCTTCACCGACTGGTTCCGGCTGACGCTCGGGGAGCGCGTCGCGCATACCGAGTTCACGATGACGCACTACGCCGATGGCCTCGAGAACTTCGGTCCGGGCCCGGCCACCGCCGCGGAGAGCGAGACTCCCAACACGCCCAAGGTGACCGTGTCGTTCCAGGTCGATCCGAAAGATCTCTACTATGCGACCTACGCCAAGGGCTTCCGCGTCGGCGGCGGTAATGCACCGCTGCCGTCGTACTGCGACGCGGATCTGGCGGCTGCGGGCTATCCGAACGGTGCGCCGATCACCTACAAGTCCGATTCGACGCAGAGCTACGAGATCGGCTCCAAGAACCTGTTCGGGGATTCGCTGCGGATCGCCACCAGTGTCTACTACATCAAGTGGGACAGCATCCAGCAGAGCGTGTACGTGGCGGGTGCCTGCGGGCTGCAGTTCACCGACAACCTGGGAACCGCGGTTGCGTGGGGCGGAGATCTGCAGGCGCAGATGGCGCTCGGGCCGGTGAACATCGATTTCGGCACCGGCTACACCAGCGCGCGCTACACCAAGGATTCACCCCTCGGCTGCCAGACCGGCCCCCTGTTCGTGCCGTGCAAGTCGAGCAACGGGGACGCGATTTCGGGACAGGCGGCCATCGACTATGCCCCGGGGCTCAACTCGCCGTTCACCGTGGCGCTCGGCGTCGAGTACGGCTTCAACCTCGGGGAGCATACGGCCTTCGTGCGCGCCGACTGGGAATACCAGAGCCGCAATCCATGGCTGTCTACCTTGCAGAATCCGAACGACACCGCGCAGTACAACTCCTTCACCTACGCCCTGCCGTCGACCAGCTTTACCTCGCTGCGCGCCGGCGTGAACGTCGGCGATTGGCAGATCGCGGCATTCATCGACAATCTGTTCGACTCGCACACGGTGACCAACTACGCGCTCGGACAGCCGGGCGGAGCGGCCACCGTGCAGGAGAACGACTATACGTTCCGGCCGCGCACCATCGGCATCACCGCCACCTGGCACGGCCACTGACACGCTCGCGCCCCGAGCCGCCAGGTGATACCGTGACTGCGCATGTCACCTGGCGAAACGGGCGCGCCACTCCCCAGCGGCGCGGAGGCGCGCGCGGAGAAGCTTGATACCAGGGCCGCGGGCGTGGTCGGGCTCGCGGTGCTTTGCAGCCGGGTGCTGGGGCTGGCGCGCGAGCAGATCTTCGCCGCGCTGTTCGGCGGTGGGCGCATCATGGATGCGTTCACCATCGCCTTCCGCATCCCGAACCTGCTGCGTGACCTGTTCGCCGAAGGCGCGCTCTCGACCGCCTTCGTCACCGTCTTCAGCAGGACGGTCGCCACGCAGGGTGAGGGGGCCGCCTGGCGGCTCGCCAACAAGGTGGCGACGCTCACCGCGGTGGTCCTGAGCGCTATCACGGTGCTCGGCATCGTGTTCGCGCCGTGGCTGGTGTCGGTGCTGGCGCCCGGGTTCGAGGGCGAGAAGGCAGCGCTCACCGTCACTCTGACGCGTGTCATGTACCCCTTCATCCTGCTGGTGTCGCTCGCCGCGCTCGCGATGGGCCTCCTGAACGCGCGCAGCGTGTTCGGCGTGCCGGCGATGGCCTCGAGCTTCTTCAACCTGGGATCGATCATCGCCGGGGTGCTGCTCGGCTACTGGCTCGATCCGCATTTCGGCACCCGCGCTATCCTCGGGCTCGCGCTCGGCACGCTCATCGGCGGTGCGCTGCAGCTCATGGTGCAGTTGCCCGCGTTACGGCGCGTCGGCTACCGCTATCACCCCGATCTCGAGTGGCGCGATCCCGGCGTGCGGTCGATCCTGCGGCTCATGGGACCCTCGGTGATCGCCGCGAGTACCACGCAGGTGAACGTCCTGGTCAATTCGGTGTTCGCGTCGCAGCTCGGCGATGGCCCGACTTTCTGGCTCACGGTGGCGTTCCGTCTCATGCAGCTGCCGCTCGGGGTGTTCGGTGTGGCGCTCGGCACCGTGGCGCTGCCGCTGCTCGCGCGCATGGCAGCCACGGGGCAGCACCGCGCGTTTCGCATCGAGCTGGCGCGCGGCATGCGGCTCGCCTTCCTCATGACGGTTCCGGCGAGCATCGGCCTCATCGTGCTGGCCGAGCCGATCATCTCGGTGCTCTACCAGCACGGGCGTTTCACGGCTTATGAGACGGCCGAGTCGGCCGGCGCGCTGCGCTTCTACGCGCTCGGCCTGTGCGGTTACGCGGCGCTCAAGGTGCTGGTGAACGCTTTTTACGCGATCGACCGGCGCAAGACCCCGATGATCGTGAGCCTCGTCGCCGTGGTGCTCAACCTGTTCCTCAACTGGATCTTCACGCTGCACCTCGGCTGGGGCCATCGCGGGCTCGCCTTCTCGACCGCCTGCGTCGCGACCAGCAACTTCCTCATTCTCTATCTCCTCATGCGCTCGCACCTGGGAAGACTCGAGTCGCGCGCACTGGCCGCGCTCCTCAGGCGTGTCGCGCTCGCCTCGCTCGCGCTGCTCGCCATCGCCTGGGGGGGCGGGCAGCTGCTGCTCGCCGACTGGGCGACGCAGCACTTCTGGCCGAAGCTCGCGAGTCTCACGCTGGTCATCGGCTGCGCCGCAGCGGCGTTCTTCCTGTGTGCCGCCGCGCTCGGGATCGCTGAGGTGCGGGAGCTCAAGGACGCGGTGCTGCGTCGCCTGCGCCGGACGCGCAACCCTTAAGGCTGGCGGCTGTCCAATGTGTCACTGCGCGTGCCGCGGCATGCGAGGGATGCATTCAGCCCACATTCAGCCCAAGGACACGATGATGCGAGCCATGAAAACCATGCTGCCAGTTCTCGCCCCCCTCATGCTGGCCGGCGTCGCCGCGCCGGCTCTCGCCCAGAACTATGCGTACCCGTACCCGGGGGATCGGCCGGTGCAGTTCTTCATGGACGGCGGTGCGAGCATCACCCAGGGGGATGCGGCGCATGACTTCGACAACGGCTTCACGTTCGGCGGCGGAGTGAACATCATGCCCCAGCCGGGCGTCCCGTTCGGGCTGCGCTTCGAAGTCAACTACGCCCGCTCCTGGGCGACCAACGGCTTCATCAACGCCAACGAGGCCGCGACCGGCACGCCGATCGACGACGGCTCGATGCAGACCGTCACCGGATTCGCCGATGGGGTGTTGCGCACGCCGATCAACCCGTGGGTGCACGTGTACGCCCTCGGCGGAGTCGGACTCGGCTACCGGCGCATCGAGCTCACCCAGAACGGCTTCTTCTGCGATGAGTTCTTCTGCGGGCCCGGCGGCGGACGCAACATCGTCGCCAGCAGCGACGTAACCAAGTTTGCGTGGAACGCAGGTGCCGGCGTCGACTTCGCGCTGCCGAACGGTCAGTCATGGTTCGTCGAGGCGCGCTACGAGCGCATCGAGACCGACACTCCGACCGAGTTCATTCCGATTCGCGTCGGCTTCCGCTTCTAGTCAATCGAGCGCGAAGCGCACGCACTCCTCGAGCAGCCGCTGCAGCAGCGAGCGCAGCGGTGCGGCGAGCACCTCGTCGTAGGGGCAGGGCCAGTCGCCCTCGCGCACGCTGCCGCCGGGCTCGCGCAGGTAGCCGCGGCAGGCGAGCTCCATCTGCAGCGCATGGACACCTTCGCGGGGGCGGCCGTAATGGCGCGTGGTGTAGCCGCCCTTGAAGCGGCCGTTGGTGACGCGCGTGAAGCCGCTGCCATCGGCGAGCGCCTCGAGTCGCGCCGTCAGCTCCGGGGCGCAGCTGGCCCCCGAATGGGTGCCGAGATTCAGGTTCGGCAGGACGCCCGCGAACAGCCGCGGGATCTGCGAGCGGATCGAGTGGCAGTCGTAGAGCACCACCCGCGGGTGGCGCTGGTGCAGCCGGTCGATCTCGGCGGCGATGGCGCGATGATAGGGCTCGAACCAGCGCGTCAGGCGCGCCGCGATCTCCTCGGCCGCCGGCGCGCCTCCCGGACGGTAGAGCGGCTCGCCGTCGAACGTGGCGGTGGGGCAGAGCTCCGTGGTCGCCTGCCCGGGGTAGAGCGACAGACCCGATGGATCACGGTTGGGGTCGATCACGCTGCGTGAAATGCGCGTGCGGATCAGCGTCGCGCCGAGGCCGGGCGCGAAATCGTAGAGCTTCTCGATCCACCAGTCGGTGTCCTTGCGTGCCAGCCAGAGCGACCGTAGCCGCGGCTCGAGGTCGGCGGGAATCTCGGTGCCGGTGTGCGGCATCGACACCACGAGGGGGGCGGCGCCGCGCGTCACCTCGAGCCATGGCAGGGGTTGGGACGGGATCATCCTTATAATGTACGCCATGGCGAGTCTGTGGTTTGAGTCGGCCCTGCTGCCCGGCGGCTGGTCGGGCGGCGTGCGCCTGACGGTGCAGGGCGGGCACATCGCGCGCATCGACACCGGCGTGGCCCCCGACCCTGGCGATGAGCGACACCGGATCGCACTCCCCGGGATTGGCAACCTCCACAGTCACGCCTTTCAGCGCGGCCTCGCCGGCCTCACCGAGCGCCGCGGGCCGGGCGGCGACAGCTTCTGGACCTGGCGCGAGCTCATGTACCGCTTCGTCGAGCGCATCGACCCGGAGCAGCTCGAGGCCCTGGCCGCATTCGCCTACGCCGAGATGCTCGAAGGGGGGTTCACCCACGTCGGTGAGTTTCATTACCTGCATCACGATCGCGACGGCACCCCGTACGCCGACCCGGCCGAGCTCGCCGGGCGTGTCGCTGCGGCGGCGGCCGCCGCCGGGATCGGACTCACGCTGCTGCCGACCCTCTACGCGCACGGCGGCTTCGGCGGTGCGGCGCCGGGCGAGCGGCAGAAGCGCTTCCTCAACGACCCGGAGCGCTTCGCACGCATCGTGGAGGGCAGCCGCGCCGCGGTGCGCTCGCTCGCGGGCGCGAGCGTCGGGGTGGCGGCCCACAGCCTGCGCGCCGTCACTCCCGAGGAGCTCGCCGCGGCGGTGCGCCTCGCGGGCAGCGGGGTGATCCACATCCATATCGCCGAGCAGCTGCGTGAGGTCGAGGAGTGCCGCGCCTGGTGCGGGCTGCGGCCGATCGAATGGCTGCTGGCGAACGCCCCGGTCGATGAGCGCTGGTGCCTGGTGCACGCCACCCATGCCGAGCCCGCCGAGCTCGCTGGCATCACCGCCCGCGGCGCGGTGGCGGGGCTGTGTCCCATCACCGAGTCGAGCCTCGGCGACGGTATCTTTCCGGCCGCGGAGTTTCTCGCCGGCGGCGGCCCGATCGGTATCGGCAGCGACTCCAACATCCGACTCGACGCCGCCGAGGAGCTGCGTACCCTCGAGTATTCGCAGCGCCTCGCGCTGCGCTCGCGCAACGTGCTCGCGAGCGGTGCGGGGGCGTCCACGGGCCGCAGTCTCTTCGAGGCGGCGCTGCGCGGCGGCGCGCGCGCGCTGCGCCCCGGTGGGACGGCCGGCGCCGGGCTCGCCGCCGGCGCCTCGTGCGACGTGGTAACGCTCACGGCCGATCACCCGGTCCTCATCGCGCGGCGCGAGAATGAGCTCCTCGACAGCTGGATCTTCGCCGGCGACCGGGGGCTGATCGACTGCGTCTGGCGCGCCGGGGTGAAGCGGGTGAGCGGCGGGCGGCATCTCGAGCGCGCCGTGCTCGAGGCGCGTTATGCGCGCACGCTCGAGACGCTCCTCGCCTAGCGTGGTACGGGAAATGCTAGAATTCTCTGCTTTGTTGGCCGCGCCGCGGCGCGCTGTTCGAGGACGGTTATGGCACTGAAGATCATGATTCTCGGCGTGAACGGCTTCATCGGCAGCGCCCTCACGGATGCGATCCTGCGCACCCGCGACTGGGAGGTCTACGGCATGGACCTCACGGACAACAAGCTCGGGGAGCTGGCGAAGCAGAGCGACCGCTTCCACTTCGTGGAAGGCGATATCACTATTAACAAGGAGTGGGTCGAGTACCACGTCAAGAAGTGCGACGTGATCGTGCCGCTGGTCGCGATCGCCAACCCGGCGCAGTACGTCACCCATCCGCTGCGCGTGTTCGAGCTCGACTTCGAGGCCAACCTCGCCGTGGTGCGCCAGTGCGTCAAGTACGGCAAGCGGCTCATCTTCCCCTCGACCTCCGAGGTCTACGGCATGTCGCCGGACTCGGTGCTCGACGAGGAGACGAGTCCGCTCACCTACGGTCCCATCAACAAGCAGCGCTGGATCTACGCCTGCTCCAAGCAGATGCTGGACCGCGTCATTTATGCCTACGGCGTGCGCGACAACCTCGACTACACGCTGTTCCGCCCCTTCAACTTCATCGGCCCGAACCTCGATAACCCCGAGGAGCCGAAGGAGGGGAGCTCGCGCGTCTTCACGCAGTTCCTCTCGAACGTGCTCTACAAGCGCCCGATCAAGCTGGTCGACGGCGGCAGCCAGAAGCGCTCCTTCACCTACATCGACGATGCGATCGAGTGCATGCTGATCATCCTCGAGAACGAGAACCGGCGCGCCAGCCAGCGCATCTTCAACATCGGCAACCCGGGCAACTGCATCTCCATCCGCGACCTGGCCGAGCGCACTATCCGCATCGCGCAGGAGTTCCCGGTGCTGCGCGACAACGCGCGCGCCACGCAGATCGTCGACGTGACCGCGGGCGAGTACTACGGCAAGTTCTACCAGGACATCCAGGTACGCGTGCCCAACATCGAGGCGGCGCAGCGCGACCTCGGCTGGCAGCCGAAGACCGAGATGGACACCGCCATGCGGCGCACGATCGACTACTACGTGAAGCAGCCTGGCTTCGGCTCGCGCGCGGCGGCACTCGCCGCCGGGATCTAGGCTTCAGCCCAGCGCCGAACGGCATGGCGAGCGAGGCGGCGCAGGCGCTACCCCGGCGCGGATCGACATGGCTCGCGTGGCTCGTGCTTGCGGCGGCCTGGTTCGCGACCTCGCCGGTGCGCCCGCTGCTCGACCCCGACGAGGGGCGCTATGCCGAGATTCCGCGCGAGATGCTCGCGAGCGGTGACTGGGTGACACCGCGCTTCGACGGGCTCAAGTACTTCGAGAAGCCGCCGCTGCAGTACTGGGCGACCGCGGCCGTCTATACGGTCGCGGGGGTGAGCGAGTGGAGCTCGCGGGTGTGGTCGGTGGGCCTCGCATTCGGCTGCCTCGCGCTCACGTTCCTGTGGACGCGGGCGCTCTATGGGCGCGGCGCCGGGCTCGCCGCGCTCGCAGCGCTCGCCGTGAGTCCCTACTTCCTCGTGATCGGGCACCTGAACCTGCTCGACGCCGGGTTCACGTTCTGGCTCACGGCGGCGGTGTTCGCCTTCACCCGCGGGCAGTGCGCGCCCGTGGCGTCCCGCGCGGAGCGGCGCTGGATGCTCGCCGCCTGGGGGGCGGCGGCGCTGGCGGTGCTGTCGAAGGGAATCGTGGTCGGGGTGCTCGCCGGGGGCGCACTCATTATCTACAGTCTGCTCGAGCGCGATGCGCGCCCGTGGCGCCGGCTTCATCCGCTGCCGGGGCTCGCGCTGTTCCTGGCCGTCGCCGCGCCCTGGTTCGTCGCGGTGTCGCTGCGCAACCCGGGTTTTGCCACCTTCTTCTTCGTGCACGAGCACTTCGCGCGCTTCCTCACCACGGTGCACCAGCGGGTCGAGCCGTGGTGGTACTTCCTGCCGCTGCTGGCACTCGGAGCGCTCCCGTGGCTCAGCTCCCTCGCGCGCGCCGCCGGGCCCGCCTGGCGGGAGGAGCCGGGCGCGGACGCGGCGGCGCCACCGCCCGTGGAGCGGTTCAAGCCGCGGCGGTTTCTCCTGATCTTCGCCGGCGTGACGCTCGCGTTTTTCTCCGCTTCGGGCTCGAAGCTCGCCCCCTACATCCTGCCGATGTTCCCGCCGCTCGCGGCCGTGGTCGGCAGCCGCAGCCCCGACCTGCGGGGATTTGCGGCGACGGCAGCGCGCGTCGGCGCGGGGCTCACGCTCCTCATCGCGGTCGCCGGACTTCTCTACAGCGCGCGGCGCAATAACTTCGTTCCGGGCGAGGCGCTGGTGTGGATCGGGGCGGCGGCGGCCCTTGCCGTGGTGGCGATCGCGGTCACACTGCGCCGTCTCGATTTGGAACCGGCGCGGGCTGCGGCGGCGAGCGCGCTGGCGGCGGTGCTGCTGTGGCAATGTCTGCTGTGCGCTTACGCGATCATCCCGCCGGCGCGCTCGGCGCGCGATCTGGTGGCGGCGGCGCGCCCCGCGATCGGTCGGGAGACGCGTCTCTACAGCGTCGGCCAGTACCGCGAGACGGTTTCCCCGTATCTCGGCCGCACCCTGACCCTGGTCGACTACCAGGGCGAGCTCGCCTTCGGGCTGGCCGCCGAGCCCGGCCGCCAGTCGCTCAGCAACGCCGCCTTCCAGCTTGCCTGGAGCACGAGCCGCGACGCCGTGGCATTCTTCGATCCGAACATCTGGGACGCCTGGCGCCGGCAGGGGTTTCCCGGACGGGTGATTGCCGCCGATAACTACACCGTCGCAGTGAGCCGCCTGTGAAACTGACCGATTTCTCGATCCTGTTCTGTGGAGTGCTGCTGAATGCACTCGCCCAGCTCGGCCTCAAGGCCGCCACCCGCGTGACCGGGCCGCTGCTGGCAACCGACAGCGGCGTGCTGCACCGCGGGCTGGAGCTCCTCAGCGTCCCGCCGCTCTGGTACGCCTTGTTCGCCTATGGACTCAGCGTCATCGTATGGCTGGTGGGCCTGTCGCGGGTGCCGGTGAGCCAGGCGTATCCGCTGCTGTCGCTCGGCTACGTGATCAACCTCGGACTCGCCTGGTGGCTGCTCGGCGAGGTACCCAACGTGCAGCGCGTGGCCGGCATCGGCATCATCGTGCTGGGAGTGGTAGTGGTGGCGCGCTCATGAACGACACGGCAAAGCCGGTGGAGAGATTCCTGCCGTTCACCCGGCCGACGATCGATGAGGAGACCATCGCCTCGGTGGCCGAGGTGCTGCGCTCCGGATGGCTCGCCTCGGGTCCGAAGGTCGCGGCGCTCGAGGCCGCGCTGTCGGATTACCTCGGCGGGCGAGCGGTGCGCAGCCAGACCTCCGCGACCGCCGGGCTCGAGATGGCGCTGCTCGCCTGCGGCATCGGGCCGGGGGACGAGGTCATCACGCCGGCGCTGAGCTTCGTCGCAACCGCCAACGTCATCGTGCGCGTCGGGGCGCGGCCGGTGTTCGTCGATGTGGGACTCGATTCGCGTAACCTCGACCTGACGCAGGTGGAAGAGGCCATCACGCCGCGCACGCGCGCCATCATGCCGGTGCATTTCGGCGGTCTGCCGGTCGATATGGAGCGGCTGTACGCAATCGCCGGCCGGCACCGCCTGCGGGTGATCGAGGACGCGGCGCACGCCATCGGCTCCTCGTGGCGTGGCCAACGCATCGGCAGCTTCGGCGACCTCGTCGTGTTCAGCTTTCATCCCAACAAGAACATCACCACCATCGAGGGCGGGGCGATCTCGGGCGGCTCGGCCGCGGAGCTGCGCAGCATCGAGCTCCACCGCTGGCACGGCCAGGTCAAATCCGGGCCCGATTCCTTCGACACCCTGCTCGCGGGCGGCAAGTCGAACCTCTCGGACGTTGCGGCGGCGGTTGGCCTGGGGCAGCTCAAGCACCTCGAGGAATTCAACGCGCGGCGGCGCGTGCTGGTGGCGCGCTACTTCGAGCTGTGGGGGACGGATGCGCCGGTACGGCTGCCGGAGCGCGGCGACGTCGGCCATAGCTGGCACGTGTTCACCCCGCTCCTGCCGCTCGAGCAGCCCGGCATCACGCGGCTCGCCTTCATCGAGGCGATGAAGGAGCGCGGCATCGGCGTCGGCGTGCACTACCCGGCGATCCACACCTTCAGCGCCTACCGGGCACTCGGCTACCGCGAGGGCCAGTTTCCCAACGCCGAGCGCATCGGGCGCGAGACCGTGACGCTGCCGCTGTTCCCCGGCATGGAGCTCGCCGACGTCGAGCGGGTGGTCAAGGCGGCGAACGAGATCCTGCGCGGAGCGCGCAAATGAACCCGGACCTGTCGGTCGTCATCCCGGTATTCAACGAGCAGGAAGGCCTGCCGCAGCTCTTCGCGCGGCTCTACCCGGCGCTCGATGCGCTCGGTCGCAGCTACGAGGTGGTGTTCGTCGACGACGGCAGCGCCGATGGCTCGGTGGCGGCACTGCGCGAGCAGTACCAGCGGCGCCCGGAGGTGACGCGCGTGGTGGTACTGGCGCGCAACGCCGGCCAGCACCGCGCGATTCTCGCCGCCTTCACCTATACCCGCGGCCGCTACGTGATCACCCTCGATGCGGATCTGCAGAACCCGCCCGAGGAGATCGCCAAGCTGGTCGCCGCCATGGACGCGGGTGCCGACTACGTGGGCACCATCCGCCTGCTGCGCCAGGATGTGCTGTGGCGCAAGGCCGCCTCGCGCCTCATGAACCGGCTGCGCGAGGGCACCACTTCGATCCGCATCACCGACCAGGGCTGCATGCTGCGCGGCTACCACCGCAGCGTCATCGATGCGGTCAACCGCTGCACCGAGGTGAGTACCTACGTGCCGGCGCTCGCCTATACATTCGCGCGCCATCCGGTCGAGATCGAGGTGGCGCACGCCGAGCGCACCGTCGGGCAGTCGAAGTACTCGCTGCTGCGGCTCATCCGCCTCAACTTCGACCTGATGACCGGCTTCTCGGTGGCGCCGCTGCAGTTCTTCTCCATGAGCGGCATCGTCATCGCCTTTCTGTCACTCGTGTTCGTCGCCTACCTCGCGATCCGGCGCCTGATCATGGGACCTGAGGCCGAGGGCGTGTTCACGCTGTTCGGCATCGCGTTCTTCCTGATCGGCATGGCGCTGCTCGGACTCGGGGTGGTGGGCGAGTACGTCGGCCGCATCTACGAGCAGGTGCGCCAGCGCCCGCGTTACCTGGTTGGGGCCGTGCTGGGCGGCGACGCCGAGCCCGCGCAACTGCCGGAGAGGAGGGGAGCCGACGCCGGCAAGGAGCTTACGGCGCTGCCGACTCCTGCACCGCGCACCCGGGAGGCACAGGAGTGAGCGGCCCGACGGCCGTCGTCTTCGCCTATCACGATGTCGGAGTCCGCTGCCTCAAGGCACTGGTCTCCGCCGCGGTGCGGATCCCACTCGTCGTCACGGTCGCGGACGACCCACAGGAGAACCGCTGGTACGCGAGCGTCGCGCAAACCGCCGCCGACTACGGGCTCGAGACGATCACGCCGGCATCCGCCGCGCTCCCGCAGCTCGAGGCGCGGCTCGCCTCGCTCAAGCCCGATTTCCTCTTCTCCTTTTATTACCGCGCGCTGCTGCCCGCGCCGCTGTTGCGCGCGGCACGGCGCGGCGCGCTCAACATGCACGGCTCGCTCCTGCCGCGCTACCGGGGTCGGGCACCGGTCAACTGGGCGATCCTCAGGGGCGAGCACGAGACCGGCGCGACGCTTCACTACATGGTGGAGCGGGCGGACGCCGGCGACATCGTCGACCAGCTCGCGGTTCCCATCCTGATCGATGACGATGCCCGTGAGGTGTTCGCCAAGGTGACGGTCGCCGCCGAGACGATCCTCGCGCGCTCGCTGCCGCAGCTCATCGCCGGCACGGCCGCGCGGCGCCCGCAGGCGATCCTCCCGGGAGAATACTTCGGACGACGGACTCCCGAAGACGGCCGCATCGACTGGGCGTGGCCGGCGCGGCAGATCCACGACCTGGTGCGGGCGGTCGCGCCGCCTTTCCCCGGCGCCTTCGCGGACGTCGGCGGCGAGCGCTGGAGCATTCTGCGGACGCGTTTGAGCGGACGGCCGGCGCCGCGCGCGGGCGCCTGGCTGTTCGGGGCCGACGGCGCGCTTTTTGCCGCCTGCGGCGGGGGCGGGGTGCTCGAGATCCTCGCGGCGGCCGATGCGCGCGGGCCGCTTGACCTCGCGCGCCGGTCGCAGCCGCTCGCCGCGCGCCCCGTGCCGCTCGGCTGAAGTGTCGCGTGGCGCTCATCGCCCTCAAGGTGGACGTCGATACCTTTCGCGGCACGCGCGAGGGTGCCGTGCGGCTCGCGGATCTCCTCGAGCGCATGGATGCGCGGGCCACCTTTCTTTTCAGCCTGGGGCCCGACCACACCGGCCGGGCGATCAAACGCGTGTTCCGCCGCGGCTTCCTCGGCAAGGTGAAGCGCACCTCGGTGCTCGAGCACTACGGCGTGAAGACGCTGTTGTATGGCGTGCTCCTGCCGGGGCCGCACATCGGCCGCCGCTGCCGCTCCTTCATGCAGGATATCGGGCGCCGCGGCTTCGAGGTGGGCGTGCATACCTGGGACCACATTCGCTGGCAGGACGGCGTGGCGCACGCGAACGAACCCTGGACGCGGCGCGAGCTCGCGCTCGCGGCCGGTGAGTTCTCCGACATCTTCGGCCGGCCAGCCGCGGTACATGGAGCCGCCGGCTGGCAGATGAATGCCTTTGTGCCGGCGCTCGAGGCGCAGCTCGGATTCCGTTACGCCTCCGACACGCGCGGCCGCGAGCCCTTCCTGCCGGCGAACGGCACTGGCGGCGGCTCAGTGCCGCAGCTGCCGACGACGCTCCCCACTTTCGATGAGCTGATCGGCCGGGACGATCTGGGCGGTCAGGATCCGGTCGATCATCTGCTCGCACTCACCGCGGCGGAGCCCGAGCGCGACCAGGTGTTTACGCTCCATGCCGAGCTCGAAGGCGGTGCCTATCTCGCTTCCTTCGAGCGGCTGCTGCGGGAGTGGCGGGCCCGCGGCGCGCGCCTCACGGACCTCGCGACCTACGCCGGCCGTCTCGACCCGACACGGCTGCCGCACTGCAGCATCGACGCCGGGACCGTACCCGGCCGCTCCGGGACCCTCGCCGTGCAGGGGGGCGCCGCAGGCGCCTGACGGCCCGGCACGCCGCCGCCCGAGCCGCGTGTTGCCTCGACAATATTTCCCCTCCCCGCTGCGTCTCACCTTACGCAGATGGACGCCGCCGCGATCAGCAACCGCATGAATCAGGACCGGCAGATCGCCGCCGTCGTGCTGCGCGAGCGCGACCGGCTGCTGCGGTTCATTCGCCGCCGGATCGACGATGCCAGCGAGGCCGAGGACATCCTGCAGGAGGCGCTGACGGAGCTCGTGACCGCCGAGCGCCTGGCGCAGCCGGTCGAGCAGGTGGGCGCCTGGCTCATGCGCGTGGCGCGCAACCGCATCATCGACCGCTTCCGCAGGAAGCGCCCGCAGCCGCTCGCCGAGCAGGTAACGGGTGGCGAGGAGGAGCGGGTTCTGGACGAGCTGCTGCCCGCCGCGGACGGCACGCCTGAGACCGAGGCGATGCGCGCGGTGCTGCTGGAGGAGATCGAGGCGGCGCTCGGGGCGCTGCCGCGCGAGCAGCGCGAGGTATTCCTCGCCCAGGAGCTCGACGGACTCACGTTCCGGGAGCTGGCGGAGCGCTCCGGCGTCAGCATCAACACGCTGCTGTCGCGCAAGCGTTACGCGGTGCGGCAGCTGCGCGCGCACCTGCAGACCGTTTACGACGACTGGCTGGCGGAGTGAATGCTTCCGCGGAGCGGAGTCAACACTTATTTTCATTGAGGAGAGAGCCGTGAGAAGTCCGGTAGGTTGGGTAGTGAGAGGGGTGGCCAAGGGGGTTGCGATCGCGGCCGCCGTGGTGGTTTTCATCGGGGTGTTCAGCTGGGCCGTGATGGTGCTGTGGAACTACGTCGTGCCGACGCTGTTCCACGGCCCGCTCATCGGCTACTGGCAGGCGCTGGCCCTGCTGGTGCTGTCGCGGATCCTGTTCGGCGGGTTGCGCGGCTTGCGCGCGGGCCACGGCCACTGGCACCGGCGCGCATGGCGGGAGCGTTGGGAGAGCCTGACTCCCGAGGAGCGCGCGCGGCTGCGCGAGCGTTTCTGCGGCCGCGGGCGCGATCCGTCCCAAGGGGAGGAGCGGGCGCAATCCTGACACCGGCGACACTCACTGGTTGACGCGCGAACACGAGCCAACGCAACATTCACGGGTGCTGCCGGTAAACATGACGGCCATCGAGATCCGCGAGCCTGGCCCGCCACAGGTGCTGCGCGCGGTGCGCCGTCCGCTCCCGCAGCCGAAAGCGGGCGAGGTGTTGATTCGGGTGGCGGCCGCCGGGGTCAACCGGCCCGACGTGCTGCAGCGCAAGGGGCTCTACCCGGCGCCTCCCGGTGCGAGCGATATCCCCGGTCTCGAGGTCGCGGGGGTGGTCGTGGCGGTCGGCGAAGGCGTGACTGACCCGGCGCTCGGCGCGCGGGTGTGTGCGCTGCTCGCCGGCGGCGGCTACGCCGAATATACGACGGCGCCCGCGGTGCAATGCCTGCCGGCGCCCACCCAGCTCGCGCTCGAGGAGGCGGCGGCGCTGCCGGAGACTTTCTTCACGGTGTGGTTCAACGTGTTCGAGCGCGCGCGGCTGCGCTCCGGGGAGACGCTGCTGGTGCACGGCGGCTCGAGCGGCATCGGCACCAGCGCCATCCTCCTCGGCAAGGCTTTCGGCGCGCGCCTGATCGTCACCGCGGGAACCGCCGCCAAGTGCGCCGCGTGTCGCGAGCTCGGCGCCGATCACGCGATCAACTATCACGAACAGGACTTCGTCGAGGCGACGCTGCGCGCGACCGACGGTCGCGGCGCCGACGTGATCCTCGACATGGTGGGTGGCGACTACGTCGCGCGCAATATCGCCGCCGCGGCCACCAACGCCCGCATCGCCGTGATCGCGCACCAGGGCGGCGCCAAGGCGGAGATCGATCTGCGCCCGCTCATGGTGAAGCGCTTGCAGATCAGCGCCTCGACGCTGCGGGCGCAGTCAGTCGAGAGCAAGGGGCGCCTCGCGGCGGCGCTGCGCCAACACGTCTGGCCGCTGTTCGCCACCAAGCGCCTGAAGCCGCTCATCCACGCGCGTTTCCCGCTCGCCGATGCGGCCGCGGCTCACAAGCTCATGGAGTCCGGCGCCCACATCGGCAAGATCGTGCTCGACGCCTGAAAGCGTGACGCGGACCTGTGCCCGGCGGGTGAAAAAGTCGCCCGGCCTCACGGAATTGCGTACGCTACGGCGCCACACTAACCATAATAATCCGCCGGAGAACCCATGAGTCTCTCCCCGTACGGTCTCATCGAGCTGCCCTGGTGGGGCTACGTGCTGGTGACCTTCG
The DNA here is from genome assembly GCA_963768485.1 of uncultured Pseudomonadota bacterium. Taxonomy (GTDB): domain Bacteria; phylum Pseudomonadota; class Gammaproteobacteria; order Steroidobacterales; family Steroidobacteraceae; genus 13-2-20CM-66-19. The sequence continues at coordinate 608,606 of CAVYHZ010000006.1, read as the reverse complement.
TCACCATCCAGACGATGTTTCTCGGCGTCACGCTCTACCTGCACCGCGACCAGTCGCACGGCGGCCTGATCCTGCACCCGGCGTTGCGGCACGTGTTCCGCTTCTGGCTGTGGTTCAGCTCCGGCGCCGTGACGCGCGAGTGGGTCGCGGTGCACCGCAAGCATCACGCCCACGCCGATCGTGAAGGCGATCCGCACAGTCCGGTGGTGTTCGGGCTCCGGCGCGTGCTGTTCGAGGGCTTCGAGCTCTACCGCGCCGCGGGCCGCGATCCGCAGACGCTGCGCAATTACGGCCGCGGCACTCCCGATGACTGGCTCGAGCGGCACGTCTACAGCCGCCACACCTTCATCGGCATCGCCTCGTTCGTGCTCGCGCACCTGGTGCTGTTCGGCGTTCCCGGCATCATCATGATCGCCGTGCACCTCGCGGCCCAGCCGTTTTTTGCCGGCGGCGTCATCAACGGGCTTGGCCACGCGGTGGGCTACCGCAGCTTCGAGATGCCCTCGACCGCCACCAACCTCGTGCCATGGGCGGTGCTGCTCGGGGGCGAGGAGCTGCACAACAATCACCATGCGTTCCCGCGCTCGGCGCGCTTCGCCGTACAGCGCTGGGAGCTCGACATCGGCTGGCTGTGGATCAGCCTGTTTCGCGCCCTCGGCCTGGCGCAGGTGCGCTGGGTCGCGCCGCGGCCGCATCTCGAGCGCCGCCGCCGTGAGCTCGATGCCGACACGGTGCAGGCATTGTTCACCAATCGCCTGCACGTGCTGCGCGACTACGCGCGGCGCGTGGTGCTGCCGGTGTGCCGCGAGCTCGAGCGCCGCGAACCCCAGGGCACGGTACCGGCGATCGCCCCGCAGCTGCTGATCCGCCACCCGGCACTCCTCGCCGAAGAGGCGCGCCGGCGGCTGCGTGAGCTGCTCGAGCGCTACGAGGTGCTGCGGCGCGTGGTCGAGTACCGCGAAGGACTGCAGCAGGCGTGGGAGGAGGCCTCGGCGGGCCGCGCCCTGGTGCAGCTGCGCGAGTGGCGTCGCCGTGCCGAGGAGAGCGGCATCGGCGCGCTGCGCGAGTTCGCGCAGGCCCTGCCTGCGTACGCACCGGCGCGGGGGTAGTCAGTCGGCCCGGGTGCGGGTGGGGAGCGAGCGCGAGCGAGTCACGGTGCGCATCGCGAAGCTCGAGTGCACGCGCGCCACGCTCGGCAGCCGGGTGAGATGCTGGTTGTGGATGCGCTCGAAGTCGGCCAGGTCCGCGACCACGAGCCGCAACAGGTAGTCGTGCTCGCCGGTCATGAGATAGCACTCCATCACTTCCGGGACGCGCCGCACCGCGCTCTCGAAGGCTTCCAGTCCCGTCTGACTCTGGCGGTCGAGCGTGATGCTCACGAACACGTTGACCGGGAATCCGGCCCGCTGCTGGTCGACGAGCGCGGTGTAACCCTCGATCAAACCTGACTCCTCGAGCGAGCGCACGCGGCGCAGCGTCGCGGACTCCGAGAGACTGACGCGCGCGGCGAGCGCCGCGTTGGTCATGCGCGCGTCCTCCTGCAGCAGACGCAGGATGGCGCGGTCGTAGCGGTCGAGCTCCATAGCGCAAGAATCCTTCGATAAACCAACGATTGGAGACGAATTCTGCCACAGGAGTCGTTCCCCTAGCTGGGATTACGCAAACGCACGCCCCGCTCGCTGCGCTTAAATTCACCCCGCCCGCACAGGCACAAGAACCAGGGGAGGGTCGCCCATGCGTATCGGGGTTCCGCGCGAGATCAAGGTTCACGAGTATCGGGTCGGATTGGTACCGGCCGGGGTCCGCGAGCTCACCGCCTCGGGCCACGAGGTGCTGGTCGAGAGCGGAGCCGGGCTCGGCATCGGCGTCGACGACGCGCAGTACCGCGCCGCGGGCGCCGCGATCGCCGCGAGCGCCGCCGAAGTGTTCCAGCGCTCCGACATGATCATCAAGGTGAAGGAGCCGCAGCCCGTCGAGTGCGCCATGCTGCGTTCCGGGCAGGTGCTGTTCACCTACCTGCATCTGGCTGCCGATCCCGAGCAGGCCCGTGGGCTGATGAAGTCCGGGGCCACGGCCATCGCCTATGAGACGGTCACGGGCCAGAAGGGGTCGCTCCCGCTGCTGACGCCCATGAGCGAGGTCGCCGGGCGCATGTCGATCCAGGTCGGCGCCGCGAGCCTGCAGAAGGCGCACGGTGGCTTCGGCATCCTGCTCGGCGGCGTTCCCGGCGTGCCGCCGGCGCGCGTCGTGATCCTCGGCGGCGGGGTCTCCGGCACACACGCAGCCGAGATGGCCGTGGGGCTGCGTGCCGATGTCACCGTGGTCGACCGCTCGGTGGAGCGGCTGCGGGAGCTGTCGGTGCAGTTCGGGTCGTCGATTCAGACCGCCTACTCGACCACCGAGACCATCGAGAAGCTGGTGAAGGACGCCGACCTCGTGGTAGGCGCCGTGCTGGTGGCGGGCGCCGCGGCGCCGAAACTCGTCACGCGCGCCATGATCAAATCCATGAAGACGGGCGCGGTGCTGGTCGACATCGCCATCGACCAGGGCGGCTGCTTCGAGACCAGCCGGCCGACGACGCATGCGGATCCCACCTTCATCGTGGACGGGATCATCCATTATTGCGTCGCCAACATGCCGGGCGCGGTGCCGCGCACCTCGACGTTCGCGCTCACCAACGCCACGCTTCCCTATGCCCGCGCGCTTGCCGATCTCGGCTGGCGCGAGGCGTTCAAGCGCGATGCGGGACTGGCGGCGGGACTGAACGTGCACGCGGGGGAGATCACCCACGAGGTGGTTGCCAGGGCGCTCGGCCTCAAGGCGCATCCGCTCGCCGGCTGACTCCCTATAAAGGAGAGTGGCCGCGGCACCGGGCCAGGGCGTAGGCTAGCCGCCCCCATCCTGAGGAACATCGGAGGATCCGTGATAAAAGTTGCGCTGCCGGTCGCCGTGGCGAGTCTCGCCGTGGGCTCCGCTCTCGCCGCACCGGTCACCTACCAGGTCGATCCGAGCCACACCTACCCGAGCTTCGAGGCTGACCACTTCGGCGGCATGTCGGTGTGGCGCGGCAAGTTCGACAGCTCCTCCGGCACCATCGTGCTCGACAGGGCGGCCGGTACCGGCACCATCGAGATCACGGTCGACACCGCCTCGATCGACTTCGGCCAAGCCAAGCTCAACGAGCACGCGAAGTCCGGCGAGATGTTCGACGTACAGAAATACCCGACCGCGGTCTACAAGGGCACGCTCACCAACTTCAAGAACGGCGCCCCCACCGAGGCGCACGGGGAGCTGACGCTGCACGGCGTGACCAAGCCGCTCAACCTCACCATCAACAGCTTCGTGTGCAAGATGACGCCGATGTCGAAGAAGGAGCGCTGCGGCGCGGACGCCTCGGCGACGCTCAATCGCGCCGACTACGGCATCAACTTCGGCGACAAGTACGGCTTCAACATGCAGGTGAAGCTCGCCATCCAGGTGGAGGCCGAGCCCATCGGCTGACGCCGGCTTGCGGCTGCCTCGCTAGAGCATCCCGGCCACCAGCTCCGCGATCGCCAGCGAGCTGGTGAGACCGGGCGATTCGATCCCGAAGAGCTGCACCAGGCCGCACACCCCGTGTGCGGCCTCGCCGTCGATGCGAAAGTCCGCCTGCGGCTCGCCCGGCCCGGTGATCTTCGGGCGGATGCCCGAATATGCGGGCTCGAGCGCCCCGTCCGGCAGCGCCGGCCACCAGCTGCGGATCGCGGTGTAGAAGCTCGCCGCGCGCGCCGGATCGACCTCGTAGCGGCGCTCCTGTACCCACTCGACGTCCGGTCCGAAGCGCGCTCGTCCCGCGAGATCGAGCGTCAGGTGCACGCCGAGCCCGCCGGGGACCGGCATAGGATAGATGAGGCGCGTGAACGGTGAGCGGCTGCCGAGCGTGAAGTAGCTGCCCTTGGCGAGATGCTCAGCCGGGACCCCGGCGGGCGGAAAGCCGTCCATGAGGCGCGCCACCGCCGGCGCATCGAGGCCGGCGCTGTTGACCAGCGCCCGTGCACGCAGCGCCGCGGGCTCGCCGTTCACCCCGATCTGGAAGGCGCCGTCGCGCAGCGCGACCGCCGTGACGGCACTCTCGCAGGCGAGCTGTGCGCCGCGGCTCTCGGCCTCGCCGAGGAGCGCCAGCATGTAGGCGTGCGCGTCGACGATCCCGGTGAGCGGGGAGTGCAATGCCGCAGCACACTCGAGCTGCGGCTCGAGCGCGCGCGCCGCCGCGCCGGTGAGGGGCGTGAGCTCGACGCCGTTCCCGAGCGCAGCCGCGCGGATCTTCTCGAGCTCCAGCGCCTGCGCCGCCGTGCTCGCCACGATCAGCTTGCCGTAGCGCTGATGCGCAATGCCGTGCGCCGCGCAGTAGGCATAGAGGAGATCGCGTCCGGCGACGCACAGGCGCGCGCGCAGCGAGCCGCGCGGATAGTAAATGCCGGCGTGGATGACCTCGCTGTTGCGCGAGCTGATGCCACTGCCGAAGCGCTCCGCGGCCTCGAGGATCAGCACCTCGCGCCCGCGCACCGCGAGCGCGCGCGCGACCGCGAGCCCGACCGCGCCCGCGCCGATCACCACCACGTCGACACTGTCCATGCGGCCAAGTGTAATTCAAGTCCGTACAATGCTTAGGCTGTGAGACGCCGCCCCGGGGGCGGCTCGAGAGGAGATGAGCGCGTGTCCGCAGTCAACTACCGCCTCGCCGGCGATGTCGCGATCCTCGAGATCGCCAACCCGCCGGTCAACGCGTTGAGCCTCGCCGTGCGCCAGGGCCTGATGGAGGGACTCGAGCGGGCCGTGGCCGATCCGGCCGTCGTGGCCGTGGTGATCGCGGGAGCCGAGGGCACCTTTCCCGCGGGCGCCGACATCAACGAGATCGCCTCCGGGCTCGCCCTGAAGGCCCCGATGATCCTCGACGTGCAGGCGCGCATGGAGGCTGTGCGCAAGCCCCTCATCGCCGCGCTCGAAGGCAACGCGCTCGGCGGGGGCTTCGAGCTGGCGCTCACCTGTCACTGGCGCGTGGCGACGCCCGCCACCCGCGTCGGCCTTCCGGAGGTGAAGCTCGGGCTCATCCCGGGAGCGGGCGGTACGCAGCGCTTCACGCGTCTCGCGGGACCCGAGGCGGCGCTGGAAGCGATCACCTCCGGCGCGCAGATCCCGGCCGCGCGCGCGCACGCACTCGGGCTCATCGACGCGGTCGCCGCGGACGCCGTCACCGCCGCCGCCGAGCTCGGCCGGCAGGCGGTACGCGAAGGGCGGCCGCTGCGCCTCGCGAGCGATCTCGATGAGCACATCCGCGCGGTGAGCAGCGCCCCGTTCGCCGCCTTCCGCCAGAAGATCGCCACGCGGGCACGCGGGCAGCTGGCGCCCTGGAAGATCATCGACTGCATCGAGGCGGCGTGCACGCGCTCGAAGGCCGAGGCGTTCCGCTTCGAGCGCGACTGCTTCATCGAGTGCCGCGACAGCGCGCAGCGCCGCGCGCTCACCCACCTGTTCTTCGCCGAGCGCGAGGCACGGCGCATTCCGGGCATCGGCCCCGACGTCAAGCCGCGCAGCATCGCGAGCGCCGCGGTGATCGGCGCCGGCACCATGGGCGGGGGCATCGCGATGAACTTCGCCAACGCCGGCATCCCGGTGCGGCTGCTCGAGCTATCGCCGGAAGCGCTCGAGCGCGGCCTGGCGCTGGTGCGCAAGAACTATGCCGCCTCGGTGTCGCGCGGCAGTCTCACCGAGGAGCGCGCCGCGCGCGCGCTCGCGCTCATCCGCGGTGTCACCGACTACGGTGAGCTCGGCGCGGCGGACATCCTCATCGAGGCGGTGTTCGAGGATCTGAAGGTGAAGCAGGAGGTGTTCGCGCGTCTCGATCGCGTGGCGGCCCCGCACGCCATCCTCGCCACCAACACCTCCACGCTCGACATCGATGCGATCGCCGCAGCGACCACGCGGCCGCAGCAGGTGGTCGGCACGCACTTCTTCAGCCCGGCGAACGTCATGAAGCTGCTCGAGAACGTGCGCGGCAAGGCGAGCTCCCCGCAGGTGCTCGCCACCGTCATGGCGCTCGGCAAGACCCTCGGCAAGGTGGCGGTGCTCGCCGGCAACTGCGACGGCTTCATCGGCAACCGCATGCTCATGTACTACGGCTCCGAGTCCGAATTCCTGCTCGAGGAGGGCGCGACGCCCGAGCAGATCGATCGGGTGATGGAAGGCTTCGGTTTCGCCATGGGGCCGCTCGCGGTGCGCGATCTCGCCGGCAACGACGTCGGCTTCCTCATCCGCAAGGGCCGCAAGCTCCCCTCCGACGAGCGCTTCTCGCCGATCCTCGAGCGGCTGGTGGCGGCCGGGAGGCTCGGGCAGAAGGCGGGCAAGGGCTTCTACCGTTACGAGGGCCGCGCGCGCCATACCGATCCCGAGGTGCAGACGCTCATCGAAGGCGTGTCGCGCGAGCTCGGCATCCGGCGGCGGCAGATACCGGAGGAGGAGATCCTCGAGCGGCTGCTGCACCCGCTGGTCAACGAAGGCGCGAAGATCGTCGACGAAGGCATCGCCCTGCGCAGCGGCGATATCGACGTCGTGTACGTCAACGGCTACGGCTTCCCGGCCTGGCGCGGGGGCCCCATGTACTGGGCCGAGCAGGCAGGCCTCACGCGCGTGGTCGAGACCATGCGGCGGCTCGCGCCGACGCACGGGGCGCGATGGCGCCCGGCACCGCTTCTCGAGCGGCTGGCGGCGGCGGGGCAGGGGTGGGCGAGCGCCGCCGCACGCGGCTGAGTCCGCTGCCGGCGCTCGCGCTGGCGGCGGCCGCGGTGATGGCCGCGGCGGCGGCCGCGTCGCAGCCCGTGGCATCGGCGGCGGCGCTCGAGCGCGCGTATGCCGCCGCCATGGACGGTCGCAAGGCCGATGCGCTGGCCGCGGTGCAGGGAGCGGGCGCAGGCGCGGCGGGGTCGGGGATCGCGGGGCCCCAGGCGGTGCTGGTGCGCTTCGGGCTCTGGGACGAGTTGATCGCGCTCGGACCGCCGGATCCGCGTTCGCCGGCACTCACGGCGGGTTACCTCTACGGACGGGGAGTGGCGCTCGCCGCCCGCGGGCGGCTCGATGAGGCGCGCGGCGCGCTCGAGGCGCTCGGGCAGCTCGCCGCGACAGCGCCTGAGCTCGCGGACGCAATCGCGGTCGCGGCCGCGGTCGTGGCGGCACGGATCGCCGCCAGCGGGCGGCACGACGAGGCGGCGGTCGCCGCGCTCCGGCAGGCGGTGGCGGCCGAGGACCGGCTCACCCCGACGGTACCCGGGGGCTGGTTCTTTCCGGTGCGCGACCTCCTGGGGGCGCAGCTCCTCATCGCGGGGCACGCCGCAGAGGCCGAGCGCATCTACCGCGAGGACCTCGCCCGCAACCCCGGCAGCGGCTGGGCGCTCTTCGGGCTCGCCGCTGCGCAGCGCGCCCAGGGCCGAATGCGCGCGGCCGCCATTACCCAGCGGCAGTTCGCGCACGCCTGGAAACACGCCGACGTGCGCCTCGGGACTTCCGCGTTCTGGTTCGCAGGTCCCGACACGACGAGCTGCGAGTGCCAGCGCCAGGGTTCAGGTGAGCGGTAGCCGCGTCGTGAACTTCTTGGTGCGCAGTACGAAGCTCGTGTTGACCGAGCGCACCGCGGCGAGCTGCAGCAGCTGCGTCGACAGGAACTGATCGTAGGCCTCCATGCTGGCCGCGACGATGCGCAGCAGGTAGTCGTTCGGACCGCTCATCGAGTGGCACTCGAGCACCTCGGGCCGCTCGCGGATCAGCTGGTCGAACTGGCGCACCGATTCGGGGTGATGGTTCTCGAGCGACACGACCGCGTAGGCGAGGATCGGCAGTCCAATCGCTGGCGCGCGCAGCAGGGTCACGTAGCCGGCGATGAAGCCCGCCTCCTCGAGTCGGCGCAGCCGCCGCCAGCAGGGCGCGGGCGAGAGGCCCACCCGCTTGGCGAGCTCCTGGTTGGAGATGCGCGCATCGGCCTGCAGCTGCTCGAGGATGCGCCGGTCGAGCCGGTCGAGGGTGCGTTTCATGGCAAGGATATTGCCAAAGTACCGAGCAAACACGCAATTTCAGCAAGCTGATTTCCTTATCCAAGGCATAAGCTGCGCCCATGGCTGCACCCGCCTCCCTGATCACACCGTCCCCTGACGACACCCCCGCGAGCGCCGGCCAGAGCGATTGGCGGCGCGTCACCCACCTGGTACAGCTCTCGCGCGCGCTCGACGACATCGAGGAGACGCGCCTCGTACCCGAGCGCAAGGTGCTCTACCAGTTCTCGGCGCGCGGCCACGAGCTCGCGCAGATCCTGCTGGGCCTCAACCTCACGGACCCCCACGACGGCGTCGGACTCTATTACCGTTCGCGACCGCTGATGCTCGCGCTCGGCGCCTCCCTCGAGGACCTGGCCGCGGGTCCCCTGGCTCGCAGCGGTGCCTTCAGCGGCGGGCGCGACATCGGCGTGGTCTTCAACATGCCCGGGCGCGGCGGGCCGAGTGTGCTGCCCGCCTGCGGCGGGGTCGGCACGCAGTACACGCCGACGGCCGGCTGGGCCCAGGCCATCCGCTACCGTCACGAGACACTCGGGGAAGCGAGCTACGCGCGCAGCATCGCCGTGGTGCTCGGCGGCGATGCCTCGACCGCGACCAACGGCTTCTGGTCGGCGCTCAACATCGCCACCACGCAGCGCTTACCCATGCTCTTCTACATCGAGGACAACGCCTTCGGCATTTCGGTGCCCTCGACCTGCCAGACGCCGGGCGGCAACATCGCCGCCAACCTGCGCTCCTTCACGGGACTTGCGATCCTCGAAGGCGACGGGAGCGATCCGCGTGTCGCTGCGGAGCTCACCGCGCGCGCCGTGGAGCGCGTGCGCACCGAGCGCGCGCCGCTCATGTTGCGGCTCACGGTGCCGCGGCTTTCGGGACATTCGGGACAGGATACCCAGGCCTACAAGTCGGCCGAGACGCTGCGTCAGGAGCGCGCCCGCGACCCGCGCGCGCGCCTCGAGGGCTACCTGGTGCCGGCCCTCATGAGTGCCGCGGACTGGAGTGCGATCGAGGCGCAGGCGCGGCACGAGGCGGAGGCGGCGGTGGCCAGGGCGCTCGCGCGCCCGCCGCCCGATGCGCGTGAGCTCACCCGCTACGTGTTCTCGCGCGCCGCCGACGGGCGCGAGGAGCTGCAGCAGCAGGGCGGGCTGGCCCCGGATGGGGTGAGCTTCGGACCCGTGAGCGAGCGCGCGACACCCGAGCCCACCCGCATCAACATGCTCACCGCGATCCGCCGCACGCTGGATGCGGAGCTCGCGCGCAATACGCGCATGCTGGTGTTCGGCGAGGATGTGGGACCGAAGGGCGGCGTGCACGGCGCCACCCTCGGGCTGCAGGACAAGTACGGCAGCGCGCGCGTATTCGATACGAGTCTTTCCGAGGAAGGCATCGTCGGGCGGGCGGTCGGCATGGCGCTCGCCGGGCTCCTGCCGGTGGCGGAGATCCAGTTCCGCAAGTACGCCGAGCCGGCCGCCGAGCAGCTCAACGACTGCGGCACGCTGCGCTGGCGCACGCGCAACCGCTTCGCGGCGCCCATCGTGGTGCGCATGCCGGGCGGCTTCTTCAAATGCGGCGATCCCTGGCACAGCCAGACCAACGAGGTGGCGTGGGTGCACGGCGTCGGCTGGCAGGTCGCGGTGCCGTCCAACGCCGAGGATGCGGTCGGCCTGCTGCGCGCGGCGCTGCGCGGCAACGATCCGGTGATCTTCTTCGAGCATCGCGCGATGCTCGACGGCGCGTGGGCGCGCCGCCCCTACCCGGGAGACGAGTTCGTCGTACCTTTTGGGCGCTCGCGCCTGGTGCGGCCGGGTACCGAGCTCACGGTCGTCACCTGGGGCGCCATGGTCGAGCGCTGCGAGCGCGCCGCGGCCGAGTCGCGCGTCGACGCGGAGGTCCTCGACCTGCGCACGCTGTCCCCGTGGGACAAGGCGGCGGTGCTGGCCTCGGTCGGGCGGACGCGCCGCTGCCTGATCGTGCACGAGGACACGCTCACGGCGGGCTTCGGCGCCGAAGTGGCCGCGGTGCTCGCGAGCGAGGCGTTCTACAGCCTCGATGCGCCCGTCGAGCGCCTTGCCATGCCCGACATTCCGAGCCCCCACAGCCCGGTGCTGCTCGAGGCTGCGGTCCCCGACGTCGCGCACATCGCGCACGCCATTCAGCGCCTGGCGAGTCTCTAGGGAGCACGATGAGCACGCATACCGACATCCTGGCGCCGGCGGAGCAGACCGAAGGCACGCGCTCGCAGCTGCTGCGGTGGCTGAAGCAGGTGGGGGAACGGGTCGAGGAGAACGAGCCGCTGATCGAGCTCGAGACCGACAAAGTGACGGTTGAGGTCGCAGCACCGGGATCCGGAGTGCTGATCGAGGTGCTGAAGCACGAGCAGGACGAGGTCTCCCCGGGCGAGCTGCTCGGGCGCATCGCCCCGGAAGGTGCTGCGGCGGCCGCGCACGCCGCCGCCGCTCGGAGCGCCACCGCCGCCACAGCGGCGCCGCCGGGCGTATCGGCCACGGCAGCCGGGGAGCCCGCGCGACCGGCCGCCGGCGCCGGGCAGCCGAGTCCGGCGGTCCGCAGGCTCCTCGCCGAGCATCAGCTCACGGCCGAGGCGCTCAGGGGAAGCGGCCCCGGCGGGCGCATCACCGTCGAGGACGTGCTGCAGGCGGCCGCGGCCCGCGGCCCGGCGACTCATGCGGCCATTGCACGGCCGCCGCCGGCCGCGGGCACCGCGACGCCCGCCATCCACAGCCATCGCGTGCCGCATACGGCCGTGCGGCGGCGCATTGCCGAGCACATGACGCAGAGCCTCCTGCACACGGCGCCGCATGTGACCACGGTGTTCGAGGCGGATCTGACCGCGGTGCTTCAGGACCGCCTGCGGCGGCGCGAGGAGTTTGCGCAGCGCGGCGCGCCGCTCACACTCACCGCCTACTTCGTGCAGGCGGCGGTAGCGGCGATCCGCGCCGTGCCGGAAGCCAACAGCCGCTGGACCGACACGGCGCTCGAGATCTACGACGACATCCACATCGGCATCGCGACCGCGGTCGAGGGCACGGGCCTCGTGGTTCCGGTGCTGCACGATGCCGGCACGCGCGACCTGTTCGCGGTAGCCCTCGGGATCGAGGACCTCGTGAGCCGCGCGCGCGACGGCGCTCTCGCGCCGGCAGACGTGCGCGGCGGCACCTTCACCATCTCCAATCACGGCGTCAGCGGGAGCCTGCTCGCCGCGCCCATCATCATCAACCAGCCGCAGTCGGCGATCCTCGGCGTCGGCAAGCTCGAGAAGCGGCCGGTGGTCGTCGAGGAGGGCGATGAGCAGAAGATCGTGGTGCGGCCGCGCTGCTACGTCACTCTGACGCTCGACCACCGGGTGATGGACGGCCACCAGGCGAACCGCTTCATGCAGACCTTCGTCGCCGCACTCGGCGACTGGCCGGTGGTGAAGGAGTAACATCGCCCGCTGCCGTGTCGGGGCAGCATGCAGCCGCGGAGAGCGAGCCGATCGAGCGCGCCAGCGAGGACGAGCTGCGGGCGCTGCAGCTGACGCGCCTCCAATGGTCGCTGCGCCACGCCTACGATCACGTGGCCCCCTACCGGCTCAAGTGCCAGCGCGCCGGCGTGCACCCCGGGGAGTTGCGCGCGCTCGCCGATCTCGCGCGCTTCCCCTTCACCGTCAAGGACGATCTGCGCGCGCACTACCCCTTCGGCATGTTCGCGGTGCCGCGCAGCGCCGTGGTGCGCCTGCACGCTTCCAGCGGCACCACCGGCAAGCCGACCGTGGTGGGCTATACGCGCGCCGACATCGACACCTGGGCGGGACTGGTGGCGCGCTCGCTGCGCGCCGCCGGTGCCCGGCCCGGCGACATCGTGCACGTCGCCTACGGCTACGGACTGTTCACCGGGGGCCTCGGCGCGCATTACGGCGCCGAGCGCTTGGGGTGTACGGTGGTACCGATGTCGGGCGGCCAGTCGCAGCGGCAGGTGCAGCTGATCTGTGACTTCGCGCCCGACATCATCATGGTGACGCCGTCGTACATGCTGGCGCTGATCGAGGAGTTCCGCCGCCAGGGACTCGACCCCGCGGCGAGCTCGCTCCGTGCGGGACTCTTCGGTGCCGAGCCCTGGAGCGAGGCACTGCGCGCGCAGATCGAGGCGGCCGCCGGGATCGACGCGCTCGACATCTACGGCCTCTCCGAGGTCATGGGACCGGGCGTCGCGAGCGAATGCCTCGAGAGCAAGGACGGGGCCGTGATCTGGGAGGATCACTTCTACCCGGAGATCATCGACCCGGTGAGTGGCGCGGTGCTGCCGGAAGGGGCGGCCGGGGAGCTGGTGTTCACCTCGCTCACCAAAGAGGCGCTGCCGATGATCCGCTATCGCACGCGCGATCTCACGGCGCTTCTGCCGCCGACGGCGCGCTCGATGCGGCGCATGGGGCGCATCCAGGGGCGCACCGACGACATGCTCATCGTGCGCGGCGTCAACGTGTTTCCGAGTCAGATCGAGGAGCTGGTGCTGAAGGTGCGCGGGCTCGCGCCCCACTACCAGATCGAGTTGAGCCGCGCGGCGCACCTCGACCGGCTGGCGGTTGCGGTCGAGTGCCTGGCCGAGGGCGCATCCGCTGCGGATCGCGGTGCGCTGCAACGGCAGCTCGAGGCGAGCATCAAGGCCTACATCGGGCTCTCCGCGGAGGTGCGCGTCGGCGATCCGGGCTCGCTCGAGCGCTCACAGGGCAAGGCCCGGCGGGTGATCGATCGGCGCGACTTGTAAAGGCTGCCGGGCGCGGTCAATCTGCGCAGCATGCGTAGCGAATACAACACGCGGCTGCGGCGGTGGTCCGCGGTCACGGTGGCGACACTGCTCGCGGCGATCCCGGCGGTTGAGGCCGCACAGCCGGACGCGCTGCGCGATGCGGTGCGCGCCTGGCGGCAGGCGCACGAGCGCTCGATCGTCGCTGACTTCGTCACGCTGCTCTCGATGCCGAACGTCGCGACCAACGTCGCGGACGTCGACCGCAATGCCGCCTGGATCGAGCAGCAGTTGCGCAGCCGCGGCTTCGCCACGCAGCTGCTGACGGCCTCGCCCGCAACGCCGGCATCGGTGTTCGCGGAGCGCAAGGTGCGCGGTGCGCGGCGCACCGTGATTTTCTACGCTCACTACGACGGCCAGCCGGTGGGACAGAAGGGCTGGCTCACACGTCCCTTCGAGCCCACGATGCGCACCGCGCTCGCCGGGGGAAAAACCGTGGAGTGGCGCGAGGCCACGCCGCCGTTCGACCCCGAGTGGCGTCTGTTCGCCCGCTCGGCCGGGGATGACAAGGCCTCGATCCAGGCCATGTTCTCGGCGCTGGATGCGCTCGAGGCGAGCCACATCCGCCCCACCGTGAACATCAAGCTCCTCTACGAAGGGGAGGAAGAGCAGGGCTCGCCGCACTTCGCCGCGCTGGTCGCGAAAAACCTCGAGCTGCTGCGCGGGGAGCTGCTCGTCATGGGCGACGGGCCGATGCACCAGAGCGGGCGGCAGATGGTCAACTTCGGCAACCGCGGCATCACCGGGCTGACGCTGACGGTCTACGGCGCCACGCGGCCGCTGCACGACGGCCATTACGGCAGCTGGGCGCCGAGTCCTGCGGTGATGATCGCCCACCTGCTCGCGAGCCTGCGCGATGAGGACGGTCACATCCTGATCCCGCATTTCTACGACGACGTGGCGCCGGTGTCGGCCGCCGACCGCGCGGCCCTCGCGGCCATGCCTCCCGTGGAAGGCGACCTGAAGCGCGCGCTCGGGCTCGCCCGCAATGTCGGACCCGCGCGCCTGGCCGACGGTTATCTCGCGCCGACCCTCAACGTGCGCGCCATTCACGTGGGCGATGAGGGACCCGCGGCCGCCAACGCCATCGCCACGCATGCCGATGCCTCGCTCGACTTCCGTCTCGCGCCCGGGGAGACGCCGCAGCACACGCGCGAGCTCCTCGAGGCGTACCTGACCTCGCAGGGCTGGTTTCTCGTGCGCGTCGATCCGGACCTCGAGACGCGCCTCGCGCACGGGCGGATCGTCAAGGTGCTCTGGGAAGAGGGTGGGGCGATCGCCACCAAGACGCCGCTCGAGCTCGCGGCCTCGCGGGCGGTCGTCGCTTCGATCGGTCGCACCGTCGGCTACCCGCCCATCGAGCTGCCGATCGTCGGGGCGAGCTCCGGCATGGCCGACATCGTCGGCCAGCTGAAGGTCCCCATGGCCGGCGTCAGCATCGCCAACTACGACGACAACCAGCACGCCGAGAACGAGAACCTGCGGCTCGGCAATCTCTGGGACGGCATCGAGGTTTACGCGGGGCTGCTCGCCGACCTCAACTGGTGAGCTTCCTGGCCGCCGCTGCCGGCGCGACGCTCCCGCCCATCGAGTCGAAGTCCGCGATCAGCTGACTCCAGTCGAAGCCGTTGGGCGCCTTCTGCGAAGCCTGGTTGATCGCTTCCGGGCTCACGACCGTGTAGACATCGCCGTGGGCGTGCGGCGTGCAGTATTTCGCGATCGCCTGGTCGGTGAGCGTTCCGGTCATCCCCCAGGTGTCGATCGTGATGCCGTGCGCGTCGTAGGCGAATCCGGCCACGCAGTGGCCGTTGTTGGGGTCGGGTGCGCCGGCGGCGTCCCAGGTGAACCCGGACTCGGCGGGCATCGGGTTGATCCACTTATCGGGCAGCTCGAGGCCGAAGTAGAGGTTCTCGAACAGCCACAGCGCCGTGCGATATTCGGTCGGGTCGGAGCCGTTCACGGCGAGCCAGCCGGCGATGCGGTTCGAGCCCGCGGGCGCGCCGTTGTTCTCCCAGTAGTTGAGCGCGGTCTGCTCGTCGCACCCGCGATCGGTGGAGGGATCGCCCGGTACGTAGCCGCCGATCGCGCTGTAGAGCGCGACGATCTGCGCGTCGGAATAGAGGAACGGCGCGGCGCCGGCGCCGGCGGTGAGCACGCCCACGACGTGGGCGATGCCGGCGATCACGCAGTCGCCGAGCGTGTCGTTCAGGTAGACGTTGGTGAGCGCCCTGGCGGCGGGCCGGGTGTAGTCACAGGTCGGCGGCGGCGCCGCCAGGCCGCGCAGCAGATAGTTGTGCAGGCTGAACCGCGGGCAGCGGGCGAGCGGACGCCGGCGTCCGAGTCGGAAGCTCAGCTTGCCGTTGGGATGGCGGATCGTCTTGACCGATGCTGGCATGGTTGTTACCTCCCGTCCCGGCAGTCTCAGCGCGGCAGTTACAAAGTGTATATAACACGCGGCCGGTGTCGGGCTCGGGCGACAGCTTGTATTCCGCGGCACGCGGCGCTACATAAACGCGGGGATCCGCACCAGCGGCACGAGTCATCTCGGGGAGTTGCGTGTATGAACGCATTCGATCTCACTCGACGCCTTGCAAACCCAATGCGCCGCCTCTCGGTGCGCCTGCTCGCCGTCAGCGGCATCGGCTGCATGTTGCTGCTCGGTGCCTGCGGCGGGGGCGGCGGCTCGATGAGCAGCGGCACGCCGCCGCCCGCGAGCACTACCGGCAGCGCCATGGTGACGCTCACCGACATGCCGGGCGATTTCCTCACCTACATGGTCAACGTGGTCTCGCTCAGGCTGACGCGCTCCGACGGCACCACGGTCGAGACGGTCGCGGTGCCCACCACCGTCGACTTTGCCCAGCTCGTCAATCTCTCCGAGGTCATCAGCGCGCAGCAGGTTCCCAGCGGCAGCTATACCTCGGTCACCATGACCATCGACTACGCGGGTGCCAACATCGTCGTCGATAACGGGGCCGGCGGGCTCACGGTCGCGGCCGCGAATATCATCAACGGCGCGACCACCAGTCCGCTGGTCGCGCCCGACAGCCAGGTGGCGCTCACGCTGCAGCTGCCCGCGGGCATGCCGCTGGTGGTCACCGCCGGCACGGTCGCGAACCTGGCGCTGGATTTCAACCTGGGCGCCTCCGACACCGTCGCCCCCTCGACCATCACCTCCACGACCGCGGCGAGCGCGGTGACCGTGACCGTCAACCCGGTGCTGGTGGCGAGCCTCGCGCCGGACACCACCAAGCAGATCCGCGTGCGCGGCTCGCTCGTGAGTGTCACCAACACCGCCAGTGCGACCTCCTACACGGTCCAGGTATGGCCGTTCTTCACCGCCTCGGGGAACCTGGGGCAGGTGGTGGTCGAGACGACCTCGACGACCACGTTCACCGTCAACGGCACCTCTTATACGGGGTCCGCCGGGCTCACGGCGCTCGCGGCGCTGCCGACCGGGACGCTGACGACCGCGCTCGGCACGTTCGACACATCGACCAGGACCTTCACTGCGGCCCAGGTATTCGCGGGCACGAGCGTGCCCGGTGCCGGTCTCGACTGCATCGAGGGCACGGTGACCGCGCGCAGCGGCGACGTCCTGACGGTGAGTAACGGCTTCCTGCAGCCGCAGGGCGGCGGCGGCGTGGCCGGCGGGCAGGTGATGAGCACCACCGCCGCCAACGAGAGCATGACCCAATCGTCGATGGAGTTTGGTCACTTCGGCCGCCAGGTGGCGGTCACGGTGGCGGCCGCGACCGCCGTGTCGGAGGACGGCCGGAGCGGCACCTTCGGCATCCAGGACATCTCCGTCGGCCAGCACCTGCAGGCGTTCGGCAAGTTCGCGACTGACGCGAGCGGCAACCGCACGCTCGATGCCAGTGCGGGGAGCGCCCGGCTGATGGTGACGCGTGCCGTCGGCCAGTACGCCTCCACCGCGAGTGGCGTCGTGACCATGACGCTGCAGGCGCTCGACGGCCAGCCGGCCTCGGCCTTCAACTTCGCCGGCACCGGCACCAGCAGTGCCAATGACGCGACCCCGGGGGCCTACACCGTGAGCGTGCCAGCGGCGCTGTCGCTGCCGACCCTGTCGGCCGGCTTCCCGGTACTGTTCGACGGCTTCGTGGAGCCCTTCAGTGCGGCACCGCCGGACTTCGCCGCCGTCACGCTCGAGAACTTCTCGGGCATGAACTCGCGGCTGGGTCTCGCCTGGGCTCCGCCGGGCCTCACGGCACCGTTCGCGGCGCCCTTGAGTGCCACCAACGTTCTGATCACGCAGGCGACGTTGCAGAGCGCCGCGCAGCACGTGATCTGGATCGGGCCGGTGCAGGAGGATCCGTCGAGCGTCAGCGCCGGGCTGAGCTTCGCGCCGAACAGCTCGGCCGCCAACATGATCTTCGTGATTGCACACCGCATGAGCTGGCAGTTCCAGGTCTACGGCTCCTTCAGCGACTTCATCACGGCGCTGACCGCGGACTTGAACGGCACGACGGCGTTGCTGCGCATCGAGGCGCAGGGACCTTATGACCTGAGCACCGGTGTGCTGTCGGTCAACGTGATGGCGGTGGAGTTGAACGACTGAGCCGCCGCCCCGGGTATGGCCCCGGGATCGATGTGCTAGCCTTGCGGCATGTACACGCAGGCGCTCGATACCCACGGCCGCGAGCCGGTGCCGGCCGCGCAGGCCACTGCCGCGGGCACGCGCTTCCAGGCGCGCATCGATGCCGATGAGAAGATCGAGCCCAAGGACTGGATGCCGGAAGCCTACCGGCAGACGCTCATCCGGCAGATCTCCCAGCACGCGCATTCCGAGATCGTCGGCATGCTCCCCGAGGGCAACTGGATCACGCGTGCGCCGACTCTGCGCCGCAAGGCGGTGCTGATCGCCAAGGTGCAGGACGAGGGCGGCCACGGCATGTATCTCTACAGCGCGGCCGAGACGCTCGGTGTCGCGCGCGCACAGCTCCTCGAGCAGCTGCTGTCCGGCGCTGCCAAGTACTCGAGCATCTTCAATTACCCGACGCTCACCTGGGCGGACGTGGGCGCGATCGGCTGGCTGGTGGACGGCGCGGCGATCATGAACCAGATCCCGATCTGTCGCTGCTCCTACGGTCCGTACGCGCGCGCCATGGTGCGCATCTGCAAGGAGGAGAGCTTTCACCAGCGCCAGGGTTTCGAGATCATGCTGACCCTGGCGCAGGGGACCGCCGCGCAGCACGCCATGGCGCAGGACGCGCTGAATCGCTGGTGGTGGCCCTCGATCATGATGTTCGGCCCCCCGGACGGCGACTCCAGGCACACCGCGCAGTCGATGGCCTGGAAGATCAAGCGCTTCAGCAACGACGAGCTGCGCCAGAAGTTCATCGACGTCACCGTGCCGCAGGCGCAGTTCCTCGGGCTCACCATCCCGGATCCGCTGTTGCGCTGGGACGAGACCGCGCAGCATTTCGCGATTGGGCCGATCGACTGGAGCGAGTTCCACGCGGTCCTGAAGGGCAACGGGCCGTGCAACCGCGAGCGGCTCGAGGCACGCCGCGCGGCGCACGCCGCGGGCGCCTGGGTGCGGGACGCCGCCGCGGCCTATGCGGCCAAGCGCGGCGCGCAGGCACACGAGGGGGGCAAGTCATGAGCGATCCGGCTACTGGCGCCGCCGCGGCCGACTGGCCGCTCTACGAGGTTTTCATCCGCTCGCGCTCGGGACTCGAGCACAAGCACGTCGGGAGCCTGCACGCGGCCGACGCGCGCATGGCGGTCGAGCACGCGCGCGACGTCTATACCCGCCGCCAGGAGGGCGTGAGCATCTGGGTGGTGCGCTCGGCGGATATCGTCGCCTCCGATCCCGCGGAGGCGGATGCGCTCTTTGAGCCGGCGCGCGACAAGGTGTACCGACATCCGACGTTTTACGCGATACCGGATGAGGTGAAGAATCTGTGAGCGCCGGGTCTGCGGCGGCCGTGCGGCGCGATCGCGCGCTGAGTGAGGCGCTGTTCCGCTACGTGCTGCGCCTCGCGGATACGAGTCTCGTGCTCGGACAGCGGCTCGGGGAGTGGGTCGGCCATGCCCCGGCACTGGAAGAGGACCTGGGACTCGCCAATCTCGCGCTCGATCTCATCGGCCAGGCGCGGCTGCTGCTCACCTACGCCGGCGAGGTCGAGGGCAAGGGGCGCGACGAGGATGCGCTCGCCTACCTGCGCGATGCGCCGGAGTTCCTCAACCTCCAGCTCGCCGAGCAGCCGAACGGTGACTTCGCCCACACCATCGTCCGGCAGTGGCTGATCGATGCCTGGCAGCTCGAGATCTACTCGGACCTCGCGGGCTCCTCCGACGAGCGCCTCGCGGCGATCGCCGCCAAGGCGCTCAAGGAAACACGCTATCACCACCGCTTCAGCAGCGGCTGGCTCGCCCGCCTCGGCGACGGCACGGCGGAGAGCCGCGGGCGTACCCAGGCGGCGCTCGATTCGTTGTGGCGCTTCTCCGCGGAGCTGTTTGCGGCCGATGAGGTGGACGAACGCATGACGGCCGCGGGCATCGCCGCGCCGCTTGCGACGGCGGCCGCGCGCTGGAGCACGCGCGTCGCTGCGGACCTGGGCGCGGCGACGCTCGCGCTGCCGGCGCCGCAGGCGCATCCCTGGTACGGCAAGCGCGGGGTGCACACCGAGCACCTGGGCCACCTGCTCGGGGAGATGCAGCACCTGCAGCGCACTTATCCGGGTGTTCGCTGGTGAGTGGCGCGGCGCAGACCTTAGGTCTCGAGCAGCAGGTGTGGCAGCTGCTCGCCGCCGTGCCCGATCCCGAGATTCCGGTGGTGAGCATCGTCGACCTGGGGATCGTGCGTTACGTGCGCCGCGATAGCGGCGGCCGGCTGCACGTCGGCATCACTCCGACCTACAGCGGTTGCCCGGCGACCGCGGTGATTCGCAGCGCCACGCGCGCGGCGCTCGATGCGGCGGGCCACGCGGACGCGCTGCTCGAGGAGGTGCTGGCACCGGCCTGGAGCAGCGACTGGGTGACGCCCGAGGGCCATGCCAGGCTCGCCGCGTTCGGCATTGCGCCCCCGGCCGCAGGTCCGGTGCGCTGTCCGCGCTGCGGGAGCGCCGCGACCGAGCGCGTCAGTGAGTTCGGCTCGACACCGTGCAAGGCGCACTACCGCTGCACGGAGTGCCGCGAGCCCTTCGATCGCTTCAAGTGCATCTGACATGCTGAGGTTCCATCCCCTGCAGGTCGTGAGCGTCACTCCGGACGCGGAAGACGCCGTGGCGATCGCGCTCGAGGTGCCGGCGGAGCTGCGCAAGGAATACCTCGGCAGTCCCGGACAGCACGTGGTGCTGCGCACCCGGATCGAAGGCGAGGAGCTGCGGCGCACCTACTCGCTGGTGAACGCGCCCGGGGAATGGCCGCTGCGCATCGTGCCCCGGGTGCACGCCGCGGGGCGCATGTCGCGTCATCTCGCCGAGCAGCTGCGCTGCGGCGACACGCTCGAGGTCCTGCCCCCGAACGGCAGCTTCACACCGCGCGGCGCGGCACCGCGCGCGACCTACGTCGCGTTTGCCTCGGGCTGCGGCATCACGCCGGTTCTCGCGGTGGTGCGTGCGCTGCTCGCCCAGCCGGGGACCCGCGTCATTCTCTTCTATGGCAACGGCAACACCGCGCGCGCCATGTGCCTCGAGGAGCTGCTGGCGCTCAAGGACCGCTACCTCGAGCGCCTGTCGCTGCACTTCCTGATGAGCCGCGAACCCCAGGAGGTGGCGCTCTACAACGGGCGCCTCGACGGGACGCGGGTGCGCGAACTCGCCGGCGCGCTGTTCGCGCCTGCCGACGTCGCGGAGTACTTCGTGTGCGGGCCGGGGGACATGATCGAGCAGGTGGGTGCGGCGCTTGCAGCGCTCGGCGTCGAGGGCGCGCGCATCCACACCGAGCATTTCACCGTCGCCACCGCCGGCGAGGCTGCTGCGGCCGCGCCCGCGGCAACGACGGGCGCGCCGCCGGCTGCAGCGGTCAGCGGGTCGGCTGCCGGCGCGACCGCCGAGGTCACGGTTCTCATGGACGGACGCCGGCGCACCTTCCACATGCCGATGGACGGCGAGACGGTGCTCGATGCGGCGGCGCGCGCCGGCATCGAGCTGCCGTTCTCCTGCCGGGCGGGGGTGTGCTCGACCTGCCGGACCAAGGTGGTGCGCGGCGAGGTCGAGATGGCGCAGAACTATGCGCTCGAGGATTGGGAGGTCGCGCAGGGCTACGTGCTGGCGTGCCAGTCGCGCGCCCGCAGCGCCGTGCTCGAGCTCGACTACGACGAGAAATAGGGCCGGCGGAGGCGCGACGTGAGCTACCAGAACATCCTGTTCGCCGTCGAGGCGGGCGTTGCCCGGCTCACTCTCAACCGCCCGGAACGACTCAACAGCTTCAACACCGCGATGCACGCCGAAGTGCGCAGCGCGCTTGCAGCGCTGCCCGGCTCGGGCGCGCGCGTGCTGGTCATCACGGGAGCCGGGCGAGGCTTTTGCGCCGGACAGGATCTCAACGACCGGGCGGTGGCCCCCGGTGGACAGGCCGCCGATCTCGGTGAGTCGATCGAGCAGCACTACAAGCCGCTGGTGCTGGCACTGCGCGCGCTGCCGCTGCCGGTGATTGCCGCCGTCAACGGCGTGGCCGCGGGCGCCGGCGCCAACATCGCGCTCGCCTGCGACCTGGTTATCGCGGCCCGTTCCGCCAGCTTCGTGCAGGCGTTCGCGCGACTCGGACTGGTTCCAGATTCGGGCGGCACGTGGTTCCTGCCGCGCCTGGTAGGCACGGCGCGCGCACTCGGACTCGCGCTGCTCGGCGAGAAGCTTTCCGCCGAGCAGGCGGCGCTCTGGGGTCTCATCTGGCGCTGCGTCGAGGATGCGGAGCTCGCGGGCGCCGTCGACGCGCTGGCGCGGGGCCTCGCCGAGGCGCCGACCGCGGCGCTCGCGCGCACCAAGCAGGCGATCTACGAGAGCTGGGGAAGAAGCCTCGCCGCGCAGCTCGACGTGGAGCGCGACTACCAGGCGGAGCTCGGGCGCACCGCCGACTATGCCGAGGGGGTCGCGGCGTTCGGCGCGAAGCGCGTGCCGCGCTTCATCGGCCGCTGACGGACGAAGGGGCTCATGCCGACGCATACACCGGCGCCTGAGGCACAGCGCATCGCCGAGCAGTCGGCGCGGGCGCTCTATGAGCGCGATCGCGCCTCGCAGGCGCTCGGCATGCGGCTCGTGGCGGTGCGGCCCGGCTGGGCACGCCTCACCATGACGGTGCGCGCCGACATGGTGAACGGTCACGACGTCTGTCACGGCGGTGTGGTGTTCTCACTCGCCGACAGCGCCTTCGCCTTCGCCTGCAACACCTACAACGAAAGCACGGTGGCTGCCGCCGCCGCTATCGACTTCCTGGCGGCGGTGCGCGCCGGCGATGAGCTCACCGCCGAGGCGGCGGAGCTGTGGCGCACGCGGCGTAACGGTATCTACGAAATCACCGTCACCAACCAGCGCGGCGAGCGCGTGGCGCTGTTCCGCGGCCGCTCGTACCGCATCGACGGACAGGTCACGAAGCTCGAGGAGTGAAGCGATGCAGCTCGAGAGCTATGCGGCAGGTCAGTGGCGCCGCGGTACGGACGGCGGCACGGCGCTGCGCGATGCGACGACCGGCGAGGTCATCGCCCATGCGGGCGCCGACGGCCTCGATACGGAGGCGATGCTCGCCTGGGCGCGCGGCGTCGGTGGGCCGAACCTGCGCAGCCTCACGTTCCACGAGCGCGCCGCGATGCTCAAGGCGCTCGCCAGGGACCTGAGCGAGCACAAGGACGAGTACTACCCGGTGTCGTTCGCTACCGGTGCGACGCGCAGCGACTCCCTGATCGACATCGACGGCGGGATCAGCACGTTGTTCGTGTACGCGAGCAAGGGCACCCGCGAGCTGCCGAACAGCAAGGTGTATATCGACGGCGGGGTCGAGGCGCTCTCGAAGACCGGCAGCTTCGTCGGCCAGCACCTGTGCGTGCCGCTCGAAGGCGCGGCGGTGCACATCAACGCCTTCAACTTTCCGGTGTGGGGGATGCTCGAGAAGCTGGCGCCGGCGCTGCTCGCCGGCGTGCCGGCGATCGTCAAGCCGGCGACCCAGACCTGCTACCTCACCGAACGCGTCTTCCGGCGCATCCTCGAGTCGCAAATCCTGCCTCCGGGAGCGGTGCAGCTGATCTGCGGCGGGGTCGGGGATCTCTTCGACCATCTCACCTGCCAGGACGTCGTCTCCTTCACGGGCTCGGCGGCCACGGCGCTCAAGCTGCGCCAGCACCCGACGGTCAGCGCCCACTCGGTGCGCTTCACCGCGGAGACCGATTCGCTCAACTCCTCGATCCTTGGGTCCGATGCCGGCGCGGGCTCGCCCGAGCTCGAGCTGTTCGTGCGCGAGGTGGTGCGCGAGATGACGGTGAAGGCGGGTCAGAAGTGCACCGCAATCCGTAAGGCGATCGTGCCCGAGGCGCGCGCGGCGCAGGTGATCGAGGCCTTGCGCGCGGCGCTCGCCCGGGTGGTGGTCGGAGACCCGCGTCTCGAGTCGGTGAAGATGGGGCCGGTCGCCTCCCTCGGCCAACGCCGCGAGGTCAACGAGCAGCTCGGCAGGCTGCGTCAGGAGGCGGAAGTTCTGGTCGGCGCGGACGCGCCGGCGCCGCTCGGGGCGGACGCGGAGCGGGGCGCCTTCATGGCGCCGACGCTGCTTCACTGTCGGGACGCGGGCCGCGCCCGCGCGGTGCACTCGATCGAGGCCTTCGGTCCGGTCTGTACGCTGCTGACCTACCGGGAACCCGCGGAAGCGATCGCGCTCGCGCGCCGCGGCGGCGGGAGTCTCGCGGGGTCGGTGTTCACCGCCGACGACGGCCTGGCGGCGCAGCTGGTGCTCGGGCTCGCGCCGTACCATGGCCGGATCGTGGTCGTGAATCGCCACTGCGCGAAGGAGTCGACCGGCCACGGCTCGCCGCTGCCGCACCTGGTGCACGGTGGCCCCGGGCGCGCCGGCGGGGGCGAAGAGCTGGGCGGCATCCGCGGCGTGATGCACTACCTGCAGCGCACCGCCGTGCAGGGCACGCCGGACGTCATCACGGCGGCGAGCGGCCGCTGGACGCGCGGCGCGCGCGAGCTCGATCCGGGCGTGCATCCGTTCCGCAAGCCGTTCGCCGCGCTCGCGATCGGCGATACCTTCCGGTCCGGCGAGCGCGAAGTCACCGTGGAGGACATCGAGCGCTTTGCCGCGCTCTCGGGCGACCGCTTCTACGCGCACATGGACGAGGCGCAGGCGGCGCGCAATCCGCTGTTCGGCGGGCGCGTGGCGCACGGCTACTTCCTGGTGTCGGCCGCCGCCGGGCTGTTCGTCGACCCGCCGTACGGTCCCGTGCTCGCCAATTACGGCATCGACGGGCTGCGGTTCCTCAAGCCGGTCAGGCCCGGCGATCGCATCCGGGTGCGACTCACCTGCAAGGAGAAGTCGCTCCGTGCCGGGGCGGGCTACGGCGAGGTGCGCTGGGACACGGCGATCACCAACCAGGATGGCGAGGCGGTCGCCAATTACGACGTCCTCACCATGGTGAGCGAGCGGGCGATTCCCGACGCGTAACGCGCGCCCGGCAGCGCCTCAGGCCCGCCCTGGGGGCGTGCCGAAGAGCCGAAACACGTGTCCGCGGGTTGAAACCGCCTTCACCAGCGCCCAGACCGCATCGCCGGGCCGCAGGCGCAGCGCCTCGAGCGCATCGGTGCTGATGCGCGCCAGCACCAGCGGGCCGCCGACGTCCACTTTGACGAGCACGCTCCCGGCATCGTCCGGAGTCACGTCGACGACGGTGCCGAGGAGTGCATTGCGCACGCTCAATCCCTGGATCGGCTGCGTGGCGAGGATGATGTCGCGCGCCAGCAGCTGCACCCGTACGCGCGTGCCGGCCGGCGCATCGCGCAGGCTGGCCTGCAGCCTCCCGGGTCCGACCGCGAGCTCGACGGTGCCGGCGGCTGCGTCTACCCGCGTCACCAGCCCGTCGACGACGGAGCCGACGAGGTCGGGTGCGAGAACGCTGCGCATCTCGGCCCGCACGCTCAACTCGCCGACCGGGCCGTCGGCCAGCACGCGGCCGCCCTCGAGCAGCACCAGCCAGGTCGCGAGCCGCAGCACCTCGTCGAACTGGTGGCTGACATACACCATGGGGATGGCGAGCCAGTCACGCAGCCTCTCGAGATAGGGCAGCACCTCCTCGCGGCGCGCGACGTCGAGCGAGGCGAGTGGCTCGTCGAGGAGCAGCAGCTGGGGTTGGGCCAGGAGTGCCCGTCCGAGGGCGACCCGCTGGCGCTCGCCGCCCGAGAGCTGGTGCGGCCGCCGCCGGCAGAGCGCGCCGAGCCCGAGCAGCTCCACCACCTCCTCGAAGCGGATGAACGGCGGCGCCGTGCCGGCGCGTTTCTGCCCGTAGCGCAGATTTCCCGCCACCGTCATGTGCGGGAACAGCCGCGCGTCCTGGAAGACGTAACCGATGCGGCGCCGCTCGGGAGCGACGCAGATGCCGCGGCGGGTGTCGGTGAGGGTGGTGCCCGCGAGCCGCACCTCGCCGGCATCGGGCGGCAGGAGCCCGGCAAGCATCTCGATGAGCGTGGTCTTGCCGCTGCCCGAGCGGCCGAAGAGCGCGATCACGCCGGGAGTCGGCGCGGCGAATGCCGCGGCGAGCGTGAACTCGCCGCGCCGCTTGGTGAGTGATACCTGCAACATACCGCAGGCGCCGCGCTAGCGGCCGAGCAGGCGACGCACGCGCCGCACCAGGAGCTCGGCGGCGAGCAGCCCGCCCAAGCCGAGCAGGAGTGACAGGATCGCCAGGCGCAGCGCGGACTGCTCCCCGTCCGCAGACTGCATGGCGGTATAGAGCGCGAGCGGCAGCGTGCGGGTGACGCCCGGGATGTTGGCGGCAAAGGTAATCACCGCGCCGAACTCGCCCAGGCCGGCGGCGAAGGCGGTGACGGCGCCGGCGAGAATCCCCGGCAGCATCAGCGGCAGCGTGATGGTGAGGAAGCGGTCGAGAGGTGCCGCGCCGAGCGTGCGCGCGGCGGCTTCGAGGCCCCGGTCGACGTTCTCGAGCGACAGACGGACGGCGCGCACCATGAGGGGAAAGGTCATCACGGCGGTGGCGAGCGCCGCGCCCGCGGTGGTGAAGGGCAGCTGGATGCCGAAATGCGCGCGCAGCCAGGCCCCGAGCGGCCCGCGCGTACCCAGGAGCAGCAGCAGCACGTAGCCAACCGCGACCGGGGGCAGCACCAGCGGCAGGTGCACGAAGGCGTCGAGGAGCGTGCGGCCGGGAAAGCGCGCGCGCGTCAGGATCCAGGCCGTGAGTATCGCGAGCGGCAGGCTGAAGACGACGCTACGGGCGGCAACCTCGAGGCTGAGGCGCAGCGCCTCCAGCTCGGCCGAGCTTAAGAGTAGGCTCACGGCCGGACTTTCGCACGTTCCAGCGACCCCCGGCCAGAGCGCAGCGCTCAGGCGACCAGGGTTTGTGCGAGGCTGATGGGCGGGCCTGGAGGGAGCGCGGGCGCGAACGCCGCGAGACCCTTTTCCTCGAGCCAGGCGCGGTTGAAGAGGCGCGACTGGTACCTGGCACCGCCGTCGCACAGCACGGTCACGATGGTATGCCCCGGGCCGAGCTGGCGCGCGACCTGCACCGCCGCGGCGACGTTGATGCCGCTGGTGCTGCCGAGGAACAGGCCCTCGTCCTGGAGCAGCCGGTACACCCAGCGCACCGTGTCCGCGTCCGGTACATGCACCGCGCCATCGATGGGGGCGTCCTTGAGATTGGCGGTGACGCGGGCGATGCCGATGCCTTCGGTGATCGAGCCGCTGCCGGTCGCCTTGAGCGTCCCGCTGCGGAAGTACTCGTAGAGGCTGCTGCCCGGCGGGTCGGCGAGCACGCAGCGCACGCCCGCGTGCTTCGACTTGAGGAACTCGGCGGTGCCCGCCAGGGTGCCGCCGGTGCCGGTGGCGGCGACGAAGGCATCGATGCGACCTGCGGTCTGCGCCCAGATCTCGGGGCCGGTGGTGGCGCGGTGCGTGTCGCGGTTGGCGGTGTTGTCGAACTGGTTCGACCAGACCGCGCCCGCGAGCGAGGCGGCGAGGCGCTGGGCGACCTTCTGGTACTGGTTGGGGTTGCTGTAGGGGACGACCGGGACCTTGTGCACCTCGGCGCCCAGCATCTCGAGCAGCCGGTACTTCTCCGGCGACTGGTTGTCGGGCATGACGATGACGCAGCGATACCCGCGTGCGTTGCAGACGTGGGCGAGCCCGATGCCGGTGTTACCGGCAGTACCCTCGACGACGATCCCTCCGGGGCGCAGCTGCCCGCGGCGCTCGGCGTCGGCGACGATGGCGGCCGCGGCGCGGTCCTTGACCGAGCCGCCGGGATTCATGAACTCGGCTTTGCCGAGGATCTCGCAGCCGGTCTCCTCACTCGCACGCCGCAGCCGGATCAGTGGCGTGTTGCCCACGGCACCGACGAAGCCCGCGACGCCGCTCACGCCACCGCCTCGAGTCCCCCTGCGCCGAGGAGGCTCGTGAGCGGAGACGCGGCGGCGAGCGCGGTGGCCTCGCCGACGATCAGCAGCGCCGGGGCTGCCACCTGTTCGTGCAGCGCGAGCGCGGCGATGGCGGCGAGCGGCGCGTGCAGCACGCGCTGCGCGGGGAGCGTTGCCTGCTCGACGAGCGCGGCGGGGAGCTCGGCGCTCGCGCCCGCCGCGCGCAGCCGTGCGACGATCCGCGGCAGCTGCGAGACGCCCATATAGAAGACCACGGTCTGCGCGGTGCGGGCGAGGGCGCGCCAGTCGAGCGCGTCGTCGGCCGCCGCATGGCCGCTCACGAAGGTGACGCTGTGCGCGAGGCGGCGATGGGTGAGAGGAATGCCGGCGGCGGCCGCGGCGCCGAGGGCTGCGGTGATGCCCGGTACGACACGGTAGCGGATGCCGTGCGCCGCGAGCACCTCCGCCTCCTCGCCGCCGCGCCCGAAGATGAACGGGTCGCCCCCTTTAAGCCGTGCGACGCGCTTGCCGGTGCGCGCGAGCTCGACCAGCAGGGTGTTGATGCGGGTTTGCTGCGCCTGGTCGCCGGTTTCCTTGCCGACGAAGATCCGTTCGGCATCGCGCCGTGCCCGCTCGAGGATCGCGGCGGGCACCAGCCGGTCGTGCAGGATCACGTCGGCCTGCTGCAGCAGCTGCAGTGCGCGCAGCGTCAGCAGATCCGGATCGCCGGGACCGGCGCCGATCAGGTAGACCTCCCCGGGCGTGACCGCAGCGGTCGTGCCGCCGGCGGCGAGGCGTGCACCGGCGAGCTCGGCCGCGAACGCGCGCGCCGCTGCGGCCTCGTTGCCGGCGAGCAGCTCGCTCGCGGCGCGGCCGCCGACGATGCGCTCCCAGAATGCACGCCGCGCGAGTGCGCCGAGTGCCCGGCCGACCGCCGCACGCCGCGCGCCGAGAAAGCGCGCCAGCGCGCCGAGCCGCGCGGGCAGCAGCGCCTCGATCTGCGCGCGCACCAGCCGTGCCAGAACGGGCGCCGCCCCGGCGGAGCTCACCGCGACCACGATCGGGGAGCGGTCGATGATGGCGGGGAAGATGAAGGTGGAGAGCTCGGCCGAGTCGACCACGTTGACCGGGATCTGCCGCTCGCGGGCCGCGCGTGAGACGGCGGCGTTGGCGTCGCGGTCATCGCTCGCGGCGACGACCAGCGCCACGCGCGCGAGCTGCGCGGGCGCGAAGGGGACGGGGAGGTGGGCGAGCTCACCGCCGCGGACGCGCTCGGCGAGCTCCGCAATGAGCTCCGGGGCTGCGACCGTCACGCGGGCGCGCGCCTTGAGGAGCCAGTCGATCTTGCGTGCGGCGACCCGGCCGCCGCCGACGACCAGAGCCGGCGCGTCTTCGAGGCGCAGGAACACCGGAAGGTAATCCATGGCCGACTATAGACGCGCCCCGCGCGGGGGCTGAACGAAGCATTGCTTCTTAGGGACTGCGCGCCGGTTATACACTGGCGACCGCATGAAACTGCATCAACTGCGCTATCTGGCCGCCGTGGCCCAGAGCGGGCTCAACATCACGGCGGCGGCCCACAAGCTCCATACCTCCCAGCCGGGCGTCAGCAAGCAGATCAAGCTGCTCGAGGACGAGCTCGGCTTCCAGATCTTCGTACGCGAGGGTCGCAATCTCACCCGCATCACCCCCGCGGGGCAGCAGGTGATCGACCGGGCGCTGCGCATCCTGCAGGAGGCGCAGAGCATCCGCGACCTCTCGACGGAGCTGCGCGACGAAGGCAAGGGGAGCCTGTCGATCGGCACTACCCACACCCAGGCGCGCTACGTGCTGCCCGACGTGATCCGCGCCTTTCTCGGCCGCTACCCCGAGGTGCGCGTCAACCTGCACCAGGGGACGTCCGAGCAGATCGCCGAGATGGTCGCCGGAGACCGCATCGATTGCGCCGTCGCCACGGGCTCGGAGGCGCTGTTCTCCGACCTGACGCTGCTGCCGTGCTACCGCTGGCATCGCACCGTCATCGTGCCCAAGGGACACCCGCTCGCGACCGGCGGCCGCCTCACGCTGCGCGCGCTGTCGGCCTACCCGCTCATCACCTATACCTTCAGTTTCACCGGCCCGTCCTCGCTCCACGAGGCGTTCGCGAAGGCCGCGCTGGTCCCGAACGTGGCGATCACCGCGCGCGACGCCGACGTGATCCAGACCTACGTGCGGCTCGGGCTCGGCGTCGGGATCGTGGCGCACATGGCGATCGATGCCGCGGATCCCGACCTGGTGGCGATCGACGCCGCGCACCTGTTCGCGGCCCATACGACCTGGCTCGGATTTCGCCGCGGCACGCTGCTGCGCAAGTACATGGTCGACTTCGCGCAGCTGCTCGCGCCGCACCTCGACCGGCGGCTGGTCGAGCGGGCACATCGCGCGGGCAGCGCCGAAGAAGTCGCGGGGCTGTTCGCGGCGATCGAGCTCCCGCAGCGTTAGGGAGCGAGGAAGCGCTGGCGTTGCAGCGCAGCCCCGGGCGCGCCCGGCTGATAGCCCACCGTGTAGCGGCCGAGCGCGCGCCGCGCGGCTTGCGGGTCCTCGCCGGGCGCGAGCTCGAGCGCGTCGAACCCGCAGCGCGCGAGCAGGAACACCTGATCCTGCTTTACGCCGGCCCCCACCGCGCGCAGCTCGCCGCGGAAGCCCAGCCGTCCGCGCAGCAGCCGCGCCTGCGAGTAGCCGCGCCCATCGCCGGGATTGGGAAACTCCACCGCGATCAGCGCGAGGCGCGCGAGCTCGGCGGCGAGCCCCTCGGGAGCATCGGCAGGGGCCAGGCGCACTCCGAGGCGCCCGGTCCAGGCGCGCCAGCGCGCCTCATCCGCGCGCAGCTCGCCGAGGGTGACGATGAGCGCGTCCCCGGCGCTGTCCTCGCCGAGGTAGGCCCAGTCGTCCACGACCAGCTCACGCCGCCTGAGGATGTGACGCATAGGCGCCTGCGCGGAAGGGCTCGAGCCCGAGCCGTCGCACCGTGTCGATGAAACGCTCGTCCTCGAGGCGCCGGGCCCGATACACCTCGACGATGCGCTCGAGGGTCGGGGCGACCTCCTGCTTCGCGACCGACGGGCCGATCACCTCGCCGAGCGCGGTGAAGCCGTTGGCGGAGCCACCGAGGCTGATCTGGTACCACTCCTCGCCGTGCTTATCGACCCCGAGAATGCCGATGTGACCGACGTGGTGATGGCCGCAGGCGTTCATGCAGCCGGACATCTTGATCTCGATGTTGCCGAGGTCATAGAGGTAATCGAGATCATCGAAGCGCCGCTGGATGTCGCGTGCCACGCCGAGCGTGCCGGCGTTGGCGAGCGAGCAGAAATCGAGGCCCGGGCAGGCGATGAGGTCGGTGAGCGTGCCGATGTTGGGCGTCGCGAGCCCGAGCTGCTCGAGCTCGGCCCAGACCGTGTACAGCGCGCGCTGCGGCACGTCGGCGAGCAGCAGGTTCTGGCTGTGGGTCGCGCGAATCAGGCCGAAGCTGACCCGCTCGGCGAGGTTGGCGAGGGCTTCCATCTGCGCCGAGGTGGCGTCTCCCGGCGCCACGCCGTGCGCTTTGAGGGAGACCACCACCGCGCGATAGCCGGGTACGCGGTGCGCGCGGGTGTTGTAGCGGTACCAGGCGAGGAAGCGCGGCGCGCGGCCCGCGGTCACGTCCAGGTCCGTGAGGGTCTCATAAGGCGGCGCAGCGAAGCAGCCGCGCACCCGCTCGACCTCGGCTTGCGTCAGCACCGGTGCGCTGGCGCGGCCCGCGTGCCATTCGGCCTCGACCTCCTCGCGGAAGCGCGCCGCGCCGAGTGATTTGACCAGCACCTTGATGCGCGCCTTGTGGAGGTTGTCGCGGCGGCCGTAGCGGTTGTAGACGCGCAGGATCGCCTCGAGATAGCCGAGCAGGTCGGCGAGCGGCAGGAACTCGCGGATCAGGGCGCCGATGACCGGGGCGCGGCCGAGCCCGCCGCCCACCAGCACCGCGAAGCCGATCTCACCCGCGCCATCGCGCTTCAGATGCAGCCCGATGTCGTGCACCTCGGAGGCCGCGCGATCCTCCGCGGAGCCGGTGATCGCGATCTTGAACTTGCGCGGCAGGTAGGTGAATTCCGGATGCAGCGTCGCCCACTGGCGCACGATCTCGCAGTAGGGGCGCGGGTCGTCCACCTCGTCGGGCGCGATACCGGCCAAGTGGTCGGCGGTCACGTTGCGCACGCAGTTGCCGCTGGTCTGCAGCGCGTGCATCTGCACCGTGGCGAGCTCGGCGAGGATGTCGGGCACGGCGGCGAGCGCGGGCCAGTTGAGCTGCAGGTTCTGCCGGGTGGTGAAGTGGCCGTAGCCGCGGTCGTAGCGGCGGGCGATGTCGGCGAGCTTGCGCAGCTGATCGGCGCGCAGCAGCCCGTAGGGAATCGCGATGCGCAGCATCGGCGCATGGCGCTGGATATAGAGCCCGTTGCGCAGGCGCAGCGGCCGGAACTCCTCTTCCGAGAGCTCGCCCGCGAGATGGCGGCGCGTCTGGTCGCGGAATTCCTCGACCCGCTGCTCGAGGAACGTCTGGTCGAGGTCATCGTAACGGTACATGCCGCTGCGACTATATTCGCGCGCTCCCGGGAGCCTAAATACCGAGTGGTTGGGTGCGCCTCTTTCTGGGGTTATGAGCGTGTGCAACACTAGCGGCAAGGCGAGCGGCGGGAACGCGCCGCGATGCTTCAGCGGAGGGGCCGTGGCGGGACTCTATTTCGAGCAGTTCGAGCCGGGACAGCGCTTCGAGCACGCGGTGCGGCGCACCGTCACCGAGGCCGACAACGTGTTCTTCAGCACCCTGACCATGAACCCGGCGGCCATCCACCTCGATGCGGAATATGCCAAAGGCACGCCCTTCGGCGAGCGCCTCGTCAACAGCCTCTTCACGCTCGGGCTCCTGATCGGCCTCTCGGTCTACGACACGACCTTCGGCACCACCATCGGCAACCTGGGATTCGAGGAGGTGCGCTTCCCGAAGCCGGTACTGATCGGCGATACGCTGCGCGCGGTGACCGCGGTGATCTCCAGGCGTGAGAGCCAGTCGCGCCAGGACTCCGGGATCGTCGTGCTCGAGCACCGCGCCTTCAACCAGCGCGACGAGGAAGTCGCCTTCTGCCGCCGCGCAGCGCTCATCCTGAGGAAGCCGGTCGTATGAGCGTCGCTCCGGCGCTGGCGCCGCGCTCGTGGCTGTTCGTTCCGGGCGACAGCGAGCGCAAGCAGGCCAGGGCACTGACCACGGCGGTGGATGCGCTGATCCTCGATCTCGAGGACTCGGTCGACCCGGCGCAGCTGCCGGCGGCCCGCGCGCGGATCCGCGCGCTTGTGCGCGCGCACGCGGCAGGGCGGGGCCCGCAGCTGTGGGTGCGGATCAATGCGCCGCAGACCGCACTGTGGGATGAGGACCTGGCGGCGGTCGTGGGCGAGCGCGCACCCGAGGGAATCGTATTGCCCAAGATCTCCTCGCCGGCGGAGCTCTCCGCCGTGGCGGAGCGCCTCGCGGCTCTCGAGAAGGAGCACGGGCTGCGCGCCGGGTCGATTGCGCTGCTCGCGATCGCGACCGAGACGCCGCGGGGACTCCTGGCGCTGCCCCAATACCCCCAGGCGCTCGATGCCGCCCCCGCGGCGGCGGCGCGCCTCATCGGGCTCACCTGGGGCGCCGAGGACCTGAGCGCCGCTCTTGGTGCCGCGGGCAAGCGCGATGCCGCCGGCGCGCTGACCTTCACCTTCGCCCTGGCGCGCGCCACCTGCCTCCTCACCGCCGCGGCGCTCGGTGTGGCGGCGATCGACGGCGTGCAGGTCGATTTTCGCGACGGCGCGGCACTCGCGCGCGAGCTCGCCGAGGCGCGTCGTGATGGCTTCTCCGGCAAGCTCGCGATCCATCCGGACCAGGTGGGGCCCATCAATGCCGCCTTCACCCCGAACGAGGAGGAGCGCGCGCACGCGCGCCGCGTGATGGCGGCGTTCGCCGCGGCCGGCGGCGCCGGGGTCGCGAGCCTCGATGGACAGATGATCGATCGTCCGCACCTGCTGCAGGCGCAGCGGGTGCTCGCGGCGCGCCGCGCGCGCGGAGGGACTGCATGATGCGGCGGCTCATCAGCTCCGGGTCCACCTTCGAGCAGGAGATCGGCTACTCACGCGCGGTGGTCGATGGCGACTGGATTTTCGTCTCCGGAACGACCGGTTTCGACTACGCGACCATGTCGATCGTCGAGGACATCGTGGCCCAGACCGAGCAGTGCTTCCGCAACCTGGCCGCGGCGCTCGCGAGCGCAGGCGCCTCGCTTGCCGACGTCGTCCGGGTCACCTACATCGTGCCCGACGCGGCGCTGTTTCCACGCTGCTGGCCGGTGCTGCGCCAGCACTTCGGTGACGTGCGGCCGGCGGCGACCATGATCTCGGCCGGTCTCGCCGACCGGCGCATGAAGATCGAGATCGAGGTCACCGCGCGCAAGCGCGCTTGAGCTACAGCGCCCTCAGCTAAGGCGGCTTCGCCGGCTCGAGCGTCAGCAGATCCTCGGGCGTATCGAGATCGAGCTCCGCGCTCGGCATCGGCACGCGCACCACGCGGTCGGCGCTGCGGCGCAGGAGCACGCGGGCGCCGCTGTCGCCGCGCAGCGCGGCGAGCGCCGGGAAGCTGCTGCGTGGGAAGATCGCCGGCGCGCCGGTGGTGCCGGCATAGAGCGCGGCGGCGATCAGGGTGGGTCGACGGCGCCAGGTGCCCGCGAGACGCCGCAGGTCATCGCGCGTCACCGCGGCCTGATCGGCCAGGACCAGCATGACCCCGGTGCAGGTCGCCGGCAGCCGGGCGACGCCGAGGCGGATGGAGCTCGCGATCCCTTCGCGCCAGTGCCGGTTGATGACCACGGATCCGGGCGAGTGCCGCAGGAGCGGCGCGAGCTCGCCCGCGCCCGCCCCGAGCACGACGATGAGCGCGTTGCCGGTGACGTCCGCGGTGCGGGACACCATCGTATGCAGCAGCGGACGCCCGCCGATGCGCACCAGTTGCTTGGGCGAGCCGAAGCGCGTCGAGGCGCCGGCGGCCAGCACGATCGCGTACAAGCGGTCGCCGGTGCGGCTCGTCACGGGTGCGGCGTCGATCATGGATAGCCGGATTAATTACTTGATAAAAACGATGTAAGCGTAGGAATTATCACTATAAATATACAGAAATAACTGGGAGTATCGCAGCCCCGAGAGCCTTCCGGGCGTCGCCCTCGTGCGGCCAGTATGCCAGCCGTCGGGAGCAGCGCGGCGGCACGCTCGCGGCGCGCGTTGCATGCACCCGTGCCGCTTCAGTAGAGTCCCCACGCCTTTTTCCAATTCGCCTTCCTACCCCTAAGTCGATGACCAAGACCGATCCCTGGGTCGTGCACAAGTTCGGGGGATCGAGCGTCGCAGACGCCGATTGCTTCCGCCGCGTCGCCACCATTCTCGAGTCGCTCCCCGGCACGCGGCTCGCCGTGGTGCTGTCGGCGTGTCGCGGCGTGACGGATGCGCTGCTGCGCCTGGTGGCGCTCGCCGAGCGCCAGGACGAGGGCTTCCGCACCGAGCTCGCGCAGCTGCGCGCGCGGCATGCGACCATCGCCGACACGCTCCTGTCGCAGGAGTCCGCGCGGCTTTATCTCGCGGGCTTCGACCG
Source organism: uncultured Pseudomonadota bacterium (assembly GCA_963768485.1). GTDB lineage: Bacteria > Pseudomonadota > Gammaproteobacteria > Steroidobacterales > Steroidobacteraceae > 13-2-20CM-66-19. The sequence goes on along the minus strand of CAVYHZ010000006.1, from coordinate 573,516 downwards.
CGACGTACACGACCTCGAGGGGATCCTCCACTCGGTCAAGCTGACGCGCGCCGCCGCCCGCAACGTCAGCGACCTGATCGCCGGCTACGGTGAGCTCTGGTCGACGCAGCTCTTCCAGCGCTTCTTCGAGGAGCGCGCCGGGCGCGCGGGACCGGTCAGGTGGATCGACGCGCGGCGCGTGGTGGTCGCCGAGTGGGGACCGCTCGGGCCCGGCATCCAGTGGACCGAGTCGCGGGCGCAGCTCGCCGCCCTGGTCCCGGCGGATTTCGTGGGCACGCTCATCATCACCGGATTCGTCGCCGCCGACCGCCGCGGCGTACAGACGACGCTCGGGCGCAACGGCAGCGATTTCTCCGCCTCCATCTTCGGCGCGCTCCTTAGGGCGTCCGAGATCCATATCTGGACCGATGTGGATGGCGTGCTGTCGGCCGACCCGCGGCGCGTCCCGGATGCCACCGTGATCGACTCGCTTTCCTACAACGAGGCGATGGAGCTCGCGTACTTCGGCGCCAAGGTGATCCATCCGCAGACCATGGCGCCGGCGGTCGAGGACGCGATCCCGATCTGGATCCGCAACACCTTCGCGCCGGAGAAGCCCGGCACGCTGATCTGCGCGCACCCCGCTTCCACGCTGCCGGTGAAGGGCATCACCAGCATCGAGCGGGTGGCGCTGATCAATCTCGAGGGCACCGGCATGATCGGCGTGCCCGGTACGGCGCACCGGCTGTTCGGGGCGCTGCGCGAAGAGGGGATCTCGGTGATCCTCATCTCGCAGGGGAGCTCGGAGCACTCGATCTGTTGCGCCATCCCGCAGGAGCAGGCGGAACGCGCGGTGGCGGTGACGCGCCGCGCCTTCGAGCGCGAGCTTGCCGAAGGGCACATCCAGAGCGTCGACGTCGACCCCGACCTCGCCATCCTCGCGGTGGTGGGCGACGGCATGGCGGGCACGCCCGGGGTCGCGGCCAAGGTGTTCAACGCGCTCGGTACCTCGGGCGTCAACGTGCGCGCCATCGCCCAGGGCGCCTCCGAGCGCAACATCTCGGTGGTGGTCGAAGGCCGCAGCGCCACGCGCGCGCTGCGCTCGGTGCACGCCGGCCTGTACCTCTCCGCCAATACCATCTCGGTCGGGGTCATCGGACCTGGCACCGTAGGCCGCGTATTCCTCGAGCAGCTCGCCGCGCAGAGCAAGCAGCTGCGCGAGCAGTTTCAGCTCGACCTGCGGCTGCGGGGCGTCATGGCCTCCAGGCGCATGCGGCTCGGGGATCCGAGCATCGCGCCCGGGGAATGGCGGGCCGCGCTCGAGAGTCGCGGCACTGCGGCCGACCTCGCGGCCTTCGTCGAGCACGTGCGCGTCGACTACCTGCCGCACACGGTGCTGGTCGACTGCACGGCGAGCGCCGCCGTGGCTGCGCACTACGCCGACTGGCTCGCCGCCGGGATCCACGTGGTGACCCCCAACAAGCAGGCTAACTCGGGCCCGCTCGAGTACTACCGGCGGTTGCAGCAGGCGCGCCGCGCGGGCGCTTCGCACTATCTCTACGAGGCGACGGTGGGTGCGGGGCTGCCGATCGTGCATACGCTGCGCGACCTCGGGCGCACGGGCGATGAGGTGACGAGTATCGAGGGGATCCTGTCGGGCACGCTCGCGTATCTCTTTAATGTCTACGACGGCCGCACGCCGTTCTCCCGGATCGTGGCCGACGCCCGCGGCCGCGGCTACACCGAGCCCGATCCGCGCGACGATCTCTCCGGCACCGACGTGGCGCGCAAGCTGATCATTCTCGGGCGCGAGATGGGGCTCGGGCTCGAGCTCGCCGACGTCAAGGTCCAGAGCCTGGTGCCGGAGGAGCTGCGCGCCGGCTCGATCGAGGACTTCATGCGCGAGCTCCCGCGCTTCGACTCGATGATGCGCGGCCATCTGGACGCGGCGCGCGCCCGCGGCAACGTCTTGCGCTACATCGGGCGCCTCACCGCCGCCGGGGAGGCGAGCGTCGGCCTGACGGAGCTCCCCGCGAGCCACGCCTTCGCCAACATCGCGCTCACCGACAACGTGGTGCGTTTCGCGACGCGCCGCTACAACCAGAACCCGCTCATCGTGCAGGGGCCGGGCGCCGGACCCGAGGTGACTGCGGGCGGAGTGTTCGCGGATCTGCTGCGCCTTTCGGCCTATCTCGGGGCACGGCTGTGAGCGGTGTCCCACGCGCGCGTGCGACCGCGTTCGCGCCGGCCTCGGTCGGCAACGTCGCCATCGGCTTCGACATCCTCGGCTTCGCCGTGGACGCGCTCGGCGATCGCGTCAGCGTGGCGCGCCGCGAGGCGCCGGGGGTCGAGATCGCCGCGGTGCGCGGCATCGCCGGCGAGCTGCCGCGCGCGCCGCAGGACAACACCGCCGGCCGCGCGCTGCTCGCCATGCAGGAAGCCCTGCAGCCGGGCTTCGGCTTCGTGGTGGAGATCGACAAGGGGATTCCGCTCGGCTCGGGGCTCGGCGGCTCGGCGGCGTCCGCGGTCGGTGCGGTGGTGGCGGCGAACGCGTTGCTGCCCGCCCCGGTGGGGCTCCTCGACCTGCTCAAGTTCGCGATGGCCGGCGAGGCGGTGGCGAGCGGCTCGCGCCACGTCGACAACATCGCGCCCGCGCTTTACGGCGGCCTGGTGCTTACCGTCGGCATCGACGAGCCGCGCGTCAAACGCATCCCGGTGCCGGCCGGCGTGCGCGCGGTAATCGTCCATCCGCACATGTTCCTGGCAACCGCCAAGGCGCGCGCGATCCTGAAGGGCAGCGTCGAGCTGTCGGATTTCGTCTGGCAGACCGCGAACCTCGCCGGCTTCATCTCCGGCTGCTACACCGACGACCTCGACATGATCCGCGCCTCCCTCGAGGACGTGGTCATCGAGCCGCAGCGTCAGGCGCTGATTCCCGCGTTCCAGGAGGTGCGGCGCGCGGCCATGGCGGCCGGCGCGCTCGGCTGCTCCATCTCGGGCGCGGGACCGGCCATGTTCGCCTGGGCACTGGAGCTGAGCGCGCCCGCGGTGCTCGGCGCCATGCGGCGCGAGTTCGAGGCCAAGGGACTCGCGACCGACGGCTGGGTCGTGGACCTGCGCGGCGCGGGTGCCCGGGTGATCGGATGAACCAGCCGCGCACCGCTCTCGGGTCGGATGCGACGAGCGGCGCCTTCCTCTTTAGCAGTTCGCGCGATCCGGGCGTGCGGCTGGGGTTCAGCGCGGCGCTGCTGCAGGGCCTGGCTCCCGACGGCGGACTCTACGTGCCGGCGGCGTGGCCGCAGCTTTCCCCGCGCGCCTTCGACGGCGCGGGAGCGCTCCCCGAGGTGGCGGAGCGGCTGCTCGCGCCGTTCCTCGCGGGCGACCCGCTGGCGGGGCAGCTCGGCGCGATCGCGCGCGAGGCGCTCGACTTCCCGGCGCCACTGGTGCCGCTGGTTCCGGACGGCCGGCTGGCCGTGCTCGAGCTCTTCCACGGGCCGACCGCCGCCTTCAAGGACTTCGGTGCGCGCTTCCTCGCGGCCTGTTTCGCGCGGCTGCGCGGCGGCGAGAGCCGTCCGCTCACGATCCTGGTGGCGACCTCCGGCGACACCGGCGGCGCGGTGGCGGCGGCCTTTCACCGCCGTCCCGGCATCGAAGTCGCGGTGCTCTTCCCCAAGGGACTGGTGTCGCCGACCCAGGAGCGACAGCTCACCTGCTGGGGCGACAACGTGCGCTCGCTCGCCGTGCGCGGCACCTTCGACGACTGCCAGCGTCTCGTGAAGGAGGCTTTCCTCGATCCCGGGCTGCGCGAGCGGCGGGCCCTGTCCTCCGCGAACAGCATCAACCTCGGGCGCCTGCTGCCGCAGGCGGTGTACTACGCGGCCACCAGCCTCGCCGTCTCGCGCGAGCACGGCGAGAGCGCTTCATTCGTCATCCCGAGCGGCAACCTTGGCAACTCGCTGGCGTGCCTGTGGGCACGGCGCCTGGGGCTGCCGATCGCGAGCGTGGTGCTGGCCCACAACGCCAATCGCAGCGTGCCCGACTTCCTCGCGAGCGGGGAGTGGTGCCCGCGGCCGAGCGTCGCCACGCTGGCTTCCGCCATGGACGTCGGCAATCCGAGCAACATGGAGCGGCTGCGTGCCCTCTACCCGCAGCTCGCTGAGCTGCGCGCCGCGGTGAGCGCCACGAGCGTCACGGATGAGGAGATCCGCGCGCGCATCCGCGCCGGCTATCGGACCTACGGGCAGGTGTGGTGCCCGCACACGGCCACCGCGGCGGAGGCCTGGGAGCGGCTGCCGCCGCAGCGGCGCGCCCAGGGCCGCTGGGTGCTGGTGGCGACGGCGCACGCGGCCAAGTTCCGCGAGATCGTCGAGCCGCTGATCGGGCGTGAAGTGCCGATGCCCGAGAGTCTCGCGCGCCTGTTTGCGCGACCGGTCCACTGTGTTGAAATCGACGCTACGCTCGGCGCGCTGCGAACGGCGCTCGAGGCTTAGGGGAGTCCGTGGACGATCTGAGTAAGTTGCCCCCGGTCGCGTGGGCCGGGGCGCTCGGTGCGGTGGCGCTCGTGCTGGCGCTCTGGTGGGCCTGGCGCTGGTACCGCTTCTATCGCGCCCGCCGGCTGCTGCGCAACGCGGTCACGAGCGGCGCGGCCGATCATCTCGCCAATGCGCTGGTGCCGGACGGCATGGGCGGGCGGCTTCCACATCGATTTCCTGCTGCTCACCATGCGGGGCGTCGTGGTGATCGACCTGCGCGACGTGCGCGGCAATATCTTCGGCGGCGACCAGATGGCCGACTGGACCGTCATGGACGGCGCGCGGCGCTTCACCTTCACCAACCCGCAGAGCGCCCTCTACGACCGCATCGCCGCCGTGAAGGCGGTGGCGGGAGACGTCCCGGTGGAAGGGCGGATCGTGTTCACGCGGCGCGGCAAGTTCCCCAAGGGCCTGCCGAAGTGGACCCTCATGGTGGACGCCTTGCGCGCGGAGTTTCCCCCGGTCGAGTACCAGTCGCACGCCGAGGCCACGGCGCCTTTGAACGAGGGCTGGCGGCGCCTCAAGGACGCGGTGAAGCCGAGCTACATGGCCGACATGCGGTGATTGGTTCTTTGGCGCCCTGGACCTACGCTACGGTCCGGGCGTGCTCCGCCAGCACCAGCGAGACGCAGGCGGTGAGCTTCTTCGCGTACTCGATGTGCAGGAACTCGTTCGGGCCGTGCGCATTGGCGTGCGGCCCGAGTACCCCGGTGATGAAGAACTGGGTGTGCGGGAAGCGCTCGCCCAGCATTCCCATGAAGGGGATCGTGCCCCCGCAGCCGATGTTCACCGCGTCGCGGCCGTAGATCACCTGACTCGCCCGGCTGATCGATTGCTCGAGCCAGGGGGCGAAGGTCGGCGCATTCCAGCCGGTGTTGGCCCCGCCGGGCTCGAAGCGCACCTCGGCGCCGTAGGGCGGATCGCGCTCGAGCGCTTCGCGTACCGCTTGCGCAGCGCGCGGGGCATCGCAGGTGGGCGGCGTGCGGAGCGAGATCTTTACCGTGACCTGCGGCAGGAGCACGTTGCCCGCGCTGGCGGTCGGCGGCAGCCCATCGGCGCCCGTGACCGCGAGCGTGGCGCGCCAGGTGCTGTTGATGATGAGCTCGGCCGGATCGTTGGAGACTGCCTGCACTCCCTTGGCCCAGGGAAGCTTGCCGGCCACCGTGGCGCCGAGCACCTGTGCGGCGACCGCGGCCTGGGCGCGCCGGTCCGCCGGCAACGTCACGTGCAGGTCATCGAGCAGCAGGTCGCCGGTGACCGGATTCTCGATGCGCGCGAGCAGCTGCTCGAGGATGCGGAACGGCGTCGGGGCGATGCCGGTCGCCATCCCTGAATGCACGCCCTCGGTGAGGACCCGCACCGTGAGCGTGCCGATGAGATTGCCGCGGAGCGAGGTGGTGCACCACACCTGGTCGTAGTTGCCGCACTCGGCGTCGAGACACACGACCAGTGAGGGCTCGGGAATCGCGCTGCCGAGCGCCGCCAGGTGCGCGGGCAGGTCCTCGCTGCCGCTCTCCTCGCACGCTTCGATCAACACCACGCAGCGCGGCAGACGTACCTGCTGATCCTTCAGGGCGGCGATGGCGGTGAGTGAGCTGAACACCGCGTAGCCATCGTCGGCGGCACCGCGCCCGTAGAGCTTGCCGTCGCGGATCACCGGCTCCCAGGGACCCAGGCCCGGCAGCCAACCCGTGAACTCGGGTTGCTTGTCGAGGTGTCCGTAGAGGAGTGCGCAACCGGGCAGCTCGCCCGGGATGTCGATGAGGAGGAGCGGCGTGCGCCCCGGGAGGCGGCGGATGTCCACGCGTGCGCCCGGGAGTGGCTGCAGCCGGCACCACTCCGCCATGAGCTGCACGGCGGCTTCCATGTGGCCGTGCTTCTCCCAGTCGGGGTCGAAGTCCGGCGACTTGTTGGGGATGCGCACGTACGCGGTGAGGCGCTCGAGGATCGAGCCGTCCCAGGTCGTGCCGACGAAGCTGCTCAGACGCTTGAGGTCCATGAACTTATCTCTTTGGTAAATCAGTTACTTAAGAAGCATTCGTGAAGTCATTAATAGAAGGAGGCCGGGCCGGCGTCGACGCCGCGCATATGTATACCTCCTTTTAGGCCGCGACGTCCGCCGCGAGCCCGAAGAGCGTTCGGGCCGCCGCAGTGCTCGAGCGCGCGAGCGCGGCGAGCGGCTCCCCCCGGGCGCGCGCCACCACGGCGGCGATATGCGCCAGGTACGCGGGCTCGTTGCGGCGCGTGGATGGCCGCGGCGTAAGATCGCGCGGCAGCAGATACGGACCGTCGGTCTCGAGCAGCAGCCGCCCGGGGGGGATCTCGCGCACCAGCGGTACGAGATGCGCGCCGCGCCGCTCGTCGCAGATCCAGCCGGTGATCCCGATCGCGAGCCCGAGATCGAGATAGGCGTTGAGCTCCGCGGCGCCGCCGGTGAAGCAGTGCGCCACCCCCGTGTGGCGGGCGCCGTGCTCGCGCAGGATGGCGAGGAAGTCCTCGTGCGCATCGCGCTGGTGCAGGAACACGGGTTTGCCGAGGCGCGCGGCGAGCTCGAGCTGACGGTGAAAGGCGGCGCGCTGCGTCGCGCGCGGGGAGAAGTCGCGGAAGTAGTCGAGCCCGCATTCACCGACCGCGACGACCTCGGGGGCGGACGCGAGCTCGGCGAGCTCCTCCATGCGCGCCCCGCCGAGCTCGTTCGCGTGATGGGGGTGGACGCCCGCGGTGGCGAACAGCACTCCGGGATGCCGGCGGGCGAGGGCGATGGCCCCGGCGCTGCCGGCCAGCGTGGCGCCCGTGACCATCATCTGTACGACGCCGGCCGCCTGGGCGCGCTCGAGTACCGCGTCCCGGTCGCCGTCGTAGCTGTCATGCCCTAAGTTGATGCCGATGTCGATGAGCGGCGGGGGCGGGTCTGCCGGGGCGGCGTGCGTCGTCGTGGCTGTGTTATGGTTTTGCATGCGCGCGAATATTCTACTGCCGGCGGCGGCGTTGCTTCTCGCCGGCAGCGCTGCCACGGCGGGCGCCGAGGGCGACACTTCGTGGCGCGACATCGAGAGCCGCATCCAGTACGGCTACTACACCGAGGACGCCGGGGCGCTGCGCAGTCTCGTCGGGCTGATCGCTGCGGATGAGTCGCACGAGCGCCAGCACGGCTACTACGCAGCGCTGCTCGACTGGCGACAGGCGCAGCTCGCCGCCCAGGGCGCGGCCCGCGGCGTCTCCGCCGCCGACCTCGCGCAGCGCTGCGTGACCGAGCTCGAAGCGCTGCTCGAGGCGCACTCTGACTTCACGGACGCGCTGGCGCTGCGCGCCGCATGCCTGGCGACGCCCTTGAGCGCAGGCAACTCGACCCTGTCCGTTCACCGGGCGCGCAAGGACCTCGAGCGCGCGCTCACCGTCGCGCCGCGCGACCCACGCGCACTCCTCGTCGACGGGATGAGCGACTACCAGCTCGCCTCCGGTAGCGATGGTGGCAGGGACCGTGCGCTGCCGAAACTGCGCCGGGCGGTGGCGGCCTTCGAAGCCGAGCGCGCCGGGGTCGAACGCCTGCCGGGGTGGGGCGCGGCCGAAGCCTATCTCTACCTGGCGCGCGACCTGCTCGATCACGCTGATCCCGTCGGCGCGCGCGATGCCCTCGAGCACGCGCTGCTCATCGCCCCCGAGTTCACGCAGGCCCGGCGGCTGATGGCGAAAATCGTCGCCGGCTGAGGCCGCCGGCGTTCCCTGTCAAACAGGTCGCCGCGGCCGCACCACTGTACGTCGCCCGGCGCATGCGGTCGCATGGCGGCTGATGTTATCGTTGCGCGCCCGAACCAAAAGGCCGAGGGGATGGCTGCCGAGCCGGACAAAAAAGCGCTGTTGGGTCAGCTGCGGATCGATCGCGAGCCGGAGACGCAGGGCAGTGCGCCCGGGCGGCGCGCCTGGATCATCGGCGCGGCGGTGGCGCTGCTCGTAGTGCTCGGAGGCGGCACGTGGTTCGCGCTCTCGGCCCGCAGTGGTGTGGCGGTGCACACCGCGACCGCCCAGGCGCTCGCTGCGAGCGGCGGGGTGGCCTCGGTGCTCGATGCCACCGGCTACGTCACCGCGCGGCGCGAAGCGACCGTGTCGGCGCAGATCACCGGTAAGGTCACCGAGGTGCTGTTCGATGAGGGCGATCGCGTCAAGGCGGGGCAGGTGATCGCGCGCCTCGACGACACGGCGCAGAAGGCGGCGTTGGCGCAGGCACAGGCGCAAGAGCAGTCGGCGCAGGCGGTGCTGACGCAGGTCGAGGCGCAGCTCGCGCAGTACAAGCGCGACGTCCAGCGCGATGAGGACCTGGTTACGCGCCACCTGGTCTCGCAGCAGGAGACCGAGCAGGCGCGCACGCTGGTCGAGACCGGCACCGCGCTGGTGCAGTCGCAGCGCCGGCAGATCGAGCTCGCCGCCGCCAACGTGCGCGCCGCGCAGGTGCAGCTCGACTACTGCACCGTGCACGCGCCCTTCGCCGGCGTGGTGATCGCCAAGGCCGCCCAGGTCGGGGAAATGGTCTCCCCGCTTTCCGCCGGGGGCGGCTTCACGCGCACCGGAATCGGCACGGTGGTCGACATGGATTCGCTCGAGATCGAGGTTGACGTCAACGAGGCCTACATCAATCGCGTCGAGCCCGGACAGCCGGTGGTCTCGGTGCTGAACGCCTATCCCGACTGGCGCATTCCCTCGCACGTCATCGCCATCATCCCGACGGCGGACCGTTCCAAGGCCACCGTCAAGGTGCGCATCGGCTTCGACACGAAGGACGAGCGCATCGTGCCCGACATGGGTGTACGCGTGTCGTTCGAGGAGAAGGCCGTTGCCGGTGCCGCGCCGCAGGAGCGGCCCCGCGGCGTGCTGGTGCCTGCGGACGCACTGCGCAAGGACGGCGGCGAGGACGTGGTGTTCGTGGTGAGGGACCACCGGGCACTGCGCCGCGCGGTGACGGTAGGCGGTGGGAGCGGGGACTCGCGCCAGGTGCTCGCGGGCCTCAGCGCCGGTGAGACCGTGATCGTGGATGCGCCGGCCGGCCTCAAGGACGACGCGGCGGTGATCGAGGCAAAATAGCTGTGGTAGATGTAGCAGAGAGGAATGCCATGTCAGAGCCGATGGTTCAGGTGCATAACGTCACCAAGGTCTACGAGCGCGGCAAGCAGAAGGTCGAGGTCCTGCACGGCCTGACGCTCGACATCCCCAGGGGCGACTTCGTCGCGCTCATGGGCCCCTCGGGCTCAGGCAAAACCACGCTCCTGAATCTCATCGGCGGTCTCGACAAGCCCACCGCGGGCGAGATCACCGTCGGCGGCAACCGCATCGATCAGCTCGGCAGCGGGCAGCTCGCCCGCTGGCGCGCCCACAACGTCGGCTTCGTGTTCCAGTTCTACAACCTCATGCCGGTGCTCTCCGCGGAGGCCAACGTCGAGCTGCCGCTGCTGCTCACGAAACTCTCCGCCGCCCAGCGCCGCAAGAACGTCGCCGTGGCGCTCGAGGTGGTGGGACTCGCCGACCGCGCCAAGCACAAGCCGAGTGAGCTCTCCGGCGGCCAGGAGCAGCGCGTCGCCATCGCCCGTGCACTGGTCTCGGATCCGCAGCTGCTGGTGTGCGATGAGCCGACCGGCGACCTCGACCGCAAGACCGCGGACGAGATTCTCGGGCTCCTGCAGGTGCTCAACCGCGAGCACGGCAAGACCATCGTGATCGTCACCCACGATCCCAAGGCCGCGGAGTTCGCGCAGCGCACGCTGCACCTCGAGAAGGGCCAGCTGCTCGAGCAGGCGGCCTGAGCCGCTGTCGGGACACCGTCATGACCCGCACGGGCTTCGTCCTCGCAAACCTCTTCCGCAAGCGCGTTCGCACCATCCTGACGCTGCTGTCGGTGATCATGGCGTTCCTGCTGTTTGGCCTGCTGCAGTCGGTGAACTCGGTGTTCAGCTCGGGCGCCGACTTCGTCGGCGCGACGCGCCTGTTCGTCCAGGCGCGCGTGTCGTTCACCACCGCGCTGCCGGTGAGCATGGTGCCGAAACTGGAGGCGATCCCGGGCGTCACGCGCGTCGCCTACCAGCAGTGGTTCGGCGGCGTGTGGCAGACCAACACCCCGCTCATCATGTTCACGCTCGATCCGCAGCGCTACCACGACGTGTATCCCGAGTGGAAGATGCCCGAGGACCAGTGGCAGGCGTTCGAGCACACACGCACCGGCATGATCGTCGGCCGCCAGCTGGCCACCCAGTATGGCTGGAAGGTCGGCCAGAAGATTCCCATCTCGTCCAACATCTGGCCGCAGAAAAACGGCACCAAGGCCTGGGCTTTCGACCTGGTCGGCATCTTCGACGGCAAGGACGAGGACTGGCAGAAGCGCACCAATCTCGCCTTCATCCAGCAGGACTACTTCGACGAGGCGAACCAGTTTGGCATCAAGGGGCGCACCAACTTCTTCATCCTGAAGCTCGCGCCGGGCGCCAATGCCGAGGCCATCAGCAAGACTGTCGACGCCATGTTCGAGAACTCGCCCGACGAGACCAAGACGCAGACCGAGAAGGACTTCAACATCAGCTTCGTCAAGCAGATCGGCGACATCGGCCTGATCGTGCGCTGGATCCTGTTCGCGGTGTTCTTCACGCTGCTGCTGGTGGTCGGCAATACCATGGCGCAGAGCGTGCGCGAGCGTATTCCGGAGCTCGCGGTGCTCAAGACGCTCGGCTTCTCCGACGGCAGCGTGCTCGGCTTCGTGCTCGCCGAGGCGTTCGCGCTGGTGCTGCTCGGCGGCCTGGTTGGGCTCGCGCTGGCGTCCGTCGCCGGCGCCATGGTGGAGAAGCAGACCGGCGGCCAGTTCCTGCTCGAGCTCGACGGTGGCGTATGGCTGCTCGGGGTGGTCGCGATCGTGCTGATGAGCCTCGCGGTCGGGGTGCTGCCGGCGCTGCGCGCCCGGCGGCTGAAGATCGTCGACGCGCTCGCCGGCCGCTGACGGGATGAGGAGAACGGCTACGTGTTGAGGCAGGCATTCGCCATCACCGGACTCAGCGTCCGCAGCATCCCGGAGCGCTGGGCACCCTCGCTCGTCATCGTCATCGGGCTCGCCGGCGTGGTGGCGGTCTTCACCGCGCTGCTCGCCATGTCGGCCGGCTTCGAGAGCACGCTGAAATCCACCGGGCGCCACGACGCGGCCATCATCCTGCGCGGCGGCTCGGACGCGGAGCTGAACTCCGGCTTCGATCGGGATTCGACCGATCTCATCCGCCAGGAGCCCGGCATCCGGCCCGGGGCCGACGGCAAGCCGCTGGCCGCCGCGGAGCTCATGGTGATCGCCGAGCTGGTGCGGCGCGACGACGTCAAGAGCGGCGCCAACGTGACGCTGCGCGGCGTCGAGCCCGCCTCCTTCACGCTGCGGCCGCAGCTGAAGATCATCGCCGGCCGCACCTTCACCCCGGGGCTGCGCGAGCTGATCGTCGGGCGCGGTGTGGTGCAGCAGTTCCAGGGCGCCGACGTCGGCCAGACCGTGCGCATGCGCGGCTCGGAGTGGACGGTGGTGGGGGAGTTCGCTTCCGGCGACTCTCACGACAGCGAGATGTGGGCTGATATTAACGTCGCCCGGTCGACCTTCGGGCGCCTCGGCTCGAGCTCGGTGCTGGTGGCGCTCGACGAGCCCGGCGGCTTCGATCGGCTCAAGGCCGCCATCGCGGCGGAGCCGCGCCTGTCGATGGATGTGCTGCGCGAGGACGATTACTTCAGCGCCCAGACCAGGCAGTTCCGCCAGACGATCGGCGTGCTGGCCGGCGTGGTCACGGTGATCATGGGGCTCGGCGCGGTGTTTGCCGCACTCAACAGCATGTATGCCGCGGTGGCGGCGCGCGGCAAGGAGATCGCGACGCTGCGGGCGATCGGCTTCGGGGGACTCCCGGTCGTGGTGTCGGTAATGATCGAAGCGCTGCTGCTGGCGCTTGCCGGGGCGGTGCTCGGCGCGCTGATCGCCTACCTCCTCTTCAACAACCTGTCCGTGGCGACCCTCGGCCAGAACTTCACGCAAGTCGTGTTCAGCTTCAAGGTGACGCCACAGCTCGTGGTGCGCGGACTCGTCATCGCCGTGCTGATCGGCATGATCGGCGGATTCCTGCCGGCGCTGCGCGCCGCGCGGGTGCCGATCACTACGAGTTTGCGGGAGAGCTGAAGTCCGGGGCGCGGCGGCGTTACAGCCGCGCGAGCGCCGCGCACAGCGCCTCAACGTCCTCTTCGGGCTGGTCCCAGGAGACCACCAGGCGGGCTTCCCCGGCGGCTTCCGCGCCCCAGTCGTAGAAGTCGAAACCGGCGGTGCGCAGCGCCTGCCGGCGCGCGCTGCCGAGCTTCACGAACACCTCATTGGCCTCGACCGGGTGCAGGAGAGTTGCGCCCGCGGCGGCGCCGATGCGGCGGGCGAGGGCGTTGGTGCGCTCGGCGTTGCGCTTCCAGAGTCCCGTTTCGAGGTAGGCGAGCAGCTGCGCCGCGACGTAGCGCGACTTGGAGAGCAGGTGCCCGGCGCGTTTGCGCCGCAGCTCGAAGTCGCGCACCGCGGTCGGGTCGAAGAACACCACCGCCTCGGCGGTCAGGGCACCGTTCTTGGTCGCGCCGAAGGACAGCACGTCGACCCCGGCGCGCCAGGTGAGGTCCCCGGGGTGACAGCCGAGGAAGGCGACCGCATTGGCAAAGCGCGCGCCGTCCATGTGGACCTTGAGGCCCGCGCGGTGTGCGAGCGCGGCGAGCTCTGCGACCTCGGCCGGCCGGTAGACCGTGCCGAGCTCGGTCGCCTGGGTGAGCGAGAGGGCCGCGGGCTGCACGCTGTGCAGATGGCGGGGGTGCGCCTCGAGCGTGCGACCGACGGTCGCGGCGTCGAGCCGTCCGTGCTCCCCGGGCAGGAGCGCGAGCTGCGCACCGCCGGAGAAGAAGCCCGGCGCGCCGCATTCGTCCACCGCGATGTGCGCCTCGTGATGGGCGAAGATCGCGCCGTAGGGCGGGCTCACGGTAGCGAGTGCGAGTGAGTTGGCGGCGGTACCGGTCGTGACGGCGAACGCCCGGACCGCCGTACCGAAATGCTCGCTCAGGACCGCATCGAGCCGCAGCGTCCATTCGTCGTCGCCGTAGGCGCGCGCCCGGCCGTGATTCACCTGGGCGATCGCCGCGAGGATCTCGGGGCAGGCGGTCGCGGTGTTGTCGCTGAAGAAACGCAAGGTTGTGGGCTCCCTCAATCGATGCGCCAGCGAAACGACCAGGCGCCGAAGGCCAGGAATACCAGCGTCGTGGCGGCAAGATACAACAGGTTGGGGGCGATCTGCGCCAACCCGGCGCCGTCGAGCATCACCGCGCGCGCTGCCTCGAGCAGTTGCGTCAGCGGAAACAGGTGCGCCACCCACTGCACCCAGCGCGGTGAGCCCTCGAGCGAGTACCAGATGCCCGAGAGCAGCATCATCGGCCAGGTGAGCAGGTTGAGGAGCCCGCCGACCAGCTCCTCGCTCGAGAAGCGTGCCGCGATGGTCAGCCCGAGTGCGATCATGGAGAGCGCTCCGAGGAGGGCCAGCAGGGCCAGCAGCGCCGGATTTCCGGCGGAGTGGAAGTGGATGATGGCGCCGATACCGAGGTACAGGATCAGCGTCACCACCACGATCAGCGTGAGACGCGAGAGCACCTGTGCCGCCAGGAACTCGAAGGCGCTGAGCGGAGTGGCGTGCAGGCGCTTGAGAAAGCCGCTCTTGCGATAGCGCAGCACCACGTAACCGACCCCGAACAGGCAGCTGAACATCATGTTCATGCCGAGGATGCCCGGGAACAGCCAGTCGACGTAGCGCAGTGCCTGGCCGGTGACGGGCTCGCGGTGTGCGCCGGGCTCGTCCGCCAGCAGCAGCTTCTCGACCACGTAGCCCTTGGGCGAATCGGTGTTGACCCAGTAGCGCGTGCCGCCGCCGAACTCGACCAGCAGATCGAACTGCTGGTGCGTGAGCTTGCGCAGCGCCGCGGCGCGATCCGCGAGCGGCACGGGCTGCACGTACCTCTCGGTGAGGAAGGGATGCGTGTGCTCACCGGCAGGCTTGTCCAGCACGCCCACCTTGAACAGTGGCCGGGGCGGGCCGCCGAACACGAAGCTCATGCCGATCACCAGCATGATCGGCAGCACGAGCGTGAAGATCAGCGTGCTGCGGTCGCGCAGGAACTCGAGATTGCGGGCGTGGAACACCGACAGCAGCCGGCGAATCATGGCCGCAGCTCCTTGCCGGTGAGCTCGAGAAAGAGATCCTCCAGGTTCGGCGGCCGCACGCGCAGGTTGGTGAGCGGCACGTGCGCCGCGAGGAGCGTGCGCAGCGTCTCCTCGAGATCGTGGGTGGTGATCTCGACGCGGTCGCTCGTGTCGATGAGCTTCAATGGAAGGGACCGCGCTGCGTCGGGGAAATCCGCACGCGGCACCTCCAGCAGCACCTCCGCGAAATGCTCGCGCAGCAGCCGGCGCGGCGGCCCCTGGGCGACGATCCGGCCACGATCCATGATCGCGACGCAATCGCACAGCAGCTCCGCCTCCTCCATGTAGTGCGTGGTCAGGATGATGGTCTTGCGGCGCGCTTTGATGGATTCCACCAGCTGCCAGAAGTTGTGCCTGGCCTGCGGGTCGAGTCCCGTCGTCGGCTCATCGAGGAACAGCACCGCCGGATCGTTCACCATCGCGATCGCGAGCAGCAGTCGCTGCTGCTGTCCGCCGGAGAGCTTGCGCGCGTCGCGCCGCGCCAGCGTGTCCAGTGCGCAGATGCGCAGCACCTCCTCGACGGCCAGGCCGTGGGCATAGAGGCCGCGGAACAGCGCGACGCATTGCCGCACGGTGAGATGGTCCTGCAACGCGGTCTTCTGGAAGAGGATGCCGGCATCCTCGCGGAAGCGCGGCCCGAGCGGCTCGCCGCGGTACAGCACCTCCCCGGAGGTAGGCGGCAGGATCCCCTCCATGATCTCCACCGTAGTGGTCTTGCCGGCGCCGTTGGGGCCGAGGAGGCCGAAACAGATGCCCTCGGGGACGGTGAAACTGACGCCGTCGACCGCGGTAGTCGCCGGGTACTGCTTGATCAGGTCGCGGACTTCGATGAGGGGTGCGGTCACGGTCGCGCGATCCTAGCGGATCGCCGCGCAGGCGTCTGCCGCCTTGCCGCAGGGCCGCCGACGTGTACCATCCCAACGATGACCGACCGCAAGTACGAAAAGTCCGAGCGCGTCGAGCTCGCCGACGAGGCCGTGCACTGGGATCTCGGCAGCTCGCTGTCCTACGGCGAATACCTGCATCTCGACAAGCTCCTCGCCGCGCAGCACCCGCTCACCCGCGAGCACAACGAGATGCTGTTCGTGATCGTGCACCAGGTGTCGGAGCTGTGGATGCGGCTCATGCTGCACGAGTTGACGGCGGCGATCGAGTGCGTGCGGCGCGACGACCTCGACCCGGCGCTCAAGATGCTGGCACGCATTGCGCGCGCGCAGACCCAGCTGATCTCGGTCTGGGACGTGCTCTCGACCCTGACGCCGTTCGAGTACACGGCGTTCCGCAACGCCCTCGGGCGCTCCTCCGGGTTCCAGTCGGTGCAGTACCGGATGCTGGAATTCCTCTTCGGAAACAAGAACGCCGAGATGCTGGCCGTGCACCAGCGCGACCCGGCCGCCTATGCGGCGCTCGAGCGCGCGCTCGCCGAGCCTTCACTCTACGACGAGGTGCTGCGGCTCCTCAGCCGCCGCGGCTACGGCATTCCGGAGGAGTATCTGTCGCGCGACTTCCGCGAGCCCTACGTGGCCAGCAAGCAGGTGGCGGGCGCCTGGCTCGGGGTTTATCACAGCGCCGACAAGGACTGGGACCTGTACGAGCTGGCTGAAAAGCTCGTCGACCTCGATCACAACTTCCAGCTATGGCGCTGCCATCACCTGAAGACCGTGGAGCGCATCATCGGCTACAAGCCGGGCACCGGCGGGACCGGCGGCGTGTCCTATCTCGCCAAGGCGCTCGAGCTCAAGTTCTTTCCGGAGCTGTGGCAGATCCGCACGTCGATGTAGCCCTCAGAGCGCACCCACCGTCTCGGGCTGTTCGCGCCAGGAGTCCGGGAAGAGCTGCTTGAGATTCCTGATCTTCGGCAGGTCGTTGAAGACGATGTAGGGCTGCTCGGGGTTCTTGAGGTAGTAGTCCTGGTGATAGGACTCCGCGGCGTAGAAGCCCTTGAGCGGATCCACGCGCGTCACGACGGGCTGCCGGAACGCTCCGTCCTTGTTCAGCTGCTCGATGTAGCTCTCGGCGATGTGCCGTTGCGCGTCGTCGGCGTAGAAGATGTCCGAGCGATACTGGGTGCCGCTGTCCGGTCCCTGGCGGTTGAGCTCAGTGGGGTCGTGCGCCACGCTGAAGTAGATCTGCAGGAGCTTCCCGTAGGTGACCTCGGCGGGGTCGAAGACGATCTGCACCGACTCGGCGTGTCCGGTGTTGCCGCTGCTCACCTCCTCATAGCTCGCCGCGCCGCGCGAGCCTCCCGAGTAGCCAGCGATCACGCGGTGCACGCCGCGCACGTGCTCGAAGACACCCTGCAGGCCCCAGAAGCAGCCCCCGGCGAGCACCGCCGTCTGCAGCTTGCCGTGCTCGCTCGGATTGTCCACCGCTGGCGATGGGACCATGGCGGGAGCCGCGCCCGCGCCGATGCTGCAGGAAGCAAGCAGGACGCCGAGCATCGCCGTGGCGAGTCCATGGCGGAACGAAACCGTGATTGTCATTGGCAGCTCTCCGGACTGGCGCGGCGCTACGCGCGCGCCGCAAACGTGAGTGCCACGGAATTCATGCAATAGCGCAGTCCCGTGGGTCTCGGGCCATCGTCGAACACGTGGCCGAGGTGCGCCGCGCAGCGCTTGCAGGACACCGCGGTACGCACCATCCCCAGGCTCCGGTCGGAGCTCTCCACCACGTTGAGGCGCGAGATGGGCTGGTAGAAGCTCGGCCAGCCCGTGCCGGAATCGAACTTGGTGCGCGAGTCGAACAGCACCGTGCTGCAGCACACGCAGCTGTACAGGCCGTCGGCGTGGTTGTGGTCGAGGGCCCCGCTGAACGGCGCTTCGGTGGCCTCGTGGCGCGTGACCTCGAACGCGAGCGGCGTCAGCTGCGCGCGCCACTCCGCGTCCGTCTTGACGACGCGCGCCACCGTCGCGGTGCCGGCGCTGCGTCCGTTGGCGGCGAAGTTCTCGATCGTCACCGTTGCGGCCGGCGCCGGCCCGGAGGGCGGCGGTGATGCCTTCACCAGACGCGCAGCGGTCAGGGCGCCGAGCGAGAGCGCGAGGCCGAGCAGCGAGCGGCGCGACAGCGGGACCGATTCGGGTACGTCCATGAGTCTTCTCTCCTCAGCCGAAGGTAAAAGAGTAAGCCTGCACGCCGGGATCGAGGAATTCGATCGCGAAGGTATGCTCGGCCACGGGACCGCTCTGGCGCAGCAGCTGATAGAGCCGTTGCGCGTCCACGGTGCCGGTGCCGTCCGGCTGTACGTCGGCCCCGTGATCGTTCCCCGGTGCTTGTCCGTCGAGGGTGACGCGAAAGCGGACCGGGCGGCCGGCCGCGGCGGGGCCGAGCACCAGGTGCAGGTCGCGGGCACGGAAGCGGAACACGATCTTGCCCGGGACGCCGGTCGCCACGGCGCGCTCCTTCTCGATAAGCCAGCCGCCCGACAGCGCCCATTGATTGAGCGCGAGCGTCTGCGGTGCGCGGTAGATGTGGGGCGAATCCGGCACGGGGCCTCCCGCGGAGACGAAGTTCTCGGCGCGCTGGTAGCCGATGTAGGTCTCGGGCGACTGGAGGTCGGCTTCATCGGGTGGCGCCTCAACGCCGGTCGCGTGGATCGCGCTCGCGGCGGGCGGCAGATGTGCGGCACCGGCTTCGGTGAGGAGTGTGCGCAGCAGCTGCTCGGACTGCGCGTAGTCGCCCTCGCCGAAGTGGTGGCCACGGATGCGGCCCGCGGCGTCGATGAAGTAGTGCGCCGGCCAGTATTGATTGTCGAAGGCCTGCCAGATGGCGTAGTGGTTGTCGAGGGCGACCGGGTACGTGATGCCCAGATCACGCACGGCGCGCCGCACGTTGTCCGGATCCTTCTCGAAGGCGAACTCCGGGGCGTGCACGCCGATCACCACCAGCCCCTGGCCGCGATAACGTGCGTACCAGTCCTCGACGTAGGGCAGGGCGCGCAGGCAGTTGATGCACGAATAGGTCCAGAAGTCGATCAGCACGACCTTCCCCTCGAGCGACTGCGCCGTCAGGGGTGGAGAGTTGAGCCAGGCCACGGCGCCATCGAGCGAGGGCAGCTTACCCTCGATGCCGGGCTCGTGAGCGCTGGCACCTGCCGATGCCGCGCTCATGGCACCTGTCATGGCGCCCGTCATCGCTCCCTGCATCGACATGGGTTCGGTGCGCGGCGCCACACGCGCGATGAGTGCCTCTTCGACGTTCTGCGTACGCGCGAGCGACAGGCGTGTCAGGACGCCGGTGTCCCAGCCGCAGGCGATCGCGAGCACCGCGATCAGTACGCCGGCACCGAGTGCGCGCCGCAGCCACTCGCCGGCCGCGAACGAGCGCTTGAGAGCCGCGATCACCCGCGTGCTCGCCGCCGCCACCAGCGCGAGGGACGTCACGGCGCCGAGCGCATAGGCGAGCAGCAGCAGCGTGGTCGCGGTGCTCGGACCCCGCAGCGCCGCGCCCGTCAGGATGAGCGCGAGGATCGGCCCGGCGCAGGGTGCCCACAGAAAGCCCGTGGCGACGCCGAGCAGCAACGCGGAGAGGACCCCGGCACGCGGACCGCCGCGCTCCGACAGGCGCGCGCCGAGCGCAACGAATGGCCGCGTGAGCCGGTCGGCGACGGTGCGCGACAGCAGCGCCACGCCGCTCACCGCAAGCAGCACCAGCGCGATGATGCGGCCGTAGACGTTGAGGTGCACCGCCCAGGCGCCGCCGACCGCGGCGAGTGTCGAGATGAGCGCGAAGGTTGCCGCCATACCGAGCAGCAGCGGCAGCGTGCTGCGGGCGAAGGGCTGCTCGCTGCGGGCGAGCACGAAGGGCACGACCGGCAGAATGCACGGACTCAGGATGGTCAGGGCACCACCCGCGAAGGCTAGAACGGCGATGATCATGGCTGCTCCGTTGGCCTAGAGAAGACCGTGTCGGCAGGGCTTTTGTTGCAGCAGCGGCCGGGCCGGCGCGGCCGCAAACGCCCTAGCGCCACGTCTCGCAGCTCAAGCCCAGCAGTGCGGCGGCCCGCCGCGTGCGCGCGTTGCCGTTCACCAGCACCCCGCGGTCGGCGAGGCACAGGTGCCCCAAGTCGCTCGCCGCGTTGCCGTAGGCGGTGATCTCGAGTCCGGGATAACGGGCGCGCAGCTCCTGCAAGGCGCGCGCCTTGGCGGGCCCGCGCAGGTTGACGCCCGCGAGCGCCCCGTCGAGATGCCCGCCGTTCCAGAGGAGCGGCGTGCACAGGGTTTCGGCAAAGCCGAGCGCGTCGCCGATCGCGGGCACGTACAGATCGACGCTCGCGCTCATGAGCACCAGCGCATCCCCCTGCGTGCGGTGGGCCGCGATGCGCGCGAGCGCGTCCGGCCACACGCCGTGTGCCAGCAGGCGTGGGATGAATTGCGCGGTCCAGGCGTCGAGCTCGGTGCGCGAGCGCCCGCCGAGCGTTGCGCGGATGAAGGCGGACTTGAGCGCGCCGTGATCCGCGCGGCGCAGCGCGAAGCGCGCGAGTGCAGGCAGCACGCGCGGCAGCCCCGGCAAGAGCGCCGGGTGGCTGCGCAGGAAACCGAACACGTAGGGCGCGAGCGTGTCGCGACGCGTGACGGTCCCGTCGAGATCGAACAGCGCGAGTGCGCGCAGGCCGGCTTACCCGCCCGAGGTCCCGGAAGCGAGCTGCCGCAGCACGTACTGCAGGATCCCGCCGTGGCGGTAGTACTCGCGTTCCTTCGGCGTATCGATACGCAGTCGCGCCTTGAACGACTTCGGCGCACCGCCGTCCGCGGTCGCGGTCACCGTGACCTCGCGCGCATCGGGTTGCGTCAGCCCCGTGATGGCGAACAGCTCGCGGCCCGTGAGCCGCAGCGAGGCGACGTTCTCGCCCGGCAGGAACTGCAGCGGCGCCACGCCCATGCCGATCAGGTTCGAGCGATGGATGCGCTCGAAGCTCTCGGCGATGACGGCCTTGACGCCGAGCAGCATCGTGCCCTTGGCCGCCCAGTCGCGCGAGGAGCCGGTGCCGTACTCGCGTCCCGCGAGCACCACGAGCGGCGTGCCCTCGCTCTTGTAGCGCATGGCGGCGTCGTAGATCGAGGCCTGCTCGCCGTCCGGCAGGTGCACGGTGACGCCGCCCTCGACGCCCGGGACGAGGAGATTGCGCAGGCGGATATTGGCGAAGGTACCGCGCATCATGACTTCGTGGTTGCCGCGGCGGGCGCCGTAGGAGTTAAAGTCCTTCGACTGTACGCCCTGCTCCACGAGGTAACGGGCCGCCGGGCTCGAGCGTGAGATGTTGCCGGCGGGCGAGATATGGTCGGTCGTGACCGAGTCGCCGAGCACGGCGAGCGCACGCGCGCCGCGCACGTCGGCGAGCGGCGCCGGCGTCATGGTCATGCCATCGAAGTAGGGCGGGTTCTTCACGTAGGTGGACTTGACGTCCCATTGGTAGCGCTTGCCCACCGGCACCTGGATGCCAGCCCAGTTCTCATCGCCCTGGAAGACGCTCGCGTAGCTCGTGCGGAACATCTGCGAGTCGATGGAGCGCTTGAGGAGCTCCTGCACTTCGGTGTCGCTCGGCCAGACGTCGGCGAGCATCACCGGCTTGCCATCGCGCCCGGTGCCGAGCGGCTCGGTGGTGAGGTCCACGTCGAGCGAGCCGGCGAGCGCGTACGCCACGACCAGCGGCGGCGAGGCGAGGAAGTTCATGCGTACTTCCGGATGCACGCGGCCTTCGAAGTTGCGATTGCCGGAGAGGACCGAGCAGGCGGTGAGATCGCCTTGTTTGACGGCGGCGGAGATTTCAGGCTTCAGAGGGCCGGAATTTCCGATGCAATTATGCACACTTACGGTGCCAGCAACGAAGGCATGCAGGCCGCTCACCGATATATCGAACACCGGATATGGCCCTGCCGGGCGCCGGTCAACGACCGCTAGTGAGAGCGTCGGCAAGGTAAGTGACTCTTTGTCGGTGCAATAGCGCTTGCTCCCGCGCACTGCCGTGCGAGGTTCTAGACGCGCAAACCATTTTCTCGCTCCGATCTGCTCTAAGACTTCGACGGGCGACGGAAAATCACACTGCTCCCTGTGCAGCGCATGGAATCGCCTGCTTTCCGGGCTGGGCAGTCCCCTGAAGCCGTCGTGGCCTTCGAGAAGAGCGTAGTGCGGGAACGCCACAGTCTCCCGCATCATCAGCTCCGCGGCAGCGATACGGCGGAACTGTTGAAATGAGAGTGACCAATCCTCGCGCATCGCTTCGATTCGATCGGCCATCCATAGTCGCTGGCGATTTATCGTGTCGATCGTGCGCCAATAGACTGCTGCGGCACTCGCGCGCAAGGATTTTTCTACGCAATAGCGATAGCCCACGCGTTCTACGAATGAGAGGCCCTCGGGGAGGACCAGGCGCACTTCCATGCGTGGCACGCCATCTCGTGCGGGTGGGTATGTAGATTGGGAGCGCCGCGTTGGGTAAGTGTAGACGTTCGCACCGCGGGCTTTGACGCCGCATCTCACCAAGAGGGCGATAATCTGTCGCATGACCTCCTGGAGCGCATCCAAGTTCTCTGGCAGCGCGCTTTGAGCATACGCCGGCGGCCCGAATACCGCCTTCGCCTCGCTTGTACCCTGCCTCCGCAGAACGGGGCCATGTCCATCTGCGCCGAAGAGAGCTGCAGTGAATTCGCGCACAACAGCTATGGGACACTTTGCGTCTAGCACAAATTCCGGCAGTCGCGGCCGCTGAGTGATCCTGCGGCCTCGGCTCACTCCCGGAAGCGCAGCGATCGCTGCAGTCAGCTCCATAGGCAGGACCACAGTCCATTTTCGTGCGTCATATCGATTCGCGACGGGACGTTTGTCGGTGATGAGCTCGATATCATCGAGCGCTGACTCGCGATCGAGAGCCTGTCCGAGGTGCATGCGTCCTTGGCCCAGTTTGCTGATCGACCCGTCGCTGATCAGATGACCAACGAGGCGTGCAAAGGCGAGTGTGCGATCGCGCTCGCGCTCAGTGACAAAGCTGAAGGTCATTTCGCCAGCGACGAGCTCGTAACCGACTTCATCCGGCCCAAGCTTGTCCACCGGCGCCTCGAGTCCTGTGACTACTCGGTCGTGCCCCAGACGCAGCTTTCCCGCTTCAACCCAACGCCCATCCGCGCAGAGCACTTTGTGGTCTTCGGTACAGACGAGGCGACGCCCGTCCTGCAGCACCAGCGTCACGCACTCGCGCTTGCCCTGCACCATCATCTCGGTTTGACCGGCCATTCCCAGCCGCAGGTCGGCGGTGGGACCGTAGACGCGCGCTCCGCCTGAACGGGGAAGCTGCTCGATCGGACGGCTCGTACCGTTCGCAAGGAGCACGGGTGTGCCTTCGGCGATGCACGTAGTACAACCGTAGCCCACCAGATCAAACCCCACCGCCGCGAGGTCATCCAGCACGCCGGCCTTCCTGAAGTAGTCGGTCACGACGCGCGAGCCGGGCGCGAGGCTGGTCTTTACCCAGGGCTTGGACGTCAGCCCGCGCTCGCGCGCCTTGCGGGCGAGGAGCCCGGCGCCGAGCATGACCGAGGGGTTCGAGGTGTTGGTGCAGCTGGTGATCGCGGCGATCAGCACCGCGCCGTCTTTGAGCTCCACGTTCTGGCCGTTGAGCGTCGCCGGTGCCGCGCCGGTACCGCTCTTGCGCGCGGTGCGCTCCTCGGCGGCCTTCTTCGCATTGGTCTCGTAGACCTGCTTGGCAGCCTTGAGCGGCACGCGGTCCTGCGGCCGGCGGGGACCCGCGAGGCTCGGCTCGACCTTGCTGAGGTCGAGCTCGAGCTCGTCCGTGTAGCGGGCCGGGCTCGCGCCGGGGTTGCGCCACATGCCCTGGGCACGCGCGTAGGCGCCGACCAGGTCGATGCGCTCGCGCGGGCGGCCCGAGAGCTCGAGGTAGCGGATGGTCTCGCCATCGATCGGGAAAATGCCGCAGGTGCTGCCGTACTCGGGCGCCATGTTGGCGATGGTGGCCCGATCGGCGAGCGGCAGGTTGGCGAGCCCGTCGCCGAAGAACTCCACGAACTTATCCACCACGCCCTTCTTGCGCAGCATCTCGGTGACGGTGAGCACGAGATCCGTGGCCGTGGCGCCCGGCTGCAAGCGTCCCTCGAGACGGAAGCCGACGACCTGCGGGATCAGCATGGTAACCGGCTGGCCGAGCATGGCGGCCTCGGCCTCGATGCCGCCGACGCCCCAGCCGAGGACGCCGAGGCCGTTGATCATGGTGGTGTGCGAGTCGGTGCCGACCAGCGTGTCGGGGTAGGCACGCCGCGTCCCACCCGCCTCGGTGTCGAAGATCACGCGCCCGAGGTACTCGAGATTCACCTGGTGGACGATGCCGGTGTTGGGCGGCACCACCGCGAAGTTGCGGAACGCCGTCTGCCCCCAGCGCAGGAACGCATAGCGCTCCTTGTTGCGGCTGAACTCGATCGCGGTGTTGTCGGCCAGCGCCTGGGGCGTGCCGTACTCGTCGACCTGTATGGAGTGATCGATGACCAGCTCGACGGGATTGAGGGGGTTGACGCGCTCGGCGTCGCCGCCGAGCTTGGCGATGGCATCGCGCATGGCCGCGAGATCCACGATGCACGGCACACCGGTGAAGTCCTGGAGGATGACGCGTGCGGGCGTGAAGGCGATCTCGTGGGTGGGGCTGGCTGCCGGATCCCAGTCGAGCAGCGCTTCGATGTCGCCGCGCGTGACGCTCACGCCGTCCTCGGAGCGCAGCAGGTTCTCCAGCAGGATCTTCAGCGAGTAGGGGAGGCGCGCGACCTTGTCCTGCGGCAGGGCGGCGAGACTCCATATCTCGTACGTGCGCTCGCCGACCTTGAGTGTCGAGCGCGCCCGGAAGCTGTTCGTCATGAGTGTCTCCGCTGACTGGCGCGAATTATATCGGGGGCGCACGGCGCCTGCCGTACTGCGCTCGCTCTTGGATCAGGCGGCGGCCGGCTGGCGTAACGCCGCCGCGACCGTCTCGATCACTCCGCCACCGAGGCAGCGCGTGCCCTCGTAGGCGACCGCGTACTGACCGGGAGTGACGGCGCGCTGCGGTTCGGCGAACTCGAGGTGCACCGTGCCACGCTGCAGCGGCGTGAGGAGCGCCCGCTGGTCGGCCTGGCGATAGCGCACCTTGACCGTGCAGCGCAGCGCCCCTGCCGGCGCCGGGCCGAGCCAGTGCCAGCTCCCGGTCGTGAGCGCGGTGCTCGCGAGCAGCGGGTGATCGTGCCCCTGCACCACGATCAGGGCGTTGCGGGCGGCGTCCTTGGCGGCGACATACCAGGGCTCCTCGGGTCGCCCGGGCTGTCCGCCGAGCCCGAGGCCGCCGCGCTGCCCGAGGGTGTAAAACGCAAGGCCGCGATGGGTGCCGAGGCGCTCGCCTTCGGGCGATTCGACCGGGCCGGGCGTGCGCGGCAGGTAGCGCTCGAGGAACTCGCGAAAGGGGCGCTCGCCGATGAAGCAGATCCCCGTGCTGTCGGGCTTGTCGAACACGGGCAGCCCCGCGCGCCGGGCGCGCTCGCGCACCTGGCGCTTCTCGAGGGTGCCGAGCGGCATGACCGTTGCGGCGAGCTCGGCGGGCGCGACCGCATGCAGGAAGTAGCTCTGGTCCTTGCCGGCATCGAGGGCCTTGTGGAGCTCGACGCCGTCGGCGCCCGCGACCAGGCGCGCGTAGTGCCCGGTGGCGAAGTGGCTGCCCCCGAGGCGCCGTGCGTAGGCGAGCGCCGCACCGAACTTGATCTCGCGGTTGCAGAGGACGTCGGGATTGGGCGTGCGGCCGGCGCGGTGCTCGGCGAGGAAGTGCTCGAACACGCGTGCGCGGTACTCGGACGCGAAGCTTACGCGGTGCAGCGGGATGCCGAGCCGGGCGGCGACCGCGCGGGCATCCTGGAAGTCCTGCGCCGCCGTGCACCAGATGTCGTCCTCGGACTCCTCCCAGTTGCTCATGAAGAGTCCCTGGACCTCGTAGCCCTGCTCCTGCAGCAGCAGCGCGGCGACCGCGGAGTCGACGCCGCCCGAAAGGGCGACGATCACGCGGGAGTCAGGGGGCAGGGGCGGGGCGGCGGCCATCGGCGGATTCTACCGCGCCGGCAGGCGCGGCCGCCGCCGGAGGTCAGCCGCGGCGGGCGGCGCGCAGGCCGTGCTCGGCGGCGCTGGCGTTCCAGACCTGGTCGAATTCCTGCAGATAGGCGCGGGCCGCCTGCGTGTTGTTGATGTCGGCGACGCCGTCCCAGCTGTCGGCGCGCAGCCGGTAGACGATCGCGCGGTCGTCAGCGATGAGATAGGCGGAGGCGCGCTGCTGCGATTGCTCGGCGGCGTAGCGGATGTCGATGCAGCTCGAGAGGCGCCGTCCCATGGCCACGAAGCGGTTGCTGTCGCGCATGACGCGCGTCGGCTCGGCGAGCAGCACGCGCACCTTCGAGAAGCTGCGCGTCAGGACGAAGTGCTTGATGACCTCGAGGAACGGGCTCTGGTCGTAGAGATCGGGCTCGAGGTCCGGCGTATAGATGGAGATGAGGCGCTGCGCGAGGGCGGCGATTTCGGTGACGGCGCTGCGCACTTCGGTGAGCGTCGTGAGGACGGTGAGAGTCTCGGCCGCACGGTGGCGCGCGGCGGGCAGCTGAGCACCCGCGCTGATGGACTCCGGCGCATAGCGCGCGTTCGCGAGCTGTGCCCAGCCGTTCTTCAGGTCGAGTTCCCCGGTAATCGCCACGAGTGGCACCCACCCCCCGCCTGCACGATGCAGGCTGCAGTCGATCTTAGTGAGGGCACACGGTTTTGCATTGTCGAACGGGTCACGGTTTA
This sequence comes from uncultured Pseudomonadota bacterium, assembly GCA_963768485.1. Lineage (GTDB taxonomy): Bacteria > Pseudomonadota > Gammaproteobacteria > Steroidobacterales > Steroidobacteraceae > 13-2-20CM-66-19. The sequence continues at coordinate 546,948 of CAVYHZ010000006.1, read as the reverse complement.
GCCGTGGCCGCGAGCCGCATTGAGTCAAAAGCGCGGCGCAGGTCGCACTTGGAGCCGATTTATGTCGTGTTTCGGCGACAGCCTGGCGGGTCAGATGCCGCGCGCCAGCGCCGCGGCGAGACCCACGTAATCGGCGGGTTTGAGCGCGCGCAGCCGCGCTTTGTCGTCGGTCGCGAGCGGCAGGGAGTCGATGAATTGCGCGAGCGCTGGCGCATCGATCGCCCGCCCGCGGGTGAGATCCTTCAGTCGTTCGTAGCCGCCGGGGACGCCCGCGGCGCGCAGCGCCGTCTGCACCGCTTCGCCGAGCACTTCCCAGGCATCGGCCAGATCGAGCCGCATGCGCTCGGCGTCGGCCTCGAGGCGCGCGAGTCCGCGACCGAGTGCGTTCCAGGCGATGAGCGTGTGCCCGAGCGCTACCCCTAAGTTGCGCAGCACGGTCGAGTCGGTGAGATCGCGCTGCCAGCGCGACACCGGCAGCTTCTCGGCGAAGTGCCGCAGCAGCGCATTGGCGACGCCGAGGTTGCCCTCGGCGTTCTCGAAATCGATCGGGTTCACCTTGTGGGGCATGGTGGAGGAGCCGACTTCGCCGGCTACCGCGCGCTGGCGCAGGTAACCGAGCGAGATGTAGCCCCACATGTCGCGCGACAGATCGATGAGCACGACGTTGGTTGCGGCCACGGCGTCGCAGTACTCGCCGATCCAGTCGTGCGGCTCGATCTGCGTGGTGTAGGGGTTGTACTCGAGCCCGAGCGACTCGACGAAGCCGCGTGCCAGCGCCGGCCAGTCGATGCCGGGCAGCACCGCGGTGTGGGCGTTGAAATTGCCGACCGCGCCGTTCCACTTGCCGAGGATCGGGACCTGCGTCCAGCGATACTCAGCGCGCATGAGCCGCGCGGCGAAGTTGGCCAGCTCCTTGCCGAGGGTCGTGGGACTCGCCGCCTGGCCGTGGGTGCGCGCCAGCATCGCGGCGTCGGCATAGCGGTGCGCGAGAGCGACGACCTCATCGGTGCGGGCTTTGAGCACGCCGACGAGCAAGCTGCGGGCTCCGAGCAGGAGCCGCGCGTAGGCGAGATTGTTGATGTCCTCGGAGGTGCAGGCGAAATGCACCAGCTCGAGCGTCGCGGGACCCGCGCCGGCGGCCGCGAGCTGCTCGCGCACGTAGTATTCGACCGCCTTGACGTCGTGGTTGATGCGCGCCTCGATGGCCTTGACCGCCGCGCCCGCGGCGGCGTCCGGGTCGGCGGCGAGCTGCTGTGCGCGCGCGCGGACCGCGGGCGAGAGCTGCGCGCCGGGGAGCTGCGGCGCCGCGTCGCTGAGCTTGAGGAGCCAGCGCGCTTCGATCGCGACGCGTTCACGGATGAGCGCCGCCTCGGTGAGCCAGGCGCGCAGTGGCTCGGTGACGGCGGCGTAGCGCCCATCGACGGGCGAGAGAGCGGTGAGGGCGCCGGGAGCGTCGCTGGGGCTTACGGGCATGCGTTATCATGATAACGCATACGGCCGTCCGGCCGGGCGGAGTGCCCTCATGACGACTTCCTTCCGGGTCGAGCACGACAGCATGGGCGAGCTCAAGGTACCTGCGGACGCGCTCTGGGGCGCCCACACCCAGCGCGCCGTGGAGAACTTCCCCGTGAGCGGGCTCGCCATGCCGCGCGGCTTCATCGCCGCGCTGGCGCTGGTCAAGCAGGCGGCGGCGCGTGCCAACCGGCGGTTGGGCCTCCTCGACCCCCGGGTCGCCGAGGCCGTGGACGCGGCCGCTGCCGAGGTGGTCGCCGGCAGCCATGATGCGCACTTTCCGATCGACGTGTTCCAGACGGGATCTGGAACCAGCACCAACATGAACGCGAACGAGGTGATCGCCGCGCTCGCGAGCCGGCGTCTCAAGAGCGCGGTGCATCCCAACGATCAGGTCAACATGAGTCAGAGCAGCAATGACTCGATCCCGACCGCGATCCACGTGAGCGCGGCGCTCGCGGTGCGCGACAAGCTCCTGCCCGCACTCGCGCATCTGCGCGACACGCTCGCCAAGCGCGAGCCCGAGCTCGCCGACACCGTCACGACCGGCCGTACCCACCTCATGGACGCCATGCCGGTGACGCTCGGGCAGGAGCTCTCGGGCTGGCGCACCCAGATCGAGCACGGCATGGCGCGTGTCAGGGCCGTCGAGCCGCGGCTGCTGGCGCTCGCGCAGGGCGGCACCGCGGTCGGTACCGGCATCAACGCGCACCCCGACTTCGGCCGGCGCTTCTGCGAGGAGCTCGCCGGCATCACCGGCGTCGCCTTCGTGCCGGCGGCCAACTACTTCGAGGCGCTGTCGGCGCAGGACACCGCGGTCGAGCTCTCCGGGCAGCTCAAGGTGGTCGCGGTCAGCCTCATGAAAATCGCCAACGACCTGCGCCTCATGAACAGTGGCCCACTTGCGGGCTTGAGCGAAATCTCACTCCCGGCGCTGCAGGCGGGCAGCAGCATCATGCCGGGCAAGGTGAACCCGGTGATCCCGGAGGCCGCGACCATGGTGGCGGCGCAGGTGATCGGCAACGATACGACCATCACCATCGCCGGGCAGTCGGGCAACTTCCAGCTGAACGTCATGCTGCCGGTAATCGCCCAGAACCTCCTCAGCAGCATCGGCCTGCTCGCGAATGTGTCGCGGTTGCTCGCCGATCGCGCCATCGCCGGCTTCAAGGTGAACGCCGCGCGCATCGCCGAGGCGCTCGACCGCAATCCGATCCTGGTGACCGCGCTCAACCCCGTCATTGGCTACGAGAAGGGCGCCGCGATCGCCAAGGCCGCGTACGCGCAGGGGCGGCCGATCCGCGACGTCGCCCGCGAGATGACGCAGCTGTCAGACGCCGAGCTCGCCAAGCTCCTCGACCCGGCCGAGCTCGCACGCGGCGGGATCAAGGGTGGCACCAGCGGCGGTGGCTGACGCCTCCGACAGCGCCGCGAACCCCCGCCCGTGGGCGGCGCTCATCCGCGCCAGGCTCGCGGGCAGCACGCCGCGCCACGAGCGCGCCGACTGGATCCTGCCCGGCATGTCGGCCGCTGACAGCGAGATCTACCGCCGGGCACTGCCCGCCTCACCGACGCCCGCGGCCGTGCTGATCCCGATCATCGAGAGCGAGCGGCCGACGATCCTGCTGACCGAGCGCGCTGCCGGGCTGCGCACCCATGCGGGGCAGGTGAGCTTTCCTGGCGGGCACATCGAGGCGAGCGATCCCTCGCCGGCGGCGGCGGCGCTGCGCGAGGCGCGCGAGGAGATCGGCCTCGAGGAGAGCCTGGTGAGGGTGGCGGGCTTCCTGCCGGATCACATCGTCATCACCGGCTTTCGCATTACGCCGGTCGTCGGCTTCGTGCGCGCCGGCTTCGCGCTGCTCCTCGATCAGAAGGAAGTGCAGAGCACCTTCGAGGTGCCGCTCGACTATGTCTTCGAGCCGGCCAACTACCGCCTGCAGCGCCGCCGCCTCATCCGGAGTGGCGAGGAGGTCGGCTTCTGGGACATCCCTTTCGAAGGCCGTACGATCTGGGGCGCGACTGCGGGGATGCTGCTGACGCTCTACCATCTGTGCGTCGGGCCGCTGCCGTTCGAGGGCGGCGCGGCGGCTCCCGCGGGCTAGGCACCCGGATGGGCGACCCGCGGCCGGCGATCGAAGCGCTCATTGCGCTCATGGCGCGGCTACGCGACCCCGAGCACGGCTGTCCCTGGGACCGCGAGCAGACCTTCGCGAGCATCGCGCCCTACACCATCGAGGAAGCCTACGAAGTGGCGGATGCGATCGCGCGCGGTGAGCGCGAGCCGCTGCGCGAGGAGCTCGGCGATCTCCTCTTTCAGGTGGTGTTTCACGCGCGCATGGCCGAGGAGCGCGGCTGGTTCGATTTCGCGGCGGTCGCCGAGTCGATTCACGACAAGCTCGTGCGCCGTCACCCGCACGTGTTCGCCGGCGCGGCCGCCGAGCGCGGCGCGCTCCCTCGCGAGTGGGAGGCGCACAAGGCGCGTGAGCGCGAGCAGGCGGCGGTACGCCGCGGTGACGCCGCGCACGGTACGCTCGACGGGGTGCCGCTCGCGCTGCCGGCGCTGATGCGCGCGGCCAAGCTCGGGCGGCGCGCGGCGCGGGTTGGATTCGACTGGCCGGATGCGGCCGGCTCGCGCGCCAAGGTCGAGGAGGAGCTCGGCGAGCTCGACGCGGCGCTCGTCGCAGGTGGCGCCGCGAGCCCCGCGGTGCTGGATGAGCTCGGTGACCTGCTGTTCGCGGTCGTCAACCTCAGCCGCCATCTCGGGCTCGATGCCGAGGGCGCGCTGCACGCCGCGAATGCGAAGTTCGAGCGGCGCTTCCGGCGCATGGAGCAGCTCGCGACGCAGCGCAATCTGACACTCACACGGCTGTCGCTCGAGGCATGGGATGCCTTGTGGCGGGAGGCGAAGCTGAACGGCGGCTGAAGCGGCAATTCCGGGCGCGCGGGGTGCGATGCGGGGAGCGGATGCGTTAGGCTTCGGCTGCCATGTGCCTGCAACGACGCATCGTTCTGGCCGCCTTGCTCATCGGCGGTTCGGGAGCCGCGGCGGGCTACAGCGAGCCCGCTCCGCCTGCGGCGACTGCGGCCACTGCGCCGGCCGCGGTGGTGCATGCGGCGAGTGCCATCAGCATGGACCAGGCGGTCAAGATGGCCGAGCAGCACTTCCACGCGCGGGTGGTGAAGGCCGAGACCGAGCGCGATAACGGCCGTACGGTATATGTGCTGCGCCTCCTGAATGATGCGGGGCGGGTCTGGACGGTGCGCGTCGACGCGGCGAACGGCACATTGCTCTGAGAACGATCGGGGGGCTCCATGCGGGTACTGGTGGTCGAGGACGAGGCGGCACTGCGCGAGATGCTGAAGACGCGACTCACCGCGGCCGGATTCACCGTCGATGAGGCCGCCGACGGTAACGAGGGACTGTTCTCGGGCAGCGAGTACCCGCTCGATCTCGCCATCATCGACCTGGGCCTTCCGGGGCTCCCGGGTCTCGAAGTAATCCGCAGGCTGCGCGCGGCGCACAAGACCTATCCGATCCTGATCCTCACCGCACGCGATAACTGGCAGGACAAGGTGGAGGGACTGCAGGCCGGCGCCGACGACTACGTCGCCAAACCGTTTCATTTCGAGGAGGTGCTGGCGCGCGTGCAGGCGCTGCTGCGGCGCGCCGGCGGCTGGGCGACCCCGGTGCTGCGCTGCGGGCCGGTGGAGCTCGATACCCGCGCGCAGACCGTGGCGGTGAATGCAGCGCCGGTCGAGCTCACGACCTTCGAGTACCGCATTCTCGAGCACCTGATGCTGCGGGCCGGGGATGTGATCTCCAAGACCGAGCTCACCGAGCGCCTCTACGACCAGGACTTCGAGCGCGACAGCAACGTCATCGAGGTGCTGGTCGGGCGGCTGCGGCGCAAGCTCGACCCGGCCGAGCTCCTGCATCCAATCGAGACCCTGCGCGGGCGCGGCTACCGCTTTGCGCTCGCGCGCGATCCGGCCTCGTAAGCCCGCGCGTTTTACCCGTGCACTCCTTAAGCCGGCGCCTGCTCGTTTCGGTGGCGGTGCCGCTGGTGCTGTTCTCCGGCGTCATGATCTGGGTGCTCGACAGCGGCTTCCGCGCGCTCTCCGAGCGCTCCCAGGAGGAGCTCCTCGACCGGCAGATGGTGGCGCTCATCGCATCCATCGAGCCACAGCCCGACGGCGGCTATGCGCCGGCACCGCACGTGCTCGACCCGCGCCTGGCGACGCCGCGCTCGGGTCTCTATGCCGCGGTCCGCTCGCCGCACCACGCCTGGCGGTCCCCGTCCACGGCGGGGCTCGGCGCGGAGTTCGGGCCGTTGCTCGGCAACGGCGAACGCAGCGTGAGCTACGCGACCTTCGGCGGCCACGATCGCGTCGCCATCGAGAGCCGTGCGATCCAGTTCCAGGGCGAGGCCGACGAGCCCCAGGCGCTCACCTTGAGCGTCGCGGTCAGCATGACTCCTTATGAAGAGCAGCTGTTCCGCTTCCGCCAGGAGCTCATCGGCTGGTTCGTCGGGCTGATGGCACTGCTGCTGGCGGCCCTCGCCGCGCTGCTGCGCTGGGTACTCTCTCCGGTGCGGCGCATGGAGCGCGAGATTCACGAAGTGGAGGAGGGGCGCAGTGAGACGCTCGGCGGCGGCTATCCGCGCGAATTGTCGGGCGTCGCGGTCAATCTCAACGCGCTCCTGAGCGGCGAGCGCAAGCGTGTGGCGCGCTACCGCGACACCCTCGGCAACCTCGCGCACAGTCTCAAGACTCCGCTCGCCGTGATGCGCGCCACCTTACCGTCCGATGCCCATCCGGGTCCCATCAGTGCCGAGATCGATCGCATGAGCGACATCATCGAGCACCAGATGAAACGCGCGGCAGCCTCGGGCGGCGCGCTCATCGGGCAGGCACCGGTCGAGCTCGCCCAGGTGGTGGCGGAGCTGCGCGGCGCCTTGCTGCGCGTCTATGGCCACAAGGACCTGATGCTCGAGCTCAGCGTTCCGCCCGGATGTCTCTTCGTGGGCGACCGGGGCGATCTCACCGAGCTGCTGGGGAATCTGCTCGACAACGCCTGCAAGTGGTGCCGCGGCCACGTGCGCCTCACGGGCAGGACCGAAGAGAGCGCCCACGTACGGGTGCGCCTCGTCATTACCATCGAGGACGACGGGCCCGGCATTGCGCCGGAGGACCGGCCGCGGGTGCTCAAGCGCGGGGTGCGGACCGATGAGAACGTGCCGGGACACGGCCTGGGTCTCGCCATGGTGCGCGACACCGTGGATCTCTACGGCGGGCGGCTCGAGGTCGACGAATCCCCGCTCGGCGGGGCGCGCTTCACGCTGCACCTGCCGGGGCGCTGAGGCCTACTCGACCTTGAACTCGATTCCCTGGGCCAGCGGCAGCTCGCGGCTCCAGTTCACGGTGTTGGTCTGGCGACGCATGTAGGCCTTCCAGGCATCCGACCCCGACTCGCGCCCACCGCCCGTGTCCTTCTCGCCGCCGAAGGCACCGCCGATCTCGGCGCCCGAGGTGCCGAGATTGACGTTGGCGATGCCGCAGTCGCTGCCCGCAGCGGACAGAAAGGCTTCCGCGCTCTGCAGGCGATCGGTGAAGAGCGCCGACGAGAGTCCATGGGCGGAGGCGTTCTGCGCCGCGATGGCCTCGGCGAGCGAGTCCACCGGGATCAGGTACAGCACCGGCGCGAAGGTCTCGCTCTGAACGATCGGCCACTCGTTGCGGGCGCGCACAATCGCCGGCTCGACGAAGTGCCCGGCGCCCTTCAGCACATTGCCGCCCGCGAGCAGCTCACCGCCCGCCGCGCGCGCCTTGCCGAGCGCGTTCTGGTAGCTCTCGACCGCGCGCGCGTCGATCAGCGGCCCCATGAGGGTCCGGGGTTCGAGGGGATCGCCGATGCGCACCTGTTTGTAGGCGTGGATGAGGCGGCGCTCGAGCTCCGCCGCGATTGCCTTATGCGCGAACACGCGCCGCGTGGAAGTGCAGCGCTGGCCGGCCGTGCCGACCGCACCGAAGACGATCGAGGGCACGGCGAGATCGAGATTTGCGGTCTCATCGACGATCACGGCGTTGTTACCGCCGAGCTCGAGCAGACTCTTGCCGAGGCGTGCGGCGACGCGCTCGCCAACGCGCCGGCCGACCTCGGTTGAGCCCGTGAAGGAGATGAGCGCAACGCGCCGGTCCTCGACGAAGCGCGTGGCGAGCGTCGTACCGCCGTCGACGAACATCTGGAAGACCGCCGGCAGGCCTGCGGACTCCAACACCCGGTTGCAGATGCGCTGCACGGCGAGCGCGGTGAGCGGGGTCTTCGGTGAGGGCTTCCACACGCAGGCGTTACCGCAGATGGCGCCGAGGAGCGCGTTCCACGCCCAAACCGCCACCGGGAAGTTGAACGCCGTGATGATGCCGACCACGCCGAGCGGGTGCCATTGCTCGGACATGCGGTGGCGCGGGCGCTCGGAATGCATCGACAGGCCGTAGAGCATGCGCGACTGGCCGACGGCGAAGTCGGCGATGTCGATCATTTCCTGCACCTCGCCGAGGCCCTCGGCGAGGATCTTGCCGTTCTCGAGCGATACCAGCGTGCCCAGATCCGTCTTGTGACGCCGCAGCTCCTCACCGAGGAGCCGCACGACCTCGCCGCGCTTGGGTGCCGGGACCTCGCGCCACGCGGCCGCGGCCCTCTCAGCGCCCGCAATCACCTGCTCGTAGTCGGTGTCGGTCGCCGGGCGCACCTGGGCGAGGAGCGCGCCGCTCGCGGGATTCCTGACGTCGATCAGTGCCCCTTCGGCGGCACTCGACCAGCCGTGCTGCCCGGACCAGGCGCCGGGGTTGACCGCGGCGAGGCCGAGCCGGCCGAGCAGTGCGTTGACGTCGACGCCGCTCATCGCGCCGCCACCCGGCGGTGGCGCTGGTGCCCGGTCTTGCCGGCGACCACGACCTCACCCGAGACGTGCTTCGTGCCGCCCGGCGCGTAGTAGCGGCCGAAGCGGTTGGCGAGGATGTCGGTGAGGCGGAACTGCTCCTGGGCGACGAAGCCGTGGTATTTCGCCGGGCTGGAGAGCACGAGGTCCACCACCGCGGTGATCCCCGCGGCGGTCGAGACCTGGATCGCGGACCACAGGCGGCCCGCGATCACCTGCGGATAGATCTTGTTGACGTAGTTCTCCTCGCGCAGCTGCCCGTCCTGCTTGCCGGTCACGGCGGCGTAGACGATGACGACGTCCTGCAGTGTCTGCGGCACGGCGTTCTCGAGGATGCGCTTCAACGTGCCGCGATCGTGATTGAGCTTCAGGTCGTTCATGAGCAGACGCATCTGCTCGCAGTGCCCGGGGTAGCGGATCGTCTTGTAGTTCATCGTCTCGCAGTGCGCGCCGTGCGTCTCGGCGAGCGAGCCGAGACCCCCTGAGGTGTTGAAGGCCTCATAGCGCATGCCGTCGATCTCGATCTCCTCCAGCCCCTCGAGCGGGGCGACCTCGGCCATGCGGCCCTCGCTCACGGCCTGGCAGGGGTTGCCGTACTCGTTGATCAGACCCTCGGTCGACCAGGTGAGGGAGTACTTGAGGACATTATTCGGGTGCTGGGGCAGGGCGCCGACCCGCAGCTTCACCGAGCGCAGCTCGTCGAAATGGGTGATGAGCTCGGCCGCCGCGATGCTGATGAAGCCGGGCGCGAGCCCGCACTGCGGCACGAATGCCTGGGAGGCGCCGGTGGCGATGGCGCGCACCGCGCGCGTCACTTCGACGTCCTCGGTCAGGTCGAAATAATGGGCGCCTGCGCGGCGCGCGGCCTCCGCGACCACGCGGTTGCAGTAGTAGGGAAGCCCGGAGATGACGGCGTCCGCCGGGTGGGTCGCCAGGTGCTGCTCGAGGACTCCGGGCTGGCTCGCATCGAGGGTAAGCGAGGTGAGTCCGGTGCCCCCGTGGGCACGCACCACCGACTCCGCCGCAGCCCCGTCCACGTCCGCCAGCTGGACCTTGTAACTCCCGGATTCGGCAAGCAATCCGGAGATGAGCGCGCCGATCTTGCCGGCGCCGAGGATCAATACGCGATGCATAGGGCCCCTCTGGAAAAGGCGCGCATTCTGCCCTCGATGGGCCCGCAAAGCCACCCCGCCCGGCGCCCCGGTTTCAGGGCCACCCGCAGGCAGATTTAGCGTCCGGTCCTGCGTGCTAGGATCGATTCCATGCGATCCCCCGAGACCACCTCCTGGCATAGCGCGAGCTGGCAAACCCGGCAGGCCCAGCAGCAGCCGGTGTATGCCGACCCGCAGGCGCTCGAGCGCACGGTCGCCGAGCTCTCGCGCCTGCCGCCGATCGTCGTGTCGTGGGAAGTCGAGGCGCTGCGTGCCCGGCTCGCCGCGGCGCAGCGCGGCGAGGCGTTCCTGCTGCAGGGCGGGGACTGCGCCGAGACTTTCGCCGACTGCGAGTCGGATACGATCGCGAAGAAGCTGAAGATCCTGCTGCAGATGAGTCTCGTGCTGCTGCACGGACTGAAGAAGCCGATCGTTCGCGTGGGCCGCATGGCCGGGCAATACGCCAAGCCACGCTCGGCCGACAGCGAGACGCGCGAGGGCGTGACGCTGCCGAGCTATCGCGGCGATCTGGTCAACCGCCCCGAGTTCAGCGCGGCGGCGCGCGCTGCCGATCCCATGCTGCTGCTGCGCGGCTACGAGCGCGCGGCACTGACGCTCAACTTCGTGCGCTCCCTCGTCGAGGGCGGCTTCGCGGACCTGCATCACCCGGAGTATTGGGACTTGGGCTTCGTGCACCAGGCGCCGCTCAAGGACGCCTACCAGCGCATCGTCCGCTCGATCGGCGACGCACTGGATTTCTTCGAGGGCATCAGCGGGCGGCGGGTGCACGAGGCGACGCTGGTCGACTTCTACGCGAGCCATGAGGGGCTGCACCTGCACTACGAGCAGGCCCAGACGCGCTTCATTCCGCGCCAGAACCGCTGGTACAACCTCTCGACGCACTTCCCCTGGATCGGCATGCGCACCGCGGCGCTCGACGGCGCGCACGTCGAGTACTTCCGCGGCATCTCCAACCCCGTCGCCGTCAAGGTCGGTTCCGCCATGGACGCGGCGTGGCTGCAGGGCCTCGTCACGACGCTCAATCCGCAGAACCAGCCTGGTCGCCTCACGCTCATTCATCGCTTCGGCGTGAAGGACGTCGCCGCCTCGCTCCCCAAGGCGATCGAGGCGGTGCGTCAGACCGGGCAGACGGTCCTGTGGGTGTGCGACCCGATGCACGGCAACACCGAGACCACGACCGGGGGCCTCAAGACCCGCCGTTTCGAGAACATCCTCAAAGAGCTCGAGTTCGCCTTCCGTATCCACTCGGACCTCGGGTCCCATCTCGGCGGCGTGCACATCGAGCTCACGGGCGAGGACGTCACGGAGTGCACCGGCGGGGCCCGCGGGCTCACGGATCAGGACCTGGCGCGCGCCTACCGCTCGAGCGTCGACCCGCGCCTCAATCACGAGCAGGCGCTCGAGCTCGCCATGCTGATCGCCGAGCACAGCCGGAGCCGCCGCGCCGACCAGCGCGCCTGAGGCGGCGCTTCGAGCCCCATGCGTTACGAACACATCGTCGTGCCGGCGGCCGGCCAGCGGATCGGCGTCAATCCCGACTTCTCGCTGGCGGTGCCCGCTGCACCGATCATTCCCTTCATCGAGGGGGACGGCATCGGCATCGACGTGACGCCGGCGATGCGGCGCGTGGTCGATGGTGCGGTGGCGAAGGCCTACGGCGGTGAGCGGCGAATCGCCTGGATGGAGGTCTACTCCGGCGAGAAGGCCAACGCGCTCTACGGCCAGTGGCTGCCGGAGGAGACGCTGCTGGCGCTGCGCGAGTTCGTGGTCTCGATCAAGGGGCCGCTCGGCACTCCGGTGGGTGGGGGCCTGCGCTCACTCAACGTCGCGATGCGCCAGACCCTCGATCTCTACGCCTGCATCCGCCCGATCCGCTACTTCCCGGGCGTCTCGAGCCCCATGCAGGATGCGAGCCTCACCGACATGGTGGTGTTCCGCGAGAACACCGAGGACATCTACGCCGGCATCGAATGGCCGGCGGGCTCCGCCGAGGTGCACAAGCTCATCGCCTTCCTGCAGCGCGAGCTCAACGTGACCGGCATCCGCTTTCCATCGAGCTCGGGCATCGGCATCAAGCCGGTCTCTAAGGAAGGCAGCCAGCGCCTGATCCGCAAGGCGATCCGCTATTGCGTCGACAACGACCGCGTGTCGGTGACGCTGGTGCACAAGGGCAACATCATGAAGTTCACGGAGGGTGCGTTCCGCAACTGGGGCTACCAGCTGGCGCGCGAGGAGTTCGGCGCGCAGCCGATCGGCGACGGCCCCTGGCTGCGCTTCCCGAGTCCCATCACCGGCAAGGACATCGTGGTGAAGGACGTGATCGCCGACAACTTCCTGCAGCAGGTGCTGCTGCGGCCCGAGGAATACGACGTCATCGCGACGCTGAACCTGAACGGCGACTACGTCTCGGACGCGCTCGCCGCGCAGGTGGGCGGCATCGGCATCGCCCCCGGCGGCAACGTCGGCGACGGGCTCGCGGTGTTCGAGGCGACGCACGGTACCGCGCCCGGCTTCGCCGGCAAGGACCGCGTCAATCCCGGTTCCCTGATCCTCTCGGCGGAGATGATGCTGCGCTATCTCGGCTGGCGCGAGGCGGCGGACCTCATCATCAAGGGCGTCAGCAACACCATCGCCAGCAAGGAGCTGACCTACGACCTCGCGCGGCTGCGCGAGGCGATCAAGGCGCCGAAGCGCGAGCTCGCGGCACGCAGGAACGTCGAGGAGGACCTGCAGCGTCTGATCCCCGGCGCGAAGCTCATGACCACCTCCGGGTTCGCGGGCGCCGTCATCCGCCACATGGATGACCTCGCCTGACCGCGGCGTGAGGCGCAGCGCCGCCTACGATCCAGGCTGCACGCGCTGCCCGCGCCTGGCGCGGTTCCTCGAGGAAACCCGGGTGCGCCAGCCTGGCTACTGGGCGCACCCGGTGCCGTCCTTTGGCGCAGCGGCCCCGACGCTGCTCATCGTCGGGCTCGCCCCGGGAATGCACGGCGCCAATCGCACCGGGCGCCCGTTCACCGGCGATTTCGCCGGCATCCTGCTCTACCAGACTCTGTACGAGTTCGGGCTCGCGAGCGCGCCGGCGTCGAAGTCTGCCGAGGACGGCCTCGAGCTGCGCAACGCCCGCATCGTGAACGCGGTGAAGTGCGTGCCGCCGGCGAACAAACCGCTGCCGGAGGAGATCCGCTGCTGCAACGCGTTCCTCAAGGAGGAGCTCGCCGCGCTCTCCGCGGTGCGCGTGTACCTCGCGCTCGGGCGCATCGCGCACGATGCGGTGCTGATGACGCGGGGCCTGAAGCGCGGGAGCTTTCCGTTCGCGCATGGGCGCGAGCACGCCCTCGATGAGGCGAGCTGGCTGATCGATTCCTATCATTGCAGCCGCTACAACACCCAGACCCGCCGGCTGACGCCGCAGATGTTCCGCGCAGTCGTGGCGCAGGCATGCCGGCGGGCCGGGCTGCGCTAAGGTACGCACCCGCTCATGGCATTCGACCCGAAGGAATACATCGCCTCACTCCCGCGCCGCCCGGGGGTGTATCGCATGTTCAGCGCAGGGCACCAGCTCCTTTACGTCGGCAAGGCGCGCAGCCTCAGGGACCGCGTCGGCACCTACTTCGCCTCCGGGAACCTCGATCCCAAGGTACAGGCGCTGGTCGCGCAGATCACCGCCATCGAGGTCACGGTCACGAACTCCGAGACCGAGGCGCTGCTGCTCGAATACAACCTCATCAAGGCGCACAAGCCGCGCTTCAACGTGGTACTGCGCGATGACAAGAGCTTCCCCTACATTCATCTCGAGAGCGGTCACGCCTTCCCGCGGCTCGCCTTCTACCGCGGCTCGCGCAGCGCTCCGGGGCGCTACTTCGGTCCCTTTCCGAGCGCCGGGGCGGTGCGCGATACGCTCAACCAGTTGCAGAAACTGTTCCGCATCCGCAACTGCCGCGACGGCTTCTTCGCCAACCGCAGCCGCCCGTGCCTGCAGCACCAGATCGGGCGCTGCTCGGCGCCGTGCGTCGGGCTCATCTCGGGCGAGGCCTATGCGCAGGACATCGCCGCCGCGGTCAAGGTGCTCGAGGGCCGCAGCGCCGAGCTCAACGCCGAGCTCGAGCAGCGCATGGAGGCCGCGGGAGCGCGGCTCGAGTTCGAGCGCGCCGCGCAGCTGCGCGATCAGCTGGCGGCGCTGAAGCGCATCCAGCTGCAGCAGATCGTGACCGCGGACGCCGAGCGCGACGCGGACGTGCTCGCGATCGTAGGGCAGGGCGGGGAGTACTGCGTCAGCGTCATGCTGGTGCGTGGCGGGCGCAACCTCGGCACCACCAGCTACTTCCCGCGGGCACCGCTCGCGGAGGCGGGCGAGGCGCTCGCCTCCTTCGCCATGCAGTACTACGCCGACACCGAGCCGCCGCCCGAAGTGCTGCTCGGTCTCGCGCTGCCGGACGCGGCTGCGCTCGCCGAGGCCCTCGGCGGCAAGGCCACTCACGCGGTCGAAGTGCGGCATCCCGCGCGCGGGCTCGCCGCGAAGTGGGTGGAGCTGACACTCGAGAACGCGACTCAGGCGCTGCGCATGCGGCACGCGCAGCGCGCCGGCGTGGACGAGATGCTCACCGAGCTCACCCGCGAGCTGGACCTGCCCGAGCCGCCACAACGCATCGAGTGCTTCGACATCAGCCACACCGGCGGGGAGGGGACGGTCGCCTCGTGTGTGGTGTTCGGCCCCGAGGGGCCGCTCAAGAAGGAGTACCGCCGCTTCAATATCACGGGAGTCACGCCGGGCGATGACTACGCGGCGCTGCGCCAGGCGCTTGAGCGGCGCTACAAGCACGTGCGCTCGGGTGAGGTGCCCGCTCCCGACCTGCTGCTGATCGATGGTGGTGTCGGGCAGATCGCCGAGGTCCATGCCGCGCTCGCCGAGCTCGGGTTCGCGGATCTCACGCTGGTCGGCGTGGCGAAGGGCCCGGACCGCCGTCCGGGCCAGGAGCGGCTGTTCGTCTATGGAGCACCGGGGGCGGTGGTTCTCGAGGCGCACTCGCCCGCGCTGCGCTTCATCCAGCGCATCCGCGACGAGGCGCATCGCTTCGCCATCACGGGCCACCGCAGGAAGCGCGCGCGCCGCTACAACGAGTCGGTGCTCGAGGTCGTGCCGGGCTTAGGTCCCGCCAAGCGCCGGGCACTGCTCAAGCACTTCGGGGGGCTCCAGGGCGTGATGCGTGCGGGCGTCTCGGATCTCACACAGGTCGCCGGAATCGGCGCGACGCTCGCCCGAAGTCTTTATGATCACCTGCACCCGGGCTCGTAAGGGAAGCGGCGAGTGGTCTGGAACGTTCCGAACACGCTGACGTGGCTGCGCATCGCATCCATCCCGCTCATCGTGCTCCTTTTTTACATGCCCTATCCGTGGTCGGACCCGGCGGCCGCCTGGCTGTTCGCCGCGGCGGGCGTGACCGACTCGCTCGATGGCTACTTCGCGCGGCGGCTGCAGCAGACCTCGCGTCTCGGGGCATTCCTCGATCCGGTCGCCGACAAGCTCATCGTCGCAACGGCGCTGGTACTGCTGGTGAGCAAGGATCCGCGCCTGCTGATCGTGCTGACCGCCGCGGTCATCATCGGACGCGAGATCACGATCTCGGCACTGCGCGAGTGGATGGCGGAGATCGGGGCACGGCGCAAGGTCGCCGTCTCGCAGCTCGGCAAGTACAAGACCATTCTGCAAATCGTGGGGCTCTCGCTGATGCTCTACCGGGCCCCGATCTGGGGTCTGCCGACTTACGGGATCGGAGTAGGGCTCACGGAGGTCGCCGCTGCGCTGACGCTGCTTTCGATGGTCATGTACCTGCGCGCGGCATGGCCTGATCTAAGACGTTAGAATACTTGTATAAGTAACTGTATTTAAAGGTATAAATAAACATCACAAATAGCGACGCGCGTCCGGAATCAAGGCGCCGCTCGCCTTGACTTCCGGAGGGGTGTACATAGAATCCGCCGTTCTGATTCGGATGCGGGCTTAGCTCAGTTGGTAGAGCGGTACCTTGCCAAGGTACAGGTCGACGGTTCGAACCCGTTAGCCCGCTCCACTCCTTCCCTGATCGAGCAGGGCCGACCGGCCGCAAAGCCGGCCGGTCCCGCCCGCAATTTTCAGAAGAGCGCCGCGGCCTTCTGCAGGGCGATGTAGAGCCCGATCAGGAACGGAATGCCGACCGCGATCCAGGCGAGCCCGACGAGCGCCGAGCTGCTGCCACCTCCGGCACCTGCCGCCGCCACCGGCGCGGCCTCATGCTGCAGCGAGCGCTCGCGCGCCAGTTGCTCCTCGCTCATGTAGTGCTTGGGGTTGACCGGACGGACCATGAGGTTACAGATGAAGCCGCCGAGCAGCAGCACCGCCATGATGTAGAGCGTCCGGTCGTACACCAGGTTCTTCGCCATGCCGCTGGCGAGCTGCGTCTCGCGCAGCTTGGCGATGATGGCGGGTCCGACTACTCCCGCCACCGACCAGGCGGTGATGCAGGCGTCCGTGGATCGCACCCACCATCTGCGTGCCGAAGATGTCGGCGAGGTAGGCGGGAACGGTGGAAAAGCCGCCGCCGTACATGGTGAGAATGATGCACACCGATGCCACGAAGAGCCCGGCGAGGCCCAGGTGTCCCCAGGTGGGCAGCAGCGCGTACAGCACCATGCCGAAGGTGAAGAACGCGAAGTAGGTGGTCTTGCGGCCGAGATAGTCGGACGCCGACGCCCAGAGGATGCGGCCGAGGCTGTTGAAGAGGCTGATGAGGCCGACGAGACCCGCGGCTGCAGCCACGATCCCTGCGCGCTGCAGATCGGTCAACGTCGTGCTCGCAGGCAACCCGAGCAGCCGCGAGCCGAAGACTTCCTGCAGCATCGGGCTCGCCATGGCGATCACGCCGATGCCGGCGGTCACGTTGAGGCACAGCACGCCCCAGATGAGCCAGAATTGCGGCGTGCGCCAGGCCACGTTGAGATGCACGTGCCGGCTCGTGATCATGCCGCCGGCAGCTTCGGCCTTCGGAGTCCAGCCCGCCGGATGCCAGCCGGAAGGGGCGACGCGGAAGCCGAGCGCGCCGAGGCTCATGGCGACGAAGTAGATCACGCCCATGGCCATGAGGGTGGGGGCGACTCCCGCCACGCCGTGGCTCGCGAAGTGAGCCATCAGCCACACGGCGAGCGGCGAGCCGATCATCGCGCCGCCGCCGTAACCCATGATGGCGAAGCCGGTCGCCATGCCGCGGCGATCGGGGAACCACTTGATGAGCGTCGAGACGGGCGTGATATAGCCGAGGCCCTGGCCGATGCCTCCAACGAAGCCGCAGCCGAGATACACGAGCCAGAGCTGGTGGATCACGACTCCGTAGCCACCGAGGACGAGGCCGCCTCCCCAGCACAGCGCCGCGATCAATCCCGACTTGCGCGGGCCGGCGTGCTCGAGCCAGCCGCCCCAGATGGCGGCCGAGATACCCAGCATGGCGATGAAGATCTCGAAGATGTGCGTGACATCCGCAACGGACCAGTTACAGCCGGTCGCGAACAGCTCACTCATGAAGCCGTTCGAGCACACCGGCGCGCCCGGGATGAGCTTGCTCATCGGTAGCCAGAACACGCTGAAGCCGTACGCCATACCGATGCACAGGTGAATGGCGAGGGCGCACGGGGGCACCAGCCAGCGGCTGAAGGCGGGCCCGGCGACATAGCTTTGCTTATCCAGGAAGCCAGGGACGGTGGAGGCGTTCGCTGCGGACATTCCTCGCTCCTTAATCTTATTCGTGGCTGGCGGGAAGCATCCCTCCCGCAGCGGCGCTGCCGCTGGCGCGAGGGCTCAATCGACCTATTTTTCTCTTTTTGCTAGGCTAGAGCCAGCGCAGCATCGAGCGCAAGCCTCGCCGGCGACTGGCCGTGCGGGGCGTTTTAGTATCGGCCGCCGCACCCGATACGCAGGCTCACGAAGAGGCTAGGTGGCAGAGTGGTCATGCAGCGGCCTGCAAAGCCGTCTACGCCGGTTCGATTCCGACCCTAGCCTCCAAATCCCTTGTCCCGGGTTGTCTTCCCGCGCCCTTCTGCGTCGTCAGATCCGCGCGGTTGCCTCCTGATGCAGCAGGTCCGCGGCCTTCTCGGCGATCATGATGGTCGGCGCGTTCGTATTGCCGCCGACGAGACGTGGCATGACCGAGGCATCGACCACGCGCAGCCCCTCCACCCCGCGCACGCGCAGATGCTCGTCGACGACCGCGTGCGCATCGCTCCCCATGCGGCAGGTGCCTGCGGGATGATAGATCGTCTCCGCTTTGCGTCTGACGATCTGCGCCAGATCTGGTGCGGCGATGAGCTTCTCCCCGGGGAACACCTCGGCACCGCGGAACGGCGCGAACGGCGCTGCCTGAACGATCTGCCGGGACACCCGCACCCCTTCGAGCAGCACCGGCAGATCCCGGGCGTCGCTCAGGTAGCGGGCTTCGATCAGGGGCGGGTCCTGTGGACGGCGTGAGCGCAGGCGCAGCCGGCCACGGCTGTGGGGACGCAGCACGCAGGCGTGTATCGTAAACCCGTGGCCCTCGAGGCGATTGCGCCCATGGTCATCGAGCTGCGCCGGAACGAAATGCAACTGGATGTCGGGACGCGAATCCGGAGCGAGCGGGCTGTGGACGAACGCCCCGGCCTCGGCAATGTTGCTGACACCGGGGCCGGAACGGGTCAGCAGATACCGCAGCAGCACGGCGATCTCCTGGCGGCGGGTGAAGTCATAGGTGTTCGGACTGCGGCACTTGTAGAGCGTGCAGAAATCCAGATGGTCCTGGAGATTGCGGCCGACTTCCGCCAGATCGGCGACGACGGGTATCCCGAGTGCGCGCAGCTCATCGGCCGGCCCGAGACCCGAGAGCAGCAATAACTGCGCAGATCCAATGGCGCCGCCGGCCAGCAGCACCTCGCGCTCGGCACGCGCCCGGATAGTCACTCCGCGATGCAGGTATTCGACGCCGGCCGCGCGCGTGCCTTCGAAGAGGACGCGGGCGGCGAGGCAGTGCGTGCGGATCTCGAGATTGCCGCGGGATTGCGCGGGGCGCAGATACGCGGTGGCGGCGCTGCAGCGGCGGCCACGGCGCTGCGTGACCTGATAGAAGCCCGCGCCTTCCTGGCTGGCGCCGTTGAAGTCGGCATTGCGGGGCAAGCCGCAGGCGGCCGCGGCCTCGACGAATATCGCGCTCAACGGATTGCGGAAGCGCAGGTCCTCCACTGTGAGCGGCCCGCCGACCCCGTGAAATTCGCCGGCGCCGTGCGCCTGGTCCTCGGCTTTGAGGAAGTACGGCAGAACGCCCGCGTAGCTCCAGGCGCTGGAGGCGCAGGCGGCCCATTCGGCGTAGTCGAGTGGATGGCCGCGCGTGTAACACATGGCGTTGATGGAGCTGCTGCCGCCGAGCACGCGCCCGCGCGGCCAGTACAACCGCCGACCCAGAAGCTCCGGCTCCGGCTCGGTGTGATAACCCCAGTTGATGCGCCGATTGTTGACCAGTCGGGCGAGACCGGCCGGCATATGGATGAAGGGATTGGTGTCCGCTCCGCCCGCTTCGAGCAGCAGCACCCGCAGGCCGGAGCGCGCCGAGAGCCGGTTGGCGAGCACGCAACCGGCAGAGCCCGCACCGATGATGATGTAGTCGTAGCTAGGCTCGGGCATCGACGGCGGGCTCGGGTGTGAGGAGGCTGCCGGCCGCGGCGTCGCCGCGCAGCAACGTCTCCATCAGACGTGTCTCACGGTCGCGGATCGCCTGCAGCAACGGTCGTGCACTTCCCATGCGGTGGAAGGCGGCAAAGCCGTGCTCGAGGAAGCGCTGCAGGACACCGAAGCCGGCGGCGCGCGCCGGCCGATGCGCCGCGCGCAGCGCGATTCCGATCCAGCGATGGCGCGCCAGCCGCTCGAGATCGGCGCCAATGCTGACGGTGAGATCGATCTGGCGTTGGCGCTGTGCGGCCCTGCCGAGCGCGCGGTAAGCCAGCGCGTACGCGACAGCGCCCAACGGACGTTTGGGCAGCTGCTCGAGCATCCCCTGATCGAGCTCCACCGTCACCACATCGAGCTCGATTGCCTTTGCCAGGACTTCCAGCAGCGCCGCGGGCAGCGCCCGTCTGAGCGGGATGACCGCGCGGCTCAGCTCCCGATCACGGCGGCTGAAGTCCTGCGGGCCGTAAAGATCGTTCAGGAAGAACTCCACTGCCTCGGTGTAACGCGGATCGCGGCGCAGGTCCTCGTAGGTCCTGGCGAGTCGCCTGGCCTGCCAGGCCCGCAACACGCGCAGCCGCCCGCTGTGTCCCGGGATCTCAAGCGCGTGTGCCTCGAATACGCGCCGGCGCGCGAGCAGGCGCGCGACTTCCTCGGCTGGGGGCTGCTCGTTCATACGTCCGCGAGCGCCGCAAGTGCCTGCTCGATCACGCGGCGCGAGCTGAGCAGCCCGAGGTGTCCGAACCCGCGCAGCTCGCGAGCCTGCGCACCTTCGAGCCGGGCGCTGCGCGGCGGCACGACGAGGTTGTCTTCGAGGCTGTAGATCGTGGTCAGGGGCGCAGCGAGATGCCCTTCCTGGGCGCTGTTGAGCGCTTGCAGCCAGGCAGAGTCCGGAAGCATCTGCCGCATCGGCGGTAACCAGGGAAAACAACGTGCCAGCCGCGTGCCGTGATGGGGCGAGGCGATGGTGACGATCCGGCCGATGCAGTCCGCGGGAGTCTGGCGCAGCGCCGCGCGCGCGGCGAGTCCCCCCATGCTGTGGGCGATGATCGACACGCGGGCGCCGTTGGTCTCGCGCTGCAGGGCGCGCAGCTCCTGCGCGACTCGGGCGGCGTGGATTTCGATATCGGCGAACAGCGGCTCGAGGTTCACCGCGCGGACCGGACCGAAGCCCGCCGCCTGCAGCGGCTCGTGCCACGGTCCCCAGATGTTGTAGTTACAGACGATGCCGTGAATGAGCAGCAGCGGCCGATCGGAACGCCCCGCAGCCGCGGCACCGCCGATGTTGAGCGCCGGCGATAGCGCATGCCGGGGCAGGGCCATCGCGAGGACCGCCAGGTTGAACTCGATGGCTTCGGTGGCGAGCGCGCGTACCCTGTAGGGCAGAGCGCTGGCCCCGCCGGGTGCGAGCAGGGCGGCGATGACGAACGAAGCGGCCACGAGGGCGCCGGGAGCCAACACTGACAAGGCGAGCGCCATTACCAGCGCGGCGGCCATGGGCAGGGACAGTCCGGCCGCGAGCATGGCGGCCAGCGCGGCGGCGAAGGCGAGCTCACCGCCGAGCATCGACCGCCAGAATCGCGCTGCCACGGACGATTAGCCGCCGTGGCTTGCGGGTCGGACCAGACGCTCGAGCCGCCCGAGCGCCTGGTCGAGGCGCCGGCAGGTCTGACGGGCGCGCTGGGCGCGCTCGCGCGCGGCTGTGGAGAAGCTGCGCCGCCGATCGCGCAGGATCTTTGTGTCGAGACGCAGGCCGTGCCGTCGCAGGAGCGGCGCCAGCCTATCCGCCTGCGCGAGCAGGTCGCGCCGGGTCTGACGATAGACATGATCGACCAGGCGATGCCGGCCGGCGTAACGGAAGACATTGGTGAAGAACAGAGTCTCGTCGCCCCGGTCGGGCTCGAGCAGCAGCGTATCGGCGTGCGGAAAACGCGCGCGGTAGCTGGTCATTCCCACCTGCATGCGCGAATGAATCAGTGCTCGAAACGTCTGCCCGAGAATGGCCGGCAGGCCTTCATCGGCCAGGTTCTTGTAGTTGCGGCCGTGCGCACGCGTGGCGTCGAACGGCACCAGCGGGTTGACGCAGATCACCAGGTCGCAACCGGCCTCGAGCGCCAGCGAGGCGTGCATCGTGCGGATCAAGGCACCGTCTACGTAGTGGCGTCCGTCGATCTCGACGGCAGGGTAGAGACCGGGGAGCGCCGCGCTCGCCACCACGGCCCGCGAAATCGGCACATGGTCATATCCCGGCTCACCGAAAGCCACCGATTCGCCCGTGCTCAGGCGCGTGGCAATGACATACAGCCGGGCGCGGAGCTTGCGAAAGTCGTCCGTTTGTCCGCCGCTGCCGTACGTCTCGTGCAGGTAGCTCTCCAGCGGGCGGTTATCGAAGACGGCCGTGGGGGCGGCCTTTGCCAAAGCCCCGAGAAGGGTCTGCCAGCCGCTGCCGAGCGGGTCACGCGCGTACTGCGCCGCGGCTGCGGCAAGCGCCGCGGGCAGGCGAGCGATCCGCCGCGCGTAGTCGCCGAGGGCTGGCTGCAGGAACAACTCCGGCGGAAGCACCCGCGGACCTTCGTTATAGATGAAGCTCGCGCCCATCGAGGCCGTATCGATGCCGTTGGCGAGACTGGCCGCGAGGAACGAGCCGGAGCTGACGCCCACGTATACGTCGAGCTCGGTGAGCTTGCGCCCGACGAGCGCTTCTCCGAGCGCGTGCAGGACCCCGAGCTCGTAAAAAGCTCCAAGCGGCCCTCCGCCGGCGAGGGCCACTCCAAGCTTACCGCCCGCACGACGGCGCCGTGCGGACTGGATGGTCAGCATTTGCCGCCTAGTGCGCGGCCGGCGCGACGGACGCCTTGCTGCCGCGTGCCCTGACCTTGATCTTGCGCGCACCGGCGAGCCTGCCGATGTTGTCATTCAGCAGGTCGATGCGCTTGCTGAGTCCGTCGACCTCATCGGCGCTTGGCACACCGAGCTGCGTCAGCGCCCGGTTCACGCGGGTCTGAAAGATCTTCTCGAGGCTGTTGAGCGTGTCGGCCGCCTGGCCGCGTACGTCACCCAGTCGTGCATTTACCGCCTCCATCAGGCCCTTCATGACCTTTTCAGCGGCACCGCGCTGCTTGGCCTGCACACGCGCACCTTCGGTCACCAGTTCCTCGAACAGCCGCGGAGCTCCATCGCTCGCCTTGGAGGCTGCGCCGAGCCCTGCCAGCCAGATCTGATGCACTGTTCCGAGCAGCCGCAGCTGCACACTATCCGCCGCCGTGGGGCGGGCCGTCTTGCGGGATTTCCTCTTGCTAGCCATCTCTATGCCTTTCACTGTGAGTCTATGTCGGTAATTACGGGCTCATCGGCCCCATCCACGGTCTTACTATAGGAACCCGGTGCGGCTGTGTGGATGCGTACTTGCCGAATGAGCATCAGGCGGACGAAGGACGAGGCAGACCCAGGTCGCTACCGCTACGCGGGGGCGCAGCTGCACGGGCACTGGGAGCGGCTGCACCGGGGGGATTGCGAGCCCTGGCCCGATGTAAGACGCATCGCTGCTCTCGCACGCCAGCACCCCGGCTTTGCGGATTTGGTCGCTGCGCGCGGTGGAACGGCGGCGGTGGCGGCGCAGCTGCAGGAGGCATGGCGGGAGTTTCACGCCGGCGATTTTGCCGCCGCGGTGGAGCTTGGTGACGGACTCGGCGCTCCCGGGGCATCGGCCGCCAACAAATCCGTGGCAACAGAGGCGCTCTATGCGGCACGCAGCGCCTCGCAGAAGCTGCGCCGGCTCGCGACCGCCGTCACGCGCGGCGAGGCCGCGGTGGCTCAGCTGCCGGACTACGCCAATGCCCACTACATGCTGGCGCTCGTGCTCGGACGCTACAGTCAGCGCATCTCGATTCTCAAGGCGCTGACCCAGGGCCTCGCCGGCCGCGTGCGCAGCCATCTCGAGCGGACGCTCGAGCTCGAGCCGGGCCATGCGGAGGCCCACGTTGCCTTCGGTCTCTATCATGCCGAGATCGTGAGCCAGCTCGGCAGGCTGGCCGCGAGCCTCACCTACGGTGCATCGCCCGATGCGGCGCTCGCTCACTTTCGCCGTGCGGCGCAGCTCGCGCCCGCCTCGGCAATCGTGCACATCGAGCACGCGCGCGGACTCTTGCTGCTCGATGCCGATCGCTACCGCGAGCAGGCGCTTGCGCTGTACCGTCGTGCGGCCGCGTGCCAGCCCCGCGACGCCATGGAAGATCTCGATGTGGGGCACGCGCAGCGCCATCTGGCGCAGGCCCCCAGGCAGCGCAGCTGAGCTCACCGGCAGCTGGGGCTCATCCGAGGAGCGCCGCGCCGCCGAGCAGGACCACGTACACCAGCCGCTCGAGCTCCGCGGCGAACATGACGACCAGCTCGTCCGGCCGCGGAATCATCTCGCGGTCGGAGATGACGCCGAACTGCACCTCGCCCCGGTATGTCAGGATACTCACGCCAGTGCCGATGCTGCCCGCCTCGGGCACCCAGAAGAGCATCTTTGTGATCTCAGCGCCGGCGAGGTGCAACCGTTCGCGAGGCCCCGGCAGATTCGAGACCACCAGGCTCGCTTTGGCGCTGAAGAGCGCCGCCGTCGGCTCGGCCGCCGCCGAGGGCAGGGTACCCAGGACCGAGAGCATTCCGAGGGTCGCCGCCGCCTGTGCGGAGCCCTTCAGCTCCTGCATCGCGGCATGGACGGCATAGAGGCGCTGCAGCGGGTGCCGGAGGCCGATGGGAAGCTCGGCGAATACCAAGCCGAAGCGGTTTCCGAGAGTCGCAGGCTCGTCCTCCGCGCGCAGGTTCACCGGCACCACCGCGCGTATCTTCAGACCGGTGGGGTCGTCGCCGTGCGAGGCGAGATAGCGACCCAGCGCGCCCGCGAGCACCGACAGCAGCACATCGTTCACCGTGCAGCCGAGGACCTGGGCGACGGTGCGCACCTCCTCCAGAGAAAGAGGCTCGGCCCAGGCTGCGCGGCGGGCTCCCGAGAGAGGTTGTTTGAGGCGCGTCGGCGGGTCATCCGCAAGCGCCGCAATGTGCAGCAGCTCACCGCCGTACGTGAATGCGTCGCGGGTGTCGGTGGCGGCCTGCATGGGGTGCAGGAGGTAGCCGACACCCGAACCGAGCAGATCCATACCCCCACGCAGCGCGGCTGCCACCGGCAGCGTCACGAGGTCGGCGAGTCCCGGCACAAGCCCGGACGGCGGCTCCTCGTGCGCAAAGTGGTGCGTTACGCCCGCCTCATCCGCCTCATCCATGAGGGACAGGAGTACCCGCATCAGAGCAATGCCGTCGGCATAGCAATGATGGATCCGCACGATGATGGCACTGCCGCCCCGATAGCCCTCGACGACGTGGAACATCCACAGGGGTCGTCCCGGATTGAACGGTGTGCTCGCCAGCTCGCCGAGCAGCGCCTCGAGCTCGCGCTGCGTGCCCGGCTCGGGCAGTGCCACCCAGGCGATGTGATCGTCGAGGTCGAATTGCGCGGCCTCGATCCAGCGCGCCCCCAGGGCATCGGCGGCTGGAAAGCAGCGGAAACGCTCGTGCGCCAGGAAGCGCCTGGCGATGACCTCGCGATAGCGCCTGCGGTCGAGGCCGCGAGCCACGACGATGAGGCCCACGACCACCATCAGATTGGTGGGCCGCTCCATCAGCAGCCACACCCGATCGGCACCCGAGAGCCGCTCTAAAGTGCTCATAGCGACACTTTGGCGCATCGCTCCCTGCTTGTGACCCTCGGTTTGCCACGATATGCAAACCGCGGCCCGGGCGTAACGTGAACGGCATCGCGTCTGCGGAATACGTGGATCATGGGATATTTCATCACCGGAGGGACCGGTTTCATCGGCCGCCATCTGGTTGCGGCACTTGCCGAGCGGGGCGAGCCCGTCTATGTGCTGGTCAGAGCCGGCTCGCGGGCGCGTTTCGAGCGCGTGGTGCGCGATTGCGGCGCGCATGGCGGGCTGCTGGTGCCGATCGAAGGAGATCTGGAGAAGCCCGTGCTCGGCGTGTCCGAGTGCGCGCAGCTGCGGGGAAAGATCAGCCACTTTCTGCACCTCGGGGCGCTCTACGACCTCGGTGCCGGTGATGCCGAGCTCGAGCGCGCCAATGTCAGCGGTACGCGCAACGCCCTCGCTTTCGCCCACGAGGTGCAGGCGGGTTGCTTCCATCTCGTCAGCTCGATCGCCAGCGCGGGGCTCTACCCCGGAACGTTCACCGAGTCGATGTTCGAGGAGGCCTGCGGGCTCGAGCATCCATACTTCCGCACCAAGCACGAGTCCGAGGCGCTGGTGCGCAGCTCGTGCCGCGTCCCTTGGCGGATCTATCGCCCCGGCATGGTCGTCGGCCACTCCGGCACCGGTGAGATGGACAAGATCGACGGCCCCTACTATGTGTTCAAGCTGATTCAGAAGCTACGCGACGCGCTGCCGCGCTGGGTGCCGCTCCCCGGCTTCGATGGCGGGCACATTAACCTCGTGCCGGTGGATTTCGTCGCGGCGGCAATTGCGCACCTGGCGCATGTTCCCGGACAGGACGGGCGCTGCTTTCACCTCACCGACCCGCGCGACCGCCGCCTCGGCGAAGCGAGCAACATTTTCGCGCGCGCCGCGCACGCTCCCACGATGACGCTGCGCCTGGAGGCGGGCGCCCTCGAGGCGCTCGACTCGCTCGGGCGCGTCGCGCGCGCGCGGCTGCAGCCGCTGCGCCGGCTGGGCGCGCAGATCCTGCGTGAGCTCGCGATTCCGAGCTCGCTCATCGACCTGGTGAACTATCCGACCCGTTTCGACAGCACGCAGGCGCAGCGCCTGCTCGGGGAAGCCGGCATTCAGGTGCCGCCGCTCGAGGATTACGCCTGGCGGCTATGGGACTACTGGGAGCGACATCTCGACCCGGATCTGTTCAAGGCGCGCAGCCTGCGGCAGGCGGTATGCGGCAAGCGGGTGCTGATAACCGGAGGCTCCTCCGGCATCGGGCGCGCGACCGCGCTCAAGCTCGCCGCGGTCGGGGCGCGCGTGCTGATCGTGGCGCGCGATCCGCAGAAGCTCGAGGCGGTGCGCGCGGCAATCGAGGAGCAGGGAGCCGCCGCGAGTGTGTACCCGTGCGACATCACCGACGAGGACTCGTGCGCGCGGCTGATCGGGCGCCTGGTAGCCGAGCACGGTGGTGTCGACATTCTCATCAACAATGCCGGCCGGTCGATCCGGCGCGCGATCGAGCACAGCTACGATCGCTTGCACGACTACGAGCGGGTCATGCGCCTCAACTACTTCGCGGCGGTGCGCCTGACGCTCGGACTCCTTCCGGGGATGGCGCAGCGCGCCGCCGGGCAGGTGATCAACATCTCCTCGATCGGCGTGCTGAGCAACGCGGCGCGCTTCGCCGCATACAACGCGTCCAAAGCCGCGCTCGAGGCCTTCACGCGCTGCGCAGCAGCGGAATACAGCGACCGGGGCGTGCATTTCACCGTGGTGAATCTGCCTCTGGTGCGCACGCCAATGGTGGAGCCGACCAGGATCTACCGGCAGTTCAATCTGATCGCTCCCGAGCGCGCCGCCGACATGGTGTGCGAGGCGATCAGCCGGCGGCCGGAGCGGCTCGCGACCGGTCTCGGCACCCTCGCGCAGCTGCTGGAAGTGTTCGCGCCGCGGCTCGGCACGGCGATCATGAGCGAAAGCTTCAGGATCTTTCCGGACTCCGAGGCGGCCGGAGCGGCGCAAGGCTCGGACAGCCTGCCGCCGCCGACGCCGGACATGCTGGCGTTCGCCTCGTTGATGCACGGCATACACTGGTAACACCCGCGGCGTCACTGGACGCGGGGGTGCGCGGCGCGCTCAGGCGGCGCGCGAGGCTTCCTCCTCCGCGAGTGCGCGGCGCAGGATCTTGCCGACGTTGGTTTTCGGCAGGCTCTGGCGGAATTCGATGTACCTGGGCAGCTTGTAGGCGGTGAGGCGCTGGCGGCAGTGCTCCTGCAACTCCTCGGCCGTGAGCGCGAAGCCAGGCCGCAGCGTGACGAAGATCTTGATGGCCTGACCGCAACGCGGGTCGGGAATCCCGATGCAGCCGCATTCGAGCACCGCGGGGTGCTCACCGACCACGGCTTCGATCTCGTTGGGAAACACCTTGAATCCCGAGATGATGATGAGATCCTTTATGCGATCGACGATCCTGAGGAATCCGTCCGGCTGCGCGACGGCGATATCGCCGGTGCGCAGCCAGCCATCGGCGGTGCGTGTCTTGGCGGTCTCATCGGGCCGGTTCCAGTAGCCGGGCATGACCTGCGGACCGCGCACGCACAGCTCCCCCCGCTGTCCGGGCTGCACCTCGACCTCACCGTCGCGAATGCTGATGTCGGTCGAAGGCAGCGGCACGCCGACGGTGCCGATCTGCGGCGCATCGAACGGATTGCAGGCCACCACCGGCGAGGCTTCGGTCAGGCCGTAGCCCTCGACGAGCGGCTTGCCCGTGACCCGCTGCCACCGCTCGGCGACGCTCGGGTGCAGTGCCATGCCGCCCGCCGCGCCGAGCTTCAGATTGGAGAAATCCAGATGCGCGAAGCGCGGATGGCCGAGCAGGGCGTTGAAGAGCGTGTTGACGCCCGTGATCATCGAGAAGCGCCACTTGCCGAGCTCGCTGATGAAGGCGGGAATGTCGCGCGGATTGGTGATAAGCACATTGAGTCCGCCCTGTCGCAGGAACAGCAGGCAGTTACACGTCAGGCAGAAGACGTGGTAAAGCGGCAGCGGCGTGATCATCACCTCGCGCCCAGGCTCGATCAGGCCGCCCCACAGAGCCCCTATCTGCAGCAGATTGGCGACCATGTTGCGATGGGTCAGGGTCGCTCCCTTCGCAACGCCGGTCGTGCCGCCGGTGTACTGCAGGAACGCGCAGTCGTCGGGCTTGATCGCGGGCGGTTGGAACTCCAGTCGTGCCCCCTGTGCGAGCGCCTGCCGGAACGGCACGGCACCGGGCAGATCGAAGCGCGGAACCAGGTGCTTCAGGCGCCGGGCCACGAAGTTGACCGCGACCCGCCGCGGAAACGGCGCCAGATCGCCGAGCGCCGCCGTGACGATGTGCGTGACCTGGGTATCGGTGCGGACCTGCTCGAACACATGCGCGAAGTTCTCGAGGATCACGATCACGCGCGCGCCCGAGTCGAGGAGCTGCTGGCGCAGCTCGCGCGGCGTGTAGAGCGGGTTGGTGTTGACCACAGTGAGCCCGGCGCGCAATGCCCCGAACAGCGCGACGGGATACTGCAGCACGTTCGGCATCATCAGCGCGACGCGGTCGCCGCGCGCGAGTCCCTGTGCCAGGAGGTACGCAGCGAAATCCCTCGACAGCTGCTCAAGCTCGCGGAAGGTAAGGGTGACGCCGAGATTGTGGTACGCGGGACGATCAGCGAACCGCCGGCAGCTATCCTCAAAGAGTTCCGCCAGCGAGCGGAATGCGTCGACATTGATCTCAGCGCCTACCCCCGGTGGATAAGCATTCAGCCAGTTCTTGTCCATCGTGGCATACCTGCAGAGGAAGCGTGCATATAACAAGAGACGTTACTCATACGCCCTTCCTGGACCAGAAGCGATTCGTGACATCTACGGACTCCCGAGGCGTCAGTGGTCGTCGATGAGCGATATATACGGATTCCCTTCGCGCCCGCGGAGGTCCAGCCTCGATCGACGGGATGGCCGGCGCACTCAAAGGAAGGGGATTCAGTCATGCCACGCAATTGCCGCTACGCTCTGGCACTCGGTCTGATGTGGGCGGTCACAGGTCCGGTGGCTTTGGCCTCCGGATTTCAGCTGCAGGAGCAATCGGCGAGCGGGCTGGGGGTCGCGTACTCGGGGATGGCTGCGGCCGTGCAGGACGCCAGCACCGTGTTCTGGAATCCAGCCGGCATGGCTGAGCTCGGGGGCTCCGGATTCGCGGTTGCCGCCGACTATGTCATTCCGAGCTTCAAGTTCACCAGCTCGGGCTCGGCGTTTGACGCTTTCGGCAACGGCGGGGATGGCGGCGTCGCGACGCTCGTGCCGGCGCTATATGGATATACGACCATCGACCCGCAGTTCGCGGTTGGTATTGCGATCAACGCGCCCTTTGGCCTCAGCACCGAATGGCAGGGTCCCTGGGCCGGGATGTTCTACGGGATCAGGTCCCAGGTCGAGACGCTCAACATCAACCCGACGATCTCCTGGAAGGTCAACCAGTTCCTGTCGCTCGCCGGCGGCGTGAGTTATGAGCGACTGCAGGCGACGCTCACGCAGGGCGTGACGCCGCTCGTTCCGACGGCGCAGGCGCGGGTCGACGGCAGTCAGTGGCGCTGGGGCTGGAACCTGGGTGCGTTGGTCGACTTCGGTCAGGGCACGACGGTCGGTGCGACCTACCGCTCGGCCATCGGCTACACGATCAGCGGCAATCTCGGCTTCAATAATGCGGCGTTCGCGCCGCTGGCATCGGGCGTTCAGGCGCAGCTGCGGCTGCCAGCGACTTTCTCGATCGGCCTGTCGCAGAAGCTGACGCCGCACCTACGCCTGCTGGCTGACTACACCGCGACCAACTGGGACACGATCAGCTCACTCACCATCGTGGCGACCACCGGTCCAGGTGCCGGCGGCGCGGTGTCGGATGCCCCGCTCAACTTCCAGAACAGCTGGCGCGTCGGTGCCGGGCTCGAATATCAGGTCGACCCGCGCTGGCTGCTGCGCGCCGGCGTGGCTTACGACCGTTCACCGGTGCAGGATCAGTATCGTGACCCGCGTCTTCCGGACAACGATCGCACGTGGCTGGCCGTCGGGGCGAGATTCGAGCCGGGCGCCGGTTGGGCTATCGATGCCGGCTACGCGTACCTGTGGGTAAAGAACGGACCGAGTGAGCTCGCCTCCGCAGGACCGCCCTTTCCGGATAGCCTGATGGGCACGTATCGGGCCAACGTCAACGTGCTGGGAGTGCAAGCCTCCTATCACTTCTGATCAGGAAGCCACTCAGGCGTTTGTCATGCGGTTCAGTAACGACCGCAGGCGGGGAGTCCAGGGCGGGTGCAGCCGGCGAACGAAGCTCAGGCGGTGCGGCATACAGACGGCGCGTTGGTTGGAGAAGGCTTTGAACCCCTCGATTCCATGGTAGCGGCCCATGCCGCTTTCTCCCACTCCGCCAAAGGGCAGATCATCCTGAGCGATATGCATCAGGGTGTCGTTGATGACGACACCGCCGGAGTGAGTCTCGTGCAGCAGGCGGGCGATGCGGGCCCGGTCGCGATCGAAGTAATAGAGAGCCAGGGGACGCGGCCTGCTCGCCAGGAAGGCAAAGACCTCTTCGAACGAGTCGTAACTTACGATCGGCAGGATCGGCCCGAACACTTCCTCCTGTAAGACGCGCATGTCGGCGGTGACACCCGCTACCAGGGCTGGGGCGAACCGCAGGCCGAGAGCGCCGCTCTCACCGGGCGGCTGGCCGGTCGTGGGCACGAGAATGTCGGCGCCCTTCGCGCGCGCGTCCTCGAGCAGCGCTGCCAGTCTCAAGTGCTGCTTCTCGCCCAGTATCGAGGTGAACTGCGGGTTGGTGTCCGCGGCGGGATACATCTGCCGCAGCGCGGCGCTCAGTTCCTGCAATAACTCGTCCCGGCGCTCGCGGCTCACCAGGACGTAGTCGGGCGCAATGCATGTCTGACCGGCATTGAGAAACTTGCCGAACACGATGCGGCGCGCCGCGTCGCCATGCGGATAGCTGTCGTGAATGATCGCCGGCGACTTGCCACCGAGCTCCAATGTCACGGGCGCGAGGTTCTGCGCCGCGGATCGCATCACGTCCCGTCCCACCGATGTGGAGCCGGTGAAGACGATATGATCGAACGGCAGCGTCAGCATCTCGGCCGCCACCGCATGCTCACCGCAGAACACCTGCGCAACATCGCCCGGCAGCGCCGCCTCGACGATTTCCCTGAAGGCAAGCGCGGCGTGCGGGGTGCGGCTGGACGGGCGAACGATAATTCGGTTGCCGGCGGCCAATGCGCCGATCAGCGGTCCCATGGCCAGATAGAACGGGTAGTTCCACGGGGACAGAATTCCGATGACGCCGAGCGGCTGGCAGACGACGCGATTGGATGCGAGCCAGAAAGGGAACTCTGCGCAGCGCCGCTCGGGCTGCATCCAGCGGGCCAGACGTCGTCGGCAGTACCTCAGGGAGGAAAGTGCTGGAAAGATCTCGGCCTGGAGCGTTTCCTCAACGGCCCGCGCACCGAAATCCTTCCTGATCGCTTCTGCAACAACGAGCTTCGCTCCGGCGATCTGCCTGGCGAGTGCATCGAGCATGCGCAGCCGCCGCCGCAGATCCGGATACGGCTCGCGGCGCGCAGCCTGACGCAGATCATCGAACGCGGTAGTGAGCGGCGTTGGCACGGCGATCTCTCCTGCGGCACGCGGCTGGCGCAGTCAGGCGAAGAAGGATGCCACGTTTCGCGCGCGGTGGAGCGCGCCATCAGGGCCTACGTAATACTCACGATTGTGGGGATGCACCAAGTCTGTCAGGGAGAAATGAGGGAATGGATTCCAAGGGGAGGCGTGATGGCAGATCGCCATGATAAGGACGCTAGCGAAGCCGGCGTTTCGAGGGATGTCTCCGTCTGCGTGCTGGCGCTTGACCGCATAATTGGAGAACTCGCAGATCGCTATGGCGTAGCTTCGGTCGCGGCGGCGTTGATTGAAGTCGTGGGTTGTCCGTCTTGCGTGGCGGACAATGAGATCAGCCGCGGCACAAGTATTCGAGCGCTGCTGGGGCGGATTCGTGTAAGCGCGATAAGCGCGCATTGATGTCGCTGCACGGACGCGGCGAGATCGTGGCGCCGCGTGCTGCCAGCTCACCCATGAAGCTTTTGTGTTGGTTTCGTGAAAGTGCCTTGGAGAGTTTGCTTATGATCGATGGCGGCGCGGCTGCCGCTAGACGTGGACTCTACCTATTGGAGTGAGCGCGACTCGACGCGCAAGCTGCCCACCGTGGAAGCCGCAGGCTAGCGGAGAAGTGATATGGACATGCCAAGACTGGCTGAAGCTGCGCGAGCATCGGGCGCACGGGTCGCCACGGTGCCGGAGATTGAGGCCTTGCGGCAGCGCGTGTCGGGGCTCGCACGACTGCTCGACTCGGAGGCCGTCAAGCGCCGTGCGAGCATCGAAGCAGTGCTTTTGCAGCACCGTTCGAGCGCACTCAATCTGGCGCACTACCTGGGGCTTCGCTCTCAGGATGTCCGCAAGCTCCAATTGGACCTCGCGGCGCACGGGCTCTCCTCCCTCGGGCGCTGCGAAGGTCATGTTCGGGACACGGTCGACTGGCTGGACGTGTGGCTGTCGGGTGCTCCCCCAGGGAGCGAGAGTGTAAGGCGCGATTATCCCGATGCCGCGGAGGCAGAGCATCTCTTGCACGAGAATGCACGCGCGCTGTTCGGTCCGCGGCCGCGCGATCGCCACGTCTACATCATGGTGACTGCACCCGAGGCGCCCGAAGCAACCCAGGGATGGGCGGACAGCCTGATAAGTGCGGGGGCGAACGTGCTGCGCATCAATGCAGCCCACGGCTCGCCGAGTGAGTGGCGGCAGGTTATCGGGACGTTTCGCGGGCGCGCACAGGCCCTCGGAGTGCCCGTTCGCGTCGTGATCGATCTTCCGGGCCCGAAACTGCGGACGAACATCCGCCAGCGGGAGCCCGGGGTACTCCATGTGCGCCGTGGCAAGGATGCCCTCGGCCGTACGACTCATCCCGCGACCATGCGGCTCGTTGCGCGTAATGCCGGCGAGGACCAGCTGCCCGTTCCGCTCGAATGGCTGAGCGAGATTAAGAGTGGCGACAGACTCCGGCTGACGCAGCCGAGCGGGCGAAGGCGCCAGCTGAACGTCAGGCGTTTGCGCGCACTCGGGCTCGTCGCGACCTGCAAGCGTTCGGTGTATGCGACGAGCGGCTCCAGACTGATCTGGGAAAGAGGCGGCACGGTGCGTGCCAAGGGGAGGGTGGGTGTCATCCCCGATCGAACGCGGCGCGTGACCCTCGCGGTCGGAGATCACTTTCTCTTGAGTGAAAGCGGGCGGCCACGTGACGCCAGGAAGGTCGCTCTCGCGCTGGAGGAGCCTACGCTGATTGCCGCGGTGAAACCGGGCGAGCGTGTGATCATGGATGATGGGAGGATCGTCGCAGTCGCCGAAGCACATGGAAACGAAGGGCTCCGTTGCCGCGTCACATCGCTCGTGAAGCCGAGCGTGCGACTGCTGAGTGCCAAAGGAATCACGTTCCCCGACTCTGAGTTTTCCCTCGATGCACTCGGGCCCGCGGACGAGGAGGCCCTCGCTTTTGCGCTCGAGTTCGCCGATGCCGTCGGCGTGTCCTTCGTCAACACCTCGACCGATGTTGCGCGAGTCGGCGAGCGAATCCAGGCGGCCGGAAAGAGCGAATTCGGCATGATCCTGAAACTCGAAACGCGTGGTGCGCTGCGAAACCTGCCCGCGATCCTGTTTGAAGCGCTTAAATACGGGCACGTGGGCCTCATGATCGCTCGCGGGGACCTGGCGATCGAAGTGGGATTCGAGCGTCTCGCGGAGATGCAGGAGGAGCTCTTGTGGTTCGGCGAGGCGTGCCATCTGCCCGTCGTGTGGGCGACCCAAGTGCTCGAAACTCTCGCACACACCGGTCTGCCGACGCGCGCCGAGGTGACCGATGCTGCGATGTCCATGCGCGCTGAGTGTGTGATGTTGAACAAGGGACCCTACATCGCCACGGCGAACCGGCTGCTTGCGGACATCATTCGCAAGATGGAAGCGCATCAGTACAAAAAGCGCGCTCTTTATCGCCGCCTTTCCCTTGCGGGAGGCGGGACGCGGGATGCTCTCGAATCCACCCGCCTGGGAGGGCATGAGACCTTGGGGTAATCCCAGATAGTTACCGTGGTGTACATCGAGCACATCGCCCTGTGGACCGAGGACATCGAGCGCCTCGCCGCTTTCTACGCCCGCTACTTCAAGGCGAGCGTTGACCCGATGTACACGAATCCGTCCAAGGGCTTCGAGTCGCGCTTCGCGCGCTTCGAGACGGGCGCGCGCCTGGAGCTGATGAAGACCACGCGACTTCACCCGCTGAAACACGAACCCGGCGCTCAGCGCATGGGACTCACACATCTCGCGGTCTCGCTGGGATCCGAGCAGCGCGTGGATGAGCTCACCGCGACGCTGCGCGAAGCGGGTTTCGTGATCGAGAGTGGGCCGCGTCGCACCGGCGATGATTACTATGAAAGCGTGGTGCTCGATCCCGACGGCAACCGGCTCGAGCTGACCGCGTAGCGCCGCCGCTAATCCACCGTGAGCACGACTTTGCCGCGCGCGTGGCCCTTCTCGAGGTAGCGCAGCGCCTCGGCCGTCTCGCTCAGCGGGTAACGCCGGTCGATGACGGGTTTCAGCTTCCCGGTCTGCATCAGGTCGGCGAGGACGCCCAAATCCCGGGGATTCAGCTCGGCGAGAATCATGCTGAACTGCTGGCTCCCGAAGGGCCCGACCAGCATGCCCTCGAGCGGTTTGGCGAGGAAGCCGAACCAGTTGCCGGGCTCGGTGGACCCTACCATCACCCAGATGCCCTTAGGGTTCATGACGCGCTTGTAGTCGAGCACCGAGTGCGTGCTCACGGTGTCGACGATCAGATCGTAGCGCTGCGTGCCTTGGGTGAAATCCTCGTGGGTGTAGTCGATCACATGATCGGCGCCGAGCGAACGGACCAGCTCGAGATTCTTCGTGCTGCAGACACCGGTGACCTCCGCGCCGTAGGACTTGGCGATCTGGACCGCGAAGGTGCCGACCCCGCCCGAGGCACCGTTGATGAGCACCTTCTGCCCGGCATGGATGTGGCCCTTGTCGCGCAGCGCCTGCAGCGCCGTGATCGCCGCGATCGGTACCGCGGCCGCCTCTTCGAAGCTGACGTTGCGCGGCTTGATGGTGATGGCGCGTGCCTCGCGCACCGTCACGTACTCGGCGAAGGCGCCGAGCTTGCCGCCGAATACCTCATCGCCGATCTTGAGTCGGCGCACGTCCTTGCCCACGGCTTCGATAGTGCCCGCGAAGTCGACGCCGAGTCGCGGATTCTCGGGCTTGCCGATCCCGCGATCGGCGCGCACGAGATAGGGGGTGCCTTCGAGGTAATGCCAGTCGAGGGGATTGACCGAAGCGGCATGCACTCGCACCAGCACTTCGTCAGGGGCAGGCGTGGGCTTGGGTGTGTCCTCGTAGCGCAGCACGTCCGGGGAGCCGTAGCAGCGCTGCATGATGGCCTTGGCGGAAATCGCACCGGCGGGGAGGGGGCTGGCGGCGCCGCACGGCGCGGTGTGGCTCAGGTATTGCCCGAGCGCGATCGTCGCCCCGGCCAGGACGACCACGACGCCGATGAGGATCTTGTAGCGCAGCTTCATAAGCGTTCCGGCTCCCTGGAGCGCTAGTGTACGCCGCGGCTGTGGCCTCAGCCTCTTAGGACCGCGGGAGACTTATAGCGGGCAGTCGCACACCACGCGGGTGTGGGCGCCGCCCTGCGACAGCTCCCAGAGCCCGGCTCCCGTCGCGCGAGCGCCCTGCGGCCGCCGGCGCGCGCTCCGGTCAGGGCGGGACCTTCACCCAGAAGGGTTTGGAGGCATCCTCGGGCGTCGTCTCGACGGGGCCGAGACCCACGACCTGCACGATGACTTCCTCGTCGCTGTTGGAGCCATCCCAGTGCAGCGCCCGCGCCGGATGAAACATGTAGCTGCCGGGCTTGAGCGGCACGGCACGCGCGGGATCGAAGACCGGCCCGGTGCCCGTGTACCAGGTCCCCTTGATCACCGTGATGTAGCGATCGCCCGGATGCCAGTGGGGCCGGTCCATCACGTGCGGCGGAAAGCGCACCCGCTGCACATAGAGTCCGTGCCCGTTGGGGTTACCGGCCACGTTGGCGATCTGCCCGCCGTAGGAATCGGGCATGTCCTGCCAGCGGATCTCCTCCGGCCTGATGCGCACGAAGCCCGCCTGCGCCGCGGGATCCGTATCGCTCGCGCTCGCGAGCGTTGCCGCACCAAGAACCGAGAGTGCCACGATCGATAGCCGTTTCGTTCTCACGGGTTCGCTCCTCACGCCGGCGAAAAGAGGCGCGCGATGGTGCCGATGGCCCGCTCGGCCTCCGCGCGGTCGGGCGTCGCCGCGTCATCGCCGAAGCCATAATAGTCGTCCGCGCCGATGGCCTGAAACACGAAGCCGTCGCGGCGCGGTACGAACGCGACGCCTGAATAGATGAGTCCGTAGTGGATGTCCGGCTGGGGGATGGTCCGCGCGAGCTGGCCACGCACCGGCACCAGCGACTCATCGCCGAGCAGCGCGCGCGCGCCGTAGCCGGTGGCATTCACGAGGGTCCGCTCGCGCACACGCGCGAAATCGGCCGGTGTGTGGAACTCCTCGATGCGGATGCGGCCACCGTTCTCGTGGAACTCGCTCATCAGCAGCTGCATATAGGCCGAGAGATTGAACATGAGCTGCGGACCGCCGCGCAGGTAGCGCGCGCCGAGCGGGTGGCGGCCGGGTGCGTAGTGCTCGGTCCGCGGCAGCAGGTCGCCGAGGAGCGAACCCTGCAGATCGGCGAAGCGCGGGCGCGGATCGTCCGGCGGTAAGCCGCGCCGCGTCGGCTCGACGCTATCGGAGACGAAGTAGTTGTCGACGAACTCGACCGGCGTGCCCGGGAGTCCCAGGAACGTCTGAAAGGTGGCGAACGAGCGGCGCGCCATGCTTTCCCAGAGTTGCCGGAAGGCGGGCGTCGCGTGCTCCTCGAAACAGATGCGCGAGTCGGGCGTGAAGACACCGGTGGCGAGCGAGGAGCGCACCGCGGGCGGCAGCTCTTTCGAATAAATAGTGACGGTGGCGCCGGCCCGCTGCAGCTCGAGCGCCGTGGTGAGTCCGATCGCGCCGCAGCCGATCACGGCGACCTCGCGCTCGCCGCCCGCCAGGGCCATCTGGGCCGCGAGCGCGCCGGCGCCCCAGGAGAGCGACCAGCCGCTGCCGCCGTGGCCGTAGTTGTGCACGACCGTCTTGCCCTGAATCTGCTCGACCTCGAGGCGCGGTCCCTGGGCGCGGAAGGGCCGGGTGCAGACCGTGATCGCGGTGATGCGCTCGGGAGCGGCCAGGAGCGGCGCGAGCGTCAACGCGGGTCCCGCAGCAGCGGCCGCCGGCGCCACGCTCCGTGCGCCGAACGTGCAGCCGCCGAGAGCCGTGCCGAGGAGCGCTGCGCCCGCGCCCGCGACGAACTGCCGCCGTCCGATCGGCTCGCGCCACATACTCAGGAGCGGAGCCTCCGGCCCTCCGGGTCGTGCAGCGGCTGCGCCCGCAGCGTCGCGGCGCGCATCTCGCCGAGGATGTCGATCTCGAAGCGCGCGCCGTCGCGCGCCAGGTTAGTCGGGACGTAGCCGGCGGCGAGACTCTTGCCGATGAAGTGGCCGAAGGCGCCCGAGGTCACATAACCGACCGCGGCGCCGTCCTTCATGATCGACTCGTAGCCGATCACGTCCGCATCGAGCGCGTCGACCTCGAGGATGACGAAGCGGCGCTTCGGCCCCGCGGCGCGCTCGGCGAGCGCGGCGGCGCGGCCCGCGAACTCCGGCTTGTCGAAGTCGACGAAACGGTCGAGGCCGGTCTCGGCGGCGGTGTAGTCGGGGCGGAAATCCTTCTGGAACGAGCCGTAAGCCTTCTCGAGGCGCAGCGACGAGAGCGCGCGTCCACCGAAGAGCATCAGTCCGAGCTCGCGCCCGGCGTCCATGAGATCCTCGTAGAGGGTGGCGAAGTAATCCGGGGTGGTCCAGATCTCGTAGCCGAGCTCGCCGGTGAAGCCGGCGCGGCTCAGGATCGCGGGCGCAAAGCCGACGGCGGTCTCGCGCACCTGGAAGAGCCTGAAGGCGGCGGCCGAGAGATCGAGGCGCACCAGACGCTGCAGGAGCTCGCGGGACTTCGGGCCCGCGATCGACACCCCGTTGAGCGTCGAAGCCAGCGAGCGCACGAACACGTCCGGCGGCGGATTCGACTGCCAGAACCAGCGCAGGTGAAACTCCTCGGCGAAGCCGGAGCCGAAGATCAGGTAACGGTCCTCGGCCAGAGCCGCGATGGTGAGGTCGCCGACGATGCGACCCGCCGGGCTCAGCATCGGTGCGAGGGCGAGCCGCCCGGCTTGCGGCAGCTTCGAGGCGAACACCCGGTCGAGCCAGGCGCGCGCGCCGCGGCCCGTGACCTCGTACTTGCCGTAGTTCGTGGTCTCGTAGAGGCCGACGGCGTTGCGCACCGCGTGGCACTCGGCCCGCACGATGGGAAAGGCCTCCGAGCGGCGGTAGGTCGGGGTTTCCACTGGCGCCATTCCCGGCGGCGCGAACCACAGCGCGTTCTCGAGCCCGTAGTTGGCGCCCATGCAGGCACCGGCGGCCTTGAGCCGGTCGTAGATGGGCGAGCGGCGTACGGGACGCGCCGCCGGCAGCTCCTCGTTGGGATAGGCGAGGCGAAAGCGCCGCGCGTAGTTCTCGGGGACCTTGATGGAGGTGTATTTCGGCGTCGCGAAGCCACCGAAGCGCGCCACGTCCATGGAGATGATGTCCTGCCCCGGATCGTTCTCCGCCATCCAGCGCGACAGCACCAGGCCGATGCCGCCGCCCTGGCTGAAGCCGGCCATCACGGCACAGGCGACCCAGTAGTTGCGCAGGCCGCGCACCGGACCCACCAGCGGGTTGCCGTCGGGCGCGAACGTGAATGGGCCGTTGACGGCCTTGCGGATGCCGACGCGTCCGAGCGCCGGGAAGTGCCTGAAGCCGACCTCGAAGTAGGGCGCCAGCCGCTCGATGTCCTCGGGCAGCAGCTGCATCGCGAAATCGTCCGGAGTCTTCAGCGGCGACCACACGACGCCATGCGGCTCGTAGGTGCCGATCAGCACGCCGCGCCGCTCCTGGCGCAGATAAATCTCGCCCGCATAGTCGGTGGTATTGACGATCTCCTTGTCGCGCCCCGCGAGCTCGGGCAGATCCTCGGTGATGAGGTAATGATGCTCCATCGCGAGCACCGGCAGCTCGATGCCGACCATGTGGCCGACCTCGCGCGCCCACAGTCCGCCGCAGTTCACGACGTGCTCGGCGTGTACCGACCCCTTGTCGGTGACCACGTCCCAGGAGCCGTCGCGCCGCTGCGTCAGCGACAGCACGCGCGTGAAGCGCTCGACCGAGGCGCCGAGCTTCCGCGCGGCCTTGGCGTAGGCCTTGGTGGTGCCGGAGGGGTCGCAGTGCCCGCCGTCCGCGCGCCACAGCGCGCCGATGAAGTGCTGCGGATCGATGAGCGGATTGAACTCGAGCGCCTGCTCGACCGAGATCATCTCGGTTTCCATCCCGAGGTAGCGCGCGCGCGAGCAGATGAGCTTCAAGCTGTCGAGCTCGCCCTGGGTGGCGGCCAGCATCAGGCCACCGTTCGGGTGCAACCCGCAGGACTGTCCGGAGAGCTGCTCGATCTCGCGGTAGAGGTCGATCGTGTATTTCTGCAGCCGCGAGATGTTCGCCTCGCCGTTGAAGGTGTGCATGCCGCCGGCCGCGTGCCAGGTCGAGCCCGAGGTGAGCTCGCTCTTCTCGAGCAGCAGCACGTCACGCCAGCCGATCTTCGCGAGGTGATAGAGCACGCTCGCGCCGACCACGCCGCCGCCGATGACTACCGCCCGCGCCGAATCCTTCATATCGAACTGTCTCCGCAAAGCTGATCTATGCTCGCCTCGAAGGCCGGCCCGAGTCCGAACGGTGCGGCGGTCTCGAGCAGCCACTCGCGCAGATGGCGCGCGGTGCTCGCCGGCGTCAGGAGCAGCACGCCCGCGGCGAGGGCCGCGAGCGTCACCGGCACCTGCACCATGATAGTGGCAGCGGCGCTGCCGGTGGGGAAAACCTCCGGGCGCAGGTCCAGCCGGCAGCCGCGCCCGAGCACTTCACCAACCGCGGGCCCTGCGAGGAGGAACGCGGCGAGCGCACCCGAGAGGTCGAGCGCCGCAGCGACGCCCGCGAGCGCCTCGCTCCAGCGCGCCGCGGCGCCGCCGGGGAGGGCCGGCGGCGTGAGGAGCAGCCAGCGCCCCGGCCGCACGCTGAGTGCAAGCCGATCGTCGAGCGCCGCGCAGCAGCCGGTCGCCGGCAGCGTCACCCCATGGGCCGCGGCGAGTGGCTCGAGCTCGGGGCGGCGGGTGCGGTAGGCGACGAGCTCGACCACATCGGCCGGGCAGCCGGCGAGGCGTACGCCCGGCGTCCCCGCACCGGCGGTCGCCTCAGGCGCGGACACGCGTGTTCTCCGGATCGAGCATGTGGGGACTGACGATCTCGAGCGCAATGCGCTCGCCGTGGATCACCGAGGCGCCGAGGAGCTGCGCGCCGATGCGCTGCCGGCCGGCCGCGAGCAAGGCAAGCCCGACCCAGCCTTCGAGCTCTGCGGATGGGGTCGAGGAGGTGACGTAGCCCAAGCTGGCGCCGGGCGCCTCGGGCGTGAGCAGGTGCATGCCGTTGCGCAGCCGGTGCTTGCGGTCGAGCGGCCGCACGCCGACCAGCTGCAGGCGATCGGCGGCGGTGAGCCCGGGGCGCCCTGCGAGCGCGCGCCCGATGAAGTCGCCGCTCTTCTTCAGCATTCGACCGAAGCCGAGGTCGGCGGCGCTGGTATTGCCGTTGAGCTCGGCAGTCGTGACGTGGCCCTTCTCGATGCGCAGCGTGTTGAGCGCGTCCAGCCCGTAGGGGCGGATGCCCAGCGGTCGGCCGGCCGCGAGAATTGCCTCCCAGGTGCGACGCGCGGCCTGCGCGGGTACGGCGAGCTCGTAGGCGAGCTCACCCGAGAAGGAAATGCGGAACAGCCTGCCGGGCACGCCGGCGATGTCGGCCGCGGCGACCGCCATGAACGGGAAGGCGGTGTTGGCGAGATCGATGCCCGGCACCGCCGCACCCACCACCTCGCGGGCGCGCGGCCCGGCAACCGCGAACTGCGCCCACTGGTCGCAGACATCGGTCAGCACGACGTCGAGCTCGCGGCACACCGACTGCAGGTGAAACTCCAGGTGCTCCAGCACCGCGGCGCTGTTGGCGGTCGTGGTGGTCACCAGGAAATGCTCGGGCCCGAGCCGCGAGGTGGTGCCGTCATCGAACAGCATGCCGTCCTCGCGCAGCATGATGCCGTAGCGGGCGCGCCCGACCGGCAGCGTCGAGAAGGTGTTGGCGTAGATGAAGTCGAGGAAGCGCGCCGCGTCCGGCCCCTGCACGTCGATTTTGCCGAGCGTCGAGACGTCGGTGACCCCGACCGCGCGGCGCACCGCGCGCGCCTCCTCGAGTACCGCGTCCCAGCCGGCGGCGCCCGAATAGACGAGCGGGCGCAGCCACAGACCCGTGGAGACGAAGGTCGCGCCCGCCCCCTCGTGCCAGTCGTGCAGTGGCAGGCGGCGCTTGGGCCTGTAGTGGGCGCGCACCTCGCCCCCGGCGAGCGCCGCGAACGGCACCGGCTCGAGGTAGGGCCGCGGCTTCGCCTGGCCCACCTCCGCGAGTGTCACGCCGCGCGCCTCGGCGAGCACGGCGCTCGCCACCAGCCCGCCGATGCGGCCCTGATCGGTCGCCATGCCGTAGGTCGTGTAGCGCTTCATGTGCTCGACGTGCTCGTAGCCCTCGCGGCAGGCGAGCCGCACGTCCTCCGCGGTCACGTCGTTCTGCAGATCGACGAATGCCTTGCCCGGAGCCCGCACTTCCCAGAGCGGCGCGAGCGGCGTCGTGGCCGGATCTTCCGGTACGGCGGGGGCCGCCGTCGTTGCCGGCGCGCCGGGTCCGAGCTCTGCGGCCAGCACCGCGCCCGCGGCTGCGCCATCGCGCGCGGCGGCAGCGATTCCGAAGACCCCGGCGGCCGCGCCCGCGATGCGCCCGGCCGCCGGCTCAGCTCCGCGGTGAAGGCGGCGAGCGCCTCGCGCCAGCTGAGCTTCGCGCCGAGCTGGGAAGCGAGCGCGGTGGCGGGATTGAAGCCGCCCGAGACCAGCAGCGCGTCGGCGGCGATCCAGCGTGCGGCGCCGCCCGGCAGGCGCACGCGCACGCCCCGCACGGCCGAGCGGCCGCGCACCGCGCTGACCACGGCGCCGGCGAGCACTTCGATGCCCTGCGCACGGGCGCGCTCGGCGGCGAGCGAGTTGGCGCGCGGATCGATCACGGCCGCCACGCGCACGCCGGCGGCGCCGAGGGCGAAGGCCGCCTCGTAGGCTTCGTCATTGTTCAAGAGGAATGCGGGCTGGCGTCCGGCGGC
This sequence comes from uncultured Pseudomonadota bacterium, assembly GCA_963768485.1. Taxonomy (GTDB): domain Bacteria; phylum Pseudomonadota; class Gammaproteobacteria; order Steroidobacterales; family Steroidobacteraceae; genus 13-2-20CM-66-19. The sequence continues at coordinate 504,305 of CAVYHZ010000006.1, read as the reverse complement.
GACGCCGTAGCGGCGCAGGTACGCGAGCGCCGCGCCGGCGAGCATCACGCCGGGCACGTCGTTGCCGGGAAAGGCGATGAGCCGCTCGGTCGCACCGCCCGCGAGCAGCACGCGCCGCGCGCGCATCACGTGCAGGCGCTCGCGCAAGCCCGCGAAGCGCGCACTCTCCCCGGCACCGAGGGTCTCGAGCGCGCCGAAGACGCCGTGACCGTAGGCGCCGACCACCGTGGTCCGGCTGAGGAGGCGCACGGTGGGTCGCTGCGCGAGTCGCGCCAGCGCCGCGTGCGCCAGGCGCTCCAGCGCTGATCGAGCAACGTGCCGCCGCCCGGCACGACGTCCTGCTCGGCGAGCAGGACCGAAAGTCCGGCGGCGCCCAAGCGCTCCGCGGCGGCGAGCCCGGCCGCGCCGCACCGACCACCAGCACGTCGGTGTGCTCGTGCACCATCTCGGCCGGGGCGGCGTGCTCGCCGACCTGGACTTCAAGTCGCCCGAGACCGGCGGCGCGGCGGATGAGCGGCTCGTAGACCTGCTCCCAGGCCCAGCCGGGCGCCATGAAGGTCTTGTAGTAAAAACCGGCGGGCAGGAAGCGGCTGGCGAGATCATTGACCGCGAGGAGGTCGAATGCGCAGCGAGGGCCAGCGGTTTTGGCTCTCGACGACGAGGCCCGCGGTGAGCGGCAGCGTGGTCGCGAGACGGTTCGGCTCGCGTCCCGTGGCGCCGAGCACGTCGACCAGCGCGCACGGCTCCTCCGGTCCGCCGTCATGACGCCGCGCGGGCGGTGGTACTTGAAGCTGCGCCCGACCAGGAGGCGCCCATTGGCGAGCAGCGCCGAGGCGAGCGTGTCGCCCTCGAGGCCCGTGAGCGCGCTGCCGTCGAAGCGAAATCCGAGCGGCCGCGCGGCCGCGGTGAGCAGTCCGGGCGCGATGCGGGAGGGTCCCGCCATCAGCGCCCCGTCTCCCGCCGGGGCGGCTGCGCCTCGGGCGCGCCGCTCCAGCGGATCTCGTGGGTGAGGGTATGGCGCTCGACCTTGAGAAGCCGGCGGCAGCCGGCGACGTGCAGCCACCATTCCAGGTGCCAGCCGAGCGGGTTGTCGCGCGCGTAGACGTAGGCCGTGAACTCGTCGATCCCGGCCTTGGCTTGCGGGCGTGAGCGGGTCGCATCGCCGCGGTAGCGAAACTCGGCCTCATCGCGCACACCGCACCAGGGGCAAGGGATTCGCAGCACGACCGGTCCCTCAGTGCAGCCAGGGGAAGGGGCCGACGCCGCGCTCATCGATCGTGCGCCCGGCGGCGAAGCGCCCGAGGTCGAGGTGAGCCGCGAGCGGGTGGGGCGTGCCGTGAGCGATCAGGTGGGCGGTGGTGAAGCCGCCCGCGGGAATCGCCTTGAAGCCGCCGTAGCACCAGCCGCCGTTCAGCACCAGACCCTCGAGCGGGGTCTTCGAGATGATCGGCGAGCCGTCCATGCTCATGTCCATGACGCCGCCCCACTGGCGCAGCACGCGCACGCGCGCGAGCGCCGGCAGCAGCGTCACCGCCGCGGCGGTCACTTCCTCCACCATCGGCAGCGTGCCGCGCTGGCCGTAGGTGTTATAGCCGTCGATCGCGCCGCCGAACACCAGTCCACCCTTGTCCGACTGATTGATATAGAAGTGTCCGGCGCCGTAGGTCAGGACCACGTCGATGAGGGGCTTCAGGCCTTCGGTCACGAACGCCTGCAGCACGTGGGTCTCGATCGGCAGCACGATCCCCGCCAGACGGGCGAGCTCGGAGGAGTACCCGGCGACCGCGAGGCAGACGATGTCGGCGGCGATGAAGCCCGCGCCCGTCTCGACACCGGTGACGCGCGCGCCGTCGCGGCGGATGCCGGTGACCGCGCAATGTTCGACGATGTCGACGCCCGCAGCGGATGCCCCGCGGGCGAAGCCCCAGGCGACCGCGTCATGGCGCACCGTCCCCCCGCGGGGCTGCAGGAAGCCGCCGAGCACCGGGTAGCGGCCGTTGTCGAGATCGACCAGCGGTACCAGCGCCTTGACCTGCGCGCGATTGAGGGCTTCGGCATCCACTCCTTCGAGTCGCATCAGGTTGGCGCGCCGGGTGAAGAGGTCGCGCTGGGCCTCGGTATGGAACAGGTTCAGCGTGCCGCGCTGGCTCACCATGGCGTTGAAATTGAGCGTGCGCTCGAGGCTCTCCCAGAGCTTCAGCGAGAACTCGTAGAAGCGCATGTTGGGGGGCTGAAAATAGTTCGAGCGGATGATGGTGGTGTTGCGTCCGACATTACCCAGCCCGATCGGGCCCTTCTCGAGGACGGCGACGTCGGTGATGCCGTGGTGGGTGGCGAGATAGAAGGCGGTGGCGAGTCCGTGGCCGCCGCCGCCGACGATCACCACGCGGTAGCGCGGACGGGGCGTGGCTTTTTCCCAGGCGCGCGACCAGCCGCGCTGGCCGTTCAGTCCTTCGCGCAGCAGCCGCCACAGCGAGTAGCGCCCGCTCACGGGGCGCGCGCCAGCATCGGCGCTGAGGGGAGGTCGCGGGCGCGGCGGCATGGGTAACACCATGATAACGTGTGTGCGTGGCGCAGTTCCTCAAGTCGCTGTGCGTGGCCGCGCTCCTCGCGCTCAGCGCCTGCCATCGCCGGCGGAGGTCGTGGTCTCCTCCAAGCTCTCGAGCGAGTCGGCGATGATCGGCGAGATGATCCGCCTGCTGCTCGATGCCCACGGCGTGCCGACGCTCGACCGCATGACGCTCGGGGCGACGCCCGTGGTACGCAAGGCGCTGCTCGCGGGCGAGATCGACCTGTACGTCGAGTACACCGGTAACGCGGGCCTCTTCTTCAATGACGCGGCCAATCCGGCGTGGAAGGACCTGCGCGCCGGCTATGAGCTCGGCGCGCGGCTCGACTACGCCGCCAACCGCATCGTCTGGCTCACGCCGGCGCCTGCGAGCAACGCCTGGGCGCTCGCCATCCGGCGCGACATCGCCGAGGCGCAGCACCTGAAGACCATGAGTGATTTCGCGCGCTGGGTGTCCGGCGGAGGGGCGGTGGTGCTCGCCTGCTCGGCGGAGTTCGCCAACGCCGGCACGCTGCGCTCGCTGGAGAACACCTACGGCTTCAGGCTGCACCTCGGACCAGAAGATCGTGCTGGCGGGCGGGGAAACCTCCGCCACGATCGGCGCGGCCGCAGCGCGCACCAACGGCGTCAATACCGCGATGGTGTATGGTACCGACGGCGGCATCGTCGCCGCGGACCTGGTGGTGCTCGAGGACGACCGCCACGCGCAGCCGGTGTATGCACCGGTGCCCCTGATCCGCGAGGCGACGCTCAAGGCGAATACCGCAGATCGCCGCGATCGTAAGCCGCTCATGCAGAGCCTTACGCCGCGTCAGCTGCAGCAGCTTAACGAGCGCGTGCAGGTCAACGGCGAGGCCGACCGAGGAGGTCGCCGCGCAGTACCTGCGCGCCGAAGGTTTTCTGCAGTACCGCGCGTGCTGGAAAGCGTTCAACCGCAAGCTCCGCCCAGCCAGCGCCACCTGGCGTTCGCTCGGCGTGGTGCTGGTGGCTCGCCGGCGCCGCCGCCCTGCTGTGGCTGCCGTTCGTGGTCGTTCAAGGCCAATCGCATCGTGCCCGGGAACCCCGCGGCTGTGCGAGGCGCTGCCGGCGTTCGGCGCTGGCGGCTGTACGGCGCGCTGCTGCTCGCCAGCGGCGCCGGGGCCGTGCTGGCGGGAATGCGCGCATACGGCTGGCTGCTGGCGCTTCTCGGGGTCGTGACGGTCGCGCTCGCGGTGGCGGCCGCCGGCGATCGCTCACGCCCCCGGGCAACCGCGTCATCCGGGTCGCCGCCGGGCGGCGGCTTCTGGGTGCTGATGGTGTGCCTGGGGCTCCTTGCACGGATGCGATGACCCGTCTGCGTCCGCGGCCCGCGGCACGGCGGGTACTCATGCTGCTCTCGTTCTGCCCGCCATCGTTCTCGCCCTGGCGCTCCGGCACTTTGACCAGCTCTCGGTGATGCGCGAGTACGCCGTCAATGCCGACGCGCTTCGCCGCCGAACTGCGCCAGCACTGCCTGCTCGCGCTCGGCTCGCTCGCTGCGGCGGTGATCGTCGGCCTGCCGCTGGGTATTCTCTGCCACCGGGGCCCGCGTCTCGCGCCGGCATCCTCGGCACGCTCAACGTGATCCAGACGATTCCGGCGATTGCGCTGTTCGGCATCCTGATGGCGCCGCTGGGCGCGCTCGCGGCCGCGGTGCCGCTCGCCCAGCGGCTCGGCATCCGCGGCATCGGCGCGGCTCCGGCGGCCGTGGCGCTGTTCCTCTACTCGCTCCTGCCGATCGTCGCCAACACCGTGGTGGGACTGAAGCGCGTGTCGCACGCCGCGGTCGAGGCGGCGCGCGGCATGGGCATGACGAATGCCCAGGTGCTCGGCGGGATCGAGCTGCCCCTGGCGCTGCCGGTCATCCTCACCGGCATCCGCGTGGTGCTGGTGCAGAACATCGGCATGGTGACCGTGGCGGCGCTGATCGGCGGCGGCGGCCTCGGGACCTTCGTGTTCCAGGGCATCGGGCAGACGGCGATCGACCTGGTGCTGCTCGGCGCGATCCCGATCGTCATGCTGGCCTTCTCGGCGGCGCTGCTGCTCGATGCGCTGGTCGAGGTGCTCGACCGGGCGAGCATGAGAGAACGAGGCTCATGATCACGGTCGAGAATCTCACCAAGCAGTATGGCGAGACCAAGGTCGTCGACGACGTGTCCTTCAGTCGCGCGCAGCTCGATCACCGTGATCGTCGGCACCTCGGGCTCGGGCAAGTCGACGCTGCTGCGCATGATCAACCGCCTGATCGAGCCCTCGAGCGGCCGCGTGCTGCTCGAGGGCGCGACACCCGCAGCGAGCCCGCGCATCTGCTGCGGCGGCGCATCGGCTATGTCATCCAGGGGCACGGGCTGTTTCCGCATCGCACGGTCGCCGAGAACATCGCGACCGTGCCGCGGCTGCTCGGCTGGACGGCGCGCATCGCGGCGCGCGTGCGAGGAGCTGCTGCAGGTCTTTCAGCTCGACCCGGCCAAGTACGCGCGCGCCCTTCCGCACCAGCTCTCCGGCGGCCAGCAGCAGCGGGTCGGAGTCGCCCGCGCGCTCGCCGCCGAGCCCGCGGTGCTGCTGATGGACGAGCCGTTCGGCGCGCTCGATCCGATCATCCGCGCCAAGGCTCAGGAGGACCTGCTTGACATCCAGCGGCGCTTCGGCACGACCGTGGTGCTCGTCACCCACGACATGGACGAGGCCTTCCATCTCGGGGAGCGCGTGGCCGTGATGAGCGAGGGGCGGCTGCTGCAGTACGACCGTCCGGCGGTGCTCCGCTCACCCGGCCCGCGACCCCTTCGTGTCGCGCATGACCGGCCTCGCCGACCGCGCCATGCGACTGCTGTCGCTGACGACGGCGGGCGAGCTGGCGCGCCGGGCGTTGCCGAGGGTCCGCCGTGGCGGCCAGCGGCCTCGCTGCGCGAAGTGCTCTCCGAGCTCGTCTGGAGCGGGGCGGATTCGGCGCTCGTCGTCGACGCGGACGGCGACCGTGCGCGGCCAGCTCAGCCTCGCGGACATCCTGGCGCGCGGCGGCGCCGTGAGTGCGCGCGGCCACGCGTGCTGCGGGCCGGCGCGCTCGCGCTGCTCCTCGCCTTCCTCCTCGAGCCGCAGAACTTCGCGCCGCTGTTCGCCCCGCTCACGCAGTACGGCGCGCCGCCGATCTACGATCAGGGAAACCTGCTGTCGCTCGCGCTCGCGCAGCTCGGGACGGTGTGCCTCGCGGCGGCGGCCAGCACGCTGGTCGCGGTCGGGCTCGGGATCCTCGTCACGCGCCCGAGCGGCGCGAATTTCCTGCCGCTGTCGCGGACGCTGGTGAACATCGGGCAGACCTTCCCGCCGGTGGCGGTGCTCGCGGTGCCGTGCCGCTGGTCGGATTCGGGGAGAAGCCGACGCTGATCGCGCTGTTCGCCTACGGGCTGCTGCCGATCTTCGAGAACACGCTGGTGGGCCTGAAGACCGTGCCAGCCGCGGTGCTCGAGGCGGCCAGCGGCATGGGCATGAGTGCGCGCCAGCGGCTGCTCGGGGTCGAGCTGCCGTTCGCCATGCCGCTGATCCTGGAGGGTATCCGCCTCTCGCTGGTCATCAACGTCGGCACCGCGACCATCGGCTCGACGGTGGCCGCCAAGGGTCTCGGCGAGGTGATCATCGCGGGGCTCCTCTCGAGTAACACCGCCTTCATCCTGCAGGGCGGGCTCGTGACCGGACTCATGGCGATCCTGCTCTACGACGGCATGGCAGCGCTCGAGCGCCGCCTGCTGCGCAGCGTCACGCTGGACTGAGACGCGCACCGCGGCGCGTGCGACGGCGTATCCGTAGTCTTCCCGACTGCGCGGGATGGCTTTCGCGGTAATATCGTCGCCAAGGAGGCCAGCTTTCCCGCCATGACGGCGAATGGAGCTGTTGCGACGTCCGTGAGCGAACTGAGCACCCCTGCCGATGCGGGCACCGCCCGTTTGAGTGCCACCGAGCCGCGGGTGGCGGCGATGGAGCTCCCGACACTGATGGTTGCCGCGCTCGCCTACGGGGGTTGGCTCGGCGTCACGCTCATGTACGGCCGCTGGCCGCTGTGGGTCGTGGCACCCCTCACCGCCATGCTGATCACGCTGCACGGTTCGCTGCAGCACGAGATCGTCCACGGCCATCCGACCCGCTGGCGGCGCGTGAACCGCCTGCTCGCGATGGTGCCGCTGTCGCTGTGGCTGCCCTACGATTCCTACCAGGCGAGTCATCTGGCGCACCATGACGACGAGCGCCTCACCGATCCGCTCGATGATCCGGAGTCCTGGTACTGGACCGAGCGCGACTGGGCGCGGCTCACCCCGCTCGGGCGCGGCATGGTGCGGATCTCGCAGACGCTCCTCGGCCGTATCACCATCGGGGCCTTCTGGCGCATCGGCCGCTTCCTCGCCGCCGAGTGGCGCGCGCTGCATCGCGGACCGCCCGGGCGCTCGCGTACGTGTGGCTCGAGCACCTGGCCTGGTGTATCCCGGTGCTGGCGTGGGTGAAGCTGGTGTGCGGCATCCCGCTGTGGGTCTATCTGCTCACCATGGCGATTCCCGGCAACAGCCTGACGCTCATCCGTTCTTTCGCCGAGCATCGCGCGCTCCCCGCGGTGCGTGCCCGCATCGCCCTCGTCGAGGGCTCGTGGGTGTTGGGACCGCTGTTCCTCTTCAACAACCTGCACGCCCTGCACCACGAAGCGCCGTGGGTTCCCTGGTACCGCTATCCGGCGCGCTACCGCAGGATCCGTGCGCGCCTCATCGCCGAGAACGGCGGGCTGGTCTACCGGAGCTATTTCGACGTGGCCTGGCGCTTCCTGCTGCGTCCGCACGACGCACCGCGCCATCCGACCGACCGCGTGCCGGCCGGCGGCGCCTGATCGAGCGCTGCCTCAGGCCGGCAGGGGGTAGCCCGCGGCCTTCGCCTCGCGGTCCCACTCGAGCAGCGGCGCGAACGTCTCCACCCCGACCGCGGCAAAACCCTCGAGCAGCAGCGGCTCGGCGAGCGGCGCGAACCAGGGGCGGGTCGCCGCCGCGGCGAATGCCGTGCGCAGCCGCGCCACCACGTCGGCGGGCGCCCCGGCGGCCGCCACGAAGGCCGGCATCGGTGCGGTGGCGGTGGAGACGAGGATCCGTACGCCGCGCGTGAGCTCGGGCGCGTGGCGCGCGATCAGCGCATGCCAGTAGGCATCCAGCGGCCCCACGTCGATCAGGCCCTCGCGCACGCTGTCGAGGACCTTGCGCGCCGTCACCAGGTTGCCGGACATCTCGCGATACAGCGTGGGCCGCGCTGCCGTGCGGTAGGCGAGCAGGTGGTGCCGGAAGGCGTTGAATCCCGAGTGCGAGTGCGCGACCGTCCAGCCGGAGCGCGCGCCGAAGGTGTCCTCGAGCGTGCGGTAGGGTGCAGCCGCGCGCACGATGAGATCCGTGCGGTACACGGCGCGCCCCCCCGCCCAGGCGACACGCGGGATGGGCGCCGCGAGCGGAATCACCGGCGCAAGTTGCAGCGCCACCGGAAAGCCGCACATGAAGACCGCGGCCATGTCGCTGCGCCTCCACAGCTCCTCGAGCGGTTGCGGCGCCGGGTAGGGCAGGTAATCGAGCGCCACGCCGGCATCGCTCGCCACGTGCGCGAGCAGCGCGCGCCACGCCGCCTCGACCGCGGGGGTCACGGCGTACATGCGGGCGTTGGCGATCACGTCGCGGCGAGCTCGCGCGTGCGGCGCTCGACATAGGCGGCGATCGCCTCACGCACCGCCGGATCGAGCGGCGGCGGCGTGTACTCGGCGAGCAGCTTCTTCCAGATGCCCGTAGCACGCTCGGTCGCGGTACGGCTGCCGGCGTCGCGCCAGTTCTCGAAGTTCGACCAGTCCGACAGCAACGGCCGGTAGAAGGCCGACTCGTAGCGCGCCAGGGTGTGCGCGGTGCCGAAGAAATGGCCTCCCGCGGCGACTTCCTTGATCGTCTCGACCGCGAGATCGTCGTCGCTGAAGCTCACGGGCTTGAGGATCACCTCCCAGTTACGCAGCAGCTCCGCATCGACCACGATCTTCTCGAGCGACGCCGACAGTCCCCCCTCGAGCCAGCCGGCGGCGTGATTGACGAGATGGCTGTGGCTCAAGACCGCCGCCTGCAGAGAGAAGGCGGTCTCGTAGGTCGACTGCGCATCGACCGTGGGGGCGGCGTTGACGGCACTGGTGCGCACCGGGAGCTTCAGGCGCCGGCCGATCTGCGCGGCCGCGAGTACCGCGTGCACGTACTCGGGCGTGCCGAAAGCGGGCGAGCCGGTGCGCATGTCGACGTTGGACGTGAAGCCGCCGAGCACGCAGGGCGTGCCCGGGCGCAGCAGCTGGCAGAGCGCCAAGACGCCGAGCGCCTCGGCGGTCTGCTGCACCAGCGCACCGGCGAGGGTCACCGGCGCCATGGCCCCCATGAGCGTGAACGGTGTGATGACCACGCACTGACCATGGCGGGCCATGACCATGATGTTGTCGAGGATCTCCTCGTCGACGCGGCGCGGGGAGTTGACGTTGGTCACCGTCATGAGCGTCGGGCGTGCAGCCAGCGCCTCGATCGAGCAGCCGTGCTCGATGGCCGACATGGCAAGCGCATCCTCGGCCTGCACGCCGCCGATGCCGCGCGCGGCCCACACCGTGTCGGCACATTCGATATGGGCCTGATAGGTCGCGAGGTGGCGCGTGGCCACCGGCACGTCGACCGGCTCGACCACGATGCCACCCTGCCAGTGGAGCACGCCGAGGGTGTGGGTGAGCTTGAGGATGTTGCGAAACGCCTCGAGGTCACCGTAACGCCGGCCCCCCTCGCAGTCGCGGATGTTGGGAGCACCGGTCACGGGGCCGAAATTGACGACGTTGCCGCCGACGTGCAGATGCCGTGCGGCGTTACGGGCGTGCAGAACGAAGTGTGCCGGAGCGGACGCGAGCTGCGCTTCGATGAGCTCGCGCCCCAGGCGCACGATCTGCGTGCTCTCGTCCACCAGTGCGCCGGCGCGCGTGAACACGGCACGCGCCGCGGCGCTCCTGATCTCGAGGCCGGCCTCCTCCAGCACGCGGTAGGCGGCGAGCAGGATGCGCTCGACCTGCTCGGCCGTGAGGATCTCGAGCGGCGCCCAGGGATTTTCGAGGCGCGCGATCGGATGCAGCGTCGGTCCGGTGGAGCGGGCGGCGCGCGTACGCTCGCGGCGGCGCGGTGCGGCGGGCGGCGGCTGCAGTTCGCTCATCGAGCCGTCACCGGCAATGCCCGGTAAGATAGCGACACTAAGCTACATATTTGCAATAACTTACAAACGATATTTAATGTCATTTATGCGTGCTGTCCGCGCCCGGGGCGGGCGCCGGCTGCGCCGCAGGAGGCGGCGGCGGCTCACGCAGCATCTCGCGACTCTCGGTGCGCGGGCCCTCGGGCCTCTCATCCATCCAGGGGCAATGCATGCCGGGGTGCGGACCCCACATGCCGCCGTGCGCGCGCATGTGGCCGGCCGCGAACATGCCGCCGAGCGCCACGAGTGCGGCCAGCACGAACGCCCAGATGCCGAGGTAGCGGCCGAAGGTGCGCAGGGAGCCTTCGGAGCGGTGTGACAGGAAGAGCGCGACGTAGCCGGCGACGGTGAGCGCGGTCGCGGGAATGAGTGCCAGGAGAAAGATCATGCTGGGGCTCCTCGCCTCGATGGGGAGCCGATCTTAACCCGCCCGGCGCCGGGACGCGCTCAGGCTGCCGGGGGCTCGTGCTCGCGGTGGTAGCGATGGATGGCCCACAGGTAGCTTTCCATCAGGGAGTCCTTGCCGAGCTCCACCAGCACGTCGTTGCGCCGGGCGGGCGTCGACATGCGCGCCAGCTGCAGCTTGGCACGCGCGAAATGGCTCAGCTGATTGCGGTACTGCCACAGGAGCTCCCGCGTCGCCATTTTGTCCTGGTGCAGCTCCCACACGCCGAGCAGCACCGCCATGAAGCCCATCGAGAAGGTGAGGATGTTCTTCAGCGGCACGCCGAGTCCCATGTCGATCCGGTGCAGCTGATCGCCGAAGGCGAACAGCAGCGAGATGATCACCAGGATTGCGACGAACAGAAAGTGGCGCATGTGCTTCACGCGGCGGCTGGCACGCTCGAGGTGCGCCACCTTGCGGGTGAAGTAACGGAACTGCCCCTCGATCCACACTTCCTCGACGCTGCCAGGTGCGAACCGGCCGTCCGGGGCGGTGCGGTCGTCGGCCGCCTCGATCCCCTTCAGCACGAAACCGATCCAGCTGAAGCCGCGGAACTTCTCGATCCCCGAGAGCGCCAGCACCTCGGCGGCATCCATGCGCTGATCGGCCCCGGCGAGGCGCAGATAGAAGCGCGCGCGCAACGTCTCGGCGAGCGCGCGGTAGGTGAGGTGCTTGCCGAACCAACGCTTGCCCTGCAGCACATAGTAGACGCCGAGGCTCGTGAGCAGCGTCAGCAGATAGGCGATGAGGAGCGAGCGCGACTCGGTGAGCTTCTCGTAGATCAGGTAGGCGACACCCATGGCGAAGGCCATGAACGCGAACAGATCAAACAGCCGGTCGGAGCGGCGCTGGTAGTACACGGCGAGCGCATCGGCCTTGCCGTACTGTGCGTCGATGTCATCCAGCATGGCGTTCGGCGGCAGCGCCGGTCGCTCCGGGAGCGAGCCCATGAGCGACTCGGGCTCGCGCAGCCGGCCGGCGCCGCTCAGCTGCCGGTATTCGAGGTTGTAGCTGTTGAGCTCGGCGAGCTGGCGCTTGAGGCGCTCGGGCATGGAGCGCTGCACGTGCAGCACGTGATCGCCGGCGCCGGCGAGATAGCAGGGCGGGCCCGGGGGCTCGCCGGCGGCGCCGCTGCGCAGCGCCGGCGTCCAGTAGACCAGCCGTTGCGCGGTGTCCGGCTCTTCCGCGACCTCGATGAACTGGATCGCATCGCTCGCGCCGTTCTCACCGGTACGCAGGCCGAGGTAGCGCAGCACGGTGTCGGCGGTGCCGCCCGGCAAGCGGGAGCTGCGTCCGTCCCACAGCGCGAGCAACAGGCTGCTGCGCCGGATGAGCGTGTCGGTGAGGTTGGCGTACATGGCGTCGCGCTGCTCGCGCGAGTGCGGGCCGGTGACGCCGGCGGCGGCGACCGCACCCGACAGCTCCACGCAGCGCACCTCCGGCCGGCGCAGCAGCTCCTTCAAGCACTCGAGCGTCCGGGCATCGAAATCCGCCGCGTACTGCGCGAGCGGCATCGGCAGCACCGCTTCGACCGGCACGCCGAGGCCGAGCGCGGTCTCGGCGACGAGGAGATCGGCCCCCTCGGCCATGCCGACGATCATCCGCAGCTCCGTGTCGGGCAGATGCGCCTTCAGCTGGTGGACGAAGTCGGTGACTGCCTCGCGCAGGCGCGTTATGTCGTCCGGGTCGAGATCGCGATGGCCCGACACGCCGACCATGAAGGGGGAGTTTCGATTCGCTTTGGCGCTGGGCACGCGGGGGATTGTGCGGGCAGGCGCGCGCGGCCACAACGGGGGGCACGACCGCGGCGCAGTTGCGTCCCGTGGTGGCAATCCACTACTTTGGCCGGCCACCAGGGCGGCTGCGACCGCCCAGTCAGCCACATCGGGGATGGGAGCGAATGAGCCTGCTGGTTCGGGTCAATCTGGCGCTGATCGTGGTGTTCGCGGTCGGGGCGACCATCACGGGGTTCGTGTGCCGCGCGGTGCTCGAGTCCAACGCCGAGCGCGAGATCCGCACCGAGGCGGGACTGATGATGGACAGCGCACTGGCAGTGCGCGACTACACCGCCACGGAGATCGCGCCGCTCCTGCACGCCCAGATGCAGAGCGTCTTCCTGCCGCAGAGCGTGCCGGCCTACGCCGCCACCGAGAACTTCCTGCGCGTACAGGAGACGCGGCACGAGTACTCCTACCACGAAGCGACCCTCAACCCCACCAACCTGCGCGACCGCGCCACCGACTGGGAGGCTGACATCATCCAGCGCTTCCGCAGCGATGCCGGCGTGCATGAGATCGTCGGCGAGCGCGACACACCCATGGGGCGCTCGCTGTTTCTCGCCCGTCCCATCAGCGCCAAGCCCGAATGCCTGGTGTGTCACAGCACGGCCGAGGCGGCGCCGGCGACCGTCATCGAGAAGTACGGCCGCAACAACGGCTTCGGCTGGCAGGCGGGAGACGTGATCGGCGCGCAGGTGGTCTCGGTACCGATCGCCGCGGCCGAGATGGCCGCGAGCGGCGCCTTCCGCATTTTCCTCGTCGCTCTCACCACGGTGTTCGTGGCGCTGCTGCTGGTGGTGAATCTCGTCATGTACGCGCTCGTCGTGCGCCCGGTGCGCCGCATGGGGCGGATCGCCGACCAGTTGAGCGTCGGCGACATGAGCGCGGCGGAGTTTCCCGCGACGGGCGGCGCTGAGATCGCCGCGCTCGGGCGCGCCTTCAACCGCATGCGCAAGAGCCTCGACAAGGCGCTGAAGATCCTGGAGAGCGGCGGATGACGGCGCGCCGCGTCTTCGTCAGCTATTCCCAGAGCGACCGCGAGCCGGCGTTCGGGATCGTCTCGCAGCTCGAGGGGGCCGGCATCGATTGCTGGATTGCGCCGCGCGATGTCACGCCGGCGGCGGACTGGGCCGCCGAGATCGTCGAGGCGATCACCGGCGCGCGCGTCATGGTGCTGGTGTTCTCCGCGAGCACCAACGACTCGCCGCAGGTGCGCCGCGAGGTCGAGCGTGCGGTACATCATCGGGTCGCGGTGCTGCCGTTTCGCATCGCGGACGTGCTGCCGTCCAGGAGCCTCGAGTACTTCCTGAGCAGCCAGCACTGGCTCGACGCCTTCCCGCCGCCGCTGGCGCCGCACTACACCCGCCTCATCGAGCACGTGCGTGCGTTTCTCGGCACCGGGAATCCGACGCTGGCTGCCACCGGAAGCTACAGCGCATCGGGGACTGTCACCGGCAGCTTCGCGTCGGCGCCGGCCGCCACCGGCACGGTTCCGGCACTCATCGATGCGGCGCAACTGCGACGTTTCGAGGCCGAGCTCGCCGGCTACATCGGACCTCTCGCCCGCCACCTGGTGAAGCGCGCGGCAGCGAGCGCCGCGGGCCCGGAATCGCTCATCGTCATGCTCGGCACGGAGATCGAGTCCGAGACCGAGCGCAGTCTTTTCGTCAACGCCTGCCGGCAGTTCCTGCGCACGGGGAAATAGCCATGACGGCCGCGAGCAAGGGGAGGGCGCGCGTCTCACCCGCCGAAGTCGCGGCGTTCCAGGCCGACGGCGCCGTGGTACTGCGCGGGCTCCTCGAGCCGCACGAGGTGGCGCTGCTGCGCGAGGGCGTCGATGCGAATCTCGCCCACCCGAGTCCGCGCGCCAAGGTCGCGAGCGCGCGCGACGATCCCGGCTTCTTTCTCGAGGATTTCTGCTGCTGGCAGGAGAACGAGCGCTACCGCCGCGTGATTTTCGAGTCGGCGCTCGGGGAGGCCGGCGGGTTGCTGATGCGCAGCGGCAGCGCGCGGCTCTACCACGACCACATGCTCACCAAGGAGCCCGGTACCCGGCAGCGCACGCCGTGGCACCAGGACCAGCCCTACTACAACATCGAAGGCCGCCAGAACTGCAGTTTCTGGATTCCGGTCGACCCGGTCGCGCGCGAGGCGACGCTCGAGTTCGTCGCCGGCTCGCATCTCGGGCCCTGGCTCATGCCGCGCGCCTTCCTCGATGCCCAGGCCCGGTGGTTCCCGGAAGGGAGCCTGGCCGATCTCCCCGACATCGAGGCCGACCGCGGCGCGCACCGGATCCTCGGCTGGGCGCTCGAGCCGGGAGACGCCGTGTGCTTCCACATGCTGACGCTGCACGCCACGGCGGGCGTCGGGGCGGGTCAGCGGCGGCGGGTTTTCTCGGTGCGACTCCTCGGCGACGACGTGCGCCACGCGCCGCGGCGCTGGAAGACATCGCCCGAGTTCCCGGGGCTCGAGCGGCAGCTGGCCGCCGGCGCACCCATGGTGCACGCGCTCTTTCCCGTGCTGTGGGAGCGCAGCTAGACCTCAGCGGCCCTCGAGTCGGGCCACCAGCTCGGCGAGCGCCGCTCGCTGATCGTCCCAGACGCCGTAGCGCAGCCAGGCGCCGTGGCTCTCGAGCCGTAGCGTCAGCTGGCGCGCCGCGGACAGGAACTGCAGGGTCTGGAGGTCGATGCCGTAGACCTCGGGGGCGACCGACGGACCTGGGGGCGGGTCGACCGGCAGGCCGATGCCCGCGTCGTGCGGCGTGAGGGCACGCCGGCGCAGCTCGACGCGGCGGTCGTCGGCCTCGAGGACCAGACGGTCGGGCGCCGCAAGGGGGTCGCTGCGCATGCGCGGATCCACGGTGGACCAGAAGTAGACCACCGCAACAACGCTCACCTTGCCGCTGCGGTTGACGGCGGCTGCGGCGAGGGTCACGTAATCGCGTGCGTTCGCCGCCAGCTCGGTGCGCGGATTGGCGAACACCAGCGGGTGCGCCACGACGGTGACGGTCGCCGCGGTCTCCTGGTCGAGATACTCCCGGGGGCTGAGGTCGGCACCGGAGGCGGGGCATTGCGCTGTCGTCACGAGGAGCGCCGCGAACGCGGCGAGTGCCAGCTGATTACGCACGCGACGGCTCACTACTGGAAGGTGACGCGGTAGGTCAGGCTCACATAGTAGCGCGAGGTGTTCTGGGTTTGTATGAAGGTACCGTTGGAGAGTTGCAGGAATGCCTCGCGCCGGCCGAGCTCGGCACCGGTGTCCAGCTGAAACAGCCAGCGTCCGCGGCTCCAGTCGAGCAGGACCGAAGGGATATAGGTGGTCTGCTGGCTGCCGTCGCTCAGGGCGTTCAGCCGGTCAACCGAGAAACGCGGCCCGAGCCGCCACGCGCCGCCGATGGGAAAACGCGTGGTGGCAGCGACGGAGTCGATGCGTCCGATCTCGGTGTTGCCGGTGCTCAGCGTGAGCACGCTGAAGTCGTTCGCGTGCCAGAGGTCCGTCGCGGCGAGCTGTGCCTGATAATCGAGCTGCATCGGGGTGGCCGCCACCGCCAGCACACCGCCGGAGGCAGGCGTGGCGCCGGTCTCGGTAGCGGTCGCGATGGCGGTGAACTGGAAGCGCTCACCCAGCGGCCGCGTCACCGTGACACTGTAGTCGGAGGTGACCGGCGTGCGGTCGCGCGCGAGCTGATAGATCTGCTGCTCGGTGAACAGCTGCTCGAGCTGCTCGACGTCGGTGGCGGCCTGGCCGACGAGCGCGTTACGCGTCGTCAGCACCGGTGAGTTGCGCCGCTCGGCGTCGAAACTGACGTTCCAGCGCGCCGGCAGCTGCAGCGTGCCGATGAGGCTCGCTGTGTTGAGCGAGTGATAGAAGGTGTCGTAGTCGACGACCGTGACGAGCGATGCCACCGAGCCGACGTAGCGGGTCTCGAACCCCGCCGCCTGTCGATCCTTCAGGCCCTGAAACTCCGCCGTGGTCGCGAACACACTGCCGTCCCAATGCGCCCCGGGGGGCGCGAGATGCAGCGCCAGGCTCTCGAAGTGCTCCTGGGTCTGGGGCGCCAGGATCAGCTGCTCCACCGGGTAGCCGGCCGCCGCGTCGACCGACCAGGAGGGCTTGAACTGCCACGAGACGAGCAGCCCGTCGAAGGTGCCGAGGATGCCATCCTCGACGCTCACCTGGCGCCCGACCCGCGCCAGCAGGCCGAGCGGGCGATCGAGCATCTCGAGCGAGGCCAGGCTGATGCGCGTCGGGTTGCCGAGGGCCGCCGCGCTTGACTCGAAGCTCTTGTCGTAGCCGGCACTGAGACGCGCGGTCCAGTCGACGCTCGTGCCCCGGCGCCGCGCGAGCAGATCGAGATCGTTGAACACCGCATTGTCGGTGGTGGCGGTGGAGGCGAGCGGCACCGTCTGAGTCCCGGGCGGGGGCGCGCCGTTGCTGATACTCGAGCCGTCGTAGCGCGCCTGCTGCGACCAGTCGCCGCTCAGCTGCCATCCCGCCGTCTCGGCAGGCGGCGTACGGCCGGTGCGCTCGCGGGCCTCGGCAGCCCGCAGCGTCTTCAGGCGCAGCGCGACGCGCTCGGCCGCCTCGCCCTGCGGATAGCGGCGCAGGTACTCCTCGTACTCCGCCTTGGCATGCGCCAGCTGTCCGGCGCGCTCGCGCGCGAGGCCGAGCAGCTCCTGGGCGCTGGCCCGCTCGGGAAACTCGGGCTGGCGCTGGAGTCTCGTGAGCAGCGTGATGGCGCGCGCGTAGTCGTGACCCTCGAGCGCGGCGCGCGCCTCGCTGAGGAGCGCCTTGAGCTCCGTGGATGGCAAGGCGGGATCGCTGCCGATGCGCTCGACCGGCGGCAGGGGCTGCGCGCTGCCGGGCTCGGTGGAGGTGGTGAGGCTGTCGTCGCCCTCGGCGATCCAGGCGCGCGGATAGGTCTTGAGCGCCACGCCGAGCAGCCGCTCGGCATCCGACTGGCGTTCGATCGGGCCCACCCGCAGCCGATACCACTTCTCATCCTGCACGACGGTTTCCGACACGTACGCCGGTGCCTTGAGCCGCTGCGCGGCGAGATCGATGTCGGCTTGCGTGAAGGGCTTGGGCTCGGAGTCGAGGTTGATGGCGAAGGCCGCGACGACGTCGGGCTGGGCGATGAGCACGTTGCCGCGGTGCGCGGGCTTCAGCAGCCGTAGCCGCAGCCCGCGCGGGTCGGCACCCTGGGCGATCACGAACCGCTCGTTCTCGCCGAACTCGAGCGTCAGGGTCACCTGGCCGGGCGCCGTCGAGTCGAGCTGCGCCGAGCTCACGTACGGCGCACCGCCGAGCACCGAGGGCGTCTCCGACGGCACCAGCGACAGCGGGCTCACGCCGCAGTCGGGGAGCGGCCGCAGTTGAATGCGCACCACCCGGCCTTCGTTTGCCGGCAGGCTGTTGAGAAAGCGCATCGAGCAATTGAAGACCATGGTCACGTCGACCTGGTCGTCGCGCGGCGCGACGTCGATGACGCTCACGAGGCGGTTGGGCGCGGCGCCGATGATCTGTGCGCTCGCCGTCGCCGCACCGAGCGCCGCGAGCGCGCCGGAGAGCAGCCGCAACCGCCAGGGCTCAGCGCCTGAAGGTGGCATCCACGACCCGATGATGCGGCCCCGGCAGACTCCTTGCGATCGTGCTCATGCCCGGATCGGCGTACACGTGACAGGCGCCGCTGCAGTTGGCGAGCTCGCGGACGCTGTAGAGCTGACCCTTGAGGGTCTTTGGATGCGCGGCCGGCTTGAACGCCGCGGCGTGGCAGCCCGCGCAGCTGCCGGCGTAGGCGGGCGCGGCGTAAACCATGGCGTCGCTCCCGGTGGTATGGCAGGTGCTGCACGCCGGCTTGTTGGCGTGATCGCCGGGATAGGCGGCGCTCGTGTGGCGGAAGTTGACCGCGCTCCACTCGGGATAGTGGTGGCAGCTCGCGCAGTCGAGCCGGGTGCGCAGATGTCCGGGCGCGAGGCCGACGGCGGCGGTGCCGTTGTGGCAGCGCACGCAGCTGCCGCTGAACGCCGAGTGATCGACGAGCGCCGGCGCCCAGGCGAGCGTGCCATGGCATGCGTCGCACGCCTGGGCGGTCGGAATGTGGCTGCGGGCGACGCCGATCGCCTGCGCGCCGTTGTGGCAGCTCACGCAGGTGTGCGCGACGACCCCCGTATGGTCGAAGCGCGCCGGCGTCCAGCCGTTGGTCGTATGGCAGCTCTCGCAGGCGCTGCTCGTGGCGAAGTGGTGCGCGGACTTGCCCGCCGCGAGCGCGCCGTTGTGGCAGCTCACGCACGTGCCGCGCACCTGCGAGTGATCGACGGCGAGCACCGGTAGCCACGCGAGGCTCGAGTGACAGCTCTGGCAGTTGCCGGTGGTCGCGAGGTGGCCGGGCGGCAGCGTCGGGTGTGGCGAGCCCGGCGTAGCGGCCGGCGGATTCGCGGCGGTGGTCGTGGCGGTGGTCGTGGCGGTGGTCGTGGTGCTGCTCGTGGTGCCGGTCTTGGTGCCAGTCGTGGTGGCGGTCGTGGTCGCGGTCGCCGGCGTCTGCACGCGTGGCCGGAACATCGCCTTGTCGCGCGCGGTATGACAGCCGGAGCCGTTGCAATCCTGACCTGCATGGTGGTTCGGGCTCGGCCGCGTCCACAGCTGCATGCCGGCGTTGGTCTTCCAGGCCATGCCGTACTCGTGGCAGCTCTCGCATTTCATCGCCACGACTACGGCGTGCTTCATCACCGTCCCGGAGAAGGTGGTGAACGCGGACGGCGAGTGACACAGCTCGCAGGCGATGACCGTGGTGCCGTTAGGCGGCACGGCCGGGATGTGGCCGGTCGATCCCGAGGGCGGCGCGACCAGCTTCGGTGGCGCCATGTTGTAGAAGCTCAGTCCATAGGCATGGCACTGCGCGCAGTTGTTGGTGATGCCGGCATGCCCGGTGGCTCCCATGACGTACGCGGCGTAGTTGCCCGCCGTGGTGTGGCACTGCGTGCAGGCCGCGCTGGTCGGAATGTGATTCGAGGGTTTCGAACCCGAGGTCACGTTGCTGGTGAAGGTCGGCGTGGTGCTGTGGCAGCCGCCGCAGTCGCCGGTGGTCGGGTGATTCTTGTCGAAGGCGGTCGGTCGCGAGTCGCCGGCCGCCGTCGCCGTGCTCGCCAGCATGCCGATGTAGGGTGCGCTCTCGTGGCACGTCTGGCAGCCGCTCACGGCCGCCGCCACGGTGGTGTGCCCCGCAACCGTCAGTGTCGGGCTGGAGACGCCGGCGGCGCCGATCAGGAAGCCGCCCGGGTTGACCTTGGCGGTCGTGTGACAACCCGAGCCGTTGCAGTCGAGGCTGCCGATCGGCATGTGCGTGGCCGGCGTCGTGACGATGGTGATGTTGGCGAACGTGGTGGCGACCGCAGGCCCGTGACAGGCGCTGCAGCCCGTGACCCCCTGGTGAGTTCCGGTCACCGAGTAGGCGGCATAGTTGCCGGCGGTGGTGTGGCACTGCGTGCAGGCGGCGCTGGTCGGTATGTGGTTCGTCGGCTTGGCATTGCCGGTCTGGTCGCTCGCGAAGGTCGGGGTGGTCGTGTGACAGCCGTTGCAGTCGCCGGTCGTCGGGTGCGCCTTGTCGAGCGCGGTGGGGCGCGAATCGCCCGCGGCGGAGGCGGTGCTTGCCACCATACCGATGTAGGGTGCGGTCTCGTGGCAGGTCTGGCAGCCACTCACGGCGGTAGCCACGGTGGTGTGCCCCGCCACGGTGAGCGTCGGGCTGGAGATGCTCGCGGCGCCGATCAGGAAGCCGCCCGGGTTGACCTTGGCGGTCGTGTGACAACCCGAGCCGTTGCAGTCGAGGCTGCCGATCGGCAAGTGAGTGGCCGGGGTCGTGACAATCGTGACGTTAATGAAGGTGGTGGCGACGGAGGTGCCGTGGCAGGCCACGCAGCCGGTGACGCCCTGGTGCACCCCGCTGACCGAGTAGACCGCGAAATTGCCGGCGGTGGTGTGGCATTGCGCGCACACCGCCGTCGTCGGAATGTGGTTGGCTGGCTTCGGCGCGGTCGGCAGCAGGTTGGTCGCGAAAGTCGGCGTGGTCACATGGCAGTTGCCGCAGTCTCCAGTGGTTGGATGCTTGGCATCGAAGGCCGTGGGCCGGGAGTCCGCGCCGGCGGTGGCGCTGCTCGGCAGCATGCCGAGGTAGGGCGCGGTCTCATGGCAGATGGCGCACGCGCCGACGCCCGCGACGGTCGTATGACCGGCGACGTTGAGTGTCGGACTGCTGATGTTGGCCGTGCCGAGCTTGAAGCCGCCGGCGCTCACGTTCGCGGTGGTGTGACAGCCGGAGCCGTTGCAATCGAGCGTGCCGCTCGGGATGTGGCTCGCCGACGTCGTCACGATGGTGACGTTGGTAAAGGTGGTGGCGACCGCGGGCGCGTGGCAGGCGAGGCAGCCGCTGACGCCCTGGTGAGTCGCGCTGACGGAGTAGGCCGCGATAGTTGCCCGCCGTGGTGTGGCACTGCGCGCACGGCGCGCTGGTCGGGATGTGGTTGGCGGGCTTGCCCGCGGTAATGTCGGTACCGAAGGTGGGCGCCGTCGTGTGACAGCCGCCGCAGTCGCCGGTGACGGGATGCAGCGCATCGAAGGCACTCGGCCGCGAATCCCCCAGGCGCCGGCGCTGCTCGCGATCATGCCGAGGTAGGGGGCGGTCTCGTGGCAGGTCTGACAGGCAGCGACCGCACCCGCGACCGTCGTGTGGCCGGCGATGCTGAGCGTCGGGCTCGCGAGACTCGCGGCGCCGATGAGGAAGCCGCCTGGATTGACGTTGGCGGTGCTGTGGCAGCCTGAGCCGTTGCAGTCGAGCGCGCCGATCGGGATGTGATTCGCGGGTGCACCGACGATCGTGACGTTGGCGAAGGGGCCGACGCCCGGACCGTGGCAGCTCAGACAGGAGGTGACTCCCTGGTGCGTGCCGGTCACCGAATACTGCGCGTCGTTCCCGCTGGTGTGGCACTGGGCACAGGGGGCCGTGGTCGGGATGTGATTCGCGGGCCGCGAGACGCTGGCCGCGAACGAGACCGTCGTATGGCATTGGCCGCAGTCGCCGGTCGTGGGGTGCTTGGGATCGAGCGTCGCGTTGGGACGTGAGTCGCCGGCCGTGGTGTTGGTGCTCGGATGCATGCCGATGAAGGCGGCGGTCTCGTGGCACGAGGCGCAGCTGAGCCCCTGCACGGCGGGATGGTTGATAGTCGCGTCGGCAAAGGTGCTGAACTCGCTCGTCGAATGGCAGGCCTCGCACGGCACCGGCACCGGCGCCGCGCCGGCGGCGCTGATCGGGAAATGATTCGCCGAGAGGCCGTCGGCGTTGACCCCGTTGTGGCAGGCGGCACAGCCGCTCGTCACGCCGACGTGCGCGAACACCGCACCACCCCAGCTCAGGGTGTCGTGGCAGGCGTCACACTCGAGGTCGGTCAATGATGTGGGTGGGGGGCTTCCCCTGCGCAATGACGCCGTTGTGGCAGGTCGAGCAGCTGCCGAGCACCTGCGTGTGATCGAAGTCGACCGCGGGATTGAAGCCCCAGGGGGTGTGACAACTCTGGCACTGGTCGGTCGAGAGGATGTGGTTGTGCGGCTTGGCGGTGGCGCGCACCGCGGTGCCGATCCCGTGACAGGCGCCGCACGCGGTCGGCGTGCCCTTGAACACGGCGTTGGCATGGCACGCCTCGCAAGGCAGGTCGCGGTGCTGGCCGAGCAGCTCGAAGCCAGTCGTCAGATGGTCGAAGTTGCTGCGTGTCTCGGCGGCGGCCGCGGGGCTCACGGGCAGCCACGCGAGCAGCAGCGCCGCGAGCAAGCGCAACGGCGCGCGGCGGCGGCGAATCAGCTCCGGACTCGTTTCGATGGTGGCTCGCATCGGCATCGCTACTGCACGCGGGCACCCTTCCAGGTGATCGTGGTATGGCAGCGCTCGCACTGGCGGCCGTACTGGTTCAGGTGCACGTCGTCTTTCTCGTGACAGGAGAGACAGTCCTGGTGGAGCTTCACTTCGCCCGGCGGCCGGCGATGACAGCTTTCGCAGGCGAGCTGCGCGTGTCCCCCGCTGAGCGCGAAGCCGGTCTCCTTCGCGTGGTCGAACTCCCACAGCTTCCAGCCATTCGGTGAATGGCAGCGCGCGCAGTCGCTGCCGCGCCGCCCCTTGTGGACGTCGTCAGCGGCGTGACAGTCGTTGCATTTCTGCCCGACGTCGCGGTACTGGCGCGTGAGATGGCACTGCTCGCACGGCACCGCGACGTGCAGTCCGAGCAGCGGATAACTCGTCAGGTCGTGATCGAAGACCACGCTGTCGCGCCAGCCGGCGGGCGTATGACACTGCTCGCACTGGCGCCCGAGCTTGCCGGCGTGGACGTCATTCGGCCGGTGGCAGGCGAGGCATTCGCGCGACAGCTTCTGCGTCGCAACCGGGGCCGTGTGACAGGCCTCGCAGGCGATCTTCTGGTGGCGTCCCTCGAGCGGCCAGTGGCCGTCCCGTCCGTGGTCGAAATTCGTGGGTTTCCATTGGTCGTTGCCGTGGCACTGGCCGCACTCCTTGCCGAGCCGGCCGGCGTGCGCGTCCTCGCCCAGGTGGCAGCCGAAGCAATCCTTGGGAAGCTTGTCCTTCAGGTTGCCACTCCGGTGGCAGTCGTTGCAGGCGATGCGGCCGTGCACGCCGAGCAGCGCGAAGCCGGTCTCCTTCTCATGGTCGAACTTCTGCGTCTTCCAGGACTTCGAGGTGTGGCACTCGGCGCATTTCACGCCGCGCTTGCCGCCGTGCACGTCATCGGGCTCGTGGCAGGAGACGCATTCGCGCGGCGTGTCCTTGTAGCGGTTGCCGAAATGGCAGGCGGCGCAGGCCACCTCCGCGTGCCGGTCGTGCAGGGGGAAGGCGGTCTTGCCGTGGTCGTAGCTGATGTGGCGCCAGGCGTTCTCGTCGTGGCACGAGGCGCAGTCGCGCCCCAGGCGGCCCTCGTGCGGCTCCTCCTTTTTATGGCAGCCAAGGCAGTCGCGCGGCGCCTCCCGGTAGGGCTTGCCGGCCACGTGGCAGCCGCCGCAGGCGAGCGCGGTATGGGCACCGCGCAGCGTGTAGTCGGTCAGGTCGTGGTTGAGCTGCTCGGGCACGAGCTTCACGATGTCGGCGCCCCGCCCGAGATGCTCGGAGTGACAGGCGTGACACTCAGTGGTCGCGATCCCGGGCAGGTGGCCGTGATATCCGCGCTGCCGGGCGACGTCGGCGGCGATCTCCTTGTGACAATCGAGGCACAGCTGCGTCTGCCGGCCGCTGTTGCTGCGATCGTGGCACTGCGTGCACTGCTCCTCGTACTTGGCGTGCGCGCTGGTGAGCTTGCCCGGCATGAGCAGTGTCTCGGGGTTCACGGCTTCAGCGCGGCGCGCCACTACCAGACCGAGTAGTAGCCCGATGTGCAGCACCGTTCGCCATCGTCCCCCCTGCATGTGCGCCGTCGTCAGTACACGTTGACTGCGATTACGTGAATCACGGCTGCGATGATCAGCATGAAGATGAGCGGGATGTGCAGCGCATGCCACAGCGAGAACAGCCGCTCGTAGCCGGAGAACTCCGCCACTTTCTTGGTGGCGGCGAGGCGCCGGTCGATGTAGCTGCGCGCCGCGCGTGCCAGCCGCCGGCGCTCGGCGGCGAGCACCGGCGAGGCGCGGGCGCCCGCCTTGAGCGCGCGGCGCAGGTAACCGTGCAGCCGCCAGCGCTCGCGGATCGTCGCCGCCGCCACCACCAGCGGCTTGAGGAAGCCGAGCAGGGCGAAGTGCGGACCGGCGTCCAGCAGGCGCCGCTCCGCGCCCTCGATGCGCCCGACGAGCTCCGGCAGAAAGCTCATGCTGCCGGAGAGATTGCGCAGCGTGTCGGCGCCGGCCCGCAGGTCATTCAACTCGAGCTTGCGGCCGTACAGCCCGGAGTGCACGTGCGCGTAGAAGTAGCGGCCGATGAAGCCGCTGCCCGCCACGGTCAGCATAGCGAACAGCGCGACGTTGCTGTTCGTGGCGCCGGTGCTGAAGTTCGAGTGATAGAGGATGCACAGCGGCCCCAGGATGCCGAGCACCATATGAAAGCGAAACCACGCGGGCGTCGAGCCGAGGAAGGCGAGCCAGTTCCAGCGCTTGCGCAGCGAGTACACGAGCAGGAGCAGCATGAGGCTCCCGCCGATGATCCCGAGCGCGTAGCCCAGGCCCCGGTTCGGCGTGAGGTAGCGCTCGGTCGGGACACGCAGTCCGAGCGCGAGCAACAGCACCGAGGTGGTGAAGAACACCCGGTCGAACGTCAGCAGGGGCTTGCGCGGCGGCTCGGCACGCGCGGCAACCGGGATGGCTGCGCGCGCGGCTGCCGGTCTCGGCGCGGACGCTGGCGCGGGGGAGGCCGGCGGTGGGCGTGCGGCCCGCTGTGCCGGCGCGGGCGGCGCGGGGCGTCGCAGTGGCGCCGTCGGCGCCGCACGCGGCGCGGCCCGCACGCTCGGCTCCTCGAGCTCGTCGGTCTGTCGTGCGGGTCCTGGCATGGCGCGGGCTGCTCCTCAGCCTCAGTCGAGCCGCCGGTCGATGACCAGCGCCAGCCGCGCGGCGGCGCCCGGGTTCAACACCGGGCTCGTGACGTAAAGATCGCCGCTCGCCGGGGTCGCCTGTCCGCTGCGCGAGATGCGCGCCTCGATCACCACACGATCGAACTGCGACAGGCGACGCGAGGGCAGCATCGCCATGGTGTCATCGAGGCGGAATTGAACCGGCCAGCTGCCCGCCGTGGCGCGCACGACCGCGAGCGGCGGACCGGGTGAGTCGGCGGCCTTGGCATAGATGAAAAGCGTCGCGCCGGGCTCGACCTGCGCGGCGAGACGACTGTCGAGCGACACGGTCCCGGAAACCTCGGCGCCGGCGGCGCTGCCGCGCGGCGAGGGTGCGGCTCCGCCGAGCTCGGTGTCCTCGGCGATGTTGCCATCGATGATGCGTGCGTCGGGGGAGTCGCCCGGCAACTCGCTGCGCAGCCGGTGCCACAGGCCGAGGGCTTCTGCATAGCGGCGCTGCTGGTGGGCCTGGCTGGCCTTCAGCCACAGCGCCTTGAGGTTATGAGGATCCAGCGCGAGCGCCTCGTCGATGGCATGGCCGGCGGCGCCGCCGAGCGAATTGCCGCCGAGCGAGGCGAGCACGTCCGCGTAGTCGGCCCAGGACTGCGCCGTCATCCCGTGGAGGGCAACGACCCGGGCGAGGGCGTCGCGCGCGCCGCGCTCATCGCGCGTGTTGCGATACGCCTCCGCGAGCGCGAGCCAGCCGGCAGCATCACCGGGCCGATCGCGCACGCGCTGCCTGAGCTGCTCGAGGGTCGCACCGGGCGGCGGCGCAGTCTCGGCGGGGCGCGCCGCGGGCCCGTCTCTGCCGGCACCGTCGAGGGCGCTCGCGAGGCCATCGAGCGCGGCGGCGCTCATCGCCGTCACGGGGGCAGCGCCGCCTCCAGGATGTGCGCGCGTGCGCGGCGGGCGTCTTCGGTCCGTCCGAGAAAATCGTACGCCTTGGCGAGCAGCTCCCAGTCGTCAGGACTTCCGCCGCCGGCGGCGAGCCGCGACTCGAGCCCGGCCACGGCCTGCTGCATCGAGGTGGCTGCCGCAGCGCCGGGCGCGCTCGCGGGCGCGACAGCGGCCATCCGTGCCCCGCGGTGCGTTTCCAGCCCGAAATAGAGCACCGCTGCGGCGACGGCGAATAACACGACTCCGGCAGCCGTGAGCAGGGCGGGGTTGCGCAGCGGCAGACGCATCGCGAGGCGCGCACGTGCACGCCACACGCCGAGCGCCGCCACGCTCGCGAGAATTCCCGTCAGCACGCCCGCGCCGAACGTCCATGAGAGCATCAGTTGAGTTCCCCGCCCGCCGTCGAGCCGACAATACCTGTGCAGTGCATGCAGCTCCTCTGTCTCCTTGCAACGACAAAATTGTCGTTGGAAACCGACATAACCTGCTGAAGAAGCGCCTAAAAACCGAGGAATTGTACTGTGTTACTTTGCCTTGCACGGATTCATAAAGTCTAATCCTGTGAGCGCCTTCGCAGTCCGCGGGCCTGCGGCGCGTGTTGAATTGCACAAATCTGCAGGCCGGCTCCCGGGGCCGGGCGGGCCGGTGGTGGCCCAGGCGCAAGGCGGTGTCGGAAGTTGGATTCGCTCAGCTACCTGGTCTACGGCATTCCCTGCCTGGTGCTGCTCGTCTGGCACGTGCTGCGCCGCCGGCGGCTCGAGCACCGCAGTGCCCGCGCGCAGGAGAAGACCGGGGCGGCCGAGCCTGCCTCCATCCATCCGCGCATCGATCCGAGCCGCTGCATCGGCTGCGGGTCGTGCCTCAAGGCCTGCCCGGAGCAGGAGCACCATGAGGTACTCGGGCTCGATCGGCGGGCGCGCGGTGCTCGTGAGTCCGGGCGACTGCATCGGTCACGGCGCGTGCAAGACCGCCTGCCCGGTGAATGCCATCACCCTCGTGTTCGGCAGCGAGCGGCGCGGCGTCGATATCCCGGTCGTCACGCCGCACTTCGAGTCGACCGTGCCGGGCATGTTCATCGCCGGCGAGCTCGGCGGCATGGGGCTCATCCGCAACGCTCTGGAGCAGGGCCGCCAGGCGATCGAGGCGATCGCGGCCCGCCGCGGCGGCCGCAACGGGGCGGAGATGCTCGACGTCGTCATCGTCGGCGCGGGACCTGCGGGCTTCGCGGCGAGCCTGACCGCACAATCGAAGGGCATGCGCTACGTCACGCTCGAGCAGGAGTCGCTCGGCGGGGCCGTGTTCCAGTACCCGCGCGGCAAGCTGGTGATGACGGCGCCGGCGACCCTACCGCTCCTCGGCAAGGTCAATTTCAGGCAGACGAGCAAGGAAGCGCTGCTCAGGTTCTGGCAGGACGCCGAGCGGCAGCACGGGCGTGACCGTCAACTACCGCGAGCGCGTCGAGGACATCACGCGCACCGGTGACGGATTCACGGTCAAATCCAACAAGGCAACCTATCAGGCGCGCAGCGTGCTGCTCGCCATCGGGCGGCGCGGCACGCCGCGCAAGCTCGGAGTGCCGGGCGAGGAGCTGCCGAAGGTGGTCTACCGTCTCATCGATCCGGAGCAGTACCAGGGCCAGCGCGTGCTCGTGGTCGGAGGAGGCGACAGTGCGCTCGAGGCGGCCGCCAGCATCGCCGAGACGGGCGGCGGCAGCGTCGTGTTGTCGTATCGCGGCGCCGAGTTCGATCGCGCCAAGGCGCGCAATCGCGAGCGCATCGATGGCGCCGCGCGCGACGGCCGCCTCAAGGTGCTGCTGCAATCGAACGTCCGGCAGATCGAGGCCCAGTCGGTCGCGATCGAACAGGCCGGTGCCACGGTCAAGGTGGAGAACGATGCGGTCATCGTGAGCGCCGGCGGTGTGCTGCCCGGGGATTTCCTCGAGCGGGTCGGCATTCAGGTCGAGACCAAGCATGGCACGGCCTGAGCGCGCGGCGCTGCTGCTGGGCTTGTTGTGCGCGGGCGCCGCGTTCGCAGTCTCGCGGCCGCCGGATCCGCTCGAGCCGGTGAAGGGTGCGATCCGGCTCAAGGACTTCACGACCGCGTCCGCCACGCTGCAACGCGTCGCCGCCGCCGGGAATTCCGAGGCGCAGTATCTCCTGGGTGCCTTCTACCTGAACGGTCTCGGTGGCGCGGCCGACCGGGTGGCGGCGCGCTCGTGGCTGGAAAAAGCGGCCGCGCAGGGTCATGCGCGTGCCGCCTTCAGCCTCGCCGCGCTGTGCAGCGATGCCGAACCTCCGGACCGCGAGTGCGCCACGCGCTGGCTGGCGCGCGCGCGCGCGCTCGGGTTCGCGCCGGCGCCGCAGTCGGCGGGTGCGCACCAGGCGCTGCCCTCGAGCCTGTTGCCGGCCGCGCAGCTCACCGATCCCGCCGTGCGCCGTGAAGCGCTCTGGCTGGCCGCGGCCGATGGCGATCTGCCAACTCTCGATCTGCTCGCGGACCCGGCCCTGGCCGGCGTGCGCGATGAGTTTGGCCGCGGAGCGCTGGCGCGCGCCGCGGAGGCGGGCGCGGCACCCGCGGTCGCGCTGCTGATCCAGCGCGGCGCCCCCGTAGACGCGCCGGATCAGCACGGCATGACGCCGCTCATGCTTGCGGCGCGGGGCGGACAGGCTGCGGCGGTCGAGGCGCTGCTCGCGGCCCGTGCCGACGTCGCAGTCGCCGATCGCAGCGGCAATACGGCACTCATGTACGCCGCACTGAGCAAGCGCACCGAGGCAGTCGAGCGCTTGCTCGCGGCCGGTGCCGGCGTGGCGGCGCGCAATGCCGAAGGGTGGTCCGCGCTCGACTTCGCCGCCCAGCGCGGGGCGACCGAGGTGGCGGCGGTGCTGCGCGCGCGGGGCGCAACGGCGCTGCCGCACAACCCGATCGAGGAGCCCACGGCGCCGACCAGCGTGCAGAGAGCCGCGCGCGACCTGTATGCGGGCTGGCCCGACCTCGCGGTGGCCGCCGCACGGCCCTCCCCGGAGCTGCTGCGCGCCGTGCTGGTGCGCGGTGCGGACGCTAACGCGACGACGCGCGAGGGATTGCCCATGCTCAGCGTCGCGGTGGTCAGCGGCACGCCGAGTGATGCCGAAGCGCTTCTCGCAGCCGGAGCGCAGCCGGGGCGCGCGGATGCTCGCGGCACCTCGGCGCTGCTGCTCGCCGCACGCGAGGGTCGCAGGGACATGGTGGGCGGCCCTGCTGGCACATGGTGCCAGGGCCGATGGTGCAGCGGAGGACCCCGAGCCGCCGCTGCTCGCCGCCGCCAAAGGCGGACACGGCGACATCGTGCGCGCCCTGATCGCGGCACGGGCGCATCTGGAGGCGCGCGATGCCCACGGCACCACGGCCTTGATGAGCGTGGCACGTACGGCGGACGCGGCGACCCTGCAGGCACTCCTCGAGGCCGGCGCGGCGACCGAAGGTGTCGACAAGGCCGGCCGCACGGCGCTCTGGTACGCGGCGCGCACCGGACGCGCCGAGAACGTGCGGTTGCTGCTCGCGCACGGCGCGAGCACGGATCATGCGGATGCGGAGGGTGTGTCACCGCTCGCGGCCGCCTGCGCGGCCGGGCAGGCGCCGGTGGCGGGGCTGCTGCTCGAGAAAGAGCCGAGCCCGGTGGCGCGCACCGCCCGCGGTGACAGCGCGCTCATGCTGGCCGTGGGTGCCGGCAGCGTTGCGATCGTGGATGCGCTGCTCGCGCGGCACGTGGATGTCGACGCGCAGAACAGCTTCGGCGACACCGCGCTGATCATCGCCAGCCGTAACGGCGACGGCGCGCTGGTGCGCAAGCTCCTCGACGCCGGCGCCAGCGCGCGGCTGCGCAACAAGGATCGCAAGAGCGCCGCCGACGTGGCGGCCGCACGCTCCTTCGCCGCGATTGCGCAGCTGCTCAACAGGGCGTGAGCGGACATTGCCCAGGGCCGGACTCGAACCGGCACGGGGTTTCCCCCAAGGGATTTTAAGTCCCTTGCGTCTACCAGTTTCGCCACCCGGGCATCGGGACCGATGCGATTCTACAGAACTCCGGCGGGCTGACGTCGCGCGAAGACACCCCAGAATGTGCTCCGGGGCGTGGCGCTAACCTCATGAATTTGCGAGACTCGCGCCCGATGTCGCACCAGGGCCTCGAAGCCGAGAATCTGCAGCTATGGCGCGGCGAGCGCCACGTGCTGCGCGGCGTCGGCTTCAGGGTTGAACGCGGCTCCTGTCTTCACGTGACCGGCGCCAACGGCGCCGGCAAGACGAGCCTGCTGCGCGCCGCCTGCGGCCTGCTGCACCCCGAGTCGGGGCGGCTCTTGTGGAACGGGCAGGACGTGGCCGCGGACCCCCCGGCCTTTCACGCCTCACTCCTCTATATCGGGCACGAGGCCCCACTGAAAGCCGACCTGAGCGCGCTCGAGAACCTGCGCTACTGGATCGGGATGCGCCGCCGCGTCAGCGCGAGCGCCCTCGGTGCCGCGCTGCAACGCGTAGGCGCCGCGGCCTGGAGCGATCGTCCGGCGCGTACGCTCTCGGCCGGTCAGAAACGGCGCGTGGCGCTCGCGGCGCTGTCGCTCGCCCTCGTCCCGTTGTGGCTGCTCGATGAGCCGACCACCAACCTCGACGGCGAGGGCCAGCGGCTGGTCGGATCTCTCATCGAGGAGCAGCTCACGCGCGGCGGCCTGGTGCTCGCGGCCACGCATCACGAGCTGCCGGTCGCGCCGGCGCGCGTGCGTCGCCTGGAGCTCACGCTTGGCTGAGCTGCCGCAATCCGCTCTCGCCGCCGCTCCCGCCAGCCTGGACACGGGCGGCAGTGCCGCGCAGGGCACTCCGGTACTGGCCGCGGCGCGGCTGGTGCTGCTGCGGGACCTGACCCTGGCCTTCCGCCGCAGCGGGCAGCTGGTGCAGCCGCTCGCCTTCTTCGCGATCGTCACGATGCTGTTTCCGCTCGCGATCTCCCCCGAGCTCGCGCGGCTGCGCGAAGTGGCGGCGGGGGTCCTGTGGGTGGCGGCGCTGCTCGCCTCGCTCCTCGCTCTGGAATTTCTCTTCCGCGACGACGCCTACGACGGCACGCTCGAGCAGTACGCGCTCTCCGGCCAGCCCCTCACGGGCCTGATGTTCGCCAAGACCGCGGCGCACTGGCTGCTGACGGGACTGCCGCTCGCGCTGATCGCCCCGCTCGCGGCGCTGTCGCTCGGTGCGCCGCCGGCTGCCATCCCCGGGATCCTGGCTTCGCTCGTCGTCGGTACCGTGGCGTTGAGCCTCATCGGCTCGATCGGCGCCGCGCTCACCCTCGGCATCCGCAGGAGCGGCGTGCTGCTCGCGCTCCTGACGCTGCCGCTGTCGCTCCCGGTGCTGATCTTCGGCGCGCGCGCGAGTGAGCTCGCGATTCGCGGTGAGTCGATCGTGGCGCCGCTCGAGCTGCTCGGCGCGCTCGCGGTGCTCGGCATTACGCTGGCGCCGCTGGCATCCGCCGCCGCGGTACGCATCAGCCTGGAATGAACGAAAACCCCATGAACTGGACCTGGTTGCATCGCTTCGGCTCGCCGCCGCATATGTACCGGGTGGCGCAGCGCCTCACGCCCTGGTTCGCCTGGCCCGCGGCGCTCCTGATGCTCGCCGCGCTCTACGGCGGCCTGGTGCTTGCGCCGCCCGACTACCAGCAGGGCGAGGGCTTTCGCATGATCTACGTACATGCCCCCACGGCCTGGATGTCGCTCATGGTGTATACGACGATGGCGTTTGCCGCCGCGGTCGGCCTCATCTGGCGCATGAAGGTGGCGCACGCGGCGGCGGCGGCCTGTGCGCCGATCGGGGCTTCGTTTACCTTCGCGGCACTCGTCACGGGCTCGCTCTACGGCGAGCCGATGTGGGGCACATGGTGGGAATGGGATCCGCGCCTCACCTCGGAGCTGATCCTGTTCTTCCTGTATCTTGGCTACATGGGTTTGCGCGGCGCGATCGAGGACACGCAGCGGGCGGATCGCACCAGCGCGGTGCTCGCGGTGGTGGGTGTGGTGAACGTACCGATCATTCATTACTCGGTGACCTGGTGGAATTCGCTCCACCAGGCGCCCTCGGTGATGCAGCTCGGCAAGCCGAAACTCGCGGGCTCGATGTTGTGGCCCCTGCTCGCGATGCTGCTCGCGTTCACACTGCTGTTCGTCGCACTGCTGCTGGTGCGGCTGCGCGCGGAGATCCTCGCGCGCGAGCGCAACGCGAGCTGGCTGCACGAGGAGCTTGCGGCATGAGAGAGTTTCTCGACATGGGCGGCTACGCCGGCTTCGTGTGGCCGGCATACGCCGTCACGTTCGCGGTGGTGCTCCTCAACGTCTACTGGGCACGGCGCGCGCTCGCACGGGCACTCGCCGCGGCGCGCCGCCGCAGCGCCGGCGCAGGCGCGCCATGACCCCGCGGCAGCGCCGCCTGACGCTCGTGATCGGCATCCTTGCGGGCGTGAGCATCGCCGGTGTGCTCGCGCTCTCGGCCTTCAGGAAGAACGTCACTTTTTTCTTCGACCCAACCCAGGTCGCCGCGGGGCAGGTGCCCGCCGGTGAGCGCTTCCGCCTCGGCGGCATGGTGACCGAGGGGAGCCTGAAGCGCGCGCCCGGGAGCCTCGAGGTGCGTTTCGTCGTCACCGACTTCAGTCACCAGGTCCCCGTGAGCTACACCGGGGTGCTGCCGGACCTGTTCCGCGAAGGGGCGGGGGTGGTCGCGCACGGGCATCTCGGCCCCGACGGGACGTTCATCGCCGATGAGGTGCTCGCCAAGCACGACGAGAAGTACATGCCCCCCGAGGTGGCGCGCTCGCTGAAGCGCCGCCACGGGGAATCGCGCACCGAAACCGAGTCGGCGACGTCGCCGCCCGGAGCCGGGCCGGCACCGGCGGCCGCCCCGGCGCCCCCGGCCACGCCCTCCACGGGGTCCTGACGCCCATGCTGCCCGAGCTCGGCCTCTTCGCACTGGTCCTCGCGCTGCTGCTCGCGGCGCTGCAGGCCTTCTTCGGTATCGCGGGACCCGCGTTCGGGCGCGAGCGCTGGATCGCCGCGGTCACCCCCGCGGTGGCCGGACAGTTCGTCATGGTCGCGACCGCGTTTGGGTGCCTCACGGCCGCCTTCATCGGCAACGATTTCTCGGTCCGCTACGTCGCCTCGAACTCCAACTCGGCGCTCCCACTCTTTTACCGGGTGACGGCGGTGTGGGGTGCGCACGAGGGGTCGCTGCTGCTGTGGATCCTGCTGCTCGCCGCCTGGACCGTCGCGGTATCGGTCGGCGCCGCGCGCTTGCCGCGGCGCTTCGGGGCGCGGGTGCTCGGCGTGCTCGGCGTCCTGAGCTTCGGCTTCCTGCTCTTCACGCTCGCGACCTCGAATCCCTTCCTGCGGCTCGACCCGCCGGCGGGCGATGGCGCGGATTTGAACCCGATCCTGCAGGATCCGGCGCTCGCGGTGCACCCGCCGATCCTCTACACCGGCTACGTCGGCTTCGCGGTCGCCTTTGCGTTTGCCTGCGCGGCCATGCTCGAGGGACGGCTGGACCAGGAGTGGGCGCGCTGGACGCGCCCGTGGACCACCACCGCGTGGGGATTTCTCACCTGCGGCATCGCGCTCGGGAGCTTCTGGGCCTACTACGAGCTCGGCTGGGGCGGGTTCTGGTTCTGGGATCCGGTCGAGAACGCCTCCTTCATGCCATGGCTGGTCGGCACGGCACTCATCCACTCGCTCGCGGTCACCGACAAGCGCGGCCTCTTCAAGAGCTGGACGCTGCTGCTCGCGATCCTGGCCTTCTCGCTCAGCATGCTCGGCACGTTCCTGGTGCGCTCGGGCGTGCTGGTGTCGGTGCATTCCTTCGCCGCCGACCCGGCGCGCGGCATCTTCATCCTCGCCTTCCTGGTGCTGATGATCGGCGGCGCGCTGTCGCTGTACGCCTGGCGGGCCCCGCTCCTGAAGTCGACCGCGGGCTTCGAGTTCGGCGCGCGCGAGTCATTCCTGCTGTTCAACAACCTGCTGCTGGTGATCGCCGCGGCGACCGTGTTCGCGGGCACGCTGGCGCCGCTCATCTCCGATGCGCTCAAGCTCGGCACGCTGTCGGTAGGCGCCCCGTACTTCAACCCCACCTTCATGCTGACGATGCTGCCGCTCATGGCGCTGCTGCCACTCGGCATCCACGCCGGCTGGAAGCGCGGACGCCTGTCGGACAGCGCCCGCGTGCTGCTGCTGACGCTCGCGGTGGCGGTGATCTTCGCGCTGGTGCTGTGCTTCGGCGTCTTCGCCCACGGTGCCGTGCTCACCCCGGTGGGGGCAGCGCTCGGCGCCTGGATCATCATCGCCTCGCTGGTCGATCCTCTCGACCGCTGGCGCCGCGGGCTGTCGCTGTCGCGCGCAGTGCTCGGCATGACGGTCGCACACATCGGGATCGGGCTCGCCGTCATCGCTCTGACGAGCGTCGAATCGTTCACTGTCGAGCGTGATGTCGCGCTCGCGAGTGGCGCGAGCACCAGCGCCGCCGGCTACGAGTTCCGCTTCGACGGCGTGGCGCCCATCGAGGGGCCGAACTACGACGGGACCGGCGCCACCATCACCGTGACGCGCGGCGGGGCTCCCGTGGCCGTACTCAGACCGCAGAAGCGCCAGTACTGGGTGCAGCACCAGCTGACGACCGTGACCGCCATCCACATGAGCCGCGGCAACAACCTGCTGGTCGCGCTTGGCGACGACCTCGGCGCGGGACGCTGGAGCATCCGCATCCAGATCCGCCCCCTGGTGACTCTCATCTGGCTCGCGGCGCTCATCATGGCGATCGGCGGGGCGGTGGCGGCCTCCGACCGCCGCTATCGTCCGGTACGCGCCGCCGCGAGCGCGCCGGTACCCGGCACGACGGGCGAGCAGGCGACATGAATCGCTTTCTGCTTCCCGTCGCGGTGTTCGTGCCGCTGGTGGCGATCCTTGCGATCGGCATCTACCGCGCGCCGCAGAAGGACATCATCGCCTCGCCCCTGATCGGCAAGTCCGCGCCCGACTTCTCGCTCCCCGATCTCGCCGACCCGGCACGCAAGGTGAATGCCGCGGACCTGAAGGGCCGCTGGTATCTCTTCAATGTCTGGGGCACCTGGTGCGGGGGCTGCCGTGCCGAGCACGAGACGCTCCTCGAGATCCAGCGCGCGAGCGTGCTGCCACTCGTGGGCCTCGACTGGAAGGACGACGACACCCAGGCGCGCGCCTGGCTGACGCAGCTCGGCAACCCTTATGCGGTCGTCGCAGTCGATCACGCCGGCCGCACGGCGATCGACTACGGTGTGTACGGGGCGCCCGAGAGCTTCCTCATCAATCCGCAGGGCATCGTCGTCTACAAGGTGGTCGGCGAGCTGACCCACGAGGTCTGGACGCGCGAGATCCTGCCGCGCGTGCCGCGCCAGGCGTTTCCCGGGTCATGAGACGGGCACGCCTCATGAGTGTGCTCGGCACGGTGGCCACGCTGGCCCTGGCGCAGGCGGGGCTCGCCGTCGATCCGACGGAGATGCCGACGCCTGAGCTCGAGCAGCGCTATCTCGCGCTGACGCACGAGCTGCGCTGCATGCAGTGTCAGAACGAATCGCTCGCGGATTCCCCGGTCGAGCTCGCCGCGGACCTGCGCCACGAGGTGCGCGACATGCTGCTCGCCGGCAAGTCGGACGCGCAGGTGCGCGCCTTCATGGTGGCCCGCTACGGCGATTTCATCCTGTTCCGGCCGCGCTTCACGGCGCGCACCGCCTGGCTGTGGCTGGCCCCGGGTGTCCTGCTCGTGATCGGTGCGCTGGTGCTGGTGCGCGTGATGCGGCAACGGACGGCGCTCCTGCCGCAGGACGACGAGGACCCGCGGCCCTGATGCTGACCTTCGTACTGCTCGCCGCCGCGCTCACCGCGGGCGGCATCGCGCTGGTGGCGATCCCGCTGGTGCGCGCGCGCACCACGGCCGGCGGGCCCGCGCCCTGGAGCGCGCTCGCGGCCGCGGGCGTGCTCGCGGTGGGCGC
The DNA here is from genome assembly GCA_963768485.1 of uncultured Pseudomonadota bacterium. Classification (GTDB taxonomy): domain Bacteria; phylum Pseudomonadota; class Gammaproteobacteria; order Steroidobacterales; family Steroidobacteraceae; genus 13-2-20CM-66-19. Next base: position 468,727 of record CAVYHZ010000006.1, on the reverse strand, counting down.
TGCTGCGCTCTACGTCCTCTGGAGTAACTGGTCATGGCATGCGCCGCCGCCGGCGGACTCGCCCGAGAGCATGGTGGCGCAGCTCGCCCGCAAGCTCGAGCACAATCCCGATGACCTCGACGGCTGGCTGATGCTGGGGCGCTCCTACGTGGCGCTGCAGGAATTTCCACTCGCATACCGTGCCTACACGCACGCCGATCGTCTCGCGGGCGGCAAGAACGTCGAGGCGCTGCTCGGCGAGGCCCAGGCGCTCGCCATGAGCGATCCGGGCGAGCTCGACGGGCGCGCCGCGCGCCTCATCGAGCGCGCCCTGACGCTCGAGCCCAATTCGGGCAAGGCGCTGTTCTTCGGCGCGCTGGTGGCCGCGCGGCGCGGCGAGCTGCCGCTCGCGCGCGAGCGCTTCACCAAGGTGCTCTCGCTCAATCCTCCGGATGCGGTGCGCGCCTTCCTCGAGCAACAGGTCGCCGCCATCGATCGCCAGACGAGCGCGGCGCCGCCGGCCGACACCGCCGCGTCCGCGCCGTCCGCCGCCGCCGTGCGGGTGCGGGTGACGTTGTCGCCCGCGCTCAAGGAATCCGCGGGTGCCTTCCCGCTGTTCGTGTTCGTGCGCGATCCGGCACAGCCCGGACCGCCGCTCGCGGTGCGCAAGCTCGCGAGCGAATTTCCCCAGACCGTCGAGCTCTCCTCCAGGGATTCGATGGTGGCCGGCCGCAGTTTCGTGCCGGGTCAGCGCGTCGCGGTGGTCGCGCGGATCGCCCGTTCGGGCTCCCCGGTCGCAGCGCGCGGCGACCCCTACGGCGAGATCAGCTACCAGGTGGGCAAGGACGGCCTCGTGACCCTCAGCATCGATCGCTTAACCCCCTGAACCGCGGGCAAACCGCCATGGCGACGGCCGCCGGCGGTTCCGGACGGTTTCCCCGGCTCGACCGCGGGCGTATCCTCCGCAGGGAATAGATGCAGTCTTCGAATTGCGCCGACCCCAGAGGTCGGAAGGAGAGCGGCAATGGCTCACGCAACGGAAGGACGACTGTCGCATCGGGGCTTCGCCTCGATGAACGCCGAGCGGCAGCGGCAGATTGCCAGCATGGGTGGCAAGGCCGTACCGGACGAAAAGCGCAGCTTCTCGCAGAATCGCCGGCTCGCCGCTGAAGCCGGGCGCAAGGGCGGGCAAAGTGTGCCCGGCGCGAAGCGCAGCTTCTCGCAGAACCGCGCGCTCGCGGCCGTCGCCGGCCGCAAGGGCGGGCAGAGCGTGCCGGACGAGAAGCGCAGCTTCTCCCAGCACCCCGAGCTCGCCGCCCAGGCCGGACGCAAGGGTGGCCAGGCGAGCCACGGGAGCGGTCGGCCGGGCTGAGCGCGGCGTCTGGGCCGCGCACGGGCGCGGCCGGAAAGTCTCGTGCCGGTGACGGAGAGAGAGCTGCGGGCGGCTGCCGCGGCGGAAACGGCGAGCCTCAGGCCTTGAGCGTCACGAACCAGGCGCCTGCGGCGATGAGTGCGATGCCGAGCCAGTTCACCAGCGAGAGCCGCTCGCCGAGAAAGCCGACGCCGAAGAGCGCCACCAGTACGACACTCAGCTTGTCGAGCGGCGCGACACGCGCGGCGTCGCCGACATTGAGCGCGCGGAAATAGCACCACCACGAGGCGCCCGTGGCGAGCCCTGAGAGCGCGAGCCAGGCGTAGGCGCGTGGCGGCACGGTACCGAGCTGCGGGTACTGGCGGGTTGCGGCCAGCACCAGGCCGAGGAGCGCGAGCACGACCACCGTACGGATGAAGGTGGCCACGTCAGGCGCGACGCCAGCCACACCCACCTTGGCAAAGATCGCCGTGAGCGCGGCAAAGGCCGCCGACAGAAGCGCCCAGATCTGCCACGAAGCCATGTCAAGGCTAGTGTCACACAGCGCGCCCTGACGGGGTATGCTACACGCGACCTAGGGGAGCCCCGGCAGGGGGCTGAGAGGCCATCGGCGCTCGGGGAAGCGCAGCATGGCGACCCTCCGAACCTGATCCAGGTAATGCTGGCGTAGGAAAGTTCTCGTATCGCGCTGCTGCGATTCTCCTTACCCGTTGCCAGCCTGCTCCGGATCTTCTGTGGCCTCAACGCCAGGAGTGTCTGATGAATGCGCAGAGTTGGCACGTCGTCTCCGAAGCCTTCCCCGCCTCACGCAAGGTGTATCGCCCCGGGCGACTGCATCCGGACGTGCGCGTGCCGATGCGCGAAATCGCGCTGCACCCGGCGAGCGGCGAGCCGCCGCTCGCCGTCTACGACGCCTCCGGTCCCTACACCGATCCGGCGGTGACCATCGACATCGAAGCCGGTCTCGCGCGCTCGCGCTCGGAGTGGATCGCGGCACGCGCCGACACCGAGGCGTATCCCGGACGGCACGTGCAGCTCATCGACAACGGCCTCACCGCGGGCGGCAAGCCGGCGCCGGAATTCCCGCTGCGCCGGCCGCCGCTGCGCGCTAGGGGCGGGCGGGCGGTGACGCAGCTCGCCTACGCGCGCGCCGGCATCGTGACGCCGGAGATGGAGTATGTCGCGATCCGCGAGAACCTCGGGCGCGAGCACGCGCCCAGCGCGGCGCGCGACGGCAATTCCTGGGGTGCGGCCATCCCCGATCACGTCACGCCGGAGTTCGTGCGCGCCGAGATCGCCGCCGGGCGCGCCATTCTCCCGGCCAACGTCAATCACCCGGAATCCGAGCCCATGATCATCGGCCGGAATTTCCTCGTGAAGATCAACGCCAACATCGGCAACTCCGCGGTGACCTCCTCGACCGCCGAGGAGGTCGACAAGATGGTGTGGGCGATCCGCTGGGGCGCCGACACCGTCATGGATCTGTCCACCGGGCGCAACATTCACACCATCCGCGAATGGATCCTGCGCAACTCGCCGGTGCCGATCGGCACCGTGCCCATCTACCAGGCGCTCGAGAAGGTCGGCGGCGTCGCCGAGGAGCTCAGCTGGGAGATCTTCCGCGACACCCTCATCGAGCAGGCCGAGCAGGGCGTCGACTACTTCACCATCCACGCCGGCGTGCGGCTGTCCTACGTGCCGCTCACGGTCTCGCGCGTCACCGGCATCGTCTCGCGCGGCGGCTCCATCATGGCCAAGTGGTGCCTGGCGCATCACCGCGAGAGCTTCCTCTACGAGCACTTCGAGGAGATCTGCGAGATCTGCCGCGCCTACGACGTCAGCTTCTCGCTCGGCGACGGGTTGCGCCCGGGCTCGATCGCGGACGCCAACGACGCGGCGCAGTTCGCCGAGCTCGAAACGCTCGGGGAGCTGACGCGCGTCGCCTGGGCGCGCGACTGCCAGGTGATGATCGAGGGCCCGGGCCACGTCCCCATGCACAAGATCAAGGAGAACATGGATAAGCAGCTCGCCACCTGCGGCGAGGCGCCGTTCTACACCTTGGGTCCCCTCACCACCGACATCGCGCCGGGCTACGACCACATCACCTCCGCGATCGGCGCCGCCATGATCGGCTGGTTCGGCACGGCGATGCTCTGCTATGTCACGCCCAAGGAGCATCTGGGGCTTCCCGACCGCAACGACGTCAAGACCGGCGTCGTCACCTACAAGATCGCGGCGCACGCCGCCGATCTCGCCAAGGGCCATCCGGGCGCGCGCGAGCGCGACGACGCGCTGTCGCGGGCGCGCTTCGACTTTCGCTGGCAGGACCAGTTCAACCTCTCGCTCGATCCCGATACCGCGTGCGCCTTCCACGACGCCACTCTGCCTAAGGAGGGGCACAAGGTGGCGCACTTCTGCTCGATGTGCGGACCGAAGTTCTGTTCCATGCGGATCTCGCACGAGGTGCGGGCCGAGGCACGCGCCCAGGGATTGCGCGAGATGGCGGACAAGTTCCGCGCGGCGGGCTCGGAACTCTACGTGCCGGCCGGCAAGGACGTCTGAGGCGATGCGCGTAACGGTCATCGGCGCCGGCGTCGCGGGACTCGCCTGCGCGGTCGAGCTCGCCGAGCGCGGCGCGGCGGTGGAGCTCCTCGAGCGCGCTGCGACGCTCGAAGGCGCGGGCTGCTCCTGGTACGCGGGCGGCATGCTCGCACCCTGGTGCGAGCTCGAGAACGGCGGCCCGCTGGTGGCGAGCCTCGGCGCGGAGGGCCTCGCGTGGTGGCGGCGCAGGTTTGCCGGCACGGTGTGGCGCGGCACCCTGGTGATCGCCCACGGGCGCGATGCCGGGGAGCTGCGGCAATTCGGGCGGCGCACGCATGACTTCGAGAGTCTCGGGGCCGAGGCGCTCGCGGCCCTCGAGCCGGAGCTCTCCGGGCGCTTCGCCACGGCGCTGCACTTCGCCGCGGAAGGGCACCTCGATCCGCGCGCGGCGCTCGGGGCGCTGCTCGAGCGCGCCCGCGCCCTGGGCGTGAGCGTGCGTTTCGGGGTCGAGGCGGACGCACGCGCGCTCGCCGGGCGCGAGGTGCTCGACTGCGGCGGACTCGCGGCGCGGCGCGTGCTCGGCGATCTGCGCGGCGTACGCGGTGAGATGCTGCTGCTGAAGGCCCCGGAAGTATCGCTCTCGCGTCCGGTGCGGGTGCTGCATCCGCGGCTGCCGGTGTACGTCGTGCCGCGGGGAGAGGGCGTGTATCTCGTGGGCGCGACCCTGCTCGAGAGCGACGCCGAGCGGCGCGTCAGTGCCCGCTCGCTCCTCGAGCTCCTGTCGGCGACCTACGCGCTGCACCCCGCATTCGGCGAGGCCGAGATTCTCGAGACCGGCTCAGGCGTCCGGGCGGCCTTTCCCGATAATCTGCCGCGCATCCGCCGCGTGGGCGGGGCGCTTTACGTCAACGGCCTCTACCGCCACGGCTTCCTGCTCGCGCCGGCGCTGGCGCGCCGCGCGGCCGAGGTGCTGCTCGAAGGCCGCCACTTTGCGGAGGTGATGGATGAGGATCCTCGTCAACGGCGTCTGGCGTGAGACCGAGGCGCCCGAGCTCGCGACGACGCTCATCGAGCTCGGCTATGGCGGGCGCATCGTCGCCACGGCGGTGAACGGCGAGTTCGTAGCCGCGGCTGCGCGGCTGCGCACCGCGCTCGCCGAGGGCGATCGCCTCGAAGTGCTGGCGCCGATGCAGGGGGGCTGAGTGCTCAAGGTCTACGGCACGGAGCTGCGCTCGCGCCTGCTGCTCGGCAGCGCCCGCTATCCAACGCCCGCGGTGCTCAGCGCCGCGGTGCGCGCGGCCCATGCCGAGGTCGTGACGGTGTCGCTGCGCCGCGAGGCGGGCGGCGAGCGTGCCGGACAGGGTTTCTGGTCGCTCATCCGCGGACTCGGTGTGCGGGTGCTGCCGAACACCGCGGGCTGCCACTCGGTCAAGGAGGCGGTTACCACCGCGCACATGGCGCGCGAAGTGTTCGCAACGCCGTGGGTGAAGCTCGAGGTCATCGGCGATACCGACACGCTGCAGCCCGATGTCTTCGGGCTCGCCGAGGCCGCACGCATTCTGTGCGCCGAGGGGTTCGAGGTGTTCCCGTACACCACCGAGGATCTGGTGGTGGCCGAGCGGCTGCTGGAGGCCGGTTGTCGCGTGCTGATGCCCTGGGGCGCGCCGATCGGCTCGGGCCGCGGCCTGAACAACCTCTACGGACTCACGGCGCTGCGGGCGCGCTTCCCGGAGATACCGCTCATCGTCGACGCGGGGCTCGGCGTACCCTCGCACGCCGCGCAGGCCATGGAGCTCGGCTTCGATGCCGTGCTCATCAACACCGCGGTCGCCCAGGCGACGCGACCCGGTGGCGATGGCCGGTGCTTTCGCCCTCGCGGTGGAGGCGGGACGCGCGGCGCGCCTCGCCGGACCGATCGAGGCGCGCGATTTCGCGGCGCCTTCGACGCCGGTCGTCGGCCAGGCCTTCCGCGGATGAAACTGCCGCGCGTCTACCCGATCGTCGAGAGCGCCGCGTGGGTCGCGCGGCTGGCTCCCACCGGGGTGCGGCTGGTGCAGCTGCGCATCAAGGAGCGCACCGCTGCAGGAGGTACGGACGGAGATCCGTGCGGCGCGCGCGCTGTGCGCGGCCGCCGGCATGCAGCTCATCGTCAACGACTACTGGGAAGCCGCGCTCGCTGAGGGCTGCGACTTCGTACACCTCGGACAGGGTGATCTTGCGGGCGCCGATCTCGCGGCATTGCGCCGCGCCGGCGTGCGGCTCGGCGTGAGCACGCACGATGACGCCGAGCTCGAGCGCGCGCTCGCGGTGCACCCCGACTACGTGGCGCTCGGGCCCATTTATCCGACGCTGCTGAAATTGATGCCGTGGCACCCGCAGGGACTCGCGCGACTCACCGAGTGGAAGCGGCGCATCGGGGCCCTGCCGCTGGTGGCGATCGGCGGGCTGACGCTCGAGCGTTTGCCCGGGGTGTTCGCCGCGGGTGCCGACGTCGCGGCGGTGGTGACCGACATCGTGCGCCATGCCAGCCCCGAGGAGCGCGCCCGCGCCTGGCTCGCGGCGGCGGCCTGAAGGGATGGGTGCTCCGGTGAGCGAGCGCTATTCCCGCCAGGTCGTGCTGCCGGAAGTCGGAGCGAGCGGCCAGGCGCGGCTCGCGGCGGCCTCGGTCGCGGTCGTCGGCGCAGGTGGTCTCGGCTGCGCCGTCCTGCCGTACCTCGCCGCCGCGGGGGTCGGGCGGCTCACTATCGTCGATCACGACCGCGTGGCGGAATCGAACCTGCACCGCCAGCCGCTCTACCGCATGAGCGACTTAGGTAGCCTCAAGGCCGGCGCCGCGCGCGCCGCGCTCCTGGCCTTGAATCCGGCGGTGCACATCGATGCGTGGCCTGAGCGGCTGACGCCCGCCAATGCGGGCGTGCTCGCCGCCGCAGCCGATGTCATCGTCGACGCAGCCGACAGTTTCGCAGTGACCTACGCGCTGAGCGATGCCTGCCTTGAAGCCCGCAAGCCGCTGGTGAGCGCTTCGGTGCTGGCGCTCTCGGGCTACGTCGGTGCTTTCTGCGGCGGCGCGCCGAGCTACCGCGCCGTGTTTCCGGAGCTGCCGCGCCAGGCGGGCTCGTGCGCGGAGTCCGGAGTGCTCGGTACAGCGGTGGGCGTCATGGGGACGCTGCAGGCGCACCTGACACTTTCGCTCCTCCTGAAGCTCGAGCCAGCCGTCCTCGGACGTCTCCTGAGCGTCGACTTCCGCACCCTGCACGTGGGTGAGGTCTCCTTCGCGCAGGCGGCTGAGCCGGATGAGCGCTTCGCATTCATCGCTCCCCAGCAGGTCACCGCCGCCGATCTCGTCATCGACCTGCGCGGTCTCACCGAGGCGCCGGTGTCGCCGTTTCCGGCGGCGCTGCGCATCGGCGTCGAGGCGCTCGAGCAAGGCGCCGCACCGCTCCCGCAGGCGTCCCGCATCGTGCTGTGTTGCCGCACCGGGGTACGCGCCTGGCGGGCGGCGCGCGCGCTCGGTGCCCGCGGCCACCACGACGTCGCGCTGATCGCGCTCGGCGAGTGAGCGCAGTCCTCGTCATCGCCGGCACGGACTCGAGCGGCGGGGCCGGACTCACCCGGGACGTGGCGACTCTCAGCGCCTTCGGCGTCGAGGCGCTGTGCGCGGTCACCGCGGTGACTGCGCAGACCGAGCGCGAGGTCGTCGCAGTGACTCCCATGCCGGCCGCACTGGTGCGTGCGCAGATCGAGACCGCGCTCGCGAGCGCGCGGGTGAGGGCGGTGAAAGCCGGGATGCTCGCGCGCGCCGACATCGTCGAGGTCCTGGCCGCGACGCTGCCGCCGCGCGCGCAGCTGCCACTGGTGCTCGATCCGGTGCTCGCCGCCACTTCCGGCGGCGCGCTGCTCGATGCGGCGGGACGCGCGGCGCTACGCGCGCATCTGCTGCCACGCGCCACGCTGCTCACGCCCAACATCCCCGAAGCAGCGCTGTTGCTTGGCACCGCGCCGGCGAGCTCGGCGGCGGAGATCGTGGCGCAGGGCCGTGCGCTGTGCGCCCTCGGTGCGGCGGCAGTGCTCATGAAGGGCGGGCACGCCGCCGGCGCCCTGGCGATCGACTGGCTGGTGTCGGGCGATGGCACCGCGAGCGAGCTCACGGGTGCACGTCTCGCGGGCGTTCGACGCGGTACCGGCTGCGCGCTCGCCTCAGGCATCGCCGCCGGGCTCGCGCGCGGCCTGACACTCGAGGCCGCCTGCGCGCGCGCCAAGGAGTATGTGACGGTGCTGTTGCGGTCGGCCGCCTAGAGCGCGCCACCTTCGACACGCCGCGCGTCGCCACGGCGCGACACTCACGCGTCGTGCGAGCGCTTTCCGGTCAACCAACTCCCGCCTGGACCGCTTTAAGGTGCGACGGGCCGGCATCCGCTCGCCCCAAACTGACAGAAGGGATACGCACATGGAGCGCATTATGTTGCGGCGCGCCCTGTTGAGCGCGCTGGTCACGGGTCTCACCGCGGTGCTCAGCGCCTGCGGCGGTGGGGGTTCCGCCTCGAGCGGCAACTCCAACCCGCCTCCGCAGACCGCCAACTTGCAGCTGCTGGTAAGCGACGCGACTTCCGACGACTGGGCGACGATCGGCGTGCAGCTGCAAAGCGTCGCGCTGGTGCCGTCCGACGGGAGCGCGAACGTCACCATCTGGACGGCCTCCACCGCGACGCCGCTCAATCTGGTGGACCTGGATAATCTCGCCGATATCATCGGCAGCGTCAGCGTGCCGGTGAACACCTACAGCGGTGCGATCATCACCGTATCCGCCAATCCCGGCGACGTGGTGCTCACGGTGGCCTCGAACCCCGAGGCGGGCTTCCCGGCCGCGGGCGGCTCGACCATCGCCTCGAGCCAGATCCAGATCGAGGGCACGCAGGGCGCGACCGGCGGCCTCACGGTGCCGATCACGCTCGACTTCGACAACCCACTGGTCGTCTCGGCCTCCACGCCCAACGTGTTGAACGTGGAGTTCGACCTGGCGCACCCCGCCTTCATCGTCGCGCACAACCCGCCGGCGGCCAATGGCACCACCGTGTGGGCGGTGAACTTCAAGGGTCCCGTGCGCCGGCACCGGGCAGGCGACCTGCGCTGGCTGGTGCTGCGCCACAGCTACGGCACCGTGCAGACGGTGAGCGGCGGCTCGTTCACCATGTTGCGCGACTTCCCCATGGTGCCGGCGAGCAACCCCGAGGGTGAGGTGACCAGCAATACGCAGCTCACCATCAACGTCGACAGCACCAACGGCACCATCCTCTACGACGTCGACAACAACGACGCGCGCACGGTGGTCAACAGCGCCTTCCCGAGCGCACTCAACGGTGAGTACGTGCGGGTCGCCGCGCGCTACCAGGAGGACGGCTCGCTCACTGCGGTGCGGGTGTGGTACTCGAGCACCTTCGACAAGGTGTGGCTGAGCCCCGAAGGTCACGTGCTCGGCGTCGATGACACGGCCGGCACCATGACGGTGGAAAACGAGGACGGCGCGCCGGTGCAGATCACCATCGGCCCGAACACGCTGTTCTACTTCCGCGCGCCGCAGAACCCTTCCGCGGATGCCGCCTCGATCGGCCAGGGACCCGGGTTCCTCGCGGGCGGTGACATCGTGCGCGGCTTCAAGGTGCACGTGAGCTGCGTCGATCCGCTCGCCAACCCGCTGGTGGCGGACACCGTCGACATCGAGATGGCCCACTACAGCGGCACCATCTCAGGCACCACGGCGACCGGCTTCACCTACACGCGCGACTTCGTGCGCGCCAGCGATGACTACACGGTGAACCTCGACTACCTGCCCTACACCGGCAGCAACAACAACATGGATCCGGCAGGCGATGCGATCTCGGGCTTCGACTGGTGGTACTTCACCTTCCCGACCCAGGCCGATACCGGCGCCGGTGCCATCGGCGACTTCGTGTCGGCGAGCAACGGCGCGGTGAACTTCGGCGGCACGTTCGGCCAGGTGAACGCCTGGGGCGCCTCCTACGCCACCTGGGTGGGCGGGATGACGCCCTGGCAGGTGCCGATGGCGATCCTCGAGCCGACGCCTCTGCCGATGGCACAGGTGGTCGACGGCGTCACCGGCAGCTCCTTCACCCTGTCGCTGGTCGGCAATACCGGCGGTAACGCGGTGACGGTGGACTTCGACGCCACGCAGGGCTCGGCGACACTCGTCTACCAGGTGAACCGCAGCGGCGGTGTGGTCACCGTGACGCCGCTCAACCTCGCCAACTCGAGCGACTTCAACACGTTCTCGAGCAGCCTGACGGCGGGCTCGCTGGTCAAGCTGTGGGGCGTGCCGCAGCCGGCCGGCATGGCGGCTAGCGGAGCACTGAAGGCCTACGTCATCATCTACTACACCGGCATGCTGCCGATGAGCTGATGATTCGCGGCGGGGTGCGTCCCGCAGCGAACGGAAAAGGGCGCCGTCAAGTACGGCGCCCTTTTTTTTATGCTCGGGCGGCGCGCGCGCTTCGGCACGGCACCAGCTTCGGTATCATGCGGATGTGTCATCGCCCAGCAACCGCCAGGACGAGCTGACGCGTATCGCGCGCCGCTCGATGCAGGAGCACGGCCTCGACCCGGATTTTCCGGCGGCGGCGCTGGCGCAGCTGCAGGCCATCGGCGGTCCGGCCGCGGCGGGCGATCCCGGCGTGCGCGATCTGCGGGCGCTCCTGTGGTGCTCGATCGACAACGACGACTCGCGCGACCTCGACCAGCTGTCGGTGGCCGAGCCGCTCGCCGGTGGGACGACGCGCATCCTCGTGGCGGTGGCGGACGTCGACGGCACGGTCGCGGCGGGCTCGCCGCTCGATGTCCACGCGAGCGTCAATACCACCAGCGTCTACACCGCCGCGCAGATCTTCCCGATGCTGCCCGAGCGGCTCTCGACCGACCTGACCTCGCTCGCCGCCGGGCAGGAGCGGCCGAGCCTGGTGATCGATCTGACGGTGACGGCGGCGGGGGAGGTGAGCGCCTCGGACGTGTACCGCGCGCGCGTCGTGAACCGCGCCAAGCTCGCCTATAACAGCGTCGCGGCGTGGCTCGACGGCAAGGGGCCGATGCCGCCGCCGGTCGCCGCCGTCCAAGGCATGGAGGAGCAGCTGCGCATCCAGGACCGCGTGGCGCAGGCCTTGAAGGGCGTGCGCAAAGCGCAGGGCGCGCTCGGTCTCACCACCCTCGAGGCACAGGCGGTGTACGAGGGCGCCCAGCTGCTCGATCTGCGCCCTGACGAGGACAACCGCGCCAAGGAGCTCATCGAGTACTTCATGATCGCCGCCAACAGCGTGGCGGCGCAGTTCCTCGAAGCGCGGCGTTCCTCGTCACTGCGCCGTGTGCTGCGCGTGCCCGAGCGGTGGGGACGCATCGTGGCGCTGGCCGCGACCCTGGGCGGCTCGCTGCCGGCGGCGCCGGATGCGCGCGCCCTGAGCGCGTTCCTGGTCAGCTGCCAGCAGAAGTCCCCGGAGCGTTTCCCGGATCTCTCGCTCGCGGTGGTCAAGCTCCTCGGCGCGGGCGAGTACGTGCTCAAACGGCCGGGCGAGCCGGCCGAAGGCCACTTCGGCCTGGCGATCGACGACTACACGCACGCCACCGCGCCGAACCGGCGTTTCCCCGATCTCATCACCCAGCGGCTCCTCAAGGCGGCGCTCGCGGGTCGCGCAGCTCCTTACGACGATGCCACGCTGCGCACGCTCGCCACGCACTGCACGCTGCAGGAAGGCAATGCACAGAAGGTCGAGCGCCAGGTGCGCAAGTCCGCCGCCGCGATGCTGCTCGCACCGCACGTCGGCGAGCAGTTCGACGCCATGGTCACCGGCGTCAACGAGGGCGGGACTTTCGTACGCATCGCGCACCCGCTCGCCGAGGGCCGCCTGATGAAGGGCTTCCAGGGTCTCGACGTCGGCGATGCGGTGCGCGTACAGCTCACGCACACCGACATGGAGCGCGGCTTCATCGACTTCGTGCGGGTGCAGTAGCTCATCGCCGGAGGCTGGGCGACGACGCGGCAGCTGTGGCGCTGCTGGCTGGCGCCGGTCGTGGCTGCGGGGCTCGCCGGTGTCGGCTATCGCCTACCGGCGCCTTCCAGGCGTTGAGCCAGCGCGCGCGGCGCGACGCCGATCACCGACATATCGCCGCACACCGACATATCGCCGGATGCCGACACGTTGCCGCGTGCGCGTTTCGGGTCTTAGATAGACCCGACGGCTCGCGCGTGTCCGCATGCGTCCGGGCCGCAGGCAACAAAGGAGCTCATCATGAAGGGAACCATCACACTGCTGTCCGTCGTCGCGGCGCTCTCGCTCGCACCGCTGTCGCTCGCCGGAGCAAACCCCTCGAGTACGGTACAACCCGCGCCGACGGCAGAGCCGGCGCCGGATCCGGCCGCGCAGCCGCGTGCCGACGCCAGCGACCCGGTATCGGGAAATACCCGGCTCGCGGCGCTGGTGCCGGCCGGCATGACGACGCGGGAGGCCTGCACGGGTTTCAAGGACGTGAGCGAATGCTCGGCCGCGCTGCACGTCGCGCAGAATCTCAACATCGCCTTTCCCGACGTGCGCGAGCGGGTGCTCGGCGGGCAGACCCTCGAGGCGGCGGTCCACGCATTGAAGCCCTCGGCCAACGCGCAGATTGAAGTACACCGCGCGCAGCAGCAGGCGAGCGAGGACGTGCGTCCGGTCGGCTGAGTCAGCCCGCGGGCGCCCCGGGTGCGGGGCCGGGCCATGGGGTCCGGCCGCCGCAGCCGCTGCCGGGCGGGGCGATCCCTCAATACTCGAGGTGCAGCCGCAGCGCGTAGAAGCGCACCGGCCCGCGGTCCTGGTTGAACCCCGGGTTCTGGATGTACTGGAAATCCGGCGAGAGCTGCGCGCGCAGCGCGAAGGCGCCGCGCGACCAGGTCCACTGCGCCCGGTAGTAGGCCTCGAGGATCTTCTCGTGGGCGTAGTCGAGCGCGCCATCGCCCAGCAGGAACCCCGAGCCGCCGGCCGCCAGGTACTCGCGGTGCACCGCAGACAGTCCCTCGATCACGGCTGCCAGCCCTAAGCGGTCCTCGCTCCGCTGCCAGTGCACGCCGGAGAGTTGCGCGCCGGCACTCGCCTGCCGGTCGACTTCCGTGAACGCGAAATCCTCGGTCTTGCCGTCCTGCCACCCGAGACGCACGAACACGCCGGTGTCGCCGCCGTCGGCGAGCGGCTGCTCGGCGTTCACACCGAACCCCGTCTTGTGGCGCCCCTGCGCATCGTCCGCCGCCACATCCGGCACGGTGCCGGACGCCGCGGCGATGGCGAGCGCCTGCGCGTAGTTGCCCATGCGCGCGGTGTTGCGGTAGGCGAGCAGGCGCACGACGGTACCGGCTCGCGCGGCTGAGAGCGTGAGCTCGAGATTCTGCTCGCGCGCGCGCCGCAGCGTCTCGAGCGTCTGGCCGTTGGCGTAGAGCGGCATGCGGTACAGGCCGTAGCGCAGCGACCACAGCGGGCTCACGTACGCGGCGACCAGTCCGTTGGTATAGCCGCGGGTGTTGGCGGCGAAGTCCCAGGCAGTGTTATTCCACAGCGACCAGTTGAGGAACTGCGTGCGGGCGGAGTTCGCGTAGCTGTTGTGGTCGAAATCATCCGAAGCGGACAGCAAGCCGAGCTTCACCTCGAAGCGCTGCACCGCCTCGGTGCCGGGGAGCTGGTCCGGGCCACGCGCGACGCTCGCGACCGTGCTGCCGAGCGGCAGCATGAAGCGCGCGTAGGCGCGGGCGATGTAGAACTCCTTCTTGAGCCCCGGCACGCCCTGGCGGATGACGTCGCCGTTGGTGAGTCCGCCGAGTCCGGTGGCATCGCTCACGCCCGCGCCCATGAACTTCTCGGCGTCGAGGTAGAGCTGCGCCCAGGGAAGCGGCCCCCAGCCGCCGTAGAAGCCGATGGTGTGGGTACCCTGGCGATCGCCGTCGGGATGCAGACTGAGCTGCCCCTCGTAGGGCGACTCGAGCGTGGACTGGCGCTGCTCGATGAAGGTGTACTGTGCCGCGAGCAGCATCGGCAGATCACTCGCCGGGGCGGGCTCCTCGGCGGCCGCCGCACCGGCGGCGAGCGCGAGCACGGCCGGCGCGAGCCACCGTTGATGCCTCACGAGGCTACCTGCGGTCGGCGGCGGCGTTCGCCTGCCAGTCACCACCGAGGGCGCGCACCAGCAGCACCGTGGCGCTGATCCGGCGGGTCTCGATGTCGACCGCCGCGAGGCGCGCCGCGAGCGCGGCGTTCTCGGTCGCCACCACCTCGAGGTAGGTGACGACGCCGCCCTTGTAGCGATAGTTGGCCTGATCGAGCGCGCCCTGAGTCGCGCTCACCGCGGCGGACTGGCTCACGCCCTCGAGCGAGAGCTGGCGCAGCGCCGCCAGGTTGTCCTCGACATCCTGGTAGGCGGTGAGCACGGTGCCGCGGTAGTTCGCCACCTGCTCATCGTAGGCCGCGTGCGCGGCGGCCGATTGCGCGGCGTGCAGTCCCGCGTCGAATACCGTGAGTACTCCCGCGGGGCCGACCGACCAGAAGCGGCTCGGGGCCATCATCCAGTTGCCGCTCTGGCTGCTCTGCTGGCCGGCCGCCGCGTTGAGACTGAAAACCGGGAAATAGGCCGCGCGCGCCACGCCGATCCCGGCGTTGGCGGCGGCCACGCGCCGCTCGGCGGCGGCGACGTCCGGTCGCCGTTCGAGCAGCTGCGAAGGCAGGCCCGGATCCCACACCGGGATCTCGAGTCCCGCCTCGAGCGGGTGCGCGGGGAGATGAAAACCGCTTGCCGGGGCCCCGACCAGCACCGCGATCGCATGCTCGGTCTGGGCGCGCTTCAAGCGCGTGTCCTCGGCCTGGGTGCGCGCGGTCTCGAGCTGCGCCTGCGCCTGCTGCACGTCCGCGAGCGCCGCGGCGCCCCCCTGGTAGAGGTTGCGCGTCAGGTCGAGCGCCTTCACGTAGTCCGCCACGGTCTGATCGAGCAGCTGCTGCTGCGTATCGAGGCCGCGCAAGGCGAAGTAGTCGGTGGCGAGCTCGGCGTGCACGCTCAGGTCCAGGGCCGCGAGGTCGCCGGCACTCGCCTGCTCGCTGGCGCGGGCGCCCGCTACCGTATTGCGGATACGGCCGAACAGGTCGATCTCGTAGGAGAGCTCGCCGGCGGCGATGAAGTTGTTGTAGACGGGCTCGGCGCCGGGCGTGAAGCCGGGCGCATTGACCGAGGCGCGCTGGCGCGTGGCGCTCGCGTCGGCGGTGAGCGTCGGAAACCAGCCGGCGCGGGCGATGCGGGTGGCGGCGTGCGCCTCGTCGAGGCGCGCGAGCGCCGCCTTGAGGCTCTGGTTCGCGCTCGTGACCTCACCCTCGAGGCGGTCGAGGTCCGCGTCGTGAAACATGCTCCACCACGCTCCGCGCGCGCCGGCGTCGGCAGGCGCGGCGATCTTCCAGTCACCGAGCTCCTGGTAGGCGCCCGCCGGTGCGGGAGTCGCGGGCTGCTGGTAGCGCGGCGCGAGCGAGCAGCCCCCGAGAGCGCAGCCGACCGCGACGGCGAGCCCGATGGAAAGACGCATCAGCCGTGCCCGGCACTCGCGCCGCCCGTGCCGGCGGGCGCCGCGATCCGCACCTGCATCCCCTCGCGCAGCGAGTCGGGCGGGTTGACGATGAGATTGTCTTCGGGCTCGACTCCGCTCAGCACTTCGATTTCCTTACCGAAGTCGCGTCCCTGGGTGATGGGACGCAGGTGGGCGTGGCCGGCGGAGTCGACGGTCGCCACCAGCAGCCCCTGGGAGCGGAACAGCACGGCATTCGCCGGCACCCGCAGCGTCGCGCCGCCCTGCAAGTCGAAATGCACTTCCGCATAGGAGCCCGGCAGCAGCTCGCCGCGGCCGTTGTCGATCTGCAGCTGCACCTGAAGCGTGCGCGAGCTCGCATCGAGCGCGCGGGCCGTAGAGACGACTTCGGCCTCGAAGCGCTTACCCGGATGGTCGGCGAAGACGAGCCCCGCCGCCTGTCCCGGGTGCACCTGCGCAGCGTAGCTTTGCGGCACCGAGGTGTAGATGCGCAGGCGGTGCGTGTCGGCGACGCGGAACAGGGCGCCGCCCGGCGCCTCGCCCGCGTTGATGAGCGCCCCGACGTCGGTGTTGCGCTGGGTGACGACGCCGTCGAAGGGCGCTACCACGCGCTTGAAGGCCTCGAGGTCCCTCAGGCGCGCCAGGTTGGCGGCGGCCGACTGCTCGGCGGCCGCCTTGGCGGCGGCATCTCCGGCGCGCTCCTCGGCGTCCTGCCTGGAGACCGATTCGGTGGCGAGCAGACCCTGCCAGCGCTCGTTGGTGGTGCGGGCCAGCTCGTAGTTGGCACGCGCGGTGGCGAGGTCGGCCTCGGCCTGGCGCAGCTGCTGGTCGACTTCGGGCGCGTCGATCTCCGCGAGCAGCTGACCCTTCTTCACGCTGGTGCCGATGTCCGTGTGCCAGGCGCGCAGGTACCCGCTGGTACGTGCGTAGATCGGCGCCTCGTAGAAAGCCTGTACCGTGCCGGGCAGCACCAGCAGGTCCGAGCCTGGACCGCGGCTCGGGTGCGCGGTCGCGACGGTGAACACCGCGGCGTCGGTGGCACCGTGCTCGAGACCGATGCGGGCGTAGAGGCGGCTCACGATTCCCCACGCGGCGAGCACCAACGCCACCGCGACCGTGATCATCACGTAGCGCCGGATGCGCGGGTCGCGGGCGGGGGAGGGCGTGGGGGACATCTCAGGCATCGGGGGCTCCGGGGACGTGCGCCGCGGCGAGCCGTCCGTGGATGAGTGTAAACACGGTCGGCACGAAAAACAGCGTCGCCACCGTGGCGAACACCAGGCCGCCGATCACAGCCCGGCCGAGCGGGGCATTCTGCTCGCCGCCCTCGCCGAGGCCGAGCGCCATGGGCACCATACCGATGATCATCGCCAGCGCGGTCATGAGCACCGGGCGGAAGCGCGTCACGCCCGCCTGGTGCGCGGCGTGGCGCGCATCGTCGCCGGCATCCATGCGCTGGCGGGCGAAGCTCACCACCAGCACGCTGTTGGCGGTCGCTACACCCATGCACATGATCGCTCCGGTGAGCGCCGGCACGCTCACGGGCGTGTGCGTGAGGAACAGCATCCAGACGATGCCGGCGAGCGCTGCGGGCAGGGCCGTGATGATGATGAAGGGGTCGAGCCACGACTGGAAGTTGATGACGATGAGGAGGTAGACCAGCACCACCGCACCGGCGAGCCCGATCAAGAGTCCGTTGAAGGACTCGGTCATGGTCGTGACCTGGCCGCGCACCGTGACCCTGGAGCCGTGCGGGAGATCGGGCTTCGTGTCGGCCACCAGGCGGTCGATCTGCCCCGACATGAATCCTAAGTCAGTGCCCTGCAGCGCGCCGTAGATGTCGATGACCGGCGTCGCGTCGTAGTGGCTCACCACCGCCGGACCCGCGCTGCGGTGGAAGCTCGCGAGATTGGCGAGCAGCTGGGCGCCGCCGCCGGTGGCCCCGGGACCGGTGATCGGGGTCGTGCCGAGATCCGGGAGCGAGGCGAGCAGGTACTGCGGCGTCTGCGCCGCGACGCTGTACTGCGTGCCGTTCTTCGGGTCGATCCAGAAGGAGGGTGTCGTCTGGAAGCTTCCCGAGAGCGACACCAGCAGGTTCGATGCCACGTCCTGCTCGGTGAGACCGAGGAGTGCCGCCTTGCTGCGGTCGACGACGACGTTGATCTGCGGATAGTCGTACGCCTGCTGGATGCGCAGATCCGCCGCGCCGGGGATGGTGCGCATACGCTCGAGCAGCTCGTTGGCATAGACGCGGTTGCCGTCGACGTTGAAGCCCGCGACCTGCACATCGACCGGCGCCGGGAGACCGAAGTTCAGGATCTGGCTCACCATGTCCGCCGGCAGGAAGGCGAAGGTAACGCCCGGGAACTCCGGCGGCAGCTTCGCGCGCAGCGCCTGCACGAACTCGGCGGTCGGGCGGTGGCCCTCGGCGAGATTCACGAACACGTCGGCATCCCCCGGCCCGACGGGGGCGGAGGTCGAGTAGGTGAGGTTGATGCCGCTGTAAGGGACGCCGATGTTGTCGACGAGACTGGCGATCTGGGCGCGCGGAATCACCTGGCGGATCGAGGCCTCCACCCGGTCGCAGAGCGCGGCGGTCTCATCGATCCGGATACCCGTCGGGCCGCGCAGGTGCATGAGGATCTGTCCGGCGTCGACGCTCGGGAAGAAGTCCTGGCCGAGCCCCGGCAGGACGCGGCTGAACGGGAAGGCGAGCAGCGCCGTTGCCGCCATGGCGCCGAGGAACGGCAGCGCGAAGCGCGTACCGGCGGTGAGCGCGCGGTCGAGCAGGGCACCGTAGCGCTCGCGCAGCCGGTCGAAGCCCGCGGCGAAGCGCACCTGCAGCCGCGCGAACGTCCCGGTGGCGTGCGCCGCGGCGTGCGGGTCGTGGCGCTGCAGCCAGTACTTGGCGAGCGTAGGTACCAGCGTTCGCGACAGGAGGTACGAGGCCAGCATCGCGAATACCACCGCCTCGGCGAGCGGGATGAAGAGGAACCGCGCGATGCCGACCAGCATGAACATCGGCACGAACACGATGCAGATCGCCAGCGTCGAGACCAGCGCCGGCAGGGCGATCTCGTGCGCACCCGCAAGAATCGCCGGCTCGACGTCCTCGCCGTGCTCGAGGTGGTAGTTGATGTTCTCGATGGTGACGGTAGCGTCGTCGACCAGAATGCCGACCGCGAGCGCCAGTCCGCCGAGCGTCATGATGTTGATGGTCTCGCCGAGCCAGGAGAGGCAGGCGATCGAGGCGAGTATCGACAGCGGAATCGAGATGGCGATCATCAGCGTGCTGCGCCAGCTGCCGAGGAACAGCAGGATCATGAGCGCGGTGAGCGCAGCGGCGATCACCGCCTCGCGCACCACACCCTCGATGGCCGAGCGCACGAACACCGACTGGTCGCCGACCAGGTCGATATGGAAATCCGCCGGCAGTGCCGCGCGGATGCCCGGCAAGCGCTCCTTGATCTCCCTGATGATGTCGAGCGTCGAGGCGCTGCCGGTCTTGAGCACGCTCATCAGCACGCCGCGATGGCCGTCGCGGCGCACGATGTTGGTCTGCGGCGGGGAACCGTCGCGCACGTGCGCGACGTCGCGCACGTAGACGATGCTGCCGTTGCGCGTCGTGACCGGGAGGTTGTTGAGCTCGTCGATCGTCTGCGGACTCGCGTTCACCTCGACGAAGTACTCGCGGTCGCCGATTTTCTCGGTGCCGGCCGGCAGGATCAGGTTCTGGTTGGCGATGGCGCTGGTGACATCGTTCCCCGACAGACCCTGGGCGCGCAGCGCGTCCGGATCGAGGTCCACCTGCACCTGGCGCTGCAGGCCGCCGTAGGGGTAGGGCATGGAGGCGCCCTGCACGGTGGCGAGCCCGGTGCGGATGATGTTGTTGCCGAGGTCGAAGAGCTCGGCCTCCGAGAGGCTCGGGCTCGAGAGCGCCAGCTGCAGGATCGGGACCGAGGAGGCGTTATAGGCGAGGATATAGGGCGGGGTGGTGCCGGGCGGTGCCTGGCGCAGCGCCGTCTGCGACACGCCGGTGATCTGCGCGAACGACATCTCTTCCCTGGCGTTCGGCTGGAAGAAGTACTTGACCACCGAGGTGCCCGAGAGCGACTGCGACTCGGTGTGCGCGACGTCATTGACGGTGGTCTGCGCGTTGCGCTCGGAGCCGAGCACCAGGCGGGTCGCCATCTCCTCCGGCGACAGTCCCGAGTAGCGCCAGATCACTCCGACCACCGGGATATTGATGTTCGGGAAGATGTCGGTGGGAGTGCGCAGGATCGCGAACACCCCGAGGAGCAGGATCACGATCGCGAGAACGATGAAGGTATAGGGGCGCCTGAGCGCCAGATTGACGATCCACATCGGGCCCGCACACTACCCCATGGGGGGGCCGTCGGCACACCCCCCGGAGGAGAGGCGCCCGGGGCGCGGCCGCGCGCTTTCTTACAATCGTTTGCAGTGCCGGAGACTGCACCGGGCCGTGCTCGCAAACGGGGTCTAACTCATTGATCGGGCATGCCAACGGATCACTTCAGACCGGCGGCCGGGTGGCCGTCTCAATGTGCCACTCAGGGCGTCGCCCGCGCGACGCGCAGCATCGCCATGAGGCTCTTCTCGACGTCGGCATCGGCGGTCGCCCAGCTGCTCACGCTGATACGCATGGCGGTGCGGCCCTGCCACACGGTGGTGCCGCACCAGCAGGTGCCGTCCTCCTGCAGTGCCGCCACCACCCGCCGGGTACGCTCGGCGTCGCCGAACATCACCACGACCTGATTGAGGACGACCTCGTTCAGCACCTCGTAGCCCGCGGCCCCGAGGCCCGCGGCGAAGCGTTGCGCCTGACGGCAGTTGCGCTCGATGAGCTCGCCGAGGCCCTCGCGCCCGAGCGCCCGCAGCGCCGCATACACCGGGATCGCGCGCCCGCGGCGCGATTCCTCGGGCACGTACTCGTGCGGGTCGCGCAGCTCGGTGCTGGTGGCGAGATAGGGCGCCGCCTGCGACGGTGCAGTGAGGCTCATGGCGCCGCGATGCGCGGCCGCGTCGGTGCAGAAGACGATGCCGCAGTCGTAGGGAACGTTGAGCCACTTGTGGCCGTCGGTGGCGATCGAGTCGGCCTGGGCGATGCCGCGCACCAGGTGGGCGCGTTGCGGGGCGGCCGCCGCCCACAGACCGAAGGCTCCGTCGACGTGCAGCCAGCCACCGCGGGCGTGCGTCAGCGCGGCGATTTCTTCCAGCGGATCGAATCCGCCGCTGTTCACGTTGCCGGCCTGTGCGCACACGATGCACGGTCCCTGCACCGTGGCGAGGAGCTGCGCGAGGGCGTCGGCGCGCATGCGTCCCTGGCGGTCCGTCGGTACACGGCGCAGTCGGCTCGCGCCGAGCCCCAGCATGCGCAGCGCGAGGAAGATGGTGTAATGCGCCTCCTCGCTCACCAGCACGTCGATCGGCGGCGCACCGAACAATCCCTGCGCCTCGACGTCCCAGCCGGCGTTGCGCAGCACGCGGTGGCGTGCGGCGGCGAGCCCGGTGAAGCTCGCCATCTGACACCCCGTCACGAAGCCGACCGTGGTTGCAGGCGAGAGTCCCGCGAGCTCGCATAGCCAGCCCGCGGTCACCGTCTCGATGGCGGCGACCAGCGGGGAGGTCGCGTAGAGGCCGCCGTTCTGGTCCCAGGCGCTGACCAGCCAGTCGGCCGCGAGTGCTGCCGGCGTGCTGCTGCCGATCACGAAGCCGAAGAAGCGCGCTCCGGCGCTCGCCACCGAGCCGAGCGCCCCGATCTGCGCCAGCGACTCGATCACCGCGGCGGCGCTCTCGCCGGCGTCGGTGAGCGCAACGGCGAGCGCGCGTTCGAGCTCGGCCGGGGAGAGCAGCGCACGCACTTTGCGCTCTGCCCACCCCCTCGCGGTAGTCCGCCGCGAGGCGGGCCGTGCGATCGAGCAGCTGTCGCGTCGAGAGGTCGGTCATCGGGTGCTCCTGCCGCCAAGCTAGCGCGACCTGAGGTGCGCGGCCACGCACGCGCGGCTTGTCCGGTGCCGAACTGTGCGCACGCTGGCCGGTACGGCCAGGCTGAGCCGCGGGTTGCCGAGGCGCACCGCCTGCCCGATGATCGCCTCGCAGGAGCTGAAGTCCGTCGCCGCGCGCGCCGCCTCAGGCTGTGGTAGTCGCTCGGGACCGTCTCGTCCACCTTCTTCGCGCGCAGCGCGTTGAATACCAGTGTCAGCACCACGGCGATCGCGAGATTCAGTAGCAGCGTGTAGAAGGCCGTGTAGCCGGGCAGGGTATAGCCGCCGACCTTCAGCGGGATACGCGGGCTTCAAGTCCTGCGAAATCGCCATGGCGGTGCCGGCGTAGGTGCCGACCGCCCAGCCGACGAGCAGCGCCCAGTCGTTGAACCAGCGCGTGTAGGCGCCGAATACCACGGTCGGCAATGTCTGGATGATCCAGATGCCGCCGAGCAGCTGCAGGTAGATCGCAAACTTCGTCGGCACGAACAGGATGAACACCAGTGCGCCGACCTTCACGACCAGCGACACCCATTTGGCGAGCTGCGCCTCCTGCTTCGGCGACGGGTTGCGGTTGATGAACTCGCAATGGATGTTGCGCGTGTAGAGGTTCGCCGCGGCGATCGACATGATCGCCGCCGGCACCAGGGCGCCGATGCGATCGCGGCGAAAGCCACGCCCACGAACCACGACGGGAAGCTGTGCAGGAACAGCGCCGGTATCGCGTAGTTGTTGCCGAACTGCTTGAACCCTTCCGCGAACTCCGGGAGCTTGGATACGCCCGCGGCGATGGCGAAAAAGCCGACCAGCGCGAGCAGTCCCAGCATGAAGGAATAGCCCGGCAGGAGCGCCGCGTTGCGGCGGATGGCACGGCTGCTGCTGGCGCAGAGGATCGCAGTGAGGGAATGCGGATACAGCAGCAACGCCAGCGCCGAGCCGAGCGCGAGCGTCGCGTAGGCGCCGTAGGCGCCCGTGGTGCTGGCCCCGGGCATCGCCAGCAGCACCTTGCTCGTGCGGCACGGCCGCGAAGATCTTGCCGAAGCCGCCGAGCTGCATCGGGATGACGATGACCGCGACGAAGGCCGTGATGTAGATGAGGATGTCCTTGACGATGGCGATCGAGGCGGGCGCGCGCAGGCCGCTCGAGTAGGTGAAGGCCGCGAGGATCACGAACGCGATGATGAGCGGCAGGTCGGCCGCGAGGCCGGTGCCGTACACGCCGAGGCCGCCGAGCACCACCTGCAGTCCGAGGAGCTGCAGGGCGATATAGGGCATGGTCGCCACGATTCCGGTGACTGTGATTGCGAGCGCCAGCCAGCGGTTGCCGTAACGGCCGCGCACGAAGTCGCCCGCGGTGATGTAGCCGCGCTTGTGACATACCTGCCAGAGCCTCGGGAACACCAGGAACAGCAGCGGGTAGACGACGATCGTGTAGGGGACGGCGAAGAAAGCCACCGCGCCCGCACCGAAGGCGAGCGCCGGCACCGCGACGAAGGTATAGGCGGTGTAGAGATCGCCGCCGACCAGGAACCAGGTGATCAGCGTACCGAAGCGCCGGCCACCGAGCCCCCACTCATGCAGCTGGTCGAGATCACCCTTGCGCCAGCGCGCCGCGGCGAAGCCGAGCCAGGTGATGAAAGCGAACAGCACCACGAAAATGCTGAGTGCTACCCAGTTCACGTCGTGCATGTCAGCCCCTCTGCGTGACCAGGTAGACGAACGCCGTGATCACCGCGGATATCAGCACCCAGGCGAGCTGATACCAGTAGAAGAACGGCATCCCGAGCCAGGCGGGCTCGGCCGAGTTGTAGAACGGCGGCCACAGCACCGCGGCCCACTGGACGAGAAAGAGCAGGTACCACCAGCTCCAGCCCTCGCCGCGCTTCACTCCGGCATTCTCCATTCATGGCGCGCGCCTCCTATTGAACGTGCCGGTCCTTGGTCTTCGGGCAGGAACAGGAAGCCGATGACGACCGTCATCAGCGCGATGATGATCGGATAGCGCAGCCCGTAGTACATGTTGCCGGTCAGGGCAACCAGCGCGAAAGAGATCGCCGGCAGGAAGCCGCCGAACCAGCCGTTGCCGATGTGATACGGGAGCGACATCGAGGTGTAGCGGATCTTCGCCGGGAAGAGCTCGACCAGCCATGCCGCGATCGGTCCGTACACCATGGTCACGTAGACGACCAGGATGACGAGCAGGAGCAGCACCATCCCGTAATTGATCTGCGCCGGATCGGCTTTGGCCGGGTAGCCGGCTTCCTTGAGCTTCCCGGTCAGCGCCTTGTTGAATGCTCCGCTCGCCTCCTTGAAATCAGCCGCGGACAGCATCGTGCCTTCGACCGACGGAACCGCAGCGGTGCCGACACGCACTGTGGCGAGAGTCCCCGCCGGGGCTGCTTCGTTCGAGTACGGCACGCCCGCCTTGGCGAGCGCGGCCTTTGCCACGTCGCACGACTGGCGGAAGGTCTTTTTGCCGACCGGGTCGAACTGGAAGGTGCAGGCGTTGGGATCGGCCACCACCGTAACCGGGGAGGCGGCGACCGCGCTCTCGATCGCCGGGTTCGCGTAGTGCGTGATGCCCTCGAAGATCGGCACGTAGGTGATCGCGGCTAAGAGACAGCCCGCCAGCACGATGCGCTTGCGGCCGATTCGATCCGACAGCCAGCCGAAGAGAATGAAGCACGGCGTGCCGATCACGAGCGCCGCAGCAATCAGGTAGCTCGCCGTCTTGACGTCGATCTTCAGCACCTGTTGCAGGAAGAACAGCGCGTAGAACTGTCCCCCGTACCACACCACCGCCTGGCCGGCGGTCGCGCCGAACAGCGCCAGGATCACGATCTTGAGGTTGCCCCAGCGCGCAAAGGATTCGGTGAGCGGCGCCTTCGAGAGGGTCGCCCCCCGCTTCATCTCGAGGAACACCGGCGACTCGGCGAGCGACATGCGGATATACACCGATACCACCAGCAGTATCGCCGAGGCGAGGAACGGGATGCGCCATCCCCAGGTATCGAACTCATCGCCGAGCAGCATGCGGGTGAACAGAATCACGAGCAGGCTCAAGAACAGGCCGAGCGTCGCGGTGGTCTGGATCCAGCTGGTGTAGAGGCCCCGCTTGCCGAAGGGCGCGTGCTCGGCCACATAGGTCGCCGCACCGCCATACTCGCCGCCGAGCGCCAGACCCTGCAGCAGGCGCAGCGCGATCAGCAGCACCGGCGCGATCAGGCCGGCCGAGGAGTAACTCGGCAATACACCGATCAGGAAGGTGCCCATACCCATGATCACGATGGTGATCAGGAAGGTGTACTTGCGGCCCACCAGGTCACCCAGCCGCCCGAACACCAGCGCGCCGAACGGGCGCACGAAAAAGCCGGCGGCGAAGGCGAGCAGCGCGAAGATGAACCCGGTGGTCTCGTTCACCCCGCTGAAGAACTGCTTGGTCATGATCGCAGCGAGCGAGCCGTACAGATAGAAGTCGTACCACTCGAATACCGTCCCCAGACTCGAGGCAAAAATGACCCGGCGATGCGCCGTGTCGAGCCCGGATTCGAGAGGCAGATTGGTCGCGGCCATGAGGCGCTCCTTGGTGCTGCTGGGTGCTCTTTGGGGTCTTCGAGCGTGGGTTTTTCGTTATTTGAACCCGAATCACAGAAACGCGAGCGGCGGCAGTATTTCACACGTGCCGCCTGCCAAGGAAGCCTTGGGGGGGTCGGGGGGGTGCCGGAGGTGGCCCCCGGGGGGTCGGGCGGTGGAGGGTGGCGACGTAGGCAGCGCTGGCCGCGCCGGCCCGCTCCCGGCTCAGCGGCGCGCGCGTCCGAGCGCCGCCAGCTTGCTCTGGGTCCGCTCGCTCTCGTCTTCCTCGAGTGCCGGCTGGTTGGCCTGCGACTGCTTCACCAGCGCCACGAACTTGTCCGCGGCGAGCGCCGGACTGAAATAAAACCCCTGGTACTGGTCGCAGCCGAGGTCCGCGAGCAGCGAGAGCTGCTCGGAGGTCTCGACGCCCTCGGCGATCACCTTGAGGTGCAGGCTATGCGCGAGTGAGATGATCGCGCGCACGATCGAGGCATCCTCCGAACGGCGCGTCATCTCCTCGACGAAGCAGCGGTCGATCTTCAGCTTGTCGATCGGGAAGCGGCGCAGGTAGCTCATGCTCGAGTAGCCGGTGCCGAAGTCATCGACCGAGACCAGCACGCCCATGCTGCTGATCGCCTCGAGGATCAGGATCGACTCCTCGGCATCGCTCATCACCGCGCTCTCGGTGAGCTCGACCTCGAGCAGCTGTGGGTCGAGCTCGGCCGCATCGATCGCGCGGCGGATCTGGTCGACCAGGTTGGTGAGGCGGAACTGCGAGGGCGCGAGATTCACCGCGACGCGCAGCCGCGGCAGCCCCGCATCCTGCCAGGCCCTGGCCTGGCGGCAGGCCTCGTGCAGTACCCACTCGCCGATGTCATCGAGCAGCCCGCAGTCATCCGCAATGCCGATGAAGTCGGCGGGCGGCAGCAGGCCCCGCTCGGGATGGCGCCAGCGGATGAGGGCTTCGGCGCTGTTGATACGCCCGGTCGCGGTATCGACCTTCGGCTGGTAGTGAAGCTCGAACTGTCCGCCGTGCAGCGCCGCGTGCAGCTCGCTCTCGAGGCGCACGCGCTCCTGCGTGCCGGCGCTCATGCCCTCGGCATAGCACTGCACGTTGTTGCGGCCGCGCTCCTTGGCGCTGTACATGGCGGCGTCGGCGTGGGCGAGCAGCGTGTCGACGGTGCGGCCGTCGTGCGGGTAGAACGCCATGCCGATGCTCGGGGAGATGTGCACGTCGATGCCGAGCAGGCGCATCGAGGGCTCCATCAGCTGAATCACGCGCCGCGCGACCGCCAGCGCCTCGGACTGCGTGATCGGCGGAGCGAGCAGGATCACGAACTCGTCGCCGCCGAGGCGGGCGGTTGTGTCGACCGAGCGCACCGCGCTCTTCAGGCGCTGCGCGACCTCGCGCAGCAGCTCGTCCCCGGCACGATGGCCGAGTGAATCGTTGATCACCTTGAAGCGGTCGAGATCGATGACCAGCACGGCAAACTCGTGCGACTGCCGGTCCGACTGGGCGATCGTCTGCGTGATGCGGTCATCGAGCAGCAGGCGGTTGGGGAGCCCCGTGAGGGCATCGTGCGAGGCGAGGTGCCGGAGCTTGCGGTTGGCGGCCTCGAGCCCGCGGGTACGGTCGGTGACCACCAGCTCGAGGCTCTCGACGTGCTGCTTGAGCGCGCGTGCGTTGGCCCACTTGCGGCTGAGCGCGCTCGCGCACTGCAGGATCTCGATCGGCTCGAAGGGCTTCTTGACGACGATCAGCTTGTCGGAGTGCCCGAGCCGCGAGAGCAGCTCGAGCCAGTCGTAATCGGTATAGGCGGAGCACACCACCACCTGGATATCGGGATCGATGCCCCACAGGTGCTCGATGGTCTCGAGACCGTCCCATCCCGGAGGCATGCGCATGTCGACGAAGGCGACGGAGTAGGGCCGCCCTTCGGCGAGCGCCTCGCGTGCGCGCTCGACGCCGTCGCGCCCCTGCATCGCGGAATCGACGTCGAAGGTCGGACGCTCGAAGGTCGGGCGCTGCTCGCCGAACAGCGCCGCCTCGGCCGACGACACCTTGCCCGCCTCCTGGCCTGCGAGGATCTTGCGATAGTCGTCGTGAATCGACGCGTTGTCGTCGATCACCAGGATGCGGTGCGTGAGGACGTCGGACTCACCGCTCATTTGGCCGGCTCCGGTGCGGCGAGCGGCAGCGTCAGCGTGAAGGTGGCGCCCATGCCGGGGCCGGGGCTCTCGGCCCGCAGCGTGCCGCCGAGCTCGCGCGCCGCGAGCGCGCTCGAGTGCAGGCCGAAGCCGTGCCCCTCGGCGCGGGTGGTAAAGCCGTAGCTGAAGATGCGGTCGAGGTTCTCGCGCGGAATGCCCACCCCGGTGTCGATCACCGCGACCAGCACCGCGGAGGTCGAGGCGCGCACGCGCACCGTCACGCGCCGCTCGCCGCCACCCCTGGCCTCGGAGCAGGCGTACTTGGCATTGCGGATCACGTTCACGAGGATCTGCAGCACCTTGTGCTTGTCGACCCGCACCGGCGGCACGTCCTCGAAATCGCGCACGATGGTCACGCCGTGGCGGTTGAAGGCGCCCTCGTTCATGCGCAGGCTGTCATCGACCAGCACCCGCACGTCGACCGTGTCGGTTACGCCGCCGAGGCGGGCGTAGCCCTGCTGCATGGCGACGATTTCCTTGATGTGCTCGACGTTGCTGCGCAGCGCCGTGAGCTCGGCGACGGCGGCGTCGCGCTCGGCGACCAGCTCGTTGGCGAGCTCGGTCAGGTACGCCGGTACGTGCCGGCCCTTCGGGCCGCTCATGAAGGTCGCGAGGTCCGCGGCGTACTCGGTGAACAGCGCCGCCACCTTGCCGAGGCCGGTGCACTTGGAGCGCTTGATGCGCTCGGAGACCATGCTGGCGGAGACGTTGACGCTGTTGAGGACGTTGCCGACGTTGTGCAGCACGTTGGTGGCCACTTCGGCCATACCGGCCTGGCGCGAGGCGGTGAGCAGCTGCTTGTGCACGCGCTCGAGCTCCTCCTCGGCGTGGCGGCGCTCGGTGATGTCCTGGACCATCGCCAGGGCACCGAGCGGCTGGCCTTCGGGGCCCATGAGGCGCTGCGAGGTCGAGAGGATGGTGCGCAGTGCGCCGTCGGGGCGTGCCACGACGTACTCGACGTCCTTGCAGGTTTCGCCGCGCAGTGCCCGCGCCAGCGGCCGCTCCTCGCGCGCCACCGCCGTCTTGCCGTCGGCGGCAAAAACTTCCGAAGTAATAGGGTAGGGGTTGCGTGGGCTCGCCTCGCTTTGCCCGACGATGCCGAACAGCTCGATGGCCGCGCGGTTGTAATGTGTCAGCTGGCCGCGCACGTCGCAGGAGAGCAGCGCGAGCGGCAGCTCGCCGACGACCGTGGCGAGCAGCGTCTGGTTCTGCAGCAGCGCCGCCGCCATCTCCTTGCGGTGGGTGATGTCGCGCAGGAACTCGACCGCGCACTCGGCGTCCGCGCCACCGTTGCTCACCAGCGAAGTGGTGACCCGCACCCACAGCGCGGTGCCGTTACGGCGGATGTAGCGCCGCTCGACGTCGAGGTGGTTGACCTCGCGGTTCCACAGCCGCGCGAGCCCCGCCTTGGTCGCTGCGAGATCCTCGCCATGAGTCAGGCCCTCGATCGACTCATGGCGCAGCTGCTCGACCGTGTAGCCGAGCATCGCGCAGAAAGCGAGGTTGGCGTGGCGGAAGCCGCCGTCGCGATTGGCGAAGGCGATGCCGACCGGGGCCTGATCGACGGTGTTGCGGAACAGCGTGTCGACCGAGGGACGCGCAGCGACCGGCACCCGGAACAATCCGGTGGCCGCGACGTCCGCGGACTCGGCATCGCTCCCGCCGGTCGGCTTCACCGCCATGCGCGCGGGCTCCGAAAAGCGGTCATTTGTGGGAAAACCATGCGCATAAGGGGGCTATCGGCAGCAGCGAGCCACTTCCAACGCGGGGACTTAACAAAAACCGGCGAAATTCCACCATGCCGTGCCGCGGCACACAGCGAACCAGGTCGCACCTCTGGACCCTGCGGCGCGTGCCCGGGGTCGCGTTCGCCGCGGCGTGACGCGCTACGCAAACCGCAGGCGTCGCGAGGCGCTGACGCGCCCCCCGTGGGGGGCGATCACGACTGCGGTGGAGCCTCGGGGGCTCCTTACCGGGAGGGGGAGATGGGCCTGGAGAGGACAGCCCCGGGGATGCAGCTGCGGGGTCTCATGCCCTGATATCTATCAAATTTAACATAATATACATTATGCGCACTAAGAATAGTTGGACAACGGCGCCGTCTCGAGGCGGCGGATTCACTTCACCCCGAATACCGGGAGCGCCCCCGCGTTCTCTATGAAGGTGCATTTCGCGTCCGCGCAGACGCGCTGCTCCATCTCGATGCGCTTTAGCTGCACATACTGTTCCGGAGACAGACCGATCGCCTGCCGGTAGGCGTTGTCGGCCGCGGCGCGCGCCTCCTCGGCGGACTTGCGCTGAATCTCCGCGAGCTTGGTCTGCTGCTCGGTCTGAATTCGCTGCTCCTGAGTCGCCGTCTCGATGCGCTGGTTCTTGATGGCATCCGGCGGATTGGCGCGTCCGACGGTCATGGTGATGACTTTGACGGGCAGGCCCTTCTCCTGGATGAAGGCGACCAGCGCCTGGTGGATTTCCTCATCGATCGCATCGAGCGCCGTCGTGCTGATCGCCGTCTCGTTCATCCCGCGCTTTCTCACCGCCTGGCGCACCATGGTCTTGAACTGCTCTTCCAGATTGTTGCGGTACCAGTCGCGGCCGAAATTCTTGATGAGCGAAACGGAGTCGGTGACCTGCAGCACCATGATGGCGTGAAAGCTGATCGGCACGCCGTCGGAGGTCATCGTGTCGTGCATCTCGGTCTCGGCCTTCATCGGCTGCATGTATACGTCCACGCCTTCGGTACTGAGCGCGGCGTAGGTGCGGCCTGGCTTGATCGGATCGGGGTCGACACCGCCATGGCCGAAAAACCAGGGCTTCTCGACCAGCACAACCTCGTGGCCGGCGTCCGGCGCGTACACGCTGCAGCCGCTGAGGAGCGCCGCGAGAGTTACCAGAATGAAGTACTTCATGATTTCACCTGCGGACGATCACACACGGACATCCCCGACCGCGGCGGGATGCCGCGGCCTTCTCCTGCACCTCCGGGGTGCGCTTACTCGACTGCCGTGAACATCACCGGCGCGCGTCCGATCTCGCTGATATCGCCGATCATCAGGATCAGGTCGTGCGGGACCCAGAGGTCCATCGGTGGCGCCCCCTCTTCGAGATTGATGGTCAACTTGGCATACGTGTGGTGGTTCATTTCGACCCGCACGCACGCGAGGACGAGTCGCGAGTCGCTGGGCGCTTTGCCGGAGGGCGGCTTTTTCGCGAACGAACGGAACTCGCTGGCCACTTGTGCCGAGAGGTCTGGGCGCAGGCGGACGAAGTAGCTATTGATCGGAGCAGCCATTTCTTCATCCTATAGGCTTCGGGTCTTCATCCTATAGGCTTCGCAGGCTCCCCACCCCCGGGAGTTGTACGGAGGCGCTAGCGAGCGGCAATCCCCTGCACCGGGTCGTAGTGCACTTCCACCACGGCCTTGTCACACAGGAACTTCTGCTCCTGCGGCATGGGAAACGTGCTGAAGCCGTGCAGGTAGGCCAGGGATTGCGTCCGAACGTGGTACGTCCTGGCGATGCGTGCCGCGGTGTCCTCCGGGTCCAGATCCTTACGGATCAGGACCCAGCCTCCCTGGTAGCCGCCTGAGTCGGTGCCGACGACCCTGGCGGGACTGCGGCACATCGCAGGTCGATGCGATGCGCACCCGCAGCTCAGTACTGCGATCCCCGTGACGATGAGCACCCGCGCTAATTCTCTGCGACGCACGATCCTTGAGTCTCCGGAAGAAGTCCGGCCGCCATCTTCCACGGAGGGGCACGCAGCAGTCTTGCGCGCGCGTGGGTTCTGCGGGAGCGATCACACTCCCGCCTGCGCCGCACCATGAAGAGACGCGGCCTGACAGGTCACGCTTAAATCCCATGTAACAAAATGTTGACTTAAGCTCGGCAGGCAATCTAGCGTCGCATGGGAGCGTGGCTTCAGACCACGCATGGGGGTCAGCGGGAATGAAGACGACAACGTCTCTCGGCCGTGCTCTTGTTCTTGCAGTCGCGGTGAGCGGCACTGCGCTGGCGAGCGGGTGTTCGCTCACGGCGCCGCGCTACACCGCTTCGCTCGACAACGTACAGAAGCTCAAGGATGGCGCGATCGCGCCCACGAAGGTCGGCACGTTCAAGTCGGATCCCGGGAAGGACAATCCGACGAGCATCTCCATACGTGGCTCCTCGCTCGCCTCTCCGTACAACAACTCCTACGCTGACTACCTGGCCGAATCGCTCAAGCAGGAGCTTTCAATCGCCGGAAAGCTCGCGCCCGATGCGCAGATCGAGGTGACCGGAGCCCTGCAGAAAAACGACATCAGCATTCCACCGGTCGGCTCGGGCAGCGGAGACATCACCGCGCGCTTCATCGTCACGCGCGCAGGTGCCGTCCGTTACGACCAGGTGAAGAGCGTTCACGACGAGTGGGAGTCTTCCTTCGTCGGTGCGATTGCCATCCCGCGCGCGCAGGAGCAATACCCGATCCTGGTACAGAAGCTCCTGGCGGCGGTCTACACCGACCCCGCCTTCATCCAGGCCTTGAAGTAGCGCCAGCCCCGGGGATCACGCACATGAAGAACTATAAATTCATCCTCGCCGCGTTCGTCAGCCTGTACATGGCAGGCTGTGCCCATCCGATGAACATCCGGCCCGACATCCAGTCGCTCCAGCCGGTGTCGACTCAGATTCAGAAGAATGTCGGGCTTTACGTCTCGCCCGCGAACCACGCGCTCGAGGTGACCACCGATGGCGGCGGTGGTGACAAGGTGAGGTACCACCCGTATGCCGACATGGAGACCGGCCTCTACAAGGCTCTGGGCAACGTATTCGCGAGCGTCACCGTCGTGAATTCACCCCACGACGCCGCTGCCATCGCCCAGCATGCGCTCAACTACATTATCGAGCCCACGATCACCACGAACTCCTCATCGAGTGGAATCTTCACCTGGATGGCCACCGACGTTACGGTGACGGTGACCTGCAGGGTGAGCGATGCCGACGGCAAGGACGTTACCGCCGTGTCCGCGACCGGAGTCGGCAAGGCGGACTCCGCCGAAGTGAGACACGACTTCTCCGTCGCCGGTGAGCGCGCATCGCAGGACGCTCTGCAGAAGCTCCAGGCGGCATTCCTGCAGGCTCAGGGGCTGAAGTAACGTCCCGCAGGGATCACTCGAGCGCGGCGTACAACTGCCGCGTGATCTCGGCGATCAGCGCCGCGCTCTCCTTGGGATCGGCGATACCGCGGGTCAGGATCACCAGTACGAAGGGCCTGGGCGCGTACACGATCGCCGCGTCGTGCTGGATCTTCGTGATCTCGCCCGTCTTGTGGGCGACGCGCGTGCCGGCGGGGAGCCCGGCGGGAATTCCGTCGTTGAAGGTCTGCCGCTCGAGAATCGCGACCATTGCCCGTGAGGACTCGGCGTCCACGGCCCGCCCGGCGGCGATCGCCGTCATGAGCGTCAGCAACGCCCGCGCCGTTGTCGTGTTGTTGAGCCCCTGCTGGAAGGCCTTCGAGTCCTCGACGCCGCGCAGCACCTGCATGCCGTCGGCCCCGAGCGCGTGAACTCCACCCTGGATATTGGCGATACCGAGGCGCTCGATTAGGAGGTTGGTGGCGAGATTGCTGCTCACGGTGATCATGAGCTCGGAGAGCTGTGCGAGCGTGCGCGAACCGCCCACCGCCCGGTAGAGATCCGCTTCCGAATCGTCGTCCGCGTCGAGGTGGTAGGGAGAGCCGTCGACGAGGCTCGGGAACTCGTTCCTTATCAGGAGGGGGTCCTCGAGGCGCAGCCGGCCGGCGCGTACCTGCCGGTAGAGCTCGATCAGCACCGGCACCTTCATGGTGCTTGCCGC
The DNA here is from genome assembly GCA_963768485.1 of uncultured Pseudomonadota bacterium. Classification (GTDB taxonomy): domain Bacteria; phylum Pseudomonadota; class Gammaproteobacteria; order Steroidobacterales; family Steroidobacteraceae; genus 13-2-20CM-66-19. The sequence goes on along the minus strand of CAVYHZ010000006.1, from coordinate 435,631 downwards.
GTGAAACGACTCATCGCCGTGCAGCAACCAGCTCGAGCTCCCGTCCAACATCTCGAAGGCCACGGCTACGTCCGCGTGGCTGCTGGCGATCCGGGCGTTGATGGCCACCTCCGTGGCCGCGAGCCTCGCCTCCGACGGCGCGCTAAGAGCCGGCAGGCTCCCCGCGAGAAGCACCACCAGGAGACCTACCCGAGCGAGCTGCCGCGAGCCCCTCATCGCACCGGAACCTCCCCCCACGCCCGCGAGTCCTTATACATTAGACGGGATGCCGCCAAGGGGAGTCTGCCTGATGCGAGCCACCTTGTTGCTGCTGGCCTTGAGCGTGTGCGGTGCCGCCCCTGCCCTCGCCGATGATCCGACCGTCTATCTCGACGGGGCCTCCGATCTGGAGCGGCTCCGCCAGGCGAATCCCGGTCACTATGCCCGCGCCGAGCGCATTCTTGCGCAGGCGAACCAGCTGTGCCGGCCCGGTGCCGGGCGGCTCGAAGAAGTCGCCGGCGCCAGCGACCTGCGCTGCGAGAGCGCCCTGCTCCGCACCAGCAACCCACCGAAGAGAGAGATCCACTTCCGGCTGGATGCGGTTCGCTACGTCGCGCTGGTGACGCTCACCGACGATCCGCCGCGCCTGACGCCGGCGCGCCAGGGCTTTTTAGTGCCTTATGGTGAACCGCGCTGACCGCCCGTAGCCCCCCCGCAACCGTCCGTCGGAGCGGGCGGCCGATGTGACGCATTACCGGTTTGCGGACCTCTGTTCTCCATTAAATTGCCGCCGCATGAAGCGGCAAACAGGTTTCACCCTCACCGAGTTGCTGGTCGTGACCGCGATCGTCGCGATCCTGCTCGGCATCGGCGTTCCCTCGTACAAGTACATCACCAACTCCTACCGCATGTCGGCGGAGCTCAACTCGCTGGTGGGCGACCTGATGTATGCGCGCGCCGAGGCAATCAAGGAGGGGCAGGCCGTCGCAATCTGCCCCTCGACGGATGGTCTCACCTGCTCGGGCGCCACGTCCTGGCAGGCAGGCTGGATCGTGTTTCCGGACCCCACCGCTGGTGGGGCCGGCGATGTTCCCGCCTCGATCCTGCACGTGCAGCAGGCTTTCACCGGCACCGACACGCTCACCTCGCCCAACAATCCGGTGAGCTCGGTTCTCTTCAACCGCGAGGGTTTCGCGCAGGGCGTCGGCGCCGGCGCCGCGTTCGCGGCCACGCAGTACGACCTGAAGGATCAGACGGCCAACAACCAGTGGACGCGCTGCATCTCCATCTCGGCCCAGGGAATGATCCAGATCGAGTCGGCGGCCGTGCCGACCGCCAACTTCCCGGGGGCTTGCCCGTGAGCCGACTCATCCGCCAGCGCCCCGCGCAGGCGCGCGCCGCGCGCGGCTTCAGCCTCGTCGAGATCATGGTGGCGGTCGTCGTGATCTGCGTAGGCCTCCTCGGCATCGCCAAGATGCAGGCACTCGCAGTGTCGAGCACCACCACGGCGCGCCTGCGGGCGATGGCGGCCTTCCAGGCCGCGAGCCTCGCCTCGATCATGCATTCGAACCGCGACTACTGGGCGAGCGCCGCCGCGGTCGCCAACTCGCCCACGACCATCATCATTCCGGCGGGCGTCGGCGCCGCCGGCATTACCATCACACCGGCCGGCTTCGCGCAGGCCAACAACGCCTGCATCGTCACCACCGTCTCGGCCGTACCGGCCTGCACCGGCGACGGCGGCCTGAAGCTCGCGGGAATGGACGTCACCCGCTGGAGCCAGGGAATGCTCGGGCTGCTGCCGAATCTCACGACCACGATCAACTGTCAGGGCGCGATTCAGCCGCCGAGCTGCACCATCCAGATGCAGTGGACCGAGCAGACCGGCACCATCAGCTCCTCGGAGACCTCCGTGGCGATCACCTCGGTGGCCGCCGGCGGGCTCGTCGACTACTACACGGTGTACGTCGCGCCATGAATACGCAGCGTACTGCCCTCACGGCCTCGCTGCGCGCTGCACGCGGCTTCACGCTCGTCGAGCTGATGGTGACCATCTCCATCGCGCTGTTCCTGCTCGGGGGTCTCGTCACCATCCTGCAGACGGTGCGGCGTACCTACGCCAGCCAGCAGGCCCAGGTGCAGCTGCAGGATCAGCAGCGCTTCGCCGTCACGCTGCTCACCGACGTCATCCAGTCGGGCGGCTACTTCGACAATCCAACCGGCGATACCGTCATCAGCGCGCTGACCGCGGCGCCCCCCTTCGGCTCGGGTCAGGCGTTCTTCGGCACCCAGGGAGCGGCGCTGCCGGCTGCCGGCGACACCATCTACGTGCGCTTCCGCACGGCGCCCGGCGACGGAATCATCAACTGCTCGGGCAGCTCGAACGCGACTGGCGTCGAGCAGCTCTACACCAACCAGTTCTACGTGAACCCCGGGACCGGGCAACTCATGTGCTCGCTCGACGGCGCCGCCGCGGTGCCGCTGGTGAGCGGTGTGGCGAACCTGCAGATCTACTACGGCGTGAAGCGCGCCGTTCCGGCGACCGACTACAACGTCGACACCTACGAGCAGGCGAATGCCATGCAGGCGAGCGACTGGGACCAGATCAGCTCGGTGCGCGTCATCGTGACCTTCGCCAACCCGCTGTGGGGCACTCCGAACCAGCCGGTGACCATACCGCAATTCATCACTTTCGAGCGGGTCATCCAGGTCATGTCCCGCGCAGGGGACTACACGTGATCGCGGCGTTCACGACCCGGCGGGGCTTGCGAGCCGCGCGCGCGCAGCGCGGCGTGGCGCTCGTCTCCGCGCTGCTGCTGCTCATCATCATCACGATCCTGGCGCTCAGCATGTTCCGCAGCTTCCCGACCCAGGAGAAGATCGCCGGCAACGTGCGCGAGAAGGAGCGTGCCTTTCACGCCGCCAACAGCGCCCTGCAGTACGCCGAGTACTGGCTGATGGCGGCCAATAACATCGCCAACGGCGACATCGTCTGCGGCGCGCAGGCGACGCTGCTCAACGGCAATCTACTCGAAGGGCAGATCTGCTCGAACCAGCTCTATACCTTCCCGCCGGCGGCGGCCGGTCTCGTCCCCAGCGTGAGCACCGTTCCGTGGACGGTCGGCGGGGCCCCGATCGGCATCCAGTACACGCCGAACGGCATGACGGTCGCCGGCGCCGGCGTGCCGCTCGCGACCGCCAACAACGATACGACCTACGTCTCTGCTCCTGTTTACTACATCGCAGACCTCGGCGCGGCCGGAGACGGCCAGGGCGAGGCCTACCAGATTGACGCCTACGCTTACGCCGGCTCGACCAGCACGGTCGCGGTCGTCGAGAGCGTGTACGAAGTTGCCCAGGGCGTCGTTAACCGGACGGGTGAATAAATGAACCGCAATCGCTTCATTACCGCTGTCATCGCGCTCGCCGCCCTGATGCTGCCGCTCGCAGCATCGGCGCAGACGACCGTCAGCGAGGACTTCACCGGCACCACCACCACCAACAGCTGGTACTTCTTCAACGGCGCCTGCCTTACGGCCGGCGGGTCGGTCGGCTCCGAGCCATCCGGCGGCGCCGGCGGCCAGATGCCTGGCTGCACGACCATCGGCATCGGCGGCAGCGGGTCGCTCTACTACAATGAGAACCTCGTCGGCGGGCTATAACGGCGCCTCGGGCAACGCGCAGACGCTGCCGGACCCCGCGGGCCACGGCGCACTGCGCTTCACCAACGGCAACCTGGCCGGCAATGGCGCCGCCGGCAGCGCCGGCGGACTGCACCAGAACGGCGGCATCGTCTCGGCCACGCCCTTCCCCACCGGCCAGGGCATCTCGGTCACGTTCAAGACCGTGACCTACCGCGGCGACGGCGGCGGCTCCTCCGACCACGACGGCGCCGACGGCATGAGCTTCTTCCTGATGGACGCGAGCCAGCTGAACACCGCCACCATCACCGGCGTGGCGAGCGGCGATGGCAACGGCCTCGGCTCCTGGGGCGGCAGCCTCGGCTATAGCTGCTCGAACTCGAACTCCCCGTATAACGGCCTCAACGGCGGCTACATGGGTCTCGGCATCGATGAGTTCGGTAACTTCCTCAACGGTACGACCAATACGCTGGGCGAGACCGGCAGTACGTTCCCAAACCCGCCGTACGAGGACAACACCGCCAGCGGCGGCGGCTACAAGGCCCCCCGCATCGGCATGCGCGGCGCCGGCAACGTGGCGTGGAACGCCCTCACCGGCGCCTACGCCACCAACCCGGGCAACCCGGCCGCGCCCTACTACCCGGTGTCTCTCGCGACCTCGTGCCTGAACGGCGGCGGCACCTACAACGCCACCAGCGGCGTGTGCGAGACCTGCGCGGCCGGCACCACTTACAACCCGACGGCCAACAAGTGCGAGAAGTGCACCTCCGGCTCCTATCTGCTGGCCACCAACAACTGCACCAGCTGCCCCGCGGGCCAGACCTACGACGCCACGACCAACACCTGTCAGAGCTGCTCGAGCGGGTCGTACGACGCCTCCACCAACAACTGCACCAGCTGTCCTGCGGGCCAGACCTACGATTCGACCACCCAGACCTGCCAGAGCTGTCCTGCGGGCCAGACCTACAACGCGACTAACAATGATTGCGAGATCTGCTCGAGCGGCAGCTACGTCTCGGGCACCGGCACCTGCTCGAGCTGCCCCGCAGGCCTGACCTGGAACTCGACCACCAACCAGTGCGAGAGCTGCGCGAGCGGCACCTACAACTCGGGCACCAACACCTGCTGGGGCTCGTGCACGACCGGCACCTGGAACGGCACCGCCGACAAGTGCGAGACCTGCGCGGCCGGCTATGCACTGGACCCGACCCTGATCGCGGCCGGCGAATGCTACAAGTGCGGTGGCACCAAGGTCTATGTGGGTGTCCAGGGAGGCAACCCCGAGTGCTGTCCCAGCGGCAACACCTGGAACGCCGTCACCGGCAAGTGCAGTGGGGGCACGACTCCCACGGCGCCTACGGCAACCGCCGCTCCCGGCACCGGCACCACGCTCGCGGCGAACGGCAGTTCCGGCATCGCGCCGACGACCGGCACGGCGAACTCGAATTCCTCGAACCCCTCGACCACGAATGCACCGAATGCACCGACGTCGACCAATCCAGGCACGGCGAACCCGGACTCCTTCTACGCGGTGCAGAACACCTGCAAGACCGGTAATCTCTTCAACTACAGCATCGCCAACGGCCCCACGGCGGCCGGGGCGGCCAGCCTCTCGAACGCGCTCAACACCGGGCTCGCCTCCGCCAACATCGGCCCGATCCTCGACTACGGCGCGATCCCGGGCGCTTATTCGGTGCTGCCCGCGGGCACGCTGATCGCGAACGAGAGCGCCATGAGCCGCGGCGCCGCGACGCCGATCTTCTACAACCTGTCGATCTCGCAGAATGGCCTCCTGAGCCTTTCGTACAGCATCAACGGCGGCTCCTACCAGCAGGTCATCAAGTCGCAGAGCATCACCGCCTCCAACGGCCCGCTGCCGTCCAACTTCCTCTTCGGCTTCGCCGGCTCGACCGGCGGCGACAGCAACATCCACGAGATCCTGTGCTTCAAGGCGACGCCGCAGACCACGGCGGCGAGCTCCGCCGGCGCGAGCCAGCGCCAGTCCGCCAAGCTCGAGACGGGCGCGCAGGCCTACTTCGCCTTCTACAACCCGAACGGCTGGATCGGGCGCGTGACCGCGAGCTCGCTCAGCCTCGACTCGTACGGCAACGTCATCGTCGCCAATACGCCGAACTGGGACGCCGACTGCGTCCTGACCGGCGTTGCCGCCGCCGACACCTGCGCGACGACCGGCGTTGCCGGCCCGACGGCCGCCCAGGCCCCGACGAGCCGCGCGATCCTCACCTACAACGGCACGGCCGGCATTCCCTTGGAGTACGGCAGCCTCACCACCTCCATGCAGACCACGATCGACGCGGGTGACAACACCAGCGCGGCGTGCAACGCCTCGAACGCCTACCAGGCGTCGGATCGCGTTGCCTATCTGCGTGGCGACCGTGCCTGCGAGATCAATTCGCAGAGCATCGGACTGTTCCGCGCGCGCGACGCCGTGCTCGCCGACATCATCGACTCGAGCCCGGCGTGGGTCGGGCCGCCCGATGCGCCGTATCCGGCCACCTGGAATGACCGGCTGTACGCCACTGCGACCAATGCCGAGGACGTCGCGGGGGCGCCGACCTACATCCAGTACACCCAGGCCAATGAGTCGCGCCTCAACGTCGTGTACGCGGGCTCCAACGACGGTCTGCTGCACGGCTTCCGCAGCGGCTCCTACAACGCGGACGGCACTTTCTGCTCGACCTCGGCCAACTGCAGCGGCACCGTCACGCCCAACGACGGCCTCGAGGTGCTCGCCTACATGCCGGGCGCGGTTTTCAACACCATCCACAACAACGCCAACCCGAGCGTCGACTACGCGAACAGCCAGTACGGCCATTCCTTCTTCGTCGACGCGACGCCGGGGACCGGCGACCTGTTCTACGGAAACGCCTGGCACACCTGGGTGGTCGGCGGCCTGGGGCCCGGTGGCCAGGCGATCTACGCCCTCGACGTCACCGCGCCAACCAATTTCTCCGAGACCAACGCCGGGAGCCTCGTGATCGGCGAGTGGACGCCGACGACCATGTCCTGCGCCGGTATCACCGGCACCAACAGCGGCGCCAACTGCGGCAACAACCTGGGCAATACCTACGGCACGCCCACCATCCGCCGCCTGCACAACGGCGACTGGGCGGTGATCTTCGGTAACGGCCTGGGCAGCGCGAGCGGCGATGCCGGCATCTACGTCATGACCGTCGACCCGAACACGACCGCCACGACCTTCTACTACCTGAGCACCAACACCGCCGGGCAGTCGAACGGTATCGCCTACGCCTCGCCGGCGGACCTCGACGGTGACCACATCACCGACTACGTCTATGCCGGCGACCTGCTCGGCAACGTGTGGCGCTTCGATCTGACCAGCAATAATCCGAGCAGCTGGTCGGTGACGCCCGGGGCGGTCTTCAAGAGCCCTTCCGGCCAACCGATCACGACCGCAGTCGTGGCCGCCTCCGGCCCCCCGTATGCCGGGATGGCCAATTTCCTGATGCTGCTGTTCGGTACGGGCGAGAAGTTCCCGCTCAGCAACCTCAATCCCGCGAGCTACGCGGGCGGGACACAGACGCTCTACGGTGTGTGGGACTGGAACCTCAGCGCCTGGGACTCCGTCTCGGGCGTGCGGTACGCCTCCCTCACCGCCGCGGCCAGCGGGCTCGGCGGCAACCCCGTGGGGCAGGCGAACCTCGCTCAGCAGGTGGCCACCATCAACGCCGCGACCGGCAACCGCGACATGGCCGCCGCTACCCAGATCTGCTTTGCCGGAGCCAGTCTCTGCGCGTCGGGCACCAACAACCAGTTCGGCTGGTACCTGAACCTTCCCGGCACGCAGGAGCAGATCATCTATAGTCCGGAGCTCGTGCAGCAGGCGCTCACGGTGAACTCCATCGTGCCGGCGGCTAACGACCCGACGTCCTGTGCGATCCCGACCGATACCGGCTTCACGTACGTGCTGTACGCGATGACCGGCGGCGTGATCCAGTACAACGGCAACGGCGTGTTCCTGCCGCCGAGTGAGCTCAACAATCCGAACGTCAATACCAACCCGGCGTACCTGGACGCGAACGCCATCGCCATGCAGACCAACGCGACCGGCAGCTCGTTCATCACCGGCAACAGCTCCGGCACCATGTTCCTGATCTATGAGACCAACCAGGTGCAGGGCGGCAACGGCGCCAACAACGGCAACATCCAGAGCGGCACGCTCGGACTGAACCTGCCGCCGAACACGACCGGCCGCCGCATCAACTGGATCGAGCGGCGCTAGCGGAGGAGCTACATGGAACTGCGAATGGCAAGACGGGACGAGGGGTTCACGCTGATCGAGCTCATGGTGGTGGTGGTGATCGCCGTCATCCTGATCTCGCTCGCGGTTCCCTCCTACATGACGTACGTTCGCCAGTCGCGGCGCACCGAGGCCAAGACGGCCCTGCTCGACCTCGCCGGGCGTGAGGAGTCCTACTTCAGCACCAACGGGTCGGTGTATACGGCCACTGCGGCCAACCTGGGCTTCTCTGCCGCCTGGAATGCGCCCTTCGGGAGCGGCTATTACCAGGTGCTGGCCTGCTCGCCGGCCGCGGCTGCCTGTAATGGCCTCGCCATGCCCAATACGCCCGCGGCGCCTTCCTATCAGATCGTCGCCCTCCCGGTCGCCGGCACGAGCCAGGCGAACGACACACAGTGCGCTGCTTTCGGCGTCGACTCCACCGGGCAGCAGTACGCGGTCACCAACGCAGGCGTCGTCAATACCGCCTATTGCTGGGCTAATTAATATTTAATATTCATCTACCTATAGAACAATTCTAAGGTAGTTTCCTCACGTCTCCGCTACGCCCCCGGCAGCGCACCGGGGCGGTGACCCCCGCGCCCCGCCGGCCAGGAGCGCGGCGCGCCGCGCATCGAGCGCCCAGTGCAGTGGGCTGCCCCGCATCAGCCATCTGCCCGTGCCGTCAAGAAATGGTCACGGATTAACCATATTTTTTTCCTAGAGTCTGAGCTATATTTCGGCCGCAGCCGCTTGAGTGCGCTTGGATTCCGATACCGACGGCATAAAAAGAACTAACCGACGCCACCCCACCGCGGACCTCGCGCACACGAACCGCAAGAACGGGAGGCGTCCCACGAGGTAGTGATGGCCACTACATGGGAACAGCTTGAGGGGGCGGCTCTGTCGCTCGCGCGCTCGGGACCGATCAAGGATCGGCTCGCCGATGCCTATCGCAACCATCTGGCGTTCGTCAGGGTGGAGGATCTACCCGAAGTTCTGCGCGAGGAATTCCGCGCCTGTCACGACGCGCTGACGCGCGAGCGGCCGCTGCGCGGCGAGGACGCGGTGCGCGCCACGGTGCGCAAGATGTCGGCGAGCGAGGCCGACGAGCTCGCCTGCACGGTGGTGCGGCTGTTCGCGGCGATCGTGCGCGAGTACGCGACCGATGCTGCCTACGTCGCCGCCTCGCGCGGTGCCTCGCTCAACGGCGCCGCGCTCAACGGCTATCACGGGCTCGGTAACGGCGCGCGCCCCAAGAACGGCGCCGTACCGCAGGCGATCGCGCTGTAGGGACGGCGCGCTCGGCGCCTAATCGAGCTTGAAGTCGATCGTGTCCCAGCGCGTCGTCTCCTCGTGACGCGCCTGGCGGCGCAGCGCATCCACCAGCGCCCGCTCGTCCCACTCCACCACCTCGTCGGCGAGATCGAGGATCGCCTTGGGCGCCTCGCGACTGCCACCGAACGGCTTCATCAGCACCACGGGGATGTGATTGGCCTGCGCGTACAGCATCTGGAAGGTGAGCAGATCCGGCTGCACGGCGTGCAGGCTCGAGAGCGCGATCACCGCCTCGACGGGTGAGATCTGCCGCCGCAGATCCTCGCGCAGCGCCTCCTTGTCGCCGCTCGGACGCAGGTCCGGGGTGCTGAAGTTCTTGTAGAAGAAATTACGTGCGCTCTCGAGATACTCGAACACGCGCAGATAGTCGTCGCTGTGTTCCCAGGTATGCGTGACGAAGAGGCGTACGGGGTTGGCTTGCGACATCGGCCCCCCTAGTCGCAGGTGGTAACGAACCCAAGTCTCGCATACGGGGTGCGGAGCGCAAGGGCGGGATAGAATGCCCCCACTACCCGTGCGCCTGCTCGTCTACAACATCCGCTATGCCACCGGCACCGGCCCGGCCTTCCATCTGCCGCTGCCCGGCGCCGGCTACCTGCGCAGCAACCGCCGCATCCTGAACGGCATCACCGAATTCATCCGCGGCGAGCAACCCGACGTCGTCGGTCTGGTGGAGGTCGACACCGGCTCGATCCGCACCGGCATGGTGAATCAGGCCGAGCACATCGCGCGCGAGCTCGGCCACTACTCGACCTTCCAGTGCAAGTACCGCAGCGGCTCGTTCAACACCTTCATGCCGATCGTACGCAAGCAGGGCAACGCCTTCCTCTCGGGCCCGAACGTCGCCGGCGAGCGCTTCCACTACTTCGACACCGGGATCAAGCGCCTCATCATCGAGCTCGAGCTCACCGAGGTGTGCGTGTTCCTGGTGCACCTGTCGGTCAAGTTCCGCCACCGCCAGTACCAGCTGCGCTCGCTCCACGACCTGGTGGTGCAGGCGGCCAAGCCGGTGATCGTCGCCGGCGACTTCAATACTTTCTGGGGCACGCATGAGATTTATCTCTTCATGCGGGCCGCGGGCCTGCGCAGTGCCAACACCGCCGGCCTCCCCTCCTACCCGGCGCGCGTGCCGCGCATCGAGCTCGACTTCGTCCTGGTCAGCGCGGGGATCGAAGTGACGGGCTTCCGTGTGCCCGACGTGCGCTTCTCCGATCACCGCCCACTGGTGTGCGATTTCCTCGTGCACTGAAAGCTTCCAATCCCATGACCACCGAAACCGCCCGCAACTGGAGCCTCGAGAAGGACACCGACGGCGTCGCCTGGCTCACCCTCGACAAGCCCGGCACCTCGGCCAACGTGCTCTCCGGGAGCGTCCTCGCCGAGCTCGACGGACTCCTGGCGACCCTCGAGAAGGAGCCGCCGCGCGCGCTGGTGGTGATCTCCGCCAAGAAAAGCGGCTTCGTCGCCGGCGCCGATATTCGCGAGTTTACCGGCATCACCGATGCCGACAGCGGCTACGGGCTGATCCACCGCGGCCAGCAGGTGCTGAACCGGCTCGCGGCGCTCCCCTGTCCGAGCGTCGCGGCCATCCACGGCTTCGCCCTCGGTGGGGGACTCGAGCTCGCCCTCGCCTGCCGCTATCGCGTGGCGGTGGGCGATGAGCGGCTGTCGCTCGGGCTGCCCGAGGTGCAGCTCGGCATTCATCCCGGTTTCGGCGGCACGGTGCGCAGCGTCCAGGTGGCCGGCGTTCGCCCCGCGATGGAGCTGATGCTCACCGGCAGACCGGTGCGCGCCGACAAGGCATTGCGACTGGGGCTGGTCGACGCCCTCACCACCGAGGCGGAACTGCGCGCCACGGCGCGCGCGCTGGTGCTGAGAGGTCCGCCGCCGCGGCGCGCGCCCCTCATCGAGCGGCTGCTCGGCGCAACGCCGGTGCGTGCGTTGGTGCGCCGCTCGCTCATCGCGCAGGTGGCGCGCAAGGCGCCCGCCGACCACTACCCCGCACCGTACGCGATCATCGACCTGTGGGCCCGCTACGGGGCACGCGGGCCCGCGGCCTACGAGGCGGAGGCGCGCTCGATCGCGCACCTGTTCACGACGGCGACCTCACGCAACCTGGTGCGGGTGTTCCTGCTGCAGGACCGCCTGAAGAGCGCCGGCGGCAAGAGCCCCGTGGAGATCCGCCACGTGCACGTCGTCGGCGCCGGCGTCATGGGCGGCGACATCGCCGCGTGGTCGGCGCTGCGCGGCTTCAGCGTGACGCTGCAGGACCGCGCCAGTGAGTACATCGAGCCGGCGCTCAAGCGCGCCGCCGAGCTCTTCGACAGGCGCGTGCGCGACCCGGCGAAAAACGCCGCCACCCGCGAGCGCCTGCGGGCGGATGTGGCCGGCGACGGGGTGGCGCAGGCGGACGTCGTCATCGAGGCGATCTTCGAGAACCTCGACGCCAAGCGCGAGCTGTACGCGCGCCTCGAGCCGCGCATGAAGCCCGGCGCGCTGCTCGCCACCAATACCTCCAGCATCATGCTCGAGCCGCTCGCTGCCCGGCTCGCGGATCCTGCGCGCCTGGTGGGCCTGCATTTCTTCAATCCCGTGGCGCAGATGCCGCTCATCGAGATCGTGCACTCCGAGCGTACCGGGGCCGCCGCGGTGCAGACCGCCACCGCCTTTGCGCGGCGCCTCGACAAGCTCCCGGTGCCCTGCCGCAGCGCCCCCGGCTTCATGGTGAACCGCGTGCTGACGCCATATCTCAACGAGGCCATGTATGCGGCCGAGGAAGGCGTCGCGCTGCCCGCCATCGACAAGACTGCGGTGCGCTTCGGCATGCCGATGGGGCCGATCGAGCTGGCCGACGTGGTCGGCCTCGACGTCGCCGCCCACGTCGGCGAGATCATCGCGAGCGAGCTCGGGCGCCCGGTCCCCGCGCTGCCGCGGCTCGCCGCACTCCTCGCCGCGAAGAAGCTCGGCAAGAAGAGCGGCGCGGGGTTCTATGTCTGGCAGGACGGCAAGGCGGTGAAGGACGCCGCGGCCGGCGCCCCCGCCCCGGAAGACCTCATCGACCGGCTGATCCTGGTGCTGGTCAACGAGTGCGTCGCGTGTCTGCGCGAGCGCGTGGTCGAGGACGCCGATCTCGCCGATGCCGCCGTCATCTTCGGCACCGGCTTCGCACCCTTCCGCGGCGGGCCGCTCACCTATGCCCGTGCACGCGGGCCGGCCGCCATCGTCGCGCGCCTCGAGGAGCTTGCGGCACGTCATGGTCCGCGCTTCACACCCGATGCCGGCTGGGCGCAGATGACGGGCGGGTAAGAAAACGTGAGGCGCGGCGCGCGCGGGGGGCCGGACGCCCTGTGCTACCATCGAACCGCCGTCGTGCTGCAGCGCTTGCGGGCGCGATGCCATTAACTTAACCGGTCGGCCGCGGGAGCCCATGGCGGAAGAGCGCGAAACCAATGTGCAGGTGCTCAAGGCGTTCGCACCCCTTGACGGGATGAAACGCGAGAACCTGGCTGCGCTGGCGAAGAAGATCACGTTGCGCACGCTCAACTCCGGCCGCCTGATGTTCGACCAGGGCGACACGGACAAGCGCACCTTCTGGCTGGTGAGCGGCACGCTCGAGGTCACCGAAGGCGAACGGGCCCGCACCACGCTCCAGGGCGGCACCCCCGAGGCCCGCAATCCCCTCTACCCGCAGCTACCCCGCCGGGTAGCGGCGCGGGCGCGCGGCGACGTCACCTATCTCTCGATCGACAGCGATCTGCTCGACGTCATGATCACCTGGGATCAGACCGGCACCTACGAGGTGGGCGAGCTGCAGACACAGCTGCAGAGCGCCGGCTCCGATGACTGGATGACGACGCTCCTGCAGACCAAGGCGTTTCACCGCATTCCGCCCGCCAACATCCAGGCGATCTTTCAGCGCCTGCAGCGCACCCCGACCAAGGCCGGGGACGTCGTGATCAAACAGGGTGGCGAGGGCGACTACTTCTACATCATCGTGGAAGGCAAGTGCGCGGTGTCGCGCGAGACGCCGCTCAAGCAGGAAGGCATCCGGCTCGCCGAGCTCGGCGTCGGCGACACCTTCGGCGAGGAGGCCCTCATCGCCGAGGCCAAGCGCAACGCCACCGTCACCATGATCACCGACGGCGTGCTGATGCGTCTGAAGAAGGAAGACTTCCGCGAGCTGATGAACGAGCCGCTGCTGCAGTGGGTGAGCCGCGAGCAGGCGAGCGAGATCGTCGCCAAGGGCGGCCGCTGGCTCGACGTGCGTCTGCCGAGCGAGCACCAGACGCTCGCGGTCGAGGGCGCGCTCAACATTCCCCTCTACCTGATTCGCCTGAAACTCTCGACGCTCGATCCCGCGGTGCCCTACGTCGTGTATTGCGACACCGGCCGGCGCAGCTCCGCGGCCGCGTATCTCATGGTTGAGCGGGGTTTCGATGCCTACGTGCTCACCGGCGGACTCTCCAACGCCAACGCCGCGGCGCCATCGCGGGCCGCTGGAGCCGCGCCCCGGGCCGCGCCCGCACCTAAGCCTCCCGGCGCGAAATAGTCAGCGGCTGTATCCCGGCGTGTGACTGCCGCCGCCGGTCGCGATCGCGACCGCGCCGAGCAGCACCACGCCGGCGACCAGCGCGGTCGTCTTGCCCGCGCTGACATGCTCCACGTCGATCTGGCGGATGTCCCGAAAGGGAAGCTCGATGTGCGCGCCCGCGGCATCGCCGCTGAGTGAGGTCTCGCCCAGTACGTCGACCTTCACGCGGTGACTGGCGCCATCCGCGGTGAGCACGCGCACCGTGTCCCCTGCCCGCACATCGGCGCGGATCCGCTCCGGGGTTGCCATCACGGGGGTCAGCGTCGTACACGCTGTCGAGAGACAAAGCAGGGCCGCAACGAGCGGTGTCGCAATCCGCCTGACGGTCAGCATCGGCAGGCCCTCCCCTTCAGGCCGAACCGTGGGGCCGCTACATGGTGTGCGTGGCCTTGTCGCCCGAGAGGGCGCCGGCCAGGTAGGTCTCGATCTTCTTCTGAGTCTGTCCGCGGTCCTGCTCGCTGAACTGCACGCCGATGCCGGCCGTACGCTTGCCCTGCGCGCCCTTGGGGGTCACCCAGATGACGCGCCCGGCCACGGGGAGCTTCTCGTCCTCGCCCATGAGGTTCAGCAGCATGAACACCTCGTCGCCGAGGCGGTAATTGCTGTTGGTCGGAATAAAGAGTCCACCGTTCTTCACGAACGGCATGTAGGCCAGATACAGCGCGCTCTTATCCTTGATGGTGAGCGTCAACAGCCCCGGCTTATTCGCGCCCGCTCTCACGGTCCTTTCCCCACCCGTCACATGTACCGGTCGTGCGTTCATCCTTGGTTCCTATGCTGCGACGCCGGCACCCCGCGGTGCAAGTCGCCGTAACAGAGCTTCGAGCGCCAGTGCGCGGTTTAGCGGCACGTCGAGCGCGGCCCTTAACTCCCGGACCTCGTCCAGGAGCCCGAACAGCTCGCGTATATTCAAGAACGCCCCGGGTCCTGGCAAGTAGGGGCCACCGCGCACTTCTGGCATTAAGTTGCCCGCCGCGGGGCTGCGGCGGATGTGTTCTGTGAGCCAATTCTCAAAGCACCGCAGGCGCAGCGCCGGCTCGTTGCGGGCCCAGCGCTCCGCAGTCGCCACCGGGTCGGCCCGGCCGGCCACGACCGCCGCGAGGGTTTCCCGGGTCTCCGCACCGGCCTGCGCGAGGGGCTGCGGGTCGGCTTCGAGGAGCAGCATCGGCGCCTCACCGATGACCTCGAGCGCTGCTTCCCACTCCCCCGCTCCCCGCACCTCCTTGAGCCAGGCGACCGCCTGCGCACGGGTCGGCGCGCGCACCGTGAGCCGCTGGCAGCGGCTCAAGACCGTCGCCGGCAGGCGCGAGGGCTGGCTCGCCACCAGCACGAGGAGCGTGCGCGCCGGCGGCTCCTCGAGCGTCTTCAGCAGCGCGTTGGCGGCGAAGCGGTTCATCGCGTCCGCCGGCGTCACGATGCCGACCTTATAGCCGCCGGCGTGGCTCGTGAGCGCGAGATCGGCGCTCAGCTCGCGCAGCTGCTCGATGCGGATCTGGCGCGAGTCCTCGAGCGGCGCCACCCGGGTGAGATCGGGATGCTGCCAGGCGAGCGCGCGGCGGCAACCGGTACAGTGCCCGCAGGGCGCATCAAGGGTGTTCTCGCACAGCGCGAGGCGTGCGATGAATTGTGCCAGCCAGTCGCCCCCGGCCCCCGGGGCCTCGTGAATGAGGAGCGCGTGCGGCAAACGCCCGGCGCGCGCCGCGGCCGTGAGGGCCGCGGCTTGCGCTGCCAGCCACTCAGGGGGCGCCGGGGCGGTGCTCATGCCAGCGCCTCGAGCAGGCCCTCGACGCGGGTCTCGACCGCAGCCAGCGCCGCGGTGGCATCGAGCACGTGGAAGCGTCGCGGCTCGCGCCGCGCGAGCTCGAGGTAGCCGGCACGCACCCGTTCGAAGAACGCCACCGTCTCGGCCTCGAAGCGATCGGCCGCACCCCCTTCGCGCGCGCGCGCCCGGCCGAGGCCGACGCTCACCGGCAGATCGAGCAGCAGCGTGCAGTCGGGTGCGAGATCGGCGTGCACGGCGGCGGCGAGGGACTCGATGAGCTGCGCGTCGACGCCGCGGCCGGCCCCCTGGTAAGCGCGCGTCGCATCGGTGAAGCGGTCGCAGATCACCCACTCGCCGCGCTCGAGCGCCGGGCGGATCACGTTTCTAAGATGCAGCTCGCGCGCCGCGAACATCAGGAGCGTCTCGGCCAGCGGCGAGAGCGGCTCGCTGCCGCGCTCGAGCACGATCTGCCGTACCCGCTCGGCGAGCGGCGTACCGCCCGGCTCGCGCGTCAGGCGGCCGGGAATGCCCTGCCGGGTGAGCCAGGCGAGCGCGAACTTGGCGATGGTGGACTTGCCCGCACCCTCGATCCCCTCGAGCGTGACGAAGCGGCCGGCGCTCATGGGTGCGCGGCGCCCGCGGCGGCGGCCCGGTGGCTGTTGTTCGCGGCGGCGTGCTGCTGGCGCAGGCGAGCGAGGTAGGCTTGCACCGCGGAATTATGCTCCGTCAGTGTCTTCGAGAAGTGATGCGCCCCGTCGCCGAGCCCGGTCGCGACGAAGTAGAGCTCGCCGGTCTCATCCGGCTGCACCGCCGCCATGAGCGACTCGCGTCCGGGGAGCGCGATCGGCGTCGGTGGCAGTCCGGCGCGCGTGTAGGTGTTGTAAGGCGTATCGGTGAGGAGGTCGCGGGTATGGATCTCGCCGTCGTACTTCGCCCCGAGTCCATAGATCACGGTCGGATCGGACTGTAGCCGCATCCCCTTGCGCAGGCGGCTGACGAACACGCCCGCGATGCGCGCGCGCTCGGTCTTCAGCTGCGCCTCCTTCTCGACCATCGAGGCGAGCGTCAGCGCCTGGTCGGGGCTGTCGAGAGGCAGTCCCGCGTTGCGCGCGCTCCAGGCGGCGGCGAGCGCCTGGCTCATCCTGTCGTAGGCCAGTCCCAGGATCACCGTGTCGGCCGTATTCGCCGCGAAACGATAGGTATCGGGGAAGAAGCGCCCCTCGAAGCTCTCGCCCGGATGCCCGAGCGAGGCCATCACCTGGGCCGGGGTCTTGCCGGCGAGCGCATGCGTCACGTCGGGCTCGTGCGCGAGGAGGTCGAGGAAGTCGCTGAAGGTCGCCCCCTCGACCACCGTGAGCTGCTCGAGCAGCACCTTGCCCTCTTCGAACATGGTGACGATCTGCTCGGGGGTCGCGCGCGCGGGGATCTCGTAGGTGCCCGCCTGTACGCTCGGGTGCTCACCCAGCAGGCGCAGATACCACAGCACCGCACGCGCGTTGTGCACGACACCCTGAGCCTCGAGCCGCGCGAGCACCGCCCGCACGCTCGCCCCCGGCTCTACCTGGATGCGCGCGGCCGCGACAGCCGGCCCCGCGGTGAAGTACTCGCGCTTGAGCCAGTCGTGCACCAGGGTAGCGGCCACTCCGAGGAGCACCAGCAGCAGTGCCGCGACGATGGCAAGGCGGCGCAGCCACCGCCGCACGCGCTCGAGGCGCTCAGCCATCGGCGGCCTCCGCCAGCAGCGGCGCGAGCCGTCGTTGCAACTCCCGGGTGAGCGGGCCGATCTCACAGGCCCGTCCATCGAGCTCGCGCACCGGGCGCACACCGATCAAGGCGCTGGTGAGGAAGAGCTCGCGCGCACCGCTGAGATCCGCGGCTTCGAGCGGCGCCTCCTCGGCGGCGATGCCGGCACCCGCGGCCACGCCCAATACGACCGCCCGCATGATGCCGGCGACGCCGCAGCGATCGAGAAGCGGGGTACGGAGCCGTCCGCCGGCGACCAGAAATACGTTGCTCATGACCCCTGAGATGAGTCTGCCGCTCGATGAGAACATCAATGCCTCGGCGATCCCGCCTCCGCTCCATTCACGACGCGCCTCGACCTGCTCGAGACGGTTCAGATGCTTGAGCCCCGCGAGGTGCGGATTTTCCCCGAGGCGCAGTGCCGCGATGCGCACTCTGACCCCGTCCCGGGCCAGCGTCGGGTCCTCGCTCTCCCAGCGGTAGCGCAGCGTGATACGCGTCGGCCGCTCGCTGCCCGCGACGGCGTAGCCGCGCGCCACGGCGGGCCCGCGTGTCAGCAGCACCTTGACCACCGCGCGCCCGGCTTCGCCCGCGACCGCGAGGATCTCACGGCGCAGGACCTCCTGCCCCGGAAATCCGATGCCGAGCCGGCCGCAGCCGTGCGCGAGGCGCTCGAGATGACGCTCGAGAAAGCGCGGCCGCCCGCCGAGGCAGGCGATCGTCTCGAAGAGCCCGTCGCCGTAGTGCAGCCCGCGGTCGGACGGCGCCAGTGCACCCGCCGCGCGGCCGTCGATCCGCACCGACTCCGGCGCCCCGGGCGATGCCGTCTCAGTTGCCATGTGCCCCCCCGAGCGCGCGCAACAGTCCCCGCGCCTTGGCGCGCGTCTCCTCGAGCTCGCGCTCGGGATCGGAGTCGGCGACGATGCCCGCGCCGGCGCGGAACTCGAGCGCCGTCCCGGCGAGCGTCATGGTGCGGATCAGGATGTTGAGGTCGAGCTGCCCGTCGAGCGAGAGGTAGCCGAGAGAGCCGGTGTAGGCGCCGCGGCCGACGCGCTCGAGCTCGGCGATGATCTGCATGCAGCGAAACTTCGGGCAGCCGGTGATGGTGCCGCCGGGGAACACGGCACGCACCGCGCCGACCGGCGTCACAGCGCCGCGCAGCCGCCCGCTCACGTTGGAGACGATGTGGTGTACATGCGTGTAGGACTCGATGCTCATCAGCTCATCGACCCGTACGGTGCCCGGCTCGCATAGCCGCCCGAGGTCGTTGCGCTCGAGGTCGACCAGCATGATGTGCTCGGCACGCTCCTTGGGATGCATCACGAGGGCGGGGATCTCCAGCGCGTCGCCGCCCGGAAGGCGGCTGCGCGGGCGGGTGCCGGCGATCGGCCGCGTGTCGATGCGCCGCCCGACGACGCGCACCAGCCGCTCGGGAGATGAGGACAGGAGCGCCAGGCCGCGCCATTGCGCGAGGGCTGCGAACGGCGCGGGGTTGGCCGCGCGCAGCCGCCGGTAGAGGGCGGCGGCGGCGCCCGCACCGGGGCGCATTCCCGCGAGCTCGACGCTCCAGGGGCGCGAGAGGTTCGCCTGGTAGATATCCCCCGCGCGCACGTACTCTTGCGCGCGTGCGACCCGGGCGAGAAAGAGCTGCGGCTCCTCCTCGGCAACGCCACGGATCTCGAGAGTGTCGGGGGGCTCGGCGGCGTGCCCCGCGGCGCGCGCGTCGGCTTCCAGCCGCTCGAGCTCGGCGGCGGCGCCGGCCTCGGCAACCGCGAGCACACGCCCGCTCGCGAGCTCATGGATCAATGCGCAGGGCGTGCGCAGCGCGAACGCCACCCACGGCAGCGGGGTGCGCGGCAGCGCGAGCCGCGGCTCGATCTCCTGCGCGAGCTCGTAACCGAGATAAAGCGCCCAGCCGCCCGCGAAGGGGAGCGAGGCGGCCGGTGCAGTCTCGCGCGCCGCACGCTCGCGCAGCCACCAGCGCTCGAGCGCGCCGAGGAACCCCGCGCCTTCGATCGCGGTGCCATCCGCTCCGAGCCGTCCGTCGGCGCTCAGCCACAGCGCCGCGCGTGGCGCGGCGAGCAGCACGGTCGCCGCCGCGAGTGGCCCGCCGGCGGCACTGTCGAGCAGCAGCGGATAGCGCGCGGGATCGAGCGCCGCCAGGCGGCGCAGCGCATCCGGCGGTACCTCGAGCTCGCGAACGAGAGGAGCGGGCGTCACGGGAGCCCCGCGAGGCGTTTGGATCCGGCCGCTAGCTGAAGCGCCGGAAGACGAGCGAGCCGTTGGTGCCGCCGAAGCCGAATGAATTCGACAGGCTGATGTCGATCTTCATGCGCCGCGCGGTGTTTGGCACGTAGTCGAGATCGCACTCGGGATCGGGCGTGTGGTAGTTGATGGTGGGTGGCGCCACGCCGTCGCGGATCGCCAGCACCGAGAAGATCGCCTCGACCACGCCGGCGGCGCCGAGCAGGTGGCCGGTCATGGACTTGGTCGAGCTCACCGCGACGCGTTTGGCATGGTCACCGAAGGCGCGCTTCAGCGCCACCGTCTCGGCCTTGTCGCCGAGCGGGGTCGAGGTGGCGTGCGCGTTGATGTACTGCACCTGGTCGGGATTCAGGCCCGCATCCCTGAGTGCGTGCTTCATGGCCAGCATCGCGCCCTCCCCGTCTTCCGGGGGCGCGGTGATGTGAAAGGCATCGCCGCTCATGCCGAAGCCGACCAGCTCCGCGTAGATGCGCGCGCCGCGCGCGCGCGCGTGCTCGAGCTCCTCGAGCAGCACCGCCCCGCCGCCGTCGCTCAGCACGAAGCCGTCGCGCTCCTTGTCCCACGGACGGCTCGCCTCCCTGGGCGCATCGTTACGCGTCGAGAGTGCCTTGGCCTGGCCGAAGCTGCCGAGCCCGCAGCGCGTGGTGGCCATCTCGCCCCCGCCCGCAACCATCACGTCGGCGTCCCCGTACTGGATGGTGCGCATGCCGAGCCCGATCGCGTGTGTCGAGGTGGTGCACGCGGTCACCACGCCGAGATTCGGACCCTTCAGCCCGTAGCGGATCGAGAGGTGCCCCGCGATCATGTTGATGATCGTGGCGGGTACGAAGAACGGCGAGATCTTGCGCGGACTATTGGCCTTCAGGTACTCGCTGAACTCTTCTTCGATGGTCCAGAGCCCGCCGATGCCCGCGCCGCAAACCGCCCCGCAGCGCGTTGGATCGCTTTTACTGAAGTCGATGCCCGAATCGCTCACCGCCTGCACACCGGCGGCGACGCCGTAGTGCATGAAGTCGTCCATGCGGCGCGCCTCTTTCGGTGCGAGGTACTGCCCGACGTCGAAGTCGCGCACCTGGCCGCCGAAGCGCACCGGAAACGCGGAAACGTCGAAGCGCGTCACCGGACCGATGCCGCTTTCGCCGCGCAGGATCGCATCCCACGCCGACTGGACGGTGCTCCCGACCGGCGACACCACCCCAAGACCCGTCACGACGACACGGCGCTTGCTCACACGATTCCTGTAAGAGGCGCGCGTGTGATCAGGACTTGGCGCGGCGCTCGTTGATGTAGTCGATGGCCTGATGGACGGTGGTGATCTTCTCGGCGTCCTCGTCCGGGATCTCGATCTCGAATTCCTCTTCCAGGGCCATCACCAGCTCGACGGTGTCGAGCGAGTCGGCTCCCAGATCGTCGACGAACGAAGCGTCGTTCGTGACCTGTTCCTGTTTGACGCCCAGCTGCTCGGCAACGATGGCCTTGACCTGCTGCTCGACTGTGCTCATTAGCGGTTGGTCCTCATGTAGGCTTTTCCAGGGCTCTTTTAAATAAAGCTGCCCGCCGGTCGGGCCGGAGCCGGACGGCGGGCGCGGTATTGTAGGTGAACGACCCCCGGGGTGCCACTCGGGGGGGCTCCTCGCGAGTGGTTGTTTTTACTGGCGAAACTCGCCGTGAGCCGGCCTCTGGTTCAGCCCCCTCGCCCCGCCCCTGTGGCGCGCAGCCAACGCCGCCTCAGGGCATGTACATGCCGCCGTTGACGTGC
The DNA here is from genome assembly GCA_963768485.1 of uncultured Pseudomonadota bacterium. GTDB lineage: Bacteria > Pseudomonadota > Gammaproteobacteria > Steroidobacterales > Steroidobacteraceae > 13-2-20CM-66-19. The sequence goes on along the minus strand of CAVYHZ010000006.1, from coordinate 414,292 downwards.
AGCGTCTCCCCCGTGATGTAGCCGGCCTGTGGGGAAGCGAGGAACACGACCGCCGCGGCGATGTCCTCGGGCGCGCCCAGGCGCCCGAGCGGCACGCGGGTGAGGAGCGCCGTGCGCTGCTCCTCGGTGAGCCCCCGTGTCATGTCGGTGTCGATGAAGCCCGGGGCGACCGCGTTCACCGTGATGCCGCGCGAGGCGAGCTCCTGCGCGAGTGACTTGGTGAAGCCGAGGAGTCCGGCCTTCGCGGCCGCGTAATTCGCCTGTCCGGGGTTACCGGTGAGACCGACCACGGAGGTGAGATTGATGATGCGGCCGCGGCGCTCCTTCATCATGCGCCGCACGCAGCCCTTGGAGAGGCGGAACACTGCGGTCAGGTTGGTGGCGATGACCTTGTCCCAGTCCTCCAGCCTCATACGCAAGAGCAGCGTGTCGCGTGTGATGCCGGCGTTGTTGACGAGGATCGTCGGCAGCTCGCCCGCGGTCTCGAGCTCGGCCAGGAGCGCCTCGACCGAGGCCCCATCGCTGGCATCCAGCACCGCGCCCCGGCCGTTGTATCCGTGCGACGCAAGCGCCGCGCCGACCTTCGCCGCCCCTTCGGCGGTGGTTGCGGTGCCGATCACCCGTGCCCCGGCGCGCCCCAGCGCGAGCGCGATCGCGTGCCCGATGCCGCGGGAAGCGCCGGTGACCAGCGCGACGTCGTTCTCAAACATGAGAGTCCTCCTTAGGTGGCGGCGAGCGCCGCGGCGATCGAATCCGGATCCTCGAGCGCCAGGAACTCGAGCCCCGCACGCCGCTCGATACGGCGATTCAGGCCCGTCAGCACGCGCCCCGGGCCGCACTCGATGATCTCCTCGACACCGCCCTCGATCAGCGCACGCACCGTGTCGGTCCAGCGCACCGGGCTCGACAGCTGCCGCACCAGCAGGTCGCGGATCTCCGCGGGCTCGGAGTGCGCGGCCGCATCCACCGCGCTCACGTAGCGCAGGCGCGGCGCCTTGACACTCAATCCCGAGAGCCGCCCGCGCAGCCGCTCGGCCGCACCGCGCATCAGGCTGGTGTGCGAGGGGACGCTCACCGGCAACGCCACGGCGCGTTTGGCACCGCGCGCCTTTGCGGCGGCGATGGCGCGCTCGACGGCAGCCGTTTCGCCCGCGATCACCACCTGTCCCGGGGAGTTGAAATTGGCCGGCTCGACCACGCCGTCACCGGCGGCGGCGGCCTCGCGGCACGCGGCCTCGACTTGCGCATCATCGAGTCCGAGGATCGCCGCCATGGCGCCGGTGCCGGCCGGCACCGCCTCCTGCATGACCTCGCCCCGGTAGCGCACCAGCCCCACGGCGGCGCGGAACTCGATGCTCTCGGCGCACACGAGCGCGGTGAACTCCCCGAGGCTGTGTCCGGAGACGACCGCCGGCTCGGCGCCCCCGCGCGCGCGCCACGAGCGCCAGGTGGCAACTCCGGCGGCGAGCAGCGCCGGCTGGGTGCGCGCGGTCGCGTTGAGCTCGGCCTCGGGGCCTTCGCTCACGAGCTTCCAGAGATCGTAACCGAGCACCCCGGATGCCTCGTCGAACGTCGCGCGCACGCCAGCATCGGCGGCGGCGAGCGCCCCCAGCATGCCGACCGACTGCGAGCCCTGGCCCGGGAAGACGAACGCGAACGACATGGGTACCTCGCTCCACTCGTGAAGGTGAAAATTATAGCGGCACGGGAGCGCGCCTCAGGAACGCGGCGGCCGCGAGCCCGCCCGCCACGCCGTAGAGGTGGGCGTCCACGACCACCGGGTCGCTGCCGGAGAGCGGCAGCGGTCCGACCCCCTGCTCCCAGGCAAGCTTGCCGAGGAGGAAGGCGGCGAGCACCCAGCCTTCCCTCTCGCCCCGGCGCAGCCGCGCCAGGGTCCCCGCGGCCATGAATCCGTGCAGCACACCTGAGGAACCGACGTACCAGCGGACAGTCGAATCCCACAGCCACAGCCCCGCATCGATCGCCGCCATCGAGGCGAGCGTTATGACCAACCACTGGCGCGGGCGGTAGTCGCGGGCGAACAGCGCCCACATGAGCACGAGCCCCGCACAGTTGAGGACCGCATGGTGCAGGTCGAGGTGAACCAGATGCGCCGTGATGAGCCGCCACAGCGCCCCGGCGGCGAGCGGCGCGCGGTCGTAGCGCAGCAGCGCGCGGCCGGGGTCGCCGACGGCCGTGATGGCGAGCAGCAACGCACAGCACCCGAGCAGTACGGAGCCGTAGCCCGCGTCGCAATTGAGCGACCGCAGCAGCCCTCGCAGGCGGTTCACAGGCCCCGACACCCCCATTTGTTATGATCCGCACCGGTTTTGCAGCCCCAACCGGCGGCCCGACGCCGCCCGCGAGCGCTACGCATGCAGTACATCGTCCACGAGGTTAGCAGACGCTGCCACGGCGGGTCCCGCCGCGCGCGCGGCTTCACCCTCATCGAGATCATGGTGGTCGTGATCATCATCGGCCTGCTGGCCGCGGTGATCGTGCCCAGCGTGATGAAGCGGGTCGATGACGCCAAGGTGGCCAAGGCCAAGGAGGACATCCAGAGCCTCGAGACAGCGCTCACCATGTACTACATGGACAATTCCAAGTACCCGACCAACGATCAGGGGCTTACCGCGCTCACCACGCAGCCGACCGATCCCTCGATCAAGAACTGGAAACAGGGCGGCTACATCGAGCGCATCAGCAAGGACCCCTGGGGCAACGACTACGTATTCACGTTCCCCGGCACGCACGGCAAGGCGTACGACATCTGCACCCTCGGCGCCGACGGCCAGCCCGGCGGTGACGGCATCAATGCGGACATCTGTAACTGGAATCTCAACCAGTAGTCTGCCGCGGCGCCGCCGGCGGCGTCCCGGCCGTCCCGCTGCGGGGTTCACGCTGCTCGAGATGCTGATCGTGGTGCTGATCATCGGGCTGGTGTCGGCCGGGATCCTGCTCACCGTCAGCCTGACGGGACGCGACCGCGACCTGGAGCGCGAGAGTGACCGCCTGTACAGTCTCATCGGCTACGCGCGCGAGCAGGGCGAGCTGCAGACGCGCGAGTACGGCATTCTTTTCCAGGAGGACGGCTACGAGTTCCTGGTGTACGACGCGCTCCTCAGCCTATGGCGCGACCCGACCGAGGACGATGCCTTCCGCGCGCGCAAGCTCCCCGACGGCCTTGGGGTACAGCTCTCCGTGGAGGGGCGTCCCGTGGTGCTGCGCCGCCCCGCCGATGCGCACGACAAGACTCCGCAGGTCATGATCTATTCCGACGGCGACCTGACTTCCTTCGCGATTACGCTGCAGCGCGACGGCGGCGTGCGCAGCGTCACCGTGACCGAGGACGACAAGGGCGCGCTGGTCGAGCAGCCGATGGTGGTGGTGGCGGCCCGATGAGCGAGCGCAGCGCAGCGCGGGGCGGCTTCACGCTCATCGAGGTGCTGGTGGCGCTCGCCATCGTGGCCATCGGCATGGCTGCCGTGCTCGGCACCCTCACCTCCTCCGCCGACACCGTCTCGTACCTGCGCGACAAGACCTTCGCCAACTGGGTGGCGCTCAATCAGATCGCGCAGCTGCGCCTCACGGGCCAGGCGCCGGCCGCCGGCAAGAGCGACGGCGACAGTGAGCTCGCCGGACGCAAATGGCACTGGCGCCAGGAGGTCAGCGCCACGCAGATTCCCGGCATGCTGCGCATCGACGTGAGCGTGCGGCCCACCGACGTCACGGTGAGCGATGAGGATAGCGGCTGGTACAGCACCGTGAGCGGTATGTGGGGCGATGCGGTCGGGTTGCCGCGCGGCGATCTCCCCGACTGGGGCACGCAGCTGCTCACCGCGGGAGCGAGTGCCCCCGGCAGTGCGGCGGCGCCGGGCACTCCACCGCAGACGCCCTCGAACCAGACGGTGCAGCCGGTGCACAACACCACCCCGCTGGGGGCGCGGTGAGCGGCCTGCGCGCGCCGCGGTTCGATACGCGCGGCTTCACGCTGATCGAGCTGCTGGTGGCACTGTTCATCGCGGCCCTGATGTTCGCCATGGGCTACGGCACGCTCAGCCAGGCGATCAGCACCCGCGGCGCGCTCAAGGAGAAGCAGGTGCGGCTGCTGGAGCTGCAGACCGCGATGCGCATGCTCGAGCAGGACTTCGTACAGCTCACACCCCGCCCGGTGCGCCAGCCGATCGGCGACGAGCCCTCGCAGCCGGCATTGCAGGCGAGCGCGAGCGGCACGCAGTCCTCGGGAACGGTGACCTCGCTCGGCGGCGGCTCGAGCACGGCGTCCTCCTCGCAGGGCACTACCAGCGGCACCCCACCTCTGGTCGCGCTGACGCGCGCCGGCTGGGCCAACCCCAACGGCCTGCAGCGTCCGGCGGAGCAGCGCGTCGCCTACTACCTCGAGAATGGCACGCTGCGGCGCGAGTACTGGTACGTGCTCGACCCGACGCTCTCGAGCACCACCGGGCGGCGCGAGCTCCTGAAGAAGGTGAAGTCGGTGACCATCCAGTACATGGATCTCACCCGTACCTGGCAGCCGCAGTGGCCGCCCTCGACCGTCGCCGGCACGGCGGCGCTCGAGAGCAGCCTGCGCATCCGGCCGATCGCCGTGCAGGTGACGATCGATACCGAGGACTTCGGCCAGGTGATGCGGATCTTCGAGGTGGCGGGCTGATGCGTGCCGCGGCGCGCCGCACTGCGCGCATCCCCTGCGGCCGCCCGCCGCGGGCGCAGCGTGGCATCGCGCTGCTGGTGGCGATCCTGCTGGTCGCGCTCGGCACCATCCTCGCCGCGGCAATCGCCTACGAGAACGCCATGACCTTCCGCCGTGGCGCGGCGACCTACGCCTTCGACCAGGCGCTCCTGGTGCAGGAGGCGGCCGAGGCGCTCGCGGCCTACGGTCTGCGGCTCGCGCAGAAATCCGATCCGCAGCATACCTACGCGTCCGAGGGCTGGGCGCAGCCGGTCGGTCCGGTCGAGGTCGTGCCCGGCGTCATGCTCACGGCGCAGCTCGAGGATCTGCAGGGGCGCTTCAATCTCAACAACCTGGTGCGCGAGGACGGCACGCCCGACACGGTGCAGGTGACCGCGTTCCAGCAGCTGCTGGCGATGCTCGGCCTCGAGCCCAAGTGGGCCGGCTACCTGGTCGACTGGATCGACCGCGACATCGTTCCCTCGGTCCCCGAGGGCGCCGAAGACAGCGTCTACATGGGCCAGATGCCGCCCTACCGCACGCCCAATCGCTACATCACGAGCGCGAGCGAGCTGCTGGCGCTGCCGGGCTTCGGGCGCGACCGCTACGTGACGCTCTCACCCTACGTGACCGCGCTCCCCTACGGCGCGAGTCTCAACGTCTGCACCGCCAAGGCGGCGGTGCTCGATGCCTACCTCGGGCACGGCGATTTCTCCAGCGACCCGGAAGGCCTCAACAAGAATCGCGCCGCCGCAACCGGCTGCTTTCCCAAGATCAGCGACTTTCAGGCCGCGGCGGAACCGGCCGTCTGGAAGAACATCGCGGGGAAGCTGCAGATGACCTCGAGTTACTTCCGCCTGACGAGCCTCATCGCTATTGGCAGCTCGGAATTCAACTTGTACAGTCTTCTCCTGCAGGATCCCACGGGGCAGGTACGGCCCATCCTGCGCAGTTACACCCCCGATTGATGGAGCCGCATGGCTGACTGGCTGCTGCTGCGTCTGCCGCGTACGCCGGAAGAGCCGGCCGCTTGGCTCGTCGCGAGCCCCGCTGGCGCGCCGCTCACCGCGACGCAGAGCGGGCCGCTCGCCGCCGCCGCCGCGGCCACGCCGACCCGGCGGGTGTGCGTGGTGGTACCGGGGACGGATGTGGCGCTCGCCGAGCCCGAGATTCCCACCAAGAGCGGCGTCAAGCTGCAGCAGCTCGTGCCCTATGCGCTCGAGGAGCAGCTCGCCGAGGACATCGACGCGCTGCACTTCGCCATCGGCAGGCGGGCCGCCGATGCGACCCGCACGCCGGTCGCCGTAGTGGCGCGCACGCTGATGGACGCATGGCTCACGGAGCTGCGCGCCGCCGGCATCGAGCCCGAGTTCCTGTACGCCGACAGCGAGTTGCTGCCCGAGAATCCCGGGCAAGCTGTGGCACTTCTCGAGGAGGACACGGTGTGCGTGCGCTCCCCGGGGGCGCCGCCCGTGTGCCTGCCGATGGACGCGCTCGGCGAGGCGCTCACGATCGCGGCGGCGGCGCCCGCGACGGCCGGCGCAGCACCGACCGATGGCAGCGCAACGCCCGGGGAAGGCGCGGCCACCCGTGGCCTCATCCTCTACAGCGCCACCGCCGAGTGGCAGCGGCATTCCGCCGAGGTCGAGGCGGCGCGCGAGCGCTTCGTGAGCCTTAAGGTTCAACTCCTCGGCGACGGTCCGCTCGCGCTCTTCGCGCAGCAGCTCCCCACCACGGCGGCGATCAATCTGCTGCAGGGCACCTACGCGCCCAGGAGCTCACGCGCACTCGGGCTGTCCGCCTGGCGCGTGGCCGCGCTGCTCCTGTTATCGCTGGTCGCGCTGCACGTCGCCGGCAAGGCGGCGGAGCTCAAGGTCCTCAAGGGCAAGGAGCACCAGGTCGATGCCTCGATCAGCGATACCTTCCATAGCGCGATGCCGGGGGAGTCCGGCAGCAACGATGCGCGGCGGCGCATGGAGCAGCGCCTCCTCGCGCTGCGCAGCGGCGGCGGCGCCAACGGCCTGCTCGGCGCGCTGCAGGCGCTCGCCTCGGCGCGCGGCACCGTCGCCGGCACGACCGTGCAGTCGCTCAACTTCCACGACGGACTCCTCGAGCTCACGCTGAATGCGCCCGATGCGGCGAGCCTCGATCACTTGAGCCAGCAGCTGCGCAACAGCGGCTGGCAGGCGGACCTGGTCGGCGGCAGTACCGTCGGCAGCGCCTACCAGGGACGCGTGCAGATCCACGCGCAGGGCACGTGAGAGGCGCATCCGCATGAAGCTGTCCCGCGACGCCTTCTCCTTCGATGCGCTCGAGCAGCGCCTGGCGCAGCTCTCCGCGCGCGAGCGGCGCATCGTGCAGCTCGGCGCGCTGCTCGCCCCGGTGCTGCTCATCGTCGGCGTGCTGCTACCGCTCGACCACAGCGTCTCCCAGACCCACGCACGGCTCCTGAAAAAGCGCACCGACCTGGAGTGGATGCAGAGCGTGGCGGGCGAGCTCGCCGTCGCGCCCCGTGCGCCTGCCACCGGCGGGGAGTCGCTGCTCGTGATTGTCGACCGCTCGGCGCGCGAGTCGGGGCTCGCCGGCGCACTCGCCGGCAGCGAGCCCGCCGGGCCCACTGCACTGTCGCTGCGGCTGCAGAAGGCATCGTTCGATGCGCTGGTCGCCTGGCTCGCGCGGCTGTCGCAGCAGAACGGCATCCGCGTCGACTCCGCTACCATCGACGGCGCCGGCGTCCCGGGGCTGGTGAACGCCGCGCTCGTGCTGCGCGCGGGCTGACGTGACGGCACCGCGGCGGATCGGGCTGCTGGCTGCATGCGCCTTCCTCGTCGTCCTGCTGGCGCGGCTGCCGGCGAGCTGGGTGCTGGCGCGCAGCGGCGCCCTCGGATGCGAAAGCATCGAGGGCTCGGTATGGAGCGGCTCGTGTGGCGGACTGACGCTGCAGCGCGCCCCGTGGGGCGACCTCAGCTGGGACGTCGCACCGCTGCGCCTCCTCACCGGCACGCTGGCGGCCCATGTGGTGCTGCGCAACGGTCCAGTCACGGGCAGTGCGGATCTCGCGCGCGGGCTCGGCGGGAGCCTCGAGGCGCGTAACCTCGTCGCGGACCTGGCGATCGATCCGCGCAAGCTCCCGCACATGCCGCCGCAGCTGCGCGGCAACGTCCACACCGATCTCGCCCTGGCGCGCATCGTGAACGGCGCCATCGTCGAGCTCAAGGGACGTATCGAGGTGCACGACCTGACACGCCGCACGGGCCATGTCACGCAACTCGGCAGCTACGGCCTCGTCTTCCCGGGCGGCGGCGGCGACCCCCTCGGCACGCTGGCCGATCTCGGCGGCCCGCTCGCCGTGCACGGGACGCTGCGCCTGACGAAACAGCCGGGCTACGTGCTCGAGGCCCAGGTCGCACCGCGCGAGGGCGCCCCGCCCGAGCTGCTCAGCGACCTGCAATTCCTCGGCAGCCCGGACGGGCTCGGGCGCCGGCCGTTCAGCATCGCCGGGACACTTTGAGCCGGCTGGCGTCCAGGCCCCGGGACGTGCCGGGTCGCCGAAGGTGGCGCCTCAGACAAGCTCGCGCAACGCCCCGAGCAGCGGGAAGTAGAGCGCCGCGCGCACCGGCTCGCTGCCGAGCGCGCGCGCCAGCTCGCGGTAGGTCTCGAGCTGGGCGCGGTAGCGCTCGAGCTCCTGGGCAAGGAATTCCTCGAGGCCGCCGCCCTCGTGGACACTCGTCTTGTAGTCGATGACCCAGCGGGCGCCCTCGCCATCGATGAAGCAGCGGTCGATGACGATGCTGCGCAGCCGCCCACCGCTGACGCCCGAGAGCTCCCATTCGCTGTGCGCCTCGCGGTGGGTGGCGTCGAGGATCCAGCGTCCGCGCGCGTCGGCGAGCGTGCGCCTGAGTGCGGTGAGGACGTTCTCCACGGCGCGGGCGCGCTCGTTCGCGGGTACACCGGCACGAGCGAGCGCGGCGCGCACCGCCGCGGTCTCGGCGGCGAGCGCCTCGGGGTCCGGCAGGCTTGGTGCGAGCGCCAGACGCGCCAGCCAGGCGTGCACCACGGTGCCGACGTGGCGCTGCGTCTCCCCGACCCAGCTGAACTCGGTCGCCTCGGCGGCGAGGTAAGCCGGCGGCAGTGCGAGGATCGGCACGGGCGGCGGCGGCGGCGCCGGATGCCAGCTCGGCAGGAGGCGCAGCAGCGGGCCGGCCGGCGGGGCTGCCGGGGCACGGGCCGGCGCGGCGGCCGCGATCTCGAAGCGTTCGGCGAGCGCCGGCCACAACACACTCAACGCGCTGCGCCGGTCGGGCTTCACGGTCCCGTCGGCGGCGGGAGCTGGCGCCCCCGAGAGCCACAGCGTGCGCCGCGCGCGCGTCACGGCGACGTACATCAGGCGCCGGCGCTCGTGCGCGTCGTGCTGGCGAATGAGCTCCTTGAGATACGCGTTGAGATCACCCTCCTCCTCGCGCTCCCCGACCACCGGCACCGGGGCGATCAGCAGGTTGCTGTCGCTCGCCTCGCTCGGCAGATCGATCCAGCGCAGCAACCGGCGCTCGGGCGAGCGCCCGGTGCGCTCGAGCGCCGGTACGAACACGTGATCGAACTCGAGCCCCTTGGCGCGGTGCACGGTCATCACCTGCACCGGGTTGGTGCCCGCCGCCGGGGCACTGTAGAGATGGGCGAGCACCGGCTCGAGGTCCTCGGGTCCGCGCCAGCCGAACACCGCGGCGCGCTCGGCGAGTGCGGCGAAGAAGGTACGCGCATCGGCGAGCTCGTCCGCCCGGCAGGCATCGCTCGCCCCGAGGCGCATCCAGGTCTCTTCGAGCCAATCGGCCACCGACTGCGCGCCGCGGCCGGCGAGCGCCTTGCCGAGCACTTCGCGTACGCGCTCGAGGTGCAGCCGGTCGGCCGGGTCGCAGCGCCCGAGCCGCTCGGAATTGCCGAGCGCCTCGAGGATCGACTCCCGGTCGCGCACGCCGGAGAGCGCCGTGAGCGTCGCGAGCCGGGCGCCGCACCACGGCGCACGCAGCACCGCGAGCCACGCCGTGCGATCGGCCGGGTCGTGCAGCGCGCGGGTGAGCTGCACCAGATCGCGCACCACGTGCCGCTCACGCAGCGCCACGAGATCGACGCCGAGTGCCGCCACGCCGCACGCCGCGAGGGCTGCCACCACGGGACCCGCGTGTGCGTGCGCGCTCACCAGGATGCCGATGCTTCCGTCAGGGTCGAGCCGCGCGAGCTCGGCTACGCGCTCGGCCAGCGCGCGCGCCTCGGCGCCCGGGTCGCCCGGGTAGAGCCGCAGCGTCACCGGCGCGATACCGGCGAGCGCGGGTCCGGGCGCGCGCGTCGGCAGGCTCTCGCGGTAGCTCACGCCCCCGGCGCGCAGGTCGTCCGCCGCCGGGAACACGCTCGCGAACAGCTCGTTGGTGAAGCGCACCAGCGGCTCGGCGGCGCGGAAGTTGCGCAGCAGCCGCAGCGGCTCGAGTGCGATGTGTCCGATGCCGGCGGTGCGCGCCCGCAGGAACAGTCCCACCTCCGCGTCGCGGAAGCGGTAGATCGACTGCATCGGGTCGCCGACCACGAACAGCGTGCGGCCGTCGCCGCGCTCCCAGCCGACGGTGAGCGCTTCGAGCAGCTGCACCTGGGCGAGCGAGGTGTCCTGGAACTCGTCGACCAGGATGTGCCTGAGAGCGAGCCCGGTGCGCAATGCGAGATCCGTCGGCTCCCCTTCCTCGGCGAGCGCCTGGCGCGCAGCGCCGGTCACGTAGGTGTAATCGACCCGCGCGACGTCCGCGAACGCGCCGTGCAGCTCCGCCGCCGCGCGCGCCAGCAGGCGCGATAGTGCCGCCAGCGCCGCCGCATCGGCGGGCAGCAACTGCGCCGGCGGCGCGCGCCGCAGCTCGAGCAGCGCCTCGCGCGCACCCGCCGTGGCCCGCAGCTCATCGATCAGGTCCTTCAGGCGCGTACGCACGGTGGGCTCGGTGAAGCCCGGCTGCAGGCGGTGCGCGGACAGCTGCTTGCGCCAGTCGTTGCGGGTGAGCACCAGGTGCGCGAAGCGTTTCCAGTGCGGCAGGTCCTCGGGCGCCGGTCCCAGCGGCCCCGCGCCCGGCAGGCTCTCGGCCCGCCGCCGCAGGCCTTCCGGCAGCAGCGCGCGCAGTGCGGCGAGCCGCGCGCGCGTTTCGGCCGCGAGGCTCTGATTCACCCGCGCGCACAGTGCCTGCGGCGCCTCGCCGGCCACGAACCGCAGCCAGTGGCCGCGCTGCTCGAGCATCTGCGCCACCAGCCGCTCGAGGTTCAGCCAGTGATTGTCGAGCCGCTCGAAGAGCAGCTGCGCGTCGGGGGCGAGCGTCGGGTCGGCGTCGGCCCCGAGCAGCGTGCTGCGTGCGGCGCGCTGATAGAGCTCGGCGGCGTTCTCGGTGATCGCGAGCGTACCACCGGCGCGCGAGGCGATCGGCAACTGGCTCGCCAGCCAGTAGTTGAAGGAATCGATGGTCTGAATGCGCAGCCGCTCGGGTGCGGTTTCGAGCTGCCAGCCGCGCGCCGCCCCGTGGGCCAGAGCCGCCGCCGCGAGCGGCCGCAGCACCGCCGCGCCGGGATCGGCGGCGGGGAGCTCCCCGCGCAGCGCGCGGATGACGCGCGCGCGCATCTCGGCGGCCGCCTTGCGGGTGAAGGTGATGGCGAGAATCTCCCCGGGGTCGTCGACCGCCGTGAGGAGCTTCAGATACCGCTGCGTCAGCACCGCGGTCTTGCCCGAGCCGGCCGGCGCCTCGAGCAGCACCGAGGCGGACGGCTCGGCGGCGGCGCGCCGCGCCGCATCGTCCAGATGCTCGCGGGTCTCACTCATCGGCGTCGTCCGCGTGCCCGGGCGGCTCGGCGCTCGGCTGCGCGCCGATGCGGCACAGGTCCGTGAGGTGGCAGTAATCGCAGGCCCCCGGTGCCGGGTCGACCCGCGCATCCCCGGCAAGGAAGGCGCGGATCAGGCGCTCGATCAGCGCTTCCCAGCGCAGCTGTTGCGCGCGCCAGTCGGTGAGTGCCGCGCCGGTGACGGCCGGGATCGCCTTCACCCGCGGCAGGACCTCGCCGCTCGCGGCCACACCCGTGAAGCGCACCTCGCGCGCGGTGAGATTCACGGTGGCGAGCGCCACCACCGCGCTGCCGAGCGCCGCGAGATAGGCGAGCAGCTGGGGGTACGTCGGCCGCTCCCCATACCAGTCGGGGGTTTGTGGACGGCCGCTCTTGTAGTCGAGCACCACGCGCCCGCCGGCGGCCGCGTCGATCCGGTCGAGCCGCATGCGCACCCGCGCGCCGCCGAGCGACAGCTCCGCCACGGCCTCGGTCGCCTCGACCGTGAAGGCCGGGCGGGTGCGCTCGAGCTCACACAGCCGCGCGATCAGGCGCCGCGCCCGCGCGCACTCGCGCGTCAGCGCCGGCGACAGCACGCTGAACAGATCGAACTGGCCGTCGGGCACGCGCCGCGCGCGCCGACCCCGTCCGCGCACTTCGACCTGCAGCGTCTGCGCGGCGCGCGCCACGCTATCCTGGATCAGGGCATCGAGCGCGCCCGCATCGAGTGCGACGAGGCTCGCGGAGTCGCGCAGGCGCTCCCACAGCAGCTGCAGCGCCGCGTGCAGCAGCAGTCCCCGCTGATCCATCGGCACACCGGGCTGGGCTTCCTCGGGCGCCGCGGCGCCGAGGCGCAGCTCGGCGTAGGCCCGGAATGCGCAGTCGTTCTGCAGCGTGATGGCACGCGTGCCTCCGGGCAGTGGCGCGGGGGCCGTGAAGGCGGCGCCGCGTGCGTCCTCGCGTCCCTCGGTGCGGCCATCGCGATGCTGCACGAGCGGCAGCCAGAGCTTCCCGGGAGCCGCCTCGGCCAGCGCAACACCGGCGAGACACGGACTCGGCAGGAGCTCGAGGTCCCCCTCGCGCGCGGGCACCGACAGCACCAGGTCGGGCGTCGCGCGCGCCCAGGCCGCGAGCAGCGCGTCCGCCTGCGCACGGCGCTGTCGCGCCCCGGACGCGGGCACGCCGGCGGCGAGCTGCGCCGCGAGCGGCAGGAAGGCATCGGGCGCCGCGGGCAGCGGCAGTACGTCGGCGCTGAGCGATGCCACCCAGATCCCGTCATAGCGCACGACCGGATCGGCGAGCATGGGAGAGAGCATCACCGGGGCGTCCTCGTCCGCTGGCCGGTAGACGGTGCGCGCGGCGAGCGCCGCCAGCGCCGCGAGCGCCGCCGCGCGCTCGAGGCTCGCGACCCCGGCCGCGAGCGTGCCGAAGTCCTCGAGGAGCTCGCGCCAGCGCAGCCGCGTCTGCTGCAGCGCGCTCTCGGCCGGCAGCGGACCCGGCCAGCTCAGGGCCGCAAGCGCCGCCTCGAAATGCTCCGCCCAGCGGCGCGGCGTGGCGCAGCCTTCGCCGAGCAGTCCCGCCGCGCGCCGGGTCAGCGCCTCGAGCTCATGCGCTGCGCCGCGGAGCTCGGGCGGCGCGAGCTGCAGGGTTCCGAACACCTCCCGCAAACTCAGCGCGGGCAGCCCCCGCTGCCGCAGCAGCTGGGCGAGCGCGGCGCGCGCCGGCGCGCCGAGCGTCCCCCAGTAGGGCGAGCGCAGCCAGCGGCCGACCGCCTCGCTCTCGACCGCGGCTCCGGAGAGGATATTGAGCGAAAGCAGCGCCTGCGCCGGCAGTGCCTGCAGCGCGAGCGGCTCGCCGCCCTCGATGCCGACCAGGCTCCGCGCACTGCTGCCGCCCGCGAGTACCGCGCCCGGATCGAGGCTGCCGCGGATGAGCGCCGCGAGACGCTCGCGCGCCGCGGGGGACCCGGGGAGCATCACGAGCAGGCGCGCGTCGGGCTGCGCGGCCAGTCGCTCGCGGCACCAGGCCGTGATGGCCTCCGACTGCGATGGCGCGTCCGCGGTGCGCACGCCTCGCGCCGTCGTGCCTGGCGCCGCGCCGCCCGCCGCCGGTGCCGGTCCGCCGGCGAGGCGAACGAGACCCGGCGGCAGCGCATCGAAGCCGGCGAGCAGCGCCCGGGCAGAGCCTTCGAGCGGCGCGAGCCCGGCCAGCCGTTCGCTCGAGCTCGCCGCGACGAGCTCGGCGCAGCGCGCCGCGAAGGCGCGTTGCGCCCGGTAGAGCAGCCGCGCCTCGCTGTCGGGAGCGCCGGGAGTGAGCGCGATGTTCCAGTGCGCGGCGAGCTCGCTCGAGTGCTGCAGCGCCTCGCCGAGCGGCTCGGTGCTGAGAAAGGGATGGCTGCCGGCCGCATCGAGCGCGGCCTCTGCCGCGGCCGCGCGCCACAACCACCACTCCTCGGTGAGCCCGAGGAGCCGCCGGATGTCGCCGCCGGGAAGCTCGGCCTGCCGCTCGCATTCCCGCCGCAGCCAGGCGGAAGCCGGCTGCACGTCGGGGCTCGTCCACACACGCGCGCCCGCGGCGAGCTGCGCCGCGGCGTGCGCCAGACGCACCGCGTGTGCGCGTTGGCGCGAAGGAACCACGAGCGTCCCGCCGCGCAGGAGATGCTCACCTAGATGGCTAGGAAGCCTATACAAAACCTAAGCTTATGAGTCTATCTGGAGGTATTACTTGAATCTAGTTTCCGCGCTCAGCACGTTGCTCGCCCCGGCTGCGCCTGCACGGTGCTCGCCGTTCGCGTATTCCCCGAGCAGCTCCTCGATGCGCCCGAACACCTCGCGCAGCGTCGCCGCGTCGGGAAGATTGGTGATGCGGAAGTGGTTGCGGTAGGGAACGTTGAAGCTCACGCCCGGCGCGACGAGGACGTGCTTCTGCTCGAGAAGATCGAGCGCGAAACGCTGATCGTCGAAGTCGGGCAACGCCGTCTCATCGACCCCGAGGAAGGCGTACATCGCGCCCGCGGGCGCTGCGAGCCGCAGAAAGCGGCTGCCCCGCACGGCTTCCAGGATCACGGCACGCGACTCGTACAGCCGCCCGCCCGGCGCGATGAGCTCGCGGACGCTCTGATGACCGCCGAGCGCTGTCTGCACCGCCCACTGGCCCATTACGTTCGAGCACAGCCGGAGCGAGGACAGGAGCTCGAGCGCGTTCAGGTAGTCCGCCGCCGCGTGCACGCGCCCGGAGAACACCGCCCAGCCGACGCGCAGACCGCAGGCCCGGTAGACCTTGGACAGTCCCGCGAGCGTCGCGCACAACGTGTCGTGCACCAGCGTCGCCATCGGCACGAACTCCGCGCCGTCGTAGGTCATCTGGTCGTAGATCTCGTCGCTGAAGACGACCAGCCCGTGGCGCTCGGCGAGCCGCGCCAGCTCCGTGAGCACCGCGCGCGGATACACCGCTCCCGTCGGGTTGTTGGGATTGATGACGACGAGAGCGCGCGTGCGCGGCGTGATGAGCCGCGCGATCTCGCCGGGGTCGGGCACGAAGCCCCGCTCCGGGCGGCAGGGATAGTGCACCGCGCGGCCGCGATTGAGGGTCACCGCCGCGGTCCAGAGCGGATAGTCGGGGCTCGGCACCAGCACCTCGTCGCCTTCGTTGAGGAGCGCCCGCAGCGTCAGATCGATGAGCTCGCTCACGCCGTTGCCGATGAAGACTTCCTCCGCCGTGACGCCGGTGACGCCGCGCTCCTGCTGCTGCATCACCACGGCCTCGCGCGCCGGGAAGATGCCCTTCTGATGGCAGTAGCCCTCCGCCTGGCCCAGGTTCTCGATCATGGCGAGGCGCATGGTCTCGGGCGTGCGCAGCCCGAAGGCGCGCGGGTTGCCGATGTTGAGCGAGATGATCTCGTAGCCGGCGCGCTCGAGCTCCAGGGCGCGCCGCGCGAGGCGGCCGCGGATCTCGTAGCGCACGTGCTGCAGTGCTTCGCTCGGGCGGACGTTCGGATCGGTCTTCATGGCGGCAAGAATAGCCCTTAGTCGCCCCGAGCGCCCGCGTCGGCAGGCCGATCTGTGATGCCGGCGGCGCCGTACGGCGCGCGCCGGCGGCGCTCAGAGGCGGATGAGCTCGCGCCAGCGGTGACAGGCGATTCGGTCGCCGAAGTCCCCCGCCTCCTCCCAGACCGGCACCTGCTCGGCACAGCGCGCGATCGCGTGCGGACAGCGGGTGCGGTAGACGCAGCCGCTCGGCGGCGCGAGCGGCGATGGCGGCTCGCCCGGACGCACGCGCGCGAGGCGGCCGGGCTGCACCGCCGGGTCGGCGACCGGTACCGCGGCGAGGAGCTCGCGCGTGTAAGGGTGGCGCGGCTGCCGGTAGAGCTGCTCCGAGCGGGCGAGCTCCATCATGGTGCCCAGGTACAGCACCAGCACCCGCTCGCACAGCTGCCGCACGAGTGCGAGGTTGTGGCTGATGAATAGCAGACTCAGCCCCGACTCGCGCCGCAGCTCGCCGAGGAGCGCGAGGATCTGCCGCTGGGTCGGACCATCGAGGGCGCTGACCGGCTCATCGCACACCAGCAGGCGCGGTTTGAGAATCATGGCACGCGCGATGCCGACGCGCTGGCACTGCCCACCCGAGAGCTCGTGCGGGAAGCGCCCGAGGAGCGCCGCGTCGAGCTCGACGCGCCCGAGCATCGCCCCGATCGCCCGGCGGCGCGCGGCGGGAGCGAGCTGCGGGTGGTGCACCGCGAGTGGCTCGCCGACGATCTCCTCGACCGTCATGCGCGGATCGAGGCTGCCGAGCGGATCCTGGAAGACCATCTGCGCTTGCGCGCGCGCGGAGCGCAGCTCGCGCGGCGTGAATGTCCCGAGACTGCGGCCCAGCCACACGACCGAGCCCGCCGAAGGCCGCAGCAGCGCCAGCACCGTACGCGCCAGAGTCGATTTCCCGCCGCCCGATTCCCCGACCACGCCGAGCGCCTCACCCGCGGCGAGCTCGAGACTGACTTCGCTCAGCGCTTTGAGATGCGTGGTGCGTCCGAACCAACCGCCACCGACCGGGTATTCGACGCTCACCGCCTCGAGCGCGAGCGCGATCGGTGCGCCCGCCCGCGCGCCGCCGCCGGCAGCCGGGGCCGGCCCGGTGATCGGCACGACGCCACCGAGCAGTTCCCGCGTGTAGGGCTCGCGCGGCGCCCCGAGGACGCTCGCCACCGGGCCGCTTTCGACCACTCGCCCCGCGCGCATGACCGCGACGCGATCGGCGACCCCCGCCACCGCACCGAGATCGTGCGTGATCAGCACCATGGCCATGGAGCGCTCGCGCTTGAGCGCGGCGAGCAGGCCGAGGATCTGCGCCTGGACCGTGACGTCCAGCGCCGTGGTCGGCTCGTCCGCGATCAGCAGCGCCGGCTCGCAGGCGATGGCGATCGCGATCATGACGCGCTGGCGCATGCCGCCCGAGAGCTCGTGCGGGTACTGCCCGAGGCGCCGCGCCGCATCGCTCAGCTGCACGCGCTCGAGGAGCGCCAGCGCGCGCCGCCGCGCCTCATCCGGACCGAGGTGCAGGTGATGGCGCAAGACCTCGCCGATCTGGGCCCCGACGGTGAGGTGCGGGGTGAGGGAGGTCATCGGGTCCTGGAACACCATGCCGATCCGCGCGCCGCGCACCCGGTCGAGCGCCGCCGGGGCGAGCCCGAGGAGCTCCCGGCCGAGAAAGCGCGCACTGCCGGCAGCGCGGCCGTTGGCGGCGAGGAGCCCCAGGACCGCGAGGAAGGTCTGGCTCTTGCCCGCGCCCGATTCGCCCACCACGCCGAGACACTCTCCGCCTGCCACCGCGAGTGTCACATCCTCGGCAGCGCTCACCTCCCCGGCCGCCGTCGTGAACGTCACCGCGAGGCGCTCGAGCTCGAGCACCGGCCCGGCGCCGCCGCCCTCAGGACTCACGGGGATCGAGCGCATCGCGCAGGCCGTCGCCGAGGATATTGAGGCACACCAGCTGCAGCACCAGGAAGACCGCGGGAACGAGCAGCATCCACGGCGCCGACTCCATTTCCTGGGCTCCGGCGTTGATGAGATTGCCGAGGCTCGCGTGCGGCTCCTGCACGCCGAGCCCGAGGAAGGAGAGGAAACTCTCGAACAGGATCATCTGCGGCACGGTGAGAGTGGCGTACACCGCCACCGTACCGGCGAGGTTCGGCACGATGTGCCGCACCAGGATCGCGGGGGCGCCGAGCCCGGTGGCGCGGGCGGCCTCGATGAACTCGCGGCGCTTCAGCTGCAGCGTCTGGCCGCGGACGACGCGCGCGGTGGTGAGCCAGCCGACCGCGGCTACGCCCAACAGCAGCACCGCGATGCTGCCGCGCCCGATGAGTGCGCTCAGTATGATCACGAGGAACAGGTACGGGAGCGAATAGAGCACGTCGACGAAGCGCATCATCCACTCATCGAGCCGCCCGCCGGCAAAGCCGGCGACCGTGCCCCAGGCGAGACCGATGCCGACGCTGAGCACGCTCGCGAGCACGCTGATGAGGAGCGAGAGACGCACGCCGTGGAGCGTGCGCACAAAGAGGTCCCGCCCCAACCGGTCGGTGCCGAACCAGTGTGCCCCGCCGAGCGTGGGCGGCTGCCCCAGGTGACGCCAGTCGAGGCTGTCGTAAGCCCAGGGACTCGCCAACGGCGCGAACAGCGCGAACAGCGCGACGGACGCGAGCAGCGCGAGCGCGAGGCAGGCGGGCCGGTTAGCGCGCAGCCGCCGTGCCGCGCCAGCCCAAAGCGTCCCGTGATTCGCCTCACTCATTGCGCGCGCCGGGGTCGAGCCAGCCATATACGAGGTCGGCGGCGAGATTCAGGGTCAGCGTGAAGGCGGCATAGACGATCACCATCCCCAGGACGAGGGTGTAGTCGCGGTCGATGGCGCCTTGCACGAGGTAGCGGCCCGAGCCGGGCAGCGCGAACACCGTCTCGATGACGAGCGATCCCGTGACGATGAAGGCGACCGCGGGACCTAAGTAGCTCACGACGGGCAGCAGCGCCGGCCGCAGCGCGTGATGCCACAGCACGCGCGCGCCGCCTAAGCCGCGCGCACGCGCGCTGCGCACGTAATGGGTCCCGAGCACCTCGAGCAAACTGGCGCGCGTGAGGCGCGCGAGGTAAGCCGCCACCGGGATCGCGAGCGTCACGACCGGAAGCACCAGATAGCGCGGCGCACCCCGCTCCCACCCGGCGACCGGCAGCCAGTGCAGGTACAGTCCGAAGACCAGCGCCAGCGCCGGGCCGGTAACGAAGGTCGGCAGCGCGATCCCGAGCCCGGCGAGCGCGGTGAGCGCGTGGTCGGTGGCACGGCCGCGCGCGAGCGCCGCCAGGATGCCGGCCGGGACGCCGGCGAGGATCGCGAGCAGCACCGCGGCGAGCCCGAGCGTAATCGACAACGGCAGCCCCTGGCCGATGAGCTCCCCGACGCTGAAGTCGCGTTGGCTGAGGGAGGGGCCGAAGTCCCCGTGCGCCAGCGCCGTGAGGTAGCGTCCGTACTGCACGAGCAGCGGCCGGTCGAGTCCGTAGAGCCGGTCGAGGTTGGCACGCACCGCCGGAGTGAGCGTCTGCTCCTGGTCGAACGGTCCCCCGGGAGCGAGCCGCTCGAGCGCAAAGGACAGCGTGATGATGACGAGCAGCGTCGGGACGGCGACGGCGAGGCGACGCAACGCGTAGCGGAGCATGGGCGCCGACTCTAGGGAGTACGCGCGCAATCCGTCAAACCCGCGGCGTCTGCCGGCAACACCGCCCCGCATCGCCCGCTATACTTGAAAGTCTATGAAACGCATCCTGGTCGGTATCAAGCGCGTCGTCGACTTCAACGTCCGCATCCGGGTCAAGCCCGACGGCACCGGTGTGGTCACCGACGGCGTGAAGATGAGCGTCAATCCGTTCGATGAGATCGCGCTCGAGGAGGCGCTGCGCATCAAGGAGCGTGGCGGCGCCGCGGAGGTGGTGGTCGCAACGGTGGGCCCGGCCGACTGCCAGCAGCAGCTGCGCAGCGCGCTCGCCATGGGAGCCGACCGCGCACTGCACGTCCAGGCGGACGGCGTCATCGAGCCCCTCGTGGCCGCGCGCGCGCTCCTGAAGCTCATCGAGCGCGAGCAGCCGTTCCTCGTGATCCTCGGCAAGCAGGCGATCGACGACGACAACGGTCAGACCGGCCAGGTGCTCGCGGCGCTGTGGAACCGCCCGCAGGCCACCTATGCCTCGAAACTCGAGCTCGTGAGCGAAAGTACGGCGCGCGTCACCCGTGAGGTGGACGCCGGGCTCGAGACGCTCGAAGTCGACCTGCCGGCGGTCATCACCACCGACCTGCGGCTGAATGAGCCGCGCTACGTCAAGCTTCCCGACATCATGAAGGCGAAGAAGAAGCCGCTCGACACCCTCACGCTCGCCGCGCTCGGCGTCGAGCAGCGCCAGCAGCTGAGACTGGTGAAGTTCGAGCCGCCGCCGCAGCGCCAGAAGGGCATCCGGGTGAAGGATGCCGCCGAGCTGGTCGAGCAGCTGAAAAAGAAGGGCCTCCTGTGAGCGCAAAAATCCTCATCGTCGCCGAGCACGACGGCACGAAACTCAACGTCAGCACCGCCAAGTGCGTGAGCTGCGCGCGTGCCGTGGCGGGCGCGGAGCTCACCGTGGTGGTGTGCGCGGCGAGCGCCGCCCCGATTGCCGCGCAGGCCGCGCAGCTCGCCGGGGTCGCGCGCGTGCTCACCGTGGAGAATTCCGCCAACGCGCACGCACTCGCCGCGGTGCTTGCGCCGCAGATCGCCGCGCTCGCCGAGCCTTTCAACCTGATCCTCGGGCCCTCGACGACCTTCGGCAAGGACCTGATGGCGCGTATCGCCGGGCTCCTCGGCGCGCCGCAGGTGAGCGATATCATGGCGCTCGAGAGCGCCACGCGCTTCCGCCGCCCGATTTATGCGGGTAACGCCATTCTCACCGTCGAGGCCGACGGCGCCGCGCGGGTCGTCGGCACGGTGCGCATGGCCTCCTTCGAGGCTGCCGCCGACGGCGGCTCGGCCGCTATCGAGAAGGTGGCGGTGAGCGTCGAGCTTCCGAGCCACACGCGCTTCATCTCGGTGTCGGCCGCCAAGACCGACCGCCCGGACCTGCAGACCGCATCGAAAGTGGTCTCCGGCGGCCGTGCGCTCGGCAGTGCCGAGGGCTTCAAGATCCTCTACAGCCTCGCCGACAGGATCGGCGCCGCCGTCGGTGCCTCACGCGCCGCCGTCGATGCGGGCTACGCCCCGAACGAGATGCAGGTCGGGCAAACCGGCAAGATCATCGCGCCCGAGCTCTATATGGCGATCGGGATCTCCGGAGCGATCCAGCATCTCACCGGCATCAAGGACGCGCGCACCATCGTCGCAATCAACAAGGACGGCGAGGCGCCGATCTTCGAGGTGGCGGATTTCGGGCTGGTGGGAGATCTGTTCCAGATCATCCCCGAGATCGAGAAACTGGTGGGCTGATCTATCGGCGGGCCGGTTTGGGTTGTTACAGTTGCCCCAGGACGTGCTCGGCGGCCGAGACCTTGAACTGCCCGGGTTCTTCGATGTCCACCGTCGTCGCGACGCCGTCCTTGACGATGACGGCGAAGCGCTTGCCGCGCATGCCCATGCCGAATTTGCTGCCGTCCATCTCGAGGCCGAGCGCGCGCGCGTAGTCGCCGTTGCCGTCGGCGAGCATCAGCACCTTGTCACCGACGTTCGAGGCCTTGCCCCAGGCGTTCATCACGAACACGTCGTTGACCGCCATACAGGCGATGGTGTCGACCCCCTTGGCGAGGATCTGATCGGCGAGCTGCACGAAGCCGGGCAGGTGCTTCGCGTCGCAGGTCGGCGTGAAGGCGCCCGGAACCGAGAACAGCACCACGCGCTTGCCCTTGAAGAGCTCGTCCGTGGTCAGGTCCTTCGGACCCTCCCTGGTCATGCGCTTGAACGTGCCCGCAGGCATGCGGTCACCGGCTTTGATGGTCATCGCGGTTCCTACTGCGCCTGCCGCGCGTGGATCGCCCAGAGCGTGCCCAGCCGCTCGAGCACCGGATCGCCCTTGACGGCCTTGAAGGCCTTCACCGCGTCTTCCTTGTGGCCGCCCTTGAGCTCGGCGATGCCGAGCAGCAGCTGTGTGTCGGCGGCGTTGCGCAACCCGCCTTTGGCAACCGCCTTGGTGAGCTGGTCGATCGCCTTGTCATACTGGCCGTAGCTCAGGTACGCGAGTCCCATGCCGGCGTTCTTGCCGCCGGTGGTGCCCGCCTCGGCCTCCTTCAGCGTCTTCTCGAGGGAGGCCTGATCGCTCGCCGCTCCCTGCTTCGCCTTGTCGAGCAGGCGCTGGTTCTTGTCCTTGGTGCGCTGGTCGGTGAAGAGGTTGCGCTCCATGGCGCGCTGCAACACCCGCTGCGCATCGCCGGGCGTACCCTGGTCCATGGCGAGCTGCGCCATTTCGGTGTAGTCGTCACCGTTCTTGAGCACGTCGGTCTCCCACATGAGCCGGTAGACCTGCAACGTGTTGGTGTCGCTGCTCGAAGCCTCCTTGAGCACCGTGAGCAGCAGGTTCGTCCAGTACTCGGGCTTCGGGTAGTAGGTCACCAGCCGTTCGAGCGCCTTGGTCTGGCAGGCGTTGTCCTCGAGCTTCACGCACGAGCTCAGGATCAGCGACAGCGGCTCGGCGGCCGGTGTTCCACCGGCCTTGATGGTGTTGCTGACGATGTCATCCTCGAACTTCAGCGTGCCCTTCCAGTCGCCCTTCAGGTAATAGGCCTGTCCGACGATCGTCTTTGTGTGGTCATCGCCATAGCCACCCTTCAGGGCGCGCTGGCCGTAGTCAATCGCCTTGTCGTAGTTCTTGAGCTGGTAGTACACCTCGGAGAGGCCGCGGACCTTCTGCTGGGTCTCCTGCTCGGTGGTGAAGCCGTCCCCGATCTCCGCCTCCCAGGCTTTGGCAGCTTCGGGGAAGTCGTTGGTCTTCAGGTAGGCATACGCCAGCATGTCGTTGATCACATGCTGATCGTAGGCGTTCTTACCGGCCGTGCCGTCGGCTTCCTTGAGCTTGGCGATCGCCTCTGAATACTTCGGCGGCTTTGCGGAGAGGTCCTCGTGGGCCTCTTTGATGACCTTGCCCGCCTTGGCACTGTTCTGCGGCGTCTTGGGCGCGTCGGCCCCCAGTGCAGCGCCGTGACCCAAGCTCAGGCAGAGGGCCAGGGCCGCGCCCGTGGCCAGGTGAGTTGCGGGAAATCTGTTGCGGGTGTGTGCCATTGGCTGACCGTTACTCTGAGAATTCCGAGACGTTGACGAAGCCGATCTTCTTCATGCGATTGCGCTGCGCGGCCGCCAGCACCCGTGCGACCACGTCGTACTTCGCGCGCCGGTCGGGACGCAGGTGGATCTCGGGCTGTGGATCCTTGGCGGCCTCGGTGTGGAAGTAGCTCTCGAGCGTATCGATGTTGGGAATCGCCGTGCCGTTCCACACCACCGTGCCGTCGAAGTCGATCTCGAGGTCGATGACCTCGGGTTGCACCGGTGGTGGCGGCGCGTCGTTCTTCTGCGGCATGTCGAGCTTGACCGCGTGGGTCATGACCGGCAGCGTGATGATGAGGGTGACCAGCAGCACCAGCATGACGTCGATGAGCGGCGTCGTGTTGATGTCGCACATCTCCTCGCCGGCACCGCCTACCTGCATTGACATGTGTTAGCTCCTGAAAATCGCTCAGCGATAACGCTCAGCGATAACCTTGCACGCCGTGGTCCGGCTCGGTGAGGAATCCGACCTTGACGATGCCGCCGCGCTGGATCGCGTACATGACGCGCCCGACGGCCTCGTAGCGGGTGTCCTTGTCAGCGCGGATGTGGATCTCGGGCTGCGGCACGCGCACCGCGGCTTCCTTGATGTAGCCGAGCAGCACCTCGCGGTTGGGCATCGCTTTGTCGTTCCAGTAGATCTTGCCCTCCTTGTCCACCGCGATGGTGATGTTCTCCGGCTTGGTCTGCGTCGGAATGTTGACCGCCTTCGGCAGGTCCACCGGCACCGTCTTGGTGATCACGGGGATCGTGATCAGAAAGATGATGAGCAGCACCAGCATCACGTCGACCAGCGGCGTGGTGTTGATGGTTGCCATCATGCCGCCGCTGCTCGACTCGCCCACATTCATCGACATGGTCAGCTACTCCTTACAGAGAGCACGCGGGCCGGTGCGCCTGGCGGGTGCGCTGACCCGCGCGGCGGCCGGCCCGCACAGTCTTCAGCGGAACGTCGGGGGCGCGGCCTTGGCCGCGGCCGGACGGGCGCCACCGGCGCCGCTGCCACCCTCGACCTTCACGCCGCCTACCAGATAGGCATGCAGATCGCTGGCAAAGTTCCGCAGTGCATCCTGCAACACCTTGTTGCGGCCGAGCAGCCAGTTATAGCCCCACACCGCAGGCACCGCCACGAACAGGCCGAGCGCCGTCATGATGAGCGCCTCGCCGACGGGGCCGGCCACCTTGTCGATGCTCGCCTGGCCGGCGATGCCGATGCCGACCAGCGCGTTGAGGATGCCCCACACCGTGCCGAAGAGGCCCACGAACGGCGCCGTCGAGCCGACCGTGGCGAGCAGCCCGAGTCCCCCGTTCAGCTTGCTGTTCACGGCGTCCACCGCGCGCTGCAACGACATGGTGATCCACTCGTGCAGGTCGATGCGGTCGGTGAGGCGGCCGTCGTGGTGCGAGGCGGCGCGCAGACCATCCTCGGCGATGCCGCGGAAGTCGTCACCCTTCTTCAGTCGGTCCACACCGTCCTTGATGGAGGGCGCGTTCCAGAACTGCTTGTCGACCGACTTGGCCGACTTGCGCAGCGCCCGTTGATCCCACAGCTTCGTAAGGATCACGTACCACGAAGCGAGCGACATGATGAGCAGGAGAATCAGCACGGAGCGGGAGACCAGATCTCCCGACACCCACAGTGCGCTCAGGCCGTAGGGGTTATTGACTGTTACGCTCGGTTGGTTTTCCATATTTTCCTCGAAACAAAAAGAAGCCGCACCCGAAGGTGCGGCCGGTGTTCATCTCAACTGGAATTTGACGTTGAACTTGATGCACTTCGGGACGGGCTTCCCCTCCTCGGTGCCGGGGATGTACTTGCCCGAGGCCGCCTTGGCGAGCTTCAGCGCACCCCCGTCGAGCCGGTTGTTGACGCCTTTGGCGATCGTCGGCTCCTCCGTGAGCTTGCCGTCGGGACCTACGCAGACGTGTACCGTGACCGTGCCCTGCTCCTCGAGGCGCTTGGACGCCTCCGGATAGAAGTCCTCGCTGTTAGGGAAGCCTTTGCCGAAGCCGACGTTGGTCCCGGGCTTCGCCGCGACGGCGGCTACCGGTGCGGCCCTGGCGACGGTCTGCGTGACGCGGATCGCGGTGGTGTTCTCCTCCGCCGGCAAGCTGATGGTCACGTCGGGAGGCGGAATCTCCACCGGCGGGCGCTCGAACTGCGGCGGCGGTGGCGGCGGTGGCGCCTCCTCCTTCTTCACTTCCTCGACGATCTGCGTCTGGATCGGGGGCGCGAGCACCTCGATCGCACGACGTGCGAGCCCGGTGGCCAGCGCGTAGAGGATGAAGACATGGAGGGCGATGATCGCGACCAGCACCGCGCCGCGTCTGGTCAAGAGCCCGGAGTCTTGTACTAAGGCTGCCATGTGTGTCAGAACCCCAATGCCAGCAGGTCAACCCGCCAGCTCCCCTGAATCATACTTGCGAACTCACATCGTCAGGCAGTCGGACGGGGAGCGAGAAATTCTGAAATCCCCCCGCACGAGTACCCTGCAGTGTGCGCTGCGACGAATACTTTGCCGAACTGTACCGGGTGCCCCCGGGACTGACAACTCCGGTCGCGCCTCAAGAATCGCGCCGACGCGCCTGTCGTGCTTCGGTTACGGCGCCCTCGGAGGCGCTGCCGACGAGGCGCGCGTACTTGGCGAGCACGCCCGCCTCCGCGGCGGGCTTCGGCACCTTCCATGCCCGTTGGCGGCGGCGTAATTCCTGCGCTGGAAGCTCGACGCGAAGCTCGCGCTTGCGCGCGTCGATGGTAATGCGGTCGCCGTTGCGCAAGAGGCCGATGGGCCCGCCGACCGCCGCCTCCGGAGCGACGTGTCCGACCACGAATCCATGGCTGCCGCCGGAGAAACGCCCGTCGGTAATGAGCGCGACCTTGCCGTCGAGCCCCCGGCCGCTGATCGCGCCGGTGGGGCTGAGCATCTCGCGCATGCCGGGACCGCCCTTGGGGCCCTCGTTGCGGATGACGACCACGTCCCCGGGGCGCAGCCGGTCGCCGAGAATCGCCTGCGAGGCGCGCTCCTCGCCGTCGAACACCCGCGCACGCCCCTCGAAGCGCTCTCCCTCCTTGCCGGTGATCTTGGCCACCGCACCCTCGGGGGCAAGGTTGCCGTAGAGCACGACCAGGTGGCTGTCCTTCTTCAGTGGCTGATCGAGCGGGCGAACAATCTCCTGCCCACTCATGTACATGGGAGAGTTTTCGAGATTCCTGGCGAGCGTCTCGCCGGTGACCGTCATGCACTCCCCGTGCAGCAGTCCGCCCTCGAGCAGCATGCGCATGAGCGGCTGGATCCCGCCGATCGCGATGAGCTCCGACATGAGGAAGCGACCGCTCGGCCTCAAGTCCGCGAGCACCGGGGAACGGCGACCGATGCGCGTGAAATCATCGAGCGTGAGCCGCACGCCCGCATCGCGCGCGATCGCGAGCAGGTGCAACACTGCATTCGTCGAGCCGCCGAGCGCGGCCACCACGGTGATCGCGTTCTCGAAGGCCTTGCGGCTGAGGATGTCGCGCGGCTTCAGGCCGTCCCGCACCAGGCGCACGGCGGCGGCCCCGGCGCGGGCGCTGTCGGAGTGCTTGGCCTCCCCGATCGCCTCCTGCGCCGAGCTCCCCGGCAAGGACAAGCCCAAGGCCTCGATTGCCGAGGCCATGGTGTTGGCGGTGTACATGCCGCCGCAGCTACCGGGGCCTGGGATGGCGGTGCGCTCGATCTCGGCGAGTCCGCTCTCGGAGAGCTTGCCGGCCGCGCGCGCACCGACGGCCTCGAACACGCTGACGATATCGCGCCGCTGCGCGCCCGGGCGGATGGTGCCACCGTAGACGAAAACGGCGGGCCGGTTGAGCCGCGCCATCGCCATGGCGCAGCCGGGGATGTTCTTGTCGCAACCGCCGATGGCGACGAAACCATCGAAGCCCTCGGCGCCGACCACCGCTTCGATCGAGTCCGCGATGATCTCGCGCGAGACCAGCGAGTAGCGCATCCCGGGCGTGCCCATCGAGATGCCGTCCGACACCGTGATGGTATTGAACAGAACGCTCTTGCCGCCCGCCCCGTCGACCCCGGCGCAGGCGGCCTCCGCCAGCGCTCCGATATGCATGTTGCAAGGGGTGAGATTCGCCCAGGTCGACGCCACGCCGACCTGCGGCCGGCTGAAGTCCTCGTCCTTGAAACCGACCGCCCGCAGCATGGCGCGCGCCGGCGCCTGGCGAAGCCCGTCCACCACGACGCGCGAATACGCCCGCGGGTCCACCGCTTTTTTCTTCATGCGGGGAGATTAACACCGGCGGCGGCGCGCGCCCGCTCGGCCGTGGCTTCAAGGTTCGGGCTTAACTCGTTGACAAGCCGGCGGTTGCTGTGCTCCCATCGAAGCATCAGGTTTGGTTCGCACCCCGTGACATCCAAGGCAACAGCGCTTCCCCGTCCCGCCGCGGCCCACGCCGCCCGGCCGGTGCTGCTTATTGGACTGCCCGCACTGCTGCTCCTTAGTGGAGCAAGCCGGTGTGGGGCGCACGCGAACGCCTGACCCAAGCAGGCACGAGCGAAAGAGCAAAGACTCAAGACCCCGCACCGGCTGAAAGCCGCTGCGGGGTTTTTTACGTTTGTAACGCGGCCCCAGGGCCGCCCGAGGAGTGAGGCGATGAGGCTCTATTCAATGAAGGACGTCGACCGCAAGGCCTTGAAGGGTGCGCGGATCGCCGTGCTTGGGTTTGGCAGCCAGGGACGGGCACACGCCCTCAATCTCAAGGACTCCGGCTTCGACGTCGTCGTGGGCGTGAGAAAGGGCGGACCGAGCTGGAAGAAGGCGCGGCGCGAGGGCCTCGAGGTCGCCGATCCGGCCGCCGCCGCGGCGAGCGCCGATCTCATCGCCATGCTGGTGCCCGACCTCGCGCAGAAGGCGCTCTACCAGGAGATCAGGAAGGGCCTGAAGAAAGGCGCGGCACTGCTGTTCGCGCACGGCTTCAACATCCACTTCAAACAGGTGAAGCCGCGCGCCGATCTCGACGTGGTGCTGATCGCGCCCAAGGGACCGGGCGACCTGGTGCGCCGCCAGTACAGCCAAGGGCGCGGCGTGCCGTGCCTGCTCGCGGTGGCGCAGGACGCGACCGGCAAGGCGCACGCCCGCGCCCTCGCCTACGCCCACGGCATCGGCGGCACGCGCGGCGGCGTGCTCGAGACGACCTTCGCGGAAGAGACCGAGACGGACCTCTTCGGTGAGCAGGCGGTGCTGTGCGGCGGCGCCACCGAGCTCGTCGTCAAGGGCTTCGAGACCCTCGTCGAGGCGGGCTACCAGCCCGAGGTCGCCTACTACGAGTGTCTCCACGAGCTCAAGCTCATCGTCGACCTGCTGCACGAGGGCGGCATCTCCAAGATGCACCAGTTCATCTCCGAGACCGCCAAGTACGGCGATCTGACGCGCGGCCCGCGCATCATCGATGAGCGTGTCAAGAAGCAGATGCGCAAGGTGCTGAAGGAAGTCCAGAGCGGCAAGTTCGCCCGGCAGTGGATCAAGGAGAACGAGAGCGGCAAGGCCAACTACAAGAAGATGCTCGCCGCGGACATCGACCGTCAGATCGAGAAAGTCGGCGCGTCACTGCGCGCCCGCATGCCATGGCTCAACGAACGGCGAGCCTGAGGTGAACGCGACATGACCACCAATCCCGACCGCGTGCTGATCTTCGACACGACGCTGCGCGATGGCGAGCAGTCCCCCGGCTGCAGCATGACGCAGCCCGAGAAGCTGCGCGTGGCGCGCGCGCTCGCCGAGCTCGGCGTCGACGTCATCGAGGCGGGCTTCCCGGCCGCCTCGCGCGGCGACTTCGAGAGCGTCCAGGCCGTGGCCCGCGAGGTGCAGGGACCGATCATCTGCGCGCTGGCGCGCTGCAACCCAGAGGACATCGAGCTGGCCGCGCGCGCGCTCAAGGACGCCCCGCGCCACCGCATCCACGTGTTCCTTGCGACGAGCGCCATCCACCGCCAGTACAAGCTCAACATGGCGCAGGATGAGATCCTCAAGGCCGCCGCCGACGGCGTGGCGCGCGCCCGCGAGCTCGCCGCCGACGTCGAGTTCTCGCCCGAGGACGCCTCGCGCACCGAGCTCGAGTTCCTCGCGCAGGTGGTCGAGACCGCGATCGCCGCCGGCGCCACCACGGTCAACATCCCCGACACGGTCGGCTACACGGTGCCGGATGAGTTCGCGGAGCTGTTCCGTTACCTGCGCAAGAACGTGCGCGG
Source organism: uncultured Pseudomonadota bacterium (assembly GCA_963768485.1). Classification (GTDB taxonomy): domain Bacteria; phylum Pseudomonadota; class Gammaproteobacteria; order Steroidobacterales; family Steroidobacteraceae; genus 13-2-20CM-66-19. The sequence goes on along the minus strand of CAVYHZ010000006.1, from coordinate 385,215 downwards.
GATCGATGGCATCCGGCTCTCGGTCCACTGCCACGACGATCTCGGCATGGCGGTGGCGAATAGCCTGACCGCGGTGGTGGCCGGGGCACGTCAGATCGAGTGCACCATCAACGGCATCGGCGAGCGCGCCGGCAACTGCTCGCTGGAAGAGGTCGTGATGGCGCTCAAGACGCGCGCCGCCTTCTTCAACGTCGCGACCGGCATCCAGACGCAGCGCCTCTACCCCACTTCGCGCCTGGTCTCGAGCATCACCGGCATGCCGGTGCCGCGCAACAAGGCGGTGGTGGGCGAGAACGCCTTCGCCCACGAGGCCGGCATCCACCAGCACGGCATGCTCAAGCACTACTCGACCTACGAGATCCTGCGGCCCGAGGACGTCGGCCTGTCGCGCAGCCACCTGGTGCTCGGCAAGCACAGCGGCCGCCACGCACTGCGCGAGCGGGTGCAGGCGCTCGGCTTCGAGCTCGAGGACGCGGAGTTCAACCAGCTGTTCGAGGAATTCAAGGCGCTCGCCGATCGTAAGAAGGAGCTCTACGACGGTGACATCGAGGCGCTGGTGCTGCGCGCCGAGGGCTCGGCACACGGACCCTGGACATTGAGCGAGCTCACCACCGAGGCGAGGAGCTCAGGTCCCGCCCGGGCGCTGGTGGTGCTGACGCACGCCGACGGCCGCAGCGTCGAGCACGCCGCCCACGGCGACGGTCCGGTCGATGCCGCCTTCAAGGCCATCGAAGCGGCCACCGGCATCCGCGTGGTGCTGCGCAAGTTCGAGGTCAAGGCGGTCTCCGAGGGTGAGGACGCGCAGGGCGAGGCGCGGGTGTACGTGGAGTACAATCGCAAGACCTACCGCGGTGCCAGCGTGAGCACGAACATCGTCGAATCGGGCGTGCGCGCGTTCCTCGAGGTGATCAACCGCATCGAGCTGGCGCAGGCCGGGACGCGGGCGCGCGCTGCCGCGGCAGCGCCGGTTCCGGCGTCGGTCTGAGCCACAGGAGTCCCCATGCCCATTCCCGCCACGCAATTCATCTGGTTCAACGGCAAGCTGGTCCCGTGGGAGAAGGCGACCGTGCACGTGCTGTCGCACGCGCTGCACTACGGCTCCTCCGTATTCGAGGGCGTACGCGCCTACGAGACGCCGCGCGGCGTGGCGATCTTCCGCCTGCGCGACCACACCCGCCGGCTGTTCGATTCGGCGAAGATCTACCGCATCGGCATGCCCTTCTCTCCCGAGCAGGTGAACGACGCCTGCCGCCAGGTCATCTCGGCCAACGATCTGAAGCGTGGCGCCTACATCCGCCCGGTGGTCTTCCGCGGCTACGGCGAGATCGGCGTGACGCCGAAGAACGATCCGCCCACCGAGGTGGCGATCGCCGCCTGGGAGTGGGGCAAGTATCTCGGCGGCGAGGGCGAGGACGCCGGGGTCGATGTGTGCGTGTCCTCCTGGAACCGGGTGGCCCCCAACACCCTGCCTGCGCTGGCCAAGGCCGGCGGCAACTACCTCTCGAGCCAGCTGATCGGCGCCGAGGCGCGGCGCCTCGGCTTCGCCGAAGGCATCGGGCTCGCCCCCGATGGCACCCTGAGCGAGGGCTCGGGCGAGAACCTGTTCCTGGTGAAGGACGGCGTGCTGCTCACCCCGGCGCTCGCCCACTCGGTGCTCGGCGGCCTCACCCGCGACACGGTGATGCGCCTCGCGCGCGAGCGCGGCATCGAGGTGCGCGAGACCTCGCTCCCGCGGGAGCTCCTCTATATCGCCGACGAGGCGTTCTTCACCGGCACGGCGGTCGAGATCACCGCCATCCGCTCAGTCGACCGTCTCACCGTCGGCAACGGCAAGCGCGGACCGGTGACCGAGACGCTGCAGAACGCGTTCTTCGGCCTGTTCTCCGGCAAGACTCCGGACCGCTGGGGCTGGCTCGACCTCGTCGACATGTCGGCGCCGCGCGCCGCGGCAGCCGCGGGCTGACGATGCCGGGCACTCCCCGCACGCTCTTCGAGAAGGTCTGGCAGCAACACGAGGTCGCCGCCGAAAACGCTGCGACCCCGGCGGTGCTCTACATCGACCTGCACCTGATCCACGAGGTCACCTCGCCCCAGGCGTTCGCGCTGCTGCGCGAGCGGGGGCTCCCCGTGCGCCGCCCCGAGCTCACCCTCGCCACCATGGATCACTCGACGCCGACGCGCACCGAGCAGATCTTCGGCGGCGCGCCGATCGCCATCGAGTCGGCGGCGAGGCAGATCCGCGAGCTCGAGAGGAACTGCACGCAGTTCGGGGTGGAGCTCCTCGGCTTACAGAGCGAGCAGCGTGGCATCGTGCACGTGATCGGCCCCGATCTGGGCATCACTCAGCCGGGCAAGACCATCGTGTGCGGCGACAGCCACACCAGCACCCATGGCGCGGTCGGGGCGCTCGCCTTCGGTATCGGCACGACCGAGGTTGCGCACGTACTCGCCACGCAGTGCCTGCTGCAGAGGAAGCCGCGCACGCTCGCGGTCGAGGTGCACGGCTCGCTGCGTGGCGGCGTCACCGCCAAGGACCTGATCCTCGCCATCATCGGCCGCCTCGGAGTGGGCGGCGGCACCGGGCACGTGATCGAATATCGCGGCAGCACCGTGCGCGGCCTCGACATGGATGAGCGCATGACGGTCTGCAACATGTCGATCGAGGCCGGCGCCCGCGCCGGCATGATCGCCCCCGATGAGACCACCTTCGCCTATCTCGGCGGCCGCCCGCGCGCGCCCCACGGCGCCGCGTGGGAGCGTGCCGTGAGCGAGTGGCGCGAGCTCCCGGGAGACCCCGGCGCGCGCTTCGACCGCGAGCTGCGCCTCGACGCGTCCGCGATCGAGCCGATGATCACCTGGGGCACGAATCCCGGCATGGTGGTGCCGATCACGGGATCGATTCCGCTCGCCGGGAGCGATGCGGTGCTGGCGCGCGCGCTCGACTACATGGGGCTCGAGGGCGGCGCCCCGATCAAGGATCAGCCGGTGAACGTCGTGTTCCTCGGCAGCTGCACCAACGCACGCATCTCCGACCTGCGCAGTGCCGCCGGCGTGCTGCGCGGCCGGCACATCGCGCGCGGCCTCACCATGCTGGTCGTGCCGGGCTCGCAGCAGGTCAAGCGCCAGGCGGAGGCCGAGGGTCTCGACCGGGTGTTCCGCGACGCGGGCGCCGAGTGGCGCGAGTCCGGCTGCTCGATGTGCCTCGGCATGAACGGCGACACCGTGGCGCGCGGCGAGTACGCCGTGAGTACCAGTAACCGCAACTTCGAAGGGCGTCAGGGCGCCGGCGCGCGCACGTTGCTGGCGAGCCCGCTCACCGCCGCCGCCAGCGCGGTGCGCGGCCGTGTCACCGATCCGCGCGAGCTCATCTGATGCCGCCCTTTACCAGCTTGAGCTCCCGCACCGTCGTTCTGCCGGCCACCAACATCGACACCGACCAGATCATCCCGGCGCGCTTCCTCACCACCACCACGCGCGAGGGACTGGGCGCGCACCTGTTCGCCGACTGGCGCTACGACGAGCGCGGCGCGCCGCGCCCCGACTTCGTCCTCAACCGCCCGGAAAGCGCCGGCTGCCGCATCCTCGTCGCCGGGCGCAACTTCGGCTGCGGCTCCTCGCGCGAGCACGCCCCCTGGGCGCTGCTCGACTATGGCTTCCGTGCGGTCGTGAGCACCGGGATTGCCGACATCTTCCGCAATAACTCGCTCAAGAACGGCCTGCTGCCCGTGATCGTCGACGAGCCGACCAGCGAGTGGCTGCTCGCGCATCCGGGCGCCGAGCTTACACTCGACCTCGCCGCCGCGACGCTCGCGCTGCCGGACGGCAGGCGCGTGCCCTTCCCCATCGAGGCCTTCGCGCAGCACTGCCTGCTGAACGGCATCGACGAGCTCGGCTACCTCCTCGCACGCACGCCCGAGATCGAGGCCTTCGAGCGCAGCCGCGCATGAAGGCACGCATTGCGGTCCTGCCCGGCGACGGCATCGGGCCCGAGGTCATCGCCGCGGGGCTTAGCAGCCTGCGGGCGATCGCTGCGCGCTTCGGTCATGACTTCGAGCTCACCGAGCTCCCCTTCGGGGGCGCCGCGATCGACGCCTGCGGCGAGCCGCTGCCGGCGGCAACGCTCGCCGCCTGCCGCGCGGCCGACGCCGTGCTGCTCGGGGCCATCGGCGGACCGAAGTGGTCGGCCCCGGACGCCAGGGTGCGCCCCGAGGCGGGGCTGCTGCAGCTGCGCAAGGAGCTCGGCGTGTATGCGAACCTGCGCCCCGTGCGGGTACACGCGGCGCTCGCCGCCGCCTCGACCCTGAAGGCCGAAGTCATCACCGGGGTCGACCTCGTGTTCGTGCGCGAGCTCACCGGCGGGATCTATTTCGGCGCGAAGACGCGCACGCCGGAGCGCGCCACCGACCTGTGCGTCTACACGGCGGCGGAGGTCGAGCGGGTCGTGCGGGTCGCCGCCCGCCTGGCGCAGACGCGCCGTCGCCGACTCACCTCGATCGACAAGTCGAACGTGCTCGAGACTTCACGGCTGTGGCGCGCCGTGTGCCAACGCGTGATCGAGCGTGAGTTCCCCGACGTGACACTCGAGCACCAGCTGGTGGACGCTGCCGCCATGCACCTCATCCACCGGCCGCGCGATTTCGACGTGCTGGTGACCGAGAACATGTTCGGCGACATCCTCACCGACGAGGCCTCCATGCTCGCCGGATCGCTCGGACTGCTGCCGTCGGCCTCGCTCGGCGAGGGACGCCGGGGCGTCTATGAGCCGATTCACGGCTCGGCGCCGGATATCGCCGGCCGCGGCATCGCCAATCCCTTCGGCACGATCTACAGCGTGGCGCTGCTGCTCAAGCACTCGCTCGGCCTCACGCAGGAAGCCGCCGCGCTCGAGCAGGCCGCGGATGCAGCGCTCTCTGCCGGGGTCCGCACCGCGGACCTGGTCGCCCCCGGCGCGCCCCACCTGCCGACGCGCGCGGCCGCCGAAGCCGTCCTCAGCAGCCTGCCGCGGCCTTGAGCGGCCGCGCGGGCACGGCGCGCGCCGCGCGCGCCAGCGCTCGCGTCAGATCCTCGCGCAGATCCTCCAGCGCCTCGATGCCGATCGACAGGCGCAGGAGTCCCTCGGTGAGTCCGGCCTTGAGGCGCGCCGCCGGATCCATGGCCGCATGGGTCATGGTGGCCGGGTGCGCCACCAGGCTCTCGACTCCCCCTAAGGATTCCGCCAGCGAGAAGCACTTGAGGTCCGCGACGAACTCGCGCACCGCATCGTGCCCGCCCTCCAGCTCGAGGGTGACGATGGCGCCGAAGCCGCGCTGCTGGCGCGCGGCGAGCGCGTGCCCCGGATGGCTCGAGAGCCCCGGGTACCATACGCGTCGCACGTTCGGCTGCTCGTTCAGCCAATGGGCGAGCGCGTGGGTGTTGCGCGCGTGGTGCTCGAGGCGCGCGTGCAGCGTCCGCAGCCCCCGCAGCGTCAGGAAGCTGTCGAAGGGCGCGCCGGTCAACCCCAGGCAGTTGGCCCACCACACGAGCTGCTCGTGCAGCGCCTTGTCGCGCGCCACGACCGCCCCTCCCACGACGTCGCTGTGGCCGTTCAGATACTTCGTGGTCGAGTGCACGACCAGATCGGCGCCGAGTGGAATCGGCAGCTGCCAGGCGGGTGACAGGAAAGTGTTGTCGACCACCACGAGCGCACCGGCCGCGTGACCTGCGGCCGCGAAGGCGGCGATGTCAGTGATGCGCAGCAGCGGGTTGCTCGGCGTCTCGATCCACAGGAGCGCCGCGGGCTGCGCGAGCGCGGCGCGCACCGCGGCCTCATCGCCGAAGTCGACGAACTCCACCGCCCGCTCGCCACGGCGGCGCCAGGCATCGAAGAGGCGGTAAGTGCCGCCGTAACAGTCATGCGGTGCGACGATGCGGGCGCCCGCGGGCACCAGGTACCCGGTGAGGGTCACCGCGGCCATGCCGCTCGCGGTCACGACGGCCCCCGCCCCCTGCTCGAGCTCGGCGAGTGCGCCGCCGAGCAGGTCGCGCGTCGGGTTGCCGGAGCGGGTGTAGTCGTAGGCGCCCTTCTCGCCGAAGCCGCGAAAGGCGAAGGTCGAGGAAAGGTGCAGCGGCGGCACGACGCAGCCGGTCGGATCGCCGCATTCGATGCCGGCACGCACCGTCTGCGTGACCTGGCTCACGCCGTTGGCCGCGGCCTCACCGGCGGCAAGAAGATCCGGAATCCTGCTCATGGGGCGCTCCCGAGGGCGGTGGCGAAGATGGAGCGCAACTGCTGCGGCTCCTTCAAGAAGGCGTCATGCCCGTAAATGGACGAGATCTCGTGCAGGCGGCCGCGCGGCAGGCGCGCCGCGAGCGCGCGTGCATCGGCGAGCGGCACCAGCTGGTCCTCGCGCACCGCGATAACACTGGTCGCGACGAAGATGCGCGTCGCATCGATCCGATGCAGGTCGATCGATTCCGACAGCGCGAGATAGGACTCGGCCGAGTGGCGCGCCGCGTAGTCGGCGCCGCGCGCGAACAGATACTCCTCGACCGGAAAGACGAAGCGCCGGCCGTCGCGCGCCGCCGGCCCCGCGAAGCGCGCCGCGAACTCTTCGCCACTGCGGTAGGTCGCCATGCCGAGCGCGCGCGCGAGCTTCAGCCCCTCCTGCGGCCGGCCGCAGTCGAGCGCGAAGCGCACCGCCTGCCGCTGGACGCTGCGCCAGGCGGTGGCGAGCGGATGGGCGCGGTCGGTGGCGCCGATCACGAGCAGCCGACCGACGCGCTCCGGATAGCGCTCACCGAAGGCGAGCGCCACCATGCCGCCATAAGAGGCGCCCGCGATCGCTGCGAGCGCGCGGATGCCGAGATGCTCGAGGAGCGCATGCAGCGCCTGCGCCTGGTCGTAGCTCGAGATCGAGGGAAACTCCGTGCCCGCTGCCGGTCCCGAAGAGCCGCCGCTGCCGCCGAGATAGTCGAAGCTCAGGATCGCCAGGCGCTCGGTGTCGAGCGCGCGCTGCGGACCGGCGGTTTCAGCCCACCAGCTGTCACGCGCGTCCTCGGTGAAACACACGCGCCGATGGGCCGAGATGCCCCCGAGCGCACACACCACGGGCGCATCCAGCGCGCCGGCCAGCCGCCACGCAATGCGCGGCTGCGCGAGGCGCCCGCCGTGATGCAGCGCGAGGTCTCCCGGGAGCTCGAGAATCCCCTCTTCCACGCGCACTTCGGCGCCGCCCGTGCGCGCCACGCGCACGCGTGCCGGGGCCGCGGCAGGCGCGCGCACCGGGATCGATTCGGCTAAGACACTCATCGGGTTCCTCCGCCGGAAGTCCTGCTCATCGGACACCTGCGGAGCGTGCCTGCGCGGGAGGCGCGAGGCTTGTTGCGTCCATCCCCAGCCGGGGGGCACCCCGGGAGGCTACGCAAACCGCTCATCTGTCGACCCCCTCTGAGCAGGAGTCGCAGGAAGTAGCACCTTTCCAGGGTGGTTAAGCCTGGCGGTTGCCCCGGCGTCTAAGGGCCTTATCCCTCAGCCGGTCTCGATGAGTGGGGCGAGTTTAGGGTGCAGCGCACCCGCCGCGCAAGCCGCGGCCCCGTGACCTGTGTTCCGGCTCACGGTGCCGCCCCCGGCGGCGCTCTGTCAGGGCGCCGCGGCGTGCATCGCCGGCGGGTCGGCGAAGCGCTTGATCCCGAGGGCCTCGTAGACCTCGGCCGGGAAGTAGACCACCCCTTCCTTCATGACGAGGCTCACCCGGCGGATATCGCTGATGTTCTGCGTCGGGTCGCCGTCCACCAGGATGAGATCGGCGAGCTTGCGCGGCTCGACGCTGCCCAGATCCGCCAGCCGCCCGGTGAAGCGCGCCCCGTTCCAGGTCGCGATCCGCAGTGCATCGGCGGGTGCGATCCCCGCCTTGCCATAGAGCTCGAGCTCGCGGTGCAGGGTGAAGCCGGCGATGGCGTCCGTGCCCGCCTCGAGCGGCACTCCGGCCCGGTACAGCTGGCCGACGAACTCGACCATCTTGGCGTAGGAGGCGCGGTACTTCGCCGCGTTCTTCTCCGTGACGTTCATCGAGTTCTCGTGCCAGCCCCGCGCCACCGAGACCGGCACGTGATCGGCGACCGCCGCATAGCTCGGAGAGAGCTGGCCCTGGCGCTGGGTGAAGTTGTCCTCGAACGCGGTGAGCGTGGTATCGAGCGAGGTGCCGTGCTGCTTCATGAGCTCGACCAGATCCGTCACGGGCCTGGAGCTCAGGTCGAGCCCGTCGGCGTGCTCGGCGATCAGGTAAAAGCGCTGCAGGGTGCGCGTGTCGTCCTTCGGCCCGACGAAGAACGCCAGCATCAGCTGGTTGATGTGCTGGATCTCGTCGTAGCCGGCGCGGATCGCCTCGTCCGAACGCATGAAGGCCGGCACGTGGCCGCTGACGCGCAGGCCGCGCTGGTGCGCGTAGGCCGCGGTCGCCTGCACCCACTCGGGATGAAACGAATTGTAGATCTTGATCTGGTGGTAGCCGTGCTCGGCGTACCAGTCGACCGCGTCCTTGGCGTCCTGGAGACTCTTGACCCGGAAACCGCCGCTCGCCGAATACGGGCTGTCGCCTTCGATGAAGCCGCAGGGAATGATGCGCGGACCGACGATCTCCCCGTCGTTCACCTGGGTGATGATGCCCTGCAGCCGCTCGTTGTTATTCCCCATGTCGCGGCTGGTCGTGACACCACCGGCGATCTGCAGCAGCAGGTTCCAGGGGTCCTCGTGCGCGTGCATGTCGAACAGCGCCGGCATCAGGACCCGGCCGTTACCCTCGATCACGGTCTGGGTGCCACGCGGCGTCGAGTTCGGCTCGTAGAGCGCCGCGATGCGCCCACGGTAGACATACACGTCGCGGGCCGGCAGGAGCTTCGCATGCTCGGAGTCGAACACCCGCACGTTGCGGATCAGGATCGGGCCCGGAGCGCGGTGCGCGAGTTTGACCTCCAGGCCATGCAGCCAGTCGTTCTCGGCCTTGGTCTGCAGCACATCGAGTTGCGCCGCGGGGCTCTCGAAGCCCGCCTCCACCACGCGGATGAAGCCCGGGACGACGAACGCGAAGAAGCGCGGGCTATCGCCGTCGGTCAGCCAGATGAAATCCGGCTGCGTGTCGATGCCGGTCACCGCGTAGAGCGAGACCGCGCGCGAGGCGCCACCGCCCTCGAGGGTCGTGCCGCCGACCTTCTGGATCGCAAGCTCGCCCTGGGGGAGCGCGGCGATGCGTCCTTTGGGCTGCGCGAGCGCTGCCTTCGCGATCAGGCCGTAGGACTCGAACGAGTTATCGACCGGGATGTAGACCGCCGGGCCCTTGACGTCGGTGGCGCCGTGATCGGCCTCGGAGCGCCACTGCGCCCGGCCGCCCTTGAGTGAATAGGACTCATCGATCGGGCCGCCGAAGGTCGAGGTGCCCTTCACAGTGAACGCGGCCAGCGAGCCGTCGGGTGCGAACTGGTAGTGCTCCTTGATATCGGGGCCGCGGCCGTTGTCCTTGTAACTCATGGCCACGTCGATGGCGCCGCCGGCGTGCACGGTGGTCACCTGGCTGCCGCTGACGCGATTCTCGATCAGCACCGTGTAGCGCGTGACGGTGTCGGCCGCCGGCACGGCGCGCGCGCCGAGGACGGACAGGGCGAAGAGAGCGGCGGGCGCAAGCACGGTTCGCATGTCGTAGTTCTCCCTTGAGGCGAGGCCGCGCAACTTAGCACGGCGGGCGCGGCGTCGTGGCGGGAGATCGGCGCGCACGGCCCTCAGTGAGGCGTGAGTGCCGCAGCGCGCCGCTCCGCCTCCACCGCCTCGGCGGTGTTGCCGCGCGCACGCAGGGAGCCGGCGATCAGCGTCCAGGCCGCTGCCTGCGCCTCGCCGTCCCCCGAGGCGAGCGCGAGCGCCTTGCGCCCCATGGCATCCGCCTGCGCAGCATTCCCCTGCGCGAGCTGCACGCGGCCGAGCTCGACCCACAGGAGCGGCGTCTCCGGCTCGATGCGCAGCGCCCGCTCGAGCGTTGCGCCGGCGGCGACGTATTCCCCGGCGTTCGCCTGCGCGTGGGCCTGAGCGAGCAGCGCACTCGCCGCCGGCCCCATGTGAGCGGGACGGCCCGGCGGCGTTGCCGGGTGCTCGGGAGCCACCGTCGGCGGCTGCGGACCTGCGGGCACGGCCGTGCCCGGGACGGACCCCGCGGCGGATGTCCCCGGCAGCGGGCCATGCAGCGCGCAGGCGCTCAAGGCGATCGCGAGCAGCAGGATGAGCGCGGCACGCATGTCAGTGCACGAGCGCGTGCAGCCAGCGCTCGCTGCGCTCGAGGAATGTGGTGAGGGGGCTGACGGCGTCGCTGAAGCCGCAACCGGGTTTCCCCGGCACCTGCGCGCCGGCCGGCATGGCGAGCGTCACCCGGTCGTCCGAGCACCCCGGCAGCACGCGCAGCCCCGTGCCGTACTCGATATCCATGTCGACGACGCCCTCGGGCATGGGCGCGCTCCAGGAGCTGCCGCCGAGATCGGCCATGATATGCGCCCATACCGGCAGCGCGCCGGCCGAGCCCGTGAAGCCGGTGGGCGCGTTGTCGTCGTAACCCACCCACACCACGGTGAGATCGCTCCCCGAGAAGCCGGCGAACCAGCTGTCGCGGTAGTCGGAGGACGTGCCGGACTTGCCGCCGACCACCAGCTGCGCCGGCAGGATCGCGTGCGCCGCTCGCCCGGTGCCGCGATCCATCACCTCGACCAGCAGCCGATCGAGCTGGTAGACGGACTCCGGCGTCGCCACCTGCGTCACCTGCACCGGGAAAGCCTTCACCGCCTTGCCGCCCGCGCCGATCACGGCGCGCACGGCGCGCAGCGGATTTCTGAAGCCGCCGTTGGCGAGTCCGTTGTAGAGCTGCGCCGCCTCGAGCGGCGTCACGTTGACGGCGCCGAGCAGCATCGCGGGCAGCTGCTCGGGCGGCGGGTCGAGGCCGAAGCGCGCCAGCGTCCCGGCGACCTTCGGCAGACCTAAATCGAGCCCCACCCCCACGGTCGCGAGGTTGAGCGACTCGGCAAGCGCACGCACCACCGGCACCGGGCCGTTGACGTCGTGGCTGAAGTTCTCGGGCCGCCAGTGCTTGCCGCCCGCGAGCTTCAGGTCCACCGGCTGGTCCTGCACGATGGTCGCGGCGTTGTAGCGTCCGCTCTCGAGCGCCGTGAGGTAGATGAAGGGCTTCACCAGCGAGCCCATCGCGCGGCGCGCATCGAGCGCCCGATCGAAGCCGTCGTAGCCGACATCGCGCCCGCCGACGATCGCGATCACATCGCCGCTCTGGGGCGTCGTGACGACCACCGCACCCTCGAGCCCCTCGCCGCCGTGTTTCTTCAGGCGATCGAGGCGCGCGAGCTCGCGCTCGAGCGAGCGCTCGGCCGCGTCCTGGGCGCGCGGCTCGAGGCTCGTGTGGATCGCGAGCCCCGCCTGGGTCAGATCCTCGTCGTGGTAGTCGCGGCGGAGCGTGCGCCGCACGAAGTCGAGGTACGCCGGGTAGTAGGCGCCGGCCGGGCGCGGCGTGACGCCGAGCGGCGCCCGCGCGGCAGCGGCCGCGTCCGCCTCGCTCACGACGTGCTGCTCGGCGAGCTCCTTCAACACCAGGTTGCGCCGCGCCAGGACGCGGTCGGCGTGGCGGCGCGGATCGTAGTACGAGGGTCCGCGCACTACCGCGACCAGGAGGGCGATCTCCGGCAGATCGAGCTCGCCGAGCGGCTTGCCGAAGTAGAACTGGCTCGCGAGGCCGAAGCCGTGGATGGCCCGGTTGCCGTCCTGGCCGAGGAAGATCTCATTGATGTAGGCGTTCATGAGATCGTCCTTGGTGAAGTGCGCATCGAGCGCCACCGCCATGACCGCCTCGCGGAGCTTGCGGCCGAGCGTCTGCCGCGAGGAGAGGAAGTAGCTGCGCACCAGCTGCTGCGTCAGCGTGCTGCCGCCCTGCTCGATCTGTCCGGCGCGCGCATCGACCCACAGCGCGCGCAGGATCGCCTGCGGATCGACGCCGCGGTGCGAATCGAAGCGGCGGTCCTCGACCGCCTTGAGCGCCGCGGGCAGGAGCGGTGGCACCTCCTGCGGAGTGAGCACGATGCGGTCCTCACCGTGGCTCGGAAAGATGCTGCCGATGAGGAGCGGCTCCAGGCGGATGACCGGCACGTCGTGTCCGGCGGCGTCCTTCAGGCTGACGATGGCGCCGGCGCCGGCGTAGATGCTGAGCAGCTGCGCGTCGCGCGTCTCGTCGGCGAAGCGCGCCGGGCGCAGCGCCACGTCGATCCGCTCGCCGTTCACGCGGTAGGTTCCCGGGCGCTCGAGCTGCGTGACGCGGCGGTAGTGCAGCCGCTCGAGCTCGTGGGTGAGATCGGCCGGCGTGAGCGCGAGGCCCGCGTACAGCTCCAGCGGCGCCGCGTACACCTGTGCGGGCAGCGTCCAGCGGCGCCCCTCGAAGGTGCGCGTCACGCTGACACCGAGATAGAGCACGTAGCCGGCGGCCGCGAGCGCCGCGACCCCCAGCACGCCGAGGATGAGGCGTTTCAGAGGATGAGCTCCTCGGCCGGTGAGCGCAGGTTGTAGCGCGAGCTCATGGCGTGGCCGTAGGCGCCGGCGTTCGCGATCAGCAGCACGTCGCCCTCCTGCGTCACCGGCAGCAGGCGGTCGTGGCCGAGCACATCGGCGCTCTCGCAGATCGGGCCGACGACGTTCACGAGCTCGGTCGCGGGCTCATCGAGGCGCGTCAGGTTGACGATCTCATGGTGCGAGCCGTAGAGCGCCGGACGGATGAGCGAGTTCATGCCGGTGGCGACGCCCACGAAACGCACCCCGCCCTTCTGCTTCAACTGCGTGACGCGCGCCAGCAGTGCGCCGGCCGCGGCCACCAGGTAGCGGCCGGGCTCGAGCCATACCTCGAGGCGCGGATGCTCGGCGCGCACCGCGGTGAGCAAAGTGTCGAGACGGGTGAGATCGACGCCGGCCTGGTCGGGCCTCTCGGGCACACCGAGTCCGCCGCCCACGTCGATCACCCGCACCTCGTCCAGGCTCTGCGCGGCGGCGGCGAGCAGGCGCGCGGTGTGCTCCCAGCTGGTGACGTCGAAGATACCACTGCCGACGTGCGCCTCGAGTCCGGTGATGCGCGCGCCGGCCGCGCGCGCCAGGCGCTCGAAACTCCTGAGCTCCGCGAGCGGCACGCCGAACTTCGAGCGCGTGCCCGCGGTGCGCACGTGGGTGTGATGACCGCGGCCGACGCCGGTGTCGAGGCGCGCGAAGATCTCGCGGCCGCGGAACAGCTGCGGCCAGGCGCTGAGCGCGTGCACGTTGTCGAGCGTGACCCGCACGCCGCGTGCCAGCGCCCAGGCGTACTCCTCGCGCGGCGCGAAGTTCGGCGTATAGAGGATGCGCTGCGGATCGAGATCGGGGCAGGTGGCGAGGATGCGCTCGACCTCGCCCTGCGAGACGCACTCGAACTCGATGCCTTCCGCGCGCAGCGCGCGCAGGATCTGCGGGTGCGGATTGGCCTTCATGGAGTAATGCACGCGTTCGAGCGAACGCAGCGCACGCAGCGCGCGGGCCGCGGCGCGCACGGTGTCGATGTCATAGACGTAGGCCGCGGTGCGCTCGCCGAGCCGCGCGAGCAGCTGCGTGCGCTGCGCCCGCCACCAGGGCGGCGGCGCGCGCTCGCCGTCGTCGGGCGCGGCGAACAGCTGCTGCCAGCTGGGACCGAGAATCCGGTCGCCCGGCACCGGGCGGATGAGCAGCTCGTGCAGCTGCTCGACCAGGCGGTCGCCCTGGTCTTCGTCGACTACGAAGGTGAAGTTCAGATCGTTGGCGGCCTGGCTCACCAGGTGGATCTTCTGCTCCTCGAAGAACTCGAACGCCCCGCCGAGCTGATGCAGGATGCTGCGGATATTGCGTCCGACGAGGCTCACCGAAGCGCACCGCCCGATCACCTGCACCCGGCACAGGTGCGAGAGATCGGCGACCAGCGCATTCACCTGGGCGTTGTCGAGCGTGTTGGCCGCCGGATCGAGCGACACCGTGACGTTGGTCTCGGAGGTCGACACCAGGTCGACCGACATGCCGTGCTGCTTGAACACCTGGAAGGCGTCCGCGAGGAAGCCCACCTGGTGCCACATTCCGGGGCTCTCCATGGAGATGAGCGTGATGCCCTTCTTGGTGCAGACCGCCTTCACCTGCGCCCCGCCCTCGCCGCCCTCGGCCGAGAGCACCGTCCCTTCGAGGTGCGGCGCCTGGGTGGCGTATACGTGGAGTGGAATGCGCTGCTGGCGCGCCGGCAGGATGCAGCGTGGGTGCAGCACCTTGGCGCCGCTGGTGGCGATCTCCTGCGCCTCGTCGTAGTGCAGCGAGCGCAACAGGCGCGCCGTCGGCGTCGAGCGCGGGTTGGCGCTGAACATGCCGGGCACGTCCGTCCAGATCTCGAGCCGCTGCGCGCGCAGTTTCGCGGCGAGATAGCTCGCCGAGGTGTCCGAGCCGCCGCGCCCGAGGAGCACCGTGTTGCCGGCGTCGTCGCTCGCGATGAAGCCCTGGGTCACGAGCACCGGCGGCAGCGCCGCGAGCTCCACGGCGAGCGTCTCATCGGGCGAGAAGCTGCAAACGGCCGCGAGCACGCTCGCCTTCGCGGACGCGCTGTGACGCTCTTCGGCGCGCAGCATGCGCCGCGCGTCCGCCCAGGCGACCTCCAGCCCGCGCGCGGCGAGGAACCGCGCCCCGATGCGGGTGGCCATCAGCTCCCCGGTGGCCATGACGCGCGCGCGGGTGCGGTCGCTCACCTCGCCCACCAGCGCGATGCCGGCGGCAATCTCGCGCAGCTCCTCGAAATGCCGTTCGACGTCCTCACCGAGCGAAACGCCGAGATCGGCGGCGAGGCGCCGGTGGCGCTCCTCGATTCCCCTGAGCTCCTCCTCGTGGGCCCGGCCGACGGCGGCATTGAGCAGCCGCTCGAGCCGATCGGTGATGCCGCTCACCGCGGAGTGCACGATGAGGACGCGCGCGCCTTCGGCGCGCCGCGCGGCGGTGACCTGCGCGATATTGGTCCAGTTGGCGAGCGTGGCGACGCTCGTCCCACCGAATTTCAGGACGATCCAGGGTGAGGGACTACGGGTCAAGCGCCATCCTCCGCCTTACAGCTTAATAGCTGTCCGGGTTCGCTTGAGCTTGGAGTGAGCCGGGACTCGAGCGGTTCTACAGCTCTTCGTCGAAGTCCTGCAGATCCTTCTCGAGCTTCTTGTCCGCCAGCACTTCCTCGAGGCGGCTCCAGGCGGCCTTGCCCCGCTTGCCCTGAGTGCGGACGCGCTTATCCACCCG
The DNA here is from genome assembly GCA_963768485.1 of uncultured Pseudomonadota bacterium. Lineage (GTDB taxonomy): Bacteria > Pseudomonadota > Gammaproteobacteria > Steroidobacterales > Steroidobacteraceae > 13-2-20CM-66-19. The sequence continues at coordinate 369,896 of CAVYHZ010000006.1, read as the reverse complement.
GTCCAGCATCCGATCGTAGTCGGTGCCGTCCTCGGGCGGGCTGTTCAGGAATTCCTCGTCGAGGTCGAAACCTTCGTTGTCCCGCTCGGCCATCTTCCAGTGCAAATCCTGAATTAATTCAACGGGTAACGTGCCAATTCGGCACGGCACAAGGCGCGAACTATAGCGGATTCGCGCCGCCTTTCAACTTCAGGGGAAAATGGGGGTCTAGGACGGCGATCCAAGGCCGCCTTAGGCTCAGGCGTGATCGGTGCCGTCCCGCACCACGACCGGGGCGCCGCGGCTGAGGCCCAGCCCCTCGGAGGCGCTGTGCTCGGCACGGGCAATTTCGATCACACCGAAGGAATTGATGAGGGCCAGATACTGCCCCGGCTGGGTGTCCGCGTAGGTGCGCAGCAACGGGAAGGCGTGGTTGCCGGCGTGCACGACCGGCAGCCGGAAGCGCGCGATCAGCGCCGCGTCGATATTGGTGATGAGATTGCCGAAGTGGTCGATGGTGATAACCACGCCCGTGACCCTCGCCGGCTCGACCGCCGGATCCTCGACCCAGGAGGGCACCAGCGCCCCGACCGGCTCGCCGAGGTCGGCGACCTGGCAGCGTCCGGCGGCGAGCTCGGCGGCAACCGGCGCGAAGATGTCGCGTCCATGGAAGGTCGCACTCGGGTTAGCGATGTTGAGCCGCGCGAGCGACAGTCCCGCGAGGCGGGTGAGGCGCGCATCGGGACTGCGCGCGACCACCGGGGCGAGCAGCCCGTTGTCGGGAGCGAGGAAATAGTGCCCGCCAGCCTCCAGCGCCACGATGTCGCGCGAAGTGCCGACGCCCGGATCGACGACCGCGACATGCACCGTGCCGGCCGGGAAGAACGGATACGCGCGCGCCAGCCAGAAACCCGCCTCGGCCGGCCAGTGCACCAGGATCTCGTGCGTGAGGTCGACGATGCGCGCCGCCGGGAAGCGCGTGAGGATGCAGCCCTTGATGACGCCGACGAACGGGCCCTGGTGTCCGAAGTCGGTGGTGACGGTGATGACGCCCGAGGCCGGCATCAGCCGAGTACGCGCCCGCGGCCGGGGTGCGGGCGCGCGGCCTCGGCGCAGGCACGGCACTTGTCGGTGTAGGGCACCGCCGCGAGGCGCTCGGGCTCGATGTCTCCGGCGCACACTGCGCAGGTCGTGTAGCGCCCCTGCGCCAGGCGCCGCAATGCCGCCTCGACCTGCTCGAGCTCGGCGCGCGCGGAGCTCGAGATCGCCCCGAGCACATCGTCGTTCTCGCGCTGGGTCACCTGCTCGGCGAAGTCCGCCGAGAGCGGATCGGCCTCGTGACGCGCCTCGGCGCTGGCATCGCTCGCCCGCTGGCGCAGCTCCTCGCGCCGTTTGAGCAGCCGCTCGCGTACCACCTCGGGTTCCATCAGGACGCCTGCGGCCCGCGCCGCCGGTCCTCGAGCCACTTCTGCAGCCGGTCGAACGGCTCGATGAACTTGGCCACGCCCTCGCGCTCGAGCTGCAGCGCGACCGCCTCGAGGTCGATGCCGAGCCGCTCGAGCCCCTCGCGCACGTCGGAGCTCTCGGCGAGATGATGCTCGAGGGTCAGCTCGGGATGCCCGAGCCGGCGGTACGTGTTCAACGTCTCGAGCGGCATGGTGTTCACTGTGTCGGGGACAACGAGCTCCTCGACGTACTTGATCGGGCTGAAGCTCGGATCCTTGGCCGAGGTCGAGGCCCACAGCAGCCGCTGCGGACGCGCGCCGCGCGAGGCGAGCTCCTGCCACAGCGGCGTCGCGAGCGACTCCTCGAAAATCTCGTAGGCGCGCCCGGCGCTCGCGACCGCCCCCTTGCCGCGCAGCATCCGCGCCGCGGGCTGGCCGCCGGCGGCGAGCCCATCGAGGAGCTTGTCGACCAGTGTGTCGATGCGGCTCAGGAAGAAGCTCGCCACCGAGGCGACGCCGCCGAGCGAGCGCCCGTTGTGCGCCCGCGCGCTCAGGCCGTCCATATAGGCGCGCGCCACGGCACGGTAGCGCTCGGGCGAGAACAGCAGCGTCACGTTGACGTTGATGCCCGCGGCGATCAGATCGCGGATGACCGGCAGTCCCGCTTCCGTGCCGGGGATCTTGATGAAGGCGTTCGGCACCGCCAGCCGTTCCCACAGGCGCCGCGCTTCGGTGAGGCTCCCCGCGGCGTCGTAGGCGAGGTGCGGCGAGACCTCGAGGCTCACGAAGCCATCGCCCCCCGCGGTGCCGTCGTAGAGAGGGCGGAACAGATCGGCGGCCGCGCGCACGTCGTGCAGCGCGAGCTCCTCGTAGAGCGCCATCGCGGAAGGGACTGTCGGCAGCAGCTGCGCGATCGGCTGCGCGTAGCGCGGATCGTTGGTCATGGAGTTGGCGAAGATCGCCGGGTTCGAGGTGACTCCGGCGAGGCCGTCCGCGCGGATCAGGCGCGCGAGCGAACCGTCCTCGAGCATGCCGCGGCCGAGGTCGTCGAGCCACGCGCTCACGCCGAGCTTGCGCAACTCCAGAAGCGGATTCGGAGCCGATGCGTTCATCGTCAACCTGCCGAAAGTGAGGGTAGCGCAGCAGCCCCTGCGCCGTCTCGCGGTTTTGCAGCGAATATGCGTAAATCCCTATATCACACGAGGAGCCGCCCATGACGGATGCATTCAATGGCAGCAGGCTGGCGGAGGAACTGCGCGCGCTGGTGAGCGATGCCGAGGCGCTGCTGCGCAGCTCCGCCGCGACGGCCGGTGGTGCCGCCCAGGAGCACGCCGAGGCCACGGTGGCGGAGTTGCGCAACCGGCTCGCGGGGATCGAGGGCCAGGTCAAGGCGCGCGCGCGCGATGTGGATGGCTACGTGCGCGATAACCCCTGGCAAGCGGTGGCCATCGCCGGCGGGGTGGCGCTGCTCCTCGGTCTCATCATGGGCCGCAGGGGATGAGCGCGGATCCCGCGGGCGCGACTCCGGGAGAGCGCCCGCCTCTGCTGCAGGGCCTGATGGCCGCACTCCTCGATGCGCTGCGCACCCGGCTCGAGCTGGCAGGCGTCGAGCTCGAGATCCACCTCATCGGACTCGCGCGCACGCTCCTGTGGGCGGTGGCGGCGATCCTGTGCGCGCTGCTCGCGCTCGCCTTCGGCGTGGTCGCACTCATCGCGACGCTGTGGGACTCGCACCGGGTGCTCGGGCTGCTGGCCGGCGGCCTGACCTTCCTGCTGCTGGCGCTGATCTGCGCTGTCATCGGCGCCCGCTTCTTCCGGCGCGAGCCCGGGATTCTCGCCGATTCGGTCGCGCAGCTCGATCGCGACCGACGACGGACGCAGCGCCCATGAGCCGACTCCAGCATCTCCAGGCGCGCCGGCGCGTACTGCTCGAGCGCTGCGACGAGCAGCGCGAGGAGCTCGCGATGCGACTCAAGGAGCTCGACCCGGCAACCATCCTGCGCGGCGCGGGTGGCGTTGGGGGAGCGATCGCGGGATTGCGCCACCCGCTCGCATGGGCAGTGGCGCTCGCGGGCCTGCTCTTCCTCGGGCGCACGCGCGAGGTGCTCACCTTCGTGCTGTGGGTACGTTCGGCGCTGAGTCTGGCCGGACGCGCCGCGCACCTGGTGCGCGCGTTCGCGCAGCGGCGTGCGCCGCGCGTGGGCGGCGGCGAAGACTAACGCGGCGCGGCGGCGGCGGAAGGCGGCGCGGTCGCGACGCGCTCGCTCGCCGACGCGGCGGGGACATCGGGCGTCGCCGCAAGTCCCACCACTGTCGGCATGCCGCTCGCCGCCATGAGCGTCGCCCGCGCGAGGTCCCAATGGATCGCCGCGCTGCTGTCGCCGAGCGCCTGGTGGAGGAGCTTCGAGAGCACCTCGAGATCCGGCTCCACCGTCTGCCCCTCGTCATCGATCGGCGGATGGGCTTCGAGCAGCAGCTCGCCGTCCACCCAGGCCACTTTCACCGGCTCATTCACCAGCCATACCCTGGTGCCGACCGGAATCAGCGGGAAGAGCGCGGCGACGTCCTCGGGGTACATGCGAATGCAGCCATGCGTGACCGACATACCGACCGCGGTCGGGTTGTTGGTTCCATGGATCATGTACTCGCCGTTGCCCGCCGCCAGGCGCAGCGCGAAATCGCCGAGCGGATTGTCGGGACCCGCCGGTACCACCTTCGGCAGCGGATCGCCGTTCGCAGCGTGCTCCTTGCGGATCGACTCGGGCGGATACCAGGCCGGGTTCCTGATGCGGGCGATCACGCGCGTCTCGCCGAGCGGCGTGCGCCAGTCCATCTTGCCGACGCTGATCGGATAGGTGATGACGACGCGCTGCTCGTGCGCGTTGTGCGGCTTCGGGTAGTAATAAAGCCGGTGCTCGGGGAGATTGACGACTATCCCATCGCGCGGTCCGGTGGGGAGGATCCGTCGCCCCGGCAGCATCACGCGCTTGCCGGCGCCGGGCAGCCACACGTCGAGGGCGGGATTGGCGCGGATGATCTCGTAGTAGCCGAGGCTGTACCGATGCGCCAGATCGGGCAGCGTGTCTTCGTACACCGTGGTGACGGACTCATCGGTGCCGACGACCGCAGAACCGTCCGCCGGCAACGGATAGACGCTCGCGCCGGCGGGAACGCTGAGGAATGCAGCGCAGGCGAGTGCGAAAGCAGGAGCGGCGCGCGGGCGCGGCATGCGCAGCAGTCGATGATCCATTGCTTTGATTTTACTACAAAAGCGCGAATCCTTTAGCATCGCACGGTGACGAAATGCTCAAAACCGGCACGCGCCTTCTTCGCCCGCAGCGCCCTCGCCGTCGCCCGCGAGCTCATCGGCATGCACCTGGTGCACGACGATGGCCGGCGCGTGCGCCGCGGCCGCATCGTCGAGACCGAGGCGTACTTAGGTCCCCGCGACCGCGCGGCGCATTCCTCGCGCGGGCGTACCGCCCGCACCGAGGTTATGTTCGGTCCGCCGGGCTACGCTTACGTATATTTCATCTACGGCTTCTGGAACTGTCTGAACGTGGTTACGGCCAAAGAAGGGGTGCCGCACGCGGTGCTGCTGCGGGCGCTCGAGCCGCTCGCCGGCATCAGCGACAAGACCTGGGGGCCGGGGCTGCTGTGCCGCGCGATGCATATCGACCGGCGCCTCAACGGTGCCGACCTCCTCGGCGGGGAGCTGTGGATCGAGAAGCCCCGGCACGCCGTGCGTGTTTCGATCGGACGCAGCGCCCGCATCGGCGTCGATTACGCCGGTGAATGGGCGCGACGCCCCTGGCGGTTCTACGACCGCGCTTCGTGTTACGTTTCGACCCATCGACGGAGACCGACTGAATGCCGCACCGTATCCGCTTCCTGAGCCTCGCCCTGCTCTCGCTCGCCGCCGCCACGGCCTTCGCGCCCGCGCAGGCGCAAGTCACAGAGGGTCAGGACTATCGCCTGCTCAACCCGCCCCGTCCCACCTCGAGCCCCGGCAAGATCGAGGTGGTCGAGTTCTTCTCGTACGCCTGCCCGCACTGCGCCCATTTCTACCCGCTGGTGAGTGCCTGGGCCGCAAAGCTCCCCAAGGACGTCGTCTTCAAGCGGGTCGCGGTGAGCTACGGCCGCCCGCCGTGGATGAACCTCGCACGCACCTACTACGCGCTCGAGGCGACCGGGGATCTGAAGAAGCTCGACGGGGCGCTGTTCCACGCAATCCACGACGAGGGGAAGAATCTCTTCGACGAGGCCTCGATCGCCGACTGGGTCGGCAAGCAGGGCGGCGATGCGGTGACGTTCGCCAATGCCTACGTGTCCTTCGGCATCAACAACCAGACCGTGCAGGCCGACCAGATGGCCGAGGACTATGCGATCGATGGCATTCCGGCACTCGCCGTCAACGGGCGCTTCGTGGTGCTGAGTCCCAAGGAATCGCCCGACGAGATCGCCTCGTTCCGCGAGCTGCTGCCGCGCGCCGACAAGGTGATCGCGCTGGCGCGCGCGACCGCGGCCCCGGCGCGCCCCGCGCACCCGGCGGCGGCACCGGCCGGCGCGGCCAAGCCGAAGTAGCGCGCGCTCAGCCCTGCGGCGTCGTGGCGGCCTTGGCGAGCTCGAGCAGCTGGCTCGCCTCGGGAACCCGGTCGCCGCGCGCGAAGTGGATCGCCTGCACCGTGCCCGCGTAGGGCGCCGTGATGGTGTGTTCCATCTTCATGGCCTCGATGACCATCAGCACCTCGCCCGCGGCCACCTTCTGCCCGACCGAGACCGGTACCGAGACCACCACTCCCGGCAGCGGTGTCTTCAACCCGCCGCTGCTCGCGCTCGAGGAGAACTCGCGCGTGCGCGGGTCCTCGAGCATCAGGTCATACTGCGCGTCGTCTTCCCAGAGCGTCACATAGCCCGCTTCCACGCGGCAGCGCGCCCGCCGGCGCCGTTCGACGAGCCGCGCGGCGATGGTCGCCCCGCCCGCTCCTCCGGCCTGGTAGCTCACGTCGGCGACCTGGAGGAGCGTCCGCACGTCGACGCTCGCCGCCTGCGGGCCGCCGTCGGCGCCGAAGCTGAGCTCCACCGTGTGGTTGTGGCCCTTGCACGCGAGCGTATAGCTCACCAGCGCGGGAAGATTCGGCGTGAAGCCGTCGCGCAGCGCCCACGGGCTCGTGTCCGCGGAGCTGTGCGCGGCGTGCAGCGCGAGCGTCGCCAGGATCAGCGCCTCGGGCGGCGCAGCCGAGGGGCCGGCAAATTCCGCCGCGCCCTTGTCGAGCAGTGCGATGTTATGGCGCACCTCGAGAAAGCGCCGCGAGCGCAGCACGCGCGCGAGCCAGCGCTCGTTGGTGTGCACGCCCGCGCAGTAGGTATGGGTGAGCGCCGCCGCGAGCCGCGCGGCCGCGAGCTCGCGCTCGGGCGCCCAGGCGATCACCTTGCCGAGCAGTGAGTCATAGCAGTCGGGTACGGTATCGCCGCTCTCAAAGCCCGCATCGACTCGCACCGACTCCCCCGCCGGCCACTCCATCAGCGCGAGGCGTCCGGCGCTCGGCAGAAAATTGCGCTCCGGATCCTCGGCGCACACCCGCGCCTCGATCGCATGCCCGGCGAGGCGCACCTCGTCCTGCTTGAGGGGCAGCGGCTCGCCTGAGGCGACGCGCAGCTGCCACTCGACCAGATCGAGCCCGGTCACCGCCTCGGTGACGGTGTGCTCGACCTGCAGCCGCGTGTTCATTTCCATGAAATAGAACTCGCGCCCGTCGTAGAGAAACTCGACGGTACCGGCGCTCACGTAGCCGATCTCGCGCGCCACCACCAGCGCCGCGGCCCGCAGCCGCGCGCGCACCGCGTCCGGGACGTTCGGCGCCGGCGCCTCCTCGAGCAGCTTCTGGTGGCGCCGCTGCGCCGAGCAGTCGCGGTCGCCGAGATGCACGAGATTCCCGTGGGTGTCGCCGAACACCTGGACTTCCACATGCCGCGGGGTCGGCAGGAAGCGCTCGAGGAGCAGCGCGCCGTCGCCGAAGGCGCTCTCGGCCAGCCGGCGCGCGGCCGCGAGTGCCGCGGTGAGCTCTGACTCCTGGCGGACGATCTGCATGCCCTTGCCGCCGCCGCCCGCGGCCGGCTTGATGATGAGTGGCAGGCCCACGGTGTGCGCCGCGCCGGCAAGCTCCTTCAGGTCCTGCTCGGGGCCGGCGTAACCGGGCAGCACTGGCACGCCGGCCTCGCGCATGCGGTTCTTGGCGACGATCTTCGAGCCCATCGCCGCGATCGCCGCCGCCGGCGGACCGACGAAGGTCAGGCCGGCATCCGCGCAGGCGCGGGCGAAGCCGGCGTTCTCGGACAGAAACCCGTATCCCGGGTGGATGAAATCGGCGCCGCTGGCGCGTGCCGCGGCGAGCAGCCGCTCACCGTTGAGATAGCTCTCGCGCGCCGGCGCGGGCCCGATCCACACCGCCTCGTCCGCCTCACGGGTGTGGCGCGCCCGGGCGTCGGCGTCCGAAAACACCGCCACCGTGCGCCAGCCGAGGCGGCGCGCGCTGCGGAAGATGCGGCAGGCGATCTCGCCGCGATTCGCGACCAGGAGCGTACGCGTCATGGCGCTTACATCCGGTACACGCCGAAGTGCGCCGGCTCGAGCGGCGCGTGGTGTACCGCCGCGAGCGACAGCGCCAGCACGCGCCGCGTGTCAGCCGGATCGATGACGCCGTCGTCCCAGAGCCGCGCCGAGGAATAGTAGGGATGCCCCTGGCGCTCGTATTGCTCGCGGATCGGCGTCTTGAACGCCGCCTCCTCCGCCGCGGGCCATTCTTCCCCGCTGCGCGCCATCTGGTCGCGCTTCACCGTCGCGAGCACGCTCGCCGCCTGCTCCCCGCCCATCACGGAGATGCGCGCGTTCGGCCATTGAAAGAGGAGTCGCGGCGCGTAGGCTCGCCCGCACATGGCGTAGTTCCCCGCACCGTAGCTGCCGCCGACGATCACGGTGAGCTTGGGCACCGGCGCACAGGCGACCGCCGTGACGAGCTTGGCGCCGTCCTTGGCGATGCCGCCCGCCTCGGCGCGCTTGCCGACCATGAAGCCGGTGATGTTCTGCAGGAAGAGGAGCGGGATCTCCTCGCGGCTGCACAGTTCGATGAAGTGCGTGCCCTTCAATGCGCTTTCGGAGAACAGCACCCCGTTGTTGGCGAGGATGCCGACGGGGTAGCCCCCGAGGTGCGCGAAGCCGCACACCAGCGTCGTGCCGTAGAGCTCCTTGAACTCATCGAGCACGGAGTCATCGACCAGCCGCGCGATCACCTCGCGCACGTCGTAGGGCTTGCGCAGGCTCGCGGGCACGACGCCGTAGAGCTCCGCGGGGTCGTAGTGAGGCTCACGGGAGCTCAGCGGCGCTGCGCTCGCGAGCGGCGGCTTCAGGCGCGCGACGATGCGCCGCGCGATGGCGAGCGCATGGGTGTCGTTCTCGGCGTAGTGATCGCACACGCCCGACTCGCGGCAATGGACGTCGGCGCCGCCCAGAGACTCGGCGTCGATGTCCTCGCCGGTCGCCGCCTTGACGAGCGGCGGTCCGCCGAGGAACACCCGCCCCTGGTTGCGCACGATGACGTTCTCATCCGACATGGCGGGCACGTACGCGCCTCCGGCCGTGCACGAGCCGTGCACCACCGAGACCTGCGCGATGCCGCGACCCGAGAGCGTCGCCTGATTGTAGAAAATCCGCCCGAAGTGCTCGCGGTCGGGGAACACCTCGTCCTGCGCCGGCAGGAACGCCCCGCCGCTCTCGACCAGGTAGACGCACGGCAGGCGGTTGTCGCGCGCGATTTCCTGCGCGCGCAGATGCTTCTTGACGGTGATCGGGTAATAGGTACCGCCCTTGACCGTCGGGTCGTTGGCGACGATCACGCACTCGCGCCCGCTGACGCGGCCGATGCCGGTGACGATGCCGGCACAGGCGATGTCCCCGCCGTACATCCCGTGGGCGGCGAGCTGGGAGAACTCGAGGAAGGGACTGCCGGTGTCGAGCAGCACCCGGATCCGCTCGCGGGCGGAGAGCTTGCCGGCCGCGCGGTGCTTGTCCACGGCGGCCTTGGAGCCGCCACGCGCGGCGCGGCCCACCTCGCGCTTCAGGTCCTCGCTGAGGGAGCGCATGGCGCGCTCGTTGTCACGGTATTCCTGCGACTGCAGGTCCACCCGGGAGGTGATGCGGGGCATGGGGGTCTTGCCATGATTGCCGGTTTGTCCGACAATCATACGATTCCGCCCAAGGAGAGGCAAGCCCACATGAGCCCGCTCGACTGCACCGACAGCGACTTCGGTCTCGGTACCGATCTCGAAGAGATCCGCCACCAGGTGCGCCGCTTCGCCGTTGCAGAGGTCGCCCCGCGGGCTGCCGCCATCGACGCGAGCAACGAGTTTCCGCGCGACCTGTGGCCGCAGTTGGGCAGCCAGGGGCTCCTCGGTATCACCGTGCCCGAGAATCTGGGAGGCGCGGGCCTCGGCTACCTCGCGCACGTGATCGTCATGGAGGAGATCTCGCGCGCCTCGGGCGCCGTCGGCCTCTCCTACGGCGCGCACTCCAACCTGTGTGTCAACCAGCTGCGCCTCAATGCGAGCGAAGCGCAGTGCCGGCGCTACCTGCCGAAGCTCATTTCCGGCGAGCACGTGGGCGCCCTGGCGATGTCCGAGCCCGGCTCGGGATCGGATGTCGTCTCGATGCAGCTGCGCGCCGAGCGCCACGGCGATTCCTACGTGCTGAACGGCCGCAAGATGTGGATCACCAACGGCCCGGACGCCGACGTCCTCATGGTGTACGCCAAGACCGACCCGGCGGCCGGCTCGCGCGGCATCAGCGTCTTCCTCATCGAGCGCGGCACGCCGGGCTTCGCCAGCGCGCAGAAGCTCGACAAGCTCGGCATGCGCGGCTCCAGCACCTCCGAGCTGGTGTTCGATGACTGCCGCATTCCAGCCGCCAACCTGGTCGGCGCCGAGAACGGCGGGGTGCGGGTTCTCATGAGCGGGCTCGACTACGAGCGCGTGGTGCTCGCCGGGGGCTCGCTCGGCCTGCACGCTGCGGCGCTCGACGTGGTGCTGCCCTACGTGCGCGAGCGGCGTCAGTTCGGTGAGCCGATCGGCACCTTCGAGCTCATGCAGGGCAAGATCGCCGACATGTACGCGACGCTCAACGCCGCGCGCGCCTATGTCTATTCCGTGGCGCGCGCCTGCGATGCGCGCACCGTACGCCGGCGCGACGCGGCGAGCTGCATCCTGTTCGCCGCCGAGCGCGCCACGCAGGCCGCGCTCGATGCCATCCAGGCCCTCGGCGGCAACGGCTACATCAACGATTACCCGGCCGGCCGGCTGCTGCGCGACGCCAAGCTCTACGAGATCGGCGCCGGCACCCAGGAAATCCGCCGCATGCTGATCGGACGCGAGCTGTTCGAGGCGGCGGCGTGAGCGTCGCGTTCGCGCCGCTCATCCTCGAGCCCGCCTACCGCAAGGTGGCGGTCGCGATCGGCGGGCGCATCCTGTCGCGCGCCCTGCGCGAGGGCGAGCGGCTGCCGTCCGAGACCGAGCTGGCGCGGCAGTTCGGCGTCAACCGTTCGACGGTGCGCGAGGCGCTGCGCGAGCTGCAGAGCCGCGGACTGGTGCAGCGGCGGCCCGGCTCGAAGCTCATGTCGGTGAGCCGCCCGCACCACGAGGCCGTGGCGGCCGGCGTGAGCGATGCGCTGCTGCTGCACGACGTCACGGTACGCGACGTCTGGGAGGCGCTCACCATCCTCGAGCCGCCGCTCGCCGAAGCCGCCGCCCGCACCCGCAGCGCCGCGGACCTTGCGGGTGTGACATCCGCCGCGGACGCCTTCGGCGTCGCGCGCATCGACGCCCCGCAGGCGGTGCAGCGCTGCGCGGAGTTCTTCCGCTGCCTCGGCCGTGCCACCCACAACCCGGTGCTGCGCCTCGCGCAGGAGCCGCTGCTGCAGCTGCTCGAGCCCTCGCTCGCGGTCATGATCGACAAGCTGCCGCAGGCGCGCGCCCGCATCGCCACGGCGCAGCGGCGCCTGGTGGAGGCGCTCGCGGCGCACGACGCGCCGGGCGCCCACGACTGGATGGCGCGCCACATCCGTGACTTCCGCAAAGGCTATGAGCTCGCCGGGATCGACCTCGGACTGCGGGTGACGGGCGCGGTGTGACGCGCGTCACGTCCCGCACCGTTGGGGAGACCTTCACATTGTTTGCCGCTTGTAACGGGTATGCTGCGCCCCGACTCGAGTGGGCAGCCCTGCTCTCTCAAGGAGTAGTCCGATGTCAGGTCTGTTGGTCGTACTGTTCCTGTTCATCGCCCTGGTCGGCTACCTGGTCGGCGCCTACAACGGCCTGGTGCAGGTGCGCGCCGCGGTGAAGCTCGCCTGGTCCAACATCGACGTGCTGCTGGTGCAGCGTCACGACGAGCTGCCGAAACTGGTCGAGGTCTGCAAGCAGTACATGCAGTACGAGCCGGGGGCGCTCGAGCGTGTCATGAAAGCCCGCGCCGGCGTCGACGCCGCGCGTTCGAGCGGCAACGTCGCCTCGCTGGGTAGTGCGGAGGGGGCGCTGCGTAGCGGGCTCTCCGGGCTGTACGCGGTTGCGGAGAACTACCCTGACCTCAAGGCGAACGAGGCGTTCAAGCACCTGCAGGACCGCATCAGCGGACTCGAGACCGCGATCGCCGACCGCCGCGAGGTGTACAACGACGCGGTCAACACCAACAACGTACGCATCGCCTCGTTCCCGGGCGTGCTGATCGCCGGGCTCGGCAACTTCCCCGAGGCGGCGCTGCTGCACTTCCAGACGGACGAGAAGGCGGACGTCGACCTCAAGGTCGCGTTCTCGCGCTGAGCCGCGGCGCATGCTCCCGGCGACCCGATGTCACGGGGGCACTCCGATGCCGGGCTGGTAACCGCCGTGGTGCAGCATCCTGAAGTGATCGTAGCGGCCGCCGCCGCGGGCGCCCTGCTCTGCCTGTACGGGTTCTTCCGCCGCCTGCGCCGTGACCGGCTGCTCGCCGACACGCCGCTGGTGCACATTCGCTCGGCCGCACAAGGCTACGTGAAGATCGCGGGCCAGGCGCACCCGGCGGCGGCCCCCACCGCGGCACCCTTGAGCGGCCGACCGTGCGTGTGGTGGAGCTTCAGGATTGCCGAGCAGCAGCGCGACGCGAGGGGCCGCACCGAATGGCGTACCGTCGAGAGCGCGGCCAGCGTCGAGCTGTTCGTGCTCGCCGCAGAAGATGCGCAGTGTCTCGTCGGCCCGGTGAAGGCCGAAGTGACGCCCTCGCGTGTCGACACCTGGTACGGCAATACCGACCGACCGCTGGGGGGGCCGCCGCCGGTGAACACGGCGCTGCTGATGGGCCCGTATCGCTATACCGAGAATCTGCTCGACGTCGGCGCCGCGGTCTGCGTACTCGGGGAGCTGCGCTCGCACTCCGAGACCGGCGACCTCGCCGCGGCAACGGCGGCGCGTCTGCACGAGTGGAAGCAGGACCAGGCGGGGCTACTGAAGCGCTTCGATGCCGACCACGACGGCGTACTGAGCGCCACCGAGTGGGAGGCCGCGCGCGCGGCCGCCGCCCGCGAGTGCGAGGCGCGCAAGCTCGAGTCCGGCATCACCCGCACCAGCGTCGTCTCCGAGCCCGCGGACGGCCGGCCGTTCCTGATCTCGCCGCTCGGTCCCGAGCGCATGGAAAAGCGCGAGTGGCGCATGGCGTGGCTGTATTTCGCGGCCGGTCTCCTGTGCGTGTGGGTGTGTGCCTGGGCACTGCGCCAGCCGGGAGCGCTCGCGACCTTTTAAGCGCCGGCGGCGCCGTAGCCGCACCGTTCGAGCAGCTGCGCCACGGCCGCATGGCTCGCGGCGTACGCCGCCCACACACTCGCACACCAGGCCTGGATGGCCGCCGCGCGCGCCGCACCCGGCGCCGCCTCGAGCACCTCGACGACCGTGAGCGAGCCGCGCGCCGCCGGCAGCGCAAACACCGGCCAGTTTTCCCTGCGGCGCGCGAGCTGCGTGTGCACGCGCTGTACCTCGCACCCCGGGAGGCCGCGCTCCGCGAGCAGGTACAGTCCGACCAGCGCGAAGGTCAGCGCGATCGGCCGCGTGTCCCGATCCGCGTGCTGCGCGGTCCAGGCGTCCACGACGTGCTGGTGAACGAACTGCGGGTCCTGCAGGCCGAGCGTATAGCAGCGCAGCTCATCGCAGGCCTCCGGCTCACTACTCATGGCGCGCATCATAACGGCCGCTTATGTCCCTATGCGTAGAAGTACGAAGAGCGCAACCGCACCAGCGGGCTAACATCTCTATCAGTCAACACGCGGAGGGTGACGGCCTTGGCAGCAGCAATCGGCAGCGAGCGGGTGCTCGCTGTGCATCACTGGACCGACAGTCAGTTCACTTTCACGACCACGCGCGATCCGGGCCTGCGTTTCGAGAACGGCCAGTTCGTGATGGTGGGCCTGCCCGCCGAGGGCCGCCCGCTGCTGCGCGCCTACAGCATCGCCAGCGCCAACTACGAGGACCATCTCGACTTCCTCAGCATCAAGGTGCCCGAAGGCCCGCTCACCTCGAAGCTGCAGCACGTGCGTCCGGGCGACATCGTACTGGTCAGCCGCAAGCCCACCGGCACGCTGGTGCTGCACGACCTGAAGCCCGGCAAGCGCCTCTACCTGCTCAGCACCGGCACCGGCGCCGCGCCGTTCCTCAGCCTGATCAGCGACCCGGAGGTCTACGAGCGCTTCGAGGTGGTCGTGCTGGTGCACGGGGTGCGCTGGGCGCGCGAGAGCCAGGTGGTGCGTGAGCGCATCGAGGCACTGCGCAGCCACGAGCTGCTCGGCCCGCAGGTGCGCGCGCAGCTGCGCTACTACCCGACCGTCACCCGCGAGCCCTATGTGAACCGGGGCCGGCTCACCACGCTCATCGAGTCGGGCCGCCTGACGCGCGACCTCGGGCAGCCGCCGCTCGATCCGGCAGTGGACCGCGTCATGGTCTGCGGGAGCGCGGCGATGCTCACCGATACCGCAAGGCTGCTGGACGCGCGCGGCTTCGCAATATCGCCGCGCAGCGGCGAGCCCGGCGACTACGTCATCGAGCGGGCCTTTGTGACGCGGTGATTGCCGCATCAATGGCCCCCCTCAACAAGCAGGCCCGCGTCGGCCAGCGCCGCGGCCAGCCCGGCCTCGATGCGCGCCGCCTCGGCGCGTGCCAGGCGCTGCAGGTGCAGCGTCGGCCCGGTGAGCACTTCGAGGCCGCGCTTGAGCACGCTGCCCGCCGCATGGATGCCGGCCTTGTGCTGATCGAAACGCTGCGCCGGCGAATAGCGGCTCATGCCGACGTACACGCCGTAGGGCCCGCGCCGGCGGTCGGCGAAGTCGAGCAGGATCAGGTAGACGTTGCAGCGGCCACGGCGCGCGGCCGCGAAGCCCGCCGCGACCTCGTAGGCTTGTGGCAGCCAGTCGACGTAGCGCATCGGCAGCCACTCCGGGACCGAGGCCGCGGCCCGGCGCCATAGGGCCTCCAGCGCCGCCTCGATGCGCGCAGCGAACTCCCCGCGCATCCACAGCTCATGGATGCAGTGGGCGCCGGCGGCGCCGTCGCCGGCCGCGAGCGCCGCCTCGAGGAGACCCGCGAGCGCCACCGGTGCGGCCGCAGCCAGCGGCCGGGCGCTCGGTGGCAGTGCCGCATCGAAGCCGGGCGCGCTCCGCTTCACGCCGCGATCGGCGGCGTCGCGCGCGCGTTGACGCGCGCGGCCAGCAGCCAGATCAACCCCGCGACCGTCACCGCCAGCGGCACCACCAGCACCGCCTGACCGAGGGAGCTCGAGTCCGATACGCGGCCGATGATGAGGGGCGAGGGAACATCTCCCAACAGGTGAATCGCGAACATGCTGAGCGCCACGGCGGAAGCGCGCTCGAGCGGCCCCGACACGTTGACGATCGCCGCATTGATCGGCCCGGTCGACATGAACAGCAGCAGCTCCGCCACGAAGGTCGCCGGGTAATAGACGGCGGCAGACGGCGCGGTGAGCGCGAGCAGCGCGCACGGCGCGGCGAGCAGCGTGACCACCCCCGAGAACCACAGATACGCCTGGGCGTTGCGCCTGAGGAAGAAGTCGCCCAGCCAGCCGCCGATGAAGGTGCCGAGGAATCCCGTCAACAGAACGATCTCACCGAAGCCGGTGGTGGCCTCGGCCGTGGGCACGTGGCGCACGCGCTCGAGGAAGCTCGGCATCCAGAAGGCGAGCCCGCCGAGCGCGAAGGTGTAGGCGGCGTAGCCCAGCACCACGATCATGTAGGGCCAGCGGCGCAGCAGGTCGAGATAGATGGCGAGCGAGCCGGCAGTGCCGGTACGCGCGGCAGCCGGCGGCTGCGCGCCGTCCTGCACACCGCGCGGTGGGTCGGGAAGCCGCAGCACCGCGAGCGAGAGCAGCAGTCCCGGCACACCGGCGACGAAGAACGCCGCCCGCCAGCCGAAGTGCGTGCTCACCTGCCCGCCGACGATGTAGCCGAGCGCCGCGCCCACCGGGATCGCCATGTTGAGCACGGCGTACACGCGGCCACGACCCCTGGCGTCGAAACAGTCGGCGAGCAGCGCCGGTGCGATCGCGACGTAGGCCGCCTCGCCGATACCGACGATGGCGCGTCCGGCAAGCAGCTGCCCGTAGCTGTGCGCGAGCCCCGACAGCAGCGTCGCGAGGCTCCAGATGAATACGCCGAGCGCGATCGGGCGCGTGCGCGAGCCGCGATCGCCCCACGCCCCGAACAGCGGCGCCGTCACCATGTATACCAGCATGAAGGCCGGCATCAGCCAGCCGAGCTGCGTGTCGGTGAGTGCCATCGCACCCTTGAGGGGCGTGGCGATCGCCGACACCACGTAGCGGTCGAGGTAATTGACGAGGTTGATGGCGGTCAGCACGCCGAGCGCCCACAGCGCCGTCCGCCGAGTCGGAATCGCGGTAGTCATCCGCCGCGGACTTTAGCGAAAATGCGCGCCGCCCGCTCGCGCTGAGCGCCTGCGGCTTCAGGCCGGCGCGAGCTTCAGGCGCTCGAGGTACACCCGCACCGGGTCGCGGAAGCCCTCGCTGCTGGTGACCGTCGTGCCGCCCGCGACCACCAGGATGAAGTCGCCGCGCGGCGTGCGGCTGACCTCGCGCACGTGGCTCATGTTCACCAGGCACGAGCGGCTGATGCGCAGCATCGGCTGCGCCTGGAAGGAGCGCTCCGCCTGCTGCAGCGTGCTGCGCGCGTGGAAGGTTTCGCGGCCGATCGTGAGGCGCACGTAGTTGCGGTCCGCCTCCACGACCTCGACCTGCGCTACCTCCAGCATGTGCATGCGGCTGCCCGCCTCGGCCAGCACGCGCGGCTGCGCCTCGGAGCGCTCGCGCGCACCGCGTTCGAGCTGTTCGAGGAGCGACTCGAGCGCCACGCGCCGGTCACCGCTCCCCTGCCCCGCGCGCCGCTGCCGCACGCGCACCGCGGTCGCCTTGAAACGCGCATCGTCGAAGGGCTTCAGCAGATAGTCCACCGCGCTGACCTCGAAGGCCTCGAGCGCGTAGTGATCGTAGGCAGTGACGAACACGATGAGCGGCAGGTTCCCGGGATCGAGCGCGCGCGCCAGCGCCATGCCGGTCATGGAGTCCATCTGGATGTCGAGGAACAGCACGTGCGGCGGCCGGGCGCGGATTGCCTCGAGCGCCGCACGGGCGTCGCCGTATTCGCCGACGACGTTGAAGTCGCCCTCGCGCTCGCAGCACTCGCGCACGGTGCGCCGCGCCGCCGGCTCGTCGTCGACGATGACCGTGTCCATCACTGGTCCGCGTCCGCCGGCGTGCGCACGCCGGCCTCCGGCCCGTCGCGCAGCAACGGCATGCGGATCTCGGCGACCCACTGCCGCTCCTCCCCGGGGCCGGCGCTGAAGATGGCGCGCTCGCCGAACTGCACGGCGAGCCGCTCGCGGACGTTGGCGAGCCCGATGCCGGGCCCGTGCACCCCGCTCCACGAGGCCGCGAGATTGTTGAGCACCCGCAGTACCAGCGTCTCCCCCACGACGCTCGCCTCGAGCCGCACGCTCACGGCGCCCTCGTGGCCGGCGAGGCCGTGCACCACCGCGTTCTCGACCAGCGGCTGCAGGATCAGGCTCGGTACCCAGGCAAGCGGCACGGCATCGCGCGCCGGCACCGTGATGGTCAGGCGGTCGGCGAAACGCCGCTGCTGCAGCTGCAGGTAGAGCTGCACGAACTGCAGCTCCTCGCCCAGGCGCGTGAACTCGCGCTCGCCGGCGGTGAGCAGCCGGCGCAGCAAATCACCGAGCTGCACGACCATCGCCTGCGCGGCCGGCGGATCCCAGGTGATCTGCCCGCGGATCGTATGCAGCAGGTTGAAGAGCGTGTGGGGCGAGAGCTGCATGCGCAGCGCCGCAAGGTGTGCCGCGGTGAGTGCACGCTCGAGCGCGGCGGAGCGCAGCTGCGAGTCGCGCAGCCGCTGGTAGAAGCCGAAGCCGGTGATGAGCGCGAGGCCGAAGCCGTAAGTGACGAGGAAGCTGGTGGCGCTCGCGAGCCACGTGGGTACCGCGGGACCGGCGAAGAACTCCTCCCAGGTCTCGTAGCTCTTGACCATGCCGTGGGTGATGCCGGTCGTGCCGTGCCACTCGCCCATGATCATCTCGCCCATGACCAGCGCCGGCGCCGCCAGCACCGCGAAGCCGAGCGCGCACGACAGCTGGATCGGCAGCGTGCGCCACAGCGGCTTCCAGCCGATGCGCAGCGAAGTCCAGGCGCACAGGATGAAGATCGGATAGAGGATGAGATGCTGTACCAGGCGCGCGTCCGAGGGCGCGAAGAAGTCGGTGACGTTGAGCGACTTGAGACTCTCCCCCATGGTGTTGGCATACATGAGGTTCGAGAGCGCCACGTAGATCCAGAAGCCCGACAGCACCGCGAGCTGCGGCCAGAAATTGCGCCGCGCCTGCGCGGCGCGCCGCTCCCCGGCGACGTCGCCGTCGCGGGCGACGCCGAGGAACGCAGGGGTGATTCGTTCGAGTGGCGAGGCGCTCATTCCTTGGCAGCATAGCCTACGCCGGACGGCGTTCGCGTGCCGCTTGCCAGCGCGCAGGGACGATTCCGTCGATCGGCGGGACGAATCCGCGGCGCGCGCGGCGCCCCTGATACGCCGCGCGGCCGGGCATGGCGCGCAACGCCTGTGCGGCGGTACGAAGTCGTGGATCCGCGGGATCAACGCGTCGCGCGCCGGCTTTAAACGCGAGCGCCCGCTTGCGAATCTGATCATCAGCGTCACGAGGTTCGTGACGCGTAAAGGAGAACCCCATGACCTCTGCAACGCTCCGCATCGGCGCCCGCGTGCGCACCGCTTCTGCCTTCGCCCTCATCGCCGCCTGCGTCGCGGTCAGCGCCGCCGGCAGCGCGCGCGCCGCCGCCGTCTCCGACGTGCCCACCTTCAAGGTGCGCTACGCGGACCTGAACCTCGCCACCGAGCAGGGATCGCTGGCGCTCTACGACCGCATCGTCGCCGCCGCACAGCAGGTGTGCGCGCCCGAGGACATCCGCGACCTGCGGGCGGTCGCCGCCGCTCGCAGCTGCCGCCAGCAGGCGATCGCGCTGGCGGTGCGCGACGTGCACAGCCCGATGCTTGCTTCGGTGTACGCCGCGGAGTCACGCCACGGCTGAGGAAACGCGCCGCGGGAGGATCGTGGTGTCGACCTTAAGGACAGCGTCGCTGCGCGGGTGGCCGAGGGATCGGTCACCCGTGCAGCGGGGTCGCAGCCCGCGCAGCTCAGAGGCGCACGCGCAGGAACACCATGAAGGACGTCGGCCGGTCTCCGTAGACGGCGTTGAGTGTCGCGGGGTAGCTGTAGGCGCTCACGAGTCCACCGACGCCGAAGCTCAGCGACCCGAGTTGCGCGAAATCGTAGATATAGCCGAGTGACAGCGCGTTCACCATGAAGCTCCCGCCATAGAGCGGCGTACCCGGCAGGAACAGCTCATCCTTCGCGACGTGCTCCGCGCGGGCGAACAGCGTCTGCGCCGGGGTGAGCTTGAGTGCCGATTCGACCAGCCACCCGCTGCTCGCGCTCCCCTGGGTCGGCGCGTTGCGGCCCCACGCCAGCGTCGTCTGCCACCACTGTCCGAAGGCGTGCGCGTTATAGCTCACCGAGGCAGTCGTGCGCCGTACGTCGACGCCCGGCTCGAGCTGCTCGGGGCTCGCGAGGTGTCCGGTGCTCAGCTGCATCGAGAGGTCCGGGCTCGCGTTCCAGGTGAGGCGTGCCGACCAGGAGTCGAGCGAGCGCAGCTCGACGTCGTAGCGGTGCTGATCGGGCTCGCGGCCATTGAAGGCGGACGCATCGAGTTTGAACTGCCCGTAGACGTAGCCCCCCGTCACGACGCCATAAGAGACATGCGTCGAGTCGAGCCAGTGATGGGTGAGAGGCGCTTGCGGGTCGTCCATGGCCGAGAGGCGATGCATGAAGGTCGTGGGTCCGAGCGCCGGCTCGCCCGCGGGACCGGCGTACACGAACACCGAGCTCACGGCCGAGAGCCCCCGGCTCCAGGTCGCCGCGGCCTCCATCAGCAGGTTGTGCGGGTGCTGGCGGTCGATGAGCGGCAGGCGCCCGTCGGCGGTCTCGCCGGTCTGAAAGAGCAGCGGGTAGCCGCTCGCACCCATCAGGGGGTCGGCGGAGATCATCAGCCGCAGCCCGAATGCGCCATCGCCGAGCTCGCGGCGCGCCATCAGCATCAGCATGCTGGTCGAGAAGGACTGGGTCGCGCCGCGCGGTCCGCCCTGGTCGTCGTAGATGGCATCGGCGAAGCCATGCAGCATGGCCATCCAGGCGCCGCGCATTTCGTGGGCGCCCTCGAGCGGAGTCGAGTCCGGCTGCCAGCTGGTACCGGAGGCCTCGCGGGTCATGTCGTAGGCACCATAGAGCCCAGCCATCTCCATGGACACCGGCGGCGCTTCGCTCGCGGCGCTCTCCTGGGCGCGGAGCCGAGGCGCGTGCAGCGCGAGCAATCCCAGGATGGCAGGCAGAATGCCGCGCGGACTCATAGACCCAGCATGCTGCCCGATCCGCACGGACAAAAAAAGGGCGACCCGGTTTTCGGGTCGCCCAATTGGGGGGGAATCTGTCAGCGATTCGGTACTTAAGCGGCCTTCTTCGTTCCCGCCGCGCGGTTCGCGGCCTCGGCGGCGAAGGTATTGACCGACTCCTGCACCTCGGAAGCCAGGGTGGAGAACTCCTGCGCACGGGCGCGGAGCTTCTCGCTCAGCTGGTTGCTGAGCTCGGCCTGCTTCGCGAGCAGATCGGCGACCGCCTGGGTGCCGACCGCGGCGCGCGCGCTGAGCGTCGCCTTCGCCTGGGCCAGGCCCGCCTCGAGGCAGTCACCGGCGACCGCGTAGTTGAAACGCGCGAAGCGCTCGAGCGCCTTGAAGCCGTCCTGCTGAGCCCTGGTGAAGGAGCCGAACGTCTCCTTGTAGGTCTCGAGCCAGGCGTTGAGATCCAAAGTGCGGGTGGTCATGGCAGTTCCTTCGCGGGGACGGGAATGGTTGGTGAGTCCAATTCTACTCAGTTTTGTATGCGTTGCAAGATGACAGATTACCTCGGTCTGAATCACTTATATGATGTTGTTTTATATTGTTGTAATGAATTATTAATCTACTTATAACGTCCGCTTCTTGTGCGGTGCATACGCCTGAATGACTTACCGGAACGGCGCGCCCCGGCGGTTGCTAAGATTTGAGGATGCCCGCGAGCAAGATGACCGTGGCTGACCTGGCAAAGCACATCGGCGAGGAGATCGGCATCTCCTCCTGGATCCTGCTCGACCAGAATCGCATCGACGAGTTCGCCCACTGCACGGGCGATCATCAATGGATCCACGTCGACGCCGAGCGCGCCGCCCGCGAAGGGCCCTTCGGCGGCACGATCGCCCACGGGTTCCTCACCCTCTCGCTCCTCGCGCCGACCGGCTTCGAGGTGCTGCTGGCGCGTATCACGCCGAAGTCGGTGGTGAACTACGGCTTCGACCGGGTGCGCTTCGTGGCACCGGTGCGCTCAGGCAAGCGGGTGCGCAACCACATCCGCATCTCCTCCGTCGAGGAAAAGGGCGCGGGGCGCTTTCTCGTGACGATCGAGAACACGATGGAGATCGAGGGCGAGACGCGGCCGGCGCTCACGGCGAGCGCGCTCGCCATGTTCATGGCCTAGGCGCGCATCCGTGCGCCGTCGGGGTCGAACGGCGCGCCGGCGAGCGGCGTCGCCTTGCAGCGCTCGCCGAGAATCTCGATCTCGAATCCCCCGCTGAGGCTTGCGTATTCCTTCGGCACGTAACCGAGGGCGAGCGAGCGCTGCACGCTGTGCCCGAAGGCCCCCGAGGTCACCCAGCCGATCACCCGGCCGTCATGCCAGATCGGCTCATCTCCCATGGCGTCCGCATCGCGCGCATCGACCGCGAACTGCAGCAGCCGCAGTTTCCCGCCGCTCTCCTGCTCCTCGAGCGCCGCCGCGCGACCGATGAACTCGTCCTTCTTCAGGTCGACGAAGCGCCCGAGGCCGGCCTCGTAGGGTCCGTAGATCGGGCGGTACTCGCGCGCCCAGGTACCGAAGCTCTTCTCGAGACGCATGGCGTTGAGCGCGCGCCCGCCGCAGAGCTTCATGCCGTACTCGGCCCCCGCCCCACGCAGCAGATCGTAGAGCGCACGCTGGTACTCACCCGTCACCCAGATCTCGTAGCCCAGGTCGCCGGTAAAACTGATGCGCCCGACCAGCGCCGGGATCATGCCCACGTCCATGCGCCGGAAGGCGAGGAAAGGAAACGCCGCGGTCGAGAGATCCTCGTGCGTCAGGCTCTGCAGGAGCGCGCGCGAGTGCGGGCCTGCCACCGAGAGCCCCGTGTACTGCATGGCGCAGGGGCGCACACTGACCCCGGGGGGCGGCGCGTGCCGCTCGAACCAGCGCCGGTAGTAATCCTCGGCGGCGTAAGTGCACACCAGGAACACGCGCTCCGCGGCCACCCGCGCCATGGTGAAGTCGCCGATCAGCTTGCCGCGCTCGTTCAGCATCGGCGTGAGCGCGATCCGGCCGACCTTCGGCACGCGGTTCGCCATCACGTGCGACAGCCATTCCTCGCCGCGCGCCCCCGTGACCTCGAACTTGCCGTAGTTGGAGATCTCGATGAGCCCCACGCCGGTGCGCACCGCCTGGCACTCGGCCGCCACGTGGGCGTGGGCGTTCGAGCGATGGAAGGTGATGTCCTCGTGCGCCTCGGCGGCGGATGGCGCGAACCACAGCGCGTGCTCGAGCCCGCAGTAGTCGCCGAACACGGCGTGCTCGGCGGCAAGCCGCTCGTAGATCGGCGTGGTGCGCAGCGGCCGCGCCGCGGTGAGCTCCTCGTTCGGGAAGCGGATACGAAAGCGTCGCGAGTAGTTCTCGCGCACCTTGGCATTGGTGTAGGCGAGCGTTGCCCAGTCCCCGTAGCGCGCGACGTCCATGCCCCAGATGTCGGCGCCCGGATCGCCATCGACCATCCAATGCGACAGCGCCAGGCCTACCCCGCCTCCCTGGCTGAAGCCCGCCATCACGCCGCAGGCAACCCAGAAATTCCTGAGGCCGCGGATTGGTCCGACCAGGGGATTGCCGTCCGGCGCGAACGTAAAAGGGCCGTTCACCACTTTACGGATGCCGGCCTCGCCGAGCGCCGGGAAGTGCGCGAAGCCGACCTCGAGGCTCGGGGCAATGCGCTCCAGGTCGTTCGGCAGCAGGCTCTGGGAAAAGTCCCACGGCGTCTCGCGCGGCGACCACGGGACGCCGGCGCGCTCGTAGGTACCGAGCAGCATGCCGCCGCGCTCCTGGCGTGTGTAGATCTCGCCCTCGAAGTCGATGCAGTGCAGCTGCTCCTTCTGGCCCCTGAGCGCCGGGATGTCCTCGGTGATGAGGTACTGGTGCTCCATGGCGAGGATCGGCAGCTCGAGCCCGACCATACGGCCGACCTCGCGGGCCCACAATCCCCCGGCATTCACGACGTGCTCGGCGTGCACGTTGCCGTGATCCGTGATCACGTCCCAGGTGCCATCCGCCCGGGGCTTCAAGTCCGTGACGCGCGTGTGACGCACCACCTGCGCGCCGCCGATCTGCGCGGCCTTGGCGTAGGCGTGGGTGACGCCGTAGGGGTCGACGTGTCCTTCGATCGGGTCGTAGAGCGCCCCGACGAAGTGCTCCTTGTTCATGAGCGGGAACAGCCGCGCCGCCTCGTCCACCGAGATGATCTCGAGCTCCATGCCCAGATAGCGGCCGCGCGCCTTGGCCATCTTCAGCCAGTCGAGCCGCTCGCGGGTACCGGCCAGCATGATGCCGCCGGTGAGATGCATGCCGCACGACTGCCCGGAAATGCGCTCGATCTCCTGGTAGAGGTTGATGGTGTACTGCTGGAGCTTGGCGACATTCGGGTCGCCGTTGACGGTGTGCATCCCGCCGGCCGCGTGCCAGGTCGAGCCGCAGGTGAGCTCGCCGCGCTCGATCAGCAGCACGTCCTTCCAGCCGGCCTTGGTCAGGTGATAGAGCACGCTGACGCCGACCACTCCGCCGCCGATCACCACTACGCGTGCGTCGTTCTTCACCGCGCCTGCGCCTCGATCACTCGTTCGACACGGCGAGCTGCACCGCCGGCGCCGCCGCGGCGGCGCCCGTGCCGAAGCGACCGATCAGCCAGGAGCGGAACAGCGCGATGGCGGTGTCCGCCAGCCCCTCGGGCTGCGTGGTCAGGTAGTAGCCGTAGCCGTCGTCGAGAGTCGCCTCGAACGGCTTCACGAGCTTGCCGGCGCGGATCTCCTCGGCGAAGAGATTCGTGTCGAGCACGGCGATCCCCTGCCCGCCGAGCGCGTACTGGGCCGCGAGCACCGCCGTGTCGAACACCATGCCACGCTCGACCTCCAGGCGCGCGAGTCCGTTCTGCCGCGCGAACTCCGCCCAGAAGCGGTGCCGCGGCGCATCGGCGATGCGCACGTGGATCAGCTCGTTCGCCTCGATGAAGGCCGCCAGGTCCTTGCCACGGTGGGCGGCGGCGATGTTCGGGTGGCACAGGATCGACTGGCGCACGGCCCACAGCAGGTCGGTAACCAGATCGGTGACCCTGGGTTTGGAGTACACCACCGCGATATCGACGTCGCCGAGCGGCGGGCCGACGCCGTAGGGACTGATGAGATCGATGTCGACCTCGGTGCTGGCGCGGCGGAAGTCCTGCAGGATCGGCACCGCGAGCTGCACGGCGAAGCTCGGCGGCATCTGCACGCGCAGCGTGCGCTGCGCCGGCGCGCCCTCGTTGCGGATATCGTCGAGCGCGTACTCGAGGCGGTCGAAGGATTTCACCACCGCGGGCAGCAGGTGCTGGCCGGCCTTGGTGAGCGTCAGGGCGTGTGGCCGCCGCTCGAACAGCTGCACCCCGGTCAGGCGCTCGAGCGCGATCACGTGGCGCGACAGCGCGCTCTGCGAGATCAGCAGCGCGTTGGCCGCAGCGGTGAAGCTGCCGTGCTTGGCGACGCCCTCAAACGCGCGCAGGGCATTGAGCGGCAGCCAGCGCCGGTCGATTGCTTTTTTATCCATCGCCCAATACTCGCCGAGATTCCCGTCGCGCGCCATCCTCGCGCCCGATGCCTTTTTTCGATCGCACCATCTCCTTCGGCCTCAGCGCTCCTGCGCAAAGTCCTCCAGAGTGCCGCGTACCCAGTCGAGCAGGTGCGCGGCATAGGCACGGTCCACCACCAGCTGGATCTCACCGGGGCGCAGGCTGAGCGCGAGCACCGGGACATCGGCCAGCCGCCCACGCCGTGCCTCACCCGGCTGCGGCACGGTGCCGAAGCCGCCGAGTCGGCTGAGGAATTCTCCGGCCCGCGCGCCCTCGAGGCGCAGCGCCGTCAATCCGCCACGCAGGTCCACGACCTGACCGCCCGGAACCTCCGCCAGCCGCGCGGCGAGTTCCTCGATGGAACGCACTACGGTAGTGTTGCGGCCGGTGTTGCCCCCACCGAGCCAGCCGCGCTCGATCACCGCGACGTTGCTGACGCCGTGGTTCTTCGCCAGGTAGTACGCCGCCGCGAGTCCGTGGCCGCCGCCGCCGACGATCACCACGTCGTAGGCGCCCTTCGGCTCGGGCGAGCGCCAGGCCTGCGCCCAGCTCCGGTGCGAGAGCCACGCGCCGCGCAGCAGCGCGAGAGCCGAATACCTCACGGCCGCGCTTCAGGCCTTGTCGCGGTACTCCGTCTGGATGCGGCGGATCATCTTGTCGGTGCCGAAGAAGGCGTGCCTGGACATGTCGACGCTGTAGCGGCTCGCCGGCGGGTGCCGCCCGACGCTCTCGGCGAGCGCGCGGATGTGATGCGGGCCCGCGCCGCAGCACACGCCGAGATAGCGCACGCCGAGCGCAAACGCTTCGCGTCCGAAATCGAAGATCTCCGTGCGCGTCGCCAGGAAGGGATCGAGCCCCACGGGGAAGGCGCGGCGGTTGTCGCAGCACGGATCGGTGAGCGACATGAACGACGGCTGCTGGGGCGTGGTGCGGTAGGGAACCGGCAGTGCCGCCACGTGGCATTTAACCGCCGCACGGATGTCGCGGATCATCGGCATCATGGTCGCGGGCCCCCGGTGGCAGTTGAGGCCGACCACGTCCGCTCCGGCCTGCTCGAGGCGCCGGCAGGCTTCCGCGGGGGTCAGGCCGTCACGCAGGATCGTCTCCTGGTGCATGGCGAAGGTGACCACCGTCGGTGCCTTGGACTGGCGCTTGATCGCCTTCAGTGCGAGCTCCGCCTCGCCGACCCAGGCGAAGGTCTCCGCCACGAAGAAATCCACCCCCGCCTCGACCGCCCAGCCCACCTGCTCGTCGAAAATCCGCTCGACGTCCTTCAGTGCCTTCGCATCGTTCGGATCGTAGATGTTGGTGTTGCAGAGGTCGCCGGCGAACAGCGTACCGGTGCGGCGCGCCACGTTGCGCGCGATCCTGAGCGCCGCGCGATTCATGGGTGCGAGGTCTTTCTCGCGGCCGATGACGCGCAGCTTCTCGCGATGCACGTAGTAGGTGAGCGCCTCGGTGACGTCCGAGCCCGCGTGCACGAAATCCAGATGCAGCTGCTCGACCACCTCCGGGTGCTCGAACAACACCTCGGGAACGAAGGCCCCGGCTTGCAGATAGCCGCGTCGTTCGAGCTCGAACACGTAGCCCTCGGCGCAGATCACCGCCCCGGCCTTGAGGCGCGCGAGGAGATCGCGCTCGGTGCCGCGCACGGAGCCGGCGCCCTTCGCACCGCTCCCGCCCTTCACTGAGCTCACGCGCCCGGGCGCGCTCGCGCGTTTCGGTTTGGCGGACTGCGCCTTCTTTTTGGCCTTGCTCGGCATGAGTCTCTCCGCGGAGGGGATGGCGCCATTCTAGCCGGGGACGGTCAGCCTGCGTAGCCGATACACACCGCTCCGAGCGTCACGGCGAGGCACACCGCGAGGCGCCGCAGCGTGAGCACCTCCCCGAGAAAGAAGCGGCCGATCAGGGCCGAGAACACGATGCCGGTCTCGCGCAGCGCCGAGATCGAGCCGGCCTTCCCCAAGGCGAGCGCGGCGATGATGGCGCCGTAGCTCGCAAAGGACAGCAGCCCCCCCAGGACCGCCTTCACGACGTCGCGTGGGGGCAGGTCGATGCGTATCCGGCCCTGCACGGCCAGGAGCCCGAGCGGCATCAGTACCCCGTAGGCCACCCAGATCCAGGCGGCATAGGACTGTGGCCGGCCCGCGCGGTGCACGCCGAGTACGTCCGCGGTCACGTAGCTCGCCACGAACAGCGCCGTCACGACACCGAGCGCGAGCACTTTGCGCTCGGTGTGGCCGCCGTGAATGGCGAGACTGATGATCGCCGCCGAGATGATCGCGACGCCCCCGAGTGCCAGGGGACTCAAGTGCTGCCCCGCGAGCGCGAATCCCCCGACCGTGACCAGCACCGGGACGCTGCCGCGCACGATCGGGTAGATCTGTCCGAGCTCCCCGTGGCGGTACGCAGCGGCGAGCAGGAAGCTGTAGATCACCTGCAGCACGGCGGAGATCCCGAGGTACGGCCAGCTCGCGGCCGCCGGCGGCGGCAGCAGCAGCGCCAGCGGGATGGCTGCCACGGTGGTCGCAAAGCTCATGACGGTCACGAACTGCGCCCGATCCGCGCCACTGCGCAGCGCCGCGTTCCAGGTCGCATGCAGCACCGCGGCCGAGAGCGCCAGGGCGATAACCAGCGGGCTCATGGACTCGCCCCCGATGCGCGACTGATGGCATGATCGGGAGGGGGGTCACACTCACGATGCGTTTCATCCTGGCAGCCCTGCTCGTCGGCCTCATCGGCACCGCGACGGCGGCCACGCCGCCAGCCGCGGCCGCACCCGCCACGAATCCCCCGCGAGTCGCGGCGGCGGTCGCCGCGCCCGACCGCTACGGCGCCGAGGCCGCAGTCAGGATCCTGCGAGCCGGCGGCAACGCCGTAGACGCCGCGATCGCCCTCGCCTTCGCGCTCGCGGTCACTTATCCGGAAGCCGGCAACCTGGGCGGCGGCGGCTTCGCGACATTGTGGGTCGATGGCAAACCCTGGTTCCTCGACTACCGCGAGACCGCACCGCGCAGCGCGACCGCCAGCATGTATCTCGACCGCGCGGGGACCGTGATTGCGGACGCGAGCACGGTCGGCGCCGGCGCCGCGGGCGTACCCGGCACGGTCGCCGGGCTGTGGGAGCTGCATCGGCGCTTCGGCCGCTTGCCCTGGGCCACGGACCTCGAGCCGGCGATCCGCTACGCACACGAGGGCTTTCGCGTGAGCCCGATGCTGGTGGCGGTACGCGACGTGCGCGCGCGCGAGCTGCATGGGCGCACCAACTTCCTCAACTACTTCGGCGCGCTTGCGGCGGAGGCGATCTTTCGTCAGACCGAGCTCGAGCAGACGCTGCGGCGCATCGCCGCCGGCGGTCCGCAGGGGTTCTACGCCGGGCGCACTGCTGAGCTGGTGGTCGCCGAGATGACCCGCAACCACGGCCACGTCACGGCGGCCGACCTCGCCGCCTACAAGCCGGTGTGGCGCGAGCCGCTGCAGGGCGACTGGGCCGGCTACCACGTGATCACCGCCCCGCTGCCGAGCTCCGGCGGGATCGCACTGCTGTCGCTCCTCACGATGAAGAGCGATCTTGCCGACGCCTTCGCCGGCGTGCCGCTCAACTCGGCCCAGTACGTGCACCTGGTCGCGGAGATGGAGAAGCGCGTGTTCGCCGATCGTGCCGCCTATCTCGGCGACCCGGACTTCACCCAGGCGCCGGTGGCGCAACTGCTCGAGCCCGCCTACCTCGCGCGCCGCGCGCACGAGGTGAGCCTCGGCGCGCCGACGCCGACCGCAGCGGTGCAACCAGGCCTCGCAGCGCACCACAACACCGCGCATTTCTCGGTCGTGGACGGCGCCGGCAACGCCGTCGCCAACACCTACACCATCAACGACGACTTCGGCTCGGGGGAAGTGGTCACGGGTGCCGGCTTCCTCCTCAACAACGAGATGGACGACTTCTCGGCCAAGCCCGGCGCGCCCAATATATTCGGCGTCGTGGGGAGCGACGCCAACGCGATTCAACCCGGCAAGCGGCCGCTGTCCACCATGACGCCGACGATCCTCACGGAGAAGGGACGCGTCGCGCTCGTCATCGGCACGCCAGGCGGCTCGCGCATCGCTGCATGGATCTTCGAGGTGATCGCCGACTGGCACGACTTCCACATGCCGCTCGCGAACGCGGTCGCGGCGCCGCGCTTTCACCATCAGCTGCTGCCGCCCAACACCATTTTCGAGGAGCCCTACGCCGGGCTCGACCCTGCGGTGCGCGCCGCCCTCAGCGCGCGCGGCTATACGTTCGTGAACCAGGGATGGAACGGCGATATCGAGGCGATCGCGATCGGTCCCGCGGGGACGGTCGCGGCGGCCGATCCGCGCGGCCGCGGTGCGACACGCGTACTCGCGGTTCCCACGCATTAGCATCAGGCGCGCAAGCGCAGGTTGTCCGGATCGTAGAGCGGCTCGCGTCCCACCACCGCGCGGCGGCGCTCGCCCAGGATCTCGATCTCGAGCTCGGTGCCCGGTGTGGTGAGATCGCGCCGCACATAACCGAGGGCGATACTGCGCTTCAGGCGATACCCGTAGCCGCCCGAGGTGACCAGTCCGACGCGCTCCCTACCCCGCCACACGATCGAGACCGGCGCCGCGTCCGCGGCGCCTGCGTCCACGAGGAGCGGTACGAAGCGCTCCCTCACGCCCGCAGCCGCCTGCCGGCGCAGCGCCTCCCGGCCGACGAAATCCGCCGCCTTGTCGAGGCGCACGAAACGCTCGAGCGAGGCCTCGAGCGGGGTGTACTCGCGCGTGAGATCCGCCTTCCAGCTGCGGTAGCACTTCTCGAGCCGCAGACTCTCGACCGCATAGAGGCCGAGGTGCTTCAGTCCCAGCGCCCGGCCCGCCCCGGTGAGGCGCGCGTACACGGCGGTGAGCTCCTCCATCGCCACGTGCAGCTCGAAGCCGAGCTCGCCCACGTAGCTCACCCGCAGCGCGAGTACCGATACGCCTGCGATCTCGAGCGTGCGGGCAGCGAGCCAGGGAAAGGCCGCCGTGCCGAGGTCCGCCTCGCTCACCCGCGCGAGGACCTCGCGCGAACGCACTCCGGCGAGCACCAGCGTTCCATAGCGCGCCGTGTGGTTGACGAGCTCGACCCGATCGAGGGCAGCGCCCGGATGGTGCCGCAGCCAGTGCTCATCGTGCCGTTCGGCCGCGGCTGCCGACAGCAGCCAGAACGTGCCATCCGGCAGATGGGTGATCGTCATCTCCATGACGATGCCGCCGCGCGGCGAGCAGGCGTAGGCGAGCGAGGTGCGGCCCGGCCGCGGCAGATCCCCTGCGATCAGGCGATCGAGGAAGGCGGCGGCGCCCGCGCCACGCACCGCGAAACGCGTGAAGCCCGGCAGATCGAGCAGCGCCACGCCGCTCGCGACCGCCGCGCACTCGCGCTCCACCGCACGGTGCCAGTGCGGCCTGCGGAACGAGGCCTCGGGTCCCCCGGGGTCGCCGGGCACACGGAAGTACACCGCCCGCTCCCAGCCGCCGCGGGCGCCGAACACCGCACCCTGGCGCTCGAGTTCGCCATATAAAGGAGAGGTCTTCCCGGGACGCCCCGCCGGGCGCTCCTCCAGGGGGTAGCCGATCCCGTATTCGTTGCCGTAGGTGTCGAGTGCCCTGG
Source organism: uncultured Pseudomonadota bacterium (assembly GCA_963768485.1). Taxonomy (GTDB): domain Bacteria; phylum Pseudomonadota; class Gammaproteobacteria; order Steroidobacterales; family Steroidobacteraceae; genus 13-2-20CM-66-19. The sequence goes on along the minus strand of CAVYHZ010000006.1, from coordinate 339,178 downwards.
CACGGGTGTATTCGCGGTCGGCGAATGCGAGGTAGCGCCGGTGATCGAGCGGCCAGAGGTCCCAGTCGGGCTCGCCGTTCACGACCCATTCGGCGATGGCGCGGCCGGCGCCGCCCGCCTGCGCGATTCCGAAAGTGAAGGCACAGCAGTGAAAGAAGTTCGGCGCCGCAAGCGACGGGCCCATCAGCGGATTGCCGTCGGGTGCGTAGGGGATCGGGCCGTTGATGACGCGCTTCACGCCGACGGTGCCAAGAAGCGGTACGCGCGCGCACGCCGCTGCGATGTAATCCTCGATGCGCGCGAGATCGTCCGGGAAGAGCTGGTGCGCGAACTCACCCGGAATGCCGTCCTCGAAGTGCGCGCGCCCCTGGGCCTCATAGGGTCCGAGCAGCAGCCCGTGACGCTCCTGGCGCAGGTAATAGCTCACGTCGGGGTCGCGCACCAGCGGCAGCCGCGCGGTGCCGCGCGCCGCGAGCGCCGCGATGTCCTCGGTGACGAGGTACTGATGCGAGAGCGAGACCATGGGCAGATCCTCGCCCATGAGGGCGGCGACCTCGGCGCCGCGGTAACCCGCGGCATTGACGACGACCGCGGCCTCGATCGCGCCCTGCGGCGTCTCGAGGCGCCAGTCGCCGCCCGGCAGGCGGCGGATGGCCGTCACACGGGTGTGGCGGTGGATAATCGCGCCCCGCTCGCGCGCGCCCCGGGCGAGTGCCTGGGTCAGCTGCGCCGGATCGATGTCGCCGTCGTCGGGATCCCACAGACCTAAGCGGATGTCGTCCACTTCGAGGAACGGATGGCGCGCGCGGATCTCTCCCGGGGAGAGGAGCTCAAAGCCGATCCCAAGCGCGCGTGCCTGGGCGACCACGTGGTGAAACTCGTCGACACGATCGGCCGTGTGCGCGAGGCGGATGCTCCCCGTGCGGTGGTAGGTGAGATCGGCGCCGACCTCGGCGCCGAGCCGCGCGTAGAGCTCGCTCGAGTAGCGCTGCAGCCTGAGCAGGCTCCAGGAGGTCGAGAAGTTCGGACAGTTGCCGGCGGCGTGCCAGGTGGAGCCGGCGGTGAGCTCATCGCGCTCGAGCAGCACCGCATCCGTCCAGCCGAGGCGTGTCAGGTGGTACAGCGCACTGCAGCCGACCGCTCCCCCGCCGATCACCACGACCCGCGCGTGGCTCTTCAACGTTTGACTCGCTCGCCGGATGGATCGTAGAAGGGCTTGAGCGACACCCGGGCCGGGACCCGCTCGGCCGCAACTTCGATTTCGTAACGCCCCGCGCCGATCCACTCGCCGGTGATCGGCTCATCGCCCGCTCGCTCGACAAACCCGAGACCGAGCGCCACCCCGAGCGTATGGCCGAACATGCCCGAGGTAATCTTCCCGACCAGCGCGCCGTCGCGCCAGATCGGCTCGTTGTGATAGAGCAGCGCATGCTCACTCTCGAGCGCGAACGCGGCGAGCCGGCGCCTCAATCCTGCCGCGCGCTGCTTGAGCAGCGCCTCACGGCCCGTGAACCCACCGGGCTTGTCCCAGGCGATGGCGAAACCGAGTCCGGCCTCGAGCGGCGTATCCTCGTCGCCGATGTCGTGGCCCCAGTGCCGGTAGCCCTTCTCCATCCGCAGACTGTTGAGCGCGTGATAACCGGCGAGCCTCAAGCCGAACGCTGCGCCCGCCTCCACCAGCACGTCGTACACCCCCTGGGCGAATTCGGTGGGGATATAGAGCTCATAACCGAGCTCGCCCACGTAGGTAATGCGGCTCGCACGCACGCGCGCGTAACCGAGATCGATGATCTGCGAGGTGCCGAAGGGAAAGGCGGCGGTCGAAAGCTCGGCGTCGGTGAGCGACTGCAGGAGCGCACGGCTCTCAGGCCCCATGAGACTCAGCACCGCGTAGGCCGAGGACACATCGACCGCCTGCGCGGCCGCATCCGCAGGAATCGCCCTGGCGAGGAAGTCGAAATCGCGCGTCTGCGTCGCGCACGCGCTGACGATGAGCCAGGCATCCTCCGCCTCGCGCGTCACGGTGAGGTCCGCCTCGATGCCGCCGCGCGCATTCAGCCAGGGCGTGTAGACGATGCGGCCGATGGGTACGTCGACATCGTTGGCGCAGATCCGTGCGAGCACCCGGCCGGCATCGCGGCCCTTGAGCACGAATTTCGCGAACGAGGACTGGTCGAAGAGCCCGACGGATTCGCGCACCGCGCGATGCTCGGCGGCCGATAGCTCGAACCAGTTCTGCCTGCCGTAGCTGTACTCATAGCGCGGCATGCTGCCGGGGGCGCCGAACCAGTTGGCGCGCTCGAAGCCCGCCACCTCGCCGAAGCACGCCCCCGCGGCGGCGAGGCGGTCGTGAAGCGCGGACTTGCGCACCCCGCGGGCGCTCTCGACCTGGCGGTAGGGCCAGTGCATGGCGTAGAGGAGCCCGAGCGCCTCCACCGTGCGGTCGCGCAGGTACCTGCGGTTGCGCTGGAACGGCATGCAGCGGCGGATGTCGACATCCCACAGATCGAACGGCGGGTGGCCGTCGACAATCCAGTCCGCGAGCACCTTGCCGGCGCCGCCGGCCGACTGGATACCGATGGAGTTGAAGCCCGCGGCCACGAAGAAGCCACGCAGCTCCGGCGCCTCGCCGAGGAGGTAGCGGTCATCGGGCGTGAAGCTTTCCGGGCCGTTGAAGAACACCTGCACGCCGGTCGACTCGAGCACCGGCACGCGGCGCATGGCGCCGGCGAACAGCGGCTCGATGTGCGCAAGATCCGGCGGCAGCTGCTCGAAGGCGCTGTTGTGCGGAATGCCGTTCTCGCCCCAGGGCTTGGCGCGCGGCTCGAACCAGCCCACCAGAAGCTTGCCGGTGTCCTCCTTGAAGTACGAGCAGGCGTCCGCATCGCGCAGGATGGGAAGATCGGGCGGGAGCCCGGGTATCGGCTCGGTGACGATGTAGAAGTGCTCCGCCGCTTGCAACGGTACGTTGACGCCGGCCAGTGCTCCGACCTCGCGACCCCACATGCCCGCGCAGTTGACCACCACCTCGGCGCGCACCTCACCCGCGTCGGTGCTCACCCCGGTGACACGGCCGCCGGCACGCTGAATCCCGCTGACCCGCACGCCCTCGACGATGCGTGCCCCGCCGCTCCGCGCTGCGCGCGCCAGCGCCTGCGTGGTGTCGACGGGATTCGTGCGTCCGTCCTTCGGCAGGTAGACCGCGCCCACCAGGTCCTCGAGCGCGAGCAGCGGCCAGCGCTCGCGCGCCTCGCCGGGCGTGAGGATCTGAACTTCGAGGCCGAATACGCGCGCCATGGAGGCGCCGCGCTTCAATTCCTCGAAGCGCGCCGCGCTCGCTGCGACGGCGATCGAGCCGACCTGGCGGAAACCGGTCGCCTGCCCGGTCTCGCGCTCGAGTCCCTCGTAGAGTTGCGTCGTGTACTGCGCGAGGCGCGTGAGGTTATGCGTGGCGCGCAGCTGTCCGACGAGCCCGGCCGCGTGCCAGGTGGTACCGCAGGTGAGCTGCCGCCGCTCGAGCAGCAGCACATCGCTCACGCCGCGCTTCACGAGGTGATAGGCGACGCTGCAGCCGACGATGCCGCCGCCGACGATTACCACCCGCGCGTGGGACGGGATGCTTGGCACCGCAGATCAGAATTCCGCAATCGCCTCGCGCAGCATCCCGGCCATCGCATCGATATCGGCCTGGGTGGCGATGAAGGCCGGCGCGAGGATGGCGACGTCGCCGGTGGTCTTCAGGTGCAGGCCGCGGTCGTAGAGCTTCGCCTGCAGCTCGTTGCCGCGCACGCCGGCGGCCTTGCCCGGCTTCACCTCGACGCCGGCGAGCATGCCGAAGCCACGCACGTCGGCAACCGCGGGCAGATCGCCCAGCGCGAACATCTTGTCGAGGAAGTAGCCCGAAAGATCCCGCCCCTTCGCGAACAGCTGTTCCTTGCGGTAGATGTCGAGTGTCGCGAGGCCGGCCGCGCAGGCGGCCGGGTGGGCCGAGTAGGTATAGCCGTGGAAGAACTCCGGCAGTCCCTCGGGCGCCGCCTCGATGATGGTGCGGTAGATGTCGTCGCGCACCGCGACCGCGCCCATGGGCTGGGCGCCGTTGGTGAGCGCCTTCGCCATGGTGATGAGGTCCGGCGTGACGCCGAAGGACAGGGCCGCGAACGGCTCGCCGGTACGCCCGAAGCCGCAGATCACCTCATCGAACACCAGCAGGATCCCGTAGCGGGTGCAGATCTCGCGCAGCCGCTCGAGGTACCCGCGCGGCGGCACGATGACACCGGTGGAGCCGGCGATCGGCTCGACGAACACCGCCGCGATGCGCTTCTCGCCCACGAGATTCACGAAGCGCGCGAGATCCTCGGCGAGCTCCGCCCCCTTGGCGCCCATGCCGCGCGTCATGCGGTTCTCGGGCAGGAGCGTATGGCGCAGGTGCAGGATCCCAGGCATCAGCGCGCCGAAGACCTCGCGGTTGCGCACCATGCCGGAGAGCGCAGTGCCGCCGATGTTGACGCCGTGATAGGCGCGCTCGCGCGAGACGAAGTAATTGCGCTGGCCCTCACGGCGCGCGAGGTGGTAGGCGAGCGCGACCTTCATCGCGGTATCGACCGCCTCGGAACCGGAGTTGCAGAAGAACACGTGATCGAGGCCCCTGGGAGTGAGCGCCGCGACGCCGTCGGCGAGCGCGAAGGCGCCCGGGTGGCTTCTCTGGAACGACGGCGTGAAGTCGAGCGTCTCGAGCTGCTGCGCCACCGCGCTGGCGATCTCCGGCCGGCAGTGCCCGGCGGCGCTCGTGAACAGGCCCGAGCTGCCGTCGAGGATCCTGCGGCCGCTGGGGCTGAAGTAGTGCATGCCGCTCGCGCGCACGAACATGCGCGGCTCGCGCTTGAACTCGCGGTTGTTGGTGAAAGGCAGCCAATGCCGTTCCAGGTTCTCGACCTTCATGTCCATGGCTTTGTCTCCGCATCAGCCGAGGGTGGAGCCGATCTCCGCCGCCGCCGCGCGCAGGCGCGGAATGAATTCGATGGCGCGCATCAGCGGCAGCCGCGCCGTAGCCCCCTGCACCGCGAGAGCCGCGACCACGTCGCCGTGGCGATTCGCCACCGGTACGGCGACGCAGGCGACCCCGAGCACGTACTCCTCGTTGTCGACCGCGTAGCCGACGCTCACGATGCGGTCGAGCTCGGACTCGAGCACGGCGCGGTCGGTGATGGTGCGCTCGGTGAAGCGCTCGAGCGGCAGCAGCTCGAGGAGGCGCGCCCGCTCGGGCGCCGGCAGGTGCGCGAGCAGGAGCTTGCCGCTCGCGCAGCAGTGCGGCGGCAACCCGGCACCACCCTCCGGCACGTGCAACCGCAGCGGCCACGCCGCCTCGACACGGTCGAGGTAGATGAGCACGCCTTTCTTCAGCACCGCGAGGTTACAGGTCTCGGTGAGCTCGCTCACCGCGCGCCTGAGGATCGTGCGCCGCTCGGCGGCGGCGGCATCGCTGCGCAGCACGTCGAGTGCGAAGCGTGAGAGACGCTCGCCGATGATGTAAGCGCGCCCGCCGGGCTCGCGGGTCAGGAACCCCGCCTCCTCGAACAGCGCGAGCGTGCGGTGGAGCGTCGGCTTTGGCAGCTCCGTCGCCTGCATCAGCTCCGACAGCGTGACCGCCCTTCCGGCCCGCACCAGCACCTCGAGCACGCCGAAGGCCTTGAGGGTCGAAGAGGTCTCGCTCGCGATCTCGCCAAGGTCTTCGGGGAGCGAAAAGACGCGGCTGTTCAAGGTATCCCGCCTGTCGTTCCGTTAAACGGAACGAAAACTACTTCCGATGGGACTGTGGCCTGGCTCAATGACGCGCGATTATAATCTCCCGCGCCTGAAAGAAACAAAACATCTCGCTCGTAGAAACGAATGGAGCACTGCCGATGACCCAGTCGCAGAAAATGGGACCCTCCGAGGCGCTCGTCGAAACTCTCGCCGCCAACGGTGTCACCCACGTGTTCGGGATCGTCGGCTCGGCGTTCATGGATGCGCTCGACATCTTCCCCGCGGCCGGCATCCGCTTCGTGCCGGTCGCGCACGAGCAGGGCGCGATCCACATGGCCGACGGCTACGCGCGCGCCTCGGGCCGCCACGGCGTGTGCATCGCGCAGAACGGCCCCGGCGTGACGAACTTCGTTACCGGAGTCGCGGCGGCCTACTGGGCGCATTCCCCGGTCGTCTTCATCACCCCGGAGACCGGCTCCATGACCATGGGGCTCGGCGGCTTTCAGGAGACCGAGCAGCTGCCGATCTTCTCGAAGATCACCAAGTACCAGGGCCACGTGAACAACCCGCAGCGCATGGCCGAAATCGCCGCGCGCTGCTTCGACCGCGCCATGCTCGAGATGGGGCCGACCCAGCTCAACATTCCGCGCGACTTCTTCTACGGCGAGATCGACACCACGATTCCCGCGCCGCTGCGCATCGCGCACGGGGCCGGAGACGAAGCCGCGCTCGATGCCGCCGCCGCGCTCCTCGCGGCGGCGCAGCTTCCCGGTGATCCTCGCCGGCGGCGGCGTGATCACCGGCGGCGCGACGACGGAGGCGGTCGCGCTCGCCGACACGCTCGGCGCGCCCGTGTGCAGCAGTTACCTGCACAACGACTCGTTCCCCGCCTCGCACGCACTCGCTGCCGGCCCGCTCGGCTATCAGGGCTCGAAGGCGGCCATGAAGCTCATCGCCCGCGCCGACGTGGTGCTCGCGCTCGGCACGCGCCTGGGGCCCTTCGGCACGCTGCCACAGTACGGTCTCGACTACTGGCCGAAGCAGGCGAAGATCATCCAGATCGACGCCGACCCGCGCATGCTGGGCCTGGTCAAGCCCGATCTCGGTCGGCATCCATGGCGACGCGCGCGCCGCCGCCGCGGCGCTCCTCGCACGCCTCAAGGGACGCCCGCTCGCCGGCAACGCGAGCCGCGCCGAGCGCCTGAAGCGCATCGCCGCCGAGAAGCACGCCTGGGAAGCCGAGCTCAGCGGCTGGACGCACGAGCGCGACCCCTACTCGCTCGAGGTCGCCGCGCGACTCGAAGTTCATGCACCCGCGGCAGATGCTGCGCGAGCTCGAAGAGCGCGCTGCCGGCCGACTCGATGGTGTCGACCGACATCGGCAACATCTGCTCGGTGGCCAACTCGTATCTGCGGTTCGAGCAGCCGCGCTCCATGTTCGCGGCGATGAGCTTCGGCAACTGCGGCTACGCGTTCCCGGTCATCTGCGGCGCCAAGATCGCCGCCCCCGAGCGCGCCGCTTTCGCCTACGTCGGCGATGGCGCCTGGGGCATCAGCTTCAACGAGCTCCTCACCTGTGCGCGCGAGCAGATCGGCGTGACGCCGATCGTCTTCAACAACGGTCAGTGGGGCGCCGAGAAGAAGAATCACGTCGATTTCTATTCGCGGCGCTACCAGGGCGTGAACCTCGAGAACCCGAGCTGGGCGAAGGTGGCGCGCGCCTTCGGCTGCGAGGGTCTGACGGTCGAGCGGCTCGACGACGTCGCCCCGGCGCTCAAGGCGGCGGCGCGCCGCGCAGAGCGAGGGCAGGACCACGGTGCTCGAGATGATGGTTACGAAGGAGCTCGGCGATCCGTTCCGGCGCGATGCGCTCTCCAGGCCCGTGCGCCATCTCGCCAAGTATCAGAAGTTTACCTGAGGTCCCGAGCAGACCTCGAGCCGAAACTACACGCATGAACGCCAGCGCAGAAATCCACGGACCCGCGGCGGCCGCGCCGGGACTGCGCCGCTCGCTGCAGCGGCGCCACATGCAGATGATCGCCCTCGGCGGGGTGATCGGCGCGGGCCTGTTCGTCGGCAGCGGCGTGGTGATCGGCTCGGCGGGGCCGGCCGCGGTGCTCTCCTTTGCGCTCACCGGCGCGCTGGTCGTGCTGGTGATGCGCATGCTCGGTGAGATGGCGGTCGCCTATCCCGCGGTGGGCGGCTTCTACGAATACAACCGGCTGGCGCTCGGCGAGCTCGCCGGCTTCCTCACCGGCTGGATGTACTGGTACTTCTGGGTGATCGTGGTCGCACTCGAAGCGGTCGCCGGCGCACGCATCCTCGGCGTCTGGTGGCCGAACGTGGCACCGTGGGAGTTCACGCTGGCGCTCATGACGCTCTTCACCATCGTGAATCTCCTCTCGGTGCGCTCTTACGGCGAGGCCGAGTTCTGGTTCGCCTCGATCAAGGTGGCCGCGATCACGGTATTTCTCGGCGCGGGGGTGCTGTTCGCACTCGGGCTCTGGCCCGGGGCGCACGCGGGTCTGCCGCACCTCACCGCCCACGGCGGCTTCATGCCCAGGGGCATCGTTCCGGTACTCACCGGCGCGGTCGCCGCCACCGGCTTCTACTTCGGCGCCGAGATCGTCACCATCGCCGCCGCCGAGTCGGCCGAGCCCGAGCGCGCGATCGCCGAGACGACGCAGTCGGTGATCTGGCGCGTGCTGGTGTTCTACATCGGCTCGATTTTCCTGGTCGTGGCGCTGGTGCCGTGGAACGACACGCTGCGCATGGCACAGCCCTACGTGAGCGTCATGGAGGTACTGCGCATCCCGGCGGCCAGCACGCTCATGAGTCTGGTGATCCTCACGGCGGTGCTGTCGGCGCTGAACTCGGGCCTGTTCGCCTCCTCGCGCATGCTGATGGCGCTCGCCGGGCGCGGCGATGCGCCGCGCACCATGGCACGGCTCGACCGCCGCGGCGTGCCGGTCGCCGCCATCCTCGCGAGCACCGCCTTCGGCTACGTGACGGTGGTGATGAGCTACCTCTCGCCCGAGCGGATCTTCGCCTTCCTGGTCAACTCCTACGGCACCGTCGCGATCTTCGTCTACGTGCTGATCGCCTTCGCGGAGCTGCGGCTGCGGCGTCGACTCGAGCGCGAATCCCCCGAGCGGCTGCGGATCCGCATGTGGGGCTATCCCTGGCTGACCTGCGTGGCGATCGCCGGAATGATCGCGATCCTCGCCGCCATGGCGGTGCTCGCCGATCAGCGCGTCTCGCTCGGCTTCGGAGTGATCAGCGCCGCGGTGATGTTGGCCGCTTATGCGGTGCGGCGAGCGCTGCGCCTGCTGTGATGCGCCTGCTCGTCCTCAACGCCGGCAGCTCCTCGCTCAAGTTCGATCTGCTCGAGCTGACCGCGGGCGGCGGCACGCAGCGCTTGAGGTCCGGCGCTTTCGTCGATGCGGACGGTAACCTGCGCCTCGAGACAGCCGATCCCGCGCCCGCGCCCCCTGCCCCGCTGCGCACGCTCGCGGCCGCCGCGGACTTCCTCATGATCTGGCTCGGCGGCGCGGGACTGCTCGCGGGCTTAAGCGCCAGCGTGCATCGCATCGTGCACGGCGGCGAGCGCTTCCGGGCCACCACGCGCCTCGGCGACGCCGAGCTCACCGCCCTCGCCGGGCTCGATGAGCTGGCACCGCTGCACAACCCACCGGCGCTCGCCGTCATTGCGAGCGTGCGCGCACGCCTGCCGGCGAGCGTGCCGCTCATCGGCGTGTTCGACACCGCCTACTACGCCACCCTGCCGGAAGTCGCCTGGCGCTACGCGGTCCCCGAGCGCTGGTACCGCGACTTCGGAGTGCGCCGGTACGGCTTCCATGGCATCGCGCACCGCTACCTGTGCAGCAGCGCACGCGCTCGCGTTGCCGCGGGCGAGCCGAGCTCCCGGATCGTGAGCCTGCAGCTCGGACGGGGCTGCTCCGTCACCGCGACGCTCGGTGAGCAGCCGGTCGCGACCAGCATGGGGTTCACCCCGGTCGAGGGGCTCGTCATGGGAACACGCTGCGGTGACTTCGATCCCGGCGCGCTGCTGCACGTCATGGAGCACGGCGGCCTCTCGCCAGCTGCCATGCGCGGGGCGCTCAACAACGACAGCGGACTGAAGGGCCTGTCCGGCGGCTGCGCGGACATGCAGGAGCTGCTGCGGCGCGAGCGCGAGGGTAATGCGCCGGCCAGGCTCGCCGTCGAGATATTCTGCAGACGTGCGCGGCACTATCTCGGCGCCTACGTGGGCGAGCTCGGCGGGGTCGACGTGATCGCCTTCGGCGGCGGCATCGGCGAGCATGCGCCCGAGATTCGGCGCCGGATACTCAGCGGACTCGAATGGGCCGGGATCACGGTCGATCCGACCGCCAACAGCGCCGCCGGCGCGGCCAGCATTGCCGCCGCGGGCAGCCGCGCCGCCATCGAGGTGATCCGCCTCGATGAGGCGAGCGTGCTCGCGACCGAGGCAGCGGCGCTGCTGCCGCACGCGGCGTGACGGAAATCCTTCATCATTGAGCGTGACACTACCCTGACGGGACCAACCGATGAGCACCGAACCCTATCTCCTCACCCCGGGCCCCCTCACCATCTCGCTGCGCACCAAGCAGGCGATGCTGCGCGACTGGGGCTCCTGGGACGTCGACTTCAACAGCATCACGGCGCGCGTGCGCGAGCGGCTGCTCGATATCGTGCACGGGGCCGCCACCCATGAGTGCGTACCGCTGCAGGGCAGCGGCACGTTCTCAGTCGAGGCGGCACTCGGCACGCTGGTGCCGCGCGCCGACGGGCACGTGCTGGTGCCGCAGAACGGCGCCTACTGCCAGCGCATCGCGCGCATCTGCCGCTATCTCGGCCGCAAGCTGACCACCATCGACTACGCCGAGAACGCCGCGGTGTCCGCCGCCGACGTCGAGCGCGCGCTCGTCAACGACCCCTCCATCACGCACGTCGCGCTGGTGCACTGCGAGACCAGCGCCGGGATCCTCAATCCCCTCGATGAGGTGGCGCAGGTGGTGGCGAAGCACGAGCGGCGGCTGATCGTCGATGCCATGAGCTCCTTCGGCGCGCTCGAGATCGATGCGCGGCGCACGCCGATCGAGGCGGTGGTGGCGGCGTCCGGCAAATGCCTCGAGGGCCCGCCGGGCATGGGGTTCGTGATCGTGCGGCGCGCGGCGCTCGAGCGCTGCGAGGGCAACGCCCACTCCCTCGCCATGGACCTCTACGACCAGTGGGTCTACATGCAGAAGACCACCCAGTGGCGCTACACGCCCCCGACCCACGTGGTGGCGGCCTTCGATTGCGCCATCGCGCAGTACCTCGAGGAAGGCGGGCTCGCCGCGCGTGGCGCGCGCTATGCGCACAACTGCCGCACGCTGATCGAGGGGATGGCGGCGCTCGGACTGCAGAGCTTCCTGCCCGCGGCCATCCAGGCACCGATCATCGTGACCTTCCACGCACCCGATCACCCGCACTATCAGTTCAAGTCCTTCTACAACGCCGTCAAGGCGCGCGGCTACATCCTCTATCCCGGCAAGCTGACGACGCTGGAGACCTTCCGCGTGGGCTGCATGGGTCAGCTCGGCGAGCGCGGCATGGGCGGTGCCGTGGAAGCGGTCGGCAAGGTGTTGGCACAGCTGCGCGCCGCGGCCTGAGGTAACGAGTCATGCGTTCCATCGAAGTCAACGGCCGCAGCTACCGCCTGCCGCGCTCGCCCGCCGTCGTGGTGTGCGTCGACGGCTGCGAGCCGGACTACATCGCCCAGGCGGTGGCCGGCGGTCACATGCCGTGGATGCAGCGCACGCTCGCGAACGGCAGCGCCGTGATCGCCGACTGCGTGGTGCCGAGCTTCACCAACCCGAACAATCTCTCGATCGTGACCGGCGTGCCGCCCGCGGTGCACGGCATCTGCGGCAACTTCCTCTACGACGTCGAGAGCGGCACCGAGGTCATGATGAACGACCCGAAGTGGCTGCGCGCCCCGACGCTGCTCGCGGCGCTCAGCCGATGCCGGCTGCAAGGTCGCCGTGGTCACCGCCAAGGACAAGCTGCGCACGCTCCTCGGCCACAGGATGCGCGGCATCTGCTTCTCGGCGGAGAAGGCCGACGAGGTGACGAGCGCCGAGCACGGCATCGGCGAAGTGCTCGAGCTCGTCGGCCTGCCGCTGCCCTCCGTCTACAGCGCCGAGCTCTCGGAGTTCGTGTTCGCCGCGGGCGTCAAGCTGATGGCGACGCGCTGCGTCCCGACGTCATGTACCTCTCGACCACCGACTACGTGCAGCACAAGCACGCGCCCGGCTCGCCGGAGGCGAACGCCTTCTACCGCATGATGGACCGCTACCTGGCCGAGCTCGAGCGCGCAGGGCTGCGCCATCGCCCTCACCGCCGATCACGGCATGAACGCCAAGACAGCGGCTCGATGCCAGCCCGAACGTCATCTACCTGCAGGACGTGCTCGATGGCTGGCTCGGCGAGGGCCGCGCGCGCGTCATCCTGCCGATCACCGACCCCTACGTCGTGCACCATGGCGCGCTCGGCTCCTACGCGACCGTCTACCTGCCGGCCGGCATCCCGATCGCGCGATCTGGCGGCGCGCATCGCGGCGCTCCGCGGCATCGAGGTGGTGCTCGACGCGCGGCGCAGCGCCGCGCGACGTTTCGAGCTGCCCGCCGATCGCATCGGCGACCTGGTGGTGGTCTCCGAGCGCGCTCGGTGGCCATCGGGTCCGCGCCGCGGCGAAGCACGACCTCTCCGGCCTCGATGCGCCGCTGCGCTCGCACGGCGGCCTCTCCGAGCAGCCGGTGCCGCTGATCATGAACCGCCGCGATCGCCGACCTCGACACCAACCGGCGCTGGCGCAACTTCGATGCCTTCGACTGGGTGCTGAACCATGGCGCGATTAGAGCCCGCGACGGCCGCGCTGCGGCATGCGGCGTGCGCACGAGAGCTGCGCATCGCCGGCGCACGCGTCGCCACCGCGCGTCAGCGAGGTTCTCAACCCGTACACGCGGGCGCCTCGTCGGCACGGTGGCCCAGGCGGCGGTCGCCGAAGTACGGCGCGCGCTCGCCGCCGCCAGGGCCTTCCGTTCGACGCTCACCCGCTACGAGCGCTACCGCATCTGCTACCAGACGGCGGACGGCGCTGCGCGCCCGTACCGAGGAGATCGCCAACCTCATCACCGCCGAGAGCGGCCTGTGCAAGAAGGACTCCCTCTACGAGGTCGGCCGCGCCTGCGATGTGTTCGTGTTCGCCGGCAATGCGGCGCTCGCAGGACGACGGCCAGATCTTCTCCTGCGACCTCACGCGCGCACGGCAAGAAGCGCAAGGTCTACACGCTGCGCGAGCCGCTGCTCGGGGCGATCTCGCGCCATCACGCCGTTCAACCACCCGCTGAATCAGGTCGCGCACAAGGTGGCGCCCAGCATCGCCACCAACAACCGCATGGTGCTCAAGCCCTCGGAGAAGACGCCGCTCACGGCGCTGCTGCTCGCCGACATCCTCTACGAGGCGGGCCTGCCGCCGCAGATGTTCAGCGTGCTCACCGGCGACCCGCGAGAGATCGCCGACGAGCTGCTCACCAACCCGGATGTCGACCTCGTCACCTTCACCGGCGGTGTCGCCATCGGCAAGTACATCGCCGCCAAGGCGGTCTACAAGCGCCAGGTGCTCGAGCTCGGCGGCAACGATCCGCTCATCGTCATGGAGGACGCCGATATCGAGGAGGCGGCGACGCTGGCCGCGGCGGGCTCGTACAAGAACTCCGGGCAGCGCTGCACCGCGATCAAACGCATGCTGGTGCAGGAGTCGGTCGCCGCGCGCTTCACCGAGCTGCTGCTCGAGAAGACGCGCGCCGTCAAATACGGCGATCCCATGGACCCGGCCACCGACATGGGCACGGTGATCGATGAGGCCGCGGCGCGCTCCTTCGAGGAGCGGGTGAACGAGGCCGTGGCGGGCGGGGCACGCCTTCTGCTACGGCAACGAGCGCGACGGCGCGCTCTATTCCCCCACCGTCCTCGACCGGGTGGACCCCGCGATGACGGTCGTGAGGCAGGAGACCTTCGGCCCCGTCTCGCCCGTCATGACGTTCCGTACGATCGATGAGGCCATCCGCATCTCGAACTCGACCGCCTACGGGCTCTCGTCCGCGGTGTGCACCAACCGCCTCGACTACATCACGCGCTTCGTGCAGGAGCTCAACGTCGGCAGCGTCAACGTGCGCGAGGTGCCGGGCTACCGCCTCGAGCTCACGCCCTTCGGCGGCATCAAGGACTCCGGGCTCGGCTACAAGGAGGGCGTACAGGAAGCAATCCGGAGCTTCACCAACACCAAGACCTACTCGCTGCCGTGGCTGCCGTAGAAGCGGCGGCCGCGGCTGCACCGCCCCACGCGGCGTGCGCTGCGCCGCGCGCAGGCGCGCACGCTCCTGCTGCTCTTCCTCGGCTACGCATCCTGTTATTTCTGCCGCGCGAATCTCCCGGTGGCGACGCCGCTGCTGATCGAGGAGCTCGGTACCCGCGGCATCAGCCACGACGACGCCATGCTCGCCATCGGCTGGATGGGCTCGGTCGGGGTGTTCGCCTATGCGCTCGGCAAGTGGTTCCTGACGAGCCTCGGCGACTACTGGGGCGGCAAGCGCAATCTCCTGATCGCGACCGGTGGGGCGACGCTGTTCACGCTGGTGTTCGCCGCGAGCGGTACGCTGCCGGTGTTCACCCTCGCCTGGATCGCCAACCGCCTGTCGCAGTCGATCGGCTGGTCCGCGCTCGTCAAGGTGTCCTCCAGGTGGTTCCACTACTCGCGCTACGGCACGGTGGCGGCGTTCCTCTCCTGCAGCTATCTCATCGGCGATGCCATCGCGCGCCCGAGCATGGGCCTGCTGCTGCAGCACGGCGTGTCGTGGCGGGGCCTGTTCGTCTTCGGGGCGGCGGTCGCCGGCGCGATGTTCCTCGCGAACCTGCTGTTCCTGCGGGAGTCGAGCACCGATGAAGGGTTCCCGGAGGCCGTCGCCAACCCGGTGAACGTGTTCGCGCACGCCGATCGGCCGCAGAGCTACCTGACGCTGGTGCTGCCGCTGCTGCGCAGTCGTGCCTTTCTCACGGTGTGCCTGCTCGCCTTCGCCGCGACCATGATCCGCGAGACCTTCAACACCTGGACGCCGTCCTACCTGCACGATTTCCTCGGGCTCAAGGTGAGCGAGGCCGCGGTGATGTCGGCGGTGTTCCCGGGGGTCGGTGGCCTCTCCGCGATCCTCGCCGGCTGGGCAAGCGACCGCCTCGGGCACAACTGCCGCGCCCTGCTCCTGGTCGTCGGACTCGCCGCCACCGCGGCGGGACTCCTCGTGCTCACACGACTGCACCCCGGAACCTCAGGCGCCGTGCTGCCGATCGTCATGATCGGGGTCGTGGCCTTCTGCCTGCTCGGCCCCTACGTGTTCCTGCCCGGGGCGTTCGCGCTCGATTTCGGCGGCAAACAGGCGGGCGCCGTCGCCTCCGGTCTCGTCGATGGCACCGGCTACTTCGGTGGCGTGGCGGCGGGCAGCGTCATGGCGTGGCTCGCGGTGCGCTTCGGCTGGGGTGGCATGTTCACCGCACTCGCCGCCGTGAGCGCACTCGCCGCCCTCGGTGCGACCTACCTGTGTCTGCTCATCATGCGACCCGCCCCCGTGGCGGCAGCGGCGGCCACATGAAGATTGCGACCCTAGAGACCTTCACCAACCAGTTCGTGTGCTTCGTGCGCGTGACCACCGACTCGGGCGCCAGCGGCTGGGGTCAGACCTCGACCTACAACGCCGACATCACCGCCAGCATCTTTCATCGCCAGGTGGCGCCCTGGGCGCTCGGCGAGGACCCCCTCGACGTCCGCGCACTCGTTGAGCGAGTCGAAGAACGCGAGCACAAGTTCCCGGGCAGTTACCGCTGCCGGGCGCTCGCGGGCCTCGACACCGCCCTCTGGGACTTGCGCGGCAAGCTCGAGGGCAAGCCCGTCGTGACGCTCCTCGGCGGCAGGCCGAAGCGCCTGCGCGCCTACGCCTCCTCCATGCGCCGCGACATCACCCCGGAGCAGGAAGCCGCGCGGTTCGTGAAGCTCCGCGACAGCTTCGGCTTCGACGCCTTCAAGTGGCGGGTCGGCGCCGAGTGCGGCCACGACGTCGACGAGTGGCCGGGGCGCACCGAGGCGATCGTGCCGACGGTGGCGCGCGCGCTCGGCGACGGGGTCGCGAAGCTGGTCGATGCCAACAGCGGTTTCTCGCCGCGCCGCGCGATCGAGGTCGGGCGGCTGCTCGAAGCCGAGGGGATCGGGCACTACGAGGAGCCCTGCCCCTACTGGGAGCTCGCGCAGACCCGTGAAGTCACCGCGGCGCTGTCGCTCGATGTCACCGGGGGCGAGCAGGACTGCGAGCTGCAGATCTGGGAGCGCATGATCGACATGCGGGCGGTCGACATCGTGCAGCCGGACGTCATGTACATGGGCGGCATCTCGCGCACGCTCGAGGTGGCGGCGCTGGCGGCCGCGGCGGGACTGCCCTGCACGCCGCATAGCGCCAACCGCTCGCTGGTCACGCTCTGCACGATGCACCTCCTCGGCGCCATCGGCAATGCCGGCAAGTACCTCGAGCTCTCCATCGAGGGCGCGGATTACTATCCATGGGAAGACGGGCTCTTCCTTGAGGATCCCTACGAGGTGCGGGACGGCCAGGTCACGATCCCCGCCGAGCCCGGCTGGGGGGTCGAGATCAACCCGCGGTGGCTCGAGGCAGCCGCCTACCAGCGCAGCAGCCTGTCAGCTTGAGGAGCGAACGTTTCATGCAACCAGAAGAAGTACGCACTGCCGCGCAGGCCCGCGCGATCGTCGAGGAGCGTGGGCTCGCCCACGTCAAGGTCGCGGTGTTCGACAACGACGGGATTCTGCGCGGCAAGTTCATCGATCGCGCCAAGTTCCTCTCGGCCCTCGAGAATGGCATGGGCTTCTGCGACGTGGTGCTCGGCTGGGACTCGAACGACCAGCAGTACGACAACGTCAGCTTCACCGGCTGGCATACCGCCTTCCCCGATGCGCCGGTGCGGCTGCTGCCCGAGACCTGCCGCGCGCTGCCGCTCGAGGGCAACATGCTGCTGTTCCTAGGCGAGTTCGCCGGCAAGGCGGAGGCAGTCTGCCCGCGCGCGGTGCTGCGCCGGGTGCTCGCGCGAGCGGCCTCCGTGGGACTCAGCGCCACCGCGGCGGCGGAGTACGAGTTCTTCGTCTTCAGCGAGACGCCGGCGAGCGTGCGCGAGAAGCACTATCGCAATCTCACCAACCTGACCCCGGGATACTTCGGCTACTCGGTGCTGCGCAGCGGCGTACATGCCGAGCTCTACCAGGCGTTGCTCAAACTTGCCGACGACATGCGCATGCCGATCGAGGGACTGCACACCGAGACCGGCCCCGGCGTCATGGAGGCGGCGCTGCACTACACCGAGGCGCTCGAGGCCGCCGACCGCGCCGCGCTCTTCAAGACGTTCGTCAAGGTGCTCGCGCAGCGCCGCGGCCTGATGGCGACCTTCATGGCGAAGTGGTCGCAGCAGCTGCCGGGGCAGAGCGGCCACCTGCACGTATCGCTGACGCGCAAGGACGGTGCTTCCGCCTTCTACGACGAGAGCAAGCCCCACACCATGTCGGATGCGATGCGCTGGTTCGTCGGCGGCCAGCAGGCGCTGATGCCCGAGCTCCTCGCCATGGTGGCCTCGACCGTCAACAGCTACTCGCGCCTCGTCCCGGGCTACTGGGCGCCCACATCGGCGACCTGGGGCGTGGAGAACCGTACCTGCGCGCTGCGTGTCATCCAGGGGGGAGCCAAGGCGCAGCGCGTCGAGTACCGCATCGCCGCCGCCGACATCAACCCCTATCTCGCGCTCGCGGTCGCCATCGGCTCGGGACTCTGGGGAATCGAGCATCGCATCGAGCCCGATGAGCCGATCACCTGGTAACGCCTACGAGAAGAAGCTGCCGGCGAAGCGGCAGCTGCCGCGCACCCTCACCGAGGCGGCCGAGCGCCTCGCGGGCTCCAAGGCCGCGCACGAGCTCTTCGGCAAGCCATTCGTCGAGCACTTTGCCGCCAGCCGCGAATGGGAGGAGCGCGAGTTCCGCCGCGCCGTCACCGATTGGGAGCTGGCCCGCTACTTCGAGATCATCTGATGAGTACGATCAAGACCATCTCCCCGGTCGACGGCCGCCTCTATGCCGAGCGCACCGCCGCCACCGCCGCCGAGATCGATGCCGCTCTCGGGCGCGCGCGCGCCGCGCAGCGCCCGTGGCACGCCACGCCACTCCCCGCACGCGCTGCGATCCTCGAGCGCTTTTGCGCCGAGTTCGAGCGCCGCGGCGCGCAGATCGCCCAGGGGCTCGCGTGGCAGATGGGGCGGCCGATCCGTTTCGCGCCCAGCGAGGTGCGCGGTACCCTCGAGCGCGCCCGCCACATGATCGGCGCCGCGCCGGCCGCGCTCGCGGATCTCGATGCGGGACCGAAGCCCGGCTTCCGGCGCTTCATCCGCCGCGAGCCGCTCGGTGTCGTGTTCACCGTTGCCGCGTGGAATTACCCGTACCTGATCGCGGTCAACAGCGTGGTGCCGGCACTCATGGCCGGCAACGCCGTGATCCTCAAGCACTCGGCGCAGACCCCGCTCGCCGCCGAGGCCTTCGCCGAATGCCTCACTGCAGCGGGGCTGGCTGCCGGTGTGTTCCAGGTGCTGCACCTCTCGCACGCGGACACCGAGCGCGTCATCGGCGATGCGCGCGTCGACTTCGTCGCCTTCACGGGCTCGGTCGCCGGCGGTCGCGCGGTACAGCGGGCCGCGGCCGAGCGCTTCGTCGGCGTCGGGCTCGAGCTCGGGGGCTGCGACCCGGTGTATGTGCGCGAGGATGCGGACCTCAAGCACGCCATCGAGAACATCGTCGACGGCGCCTACTTCAACTCCGGCCAGTCGTGCTGCGGACTGCAGCGCATCTACGTGCACGAGAGCCTCTATGAGCCCTTCACGCGCGGCGCGGTCGAGCTCATCCGCCAGTACCGGCTCGGCGACCCGCTCGATCCGGAGACGACGCTCGGACCCCTGGTGCGCACCGCGGCGGCGGACGGCGTGCGGACCCAGATCCGTGCCGCTATCGGCGCCGGCGCGCGGCCCGCGATCGAGGAGCGGGAGTTCCCCGCCAGCCGGCCCGGCACGCCCTATCTCGCACCGCAGCTGCTGCTCGACGCGCCGGCCTCTTCCGCGGTGATGCGCGAGGAGATCTTCGGTCCGGTGGCCGGCGTCATGAAGGTCGCGAGCGATGCGCAGGCGATCGCGCACATGAACGACAGCGCCTTTGGCCTCACCGCGGCCGTGTGGACGCGCGATGCGGCGGCCGCCGAGCGCCTCGGCGCTGAAGTTCAGACCGGCACCTTCTTCATGAACCGCTGCGACTACCTCGATCCCGCGCTCGCCTGGGTGGGCGTGAAGGATTCCGGTCGCGGCTGTACGCTTTCGGTCGTCGGGTACGAGCACCTGACGCGGCCCAAATCCTTCCATCTGCGGGTGACGACGTGACTGCGACTCTCAAAGCCAACTGGAACTATCCGACCACCGTGTGGGCGGGGCCCGGGCGCATCAGTGAGCTCCCGGCGGCGTGCGCCAGACTCGGCATCGAGCGGCCGCTGCTGGTAACCGACGAGGGTCTGCGCGATGCACCGATGGTGAAGCGCGCACGCGCGCTGATGGCCGGCACCGGCCTCTTCGCGCGCGTGCGCGGCAACCCCGTGGCCGCCAACGTCGAGGAGGGTCTCGAAGTCTACCGTGCGGGCTCGCACGACGGCGTCATCGCCTTCGGCGGCGGCTCGGCGCTCGATGCCGGCAAGGTGATTGCCTTCATGTCGGGACAGACGCGACCGCTATGGGACTTCGAGGACGTCGGCGACTGGTGGACGCGCGCCGACGTCAAGGGCATCGCGCCGGTGGTTGCGGTGCCGACCACCGCCGGCACGGGCTCGGAGGTCGGGCGCGCCGGTGTGGTGATCAACGAGGAGACGCACCAGAAAAAGATCATCTTCCATCCGCTGATGATGCCGGGCGTCGTGATCTCCGACCCCGAGCTCACCGTGGGACTGCCGCCGGCCATTACCGCCGCCACCGGCATGGATGCCTTCGTGCATTGCTTCGAGGCGTACTGTGCGCCGGGCTTTCACCCACTGGCGGATGGCATCGCGCTCGAGGGCATGCGCCTCATCCAGGCGTACCTGCCGCGGGCCTGCGAGCAGGGTACGGACCTCGAGGCGCGCTCGCGCATGCTGGCCGCAGCCAGCATGGGTGCCACCGCCTTCCAGAAGGGCTTGGGGGGTGTACATGCCATCGCGCACCCGGTGGGTGCGCATTTCAACACCCACCACGGCCTCACCAACGCCGTGCTGCTGCCCTACGTCATGGTTTACAACCGCCCGGCGATCGAGGCGCGTGTCGCGACCGTGGCGCGGGTACTGGATCTCAAGGGCGAGCCGTTCGGGGCCCTGTTCGACTGGGTGCTCGGCTTTCGCAAGCGCCTGAAGATCCCGCACACCCTCGCCGACATCGGCGTGCCGGCGACGACCGCAGAAACCATCGGCCGCGAAGCCGCGCTCGATCCGTCGGCCGGCGGCAACCCGCAGCCGGCGGATGCCGCCGCCTATGCGCGCATCTTCCGCGCCGCGGTCAAGGGGGACCTCGGTCTGGCGGGCTGACGCTTGCGGCGGATGCAGGCGAATCCGCTGCGTAGCTCGTGGTGGACACCAGCTGCTCAGACCCGAGGTCTGAGCCCTGTACCTGGTTGTCGCCTGAGGCGTACCACTCGAGGTGCTCCTCGCGGACGCGGGGAAGGAGCGTTGCGGGGTCGGTGACGATGCGCAAATCCCTCGATCCACTGTACGCCGAGATGTGCGCGTCCTCGACCAGCTGCGCGCGCGCCTGCGGGTCGGGTGAGGCGTGAAGCACCAGCTCGACGCACGTCGGTGCCGGCGCATCCTTGGTACACGGCACCATGCGCGTGAATGCGAACTCGATCCGGTGCGGTGCGATCACTCCCGGCAGGCCGGCAAGGGTGAGAGGAGCGACGGTCTCGTACCACACGCCCTGCTCGAGAGTGGCACCGATCCACATCGCGGTCTCCAGCTGGTAACTCTCAGCCGTCGAGCCCTCGAGCATGCCCGCCGACAGGGTCACACCGGCCCTGTCCAGAGCCTTGCTCGTCAGACCATGCGCCGCGCCCCCCGAGGGTGCGGCGGTACGGACCAGCTGTTGCGTCTTGGCGAGGAGGTGAGCCGCGAACACGTCGGTCTGGTCCGCGACGCCCGCGAACTCGCCGGTTGCGCTGACCTTGAAGTCCGCCGGCGGAGCCGCTCCGGGAACGAAGACTCCCGCCGGGGCCTGCGAACCCTCCGTCGCCGGCCACACGCCCGGGTCGTATTGCCTGAGCCGATGCGTGTGCGAGACAGCCCATCCGCCCTGCTCGCCACTCGCGCGGACGCGAGTCAACAGCGCGTCGGCCGCGTGGCTGGCAGACGTCTGACCGTCATGGAGGGACTCACGACGACTTTCGACGGTGACGCTGGCATCGCTGGAGCGCCACCCGAACGTCAGGACTGCGCGGCGTTGCGGGAAGCCCTGCATGAGCCGATCGATCTGCGCATCGCCAGCAGGCTCGCCCTTCCAGGCGAGCAGCAGCTTGTCGTGCTCCCGGGCGTCGTCCTGAAACCCCAGGTCCCGGTCCATGTCGAGAGCGGTCTGGAGAGCCGCCAGTGCCGCCGCCTCGTCGCCGAGCTGGTGCAGGGCATCGGCCAGGTCGCCCTGCATCGTGACCATCGAACGGTAGTCGAACGCATTGCGGTAAAGCTCGACGCCGCGGCGTGCCGTTGCCGCCGCGGTGGCAAGCTCCGCCGCGCGGGTGGTCTCGGGGCCGCAGGCTGCAAGCGCCAGGTGCAGACGGTACTCGAGTCCGGTCGAGCGGGCCCAGCCGTCCGGAAACATGGCATGCACCTTGGGATTTCCATCGACGCTGTCGAGCAGCTGCTGCGCGCGTCCGAGGCGCCGCGCGCACGGGCCGGGGGCTGCATCCAGGAGGAACTCGGCATAGGTAAGCTGCGCGCTCAGCACCGCCGGCGAACCAGGAGTCGCCTGTTGGATTCGCGCGATGCCGGCTTCGAAATCACCGGTCGTCGGGGGCAGCAGCGTGCACGAGCAGGCGAGCAGACTGATCGCCGCGCAAAGATAAAGAGACCGGGCATTCACGAGTGATCGACCGGGGGCGTGGCCGCCTTAGGCTTCTGGCGCTTCCTGGCAGGTGGCAGTGGCAAGGGGTGCTGCTCTGGTACGCATCCGGGGAACAAGACATGGAGGGCGTCCGGGATCAGGCTCTGAGGAGGAGCACACGAATCATCAGGGAGCTCCTGTGGCCGATAAACGCACCGTCGCGACTGATAGCAAGCCTTCTTATCCTGCTGTTGCGGGCGCGGCGGCCGCAGAGGTGGGTGGGCAGGTGGACGCAAGACCATACGCGCGGCGACGGCGGCACTTCCCGCACGTGGCCCGACTGCGGGTGCGCTCCCGGCGACGTGTCCGTCGCGCGGCGCCACGCCGGCACGGCCGAGACCTGAGGTCTGAGCGCTCAGGACCGTGTAAGAACCCCGAGTACCCTCCCGGGTGAAAGTCCCGCGGTCGCTGTAACCGGCGAGCGCTCCGCGCACTTCGCCACGGTACCCGCCGCTTCCTCTGTCGCCGGCACCGCCGCCGGACCGGCTGCCGCTGGAACCGGTGCCTCCGCCGCCACGCGCGGTGCTGCCTCCGCCACCGCTCCAGCCGTGCGAGCCGCCTCCACCGTAGCTCGCGCCTGCACCGCCATGCGCGGCGCCGCCGCCTCCGTAGCTACCACCGCCGCCTCCGTAGCTGGCGCCGCCTCCGCGTGCACCGCCACCGCCACCGCCACCGCCGCCTCCACCGCCGCCACTGTAACTGCCACCGCCTCCGCCTCCCCCTGAGCTTGCCCCGGCGCTCGAACCACCTCCGGAGGAGCCGCCCGCGGGAGGGCTTGCAGCCGATGTGGCAGCGTATCCAACAAGGACGACCGCGGCCGCGAATTTGACGAGCGAAGTGCGCATGGGGAATCTCCTGACACGGAGGGCGGTCCACGCGGGCACAGCAACACGCTGCGCTCTTGAAACCAACACTACGCCCGGCTCGCGAGCGCGTCATTGGCGATTGATTAATGTTTGTTTATTCGAGGCGCGCGCACTAACCGAGCGCGTCGATCGCCATTTTCCACAGTGTTTCGTTGGCGGCCGCCACGACGCGGCCGTCGCTCGCGGTGGTGAGGCGCGCACCGCGCCAGTCGCTGATCCTGCCGCCGGCGCCGTCGATCACCGGCACCACGGCCATGAAATCATGCGCCTTCAGCTGCACCTCGATCACGAGCTCACACCACCCGGAGGCGAGCATCCCGTAGAGATAGCAGTCCCCGCCGTAGCGGCGCAGGCCGGCGCGCATCGCCAGCGACTCGAAGCGCCGGCGCTCCTCGGGGCTGAAGGTCTCGGCCGTGGTGGTATAGACCACCGCGTCCTCGAGCGCGCTCACGCTGCTGGTATGCACCTCGCGGCCGTTGAAGCGCGTCCGGCGTCCCTCGCATCCCACCCAGCGCTCGGCCATCGCCGGCGCCTCGACCACCCCGATCACCGGGCGCTCGCCCTGCACGAGCCCGATCAGCGAGCCGAAGAGCGGAAATCCGCTGATGAAGCTCTTGGTGCCATCGATCGGATCGAGCACCCAGGTGAACTCGCCGCTCCCCTGCGCCGGAAACTCCTCGCCGCGGATCGCGTGGCTGGGGAACGCGGCGCCGATCATGCGGCGCATCTCGGTCTCGATCTCGCGATCGACGGCGGTCACCGGCGTGCCGTCGCTCTTCTTCTGCACGGTCACCGGCGTGCGGAAGTGGCGCACGGCGATGCGCCGCGCGACGTCGGCGAGCTCCTCGGCGAGTGCCAGCGCGCGGGCGCAATCGGGATGATCGGCGAAACTCATGCGCGCTCCTTTGGGCGCCGCGCGGCGTGCGGCAGCACCTCGATCTCGAGCCAGTTACGCAGCTCCGCGAGCTTCAGGGACTCCTCGCGCACGGCGGGTCCGAGTCCGTGTTTCCATGCGAGGCGCGGGTCGTCAGGACGCTGCTCGAGCGCGCGCAGATCCGCGACGAACGCGTCGAGCTCGGCGCGCTCGGCGAACAGCCCGTCATCGATCAGCTTCGCGCCGTAGCGCACCGCGCAAGCCGCAATCTCCGCAAAGGTGTACTCGGGGTGGTACTGGACTCCCCAGAACACGCCTCGCCCGTGGCGCAGTTCCAGCGCCTGCACGCCCATGTCGTTGGTCGCGAGGACCTGCGCACCCGCGGGCAGCTCGCCGATGTCGTCGCGATGCACGGTAATCGCCTCGAACACCGCCGGCTTGCCGCCGAACATCGGGTGGCGGCGCCCTGCCTCACTCAGCTCGATGCGGCGCGCGAAGCCGAACTCGCGCCCGAGCGGGTTTGGACGTACGCGACCGCCCGCCGCCGCGACCGCCACCTGCAAGCCCCAGCAGCTGCCGAAGAACGGGATGCCGGCGGTGAAGGTGGCGCGCGCGAGCTCGATCTGCCGCTCGATGTGGGCACCGCCGTCGTATACGTTGAGCGCCGAGCCGGTGATCGCCACACCGTCATAGGCGGCGAGCGGCTGACCGAGCCGGACCTCGGCGTCCGCCGGGCGCACGATGTCACAGCGGACCTGGGCCAGGCGCTCGAGCGTGCGCGCATAGCCCTCGCCGCTCGGCGAGCCGCCGGCCGCGACCTGCTGGTCGCGGATTGCGGCGCGATTGCCGTCGATGATGAGGACGCGCGGCGCGCTCACGCCGGCCCATCCTCAGCCAGCATGGGCGGCACGGTGAGCCCCCGCTCAATGAGCACCTCGCGCAGCACGTCCGGCCGATCGGTCGTCATGCCGTCGACTCCGAGGTCGATGAGTCGCTCCATGTCGGCCGTGGCATTCACGGTCCACGGCACCACGCGCAGTCCGAGTGCGTGCGCTTCGTCAATGCGCGGTGCATCGAGATCGAGATAATCCGGGCCCCAGGTGGAGGCGCCGCTCGCCCTGACCAGCCGTACGACCGAGTTGCCGAATTGCCCGGGGTCGAGGCCCCCGAGCCACGGCGAAGGCTGCGCCGCGCCGATGCGCACCGTGTCATCGCCGCGCTGCTCCTCGGTGAGCGCCACCCGCGCGACCTGTGGCATGAGGCGCTGCATGGCGGTGAGCACGCGCCAGTCGAACGCCATCACGCTGACGAGCGCCGCCGTGCCGGTGGCCTCCACCACCTCGCGCAACGCGGCGGCGAAGGCTTCGGGCGTGGCGGTGAGTCCCGGCTCCTCCGGAAAGGTCTTCACCTCCACGGACACGTGTACCTGCCCGCGTCCGCCGGTGCGCACCAGGGTCAGCACGTCGGCGAGGCGCGGAATGCGCTCGCCGTCGACGGGCTCCTGGTCGGGAAAGCGCGCCGCGTAGCCGGCGACCGGGTTCAGCCGCCCGACGTCATAGGCCTGCAGCTCCGCGAAGCTCAGGTCGAAGATGCGCGCGCCCCGGCCCCTGAGGAACTGTCCGGATGAATCGCGGGTGATGTCCGGGTTCAGGTCGGGATCGTGCGTGACCACGACGACCCCGTCGCGGGTGACGGCACAATCGAGCTCGACCGCGCTCACGCCGAGCTCGAGCGCGCGCGCGAACCCGCTCAGCGTGTTCTCCGGCCACAGGCCCCGCGCGCCCCGGTGCCCCTGCACGTCAGGCACGATGGCGGCTCCCGGGAGCGGCGGTCAGACGACAAGCGATGGGGGCGATGTTATATTTCCGGAGACCTGAGCCCGATCAGACTATCTCGCTAAAAAGTTGCCTGTCAACGCGACGGCAAACAAGTCCGGGAGGGGCGTAGCCCGATGATCCACCGCATTCTCACTGCGTTCCCCGCGCTGCTGCTGCTGCTCGCTGCGCTGCCCGCGCACGCCGACGCGCTGCGCATCATCACCTGGGCGAGCTACGTACCCCCCGAGGTCATCGCACAGTTCAAGAAAGAGACCGGCATCGACGTGCAGGTCACGCTCTCGAACAACGAGGAGATGATCTCGAAACTGCGTGCCACGGGGGGCGCCGGCTTCGACCTGGCGCAGCCCTCCCAGGACCGGATCTTCGGCGCCCAGCAGGAGTTTCGCATCTACAAGCCCCTCGACCTGACCAAGGTGAAGCTGGACGAGTTCGTGCCTGAGCTGGTCGAGGCCGTGAAGAGGAACGCGACCGTCGAGGGCAAGCTCTACGGCCTGCCGTACGTGTGGGGTACCGAGGGACTCATCTATAACTCCACGCGCACGAGGATCGCCGACTACACCGACCTGTGCGGACCGGCGCTCAAGGGCCGCACCGCCGTGCGCCTGAAGCGCCCAACGCTCATGGCCTTCGCGCTCGCCTCGGGCCACGATCCGTTCGCGCTCTACAACGACACCAAGGCCTACACCGCGCTCATGCAGCAGGTGGGGAAGACATTGGCCGCCTGCAAGGGGAACTTCCGCTTCTTCTACGACAACAAGGACCAGCTGCTGAACGGGGTACGCTCCGGGGAAATCTGGGCCGCCATGATGTGGGACTCCGGCGGCTGGCTCCTGAACCGCGAGAACCCGGCGATCAAGTTCATCAACCCGAAATCCGGCGCCATCGCCTGGATGGATACCTTCGCGCTCCCCGCCCGCGGCCGCAACGACGCCGCCGCCTATGCCTGGATCAATTTCGTCATGCGCCCCGAGGTCGCCGCCCTGGTGGCGAAATCGATCGGCAACTTCACCGCCTCCAGGGGCGCCGACAAGCTCATGGACCCGCGCGTGCGCGCGCAGTTCGCCGAGTCGTTCCCCGACGGACTGAAGAACATCAAGTGGTACCCCGCGATCCCGCCCGGCCTCGAGGAAATCGAGGGCGAGGTACTCGACAAAGTGAAGGCGGCCGATTGAGCGCGGCGGGCACGCCCGCGCCGGGCGCGGCGCCGGACCTGGAGGTGCGCGCGGTCACCAAGCGTTTCGCCGCGCATGCGGCGGTGAACGCCGTGTCCTTCAGCGTGCCGCGCGGCAGCTTTTTCTCGATCCTCGGACCGTCCGGCTGCGGCAAGACGACGCTGCTGCGGATGATCGCCGGCTTCATCCAGCCGGACGAGGGAGCCATCGCTATCGGCGGCCGCGACATGGCGAACGTCCCTCCCAATCGCCGCCCGGTGAACATGGTGTTCCAGCACCTGGCGCTCTTCCCCATGATGTCGGTGGGCGAGAACGTCGCCTTCGGACTGGCGCGGCGCGGCGTCGGCCGCGCTGAGCGGCAAAAGCGCGCGGAAGCGATGCTCGAACGCGTGGGGCTCGCGGGCGCCGCCCCGAAGCGCACCGACGAGCTCTCCGGCGGCCAGCGCCAGCGCGTCGCCATCGCGCGCAGCATGGTGCTCGAACCGACGCTGCTGCTGCTCGATGAGCCGCTCGGCGCGCTCGATTTGAAGCTCCGCGAGCACATGAAAGTGGAGCTCAAGCAGCTACAGAGCGCCTTCGGTACGACCTTCGTCTACATCACCCACGATCAGTCCGAGGCGCTGGTGCTCTCCGACCGCGTGGGCGTCATGAGCCAGGGCCGCTTCGAGCAGCTCGGCACGCCCCAGGAGCTCTACTATGCGCCGACCACCGCCTTCGTGGCCGGCTTCGTCGGCGCCAACAACCGCCTCACCGGCACGGTGCGCGCGGTCGAGGGCGCACTCATCGAGATCGACAGTGAGGGTTGGCGCGTGCGCGTGCGCGCACACGCGGCGCCGCTCGGCGTCGGCGCGGCGGCGCAGGCATTCATCCGGCCGGAAGCCATGACGCTGGCGCGCACGCCCGCAGAACTCCCGCCCGGGCAGAGCGCAAACAGCGGCGAGGTCACCGACATGCTGTTCGACGGCGCCAACTCCGCCGTGCTGCTGCGCGAGGCGCAAAGCCGCCGCGAGCTGCGCATCGCGCTGCCGCAGACCGGCGCCTTCGCGGACCTGCGGCCCGGCGCGCGCGTCTGCTTCGGCTTCGACCCCGAGCGGGCGATCGGGTTCGCTTCCGTATGAGCGACGGGGCGGCAGGCGCCAGGTGGTCGCGCCGGCTGGTGCTGGCGCTGCTGCTCGCACCGGCGCTGCTGTGGCTGCTGACGCTCATCCTCCTGCCGCACGCGGATCTCGCGGTGCTGTCGTTCCGCCAACGGGTGGCGCCGCGCGAGTACGCGCCGAGCCTGGCGCAGTACCGCACCTTTTTCGGCGAGCCACTCTACTGGCACGTGTTCGTGCGTACCGCACTGCTGTCGGCGATCGCGACGCTCGTGACGCTGCTGCTCGCCTTTCCGATCGCCTGGATCATCGCCAAGCTGGCGCGGGGGCGCACGAGCGCGCTGCTGTTCCTCGTGTGCCTCATCCCCTTCTGGGTGAGCGAGACGGTGCGTACGCTCGGCTGGATGATCCTGCTGCGCGAGTCGGGGGTGCTGCCGGCGATCCTGGTGCATTTAGGCATCACCGCGCAGCCGGTCGAGCTCCTCTACCACGACGCGACCATCCTCGTCGGCCTGGTCTACACCTCACTCCTTTTCATGGTGGTGCCGCTGGTGGGCAGCCTCGAGAGCCTCGACAACTCGCTCATCGAGGCCGCCTATGACCTCGGCGGCAAGGGGTGGTCGATCCTGCGCACCATCGTCATTCCGCACGCCGCGCCCGGTATCACCGCGGGCTGCATCGTGGTGTTCATGCTGACGCTCGGCAACTACCTGACACCGACACTGCTCGGCGGCAAGAACTCGCAGTGGTTCACCGAGCAGATCTACACGCAGTTCATCACGCGCTTCAACTGGGAACAGGGCGCCGCCTTCGGCTTCCTGCTGCTGGCGCTCTCGACCGCGATGGTGTGGCTGGGGCTGAAGCTCTCGGGCCAGCGCTTCAGCGACGTCATGAGGCGCGTGTGATCCCGAGCCTGCCACGACCCGCCTGGCTGCGTGCCGCCACCGCGCTCTACGTCGCGGCGTTCCTCGTGTTCCTGTTTCTGCCGCTTACCGTGGTCGCGGTGTTCGCCTTCAACAACGCACCCTATCCGGCGCCGCCCTGGCACGGCTTCACGCTCGACTGGTTCCTCGGCAACGAGGCCGAGGGGCGCGTCGGGCTGTTCCGCGATACCGAGCTCCTCGGCAGCATCTGGACGAGCTGCATCGTCGCGCTCTGGGTGACGGGGCTTTCGGTGGTGGTGGGTACCGCGAACGCCTTCCTCATGGAGCGCGAGAAGTTCCCGGGCAAGGGGATCCTCTCGATGCTGATGCTGACGCCGCTGGTGATCCCGGGCGTGATCCTCGGCATTTCCATCCTCGCCTTTGCCAGCCGGCTCGCGGACCTGTGCTCCGATGTCCTCGGCTTCGATGCGGATTTCCTTCGCCCGGGACTGCCGCTCGTGGTGCTGGGGCAGTTCTCTTATATCGTCGCGATCGCGACGCTGACCATCAGCGCTCGCCTCAAGCGCTTCGACCGGAGCCTGGAGGATGCAGCCCTCAACCTCGGCGCCTCGCACGCGGCGGTGCTGTGGAACGTGACGCTCCCCTACCTGCGGCCGGCCATCATCGGCTCCGCGGCGATCGCCTTCCTCATGTCGTTCGAGAACTTCAACACCACGCTCATGCTGGTCGGCTCGGATGCGCCGCTCACCATCATGATGTACGGGCGCATGCGCGAGGGAGCCACCCCGGTGCTGAACGCGGTGAGCCTCTTTCTCATGACAGCCTCCGCCCTGCTCGCCCTGACACTCCTGCGACGGAGTAGTAAGACCAGTTAAGTCGCGGGAGCCGGGCGCTGCAGGTTCCCCCCGGCGACCAGGGTTCGATAGTCATCGAACTCGGATTGGTTGGGTGCCTATGGAGGGCACCAACTCGGACATGTTCGATCGCCATCGAATCGGGGGGCGTTGATGCCCCCCACACGGCCTCGAGGCGGCGAAGTTCGATGCCCATCGAACCTATCTGAATGGAAGACCCCCACGCGGCCCCCAACACTCCCCGCGCGCGGATTGGATGCCTTTTTCAGATACCCATAGTGAATTTCTAGGCTTTGCGCTCCGGTGGAGCTGTGGAACGCTCTCAAGCCACCGGCCCGACCCCGGATGCACCATGACTTCCACCCACCGCATCGCGTCCATAGCGATCAGCCACCACCGCCTCCCGCTCGATCCGCCGTTCAACGCGAGCTGGGACACCAAGCCGCGCACCCACTTCGATGCGACCCTGGTGCGCGTCACGACCGACACCGGGGTTTCCGGTGTCGGCTCGGGCGATCGCATGCTCGGCTTCGAGGGTCACGAGGGCCTGTTCGTTGGCCAGGACCCGCTCGCGCTCGAGCGCCACTACCGGATCCTGTCCAACATCGATTTCCACTACGGCCGCTGCTGGCCGCTCGACCTCGCCCTCTGGGACCTCGCCGGCAAACTCCTCGGCGCACCCTGCTGGAAGCTGCTCGGCGGCCGGGCGAGCCGCGTGCGCGCCTATGCGTCCTCCGGAACGCTGCGTGACCCGCGCGCCCAGGCCGATGCCGCCGAACGCTACCTGGCGCTGGGCTTCGGCGCGCTCAAGCTCCGCTTCCACCGCGGCGACTGGCACGAGGATGTGCGCGCGCTCGAGGCGGTGCGTGCGCGGGTCGGACACAAGCTCGAGCTCATGGTCGACTGCAATCAGGGCTGGCGCATGTCCTGGGACACCGAGACGCCGTGGAGCTTCAAGGACGCGCTGGTGGTGGCGCGCGAGCTCGAGCGGTTGAAGGTCTACTGGATGGAGGAGCCGCTGCACCGTGCCGATCATTCAGGGATGCGCGCGCTGCGCGAGGCCAGCGACGTGCGTATCGCCGCCGGCGAGATGACGCGGCAGGTGCACGAGCTGCGCGATCTCATCACGAGCGGCTCGGTCGACGTCGTGCAGCCGGACGCGGCCCTGGTCGGCGGTATCACGGGCCTGCGGCGCGTCGCGATCCTCGCCGAGGAGCATCACCTGGTCTTCACGCCGCACACCTGGACCAATGGCGTGGGTCTGACGGCCAATGCGCACCTGACGGCGGGCCTCTCCAACGCACCCTTCCTCGAGTATCCCTTCGATCCCCCGGAGTGGAGCCTGGAGCGACGCGACTTTCTGATTGCGGAACCGCTCAAGGCCGACGCGCACGGCTGGATCCACTTGAGCGACGAGCCCGGCATGGGCTACGTCCTCGACGAGGCACGACTCAAGGCGACGCGCATCAGCTGAGCGCGCCTCAGCGCACCGCTTGACGGCCCCGCAGCACACCGCCGCGGCGCCTCAGCTCCTCGCCTGCTCCAGCAGGTACTCGAGAGGTGCCAGGTGCCGGGCGTAGTTGCGCCAGCGCCCGGCCGATGAGGAATTGAGCCGCTGGCGCACCTGCCAGCGGCTGGCGGTGATGACGACCCGTTCGGTCTGGTGAAAGTCCAGGCACCTCGGGTCCCATGGCACGCCGATGAAATCGAGCATCCGCCGCGTCCAGCCTTCCTGGTCCGCCAGCAGCCCCTCGTAAGGAATCTCGAGCAGCGCGGTCGGCGGGAGTATGGCGCGCCAGTGGGCCATCACCCGCAGGTACTCCCCGTAGTAGTGCGCGAGATTGCCGAAATCGTTGGCGTACGGCCCCATGTTGAAGAAGTTCTGGAAGTAGATCGACAGGCAGGTATCGAGCGGATGGCGCCGCATGTGCACAATCCGCGCCCGCGGGAAAGTCGCGTGAATCAGCCCCAGGTAGAGAAAATTCGCGGGCATCTTGTCGATCACCCGCGCCCGTTCGCCCGCCACCGCCGTTACCCGCGCGAGATAATCGCGCGCTACGCCCGGCAGCAGAGCGTCAACGCTGCCACCGCCGGCGGCCTCGCGCGCGAGCGCCGTATAGACGTCGTCCCAGAAGCGCACCTCTCCGGCTCCGAACACCGCCGGATGCGATGCAAGAATCTGCTCGGTGAGCGACGTACCGGAGCGCGGCATGCCGACGATGAACACCGGTCGCTCGGACGCGCAGGCTCCGGCGTGACTTTGCGCCACGAATCCCGCATCGAAAGTGGCGACGATCCCGGCGACGCGCTTGGAGAGCTTGCTGCGGTCGTAGCTCACGCCGAAGCGCTTACTGAGCTCGTTCGCCTGCCGGTAATTGTCGAACGCCGCATCGTACTGCCCCGTGTCATCGGAGTACTTGCCGAGCGCGTAGCGCAGACTCACCTGGTGTCCGAGCGGCAGGGGCCTCGCGAGCAGCGCCTCGACCCCCGCGCGCCAGACCGTGTCATCGGGCGTCATCCGGCGCTGCTGCGCGATGCCGCAATAGGCGGTCGGCGAGTCCGGATCGAGTGCGATCGCCTGCTGAAAGAGCCGGTGCGCTTCCACAAAGCTTCCGCGGTCCGCATGCAGCTCCGCGAGCAGGGAGGTTGCCCCGGCGGAGCGCGGCTCGACGGCGAGCGCCGCCTCACAGCAGGCCTGCGCCTCCGCGGTCCGCCCCTGCACGCGCAACGCCGCCGCGAGGCCGAGCTGCGCCGGGACGTAGCGGGGCTGCAGCGCAACCGCGCGCCGGAAGGTCTCCTCCGCATCGCCGATGCGGCGCAGTTCGAACAACACGGTCGCGAGGTTGCACAGGCTGTCGGGGCGCGCCGGGTCGAGCTGGATCGCCTGGCTGTAGAGGGCCAGCGCCTCGCGGCGCTCGCCGAGCTCACGCAGCACGTTGCCGAGGTTGTTGAGCGCCTCGATGCCGGCAGGATTCAGGGCCAGCGACTGCCGGTAGCTCGCCACGGCTTCGGTGCGCTTACCCATGCCGGCGAGCGCGACGCCGAGATTGAGGTGCGTCTCCGCATCGCGCGGCAGCAGCTCGATCGCGCGCGTGAGCGCCGGCAGCGCATCGCCCCCCTGCCGCAGCAGCGCGACGCTCAGGATCTTCCAGAGCATCCCATCGAGGGGCCGCGCTTCGAGGAGTGTGCGGCAGCGCTCTTCCACCACAACGAGCGCTCCGGCGTGCAGCATCGTCACCAGCGTCGTCAGCTCGTCGCCCTGATCCGAGGCTGCAGGCCGCGCCGCCCGCGTCGCGCCATGACAGTGCTTGTACTTCCTGCCGCTGCCGCACGGGCACGGCTCGTTACGGCCCACATTGAAGGTCGCGCTCACTGTTCGCGGTAGCGCCTCAGCGCATCACCCAGAGCTTCTTTGAGCGGGCCGAGCCAGGGCTCGAAATGCTTCCATTGCTCGAGCCCCTCGCGATTGATGGCCTGGCGCACCTGCTCCGAGCTTGCCGTGCGCACGCTGCGCTGCGTCTCGTGGAACACGAGGCACTGCGGCTCGAACGGCAGCCCGCAGAACTCCAGCACGCGCCGGACGTTGCCCTCGAGGTCCGCCACCACGTCCTCGTGCCAGACGCGCAGGATGCGTCCCGGCAGGACCTGGTCCCAGTGCCGCATCAGCTCGAGGTACGTGCGGTAATAACGAGCGATCTCCTCCGTCCCGTAGCTGAACTCCTGTCCGTTCGCAAACAGCTGCTTCAGGTTGCTGAAGCAGCAGGCGATCGGCTCGCGTCGCGCGTCGATGATCCTGGCCCCGGGCAGCATCAGATGAATCAGGCCGAGGTGGCGGAAGTTGTTGGGGTTCTTGTCGACGAAGAACGCGTTGCCGGCGCGGTAGGCGCGCGTGTCGGCGAGGTATTTCTCGCCGAGCTGCCTGAAATCCGCCTCGCTGAGGGTCTCCAGGATGCGCGGGTAGCGAGACTCCGTGCCATCGAATTCGCGCCCACGCAGCGCGCTGACGATCTGCTGGACATTCGGCAGCTCCTGAGTCCCTTCGATCTGCGAGTGCGAGGCGAGTATCTGCTCCAGAAGCGTCGATCCGGAGCGCGGCAGACCGACGATGAAGATAGGGCCCGGCTGCGGTGTGCCCCAGCCCTTGCGGCCGGCGAAGAACTCCGCCGTACACACCTCAATCTGACGGCGGGTATTGTTCTCGGTAATCGCGGGCCGGTATTTGATCTCGCTGTGCTTGAGTCGATTACCGAGCTCGTAGAAATGAAAGGATTCGGCGTACTCGCCCTGATCCTCGAGCGCCTTGGCCAGTGCGAAGCACAGGTGGTAGCGATCCACGGCACCCGTCGCCGGCGCCGCGAGCGCCGCGCGCATCTGCTGCACATCCGTCGCCGGGAAACGGTAGGTCTTGAGGTTGGCGAGGCTCCAGTAAGCATCACCGAAGTCGGGCCGCAGCTGCGCCGCCTTACGGTAGGAGGCGATCGCCTCGGACGACTTGCCCAGGGTCTTCAGTGCATGCGCGATCGAGAGGTGCACGTCGGCATCGGCGGGCGTGCCCAGGAGCTCGCGATAGAGGGCGATCGCGCGCTCGTGCTCGCCCAGGCCCACCAGGGCTGCCGCATCGAGCATGCGCAGTGCGCGGTTGTCGGGCTCATCCTTAAGGAGCATCGTGAGGTGGCGGCGCGCTTCCTGGTGACGATGCAGCTCGATCAGAGCGCTCGCGTACTCCTGGCGCGCGGCGCGGTAGTCGGGCGCGCGCTCCAGCACCGCTGCCAGCAGCAACTCCGGATCGTCGTAAATCCCGCGAGCGATGCCGATCCGCGCGAGCAGACGCATGCCCTCGACGTGGTCGCCGTTCTTCAGGAGCCACGCCCGGACCAGCGCCTCGGAGGCATCGAGGTCCCCGTCCATGAAGAAGGCCGTGGCAGCCACGATGTCGGGTGGGATCTTCTTCAGAGTCGCCACATGGCTGCCCGCCATGGCCTCGTTCTGCGCCTCCCCGGTCATCCGGTAAAGCCCCTCGAGCATGCTCCAGCTGCCCGGGAGGGCGTGGTTCAGGTTCACTGCGATCAGAAAGGCCTGAATGGCCTCCGGGGCCTGGCGCAGCTCGACGTAGCAGCGCCCGCGCTCCTCGTAGAGGCGGCTGAAGCGCGGATACTGCTGCTCGAGCGTCGCGAGCGTCCCCAAGGCGTCGGCGATCCGGCCGAGGTAGCGCTGAGCAATGGCCACCAGCAGCCGGGCATCGCGATGCGTGGGGCTCGCTGCCAGTACGGCCTCTCCCGCGGTGAGCGCGGCGGCAAAATCCCGCGCCCTCATGAGGGCGTGCAGCTGCGCCAGGCCGGCGCTCGCCGCGGCTGCATCGGATGGGGGCGGACTTGCGTTCATCGGGGCATGAATAGAAAGAGGGCGGACCGCAACGCGTCCGCCCTCCATTCTACCCAAGCCGGCCCGCAGGCGACCGGTTTGCAGCTCGCCGAGGCCTCAGAACCTGTAGGACATCAGCAGCGTAAGCG
The DNA here is from genome assembly GCA_963768485.1 of uncultured Pseudomonadota bacterium. GTDB lineage: Bacteria > Pseudomonadota > Gammaproteobacteria > Steroidobacterales > Steroidobacteraceae > 13-2-20CM-66-19. Next base: position 304,033 of record CAVYHZ010000006.1, on the reverse strand, counting down.
TGCGCGGACGCAACGGAATCTCGGCCTTGATGTACTGACCGGAGGTTATGTTGGTCGGCCCATACGAGTTCCCCAGGTTGGCGCCGTTCAACGTCAGAGTCCAGTTGTCCTTGGCAACGCCAATGGCCGCGTCATAGGTCGTGTAGCTCGGGATGTCATACAGCAGCAGCGTGGTCACCGGCCCGGTGCCATTCGGATTGCCGTACGTCGGATCGTCGCCCGGATGGTAGTTGCGCGGCTCGTTGGTCATCGGGCCTACATGACTCGCACCCGCCCAGGCGAAGGGCTTGTAGTCCCCCGCGGCCCAGTCGTAGCGTGCCCGGATGTTGAACATCCACGGCGGCGAGAATGCCGGCGGCGTGCCCTGCGCACCCAGCGCGTTCGGGATCATGTTGCCCGCGTCCACGGTGATGCACTGTCCGGCCGGGGTGGGGTTGTTGGCCGTCTTCGCATTGTTCGGATCGACACCCACCGACTGCAGACACGGGGAGTTGGTCTGCGTCGACTGGTTGAACGAGCTCGACCCCTGGATGCTCAGCCCGTCCGTGACCCGGGCATTGAACTGGATCTCGAAGCCCTTGATGGTGAAGTCCGGTCCCTGCACATTGAACGTCGTGTTGCCGAAGAACGCCGGCTCGAACAAGGACAGCTGCTCGTCGTTCCACTTCATGTAGTACGCCGAGAAGTTAACCAGCAGGTGGTGGTCCAGGAACTCGCTCTTGAACCCGACCTCGTTGTTGATCAGGTTGTCGGAGTTGACGCCCGCCGGCTTCTCGTACTGATAGGTCGTCTTGCAGCTCGCTCCCGATGCCGTCGTGCCGACGCAATACGGGATCTCCTGCTTCAGGAACACCTGCCCATTGACCGAATCGGTACGGTTGAAGCTGCCGGGACGGAATCCCTGCGAGAAGGTGTAGTAGGCCATGACGTCAGGTGTCACGTGCCACGTCAGGTTGGCGCGCCAGCGCGAGCCCTGCTCGCTCTTGTGCAGGTTGATGGGGAAGCCGCACAGACCCTTCTGAATGCATACGCCGTTCAGATGATCGAGAACGTAGCCGCTGCTGCTGCTCTCGCTGTACCACTCCGAGCCCTCTTCGAACTCGTCGTAGTGGTAGAGGCGTCCGCCGCCGGTCAGCGTCAGCACCTTCGGGATCAGATCGAAGTCGACGGACGCGAAGAACGCGCGCTGCTTATAGCCGCGCTGTGCGTCCTCGCCGAAGGCGTTGTTCATGCCGGTGCGCAGGCTGGGATCCGTCGCGAAAGCCCCGGGGACCGGGCCGACCGCCGACAGGCAGTCCGGTCCCGTGCCGGCGGCACCAGCGGCGGCCTGGGCCGCAGTGTTGCACTGGGGAATCGGCAGGTAGTTGAAGTTCATCTCGTCGTCGATGACGAACTTCTCCCAATACAAGCCGGCGATCGCGCGCAGGCGCTGCTCCGGATCGGTGCTGATGCGCAGCTCGTGGCTCTGATGCGTGTTGTGGACCTGGTCGCGCCAGCCGCCGACCGGTGCATAGCACTGCAGCTTGTGGGTCGCCAGGTTGGTGTTCGAGCCCGCCCCGGTGGTGGGGAAGGTGCCGGGATTGAAGTACGGAGCCCCGGGACCGATGCAGCCGTAGTACGAGCCGACGGCGCTGCGCAGGTAGTTCGAGTAGTCCTGCTGTCCATCGATGTTGCGGCTCATGTAGCTGCCGGTGTAGACCAGGCTCATGTTATCCGGCAGGCTGCCGCTCAGCGTCCAGGCCGTGCTTTCGTACTTGTCCTTGTTCCAGGCGGGCACGAAGGCGGCGATCTGGTACTGCCCCAGCACGGTGCCGTTCGAGTCGGCGGGATAGGTGTAGAAGTATCCCTGCGCGTTCATGTCCTGGTAGTTCTGCTGCACCAGCAGATTCCAGTTGTCATTCATCTTCCACAGCGCCGACAGCCGGAAGCCCTGGGTGTCGACGGTGTTGAGGTTGTTGCCGAGCACACTGGCGTTGCTCGCCGAAACCCCGGTCGCGCCGGCGGCCGTACTGGGCGCGTAGGAGATCGTCGACGGTACGTTACTGATGTAGCCGCCCTGATGGTCGTTGAAAAGCACGGCGCGTATTCCGAACACGCCGTCGATCAGCGGCAGGTTGAGCACCGCGCTGAGCTTGCTGTTGGGGTCCCCGCCCGCGGTCGTGCCGTAGCCGGCATTGAACTCGCCCGAAGTCGTATTCAGGTTCGGCTTGTTGGTGATGTAGCGGATAATGCCGGCCTGCGCGCTGCCGCCGAACAGAGTGCCCTGCGGGCCCTCGAGCACCTCGATGCGCTCCATGTCGACGACATAGACGTCGTTGTTGCGCGCCGGGAAGGTCATCGACTGATCGTCGAGGTACAGCGCGACGTTCGGGAACGCCGCGGTCGTCGACTGCGACTGGTTGCCGGAGCCAATACCGCCCAAGCCGCGAATGAAGATGTTCCCCGTGCCCGGGCCGTTGCCGCTGAAGGTCACGTTCGGCGTGTACTTGAGAAGATCGTCGAAGCCGGTCACGTTCAGCTGGGTGAGCTGCTCGCCGCTGATTGCCTGAATCGTGATCGGGACGTCCTGGATGTTCTCCGTGCGCCGCTCGGCGGTCACGATCACTTCGGCCAGGCCGCCGCTTGACTCGGCCGGCGTCGATGCCGCCTGATCGGCTGGCGTGTCCAGGTCGGCCGGCGCGGCCAGCGCAATCGCCGGTGCGCCCAGGATCGCCGCCACCGCAGCAGAAATCTTCGGATTAACCTTCATCGCGTTGCTCCCCGAGGGTTTTGGTTGTGTATTCCCCACTCGAACGCATTCCGCCATCCCTGGCGGCTCCCAAGACACACGTTTATACCATTCGCCCACCCAGGCGCTTGAATAAACACGTCATCAGGACGTCACGCAGCCGCTCATGCCCCCATGCCCCAAGTCGCTCGAGCGCCCGTACTGCGGACTTCCCTAGCCTTTCATACCTCCGTGACAGTAAAAAGACGAGAAATCGAATAGTCGTATCTCAAAAAGGAATCGACGCCCGCGGTGTGCCGCGCGCCACCCCCTCCGGCCAGCCTTGCCGCACAGCTCACCGCCTGATTCAGCCCACCTGGGGGGCATGTTGCGCCGAAGCATCAGCGCCCCGGATGCATGCAGGACACCCCGGCCTGCGTGAGAATGGGCGCCGCCATGCCGCGGCCACTCGTACTCGCGATCGATCAGGGGACCACCTCGACCCGCGCCATGGCCTTCGATGGCGAGGGGCGCGTCGTCGCCCTCGCCCGCCGGGAGCTTACGCAGCACTACCCCGCGCCCGCCTGGGTCGAGCACGAGCCCGAGGACATCTGGCGCGACACGCTCGCGGTGGTACGCGAATGCATCGAGCGCTGCGGGCCCGAAGGGGCGCACATCGCCGCGCTCGGCATCACCAACCAGCGCGAAACCACGGTGATCTGGGACCGAGCCACGGGTCAGCCCCTCCACCGTGCGATCGTCTGGCAGGACCGGCGCACGGCGGAGGTCTGTGCGGCACTCGAGGCGCGCGGCGCCGGGGAGAGCGTACGGCGCAGGACCGGCCTCCTCCTCGACCCCTACTTCTCGGCCACCAAAATAGCGTGGCTCCTCGATCACGTCCCCGGCGCTCGCACGCGCGCCGAGCGCGGTGAGCTCGCCTGCGGCACCATCGACGCGTTCCTCCTCTGGCGGCTGACGGGCGGGCGCGTCCATGCCACCGACGTCACCAACGCCGCGCGCACCCAGCTCTACGACATTCACCGGCAATGCTGGGATGAGGAGCTGCTCACGATCTTCAACGTGCCGCGCGCGCTACTGCCCGAAGTGCGCGACAGCAGTGGCCACTTCGGCAGCACCGAGGCCGCGCTCTTCGGCCGCGCGCTCCCCATCGCAGGTGTCGCCGGTGACCAGCAGGCGGCGCTCATCGGACAGGCGTGCTTCGCGCCCGGCATGGCGAAGTCCACTTACGGCACCGGCTGCTTCCTGCTGCTCAATACCGGCGATTCCCCGGTCGCCTCCGCCAACCGCATGCTGACGACGCCCGCCTATCGGCTCGGCGGACGCATGACCTACGCCATGGAGGGATCGATCTTCGTCGCGGGCGCGGCCATCAAGTGGCTGCGCGACGGACTCAAGGTCATCGGCGACGCCGCGGCCACCGCCGCGCTCGCCGCCAGTGTCCCGGCCGATCACGGCGTTTACCTCGTGCCGGCGTTCGTCGGCCTCGGCGCTCCGCACTGGAACCCGCGGGCGCGCGGGCTCCTGTGCGGCCTGACGCTCGACACCACGCCCGCCCACCTGGCGCGCGCCGCGCTCGAGTCCGTCGCCTACCAGACGCTCGACCTCACCACCGCCATGGAGCGCGACGGCGCGCAGCGCGCCGCCGCCATCCGCGTCGATGGCGGCGTGGCGGCGAATGACTGGTTCTGCCAGTTCCTCGCCGACATCCTCGATGCGCGCGTCGAGCGGCCCGGACAGATCGAGACCACGGCCCTCGGCGCCGCGTTTCTTGCGGGGCTCGCCACCGGGGTGTGGCGGGACCTGGGTGCGGTCGCCGCAACCTGGAGCGCGGCGGCGGCATTCACGCCCGCGATGGCGAGCGCGCGGCGCGCCCGACTCCTCGCCGGCTGGCAGCAGGCCCTGCAACGATGCCTCTTTTAGATGGGGCTATACCTTTTCTAGGCTTTCACGCCCCGCGCGACTCATGGAAATTCACCGCTGAGCAACGCACTGCATGAGCACTCCATCTCTCCAACGCGACCGCGCCACGTGGGAGCGGCTGGCCGCCGCCGCAAGACCTGAGGGCCGCGCCATCATCGCCGGCCGCGCGGTCGGTGCGCTCGACGGGCGCGTGTTCGACGATGTCTCCCCGATCGACGGTGCGGTGATCGCCCAGGTCGCGCGCTGCGGCGCCGCGGACGCCGACGCCGCCGTGAAGGCGGCGCGCGCTGCTTTCGAGAGCGGCCCGTGGCGACGCATGGAGCCCCGCGACCGCAAGAAAGTCCTGCGGCGCTTCGCCGAAGGCATTCGCGCCGATCTCGACCGGCTCGCGCTCCTCGAGACGCGCGACGTCGGCAAGCCGATCGCCAACTCGGTGGCCGTCGACGTCGTCAACTGCGCCGACTGCATCGAGTACTACGGCGAGTTCTCCGACAAACTCTACGACGAGGTCGCGCCCACGGGGCCCAACGATCTCGCGCTCATCCGCCGCGAGCCCTTAGGGGTGGTCGCGGCGATCGTGCCGTGGAACTACCCGCTCATCATCAGCTGCTGGAAGGTGGGGCCGGCGCTGCTCACCGGCAACTCGGTGGTACTGAAGCCCGCCGAGCAGTCGCCGCTCTCGGGCATCAGGCTCGCCGAGCTCGCCCTCGAGGCGGGCGTGCCGCCCGGGGTCTTCAACGTCGTGCCGGGCTTCGGCGAGGAGGCCGGCAAGGCGCTCGCGCTCCATCCGGACGTCGATCTGATCGCCTTCACCGGCTCGACCGAGGTCGGACGGCTGATGCTGCGTTACGCGGCGGAATCGAATCTCAAGCGCGTCGCGCTCGAGCTCGGCGGCAAGACGCCGCAGGTGGTGTTCGCCGACGCCGACCTCGAGGAGGCGGCGAGCGGCATCGCCTGGGGGATCTACTACAACAGCGGCCAGACCTGTCACGCCGGCTCGCGCCTCATCGTGCACACGTCAGTGAAGGAGCAGCTGCTCGCCGCCATCGGCAAGGTCGCCGCCACCATCACGCTCGGTCACCCGCTCGAGCCGGCGACGCAGATGGGCGCGCTCATCGACCGCGGCCACATGCAACGCGTGCTCGGCTACATCGACTCGGGCGTCGCGGAAGGCGCGCGCATCGCGCTCGGCGGCCGCCAGGCGCTCAAGGAAACCGGCGGCTTCTACGTCGAGGCGACCGTGCTCGATCACGCGCGCAACGACATGAAGGTGGCGCGCGAGGAGATCTTCGGGCCAGTGCTCTCCGTCATGACCTTCCGCGACGAGACCGAAGCGCTGCGGGTCGCCAACGACACCCCTTACGGTCTCGCCGCCGCGGTGTGGACCGCCGACATCAACCGTGCCCACCGCCTCGCGAGCGGCCTGCGCGGCGGTACGGTGTGGGTCAACGCCTTCGACCGCTCGACCATGGCGACGCCCTTCGGCGGCTTCAAGCTTTCGGGCTCGGGCCGCGACCGCTCGCCGCACGCGATCGACAAGTACTGCGATCTGAAGACCATCTGGACCGCGTATCGATGAGCGCCTCTGCGCCCGAGGCGCTGCGCCGGCACGTGGCGGCGCTGCTGGCGAGCTGCCAGCCGGGCCGCGCGCTCCCCGGCGCCTGCTTTACCGACGCGGCGCTCTATCAGGCCGAGGTCGACTACATCTTCGGCCGCCACTGGCTGTTCGTCGCCACCGAGCCCGAGATTCCCGACGCCGGCGACTACCGCACGCTGCAGATCGGGCCGTGGCCGATTTTCATCCTGCGGCGCGACGACGGCTCGATCGCCGCCTTTCACAACACCTGCCGGCACCGCGGCTCGCGCATCCTGCAGCAGGACGCAGGGATCGCGGGCGCGACGCTGCAATGTCCCTATCATCGCTGGACCTACGACCTCGATGGCACCGTCGTCGGCTGCGGCGCGACCGGCGAGCTGCCGCAGAAGCAGCCCGCGCTCAAGCGCATCCACGTGAAGCCCCTCGCGGGGCTCATCTTCGTGTGCCTCGCGCAGGAGCCGCCCGCGGACTTCGACGACATGGCCGAGCGCATGACGCCCTACCTCGCGCCCCACGGACTCGCCCACGCGAAGGTCGCCAGGCAGGTCGATATCCTCGAGCAGGGCAACTGGAAACTCACGATCGAGAACAACCGCGAGTGTTTCCACTGCGCGGGGCATCCGGAGCTGCTGTGCTCGCTGTTCGACTTCTTCGGCGCAGTGGACGTCACGCGCATGACGGACGCCGAGCGCGCGACTTACGCCCGCTACCAGGCGGCGCGCGCCGAGGTCGAGGCGATCTGGGGGCGCGCCGCACTGCCGTCGCGCGCCATCGAGGAGTTGAGCGGGCGCGCCACCGGCTTTCGCACCGAGCGGCTGGTACTCGATGGCGCCGGCGAATCGATGACCGCCGACACGCGCGTGGCCTCGCGCCGCCTCCTGGGCGAGCTCACCGAAGCGCGTCTCGGCACGCTGCACTATCACACCCAGCCGAACGCCTGGTTCCACTTCCTCTCCGACCATATCCTCACCTTCGCGACGCTGCCGATCGATCGCACTCACACCCTGGTGCGCAGCACCTGGCTGGTGCACGCCGACGCCGAGGAAGGCCGCGACTATGACCTGGCGAAGCTCACGAGCGTCTGGAACGCCACCAACAGCCAGGACGCGCATTTCGTCGCCGAGACGCAGCGCGGTGCCGCAAGTCCCGCCTACGAGCCAGGCCCGATCGCGGGGAACGAGTACATGGTGGGGATGTTCCACACCTGGTACGCGGAGCGGCTGCGCGCGGGGCTCGGGATCTAGAGCGGATGCGGCTCGCCCGCCATCTCCAGATGCAGCTCGCGGCCCCGATACGGGTGGCGGGCGATGACCTCCTCGTCGAGCTCGACGCCGAGCCCGGGCTCGGTCGGCGGGATTACGTAGCCCGCCTCCCAGCGGATCGGCTTCTTCAGGAGCTCCGCGTGGAAGCCCTGCCAGCGCTCGATGCCTTCGAGAATGAGAAAGTTCGGACTGCAGGTCGAGAGCTGGATGTTGGCGGCTCCCACCACCGGTCCGCAGTAAAGGTGCGGCGCGATCTGCACGTGGTGCACTTCCGCCATCGCGGCGATCTTCTTGGCCTCGAGGATCCCGCCGACGCGCCCGAGGTTCATCTGCAGGATCGCGGCGGCACCGGCCGCGAGCACGCGCGCGAAATCGTACTTGGTCGTGAGCCGCTCGCCGGCCGCGATGGGGATGCGCGTGGCGCGTGCGACGCGCGCCATCTCCTCGGGCGCATCGGGCGGCACCGGCTCCTCGAGCCACAGCGGCTCGTAGGCCTCGAGGCGCCGCGCGAGGCGGATGGCGCCCGCCGCGGTCATCTGCCCGTGGGTGCCGAAGAGCAGGTCCGCCTGGGTTCCGACCGCCGCCCGCAGCCGCCGCATGAAACGCTCGCACAGCTCGAGCTGCGCGAGCGACAGCTGGCGCCCGTCGAACGCGGTGTAGGGACCGGCGGGGTCGAACTTGAGGGCGGTGAAGCCTTGCGCCACGTACTCGACGGCGCGCTCGGCCGCGAGCTCCGGGTCCTGGTAGACGTCGGTCTTGTCCCCCGGCCGCGCATAAATATAGGTGTAGCTGCGCAGCCGCTCGTGGACACGCCCGCCGAGGAGGTTGTAGACCGGCTGCCCCGCCTCCTTGCCGACGATGTCCCAGCAGGCCATCTCGAGCGCCGACAACACGCCCATGAGCGTCAGGTCCGGGTGCTGGGTGTAGCCCGCGGAATAGACGCGCCGCCAGATCTTCTCGATGTGGTGCGGGTCCTCGCCGGCGAGATAGCGCTCAAAGACATCCTCCAGCATGCGCGCGACCAGGTCGGGGTGGAACGGCACACAGTAGGCCTCGCCCACCCCGTGCACGTTGCCGTCGGTGGTGAGCTTGACGAACACGAAGTAGCGCCCACCGTGGTGCGGCGGGGGATTAGCGGCGACGAAGGTCTGTATGTCCGTGAGCTTCATCGTGCGATGCTAACCACAGATGGCTGACCCTGACTACATCGTGATCGGCGCGGGCGCCGCCGGCTGCGTGCTCGCCAACCGCCTGACGGCGGACGGCACGGCGACCGTGCTGCTGCTCGAGGCGGGCGGCCCCGACCGCTCCCCCTGGATCCAGGTGCCGATCGGCTACGGGCGTACTTTCAACGATCCGCGTTTCAACTGGATGTACCAGGCGGACCCCGACCCGACGCTCGACGGCCGCAGCCAGTTCTGGCCCCGCGGCAAGGTGCTCGGCGGCTCGAGCTCCATCAACGCCATGGTGTACGTGCGCGGCCAGCCGCAGGACTTCGACGACTGGGCGGCGGCCGGCAACCCCGGCTGGTCCTTCCGCGACGTGCTCCCCTACTTCAAGAAGCTCGAGAATCACCCCTTCGGCGACCCCGAGTACCACGGCGGGAGCGGCCCGGTGGGTGTGAGCGATGTGTCGGCCTGGGTGCATCCCCTGTGTCATACCTTCCTCGAAGCCTGCGATAGCTTGAGCATCCCCCGCACGCCCGACTTCAACGGCGCGCAGTCCGAGGGCTCGGGACTGTGGGAGGTGACCATCCGGGACGGCGTGCGCGAGTCGGCCTCGAATGCGTACCTGCGCCCCGTGCGGCACCGTCCGAACCTCACGATCCGGCTGCGCGCCCAGGCGACGCGCGTGCTGTTCGAAGGCCGGCGCGCCACCGGGGTCGAGTTCATCGCGAGCGGCGCCAGGCACGTGGCGCCGGCGCGGCGTGAGGTGATCCTCGCGGGCGGCGCGATCAACTCGCCGCAGCTGCTCGAGCTCTCCGGCATCGGCGACAACGAGCTGCTGCGGCGCTTTGGCATCCCGGTAGTCGCTCACTCGCCCGCGGTCGGCCAGGGGCTGCAGGACCACCTCGCCGTCAACTACTACTACCGCTCGCGCGTGCCCACGCTCAACAACGAGCTCGCACCGTTCCTCGGCAAGGTGCGCGCGGCGCTGCGCTACGCGCTCGGCGGCCGCAGCGGTCCGCTTGCGATGAGCGTCAACCAGGCGGGCGCGTTCCTGCGCAGCCGTGCGGGGCTCACCCGGCCCAACATGCACATCTATTTCAACCCGGCGAGCTACTCGACCACCACGCTCGGCTCCAAGCGCCGTCTCATGAGCCCGGACCCCTACGCCGGGTTCCTGATGTCCTTCAACACCTGCCGTCCGGTGAGCCGCGGCAGCATCCACATCCGCTCGCTCGACCCGCTCAAGGCCCCCGCCATTCAGCCCAACGCGCTGGCGGCGCCCGAGGACATCCGCGACGTCTGCGAGGGCGCGCAGCTGGTACGGCGGATCGCCGCCGCCGCGCCGCTCGCCGCCATCATCGAGGCCGAGCGCGAGCCAGGACCCGGGATCGCGAGCGCAGCCCAGCTGCTCGCGGATTTCCGCCAGCGCTCGGGCTCGGTGTTCCACGCCTGCGGCACCTGCATGATGGGCTCGGATCCGCGCACCTCGGTGCTCGACGCGCGCTTGCGGGTGCGCGGTGTGACGGGCCTGCGCGTCGTCGATGCCTCGGCTTTTCCCAACGTCACCTCGGGCAACACCAACGCGCCGGTGATGATGCTCGCCGAGAAAGGCGCCGACCTGATCCTGCAAGACAGTCGCGCGCCGCAGGCGTAACCTCACCCGCAATCCATGCCAGGCCGGACCCCATGAGCGAGCTGCAGTCGGACGTCGCACCGGGGAGTCCGGTCATGCAGCTCGCCGAGCCGCAGTCAGCCTCATTCCTCGAGCGCTGGTACGTGCTCATCATGATGTGCCTCGTCTACACGCTCAGCATCGCCGACCGCTACGTCGTGTCGACGGTGCTCGATCCGATCCGCGACGAGCTGCACCTCACCAACCTCGGCGTGTCGCTCCTCACCGGCATGGCCTTCGGGGTGTTCTACATCCTGCTCGGCTTCCCGCTGTCCTGGCTCATCGACCGTTACAACCGCCGCAGGATCGTCGCGGTGTGCCTGGTGCTGTGGTCGATCATGACCGCGGTCTGCGGCCTGGCGCGCACCTCATTCCAGTTCTTCATGGCACGCGTCGGGGTCACGGTCGGCGAGGCGGGCGGCACCCCGGGCGCGAACTCGCTGCTGTCGGACTATTTCCCGACCGCGCGGCGTCCCATGGCGCTCACCGTGTTCTCGCTCGGCGCACCGATCGGCGCCTGGCTCGGCTATAACGTCGCCGGTGCCATCGCCGATCAGTACGGATGGCGCGCAGTGTTCTATGCGCTCGGTGTTCCCGGAGTACTGGCCGGCGCGGCCGTGTGGCTCACGGTGCGCGAACCCGCGCGCGGGTGCCTCGATGCCGGCAGGGACGCTCTCGCCCCCTCCGTCAAGGCCACCATGCGCTTCATGTGGCAGCAGCGCTCCGGAGTCCACACCATGCTCGGCACGGCGGTGTGCGCGCTATGGGGCTGGGGATTGATGTTCTGGACGCCGACGTTCCTGCAGCGCACCTACCACATGACGGTGGGCCAGGCGGGCGATGTCACGCAGAACATGCACCTCTGGGGCGGCGGGCTCGCGACGCTTGCGACCGGCTGGCTGATGGCTCGCAGCACCATGGTGGATGCGCGGCGCATCGTGTGGCTGCTGGCCGCCGGCGTCGCCATCGCCACCGTCGCCTCGGGAGTGGTCTACTGGACGCGCGATCTCGCGCTCGCCAAGGCGATGCTGTGGATCTACATCCCCGCGATCTACTTCTACATCGGGCCGGGCTTCGGGCTGCTCAACAACCTCGCGCCGTGCCGCATGCGGGCCATGTTCTGCGCCATGGTGCTGTTCCTCGCCAACCTCGGCAATCTCGTCATCACGCCGAACGTGATCGGCCTGCTGAACGACTGGTTCCTGCGCTATCACCTCAACGATGCGGACGCGCTGCGACTGGCGATGCTGTGCATCGTGCCGACCGGCTTCTGGGCCGCGGCGCACCTGTACCTCGCGGCGCGCGACATCATCGCGGACCAGGAACGGGCGCGGATCTATTCCTAGCCGCCTCCCGGCGCCAGTCGACCGGCTCCACTTTCGGCACCACCACGAGCCACGCGATGAGCCCGAGCAGCGCGACGGCGCCCGTGACCCAGAGGGCGAGCGTGTAATGGCCGCCGTCGTACTTCACCAGGTAACCGGTCACGCTCGGGGCCAGGAAGCCCGCGGTATTGCTGGCCGCGTTCTGCGTACCCATCCAGCGTCCCGTTGCGAGCGGTCCGGCGAATCTCTGCGTGAGCGCGCCGACCGACGGGGAGTTGAGCCCGTCCCCCACTCCGGTCGCGAGCAGCAGCGCCGCTCCGGCGAGCGGCCCGGAACCGCTCAACGACAGCAGACACAGTCCAACACCGGCCGCACTCAGACACAGCGCCGTCTTGTAGGCGAGACTCGGCGTCGCACCGCGGCGGATCCATGCGTCGATGAGCCATCCCGCCGCCAGGATGCTCAGGGCGTCCATGACGAAGATGGAGCCCTGAACGGAGGTCATCGAAGAAAGTGAAAGGCCACGCTCCTCCACCAGATAGAGCGGCACCCAGGTAAACACGAAGTAAAAGGCGTAATTGGAGCAGAAGTTCCCGAACACCGTGCCCCAAAGGGCACGCTGGCGGACGACGTCGATCCATCTCGGTCCCGCGGCGTCGGCCCGCTGCGCCGCGGTCGCCGGCCGCGCCCGCAGCTCCCCCGACCAGGGGATCAGCCACACGAGCGACGCCAAGCCCAGCGCCATGAACATGGCGCGCCAGCCGTACCGGACCATCATGAATCCGCCGAGCCAGGTTCCGAGCGCGGGGCCGATGACGCTGCCGAGCTGCATGAGCGAGGTGGCGCGTGCGCGGTGCTGATCCCCGACGCGCTGCGCGATCAGGGCGAAGCCGCTCGGGTAGCACACCGACTCGCCAGCGCCCATCACCAGCCGCAACGCCACGAGCGCAGCGATGCCGGAGGAAAGGCCCGTGAGGAAGGTGCCGGCCGACCAGACCGTGAACCCGGCTGCCAGCACGCGCGCGGCCCCGAGGCGGTCGACGAGCACGCCGACGAACGGCTGCGATGCCACGTAGGTGAGAAAAAATGCCGATAGCAGCAGACCCATCTGGAAGGGGTCGAGCCCGAACTCGCCCTTGATGAGCGGCGCGGCGGTGGAGATCGTCCCGCGGTCGACGTAGTTGATCATCAGCGCCGCCCCGAGCAGCAGCGCCAGCCTGAGTGGAAACCGCGAGCCCGCCCCCGCGGGCCCGTCCGGCGCGCTCATCCGCGCTTATCGGGAACGAGCAGGCCGGCCGACAGGCGTGTGCCGAGGCTGAGCTGATGCGGGACGCAGTTGGAGGCGAAATCGACGTCGCGCGTCGCAAAGAGCGGCAGCAGCTTCTGCTTGATCTGCTCGAGCAGCTCGCAGTCGCTCGCCTCCCACACCGGGTCCTTGTCGAGGTGCAGATCCACCCGCTGCCAGTGGGCAGCCACGATGTCCGTTGCGGCGGCGCCCGCCGGCGCCGGTTCCAGCACACTCATCCTGATGCTCACGGACGGGAACGGATCCGGGCGACCATAGGGCGTCGCGCAGCCATAGGAATGCACTTCGAAGTCGCCGCGCGCGCCGAGATCCCTCACCACGTGCTTGATCTTGCCCTCGAGCCCGTCGCAGGAGTAACGGGTGGTGAACCCCTGAAAGAGGAAGTTCAGCTGCTTCTGCGTCCAGACCGCCGGCTGCGCAGCGGGGGCTGCCGCCGCCGGGGCGCCGGTGTCTGCCGCACCGGCCGGCAGACCCAGGAGAAGACCCGTCAGCGGAGCTAAGAACCGCGCGGCCTTCGGATGCGTGACCCACATAAGTCGTTCCTCCGCGGCGCTGCCTGCGCCGGTGGATGCAATTTAACCTTACCTGTCCTAAGCCGTCTGCCCGGACAACGAGCCAGACGGTTCCCCGGTTGACCGGCCGGGCATAGCCTCCGGCCGCGCTTTGGCGCACACTGGCCGCACAATAACCACCGCGGCCCCGCGCATGGATCAGGCTGCGAAACTACGTGCCGGCCCGGGCTCCGGCGACGCATCGATACTACTTCCGTCCAGTCTGAGCTGGACGCTGCTGCTCTATGCGGCGCTGGTGCTCGCCACGGGCTGGGCCTACTCCGCGCAACGCATCCGTACCGACCGCGAAGAAACCTACCAGTCCGAGAGCAACCGGCTGCGGGCGGTGGCGGTGGCGCTCGAGCAAAGCGCGTTCGCGATGATCAGCGACGGGGTCGGCGCGGCGGTGACCCGCGCCAATGAGATCGAGGCCACCGGGGGACTCGGCAACGTGTCGGACCGGGACTTGAGCCCCGAGCTCGGCAGGGCGATGACCGGCGGCCAATACGTACGCTCCATCTTCGTCGCCGACGGCTCGCGCTTCGCGCGCGCCGGACGCGCGGGGTCGTACGACGTGAGCGGCGTGCCGCCGAAATGGTTCACCGCACTCGAAGCGCCCGAGTCGCAGGGCTCGGACGTGTGGATCGGCGCGCCGATCCCCGACCCCGACCGCCCCGCGGAAGCCGCCGGCGAGCACCTGCTGGTGCCGATCGCGCGCCGCGTCGGCTCGGCGAACAACCCCGACCTCTGGGCCGGCGCATTGTTCGACTTCCGGGCGTTCGACTCGCTGCGCCCGCAGCTCGGCGGACCCGGCGGCATCATTTTCCTCGTCACCATGGACGGCATGCTGCTCGCGGCCATGGAGGACAAGCCGGGGCACAACCTGGTCGGGCACAACTACTCGAGCTCGCCGAGCTTTCAGGAGGCCAAGCACTATCTCGCGAGCGGCTGGGACTCGGGAACCATCGAGGGGGATTCCTCCGTATTGGGCGGCAGGATGGTCTACGGCTTCGCGCAGCTGCGCCAGTACCCGAGCCTGATCGTCACCGCGCGGCCGCTCGATGCGATCCTCGCGGCCTGGCACGAGCGCACGGTCACGACGCTGGTGGTGACGGGCGCGTTCTCCGCGCTGGTGCTCGCCATGACCTTTCTCCTCAGCCACTCGCTGCGGGCGCTGCGCAACCGCGAGGTCCATTACCGCACGCTGTTCAACAACACCTCCTTCAGCGTGTTCCTCGGCGAGGGCGACCGCTTCATCACCGGCAACGACACGGCGCTGCGCATGTTCGGGCTGCCCGATCAGGAGGCGCTGCGCGCGCTCACGCCCGAGAAGATCTCCCCGCTCGAGCAGCCCGGCGGTCAGCCCTCGGCCCTCGTTCGGCGGCGGCGCATCGAGCAGGCGATGCGCGAAGGCAATGCGAGCTTCGAATGGCTGCACAAGCGGGTCGACACCGGGGAGCTGTTCCCGGCCGAGGTGGACCTGAGCATCCTCAGGGAGGGCAAGACCGACCTGACGCTCGCGGTGGTGCACGACCTCACCGAGGCGAAACGCGCCGAGCAGCAACGCCTCGAGAGCGAGGGCCGCTACCGCGCGCTGGTCGATGCGATGCCCGAGGCGGTATTCGTGCATCGCGGCCGGGAGGTGCTGTTCGCCAACGCCGCGGCGCGCACGCTGGTCGGCGCGACGCCCGATGACGTACTGAACGGCCTCTCGGTGCTGTCGTTCGTGACCGGGACGGATCGCGAGGTGCTGGCCGAGCGCACCCGGCGCATCATCGAGCAGGGGCAGCCGGTCGAGCCGCGCGAGGCACGCATCCGGCGGCTCGACGGCGTCATGATCTGGGTCGAGGTGCGGGGTGTCCCCATCGAGTACGAGGGGGCGCCCGCCGTGCAGACCCTCATGCGCGACATCACCGCGCGCAGGCAGCAGGAGGAAGCCGAAGGGGCCCGCATCGTGCGCATGCAGCACCAGTCGGACGCGCTGCTGCGCGTCTCGAGCCGTAACCGCGGCAGCGGCTGGAGCGGCGTCGACGCGGCACTCGAGGGTATCTGCGCCGATGCCGCCCAGGTGCTCGACGCCGACCGCGTCGCGATCTGGATGCTCGAGGAGCAGGGAGCCACGCTCGCCTGCGCGGCGCGCTACGAGCGCGGCGGCGCGCAGATCGAGCTGCCGCGCTTCCCGATGAGCCGGCTCGGCACCTACATCGGCATGCTGCGTACCGAGCGCGTGTTCCGCAGCGCCGACGTCACCACCGAGGAGCGGCTGCGGGGCTTCAGCGACGCGACCCAGCCGCTCGCGAGCTCGCGCGCGATCGTCGCCGCCGCCATCTGGCGCGCCGGCGAGCTCGCCGGCGTCGTCTCGGCCTCGCAGCTCGACGGCCCGCGCCAGTGGTTCCCGGACGAAGCCAACTTCGTCGGCGGAGTCGCCGACCAGGTGGCCCAGGTACTGCTCGACTTCGAGCGCGAGCAGGTGCTGGCGGACCTGCAGGTGCTCGCCGGCGAGCTGACGCGCATTCAGAACGAAGAGCGGCGCCGCATCGGCCGCGACCTGCACGACTCGACCGGCCAGACGCTCGCGGCGCTCGAGCTCGACCTCGCGCGGCTGTCGGAGGCCACCCGCTCGCTCGCGGCGAAGCCGCGCGAGCTGCTGGCCAACGCCGTGCAGCTCGCGCGGCAATGCTCGACGGAAATCCGCACCGCTTCCTACCTGCTGCATCCGCCGCTGCTGGACGAGCTGGGACTCGTCAGTGCGCTGCGCTGGCTGGCGGACGGCCTGCGCGACCGCAGCGGCATCGAAGTGCGGCTCGATCTGCCCGAGGCCATGCCGCGCCTGTCCGCCGCCAACGAGCTGACGCTGTTCCGCGTCGCGCAGGAGGCACTCACCAACGTGCAGCGCCACTCGGCAAGCCCGTGGGTGGCGGTGCGCCTGGAGATCCTGCCGGACACCGTCAGCCTCGAGGTGGAGGATGCGGGCCGCGGCATCGCGGGGCGCGACGGCACCCGTGGCGCCGCGGTACCGACGCTCGGCGTCGGCCTCGCCGGCATGCGCGAGCGCATCCGCCAGGTCGGCGGCACATTCGCGGTCGAATCCGCCGGTGCCGGCACGCGTATCCGCGCTACGGTGCCGTTGCAGGCGCTCTCCGAGGTGCGCAGTGCCTGAAGCGCGCCCGCGCGCCGCCCGCATCGTGATCGCCGACGATCACGAGATGGTGCGGCGTGGCGTGGTATCGACGCTCGCCGATGTCGAGCGCTGGACCGTGGTCGCGCAGGCCGACAACGGCCGCGAGGCGGTGGCGCTCGTCGAGATGCACAAGCCCGACATCGCCATCCTCGATCTGAGCATGCCCGAGCTCAACGGGCTCGATGCCACCCGGCGCATCCTCGCGGTGCGCCCCGAGACCCGCGTCCTGATCCTCACCGCGCACGAGTCCGAGCAGCTGGTGCGCGAGGTGCTCAATGCGGGAGCGCGCGGCTACGTGCTGAAGTCCGATGCGGGGCGGATCCTGGTGCGGGCGGTGGAGGCGCTGCTCGAGGGCCAGACCTTCTTCACCTCCAAGGTGGCGCGCCTGGTGCTCGAGGGGTACCTGCGCGGCGGCAGCGGCAGCGGCGGCGAGGGTGAGACCCCGGAAAGCGGGCAAACCCTCTCGGCGCGCGAGCGGGAGATCGTGCAGCTGCTCGCCGAGGGCGCCAGCAACAAGGACGTGGCGCGCGCGCTCGGTATCAGCGTCAAGACGGCCGAGACCCACCGTAGCAACATAATGCGCAAGATGGAGTTCGCCTCGCTCTCGGATCTCGTCAAATACGCGGTGCGCAACAAGATCATCGAGATCTGAGATAGGCCTATCTCAAATTGCGCTAGCGTGCCGTAACCCCCGGAATCAGCGCACATTCGCGGGTTTTCCCCGCTCCGCGGCGCGCGTGGGCGGCTCGCCTACAGACTCTCCCTGGGGGCTTTTACCCAATCCTTGCAATTCTGGGGCGGCGCGCCTGCCGGTAACTTGCTTCCCATGGAAGGCGTTGACAACCACGGACGGTATTAGGCGTGACGGTCGATGGGTGGCTCGCAATGCTAGCGGCAGTGATAGCCCTGGCTGCTTCCCACACTACATTGGATGTAACCACACGCTTGTCGGCCTCTTCGCGCCGGCGCGTGCTGTGTCGGACTGTGTCCGGCGCACTCGCGCTTGGTGCGGGGCTGTGGTGCCTCGATCTGGTGGGCCTGCTGGCCCTCGGCACCCAGAGCTGGGCCGACACCGACGTCACCATTCTATTTGCAGCGTTCGCGGTCGCCGTGCTCGACCTCATGGGGATGCTCGCGGTGTTCGCAGGGAGCGAGCCAAGCACCTCGAGAATTCTGGCCGGGAGCACGGCGGCCGCGGCAGGGATCTCCGCGACCTATTGGACTACGGTCGCCGCGCTCGGCCCGGCGCGCCCTGCCGGGGGCATCATCCGCCCCCTCATCCTCTCCATGGCCCTGGCCTTCGCGGCCTTCACCAGCGCTTTCTGGCTGCGCTACCGCGTGGGGCCGAAGCCCTCCTGGGCCGGCCTGGTCGGCAAAGCGGCCGCGGCGTTGCTCGGCGCGGCGGCCCTGCTCCTCATGCCGGTGAGCGCCTGGCAGGGCGCGACCTTCGACTTCAGCCACTTCGGTCAGGGCCCGGGCGCCGGCCGGGAACTGCTCGGGATTGCGCTCGGTGCCGCCGGCGCCGCCATCCTCGTCATCACCCGCATCGCGGTCTTCTACGAGCGCCGACTCGCGGAGCGCACCGCGCAGTGCTCCCGCGAGCTCGAGGAAGTGCACACGCGCCTGCAGTACCTCGCCACCCATGACTCGCTCACCGGGCTGCCGAACTGGCTGCTCTTCAAGGAGCGGCTCGCCCAGTCGGTAGCCGACACCGGCCGCCCCGAGCGCGCCATCGCGGTGGCCGTGCTCGACCTCGATCATTTCAGCTCTCTCAACCACTCCCTCGGCCATGGCGCCGGCGACTGGCTGCTCTCCGAGGTCGCACGCCGCGTCGGCTCGGTGCTGCGCCCGGGCGATCTCCTGGCGCGCCTCGGGAGCGACGAGTTCGTGGTGCTGATCGACAGCCTCGCCGCGCGCGTCGACGCCGAGGCCATCACGCGCGCCATCCTCGCGGAGTTGCGCGAGCCCTTCTCCATCAACGGCGCCGACGTGAGCGTGCGTCCGAGCATCGGCGTCAGCGTCTGGCCGGACGACGGCCGGCGCGTAGACGATCTGCTGGCCCACGCCGAGGTCGCCATGGCGCTCGCCAAGGAGCGCGGCGGCGAGGTGCAGTTCTTCCAGCGTGGCATGACCGACTCGATGCACGAGCGCCTGGCGCTCGAGAACGACCTGCGCCGCGCGCTCGTGGCGGGCGAGTTCGAGCTGTCGTTCCAGCCGGTGATGTCGGCCAAGACCGGCCGCATCGTCACCGCCGAGGCGCTGCTGCGCTGGCGCCACCCGCTGCGCGGCGTGATCGGGCCATCCTCCTTCATTCCGCTCGCCGAGGAGACCGGCCTCATGATCCCGCTCGGCGAGTGGGTCATTCGCGAGGCGTGCCGCAAGGCCGCCGCCTGGCAACTCGACCACGGCGCGCAGATCCGGCTCGCCGTGAACCTCTCGGCCACGCAGTTCCGCCACCAGAACCTCGTCGACGTCATCCGCTCGGCGCTCGCCGCCGAGAACCTCGACCCGCGCGTCCTCGAGATCGAGCTCACCGAGAGTGCGGTCATGACCAACCCCGAGGAGTCGGTGGGCGTGCTCAAGCAGCTGCGCAAGATGGGCGTCACCGTCGCGGTCGATGACTTCGGCACCGGCTACTCGAGCTTGAGCTACCTGCGCCGCTTCCCGATCGACAAGTTGAAGATCGACCGCAGCTTCGTGCGCGACCTCGCCACCAGCCGCACCGACGAATCGATCGTGCGTGCCATCATCTCACTCGCCCACAGCGTCAACCTGCAGGTGGTGGCCGAAGGCGTCGAGACCGAGGAGCAGCTGCGCTGCGTGCGGGCGCTCGGCTGCGACCAGTGGCAAGGCTACTATTGCTGCGAGCCGCAGCCCGCCGAGCTGTTCGGCGAAATGCTGCTCGATCAGGCTGGCAGCCGCACCGGGCTCGCCGCCGGCCTGACGCGCGTGCCGCGCGCTCAGCAGGCCTGAACCGCCCGCACCACCCGCGCCCATGGCCGCACCGCGCCTGGCGTCCTGCTCCACCAACGACTCGAGGCGTCCGCGCCGGCCGCGCGCCGGCCTCGCGCATCGCAATCCCGCGCCGCCCGCGGTGGCGGGTTGCAGAAGGCTGCGTCCCGCCCGCTGTCGCGTGCTGCCGCTGCGCTTCTCGCCGCACTGACAAAAGCCTCCTCGGGCGCGACAATGCGCCGGTGAGCCTGCGCAAGTGCCCCGACTGTGGGAACGACGTCTCCTCGAGCGCCGTTGCCTGCCCGCATTGCGGCCGCCCGTTCCGCAAGAGTTCCTCGCCGGTCGAGCTCTCCGGCATCCTGGTCATCGCGGTGGTGTGCGCCGGAGCGCTCATCTGGCGTCTGAGCACGCAGTACCAGGGCTCCGCCGAGCCGGCGCAGGCGGTGGCGCCCGAGACCAGCATCGCCCAGCCCACGCGGGCGGGCCTGGGGCTCACCGCCAGGATCGGCTACAACCGCAAGCTGTTCCTCCTCCGGGTGCAGAACGGCGATCCGTTCGCGTGGAGCAACTGCCAGCTGAGCCTCAACGCCCAGGGCATCTCCTCCGGCTACACGCGCGAGCTGGCCGCGATCAAACCCGGGATCACCGATGCGGCGCTCATCGAGAGCGGCGAGTTCATCGACGGCGACGGCCGCCACTTCGATCCGGCCACGCAGCAGGTAGCCACCCTCGATATCGCCTGCGAGACGCCGCAGGGGCACCTCGCCTACGGGGGCAAGTTCTGAGGTCGCAGCGCCCAGCCGCGGCTCGCGAGCGCGGCGCGGGCGCGATCGGACAACGTCCCTGCGACCCATAACTCCCGCGCCACCGGCTGCGGCTGTGCCGGCAGATCCGCCTCGAGCTGCGCTTCGAGCTGTGCGACATCCGCCGTCCAGTAGATCGACTCGAACGCGCCGCAGACGACGAGCCGGCCGTCGGCCCGCAGCGCCGCCGGCAGCCGCAGACCCGAGACGAGCGCGGCGACCGGCTCGCTCGCGTGCGCTTTGACCAGGATGGCGGCGCTCGCCAGGTACACCTGGACCTCCTCGGGTGCGGTGAGCCCGAGCGCGTGGCGGAACAACTCGCCGCGACCGGCAACCCCCGCGAGTGCTTCGGCATCGGCGAGCAGCAGCACCTGACGCGTGGGACTCAGGAGCGGCGCATTGAGGAAGGCGTCGGTCTCGGCAGCGGTGAGGCCGTAACCGGCGAGCATCGCGCGGGTCCGCCGGCGGGTCACCGCCGGGTCCTCCTTGTAGATCGCATCGACCGCGCGCTGCGTGAGGCCGATGCCGGGAATCCCGGGGATGCCGACGAACTTCATGCCGAAACCGGCGCCGGCGCGGATGCGCGCGTCGTGGCGGACGGTGTCGCGCAGCACCTGGTTATCGGTGTACGGATCGACGCCGAGCTTGCGATAGTAGTCGCGCTCGGCGGCCGTGACGCCGAGGTATCGCTCGGCGTAGCTCTTCGCGGCGTGCGCGCCCTGACCGGCGGCATGCGCGACGCCCTCTCCTCCGCCAACGCCGTCAGCGCCGCCCGCACGCGCGGCACTCAGGTCCTTCTTGGCATCTGCGGCCGCCTCTTCGCCGCGGGCCCGATAGCCGCCGAAGAGATGGGCGATGCCCTTGGGGATCCCGGCGACGGTCTCGATCGGGTGCGTCACGACGCCGGCGGCGGTCTTGACCTCCGACTCCGCCCCCTGCACGACGCCGCCCGCGGCGATCGCGATGTCCGAAGTCCGCGCGAGCTCATGCAGCGCCGCCACCTCCTGCACGCGTACCGCGAGCGCCTGGCGGCCGTAGGCGCTGAAGGTGCCGAAGCGGCTCTCCAGTACGAAGCGGTTCATGAGACCGTCGCCCTGAACGGGATCGAGGACGTGGAAATCGGGGCCCGCTGCGAGCTGCGGGGGCAGGAGGGCTGCCGCCGTGCGGCCCGGGACGGTGTCGAAAACCTCCGCGTCGCCGGCAACCGCGAGCAGCGGTGCGGCGCCGCAAGCGAGCAGCGCCGTGATTCGCAGCAGCCCTGACATCGGTCACGATGCTATCAGTGCAACGCCAGCGTGTCGCGCCGCCAGGCGGCGTCCTGCCAGCGACCGAAGTCGGCGAGCAGCTCCGGCGCGCTCGCCGTGCGCACCAGCGCAAGATTCTCGATGCGCAGCTCTTCGAAGCGCCGGCGAAAACGTCCGTGCTCCTCGACCTCGCGCGCGATGAGGAGGCGGTGGGTGGCCGGCGCGAAACCGGCAAAGTCGACATAGCCCTCCTCCGGGTCCTCCAGGCCTGGCGAGAGAACGTCGACGCTCCATCCCGCGGGGCTCTCATGGAACACCCACAGCTCCCGCCAGGTCTCGAGTGGTTGCACGGCGAGCACCAGCGCGTGCGCCGCCGCGATGGGCCGCGCGGATGCCGCCCAGACGATCCCGTAAGTGCACCGCCGCACCAGCGGCGTCCCGCCGCGACGCGCGTCCTTCAGCGTGACACAGGTCTGCCCCGGTTCCCCCGGCAGCGTCTCGAGCTCCAGCGGCCCCGCGGCCGCGGGTCGTGCCGCCGCCCAGCGCACCGCGCCGACGCGCAACAGCGCATCGCGATACTCGCCCTGGCGGTCCTCGCCGAGCTCTTCCGGGTGCACCGCGAGGAGCTCCTCGAGGGCGCGCCGGGCCAACGCATCCGCCGGCTCGCCGCGGCGCGCCGCCCCATAGGCGCTCGCGGCCCAGACCGCCGCGCGGCGCGCGTGCAGGCGGCTGCGCATGAGCGGCGTCAGCTGCCGCTCGTCGAGCCCCTCGAGCACCGCGCGCCGGTCGGCATCGAACGGCGCCCGCAGCAGCGCCCCGACTGCAGGGTCGACACACTCGGGACGCGTAAGACCGAGGGCCGCACGCGCGCGCTCGGCGTCGCTCGCCTGCGCAAGCGACAGCACGCGCCGATCAAGCTCGCCGTCGTAGCAGACCTGCATCCGTCCATTGCGCTCGAAGCTCAGCATATGAATGCCGAGCTGCTCGACCACCGCGAGGTGCGCGGCGACGTCGGCGTGGCCGGCGTGGCTGCCGGAGGCATCGCTTGCGAGCCGCTCGGCCATGGTGGCGAGCGCATCGAGCGGCTCGGCGGTGAGCGAGCGTGCCGGCGCGGCCCGCAGGTACGCCGCACCGAAACTGATCCCGAGTGCCTCGGCGCCCGGCCGGTCGCGCAGGAACCGCAGCACCGCGAGCAACTCCGGCGCGTCGCTCTCGGCGACGCCGACGGCGCGCGCCGCGTCATCGCGCAGGAACCCACCGCGCTCGCGCCGGTAGTCGTAGACCTTGAGATAGCCGGCGCGTTCGGCGCGCACCTCGAGCACGTCCCCCTGCCAGAGCGTCTCGAGCTCGGTGGCGCCGGCGCGCGGCGCCGCCCGTAGCGCCGCGTGATCCTCCGTGACAATCGCCAGCGCCGCAGCGAGCGCCAGCCACATCAGCGCCGCTCCTTCGGCGGCTCGATGCCGAGCAGGTTCGAGCCGATGAACTGACCGGGCGCCGGCGTCGGCGCGATGATCACCTGCACCTTGTCGGAGAGCTTATCGGCGAGCGTCTTCTGGATCAGCAGCGGGTACTGCGCGATGAGCGCGCCCTCGCGCTGCATCTGCCCCGCGTTGCTCTTGCCGACCAGCTCCACCCGGTAGGCCTCGGCGTCGGCCAGTTTCTGGCGCGAATCCGCCTCGCCCTGCGCCTCGATGCGGCGCGCCTCGGCGGCGCCCTCGGCGTTACGGATGCGAGCCACCTTCTCCGCCTCCGCCTCGAGGCGCCGCTGCTCGATCTGCTTCTGCTTGAAGGGCAGGATGTGCTTCATGGTCTCCTCCTGCGCGCGCGCCGCGATGACCTGCTCCTCGCCGGCCGCCTCGGCCGCCTTCTGCCGCCGTACCTTGTCGGCCTCGGCGGCCAGCTGCGTCTCCTTCACCTGCGCTTCCTTCAGCTCGAGCGTGTAGCGGATCTTCTCGGTCTCGAGCTCCTCGGCGAGCAGCTTGTCCATCTCGCCGCGATAGTCCTCGGGCAGATCCACCTGTCCCATGTCGACGCCGCGCAGCACGAGTCCGAGCGAGGCGAGCTTAGGCGCGAGTGCGCGGCTCATTTCCTCCTGGATCGCGGCGCGTTCGCTCGAGAAGATCTCGCGCACCGTGTGGCGCGCGAGCAGCGGATAGATCACACCCTGCACCGCCGGACCCACCAGGTCCGCGTCGAGATCGTCGGGAAACTCCCGGGAGCGCTCGGCGATGCGGCCGCGGTCGATGGCCCAGCGCACCGTGAGATCGACGCCAAGCGAGAGCCCCTCGCTCGACTGAAAGGGCGCCGCACCCGCCGCGCGCGCGCCCTCCGCCGGACGGTACACCTGGTCGCGCGTCGCGTAGCGGCGTACCTGGTGCACGCCCGGCAGCACCAGCACGGTGCCGGTGCTGTAGGCCTGCGCCGTGCCATCGAGCACGTTGGTGCGCACCAGCACCTCGCTCCGGTGGACCGTGGCGAAGGGCGGATGGCTCCAGAGTGCGTACCCGGCGAGCGCGAGGAGTGCGGCCAGCACCAGCCGCGCCCGGCGCAGCCACAGAAGGGCGAGGAACCCCCCGAGCGAGCGGGCGAGCGCGGTACCGAGCCGGCTTACGGCGTCGAGGAATGCTTCGAAGCGATCCGACATGGGTGACTCCTCATCGAGGGTGCGCTGCGGCTTCGAGGAAAGAGTCTGCGCAGGGCTTGCGGCAGGGCGATGGAGCAATGGTGGCGGATCGTGGCGCACCAAGGACGTGCGCCGGCGCACTCGGTGCACACCGATCGGGCGCGACGCGCCTGGCCGAACCAACATCGGATAGAGCTAAGTGATTGACCTGACTCGGCTGCCGGGTTCGGCGCCGTGTTGGCACGGGCGTTGCATTGCCTTTACCAGGCAAGTTCCCGCGTGGATGGAGGCAGGTGGAGCGACCAGATAGACCAGGGGCGGGAGGCAGCGCTTACTCGGCCCCCTCCGAGCGTACTGTCTCCCGCTTCTGGTCACTTTTTTGCGAGCCCGGTCAGACCCCGCGCTTCGTCAGTGCCTCAGCTCCACGGTCCAGGTCACGGAGACCTCCGCGAGGAGCGAGGAGCGCACGCTACAGTACTTCGTCACGGAGAGCTCGACCGCGCGCTCCGCTTTTGCGCTGGTTGTCCCCGGGGCGGAAATCGCGAAGTGCAGAATCGCGGCGGCCAGCCGGCGCGCAGTCGCAGCGACGCGCTGCGACTCCACGGCGACATGCAGTGCCGTGACCGGCGTGCGCTGCTTGGCGAGGATCGAGACCACGTCGGTCGCCGCGCAGGTGGCGATGGCGGCCAGCAGCGCGTCGAAGGGGCTCGGCGCGCTCTTCGCATCGCCATCGACACGCAACCTCGGCCCGCCGGCGCGGTAAGCCTCGAACTCGCTCGCGCCAACCCAGTCGACCTCGATCTGCGCGTGTTGAAAGAGCGCGGGAGCTTTTGCCATGCGGCCTTGCCTCGTCTGCCGCTACTGCTCGTCCCGGGCCAACTGCGCCGCGAGACGCGCCCAGATGCGCTCGGGCGCCGGCCCGCGGAACCCTCCGGCGCGTACCGCCGCCAGCGCTCCATCGTCATCGAGCACATGCGCGTGACGCAGCACGCCGATGCTCGCGCAATAGCGGCCGAAGCGCAGCGACTCCCCGAGCCCGCTCGCCGTTCCCGAGCGTACGTAGGGCGACTGCTCCTCGAGCGCGGTCAGAATGCGGCTGGAGAGCTCCCAGTCGTGCGCAATGCGCCTCGCTACGGTCGCCGCATGCTGCTCGATGAGCGCGCTCACCGTGGCGGCATCCGCCGCCGCGTTGCGGCTCGCGTACTCGTCCATCGAGGCGCGGAACGTGAGGATGGCGCCGAGTCCGTACATCAGCGCGAGCAGCTGGGCCGCGAACGGATCCTCGTCGGCGACGATGGCGGCGTGCGCTTCGGCCACGGTCGCCGCGTATTGCGTGTGCTCCCAGGTGATCTCCGGGAAGCGCTGGAAACGTCCCGAGGAGGTCCTGAAGACCGGCTGCACCAGCGCGGCGGCGAGCAGCGAACGGATTCCCGAGGTCCCGAGCACCGCCACCGCGCGATCGATGCTCTCGACCGGCTGCGAGCTCACGCGATAGAAGGCGCCGTTGGCGAGCCGCAGGAGGTTGCCGGCGAGCGCCGGGTCCTGGGCGATGAGCACCGCGAGCTCGCGCCGCGACACACTCTCATCGTTGACCGCCTGCACCAGCTTCGGCAACAGCAGCGGTCGCCGCGGCGCGTACTCGGGCTTGAGGACCGGCCCGGTAAGGAGCACGTCGACCGCGCCCGCGACCTCGCGGTGAACCGGGTCGGTGGCCGGTGGCGCAAGCGGGACGCCGAAGGCGAGTCGATGCAGGCGCGCGGCCACTTCGGCCGGCGCCTGCGGCGGCGGTCCGGCCGGTGCCGCCTCGGCCGTGACCCCCTCATCCGATGCCGGCGCGGTGGGCGCAACATCCGCCGGAGCCCCCGGGGGCGACCGCGGGGCTCGCCGGCGGCCCGAGCGCAGCAAGGCGAGCAGCGCGAGCGGCAAGGCGAGGAGCGCCAGCACGAAGAGAATGACCTTCGCCATCAGGTTGCAACTCTAGCCGAATCCCTCGAATTGAGTAGGCGGCATCCATCCTAATGCCGTGCCGCAGCTACCCCGGCGGGAGGCCGACCCCGACACCCGTCGCGACTAGACTCCTCTCTCATGTAGGGCGGAGGCTTCGGTCATGCAGTTCCTGCTGTTCGATGTCAGTGCAACGCTGGTGTTTCTCGCCGTATATCTGGCGGCCGTTAACCTCCGGCGGCGGCGCGCACACCTCGCCGCCGGCCCGCGCCGGCAGCCGGCCCGCCTCGCCTCACCGAGGTAGGTGTACGATCGCGTAGGTGATCGTCCATCTCGTCGATGGCACCTACGAGCTGTTCCGCCACTTCTACGGCCTGCGCCGCTTCGCCGCGAGTGATGCGCCGCCGTTCGGCGCCGTCACCGGAGTCCTCAATACCGTTCTCGAGATGATCGAGCAGGGCGCGACCCATGTCGGCGTCGCGACCGATCACGTCATCGAATCCTTCCGCAACCGGCTCTGGAACGGCTACAAGACCGGCGACGGCATCGAGCCCGGGCTGCTGCGGCAGTTCCAGCCGCTCGAGGACGCGCTCGCGGCCATGGGCGTCACGGTGTGGCCGATGGTGGAGCTCGAAGCGGACGACGCGCTCGCCTCGGCCGCACACCTGGCGGCGCAGGATGCGCGCGTCGCCAAGGTCTCGATCTGGACGCCGGACAAGGACCTCGCGCAATGCGTAGTCGCGGATCGGGTCGTGCAGGTCGACCGCCGCACCAAAGAGATTCGCGACGCCGCCGGGGTGCGCGCCAAGTTCGGCGTCGACCCGGTGCGCATCCCCGACTTTCTCGCCCTCGTGGGCGATGCGGCGGATGGCTTCCCGGGCCTCGCCGGTATCGGGCGAGTGAGCGCCGCTCGGCTCATCGGCAAATACGGAGCGCTGGAAGACTTCCCACCGGAAGCGCTCGGCGAGCGGCGTGAGCTGGCGCTGCTCTTCAAGCGCCTGGCGACATTGCGAACGGATGAGCCGCTCTTTCGGGATGTGGAGGAGCTGCGCTGGGGCGGAGCCACGGCGGGGTTCCCCGCCTGGGCGGAGCGTCTCGGGAGCGCCCGGCTGCTCGAGCGCAGTCGCAACGCCGGCGCGGCGAGCCGATGAAGCGCACCGCGCTCGCCGCCCTGTTCGCGCTCCTGTGCTTCGCGGCGAACTCGGTCCTGTGCCGCATGGCACTGCGCGTGAGCCACATCGATCCGGCGAGCTTTACCACCATCCGCCTCGCCGCCGGAGCGGCGACCCTGTCACTCCTGGTGCACATCGGGCGCGGGGCCGCAGCGCCGCGCGGCAGCTGGCTCGCGGCGCTCATGCTGCTGGTCTATGCGATTCCCTTCTCGTTCGCCTATGTCGGGCTCACCGCGGGCACCGGCGCCCTGCTGCTGTTCGGCGCCGTGCAGGTGGTGATGCTGGCGGCGGGTTTCGTGGCGGGCGAGCGCATCGATCGGCGGCTCATCGCCGGCTGGCTGCTCGCGGTCGTCGGGCTGGTGCTGCTGCTCCTGCCCGGCGTCAGCGCGCCGCCCACCCGCGAGGCGGTGCTCATGCTGATCGCGGGCGTCGCCTGGGGCTATTACTCGCTCCAGGGCCGCGGCTCGCGCGACGCGCTCGGCGACACCGCCGGCAACTTCGTGCGGGCCCTCCCCGGGGCGGCCGCGATCAGCGCCCTGCTGCTCGCGCAACGCCACTTCGATACGCAGGGCGTGCTGCTCGCCGCGCTCTCCGGCGGCGTGGCCTCGGGACTCGGCTACGCCGCCTGGTACACCGCGCTCCCCCGGCTCGGCGCCATCGCCGCCGCGAACGCGCAGCTCGCCGTCCCGGTGATCGCAGCGCTCGCTGGGGTTGCTCTCTTCGGTGAGCCGATCAGCACGCGCCTCGCGCTCGCCTCCGTGCTGGTGCTCGGCGGCACGGCGCTCGCCGTGCGGCGCAGCCTCGCGCTGCGCGCGGCGCGCTGATCAGCCCTGCCCGATGAGGCGCAGCCCCGGCACGCCGGCGGCGGGATTCGGCACCAGGCAAGTGACCTTGGTGCCGCCCGTCGGCACCGGCCGGATCGACAGTTGCCCCCCGAGCGCGCTGGTGCGATAGCGGATGGTGTTGATGCCGAAGCCCGATGAGGCGGCATCCACCAGCCTGATACCGCGGCCGTCGTCGACTACCCGCAGCATCACCCAGTCGGCGCGCACGTCGAAGTACACTTCGATGCGGTGCGCCGCGGCATGCTTGAGCGCGTTCTGCACCGCCTCCTGCGCGATGCGGTAGAGGTGCGTCGACGCCTCGAGCGTGAGGCGCAGCGGCGCCTCGAAGCGCGAGTGCAGCTCAACCGCGGTGCCGGCGATGCTGCTCATGCGGGCGAGCGCGGCGAGCGCGAGGCCGAGATCGCCGTTGAAGCCGACCAGCGGCGAGAGCCCGTGCGCCGCGGCACGCGCGCTCTCGAAGCTCCCCACGATCGAGTCGGCGAGTCTTGCCAGGTCGTCGGCTACGCTCAAGCGCTGCTCCGCGGCGCGTTTGGCGAGCTGCGAGGCGAGGAGCGAGGCCACGGTGAGCTCCTGCGCCAGGCCGTCGTGCAGCTCCTGGCCGATGCGACGCTGCTCACCCGAGATCGCATTCACCAGCGAGCTCTCGAGCGCCTTGCGCTCGGTGACGTCGAAGGTGAACACCAGCCACGCAGGTCTACCGCCGTAGTCGATGAGGCGCGCCCAGATCTCGACGTCGATGACCGTCCCGTCGCGGGTGCGCTGGCGCAGCTCGAGCGGCTGATGCGGCTCACCGGCAAGGAGCGAGGCGAGCGAGCGCACCTCGTGCGGCGGCGTCAGCAGATCGATGGTGCCACCGAGCAGCGTGCTGCGCGCGAAGCCGTACAGCCGCTCGGTCGCTGCGTTGACCAGCAGGAACTGCAGCGTGGCCGCATCGCAGACCCACAGCGGCTGCGGACTGGTCTGGAATACCTGCTCGTAGCGCGTCTCGAGCCGGTGCTGCTCGGCGAGCAGCCCGGTGAGCAGGAGCGACGCCACGATCATCGCGGTGAGGTACGACCACAGCACGATGAGTCCCGGGAAAATCTCCGCCCCGCGCAGCACGCCGAAGTCGAATGCGAAGCAGACCACGGCGGTGAGCGACAGGATCAGGGCGGTGGCGGCCGCCGGCACGAAACCGAACCTGAGGCAAACGATCGCGACGAAGGCCGTGAGCGCGAGCAGCCACGGGGCCTGCAGGAAGCCGAACTTCGCCGGAATCGGTGGCGTGAACAGCATCGCACCGACCAGCACGCCGAGCAGCGCGAGCGAGGCGAGTGTTGCCAGCGGCTGATCGAGCACGCGCTGGAACGCCGTACGGCGCATGGCGATCAGCAGCGGACCCGTGAGCAGCACGCTGGTGAAGTCGTTCAGCCACCAGCGGAAGTAATCGACCAGATCCCAGATCTTGAGATCCACCGGGTCGACGGCGGAGTAGATGCGGTAGCTCCCGACGCCGAACGCGGCCGGCAGCAGCATGCCGACGAGCGCCGCGCCGACGTACAGGGCCACGTCGCGCCCGTGCTCGAAGCTCGGATCGAAGCGGTACCGGCGCAGCAGCGCCACCGTGACGAACACCCCGACCGGCAGGCCGATGCCGGACACGAGCGCCGGCGCCCATGCGTGCCGGTTGGCATAGTCCACGGCCACATCCGCGAGATAGATTGCCAGGTACTGCCACGTGCCCCAGCGCACCACGGCGGCGACGGCGATCCCAGCGCCCAGGATCCAGATCGTGAGGCGCCCGCCGAACAACGGCGGCGCGATGCCGAGCAGGCCGGCGGCGAGGAGTGTGAGGAATACGAGGGCGCCGCGCCCGGCGTTACCGGCGAGAGGCTGCGACGCGACCCACGTGTTCGACATCAAGGGCTTCCTGCCGCTGATCGCGCCATCTTACTCTCCGGCCGCGCGACCCTTCAGTCTTCGAGCGGAACCGAGTGCTCCCGCAGTACGGAAATCAGCGGACCGAGGTGGCGCTCGTAGCGCCGCCAGCGCCCGGAGGACGTCCCGTAGATCGGCCGGCGCACCTGCGAGGCGCTCGCGGTGAGCGAGGCCGCCTTGTTCTGCTGGATGTCGACCGCGGCATCGTCCCACGTGAGCCCGCAACGGGCCGCGAGCGCGGCGCCAACCCGCTTGGGCTCCTTCACCAGCTCGGCGTAGCGCACCTCGCAGAGCCGCTCGCCGAGCACCGCGCGCCAGTGACCGACGAGACGCGAGTACGCCGCGTAGTAGCGGCCGAGCTCGCTCAGCTCGTAACTGAAGGGGTAACCGGCCGCGAACAGCGTCCGGTACATTGCAAAGCAGCTGTCGATCGGCGAGCGGCTGACGAGCAGGATGCGCGCCGCGGGCAGCGCGCGGCCGATGGCACCGGCGTAGAGATAGTTGAGCGGCAGCTTCTCGAGGATGTGCCCCGCGGGCGGTCCGGCGGTGGCGAGCCGCGCATACTCGGTGGCAACCGCGGCCGGAGCGGCGCGCGCGGCGCGCGCGAATACGTCACCCTCTCCCGTGGACGCTCCGAGCAGCGCTTGCGAGAGATGATCGGTCTCGCCGTTGGAGCGCACCCCGCTAAGCCCGGTGAGGATGCGCTCGAGAAGCGTGGTACCCGAGCGCGGCAATCCCACGACGAAGATGAAACGCGCCGAGTCGGCCGCGTCCGCGCCCGCCGCGGTGGCATCCCGGTCGTAGACTGCGGCGATGCGCGCGAGCTTGCGCTCATCGACCGCCACGTCGTACTCGAGCCGCTCGCGGCGCGCAGCGGCGGCGGCGGCGAAGGCCGCGAACGCGTCGTCGTAGCGTTCGAGGTCGTCGCGCTCCTTGCCGAGCGCGTAGCCGAGGAACACGCGCGCGCGGTAGTCCCCGGCGCGCTGCGCGAGCAGTGCCTCGAGCTCCGCGATGTGATTCGCCGTGGCGCTCTGCACGCGCAGCTCCGAGCGCAGCAGGTAGCTGCCGTACTGCGTGGCGTCGATGGCAATCGCCCGGTCGCAGGCCGCCTCGGCTTCTGCGAGGCGCCCGAGGCTGCGCTCACTGCAGGCCAGGTTGTACCAGAAGCGTGGATCGCCCGGGGCGAGCTCGGTGGCGCGCCGGTAGAGCTCGTTGGCGCGCTCGTGTTGACCTAGGTGCATGGAGATGAACGCCAGCCCGTCGTAGGCATCCGCGGGGCCGGTGCCGAGGGTGAGCGCACGGCTCACGACCTCCTCGGCCGCGGTGCTGCGGCCGAGCTTCATCAGGACGAAGGCAAGCTTGCCATGCTCAGGGCTGCAGACGCGCAGGTCGCGCGCGGCGCCCTGCGCCTGCAGCAGCGCCTCATCGAGCGCTCGCGTGCTCATCGGCTCGGGTGCCATGGGCGCGAGTGTCCGGGGAGCGCGGCTCGCGGGTCAACCCGGTCCGCAGCGGGTCACGGCGCCCGGTGCCAACGCCCCGCGCCGGTCCGTCAATAAAGCGGAGATCTCCTAAGAACGCGCGTGAGCCAACGAAGAATCGTCATAGACTTACTTCACGAACGTGTCACATAGTGAAGCCGGGGCCGCAATCAGGGGGAGTCGGGTGATGAATACATTACGGCGGACCTTCGGCGCGATCACTCCGGTCCGGGCGGCCGTCTGCGCGGCCCTCTACGGGCTCGTACCTGCGGCGCAGGCGCAACAGGCGCCCGCACCCGCTGCCGCACCCCAGGATCAGACCGCCGGTGAGCTGCAGGAAGTGACCGTCACGGCGACGCGCCGCACGCAGACGCTCGAAGCGGTGCCCTACAGCATTTCGGTGGTGAGCGCCGAGAAGCTCGCCGAGAGCGGCGTCACCGACCTCGCCTCCCTCGCGAGCGACGTGCCGGGCCTCTCGATGTACCAGTATGGCGCGCGCTTCACCGAGGCCACGGTGCCGATCATCCGTGGCATCAACGCGACCGGCGAGCCGACCCGCGGCTTCCGGGCGTTCGAGCAGGCGCCGGTCGGTACCTACATCGGTAACTCCCCGGTCGACGGCTACTTCGAGCTCGATGATCTCAAGCAGGTCGAGGTGCTGCGCGGTCCGCAGGGCACGCTCTATGGCGCCGGCACGCTCGCCGGCGCGCTGCGGCTCATCCCGAACTCCCCCGAGCTCAATACCTGGGCCGGCCAGATCGAGGCGAGCGGCGGCAAGCTCGCGCACTCCGACGGCACGCCGTACGCGGTGCGCGGGCTCGTCAACATCCCGCTTGGCGACGTGCTCGCGTTCCGCGCCTCGGCCAAGTACGACTACCAGCCCGGATTCGTCAACACGTACGGTCTGTTCGTCCGCAGCAATAACGGCCTGTCGGGCATTCCCGCGCTCGCGAACCCCGCCGAGCCCGTGACCAGCCCTGCGATCTATCAGGACAAGTCCGACTGGAACTACCAGAAGACCTTCACCGGACGGGCGAGCCTCTTGTGGAAACCGGCCGACGCCTTCACCGCCGAGGTCGCGATCCTGCATTCGAACGTGCAGGGCGACGGCGGGCCGCAGGTCAATCCCGACTTCCCCGGCGGCGTCTCGCCGCTCGATCCGGCGACGACCTTGCCGGCCGGCGGCCCCTATCGCGAGTTCTCGCAGATCGATCAGCCCTGGTCGCGCTACACGAACCTGACGAGCGCCGATCTCACCTGGGACGTCGGCTTCGCGACCCTCTCCTCGACCAGCTCCTATTACACGACCTCGGGCTCGGTGCTGCAGGACAACACCTATAGCCTCGGCGGCCTCGCGAGCGGCGGTTACCTGCCCTACTACGCGGGCGTGCCGACCAACCCGCGTTTCGTCTATGACCAGGTGTTCGCCGACTCCGCGCATACCTTCACCGAGGAAGTACGGCTGGTGTCCAAGAGCGCTCCGGACAAGCTGTTCGACTATGTGTCGGCGTCTTCTACGAGAACCAGACGAGCATGGGCGCCTGGACCATCGCGGTGCCGGGCACCCCGGAATACCAGGCGGCGCAAGGCTGTCTGCCGAACTGCTTCTTCAACGTCACCACGGCACCGGGCGATGTCACCTTCCAGCAGATCGACACGCAGAACTTCCAGGACAAGTCGGTGTTCGGCGAGCTCACCTGGCACTTCCTGCCCAAGGGCCAGGTGACGGTCGGCGCGCGCCACTTCAGCCAGGAGTTCACCGACTCGCAGTCCTACGACGACTACAACTTCCCGACCTTCCTGCCCGCGACCCCGCACGAGTCGCCGGCCTCCAAGACCGTCGGAAGGTGATCCCTCCTACGAGTACGCCGACGATCAGTACGTCTATGCCGCGTGGTCGCAGGGCTTCCGCCGCGGCGGCGCGAACTCGGTGCCGCTGGTGGGCCCGTTCGCCGAGAGCCCGCTGCTCTCGACTTACAAGCCCGACAGCACCAACAATTACGAGGCGGGACTCAAGGGCCGATTCAGCAACGGCCTCTCGTATACATTCGCGATCTTCGACATCAAATGGGACAAGCCGCAGATCTCCTCCAGCCTCCCCTCCGGCAACCTTGCCGTGTACAACGCCAACACCGCCGAGTCGAAGGGCTTCGAGTTCGAGTCGAGCGGGCCGTTGTTCGTGCCGAACCTCGCCTACTCGGTGAGCTACGCCTATGCGGACGCGCATCTGACGAGTGACTTCTCGCTGCCGGCGAACAACGGCGCGCAGACCGGCACCATCGTCCCGGGCCTGATCCATGGCAGCAGCGGCCAGCAGATGCCGGGAAGCCCGAAGTCGAGCGCCAGCGTCGCGCTGCATTACGACCTGGCGGTCGCGGCGGACTACGACCTGGCGCTCGCCGCCAACGCCGTGTACCGCAGCGCCGTGCCGATGCAGCTCACGCCCTCGCTGGGGGTGACCTCGGTGCAATACTCCTCGAGCTACGAGATGGTGAACGTCAACGCGACACTCAATCACAAGCCGTGGCGCACGACGCTCTATGTCACGAACCTCTTCGACCGCGAGAACATCCTGGTGCCGCCCACGCAGTTCAACGAGCTCGGCAACCTCACCAACGACTACCTCGTGAGCATCCCGCGGGAGGTGGGAGTGCGGGTGGCGTACATCTTCTGAGCCGGGTAGCCGCCGCGGCGGCGGCGCATAATGCGGGACACCGGTTCTGTGGGAGTCCTCCATGATGCTGCGCAGATTGGCGTTCACGGCACTCGCCCTCTACTTCGCCCAGCCGGCGCTCGCGCTCGAGCAGACCACGGCGCCCGCCCTGTGCGATCAGCCGCAGCACCGCCAGCTCGATTTCTGGCTCGGCGACTGGCAGGTGTTCGACGGCAAGCAGCTGGTGGCCTACGACCGCGTCGAGAAAACCTACGAAGGCTGCGTGGTCGAGGAGCGTCTCACCTTCCTCACCGACATGTACCGCCGTCCCGGGGTCCGGGCGCGCCTCGCCGGCGTCGCCATCAATCGCTTCGACGGTGAGAGCTGGCTGCAGATGTGGGCGGACAACCAGTGGGGAGCAATAGTGCTGCGCGGGGCCCCGAATGCGGCCGGGGACATGGAGTTCCTGACCGTGACTCCGTCCCGGCACCGGGACGTGAAGCTGGTCTACCACATGCACGTCGACGGCACGCTCGAGATCCTGCAGTACGTGGCGCCCGCCGGCAGCGGCAAGTGGACCCAGTACGGCGACCTCCTCTACCGCCGCAACCGCTGAGATGGCCGTCAGCGTCAGCGAGCACGTCTGGATCCCTTTGAGCGACGGCTGCCGGCTCGGCGCGCGGCTCTGGCTTCCCGAAGACGCGGCGCGCGCCCCGGTCCCTGCCATCCTCGAGTACATCCCGTACCGCAAGCGCGACGGCACCCGGGGGCGCGATGACCCGATGCACGGCTATTTCGCCGCGCACGGCTACGCCGCCGTGCGCGTCGACATGCGCGGCTCGGGGGAGTCCGACGGTCAGCTCGCGGATGAATACCTGAGACAGGAGCAGGACGATGCGCTCGAGGTCATCGCCTGGATCGCGCGTCAACCCTGGTGCTCCGGCAGGGTCGGGATGCAGGGCAAGTCCTGGGGCGGCTTCAATGCGCTGCAGGTCGCGGCGCGGCGCCCACCGGCGCTGAAGGCGATCATCACCACCTTCTCCACCGACAACCGCTACACCGACGACATCCACTACATGGGCGGATGCCTGCTCAACGACAACCTCTGGTGGGGCAGCATCATGCTCGCCTACCAAAGCCGTCCGCTCGACCCGCTCGATCGTCGGGGAGAGCTGGCGGGCGCGCTGGCTCGAGCGTCTCGAGACGCTGCCGTTCTTTCCGGCGCTGTGGCTCGAGCACCAGCGCTACGATGCCTACTGGAAGCACGGCTCGGTCTGCGAGGACTTCGCCGCGATCGAGTGCCCGGTGCTGGCGATCGGCGGCTGGACGGACGCCTACACCAACGCGGTGCCGCGGCTGCTGGCCGGCCTCAAGGCGCCGCGCCTCGGCATCATCGGTCCCTGGGGCCACCTCTATCCGCACGACGGCGTGCCCGGACCCGCCATCGGCTACCTCCAGGAGGCGGTGCGCTGGTGGGACACGTGGCTCAAGGACCGCGACACCGGGATGCTCGCGGAGCCGATGTTGCGGGCGTATCTCGAGGATCCGGTACGCCCCCGACGGCACGCGCACCTTCACCCCCGGGCGCTGGGTGGGCGAGCGCACCTGGCCCTCTCCCAACATCCAGCCGCTGCGTCTGCATCTGCACGCCGGTGGCGGCCTCGGCGAAGCGCACCCCGCCGACACCGTGCTCACCATCCGCTCGCCGCAGAGCCAAGGCAAGGCTGCGGGCGAGTGGATGGGCGTCGGCTGTCCGGGCGAACAGCCGACCGACCAGCGGCTCGA
Source organism: uncultured Pseudomonadota bacterium (assembly GCA_963768485.1). Taxonomy (GTDB): domain Bacteria; phylum Pseudomonadota; class Gammaproteobacteria; order Steroidobacterales; family Steroidobacteraceae; genus 13-2-20CM-66-19. The sequence continues at coordinate 267,906 of CAVYHZ010000006.1, read as the reverse complement.
TGACGGCGGCGCGCTCGTGTTCGACAGCGCGGCCCTCGATCACCCGCTGGAGGTCCTCGGCGCGCCGCTATTGCGCTTGAGGTCGCCGCCGATCGGTCCGTGGCGCAGCTGGCCGTCCGGCTCTGCGACCTGGCCCCGGACGGCGCGGTGACGCGGGTGAGCTACCAGGTCCTCAATCTCACGCACCGCGACAGCCATGAGCACCCGAGCGCCCTCGAGCCCGGCCGTTACTACGACGTGGCCGTGACGCTCAATGCCTGCGGCCACCGCTTCCTCCCCGGCCACCGGCTGCGGCTCGCCATCGCGAGCGCCTACTGGCCGATCGTGTGGCCAGCGCCCGGCGCGGCGACGCTCTCGATCCGCGCGCGCGAGAGCGCGCTCGAGCTCCCGGTGCGGCACGGGAGCGACGCGCACGCGGTGAGCTTCCCGCCGCCCGCCCATGGACCGCGCACGCCCGTCACGGTAGTCGACCCGGGCAGCGTGCGCCGCTATACGACCCAGGATCACGTCAGCGGGGAAACGACCTACGTCACCGAAGGCATCGGCGGCGTGTTCGGCGAAGGGATCCTGCGCTTCGATGCCGTGGACGTCACCATCGCGCACAGCCTGAAGCGCGAGCTCACCATCCGCGACGACGAGCCGCTCTCGGCGCGCTACCTGCTGACGCAGTCCTACGAGATGGGGCGCGAGGGCTGGCGCACCCGCATCGACACCAGGGCCGAGATGCACAGCGACGCCGGCCACTTCCACCTCACCGCGACCCTCACCGCACGCTGCAACGGCGAGCCGGTGGCCGAGCGGCGGTGGCAGCTTGACGGTGCCGCGCGATCTCATATGAGTGCGCCGGACGCGCCGCCGCACGGGCAGCTGTTCGGCCAGCCGCGCGGGCTCGCGACGCTCTTTCTGACCGAGATGTGGGAGCGCTTCTCGTACTACGGAATGCGCGCCATCCTCATTCTCTACGCGGTAGCCGCGGTCCGCGACGGCGGCTTCGGGCTCGACGACCGCGTCGCGAGCGCGATCTACGGCCTGTACATCGCGGCCACCTATGTGTTCGCGCTCTTCGGCGGCTGGATGGCCGATCGCCTCCTCGGCGCCCAGCGCGCGGTGATCGGCGGCGGCATCCTCATCATGATCGGCAACGCGCTGCTGGCCGTCGGGCGCCCGCAGACCTTCTTCCTTGGCCTCCTGGTGATCGTGCTCGGTGTGGGCTTGCTCAAGCCCAACATCAGCGTGATGGTCGGCCAGCTCTATCCCGAGGGCGGCGCGCGGCGCGATGCCGGGTTCTCCATTTTCTACGTCGGCATCAGCGTCGGGGCACTGCTGGGGTCGCTCCTGGTGCCGCTCGCCGCGGCGCACTTCGGCTGGCGCTGGGGCTTCGCCCTGCCGGTGCTCGGGATGCTCTTCGGTCTCACGCAGTTCCTGCTGACGCGCCGCTGGCTCGGTGCGCGCGGCCACAGCGCGCTCGAGCGGTCCTGGCGCGCGTGGCTCCCGGTGGCGGTGCTGGTCGGGGCGGTCGCGGGGCTCGCCGCGCTCGCGCTGACGGGCGCCCTCACCATCGACCCGGTAGCGCTCGCCACCGCCGCCTCCTGGGTCATCGGCCTGTTCGCGCTCCTCTACTTCGTCTATCTCATCGGCTTCGCGGGACTCACGGCAGCGGAGCGCCGCCGCGTGTACGTCATGGCAGCGCTGTTCGCGGCCTATGCGATATTCTTCGCCGGCTTCGAGCAGGGAGGCGCCTCGCTCAATCTCTTCGCCGAACGCTATACCGACCGCCGCATCCTCGGGTGGGAGATGCCGGCCGGGGTGCTGCAGGGCGCGACTGCGTTCTACACCATTCTCTTTGCACCGGCGTTCGCCGCGCTGTGGCTTGCCTTGGGAAGACGCGGCCGGGATTTCGCGCCTTCGGCCAAGTTCGCCGCGGGGCTGGTGCTGCTCGCCGCGGGGTACCTGGTCCTGTATGCCGCCTCGGGCTACGTCCTCGCGGGCGTGAAGGTCCTGCCGACCTGGCTGCTCGGCGCCTACTTCCTGCAGGAGTGCGGCGATCTGTGCCTGTCCCCGGTCGGCCTGTCGTCGATGACCAAGCTCGCCCCGCCCCGCTTCGCGGGTCAGGTGATGGGCGTGTGGTTCTTAGCTCTCGCTCTCGGCAACAACATGGCAGGCCAGCTCTCGGGCGAGTACGACGCACACGATCTGCACTCGCTCCCGGCGCTGTTCCTCAAGATCGCGTTCGGCGCGCTCGGCGCGGCCGCCGTCATGGCGCTGCTCACGCCGGCCATGAAACGGCTGATGGGCGGGGTGCGATGAGGTGAGCGGCTCGGGCTCAGCGCCCGTTGGCTGCAGTCCTCAGCCGCCCGGCGAGCCGCGCCGCCACCCAGGCATGAAAGTGGTGAGTCGCGGTGTCCATTGCCGCTGAGAACACCCCTCCCGCGTAGCCCGGTGAAGCCCGTCCGAGCTGCAGCTGCCCGACCGCCATCAGATCCTGCTCGAACACCAGCCGCCAGGCCGAGAGCGTCGCCGCACGGCAGGCGCGATAGGCATCCTCGGTCGCGCCGTCCCCCACGTAGAAGATGCGCAGCTCCTCCCGTGTACGGTCGGGTGCCTCCGGAGTGAGCAGGATCGCGAAGGCGTGGTCGGCCTGGAAGCCGAGCAGCACGTTCGGATAGAGCGTCGGGTACTCGGCGACGTGCATGCGGTTCGCGGGCCAGCCCGCGAGGCGCGGCAGATGCGCCCCCGCGATATCGCTGCCGCGGTAGGCGAGCGAGCCCTGACCGGCGAAGGTGTCGCTCAGGAAACAGTAGTGATCCTCGAGGCGCGAGTAGCTGTTGAGCTCGGGATGCACCCACGGCAGGTGGTACGCCTCGCAGTAGTTCTCGACCGCGAGCTTCCAGTTGCAGGGGGCAACGAGTGTCAGGCGCGCGTCCGTGACGCCGGCGGTGAGCTGCGTCCAGCCGCCGGGCCGCAGCAGCTCTTCCGCGCGGTGCCGCAGCGCCGCGATGTGCTGATCGAAGTCCGGGCCGTCGCCGCTCAGGTTGACGAACAGGATTCCCATGAAGACGGCGCTGCGCACGACTTTGAGCCCGTGTGCCGCGTTGTCGAAGCCGCGCGCATGGTGCTGGTCGACACCGCCGAGGTGCGGGGTGGCCTTGAGGTCCCCGGTGGTCGCATACGCCCAGCAGTGATAACGGCAGGTGATGAGCCCCTTGACCTCGGTCGGCTCGGAGACGAGGCGCATGCCGCGGTGACTGCAGACGTTATGGAACACGCGCAGCGTTGCGTGCCGGTCGCGCACCACGAGCAGCGGCAGTCCCATGAAGTCGACCGGCTGCGCGAACGGGCGCTCGGGAATGGAATCGGTGAAGGCGATCGCGGCCCAGGTGGGCGCAATGACCGCATCGCGCTCGAGCTCGAAGCACGCGGCGCTGGTGTAGGCGGCATTCGGCAGTCCCGTAGCCTCGGCGATCGGCCGCAGCACCTGCGCCAGCTGCTCGAGTGTCAGTTCCAGTAGGTTGCGGCGCAGCGTATCACCTTCCGGGAACGCCCTCGGGGCCCGCCGGCGGGGCACGTCCGCGAGCCAAGGGCAGCGCCTAATAAATTCCGACGCGCGACTAAGAAACGGGAAGTCCGCGGATGCTGCGGCGCCGGAAGATAGGCGCATGAAGCGCCAGGTGCGAGCGCTGGTCATTGGCGGCGGCGTCGTCGGCTGCAGCGTTCTTTATCATCTGACCAAGCTCGGCTGGCGGGACGTGGCGCTCTGTCGAGCGCAAGGAGCTCACCGCCGGCTCCTCCTGGCACGCCGCCGGGCGCCTTTCACGCGCTCAACAGCGACCCGGCGATGTCGCGCCTGCAGGCCTATACGGTGGCGCTCTATCCCGAGCTCGAGAAGCTCTCCGGCCAGGACGTGGGCCTGCATTACCCCGGTGGGCTCAATGTCGCCGCGACGAGGAGCGCTGGGATCTGCTGCGGGCCGATGTCGCGCGGCATAAGACGCTGGGCCTCGACACGCGGCTCGTGGGCCCCGCCGAGATCCGCGAGCTCTGTCCGATCATGGACACGACGCGGCGTGCTCGGCGCGATCTATGACCCCATGGAAGGACATCTCGACCCGTCCGGCGCCACGCATGCCTTCGCGAAGGCGGCGCGGCTTCACGGCGCGCGAGATCCATCGCCACACCCGCGTGACTCTCGCTCACCCCCACCGGCCGCGGCACCTGGGAAGCGGTCGACCGACCAGGGCACGATCGAAGCCGAGCACGTGGTGAACGCCGCGGGGCTCTGGGCGCGCGAGGTCGGGCACATGGTGGGAGTCGAGCTGCCGCTCGTGCCCATGGAGCACCACTACCTGATCACCGAGGACCTCGCGGAGCTTGCGGGCGCGACGCGCGAGCTCCCGGTGGTGGTCGATCTCGATGGCGAGATGTACATGCGCCAGGAGCGCCGCGGCGTGCTGCTCGGGGTGTACGAGACCCCGGCGAAACCCTGGGCGGTGAACGGCACGCCCTGGGAGTACGGCGACAACGAGCTGCTGCCGCCCGATCTCGAGCGCCTCACGGACGCGCTGGAAAAGGGCTTCACGCGCTTCCCGACGCTGCACTCAGCCGGGATCCGGCGGATCGTCAACGGACCTTTCACTTTCACGCCCGACGGCAACCCGCTCGTCGGTCCCGTGCCGGGAGTCCCCAACTACTGGGCGGCGTGCGGCGTGATGGCGGGGTTCTGCCAGGGCGGCGGCGTCGGGCTCGCGCTCGCGACCTGGATGGTCCACGGCGAGCCCGAGGGCGATGTGTTCGCACTCGATGTGGCGCGCTTCGGCGAGTACGCCACGAAAGCCTACACGCTCGACAAGGCGCGCGAGTTCTACTCGCGTCGCTTTCGCATCGCCTATCCGAATGAGTACTGGCCCGCGGGGCGCCCTGCAAAAACCTCGGCACTCCACACCCGCCTCGCCGCCCGCAACGCCGTGCACGGCGTGAGCTACGGCCTCGAGTATCCGCTCTACTTCGCGCCGCGCGGCGAGAAAGCCGAGGAAGTACCGACGCTGCGCCGCTCGAGCGCTTTCGCCGCCGTCGGGACCGAGTGCCGCACGGCGCGCACGCGCGGCGCGGTCATGGACGCCTGCTCCTACAGCCGCTACGAGTTCTCAGGCCCCGCAGCGGCCGAGTGCCTCGACCGGTTGCTCGCGGCGCGGCTGCCGGAGGCGGGGCGCGCGCGCCTCACGCCGATGCTTGCCGCCAGCGGCCGCCTCATGGGCGATCTCACGACGCTGCGGCTCGGGCCCGAGCGCTTCCTGGTGGTCGGCTCCGGGTACCTGCAGGCCTGGCACCTGCGCTGGTTCCGCGCGCACCTGCCCGCAAGCGGCGTGGTGGTGCGCAATCTCTCCGGCGAATGGGGGGGACTGGCGCTCTTCGGTCCGCGCTCGCGTGAGCTGCTCGCGCGCGTCACCCGGGACGACGTGAGCGCTGCAGCGCTCCCTTTCATGGGGGTACGGCTGCTCGACGTCGCGTTCGCCCCGGCGGTCGTCGCGCGTATCTCCTTCACCGGCGAGCTCGGCTTCGAGATCCATGCGCCCCAGGTCTTCCTCGGGGCGATCTATGATCGCCTCATGACAGAGGCGGCTGAGCTCGGTGTGGTCGATGCGGGGATGTACGCGCTGCTGTCGCTGCGGATCGAGAAGGGGTTCGGGATCTGGTCGCGTGAGTTCTCGCGCGATTACACCCCGCTCGAGAGCGGGCTCGCGCGCTTCGTCGCGTACGAGAAGCCCGGCTTCATCGGGCGCGACGCAGCGCTGCGCGACCGTGACACCCCACCTCGCCGGCGCCTCGTGCTGCTCGAAGTCGACGCCCTCGACGCCGAAGCCAACTACCTCGAGCCCATCTGGTCGGGCGATGAGCGGGTCGGCTTCGTGACCTCGGCGGCCTACGGCCATAGCTCGGGGCGCAGCTTCGCCATGGGCTACGTCGCAAGCACTGCCGCCCGCCCTGCCACCGCGCTCGCAGTGACCATCGTCGGGGAGCGCCGCGCCTGCCGGGTGCTCGGCGAAGCGGCGGTCGATCCGAGCGGTGCCCGCATGAGAAGCGGATGACTGAAGCCCGCGAAGGCGACAAGCGCCGCCGCCGCCAACCCAAGGTGCGTGCGACCCACCCAGCGGCCGCCCCGTTCATCACCCGCGCGATTCCGCCCTACGAGATGCTGGGCGAGGAGGCGCTCACCACGATCGAGGAGCATGCCGACCGGCTCCTCGAGGAAATCGGGCTCGAGATCCGCGGCGACCCGGACGCCATCGCGCTGTGGCGCGCGGCGGGCGCCACGATCGAGAACGACTGCCGGGTGCGGGTGCCGAAGGGGCTCGCGCGTGCGCTCGTGCGCCGCACGGCGCCCGGATCCTTCACGCAGCACGCACGCAATCCCGCCCGCAGCGTCACCATCGGCGGCCGCTCGAGCGTTTTCGCGCCCGCTTATGGCTCGCCCTTCGTGAGCGATACGCAAGGCGGCCGCCGCTACGGCACGCTCGCGGATTTTCAGAACTTCGTGCGGCTCGCCTACCTGTCCCCCTGGCTGCATCACTCCGGCGGTACGGTGTGCGAGCCGACCGACCTCCCCGTCAACAAGCGCCACCTCGACATGGTGTATGCGCACATGACGCTCTCCGACAAGCCCTTCATGGGCTCGGTGACGACCGCGGCGCGCGCCGCGGACTCGATCGAGATGTGCCGGATCCTCTTCGGGCGGGACTTCGTCGACCGGCACTGCGTGATCCTCGGCAACGTCAACGTCAATTCCCCGCTGGTACTCGACGGGGAGGCCTGCCGTGTGATCCGCACCTACGCCGCCGCCAATCAGGCGCCGGTGTGCGTGCCCTTCATCCTCGGCGGTGCGATGGGGCCCGTGACCACCGCGGGCGGCCTCGCCCAGTGCTTCGCCGAGGCGCTCTTCTGCGTCGCGCTCGGACAGCTCGAGCGCCCGGGGTCGCCGGCGATCCTCGGCAACTTCCTCTCTTCGATGTCTCTGAAGAGCGGCGCGCCGACCTTCGGCACCCCGGAGCCGGCGCTCGCCTACTTCGCCATCGGCCAGCTGGCGAGGCGCCTCGGCGTGCCGCTGCGCTGTGGCGGGAACCTGTGCGCCTCCAAGGTCCCCGACGGCCAGGCGGCCAGCGAGAGCGCCAACTCGCTCTGGCCCGCACTGCTCGCCGGCGCCAACTTCGTGCTGCACTCGGCCGGCTGGCTCGAGGGCGGACTCGTCATGTCGTACGAGAAGTTCGTGATGGATCTCGATCAATGCGCGCTCATGCACGTGGTCGCCGCCGGCATGGCGCTCGATGACAACGCCTTCGCGCTGGACGCCTTCCGCGAGGTGGGCCCGGGCAAGCATTTCCTCGGCAGCGCCCACACGCTGCGCAACTACGAGACCGCCTTCCTCGACGCGGAACTCGCCGACAACAACTCCTTCGAGCAGTGGCAGGAGGCCGGCTCCCACGACATCCTGTGGCGCGCCACGCAGCGCTGGCGCTCGCTGCTCGCCGCCTACGAGCCGCCGCCGGTCGATGCCGCGATCGATGAGGCGCTGCGCGACTACATCGCCCGCCGCAAAGCGTCGATGCCCGATGCGTCCTACTAGCGTTGACAGGCAAGCACGTCCACGGCATCGTCATTGCCGATGATCGACTCAAGCGCCGCCAGCCGATTCGAAGTGGCCGAGAGGCAGGTGGTGGTGCCGCCCGAGCTCCAGTGCCTGCAGACCACGGATGCCACGCGCTCGCCGTTCGCCTCGCGCTACAGCGCCTACCGCCATCCGCTGCGCTTCTCGACCGAGGATCCGGGCAACCGCTGCGACACTTATTACCTCTCGCCCTGGATGGTCATGGCGGTCGTCGACGTCGCCTCCATCGACCGCTTCGAGAGCCCGCTGCAGGGCCAGGACATCGTCGAATTCCACTACCGGATCTCGGGCGCCATCGAGATCGGCGGCTCCTGGGGGGAATGCCGCATCGCCGAGCCTTCGTGGCTCCTCTGGTTCCAGCCGAACGGCTGCGACGATGCCAGCGAGCGCCTGGGCGCCGCGCAGTTCGGCCGCGAAACCTGGGTGAGCCTCTACTGCGACCGTGCCTGGCTCGACCAGGTGAACGAGCGCGCCGCCACGCGCCTCGAGGCGGCGCTGTCGGTGAGCGAGAGTGCGCCGCTCGTCCCCTGCTACCGCACCGGGCCGCACATCGGCGCGACGCAGCCGCTGCTGCGCGAGATCGTGCGCGCCAACCGCGACGATCCCCTGCACTGGCTGTATGCCTGCGCCAAGGCGAACGAGCTCCTGTACGCGACGCTCAGCAACATCGGCATTTTCGCGCCGCCCGATGCCGGCCGGTTGAAGCTCACCGCCCGCGACCGCCGCCAGCTGCACGCGGTGCGCGACGCGCTGGCCGCGGATTTCGTCGCCCCTCCCCGCCTGCCGGCGCTCGCGCGCCGTGCCGGCATGAATTACTCCAAGCTCTGCAGCGGCTTCCATCAGCTCTTCGGCGAGACCACGGCCGAGTTCGTGCGCCGCCAGCGTCTCGAGTTCGCGCGCGAGCTGCTGCGCACCACGGACCTGCAGGTGCAGCAGATCGCCCGCCGTGCCGGCTACGCGCATCACGGCAGCTTCACCGCCGCCTTCACGCGCCAATTTGGCTACTCACCGAAGCAGGTCGCGCGCCACGCGTCCTCGAGCTGAGCGCCGCTCGTCCGCGGCGGATTAGAAGGAGCCGCGCGGCCGCTCGATTACGGTAAATGCCGTGGCGCCTGGGGCCACCGCGACCGCATCGCGAAAACGAACCCGTTCGAGCGCTCGGAAGGCGTGATCGCCAATGGCGGGGTGATCTGACCCCCCCAGGTGGCGGGTGGGACGGCCTCTGCGGTCGCGACAGTATCTAAGACGATACTGGCTGACGGGGGCGACGATGAGCATTGCGGCGAACGGGTGGACGATCAAGGACGGCACGAGCTTGAGGCCGTGCGCGTGCGGGTCCTGGATACAGCACTGGATGACCTTCTCGGGGCAGTTCTGGCCACCGAAATGCTCGGTCGCCGGCTGCTTCAACGCCCCGAGCGTCGGCGGGCACGTGGTCCATCAGGGTGGGATGGGCGACGGGATCGTGCCCCTGTGCGCATCCTGCGGCCGCCTGCCGGGTCCCTTCGCCCTCAAGGGCGGCATTTCCATCGCGAGCACCAACAAGGCCGACACCTGTGAGAGGGTCGGCCGGGCGGAGCTTCGGATGGTCTAGCGCACGGCCCGACGCCGTGCGCCAGCGGCCCCCGCCTCAGTGAGGTGGCCCGTGTCCGCTGCCGTCCTGACGCCCCTGCACCTCGCCCTTGCTTCCCACGTGGGTGACGACCTTAACGATCACCAGGTGCCGGTCCTGTCCCCTCACGGCGTTGGAGAGGTAGAAGAGTCTGATCTTGTTGTATCCCACGTTCCCCCGGCTCCCTACGTAGGGAACGACGGCCTCGAGGCGCCGGGTCCGCGAGTCGGAAAAGCTCTCGGTCGCACTCTCAATGACCTTCTTATAGCGCGATCGGTTGGCTGCCTTCCACGGCGGCAGACCCTTGATCCCTTTCACCTCCTTGGAGCCCAGGGGAATGAAGTTGACCCCCTGCCAGCCATCCGCAAGGTATCCGGAGGGGAAGTCGATCGTGAAGTGCGCGAGCTGCGGGGTGCCGTCGGGTCCGCGCAGGTAGCGCGGAGTCAATGAGAACTCAGGTTGGCCACCCACGGGCGTCCTGAGCGAGTGGGCAGCCCCGGGCCCCCAGCTGTCGTTGAGCGTCACTCTCGTATTCATCCAGCGCTTCACAATGTTCCCCCTTCGGCGGATGTGGTTGAAACCTTCAAACCGCCGTTGCGGCTCGGCCGGCCGGGGCCGAGCGCAACGACGGACACCTGAAACGCGCCCCACAAGGCAGGATCCGCGGCTCTCTCTCGAGACACGACCGATCGCATGGCGGCGGCGAGCGCCGCGGGTGCGCTCATCGAGTCGCGCAGCAGGTGCCGGTAGAACTCTGTCATGAGCCTGGCATCAATCTCATCCGACACCGGCCAGAGCGAGCCGACGACCGCCCGGGCTCCACGCGCCAACACGGTGGAGTCGATCCCAACGAGTCCCTCGCTCGCAACCTGCCTGCCTAGCGCCGTATCGCAGCCGCTGAACACGGCCACGTCGGCGTGCAGGTCCTGAAGCGCGAAATCCGGTACCCGAACCGCCCCATCGACGGCTTTACCACTCGCGTCGTACGACCCGAGCACGAGTGCCGAGAGCTCCGGGACGCGCGTGTCCACCGTGCCGTGTGTCGCAATGTGGATGAAACGGTATTGCGACAGGTCACTTGAAAGAAACCTGTCACGGGTAGCGTCAAGACCCGATAACTCATCGACGTCGGACCGCGCAAACTCGCGCCGTATCGCCGCAGCCTCCTCGGCGGTGTAGGGAAGACGCCGATAGGCTCGGTGATCGGAGGGACCACCCTGACTCGGCGTAGCGGGCGTCTTGTGTACCGCTGCGAGCCTCGGATCGTCGGCCTGGTACACCGGATCGTCCACCAGCAAGAGTTCGCGCTTGGTAGCGGCTTTTCCCACGGCGTCCGCCGATCCCAGCATCCAGGCAGCCGGAGTCAGTGCAATGTCATGCTTCAGAATGACGAATGACCCCGGATTCGAGGACTCGTCGAGCGCTGCGAACGGAATGTAATCGAGGACACCGTCGGGTACGACGATCCATTGATTGACGCCGGACAGCCAGGACTCAAGAGGCCTCAGGACGAGCTCAGACAGCCGCGCCCCTGCCGTCAGGCGCTGGTCGAGGGACCGGTCGACGAAACGCGTGAGGGAATCATGGAAGACAGTTGCCTGCTCTGCGATCGCCGCGGGCTCAGCCAACCGCACCCAGTGCACCTCGCCTTGCAGCACGACCCAGGCGTACGAGGAGTCCGCCCCAAGCCAATACGAAACTAGTGCCGTGTTCGCCGGCAGGGTGGGAACGGTCCCGCGCCTGCCTGTCGCGGGCTCGCCAGAGCGGGAGGCGCGCTTGGCGATGACGGTGTTAACGGCGTCCGCCTTGCGCTGCAGGTCGGCGATGTCGCTGAGCACCTGCCTGGCGCGTGGGTTATGTGTCGGCGAGGGATCCGTCAGGTAGTCCAGGGCATAACGGCGCTCGGCGAGCTCGCGATAGATGCTCTCGCGCCGATGCAACTCCGGGGCGAGCTCGCGACGGAGCGCGGGGGAGTATTCCTGGGCGGCAACATCGGCAAAGGAGCGAGCACGTGAAGAGTCCGCGGCCGCAATGCCCCTGGCAGCTAATGCGCTGGCCTGTTGTACGCGACCCGCAGAGATGGCTGCCTCATACTCAGTCCGGAGAAGCTCGATCTCGAGGTCATAGGCCGCGCGCAGGGGCGCTTGCAATTGCACTCGAAAATCGGGGTTCACGCTCTGCACACGCACTGCATCGCCCAGTGCCAAAGCTCGATCTACAGTTGCCGATGCATCACGAATGTTGCCAGCCTGGCGCAAAGTTCGTGCGAGCTCGAGATTGGCAGCAAACTCCTGCGTCACGCTGCTCAACGCGTGGAATGCTTCAAGGGCCGTCTTAAGGCCGGCGAGTGCATCATTCATCCGTCCCATACGGCGATAGATAATGGCGCGCTGTACCCGCGCGTCCGCCAGGATGAGCGGATCGCCGCGAGGACCTTTTTGTAGGACTTCATCCAGCAGCGACTCCGCTTCTTCCAGATGGCCTGCCGAAGCCATGTGAGTGGCGATCTGAACCCGGATGCTTTCGGAAGCCAAAGGATCCACCGCCAAAGTGAGAGCTTCGCGGTCGTACCTGATGGCTTCCTCCAGCTTTCCTAGATTGACATCGACTCGCGCGAGTGCACGCAAGGTGTCCATGCGGCCGCGCCCATCGAGCGCCGCGGTGCGGATGATGAGAGAGCGCTCGAGAAACTCCCGTGCCCGCTCGGGATCGCCGAGCGTGGAGTAGTTCACGCCGATCCCGTAGAGACAGTAAGCGGCATCGCGTTCATCCTGGGTCTGCTCGGCAAAGGCAAGCGCGCTGTCATACCTGCGCAGGGACTCGTCGTAGTCACCAACTGCGTAGTCGAGAAGTGCTGTGTTGGTGACCGAAGCGAGGTAGATCTGCGGAAAGGGTTGCGGGCCAATATCAGCGAGCGAACGCCTGAAGCCGTCCCGGGCTTCGGAGAGTTGTCCAAGTCCCCACAAACACAGCGAGCGGTTCTGCCAAGCCTGAGCGCTGCGCAGTCTTTCGCGGACGGCCGCAAACAGGCGGCTTGCTGCGGCCGACGACGTGATGCAGGGTGCATAGCGGCCCTGATAGAGGTAGCTAAGTCCCACATTGTTAAGCTGCACAGCGGCGTCGTATCGCTCCCCCCGCTGCACGTGAAAGCGGCTCACACGCCGCAGCACGCTCCGCGCCTCGTCGAGCATATGAGCGGATTGCTCGACGGAGCCCACCGAGCCAACCTCTAGCGATGCTGCTGCTAGAAGAGCCTCGGCCCGGGCGTGTCGGTACAGATCGACTGTGTCCAGAGTGGCAGCTGCGGACCTGGACCAGTCCAGCGTCTTAGTCCAGTCCTGGAGGCTTTGATAGTTGAGGGCAGCAAGCGCCAGGAGGGTTTCACCCCGTAACTGCACCTCACTCGGGCCAGCCAGCGCTCGTTCGGCCGCCTCATACTCCTCCTCCGCCCGCAGAAAGGCGTCTCGCGCGCTGTGACCCGGCGAGGTCGCGTGGCCCGTCGAGATCTCCTGCCCCGCCGCATAGCTCTCATCCGCCGCTGCGAGACTCTTGAAGACTCCAACACACTCGGGCTGACCAATGCCGGCAAGATCGAGCACGCGAACCGCCGCCGTACCCTTCGCCTGTGCGTGCTCCTTGCCGGTCACACGAACCGTCACATTGCCCGCTTCCGGGGCCGTGACCACGGCGCGCCGTGTGCCGGTGCGTCGCTCGGGATGATCGACGCGGACGATCAGGCGTCCGTCGGACTCCAGAACCTCCACGCTCGCATCGTTGTCGTGCTCCGCGACCTCGATAAGGTAAGTGCGGCCCGAAGTGAGGGCGAAATTCACGGTTACCGGGTCCGTCCCCTGGGTGACGAGGGGTCCCGCCGTAAACGCGGGGTGGGCCAGAGCGTCGGCGCAGGACGCCCTTCCTGACACCGGTGTGAGCAGCCCGAGAATGGGCAAAACAACAAGCAACCCTCTGGCGCCGAAGCGAAACCCTGATCCCGACCGCCGGGCGCTGCGGCCGCGGCTTATACTGCTGCCATGACTGCCGTTGAGGGACAAGCAGCCCATCTCGGTATTCTCCCTGCGCAGACCGACGTCGCCGTGCCGGTGTCAGACCCGGTTTCCCAGCTGGCGGCAGTCTATCGCGACTTCCCGGGGCTGCGCGCCCTGATCCTGCAGCGCGTTCGTGACCCGGAAGTTGCGGCGGACATTCTGCAGGACGCGGCCGTCACCACGCTGGAGAAACTGCGCACCGGCGCGATCGCGCACCCCGAAAACCTCGGCGGTTATCTCTACCGCGTGGCGCTCAACCACCTGCGCAATCATCGCCGCAAGGATCGCTCCTCGGTCTCCAGTGCCGAGGGTCTCGAGGATCTCGCTGCCGACGAGGATACCGACGAGCGCGTCGGCCGCTCGCAGTGGTACGTCGCGGTGCGCCAGCTCCTCGATGAAATGCCGGGAGTCCGCGACCGCGACATCCTGGCGCGTTTTTATCTCGGCGATGAGGACAAGGGGAAGATCTGCCGGGAGCTCGGTCTCTCGCAGCAGCACTTCAATCGCGTCATCTTTCGCGCCCGCAACCGCTTCAAGGAGATCCTCGAGCGGCGCGGCTACGGCAAGGGCGACCTGCTCCCGGTGCTGATCGCGGCGCTCTGGGCGCTGGAGTACTTCCGATGACGGACCTCACGCACGACGCCGACGAGATCCGCGACTACCTCGTCGGACGCTTGTCCGAGCACGACCGGCTCGTGTTCCAGGATCGCGTTGCGCGCGATCCAACGCTCGCCCGCGAGCTCGAGCATTCGCTGAGACTGCGCGAAGGACTGCGCCAGCTCAAGGGACAGGGTTACTTCGTGTTGCGGGACGGCGAGCGCCGCTCGGCCACGGCGGTACGCCTGGCGCGCTGGCTGCCGCTCTCCGCCGCGGCGGTCGTGGCCGCCCTGTGCGTCGGCGCGTGGTGGGAGCTCAGAGCCCCGGACTCCGTGCTGACCGCATCCGGTGACGGGTCCCCTTCGGTGCAGTGGACGTTCATCTCGACACGCGGCGATGAGGTCCCGCGGCTCGAGCTGCCCGCAGGCGGCCTCATCGAGTTGCGCGTCGCGCCCGAGACCGCCGCCGCTGGAACCTACCGCGTCACGTTGATGCGCGGTCAGGCGCCGGCCGTGCAAACCCTCGGCACGATCGAGGGCCGCGTCGGCGCAGACCACTACGTCCATGCCTACACGAGCGCGGCGAGGCTCAGTCCGGGAGATTACCGGTTGCAGATCGAGACCGAGGGCAGCACCCTGCCGCCGCTCGCATTTGCCTTCAGGCTCACCGCCACTTCAGGCGCGACTGCGCCTTAGTCCGGGCGCGGCGGGCCCGACGCGCGAGCGCCTGGGTCCAGAAGGGACGCTCCACCTCGACGGCGATCACGCCGGGAATCTCCCGCAGCTCCGACAGCGCGCCGACGTGGGCTGAGCCGGTCAATACCCCGATGTCGTTCAACGTGGAGGTCGGCTCGAAGCCGAGCGCCTGACAGGCTGCGGCCACCTCGCACAGACAATCGCGCAGGTCATCCGCCACCGCGACGGCCACGTTGACCCGCTCGTGCTGGTGGCTGCTGCTCATGGCGCGCACACCATGCGCACGCCCGCGAAGCGCCGCTGCGCAGGCAACGGGCGTGCGGTCTTGAGCAGCAGCGTTCTGAGCGTCGTGCCGCGTGCGTGCGGACTCGCCTCCGCGATGAGCGCCGCGACTCCGGCAACGAACGGCGCCGCGATGCTCGTGCCGCTCGCGACCTGGTAGAGCGTGGGGCGCGGTGCCGCCGACAGGACCGCCGTTCCGGGGGCCGCCACGTCCAGGCCGCCGGCGACAGCGTCCGGGCCGCCGTTCGAGAACGAGGCGAGCGCGAGGCTCTGGTTCAGCGCGCCGACGCCGAGCACCGAGGGGCAGTTTGCCGGGTGCTCGACCGGCGCCACCGTATCCGGCCGCTGACTGGCGTTGCCCGCGGGCGCGACCAGGAGGCTGCCCGCCGCCAGGGCCCGCGCGGCGATGCGCTCGAAGACCCGCGAGTAGCCGACGCCCTCGCTCGCCGGAGTGCCGAGCGAGATGGAGATCACGGCGCAGCCGCTGCGGACCGCCCAGTCGATGCCGGCGAGCACGTTACCGTCAGTGCCGTTGGCGTCATCGTCGAGAACCTTGGCGACGTACAGCTCCGCCCCGGGAGCGACGCCGTAGCGGGCGCCCCGGCGCGGCCGCTCGGGTCCGACAGCAATCCCGGCGCAGCAGGTGCCGTGACCGTTGCGGTCATGGACCGGCAGCCCCGCCACGAACGAGCGCGAGCGCACGGCGCGGTGCGAGAAATCCGGATGCTGCAGGTCGAGGCCGGTGTCGAGGATCGCCAGCCGGACTCCCCGGCCGCTGTACGAGGAATCGAGTACACCGCTCGCCTGCAATCCCCAGGTCGCGGAGCGCGTGTCCCGCAGCGGACGCCTCGCGCTCGCGGTAAGGGCGCCGCGGGCCGCGCTCGAGCGGGTGAGGCGCTCGGGCTCGACCAGCAGGCCATACGCCTCTGCAAACCGCTGTAGCGCACGGGTCTGGTCGGCATCGCCATGGACCAGCGCCGCGTCGAGGCGGTCGAAGAGGACCGGGTACACACCCATGGCATTGCGCAACCGGCGGGGCCAGCTGCGGCCGGTGCCTGGCGGAAGCAGCACCAGGGAGCCGCCGGTCGGCGGGGAGCGGGAGGCCAATGGGGTGGATTCCGTCGTCATCTCAGTTGTTACCTGTCCGTGACGGCCGGGCAGTCTCATCCCGCCGATGGCGTGTGAGACTTTCGGGCCGCTGACGACAGATACCACATGCGGCGGGTGTTTGAGGGAAACGCCCGAGGCGGTTGTTCGCTGACGGACCGCATACAGACACCCGCCCCCGCCGCGCCCAGTCCCTCCCGGTCCCAGGCACCGCTGCCTGTAGAATCCGTGCATGCCTCCCGGCATGCATTACTTTCCGCTCGCCGCCCCCGCGCTCCTCGGGCTCGCGATCCTGTTCGTGCTGCTCGCCGGCTTCGTCGCCTCGCGGCTCCTCACCTTCGCCTCCGAGAGCATGGGGCTCGCGCCGCGCACCATGATCGGCGTGCTGCTGCTGTCGTTCCTCGGCAGCTATATCAACATCCCGATCGCCTATCTCCCCGAGCGGCACACGATGGGCGCCGCGGTGGTGACCTACTTCGGCATGCCCTACGTGGTCCCGGTGATGCACGCCGCGCCGACCACCATCCTGGCGGTGAACGTCGGCGGGGCGATCATCCCGACGGGGCTGTCGCTCTATCTGATGGTGCGCAACCGGCTCTTCGGGCTCGCCGTCGCGGGCACGGCGGTGGTCGCCCTCGCCTGCCATCTGCTCGCCCGGCCCGAGCCCGGGATCGGCATCGCCGAGCCGATCTTCGTGCCGACGATCGTGACTGCGGTCGTTGCGCTGCTCCTCTCACGGCGCCACGCCGGCGCACTCGCCTATATCTGCGGAAGCCTCGGCGTCCTGATCGGCGCCGATCTCATGAACCTCGGGCGCATTCGCGGTCTCGGTGCGCCGATCGCCTCGATCGGGGGCGCCGGGACCTTCGACGGAATCTTCGTCATCGGACTGCTGTCGGTGGTCTACGCCGGCTGGTTCGCCGGCGGGACCCGCCGCCGCGCTGCCCGGCCTTCGTGAGACTCCCATGAGCGGACCGAAGCTCTTCGAGCCCTTTCGCATCGGTTCGCTCAACCTCGCCAACCGTATCGTCATCGCGCCGATGTGCCAGTACTCGGCGGCCGAGGGTTGCATGACCGACTGGCACGTGATCCATCTCGGGCATCTCGCGCTCTCGGGCGCGGCGCTCCTCACCATCGAGGCCACGGCGGTCGAGCCCGCCGGACGGATCACCTATGCCGACGTCGGGCTCTACGACGCGGCGACCGAGGCGGCGATTGCGCGGGTCCTCGAGAGCGTGCGCCGGTACTCAGAAATACCGGTCGCGATCCAGCTCGCACACGCCGGCCGCAAGGCCTCGACCGAGGTCCCCTGGAAGGGTGGCGCACAGATCGCGCCCTCGGCCACCCACGGCTGGCGGACACTCGCGCCCTCGGCGGTGCCCTTCGCGGCGGGTCAAAGCACGCCCCATGCGCTCGAGCGCGCCGACCTCGAGCGCATTCGCGAAGCGTTTGTGGCGGCAGCGCTGCGCGCTGCGCGGCTCGGCATCGATGCCGTACAGCTGCACAGCGCCCACGGCTACCTGCTGCATCAGTTCCTCTCGCCGCTCTCCAACCGCCGCGAGGACGAGTACGGCGGCAGCCTCGAGAACCGCATGCGCTTTCCGCTCGAGGTGTTCGAGGCCGTGCGCCGCGCGGTGCCGGCCGAAAAGCCCGTCGCGGTGCGCGTCTCCGGCACCGACTGGGTGGAGGGCGGATGGGACATCGCGCAGACGATCGCCTACGCGCGCTCGCTCGAGGCACGCGGCTGTGCGGTCATCCATGTCTCGAGCGGCGGGCTCGATCCGCGCCAGACCATTCCCGCGGGACCCAGCTACCAGGTCCCGCTCGCCCGCGCCGTCAAACAGGCGACGCGCATGCCGGTGGTTGCCGTCGGGCTCATCACCGACTACGAGCAGGCGGAGGCGATCGTGAGCACGGGAGACGCGGACTTCGTCGCGCTCGCGCGCGCCATGCTCTACGACCCGCGCTGGCCGTGGCACGCAGCGGCGCATCTCGGCGCACAGGTGCGGGCGCCCGAGCAATACCTGCGCTCGCAGCCGCAGCAGTACCGCGCGCTGTTCGAGCTCAAAGGCAGCGCGGCGGGCTGACGATGCGGCTCAGCTATGGATCGCTGCCGACGCCGTGATGGTGGTGCGGCGCGGATCCGCTCAGCGCGGCGATCGGCATGGCCGCCGTCCACAAGCCGCACGCAACCAGCACCGCGCCCAGCACGCGGGCGAGCGTCCCCTCGGGCCGCGGCAGGCGCGTGCCGAGAAAACTGAATCCGGCCATCGCCGGCACCGTGCCAAGACCAAAGGCCACCATGGTGGCGGCACCACTCAGCGCCCCGCCCGAGACCGCTGCCGCGAGCAGCACCGAGTACACCAGGCCGCAGGGCAGCCAGCCCCAAAGGAACCCGACCCCGAGCGCGCGCAGGGCGGGCGGCGCCTGCCGCGTGCCGCGTGCGAGCGGCGCGAGGTACCGCCATAGGTGCGCACCCCAGCGCTCCGGGCCGCGCAGCCAGCGCGCCCGTCCGCTGCCGCTCAGGGCGATATCGAGGCCGATCACCATCACCATCATCGCCGTCGCGAGCCGCAGCACCTCGCTCCAGCGCGAGATCGCGAAAGCGAACCCCGCGGCCGCCCCCAGCGCACCCGCGCAGGCGCCGGCGATGCTGTAGCTACCGACGCGGCCGAGCTGGTAGAGGAGGATCCGGCCGCGTCCGCCAGGCGCCGTGCCGAGCGCCGTCGCGATCCCGCCGCACATGACGGCGCAGTGCGAGCTGCCGAGAAGCCCGGCGAGGAAGGCGGTCGCCCAGGTGAGCTCATGCATCGCGCGCATCCGCAGGCGCCGGAGGCGGCGCACGGTCGTCGTCGAGCAGGATCTGCACTGCCGGGGAATCGAGATCGTCGAACTGGCCCGAGCGCACGGCCCAGAAGAATGCCCACACCGAGAGCACGAGCAGCGCGACCCCGAGGGGGATGAGGAGGTAGATCACGTGCACGGCCGCCCTCCGAGCAACCGCATGGCATTCAACACCACGAAGAGCGAGCTCGCGGACATGCCGATCACGGCCATCCAGGGCTCGATCCAGCCGCAGGCGGCGAGCGGCACCGCGGTGAGGTTGTAAACGACCGCCCAGCTGAGGTTCTGGCGAATGACCCGCAACAGCCGCCGCGAGGTCAGGAGCGCGCTGACCAGCCCCCCGAGCCCCTCCCCCAGGAGCAGCAGATCTGCACTTACGCGCGCGAGATCCGTGCCGGCGGCGATGGCCACCGAGACATCGGCCGCGGCGAGCACCGGCGCATCGTTCACGCCGTCGCCTACCATGACGACGCGGTGACCGGCGGCGTGCAAAGCGCGCACATGGGCCAGCTTATCCGCGGCGGTGAGACCGGCGCGCGCGGCGATGCCGCCGAGCGCCGCCGCCGCGGCCCGCACCGGCCCCTCGCGGTCGCCGCTCACGATTTCCGCCGTGAGGCCGAGCGCGCGCAGCCGCGCGAGCGTCGCGCAAGCGTCGCCGCGCAGGGCGTCGACCGGACGGAAGGTCGCGAGCAGCCCCGCGCTCTCGCCGAGTACCACGCTGGTCGCGGCGGCATCGTCGGCCGGTGCGGTGGCGCCGGCGGCGAGCTCGAGCACATAGCCGAGCCGGCCGATGCGGTAGCGCACTCCCTCGATCACCCCCTCGACACCGCTCCCCGGGACCGCGTGTACTGCACTCACCTCGAGCGGCAGCGTCGGCTGTGCAAAGGCGCGCGCCAGCGGGTGCGAGGCATGCGACTCGAGCGCCGCGGCGAGTGCCAGGCAGCGCGCCGCGGGCACGCGCTCGCCGAGCGCCGTCACCGACTCGATGTGCGGCTCGCCGCGCGTCAGCGTGCCCGTCTTGTCGAGCACGATGCGGTCGGCCGCGGCGAGGCGCTCGAGCGCGCGCCCCCGGGTCACGAGCACCCCGGCGCGCGCGAGCCGCGCCGTTGCGGCGGCGAGCGCCGCCGGCGTGGCGAGCGAGAGGGCACAGGGGCACGTGACGACCAGCACCGCGAGCACCGTGGGGAAAGCCCGGCCCGGATCCGCACGCAGCCAGTAAATCGCCACCGCCACCGCGAGCAGCAGCACTCCCGCCACGAACCACCCCGCCACGCGGTCGGCGACATCCGCCGCCCGCGGCCGCGAGCTCTGCGCGCGCTCGAGGAGGCGCGAGACGGCCGCGAGGCTCGAGTCCTGGCCGACGCGCGTCACTGTCATCTCGACGGTTCCGGTGAGGTTCAGCGTGCCGGCGACGAGGCAGGCCCCGGCGCCGCGCAGCTGCGCGGCGGACTCCCCCGTGAGCAGCGACTCATCGACCTCGGTACACCCGCTCGCAATGTGCCCGTCCGCCGCCACGCGCTCGCCCGGCAGCACGCGGACGCGATCGCCCGCAGCGAGCTCATCGGGCGTCACGCGCTCGGCGTGCGCCCCGCTCACCCGCAGCACACTCACCGGCAACAGCCGTGCGAGCGCATCGTGCTTGAGCCCCGCGCGATGGCGCAGTGCCATCTCCACATAACGGCCGAGCAGCAGAAAGAAGGTGAACATCACCACCGAGTCGTAATACACGGCTCCCTGCCCGCGCAGCGTTGCCACCACGCTCCACACGTAGGCGGCGCCGATCGAGAGCGCCACCGGCACGTCCATGCCCGGGCGGCCGGCACGCAGGCTCCGCCACGCAGCGCGGAAGAACGGCTGTGCCGAGTAGAGCACCACCGGGGTTGCGACCAGCAGACTCACGAAGCGCAGGAACTGCTCGAGCTCGGGCGCAATGCCCTGCATCAGCCCCGCATAAAGCGCGACCGCATAGGTCGTGACCTGCATCATGCCAAGGCCCGCCACCCCGAGCCGGGTGAGCGCGGCGCGCCGCTCGGCCGTTTCGGCGCCGACCCCGCCGACGAAGGACAGCGGCAGCGCCACGAACCCGAGCGCGTGGATCGCGGCGAGCAGCTGACTCAGCGTGATGCGCCCCGGGTCGTAACGCAGCTCGGCCCGCGCGCTCGCGGGGTTGACGTTCACCTGCCTGACGCCCGCGCCACGGGCCAGGCTGTTCTCGATGAGCCACGCGCAGGCCGCGCAGTGCAGCCCCTCGATCTGGACACTCAGCTCGCGTTCCCCGTCGGCACGCTCGTGGGTGTAGCGTCGCAGCGCCGCCTCCCGGTCGAAAGCCGACCAGTCACGCTGCGCCCCGCCCGCCCGCGGCGCCAGCTGCTCACGGAACTCGTAGTAGCGGGCAAGCCCCTGCGACAGGATGAGCTGCGCTGCCGCCGCGCAGCCTGCGCAACATAGCGGACGCGCGATCCCGTCAAGCAACACGCTGCAGCGCCCGGCCGCCGGCAGCGGACTGCCGCAGTGAAAGCAACGGTCCTCGCGGGTGACGGCGTCCACGACGGCGGCTACTGCGAGGCGTCGGAGTGCTCGAGCACGACGTCCGAGGTGTGGAGTGCGAAGTAGAGACTGACGAAGCTCCCGGCCACGGCGCTCGCCAGCATGCCGATGATGAACCAGGGCCAGAAATGCCGATACCAGGGCGCGGCGGCTTGAAGCGTATTCATGGTGAGGGTCCTACGAAACGGCTGTTCTCGCGTACCCGGATGCGCGGGGCATCGAGCGCGGTCAGCGCCAGCGAGATGGAGTGCACCCCGCCCGCATCCGCCGCGGGCACGTCGAGTCGCGCGGGGATGTTGGTGACGCTCCCGGCGGGCACGGCGATCGGCGCGAGGGGCGCCGCGAGCTCGAGCCCGGGCATACCGCTCACCGCGAGCCGATAGGTGTGGGGACGGTCGTCGAGGTTGATGACCTTGAGGCTGTAGGAGTTCTCGATGCGCTCGCCGCGCACCTCGCGATACAGCGAATTGCGGTCGCGGATCACATCAAGGATCAGTGGCACCCGCATGAAGAGCGAATAGCCGAGCGCGGCCGAGCCGGCCGCGAGCAGCGCGCCATAGACCAGCATGCGCGGCCGCACCAGGTGGGTGGCCTGCCCCTGCACGGCGTGCTCGGTGGTGTGGCGGATGAGGCCGCGCGGGCTGCCCATCTTGTCCATGACCTCATCGCAGGCATCGACACAGGCGCCGCAGGCGATGCACTCGTACTGCAGGCCCTTCCTGATGTCGATGCCGGTCGGGCACACCTGCACGCACAGCGTGCAGTCGATGCAGTCGCCGAGTCCCACGGCCCGCGCCGCGGTGCCGCGCCGCCGCGGTCCGCGCGGTTCCCCGCGCGCCGGATCGTAGGAAATGACCAGCGTGTCCTTGTCGAACATGGCGCTCTGGAAGCGCGCGTAGGGACACATGTATTTGCAGACCTGCTCACGCAGGAACCCCGCGTTGCCGTAGGTCGCGAGCCCATAGAGCGCGATCCAGAAGCTCGACCACGGACCGAGCGAGAGCGTCGCGATACCCGCGCCGAGGCTGCGGATCGGGGTGAAGTAGCCGACGAAGGTGAAGCCGGTCCAGGCGGCAAGCGCGACCCAGAGCAGCTGCTTCAGCGTCTTGCGCAGCACTTTCTCGGCGGTCCACGGACCGCGGTCGAGCTTCATGCGCCGCGAGCGCGTGCCCTCGGTCCACTGCTCGATCCACACGAAGAGCTCGGTCCACACCGTCTGCGGGCAGGCGTAACCGCACCACAGCCGCCCGGCGAGCGCCGTGAAGAAGAACAGCGACAGCGCGGCGATGATGAGCAGCAGCGCCAGGTAGAGGAAATCCTGCGGCCACAAGGTCAGCGCGAACAGGTGGAACTTGCGCGCCGGAAGATCGAACAGCACCGCCTGGTGAGCGTCCCAGTCGAGCCAGGCGACGCCGTAGAAGAGCCCGAGCAGTACCACGACGGCCGTGCGGCGCAGGCGTGAGAAGCGGCCGCTGGTCTCACGCGGATAGATCTTTTCCGCGGCGGCGTAGAAGCTGCCGTCGCCCGGCGCGGCTGCCGGCACGGGCTTCAGCGGCACGACGCTCACGGCACCCCCGGCGGATCATCGCGGCCGCCGCCGCGCTCGGTGCGGATCAGGTAGACGCTGAGTGCGCTCGCGAGTGCGCCGACTCCCCAGAAAAAGATAAATCCCAGCGCGTAGCCGGCCTCGCGGTCCAGACCCGCGAGCAGGTGCGGCCCGGCATCGCGCAGCAGCGCCGGGTCGACCGCGGCGAAGAACAGCAGGCTCGCCGCACACGCCGCGAGAAACGACGGCCAGAGCACGAGCGCGAAGTCGAGGCCGCGCGCGCGCCGCTCTGGCTCAGGCGAAGCGCTCGTGGCCATGCACGCTCACTGCGGCTGCGACAGGCTGTAGACGTAGGCTGCCAGCAGCCGGATCTTGTCGTCCCCCAGCCACTGGTGCGCGGGCATCCGGCCGTGCCGGCCCTCCATCAGGGTCTTGCGCAGCGTCGCCTCCGAGCCGCCGTAGAGCCAGATGTCGTCCGTCAGATTCTTCGAGCCGATCGCGGGATTGCCCCTGGCGTCCGGCCCGTGACAGGCCGCGCAGATCACGAAGCGCGCCTGGCCCGCCGCCACCTTCTCGGGCGGCTCGGGATGGCCGTTCAAGCTGCGCACGTAGGCGATGACCTCCTCCACGCCCTGCGCGCCGAGCGCCGCCCCGAGCGCCGGCATCACGCCCTCGCGGCCGTAGGTGATCGACTTCACGATGTCCTCGGGCGTGCCGCCGTAGAGCCAGTCGTTGTCAGTGAGGTCCGGAAAGCCCGGCGCCCCGCGCGCGTCCGAGCCGTGGCAGTTGATACAGGTGTTGGCGAAGAGACTGCGTCCGAGGGCGAGCGCCTTGGGGTCCCGGGCGAGGTCGGGGATGCTGCGCCCCGCGAACGCGGCGTACACCGGTGCGTACTGCGCCTGGGCGCGGCGTATCTCCTCGCTGTACTGCCGATCTTCGGTCCAGCCGAGCACGCCGCGGATGACCCCGGGGTAGAGCAGCAGGTAGCCAATCGCGAAGACGATCGTGAGGAAAAAGAGGATCAGCCACCAGCGCGGCATAGGATTGTTCCGCTCGCGCAGATCGCCGTCCCACACGTGCTCCTTGACCGCACCCTCGGCGACCTCGCCCGGCTCGCGCCGTGCCGTCCACCAGATGAGCCAGCCGCAGGCGAGCACGTTGAGGATCGTGACGATCCCGACGATGGCGGACGTCAGCGACGACATCAGCGCTCTCCCTCATCGAAAGGCAGCCGGGCGGCGGCGTCGAAGTCCTTGCGGCGACGTCCGCTCCAGGCCCAGATGCACAACGCGACGAAGGCGAGGAACCACACTACCGTCACGACACTGCTCACAGTCTCCCAATCCACGCGCATTGCAGGCTCCTCCTCAGCCGCGCGGCCGCGCCAGGCCGAGCGATTGCAGATAGGCGATCAGGGCATCCAGCTCCGTCTTGTCGGCGACTGCCGCCGGCGCCGCGGCGATGTCCGCATCCGTGTACGGCGTGCCGAGCATGCGCAGCACGCGCAGCTTGCGCTGCAGCAGCGGGCCGTCGATCTTCGCTGCGGCGAGCCACGGGAAGCCCGGCATGTTGGATTCGGGTACGACGTCGCGCGGGTTATGCAGGTGCATGCGATGCCAGTCGTCGCTGTAACGGCCGCCGACCCGGGCGAGATCGGGACCGGTGCGCTTGGAGCCCCACTGGAAGGGATGGTCGTACTGCGACTCGGCGGCGACCGAGTACGGCCCATAGCGCTCGGTCTCGCTGCGGAACGGACGGATCTGCTGCGAGTGACACAGATAGCAGCCCTCGCGCTCGTACACGTCGAAGCCCGCCTGCTCGAGCGGGGTGCGCGGCGTGATGTGCACCGCGCCCTGCTTCGCCGCCGCACTGGTGACGAGCGGGATGATCTCGACGAAACCGCCGATGCTGATCACCAGCACGATGAGCACCAGCAGGAGCCCGAGCTTGCGCTCGACGACGTCATGTCTCATGGCTGTACTCCGCCCGCCGCGGCGGCCGGGAGCGCTGCGGGTGCAGGTTCCGCCGCGGGCGGCGGCACCGGGACTGCGACCGGCGTTACTCCGCGAATGGTCATCCAGACGTTGTAGGCCATGATCCACATACCGCTGAAGAACAGCGCGCCACCCAGCAGGCGCACCAGGTAGAAGGGATACGTGGCCTTGACGCTCTCGATGAAGCTGTAGGTGAGCGTGCCGTCGTCATTGACCGCGCGCCACATGAGGCCCTGCATCACGCCCGCGATCCACATCGCGGTGATGTACAGCACCACGCCGATCGTCGACGTCCAGAAGTGCACGTCGATGAGCTTCACGCTGTACATCTGCTGGCGGTTGAAGAGCCGCGGGATCAGGTAGTACATGGTGCCGATGGTCATCATCGCGACCCAGCCGAGAGCGCCTGAGTGCACGTGGCCGATCACCCAGTCGCTGTAGTGCGAGAGCGCGTTGACGGTCTTGATCGACATCATCGGACCTTCGAAGGTCGACATGCCGTAGAAGGACAGCGACACGATCATGAACTTCAGGATCGGGTCGGTGCGCAGTTTGTCCCACGCACCCGAGAGCGTCATGATCCCGTTGATCATCCCGCCCCAGGAGGGCGCGAGCAGCAGCAGCGAGAACACCATGCCGATCGACTGCACCCAGTCGGGGAGCGAGGTGTAGTGCAGGTGGTGCGGGCCCGCCCAGATGTACACGGAGATGAGCGCCCAGAAGTGCACCACCGACAGGCGGTAGGAGTAGATCGGACGCTGTGCCTGCTTCGGCACGAAGTAATACATCATGCCGAGGAAGCCCGCGGTGAGGAAGAATCCCACCGCATTGTGTCCGTACCACCACTCCATCATGGCATCGATCGAGCCGGCATAGATCACGTAGGACTTCGTCAGGCTCACCGGGATCGCCAGGTTGTTGAAAACGTGCAGCACGGCGATCGTGATGATGAAGGAGGCGTAGAACCAGTTGGCGACGTAGATGTGCTGCACGCGCCGCCTGGCGATGGTCGCGAAGAACACCACCGCATAGGCCACCCACACGACGGTGATCAGCAGATCGATCGGCCACTCGAGCTCGGCGTACTCCTTGCCCTGCGTGATGCCGAGCGGCAGCGTGATGGCGGCGGCTACGATGACCACCTGCCAGCCCCAGAAGGTGAAGGCCGCGAGCTTGTCGCTGAAGAGCCGCACGTGACAGGTGCGCTGCACGCAGTAGTACGAGGTGGCGAACAGCGCACAGCCGCCGAAGGCGAAGATCACCGCATTGGTGTGCAGCGGACGCAGGCGGCTGTAGGTGAGCCACGGGATGTCGAAGTTGAGCGCCGGCCAGTAGAGCTGTGCGGCGATCAGCACCCCGACCGCCATGCCGACGATGCCCCAGACCACCGTCATGATGGCAAACTGTCGTACGACCTTGTCGTTATAGGTCTCGGTGAGACTCATGCATTCATCCCTCGTGGCAGGCCCGCCGGGCACGGTGGGGCCTTCAGACCCCGTCCCGCGCGAGAGGAGACCACTTTGCCGGGCGGTAACCTATTAGTAGTTGTGCCTAGGTGCGCCATTGGTGCGCCCGGGCGGAGGGCCGCACATGCGCAGCGGTGAGCTCGCGAAACAGGCCGGCGTAAATGTCGAGACGCTGCGCTTCTACGAGCGCGAAGGGCTGCTGCCCGCGCCGGCGCGCACGCGCTCCGGATACCGCCAGTACGAGAAAGGCGCTCTCGAGCGCGTGCGCTTGATCCGCTCCTGCCAGGAAATCGGCTTCACGCTGCGCGAGGTGAAGGAAGTCCTCGAGCTGCACCACGTACTGGCCTCTCCCGAGCGCGCCGAGCGCCTGAAGCCCCGGGCGCAGGCACGGCTGCTCGCAGCCGCCGACCGGCGCCTGGCGCTGATCGACGCGAAACTGCGCACGCTCCTCAAGGTGCGTACCGACATGGCGGCGCTGGTCGCAACCCTCGGGGGTCAGGGCAAACCCGTGTGCCCGGTGAGCCGCCGGGCCGTGACTTGACCCTGTACCCCACTACGGGGTGCAGACTCGCGCCCGATGAGCAATCGAGCGCTGCTGGCCCTTGCCTGGATCACCGTCGCCGCGGTGATCGTGGCCGTGGTCCTCGATGTCGCGCGTCGGGCCGGGCACATGCGCTCGTCCGTCGTGAGGGCGGCGGCGGCGCAAGCGGCTGAAGCGGCGCAGCCAGGCGGGACCGTCCAGGCCGTCGTACGGCTCGAGCGTCCCGGGGAGAGTGGCCGTTACCTCGCCGCAGCGCTCGCAAGCGTCGATGCGACCACCTACCGCGAGAGCGGCAGCCACCTCGAGCTGGAACTCACGCCGCAGACGACCTTCGTCATGGGCAGCGCCGCCGACATCGGGCCGGGCGCCGTCGTGGAGGTCGCAGGTCTGCTCGATGCGGCCCACGTGGTGCGCGCGCGGCGCGTCGTGATCCTTACCGGCTACATCAAGGTCACCGCGGACTGAGGCGGACGATGCTGTTCCTCGCGACCGCGTTCTCCGGCTGGGCGGCGGCGCTGCTCTTCGGTGTCGGGGTGGGCGTGCCCTACTACGTGCGAACCGCACCCGGTGCCAGCCTCACGCCGCACTACGGCATCGGACTGCTGCTGCCCGCGGCGGTCCTGACGCACGCCTGGCTGCCGATGGCCTCGATCCCAATACGCCGCTTCGATCTGACCGGGCTCTGGCTCGCGACCGCCGCGCTCATTCTTATGGTCGCTCAGGCCGCTCTCGGTCTCGCGCTCCGACAAGCAGCGGGGGCGGCGCGCGGCAGGCTGCGGCGCGTGCACTTCGTGTCGATGGCGCTCATTGCGCTCCTCGTCGCCCTCCACATCGCCCGCAGCCGCTAGAGCCGCAGCCCGGTCGCGGCGTCGAAGAGGTGCAGTCGTGCGCGGGCGAAGGAGAGCGCCAGCGGCTCGCCGACCTGCGGCAGCGCCTGCGGCGCCGTGCGCAGCACCAGCTCGACGCTGCCGGCGCGCGCTGTGAGGAAGGTTTCGTTACCGACCGGCTCGATGAGCTCGAGCTGCGCGCTGAAGTGCGTCTGCCCGGGGGCCGAAGTGTCCGCGGGGGCGAGATGCAGGTCCTCGGGGCGCAGGCCCGCGACGACCTCGGCGCCCTCCGGTAGTTCATGACCGCGCTCCTGAGCGCCATCGAGCCTCACCCGCATGAATCCGAGATCGAGCGCCGGACCCTCCTGGCGCAGCAGCCGCCCGCGCATGAAGTTCATCGCGGGGCTGCCGACGAATCCCGCCACGAAAAGATTGGCGGGCCGCTCGTAGACCCGCATCGGGGTGTCGATCTGCTGGATCTCGCCACCGTTCAGGACGACGATCCGCTGCGCCAGCGTCATCGCCTCGACCTGATCGTGGGTTACGTAGATCATCGTGGTGCGCAGCCACCGGTGCAGCCGCGCAATCTCCGTGCGCATCGCGAGTCGCAGCCGCGCATCGAGGTTGGAAAGCGGCTCATCGAACAGGAACACCTGCGGCTCGCGCACCAGCGCGCGCCCGAGGGCCACGCGCTGGCGCTGCCCGCCGGAGAGCTGGCGCGGCAGCCGCTCGAGCAGTCCCTCGAGTCCGAGCAGCTCGGCGACCTTGCGTACCCGCGATGCGCGCTCAGGTTTCGAGGCGCCGCGCAGCTGCAGGCTGAACCCCAGGTTCTGCTCGACCGTCATGTGGGGATAGAGCGCGTAGCTCTGGAACACCATGGCGATGTCGCGATCCTTGGGGGCGAGGTCGTTGACGATGCGCTCGCCGATGCGCACCGTGCCGGAGGACGGGGTCTCGAGCCCCGCGATGATCCGCAGCAGCGTCGACTTGCCGCAGCCGGAGGGACCGAGCAGCACCACGAGCTCGCCGTCGCCGACCTCGAAGGTCGCGCCCGCGACCGCCACCCGACCGCCGTCGAAGGCCTTGACTACGTTATCCAGCGCTACGGCTGCCACTTCAAAGCCTTGTCATATGGCGCAAGCGTCATCTCCCCGCCCCCATCATACCCGGCGCGGCGGGCGGCGCGGACGGGGCCTGCGGAGCGCGCCGGCGACGCAGGTAAACGTTTTCTTCAGCCTCCCGTCGCGGTATTCTCTCGGCCAGCCATCGGGGGGTGTGCCATCTCGTTTCCGGAAACGTTCCTCTGGGGTTGCGCGACCTCCGCGTACCAGATCGAAGGCTCGCCGCTCGCCGATGGCGCTGCGCCGAGCATCTGGGAGCGCTTCGTGCACACCCCGGGGCTCGTCAAGAACGGCGACACCGGCGATATCGCCTGCGACCACTACCGGCGCTACCGGGAAGACGTGGCGCTCATGGCGCAGCTCGGACTGAAGGCCTATCGCTTCAGCATCTCCTGGAGCCGGGTGCTGCCGGCCGGCACCGGCGCGGTGAATGCCGCCGGGCTCGGCTTCTACGACCGGCTGACGGATGAGCTGCTGCGTCATGGCATCGAGCCCGTGGTGACGCTCTATCACTGGGATCTGCCCGCGGCGCTCGACGACCGCGGCGGCTGGCTCAACCGCGATTGCGCCGCCTGGTTCGCCGACTACGCACGCGTCATGTTCGCCAGGCTCGACGATCGCGTGAAGCTCTGGGCGACCGTCAACGAGCCGTGGGTGGTCGCCGACGGCGGCTACCTGCACGGTGCGCTGGCGCCTGGACACAAGAGCCTCGCCGAGGCACCGGTCGTGAGCCACAACCTGCTGCGCGCACACGGCGCCGCGGTACAGGCCTACCGCGCCGAGGGAAAACACGCCATCGGGCTGGTGGTCAACATCGAGCCGAAGCATCCGGCCTCCGGCCGCCCCGAAGACGTTGCCGCCACCGAACGGGCCAACGCCTACATGAACCGCCAGTACCTCGACCCGGTGTTCCTCGGCCACTACCCAGCCGAGCTTGCCGAAGTATTCGGCGCGGCGTGGCGCGAGTGGCCGGAAGCCGACCTGAAGCTCATCAGCCAGCCGATCGACTTCCTCGGCGTCAACTACTACACGCGCAGCGTCACCCGCTTCGACGCCGCGGCGTGGCCGCTTCAGGCGGCCGCGGTGCGCCAGGAGGGCGCAACCTACTCCGAGATGGGCTGGGAGGTCTATCCGCGCGGGCTCACCGACACGCTGCGGTGGGTGCGCGATCGCTACGGTCCGCTGCCCCTCTATGTCACCGAGAACGGGGCCGCATTCGCGGACCCGCCCAGCGTCGCCGGTGAGCGGCTCGCGGACCCGCTGCGCGTCGAATATCTGCGCAGCCACCTGCGCGCTGTGCGCGCAGCGCTCGAGAACGGGGTGGACGTGCGCGGTTATTTCGTCTGGTCGCTGCTCGATAACCTCGAGTGGGTGCTCGGCTACAGCAAGCGCTTCGGCATCGTGCACGTCGACTTCAGCACCCAGCGCCGCACGCGCAAGGCAAGCGCCGACTTCTACGCCGGGGTGATCGCCAGCAACGGCGGCTCGATCGACAGCTGATCAGCCCTTCATGCTCCCCATCAGGATGCCGCGGATGTAGTAGCGCTGCAGCGTGAGGAACAGCAGCAGCACCGGCAGCACCGTCAGTACCGCGCCCGCCATCATGAGCTCGTTGTCCTGGGCGTGCTCACGCGACAGGGTCGCGAGCGCCACCGGCAGGGTGTACATGCTCTGGTCGGTGAGTACGATGAGCGGCCAGAGGAAGTCGTTCCAGCTGCCGAGGAAGGTGAACACCGCGAGCGTCACCAGAATCGGCCGCAGCACCGGCAGCACGATGCGCACGAAGATGCGCAGCTCCCCCGCCCCGTCGATGCGCGCCGCCTCGAGCAGCTCATCCGGAATCGAGAGCGCGTACTGGCGCACCAGGAACACCCCGAAGATCCCCGCCGCCGCCGGCAGCACCACCCCGGCGTAGCTGTTGACGAACCCGAGCCACTTCATCATGAGAAAGAGCGGCATCATCGCCACCTGGCTCGGGATGACGAGCGCGGCGAGCAGCGTGCGCAGCAGCGCCTCGCGCCCGGCGAAGCGCAGCTTGGCGAAGGCGAAGCCCGCGAGCGAGTTGAAGACGAGCGAGCACAGCGTCGTGAGCACGGCGAGCCAGAGACTGTTGGCGAGATAACGCCCGGCGCCGTCGGCGGCAAACAGCAGCCGATAGTTGGCCGCGGTCGGGTGATGCGGCAGGAACGGCGGCGGGAAGGCGCTCGCCTCACCCTGAGGCATGAACGAGACCGAGAGCATCCACACGAGCGGCAGCAGCGTGATCACCGCGAGCGCCACCAGCGCCAGGTGAATGAGCGTGCGCGCAACAGACGAGCTCATGCGGACCCCCGCTGACGGGAGAAGCGCAGCTCGAGCGCCGTGACGGCGAGTACGATGAGGAAGAGAAGGAACGCGATGGCCGAGGCGAGTCCCAGGTTCCACCACTTGAAGCCCTGCTCGTACATGAGGTAGAGCACGCTCGTCGTGCTCTGCAGCGGCCCTCCCTCGGTCATCACGTAGGGCTCGGCGAACAGCTGGAAGTAGCCGGCCACCGTGAGGACGCCGACCAGCAGCATGGTCGGACGCAGCAGCGGCAGCGTCACGCGGCGCAACGTCTGCCAGCCGTTGGCGCCGTCGAGGTGCGCCGCCTCGTAAAGGTCCGCCGGAATGCTCTGCAGCGCGGCGACGAAGATGATCATGTTGTAGCCGAAGTTCTTCCACACGGCGAACAGGATGATCGCCGGCAGCGCCCAGTGCGGATCGCCGAGCCAGTCGACCGGGTGGAGCCCGAGCGCGCCGAGCGCCCAGTTGATGAGCCCGTAGCGCGTGTGCAGCAGGTAACGCCACACCAGCGCCACCGCCACCAGGGTCGCCACGACCGGCGCAAAGAAGACGGTGCGAAAGAGAGCCGGCAGCCGCGTGAGCCGCGAATTGATCAGCAGCGCCGCCCCGAGCGAGGCGGCGATCGACAGCGGCACGCCGGCTATCACGAAATAGCAGGTGTTGCCGAGCGCACGCCAGAAGTCCCGGGACTGGAGGAGCGCGAGATAATTCCCGAGCCCGACGAATCGCAGGTTGCGCAGATCGGCGAGCGCGTAGAGATCGAAATCGGTAAGGCTCACCGCGAACGCGCCCAGCACCGGCACGAAAAAGAACACGCCGATGATGAGGAGCGCCGGTGCGGCAAACGCCCAGCCCGCGAGCCCGGCCCTCACCGCGGCGCCTCGCGCGAGAGCATCCAGCGCCGCTTGGCGAGCACGGCATCCACGGTCCGATCGAGCTCAATCGTTCCCTGGTCGATGCTCAAATCGCCGTGCACCACGCGCTCGGCCACGAGTCGCATCTCGGTGACAATGCGCTCGAGCTGCGGCACCCGTGGTGCGGGCTTGACCTGCTCGAGCTGCTCGCGGAAGGCGCGCGCGTAGACATTGTCGGCGAGCTCCGGGGCCTCCCAGGTGCTGCGCCGTGGCGGCAGGTCGCCGGTCAGAGCGTAGAAGCGCCGCTGGGTGGCGGGCGAGGACAGGAACTCGAGCAGCAGCCAGGCCTCGGGCTTATGGTGCGAGCGGCGGAACATGACCAGACTCGAGCCGCCGGCGAGCGAGGCGCCGGGGCCGTCGGGACCCGGCATCGGCGCCGTCATCCAGCTCGCCTGCTGCTCCGGGGGGAGCCGGCGCTTGAACTCCCCAATGCTCCAGGGACCCGAGATATAAAAGGAGTAGTAGCCGCGCCCGAGCTCCTCCCAGGCGTTGGGGACCTGCGTATTCTCGACCGCCGGCGCCCAGCCGTTGGTAAACGCTTCCCTGTAGAACTCGAGTGCCCGATGAAACCCGGGACTCTCGAAATTGCCGAAGCGCCCGCCGTCCTTGAGCAGCGGCTCGGGCTGCTGCAGCGCCAGCACCAGGAGGGGCTCGAACTCGTTGAGCGGCAGCAGCACGCTGTAGCGGTCGGGCCCGACGCGCGCCTTGATCGCCGCGAGCATCTGCCGCCACTCGCTCCAGGTGCGCGGCGGGCTCGAGAAGCCCGCTTGCGCGAGGAGATCGCGCCGGTAGAAGAGCAGGCGCGTGTCGACGTACCACGGCACGCCGTACAAGCGCCCCTCGACCACGTTGGTCTGCCAGATTCCCGGGAAATAGTCCGCGCTCGCAACGACGCTCGAGCCCGCCACGGACGTCTCGAGTGGCTCCAGCGCTTCGAGCGCGGCGAATTCCGGGATCCAGGAGTTGCCGAGCTGGCACAGGTCCGGCGTCGCCTCGCCCGCGAACGCCGTCAGGAGCTTCTGGTGCGCGGTATTCCAGGGGAGCTGCTGAACGCGCACCTCGATGTCAGGGTGCAGCCGCTGGAACTGCGGCAGCAGCTTCGCGATGACCTCCCCTTCCCGGCCCATCGCCCACACCGTGACCGTCCGGTGTGACGCGCTCGGCGACCCGCAGCCCGCTGTGCACGCACCGAGCAGCAGCGCCGCGACCTTAAGGATGTTTTTGCAGCCAGCCGCCCTGGAAGCCGGCGCGCTCGAGACCCCGCCGGATGTACTCATTGTTGCGCATGATGCGCCAGACGAAGTCGCTGCGGTAGTTCTCGAGCATGATGAGGATCGGTCCCTCGTCGATCGCGAGATAGTGGTCATCGAACCAGCCGCGCGTGCGGCCCGGAGCATCGACCGGGACGCTCAGATTGAAGGCATCGCGAAATCCGTAGGTGGAGTAGAGCCCCTTGCCGAAGCGCCGCCGCATCTCGAGTGCCGCGGGGATGACGATCTCGGGGGCAAAGGGCAGCGAGCTGAGCGCTGCCGTGGGCGCGAGGGTCCCATCGTCCAGACTCCCGTCGAGGCCGATGCCCCGGGCCGCGTAGCCGTAGAAGTGGCGCGACTCTCCGGGCACGCGGCCAGGGCCTTCGCATGCAGTAAGGCCCCAGACGTTCTTGCCATAGCCCCTCCAATGCGCGGGGTTCTTCACTGCGTAGCGCTGCTGGACGTAGGTCGCGCGGCGGCTGTTCTCGAAGTAATCGAGACCCTTGGCCCGCATGTAGGCGTCCTGGATGCCGCGAAAGTCGACCCATAAATGCGAGAACTGGTGGCCGAACAGCGGCGCAAAGCTCAGGTGCGTCTCGTCGTAGAGCGTGCCGAAGTGCTTGTCGTAGGTGGCCGTCCAGGCTTGCCAGGCGTCGGGCTGCACCGGGTGCATCGGGGAGGCGAGCGCGAGGATATAGATGAGCATGCCCTCGTCGTAACCGACCCAGTTCGTTTTGATGAATCCGGTCTCGGGGCGCCAGCCCATGCTGATGGCCGGCGGCGCCGCCTGCGCCCAGGTCCAGTCGACACGCCAGTAGATCGCGGCCGCCAGCGCCCGGATCTCGATCTCCTGCGGGTCCATCCCGTCGAAGTACGCGCCACACACCAGGATCCCGCCGAGGAGCAGCGTGGTATCCATCGTCGAGAGCTCGGAGAGGTTGCGGCGCGCGCCGCTCTTCATATCGATGAAGTGATAGAAGAAACCGTGCACATTCGTCAGGGTCGCGAAAAAACGCAGCGTCGTGAGCGTGCGCTCGCGCGCCGCGGCGCGCGTCACATAGCCCCGCTCAACCCCGATCGGATACGCGGTGAGCGCGAAGCCGACCGCAGCGATGCTGGCCCACGAGGGTCCGGGAGCGCGATCCGGCACGAGCCCGTTGTCGGGATTCGCGGTCTCCCAGAAGTACGCGAACGTGCGCTTCTCGAGGTCGTCAAAGAAGGGAGGCAGCGGCGGCGGCCGGGGTGCATTGGCCGCCAGCGCGCCGAGCGGCGCGAGCAGTCCGAGGAGCGCACCGGCGAGCCACGCGGCGCGCGCCGCCGGCCGCCTCAACTCGCCTCCCTGAGCGACGCGCCCCCGCAGGACGCGCGCACGACGATCGTGACCGCCAGCCGCTCGGTGGCGTGGTCGGCAGCCGGGTTCTTGGCCTCGATGAGCCCGGCGAGACGCTCGAGCGCCCGCAGGCCGAGCGCCGCGATGTCGGCGCGCGCGGTGGTGAGCGGCGGGGTGAGGAAGCGCGCCAGCGGAATGTCATCGAAGCCTGCGAGCGCCACGTCCTGCGGCACCCGCAGGCCCGCCTCGCGCAAGGCGACCAGGCACCCCACCGCCATCATGTCATTCGCCGCGAACACCGCCTCGGGGCGCTCGCTCTGCGCCGCCAGGTGCTTGCCGGCGCGGTAGCCGCTTTCTTCGGTGAAATCGCCCTCCATCACGACCGGGGCGGCGGCGTCGCTCCCGCGCAGGGCCGCGCGGTAGCCGCGCACGCGTTCCTCGGCCTGGAAATTCCCCTCGGCGCCGCGCAGGTGCACGATGCGGCGGTAGCCACGCTCGAGCAGGTGACGGACCATGGCGCGCGCGCCGCCGAAGTCGTCCACCAGCAGCGTCGGGTACTCGGTGTTCATGTTGCGGCTGTTGAGAAGCACGGTCGGGAGCGCCTGCGGCATCGCCTCCTGCAGGATGCCGGCGTCTTCACCCGGCACCATCGCCAGGAGCCCATCGATGCGGCCGTTCAGGGCGCGCACCGCGCTGGTCGCCTCGCTGGACGAGCCATGCGAGCTCGAGACGAGCAGATGGAGCCCGCGGCCGCGGGCGGCGCGATCGACACCGCGGATGAGCTCGGAGAAGTACTCCCCGTGCAGATCCGGCAACAGCAGGCCGATGGTGTGGGTGCGGCCGACGATCAGGCTGCGGGCGCCGCCGTGAGGCGTGTAGCGGAGCTTGCGTGCCGCATCGAGCACGCGCTCGCGGATCTCCGGGCGCACCGTGCCGGTGTTGTTGAGCGCGCGTGACACGGTAGCGATCGAGACCTTCGCTTTTCGCGCCACGTCCTTGATCGTCACCACGCTCAGGTTCTCCCGCCCGCCGGCACCGGTTTCACAGGTTACTTGCCGTGAGGCGCCGCCGCCTTGCCGGGAACCACCGTCACCACCGTCAGCCCGTCGGAGGCGATCTCGAGGTCGACAGTCCCTGCCACGAGGGGCTCGCGCACCGCCGGCGCGAGCACCGCCGCCTTGCGCAGTGCCACGAGCTCGGCCTGCGTCGGGTAGCGCGGCGAGCCCATCTGCTCGTAGGCCGGCAGCACGTTGCCGTGCGTGTCGTCCATCTTCTGTACGCGCACGCTGCGCACGTCAGCGTGCGTGAATTTGAGCGCCACCCGGCGCGGACTCACGGTCGCTTTGGGTTCCGCGTAGTTCCATACGGCGAGCACCAGCGCGCCGTCCTTGCGCCGCGTCAGGAGCGTGCCCGGCGCATCGAGCGGCAGCCGCTCGTCGCCGAGCTGGTGCAGGAGCGCAAACGCATTGAACGCGGGCTTGGGGACGCCACCGACGGCGAGCAGTCCAAAGCCGCCGTAGAAGGGCTTCTTCACCACCCCCTGCTCTTCGAAGACGTCCGAGAACGTCCAGTACGACATGTCCTGGATGAGCCCGTCGCACAGGCGAATCGTCTCGGCCATGTACGGTCCCATGTAGGGCGCGTCGGTCACCTCGGGGTGGTTGCCCCAGCTTGCGTTGAACTCGCTGAAGATGAGCGGGAGCGAAGGCTGGGGGGAGGCGAGGATCTCTCCATGCGCCTTCTCCACACCGCGGCACACCATGCGGTTACGCGGGATGTTCTCGCTGGTGCCGAACACGTCCTGCGCCGTGTCATCGCCATACACATGGGTGGAGACGAAATCGACCGGCACGTGCGCTTCGGTGCAGTGGCGGATGAAATCCCCCACCCAGGCCACCTGCGCTGTCGCCGGACCACCGACGCGCAGCCGCGCGTTCACGCCCTTCAGGGCCCGGGCGGTGTGATCGTAGAGCGTGAAGTAAGTCGACTGCGAGGGCTTGCCCGCCCAGAAATCGAGGTTGGGCTCGTTCCACACCTCGAAGTACCACTGGCTCACCTCCTCGATGCCGTAGCGCTCGATGAGGTGCTGCGCGAACGCCGTCATCATCGCGTCCCAACGGGCGTAGTCCTTCGGCGGCGAGGAGAACGGCTTCCACCAGAAGCTCTGTCGCTCGTCGGTGCTCGCGAGCTTGCCGGGCATGAAGCCGAGCTCGACGAACGGCCGCACGCCGTTGGCGAGCAGTCCGTCGTAGATCTGATCGATGTAGGAGAAGTTGTAGACGGGATTGCCCGCTTTGTCCTCGCTGTAGAGGCCCACCTCGTCGTGGAAGATGGCGTGGAAGCGCACGTACGAGAAGGCGGTGACGGCGCGCACCGCGCGCAGGTCCTGCCGGTAGCCGTCACGCAAGCTCAGCACCGCGCGCCCGGAGCCGAACATGCGCTCCCAGAAGTGCGGGAAGGGTTTGCCGGCCGCGCCGGCATCGATGACGATGCTTTCGTCCGCGAGCGCGAGCGGCGTCATCAGGGACAGCGCCACCATGCAGGCCGCCATCGAGCGAATGGATTTCAAGTGCATTACCTCCGTTGAGTCCCCTGGCGCAGCGCCGCCGCAATGCCCGCCTCGGCGAGCGGCAACATGACCCGATACCCCTCGGGAGAGGGGTGCACGCCGTCGAGCGCGAGCGTCGCACGCATCCCGAGCGCGCCGTCGGTCATGGCCGCGTAGTAATCGACGAACACGAAATCGCGTTGGCGGGCGTAGGCTGCCAGCCAGTCATTGAGCGCGACAATCTTCGGCCCCGGCTCGAGTCCGCGGCGCCACGGGAAGTCGCTCGCCGGCGGCACGGAACCGAGCACCACCGCGATGCCGTTGGCGCGCGCCAGCTCGGCCATGGAAGCGAGGTTGCTCTCGATGGCCTCCAGATCCATCGGACCGACGTTACCCGCCACGTCGTTGGTGCCGGCGAGGATGTGAACCGCCGCGGGCTTGAGCGCGATCACGTCCTGGCGGAAGCGCAGCAGCATCTGCGGCGTGGCCTGGCCGCCGATGCCGCGGTTGATGCGATCGCGCCGCGCGAAGTAGTCGCGCTCGACGTCGCCCCAGGCCTGGGTGATCGAGTCGCCGATGAACACCACGCGATGCTCGCCGGGAGCGGGCGGCGGCAGTGCGCGGTTCGCCGCCGCATAGTGCGTGAGCCCGGCGAACTCGAGCGCGGTCGGCGGCAGCGCCGCCGTCCCGGCGCCGCCCTCGCCCGCCAGGCTCCGCAAGCCGACGCCGAGACAGGTGGCGGCCCACGCCGACGCGAGCAGCGGCGCTCGAAGCCTTGCGCGCACTCGACGAAATCCAGGCAGCCTCATCGGGGTGTCCTGCTAGACGGCCGCACAATGGCGGGCGATGAAATCCTCATGCCTTGGCATACTGGCGACGCACCGGGCGATGATCTTCTCGGTGCCCTCCACGAATGCCTTGAGGTCCGCGTCGCTCACCCAGTCGACGGCC
This sequence comes from uncultured Pseudomonadota bacterium, assembly GCA_963768485.1. Classification (GTDB taxonomy): domain Bacteria; phylum Pseudomonadota; class Gammaproteobacteria; order Steroidobacterales; family Steroidobacteraceae; genus 13-2-20CM-66-19. The sequence goes on along the minus strand of CAVYHZ010000006.1, from coordinate 229,707 downwards.
GGGTGATAGCCGCGGGGCGTAATCCCCTGCCCGAGCATCACCTGCACCCAGCTGGTGGCCGCGAAGAGCTCGGTGCCGTTGCGGTAGAAGCGGCCGGCGTCCGCGAACAGCCCGATGTACTCGCGCAACGAGTCCGGAATGCTCATGTTGCGGCAGTAGCGCCACAGCTCCGAGTCGTCCCGCTCGGTCGCGCAGTAATGCAGGATGAGGAAGTCGCGGATGCGCTCGAACTCGAACTGCGCCTGCGCGTTGTAGGTCCGCTCGAGTGAGGGATCGAAATCGCGGCGCGGAAACAGCTGCACCAGCCTGAAAATCCCGGATTGGGCGAGGTAGATGGCGGTCGACTCGAGCGGCTCGAGGAAACCGCCGGCGAGCCCGATGGCCACCACATTCTTGTCCCAGAGCTTCGCGCGTTTGCCGGCGGCAAAGCGGATAGGCCGCGTCGCATCCTGGAGTGGCTTACCGTCGAGCCGCTTGAGGAGCGCCGCGCCCGCCGCGTCGTCGCTGATGAAGCGGCTGCCGTAGACGTAACCGTTGCCGGTGCGGTGCTGTAGCGGAATGCGCCACTGCCAGCCGGCGTCGTGCGCGGTCACCCGCGTATAGGGGGTCGGTGGCTCGATCTTCTCGCATGGGACCGCGATCGCCCGGTCGAGCGGCAGCCAGTTGGTCCAGTCCTGAAACGGCGAGCCGAGCGTGCCGCCGATCAACAGCGCGCGAAAGCCCGAGCAGTCGACGAACAGGTCTCCCGCCACGGTCGCGCCGCTCTCGAGACGCACACTCTCGACGAAGCCGCTCGCGCCGTTCTGCTTCACCTCGACGACCTTGCCCTCGATGCGCCGCGCACCGCGCCCCTCGGCGTAGGTGCGCAGGTAGCGGGCGTACAGCCCGGCATCGAACTGATACGCGTGGACGATGTCGGCGAGGGGTGAGTTCGGCGGCGCATCCGCCGGTGACACGGCGAACCTGCCCTGGGGTGCGGCCAGCGTGTTGATCGAATAGTGGCCGATGTCCCTCGCTGCACCGAGCTTGCGGGCCTTGAGCCAGTACTGATGAAAGTCGAGGAGTCCCAGGCTGCGGCCGATGGTGCCGAATCCATGGATGTAGGAGTCCCCGATCCGACGCCAGTCGTTGAACTGGATCCCGAGCTTGAAGGTGCCCTTGGTCTGGCGCACGAAGTCCGCCTCGTGGATCTCGAGCAGGCTGTTGAAGTCGCGCAGATGCGGGACCGTCGACTCGCCGACCCCGATGATGCCGATCTCCTCGGACTCGACCAGCGTCACCTCCAGCAGCCGGCCGAAGGATTTGGTGAGTGCCGCGGCCGTCATCCAGCCGGCGCTGCCCCCGCCGACGATGACGACGGAGCGGATCGCCTCGCCGGATGGCCGTGTCGAGTCCTCTGCGTTGAGTGCGGTATTCATGAAAAAAGAGGGAGGGCCTGAGGCCCTCCCTCGCGTCTAGCCGCGCAGACCCTCAGATCACCACGAGAGCTGCCCCGTCAGCCTGAGCGTGCGCGGGAAACCGATGATGGGCCCGCCAAGGTTGTAATACGGCTGCGGCATCGGGCCACCGTATACCGGCGACCAGATCGCCGCTCCTGGATCGAAATTGGACCAGTTGAAGACATTCAGGACGTCGAGGCGCACCGTGCCCTTGAAGTCGTGCCAGATGCCGAACGCCTTCGCCAGCGACAGGTCGATGTCCTTGTAGCCGATGGCGTTGGGAATCTTCACGTTGATCGGGGTCGCGCCACCGCCGATCGCGGTACACATTGTGGGGCAGTTGGGCAGCCCTACGATCGTGTCGATGTAAGTCGCCGAGGAAACCTCGCCTTTGCCCGAGACCGACCAGCCCGACCCCAGGTCGTAGGTGCCCGCCGACACGAGGCGATGCCGCGGCACGGCGGTCGTCGGCAGCATCGGGTAGTCCTTCGGGTTGGGCAGATCGAACAGATAGCCGTTCGGATTGCCCGCGTACGGATTGTTACCGCCGGCGACATTGTTCTGGTAGGCGTTGGTGTAGGTGTAGGCGAACGAGGCACTCCAGCCGGAGGCTGGCGTATAGGGCTTCGCGAACGACACCGTGACCTGCTGGTTCTCATCCTTGCCGGCGTTATCCCAGAGAATGAGCGATCCGTACCCGACGGGCCCGGAGGCGCCCCACGGGTTGCCGTTGGTGCTGTAGTAGGACCCGTCCGGGTACCGGTTTCCCAGATGACCGACCATGGCCCCGTAGCTCTTGATGTCGGAGAGTGTCACTGCCGCGTCCCAATCGCTGAGGCGCGTGCGGAACCCGATGCTGAACTGATCGGAATACGGCGTCTTGATGTTGTTGTTGATCAGGTCCACTTCATGCGATGAAGTGGACACCGGGATACCCGCCAGACCCGCCGCCGTCAGATAGGCCGGATTCCAGGCGTAGCAGTGGGCGGCCGGATTCACGTCGGCCGCCGTCGCGCAGGGGCCGAACGAATCCTGGGTGTAGGGAGAAGGGAAGTAGATCTGCGGGTTGTTGTACAGACCCACCTTGGTCGTCTCGTACGACAGCGTGTTGAAGAGGGTGCGGTCGTAGGAGCGGCCATAGCCGCCAAAAACCACATTCTGCTCATCCGCGTTGACGTCGTATGCGAACCCCAGGCGCGGCGCGATATTGTTCGGCGGCTTGCGATTCGAGCCGGTGCTGATGTAGTCGTTGATGTTGGTCCCGGGGTCTCCGGGGAACGACTTCGCGAGCAGCTGCGCGTAAGTCAGGCTGGGGAGGTAACCGTTCGCAGGGTTTCCGGGTGAGTTCAACGCCGTGACCACGGCCGCCGGCGTCACATAGTTATCGAACAGCGGCACCTTCTCGTAGTCCCAACGGACTCCGGCATTCACCGTGAGGTTACGGTTGACCGTCCAGTCGTCCTGAAGGTACAGGCTGAACTGTTTGTCGTTCGAGGTGACGCTCGGGGCGCCCGCCCCGGCGAAGCTGACCGGGAACTGCACCAGGGTGGGGTTCGCATAAACGCCGGCGCTCGTAGCCGCCTCGGAGTAGACCGCGTCCTCGAGACTGAGCGTACCCGGCTGCGCGAGCAGGTCGATGGATTGGAAGCGCGCCCCGACCTTGATCGTGTGGTCGGTGAGACTGGTAAAGGTGAGATCGTCCTGAAACCCGGTACCCGACTGGTCGTAGCGGAATCCCACGCCCGCGCCAGGGCCACCGACGTTGATCAGGGGCTGCCCGCCGTTGGAGCTACCCACAATCGGGAAGTAGGTGTAGTCGAACTGCGGGCTCGGCTCGGCGTTGGTGTTGGAGGTGGTGCTCTGATGCGTCACCCGCAGCTCGTTCAGGACCCCTGACCAGGAATGCGTCCAGAGGAGCATGAACCGAGTGTCGTCGTTCTCGTAATGCGAGGCCGCGCTGGCCGCCGTCTGGCCGGCCGCGCCCTGTAGCTGCCGCTCGTCGCGCAGCTTGCCGGTGAGCTCGAAGCGATCGTTCTGGGTGGGCTCCCAGTCGAGCTTGGCGAAGCCCAGGTCCTCCGAGAAGGGGTTGGTCGTGGGGCCGTATTGCGAGGAAACGCTCGCAGGCAGCACCGCGTCCGCGATCGCCGGGGAGACGCCACCACCCGGATACACCACGTTCTGCTCCGACAGCGTCTTGCGCTCGAAGGTGACGAAGAAATGCAGCACGTCGGGGATGATCGGGCCGCCCTCGGAGGCGCCGAACTCCCAGCTCGGTGCGGAGGATTTCGGGTGCCCCGAGGCGAGCTCGGCGGGCGTCGACGCGCGCAGATTCTGGTTGGTCCAGGTGATGAAGGACTCGCCCTCGAAGTGATTGGTGCCGGAGCGGGTGTTGGCCACGATGATCGCGCTGGCCGCGTCGCCGTACTCCGCCTTGTAGTTCGAGGTGATGACCTTGTATTCGTCGATCGCGAGCTGCGGGAAGGGATTACCCGGGTCGCCGGCCTGACCCGGACCCTCCTGTCCGGTGATACCGCCGAAGACGTAGTCCTTCTGGCTCACGCCATCGATATAGACGTCGACGTTGCTGGTGAGCTGCGCACCGCCGCGCAGGCTGGTATTGCCCTGACTGTCGACCTGGAACTGGATGCCCGGTACCTGGTTGGCAAACTCCAGGAAGTTGCGGGTGAACTGCGGCAGGTTGTCGATGTCATGGAGCGAGACGACCTGTCCGACTTCGGACGTCAGCGCTTCCTGGTGGACCGGACGGTTGCCGGTGATCGTGACCTGCTGCAGCAGGTCCAGCTGGGTCGTCGTGGCCACCTGCAGCGTGACGGTCTGCTGGGCGCCGTTGCCTGCATCGACGGTGTAGTCGCCGGGCGGGAGGCCCGGGATCACATAGTGTCCGTCACCGCCTGCCGTGCCGTGACGGGTAAATCCGGTCGCCGTGTTGCGCACGGTCACCGTGGCATTTGGGGCGGCATAGCCGGCCAGAGTCGCGTCGGCGGTCTGAGCGAGGACGACGGCTGGCGCCATGAGTGCCGCAGCGACTGCGGCGGCCACCGTGCTGCGTCCCATAGGTGCGGGTGATCCGAACAAACGATCGCCACGGCGAAATCGCTGCTTGCTCATTGAGACTCCGTGTATGTGCAGGCGTCGCGCGCGGTTCGACGCGCGGACAAACTGAAATTGTTGGAATGCTTATAAGAAGAAACGAATCGGCCGCAAACGCCGGACGCAATCGCGATCGAGACCTGTGCCTTGCGCACAACGCCTTTGAGACTCACCCCGGGTCCCCTCCCCAGTGGAAGCGTTTACATCAGCGATGTAAACGCTTGCCTACGGCCTGCGAAGAGCGTACTCCTTCACTTTCGGAAGTCAAGAAGCCGCCGCCGTCGCCACCTCACGTGTGGCCGCGGCGCAACGGCCTGCCGGGGAGCCGAGGTGACGTTGGTCGCGAGGATTCAATGCCCTTGAACGCTGCGCCTGCGCTCGCGCCGCATCCGTGGCTGCTGGCCAGCTGCGTTGTCTGGCTGTCGAGTGCGGCCGCCGGGCCCGCCGCGGCGCCCGACCCGGCGCGCGCCCCGGCACCCGCTCCGTTCGCCGCGCGGCCGGGCGACATGATTGCAACCGGAAACGAGTGGATCGCGCTGCCGGAGATTCGTACCAGCGACGGCGCGCTGGTGACCTTCAATGCGCTCTCGATGCGCGACCGGGGGTTGCTGCAACCCTCCGGCGAGCCCGGTAAGCCCGTGCTCGAGCCGTACCTCGCGACCGTCTCCCCCACCGGTCCGGTGCGTGAGCCGCTCGATGCCTTGCGGTGGAGCCTGATCGCCTACTGGATTCCGACCGCGGAGCAGGATCGCGACGGACTGCATTTCACGATCACCTACTGCGCACCGCCCGGGTATCGCGCGGCCTTCGTCCGGCTGACGGTCACCAACCGGCGCACCGAGCCCGTTGAGGCCGCGATCGGACTCAAGAGCTCGTTCGGCAGCCTCGCGCGCGTCACTTACGTGCCGGTGGCACTGCGAGGCGAGCGGACGATCGGACCGGCGCCCTGGGTCGATCCGGGCGAGGTCTACAGCTATGTGACCAACGACACCCACTTCGCCTGGGCGGTCGTCCATCCGGGCTCGAAGGCGACGATCACGGTCCCGCCCGTGTCGGTCGCGCCGCAGGCGGACGACGCCCGCGCCGTGACACTCGCACCCGGCGAGTCCGCCGAGGCGCTGTATGTCCTCGCGGTCGGCGTCGAGGAATTCAGTGCCGCCCACAACGCCCGGTCACTGCGCGAGATGCTCGAGCGGCATGGGGCGGATGCGCTCATCGCCTCCACCGCGGCCTGGTGCCTCGAGCGCACCCGTACCACCGGCCGTGCCGACCTCGATGCGCTGATGAACCGCAATCTCCTCTTCACACGGCTCTATGCCTGGGGCAAGACCATCGACACCGAGCAGCTCGTGGGCGTCACCTCGCGCAGCCCCCGTTACTACGTGTCGGCCGCCTACTGGGACCGCGACGCCATGCTGTGGAGCTTCCCGGGGCTCCTCGACGCGGACCCGTCGTTCGCGCGCGAGGCCCTCGGCTACGCCTTAGGCACGCAACTCGCCAACACCGGCACCCACAGCCGCTTCATCGACGGCATCGTGCTCGAAGACGGCTTCGAGCTCGATGAGGCAGCCGCCCCGGTGCTCGCAGCGGCGGCGTACCTGAAGCGCACCAATGATCTTGGCTTTCTCACGCAGCACCGGGACGCGTTGCAGCTGCTGCGCGACCGCCTGCTGTCGCGCAAGGATGCGGCCACCGGCCTCTACAGCTCGCTCCAGGACGCGCAGGACGAGTTCCAGAAGCTGCCCTTCATCACCTATGACAACGTGATCACCTGGCGGGCGCTCACCGACCTCGCCGCGATGTTCGAGCGGCTGCACGAAAGCTCGGCGCGCGAGACTGCCCACGAGGCCGCGACGCTCCGCACCGCGATCATGGCGCACACCGTCGTGAGTGATGCCCCCGGCGCGAGTGGCTCGATCTTCGCCTCCGCCACCGACGGACACCAATCGGTCGAAACCGAGATTCCGCCGGGTTCGCTCATGAAGCTCCCCCTGCTCGGCTTCATCAGCGAGGACGATCCGCTCTTCGTGCGCACCTACGAGTGGCTGCACTCGACTCACTATAAGTATTCGTATGCCGGGCACCCCTACGGGCTGCCGGGCAGCTATCGGCTGCCGTTCACCACCTCGTGGATGATCGCGGACGAGCTGCGCCTCAAGCGCTCGAGCGAGCGTGCCGAGAAGATTCTCCTGAGCAGCGGCTGGGACGGCGGCATCGTCTCGGAGGGCATCCATCCGGACACGGCCGTGATGGAGCCCGGGGGCGGCGCCTTCGCCACCGCCGCCGGCTACATCGCGCACGCGATCTGCGAAGTCAAATGCCGGTCACAGCCATGACGCACAGTTGCGCGCGGCGGGCCTCGCGGGCGGCGTTCACCGCCCTGCTCCTGCTGTCGAGTGCGGGCGAGGCGACCGCGGGTGCGGTGACTACGGGCCAGGATTATTACCGCCACGTCGTGTTCGACAACAGCCAGCAAACCGACTCCTACTGGTACAGCGACGCGGTAGCCGTGGCCCCGAGCTCGCTCGAGCACGCCGGCCGCCGCATTCCGGTCGACACGACGGTGTTCCACTCGCCGCCGAACGCGCTGCGTCTCACCTGGGTATCGCGCGCCGGCGGCGGCTGGGAGGCGGACGTGCAACTCACGAGGTTCCCGAACCGCTACCCCGAGATGAGCGGGCACACGTTGAGTCTGTGGCTCTACTCCGCGGAGCCGATCGCATCCGACGACCTGCCGTACGTCGTGCTCTCGGATGCGCGCGAAGGGCTTCAGGTCGCGACGCGCCCCGGAAGCTTCACGGCCGCCGAGCCTCTCGGCCGCTTCGCGGGTGCGCTGCCCGCGCATCAATGGACGCGCGTTGAGATCCCGCTGGACGGGTTGCGCAGCGCGTCGGTGTATCCGTTCCATCCCGAGTGGTTGCAGAGCGTCGTGTTCCACCAGGGACGCGCCGATGCCGCCGCGCACACCCTCTTCATCGACGACATCCGCGTCGACGACGGCGAGCCCGCAATCCCGCAACACGCACCGGAGGGTCTCGAGGTGCGCGGCTACGAGCGGCACGCGATCCTGCGCTGGCGCGCGACCGAGGCGCAATCGATCGACCACGTGGTGGTGTACCGCTCGAGCGACGGCGGCAAGAGCTATACGCCGCTCGGTATCCAGCGCGCCGGCCAGCAGCGCTTCTTCGACTGGCTGGGCGCGCCTGGCAAGACGGTCTGGTACCGCATCACCGCCGCCGATGCGCGCGGGCGTGAGTCGCCGCCGAGCGCGGCGGTGCGCGCGACCACGCGGCCGTTCACGGACGAGGAACTCCTCACCATGCTGCAGGAGGAAGCGTTCCAGTATTACTGGGACGGGGGCGACCCGAACTCCGGCATGGCGCATGAGAATCTGCCGGGCGACGATCGGCTGGTCGCGACGGGAGCGAGCGGCTTCGGCGTCGGCGCGCTCGTGGTCGGCGCGAGTCGCGGCTTCATCACGCGCGATCAGGCCCGCGAGCGCCTCGAGAAGATCGTCGGCTTCCTCGAACGCGCGCCGCGCTATCACGGCGCCTGGTCCCATTACATGAACGGCTCGACGGGGCAGACGATGCCGCTCTTCGGCATGCTCGACAACGGCGGCGACCTGGTCGAGACATCCTTCATGATGCAGGGCCTGCTCACGGCACGGCAGTACTTCAACGCGCCGACCGCGAGTGAACGCGCTCTGGGTGCGCGGATCACGCGGCTCTGGCAGAGCGTCGAGTGGGACTGGTACCGCGACGGGCCCGCCAGTGATTTCCTCTACTGGCACTGGTCGCCTGAATGGGGCTTCCAGATCCACCACCCGCTCATCGGCTTCAACGAGACCATGATCGTCTATCTGCTCGCGATCGCATCGCCGACCCATGCGGTGCCCGCCGCGATGTACTACAGCGGCTGGGCGGGACAGGTCGAGCGGGCGCAGAACTATCGCCAGGGCTGGTCCGGAAGTGCCGACGGCAAGCTCTACGGGAACGGCCAGAGCTACTTCGGCATCAGGCTCGACGTCGGCGTCGGCAGCGGCGGACCGCTCTTCTTCGCGCACTACTCGTTCCTCGGCATGGATCCGCATGCGCTGCACGACCGCTACACCGCCTCCTATTTCGAGAACAACGTGCACCTCGCCCTCATCAACCGCGCGTACTGCATCGCGAACCCGAAGCACTTCGCCGGCTACGGTGCGGATGCCTGGGGACTCACGGCGAGCAATGGACCGAAGGGTTACGCGACCCCGGCGCCGGACGCGTTGAACGATGACGGCACGCTGACGCTCACCGGTGCGCTCGCATCGATCGCCTACACGCCGCAAGCCTCGATGGCGGCGCTCAGGCATTATTACCGGGATCTCGGCGAGGAGCTCTGGGGCATCTACGGGCCGCGCGACGCCTACAACTCCTCCGCCCACTGGGTGTCGCCCATCTACATGGGCCTCAACCAGGCGCCGATCGTCGTCATGGTCGAGAACTACCGGACCGGGCTCCCGTGGAAGCTCTTCATGCGAAATCCGGAGATCGAGGGGATGCTCCACAGGCTCGATGCCGCCACGCGGGAAACAGCGGCCCACTGAGGCGCGCGGCAGGTGCGCCGCAGGTGCGGCGGCGCAGGCTCCGCACCGCATTTTGCGAGGCGGTTCACGGACCGTGTAGAGTTATTCAAGTCTATTGGGCGCGGGACCGATGGAGAGGTGCGACCCCCCCGGTACCGACCAAAGGGATTTGAAGGCATGAAGGATTTGCCTTCGGCAGTTTTTGCATTGGATGAAGGGAAGCCCGTCACCGGCGTGCCAGCCGGCGGCGTCGAGAGTCTTTGACCTTCGGGCCGCGCGCATGCATCGCAGCCCCGATTTTCGACAGCTGTTCGAGGAGTCCCCGGAGGTGCTCCTGGTGCTGCTGCCGGACGCGCCGCGCTACACGATGGTCGCGGCGACCAACTCCCGGCTGCACGCCACCCATACGAGGCGCGACACCATTGGGCGGGGACTCTTCGAGGTCTTCCCCGACAATCCCGACGATCACTCCGCCGACGGTACGAGCAATCTGCGTGCCTCCCTCGAGCGTGTGCTCAAGACCCGGCAACCGGACACCATGCCGGTGCAGAAGTACGACATCCGCGGGCCCGACGGGAGCTTTCAGGCGAAGTACTGGAGCCCGCGAAACATCCCGGTGCTGTCGGCCTCGGGTCAGGTGCTCTACATTCTTCATCGAGTCGAGGACGTCACCGAGCTGGTGCACGCAAGTGAGGTCGGCGAGGAGCTCCGCGGCCGTCAGAGCGCGACCGAGCGCGAAGTCATCCAGCGCAGTCGCGAGCTGGCCGTAGCCCTCGGCGAGGTGCGCGCGGCGAATGCCAAGCTCGCGGAGCTCGATGTCGCGAAGACCGCGTTCGTCAGCAACATCAGTCATGAGTTCCGCACGCCGCTGACCCTGATGCTGGGGCCGCTCGAGGACGAGCTTGCCGAGCGCAACGACCCTTTACCGCCCGCGCGGCTCGAGCGCATCGAGACCGCGCACCGCAACGCCGGCCGCCTGCTGCGGCTGGTGAACGCGCTGCTCGACTTTGCGCGCATCGAAGCCGGGCGCATGCAGGCGCACTTCCAGCCGACCGACCTCGGGCAGCTCACCACCGAGCTCGTCAGCAGCTTCGAGTCCGCGATCGAGCGCGCGGACCTCAAGCTTGCGATCGACTGCCCGCCCCTTCCGCAGGCCCTCTACGTCGACCGCGAGATGTGGGAAAAGGTGGTCCTCAATCTGGTCTCCAACGCGTTCAAGCACACCTTCAGCGGCGAGATCGCCGTGCGTCTCGCGTGGGTCGATGACGGCGCGCAGCTCAGCGTCGCGGACACCGGCGTCGGCATTACCGCGAGCGAGATACCACACCTCTTCGAGCGCTTTCACCGCGTCAAGGGTGCACCCTCGCGTACCCACGAGGGGACCGGTATCGGCTTGTCGCTGGTACGGGAGCTGGTGCATTTGCACGGCGGCGCAATCCACGTCGACAGCGAGCTCGGGCGGGGAAGCTGCTTCACGGTCACTCTCAAGGCGGGCAGCGAACACCTGCCCCCGGACCAGATCGGCACGGCCAGCAGCATCACCACCCGCCGCACCACGCCCGCATACCTGCACGACGCGCTGGAGGCGCTGCCCGCCGCCGCCGGCACGGTCACCGTGGCCGCGCTCACGGAGTCCGCGGCGCACCGGCCCCGAATCCTGCTCGCCGACGATAACGTCGACATGCGCCGCCACATCGCGCGACTCCTGGCCGGGACCTATCACGTCGAGACCGCCGCCGACGGCATGGCGGCGTTCGAGGCGGCGCTCGAATCTCCACCCGACCTCGTGCTCTCCGATGTCATGATGCCGCGGCTCGATGGGTTTGGGTTGCTGAAGGCCCTGCGCGCTGACGAGCGCACGCGGCACCTGCCGGTGATCCTCTTGTCGGCGCGCGCCGGGGATGAGGCCGCAGTCGAAGGCATGGACGCGGGAGCCGACGATTACCTGGTCAAGCCCTTCTCCGCGCGCGAGCTCATCGCACGGGTGCGCGCTCACCTGCAGCTGGCGCGGGAGCGACGCGAGCTCGAGCGCGAGCTCGAACGACGGGTCGAGGCGCGCACCGCCGAGGTGGCGCGCCTGACGCGGGTATTGCAGATGCTGTCCGGAATCAACATCGCGCTGGTGCGCATCCAGGACCGTAACGAGGTCATGGCCGAAGCCTGCCGCCTGGCGCAGGCGGTCGGCGGCTATGCACTGTCGATGGCGGCGCTGCTCGATCCGGCGACCCGCATGGCGCGGCCTGTCGGCTGGGCAGGCTGGGACTTCCTGCCGCACCCGGAGCGCGACTTCCCCGTCGCCGATGAGGAGCGGGGCGATGCGAGTCTCATGGGGCGCGTCATGCGCACGGGCGAGGCGGTACTGTGCGAGAACATCGCCGCCTCCCCCTACGTGATCGACGGCCGCGACACGCTGGTCGCCGCCGGGGTGCATTCCCTCGCCTGCCTGCCGCTGAAAGTCGACGGCACGCCGGTCGGCGCGTTCCTGTTCGGCACCCGTGCGAGCGACCACATCAGTCGCGATGAGCTGGCGCTACTGGAGGAGGTGGCGGCGAACCTGTCGTTCGCGCTCCAGTATCTCGACAAGCACGACGCCGTGCAGTTTCTCTCGTACTTCGAGCCGCTCACCGGCCTCGCCAAGCGCACGCTGTTCTGCGAGCGCTTGAAACGTCTGCTCAATCGCGGCGCCGAACGGCTGCCGCGCCTCGCCGTCATGGTCTTCGACGTGGCTCACCTCTCGGTCATCAACGATTCGTTCGGCCGCCATACCGGCGACCGCCTCCTGCAGTGCGTGGCGGATCGCCTCAAGGCCCATTTCCCGGATACCGAGCAGCTCGGGCACCTCGGCGGCGGCACGTTCGTCTGCGTGAACGCGCTCGATGCGCGCGCGGCAGGCGAAAGCGAAGGAGCGCACGAGGAAATCGCCCGGCTCTTCATCCAGGGTTTCAGCGTCGATGGCCGCGACATTCAGGCCGAGGTCAGGTGCGGCGTCGCCTGCTATCCGGAGGACGGACTCGAGCCCAACCGTCTGGTACAGAACGCCGAGGCCGCACTCAAAGCCGCCAAGACGGCCGGTGAGCGCTATCTGCACCACCGCGTCGAAATGAATTCCGAGCTCGCCCGCCGCGTCGGCATGGAGCAGCGGCTGCGCACCGCGCTCGACGACGGACAGTTCGTGCTCCACTACCAGCCGAAGATCGCGCTGCGCAACGGCCGGGTCGCGAGCGTCGAGGCGTTGCTGCGCTGGCAGGATCCGGAGCTCGGGCTGGTCGCGCCGGGCGAGTTCCTGCCGCTGCTCGAGTCCGGCGGCCTGATGCAGGCCACGGGCGAGTGGGTCCTGAAACAAGCGGCGGCCGACTGCCGCGACTGGCGCCGCAGGGGCCTCGCCCCGCTGCGCATCGCGGTCAACATCTCCCCGCCTGAACTGCGCCGTCGCAACATCGCGCGTGACATCCTCGCCGCGGTTGGCGATCTCACGGGCGACTGGGGCATCGACATCGAAATCACGGAGGGTGCGTTGTCGGGGGACTCTTCCTCCTGCGTTCACACCCTGCGGTTATTGCGCGCCGGGGGTCTCAGGATCGCCATCGACGACTTCGGTACCGGCTACTCCTCTCTCGCGCGACTCTCGGAGCTCCCGATCGACACGCTCAAGATCGACCGGATCTTCACCAGCCGGCTACCGTCCGACCGCAAGGCCTGCACACTCGTCGGCACGATCATCGAGCTCGCACACGCCTTCGACATGACCACCGTCGCCGAGGGCGTCGAGAACGGTGCGCAGCTCGAGCATCTCAAGCGTGAAGGATGCGACGAATCGCAGGGCTACCTGCACAGTCGCCCGCTGTCCAGGGCCGACCTGGAAAAGTGGCTGTTGCGCAATGCCGCGACGCCGGCGAGCGCGGGCAAGCTCCTCACATTGAAGTAGCGCTGGGCCCGGCCTTCGGCCGCGCGGCGCTCGGCGCGCTTGGCGCGGGCTCCTCAGGCGCAGCCTCAGGCGCGGCCTCGGGCGCAGCCGTCCCGGAATCGGGGGGCGCGGACACCTCGAGCACGGCGACGCTGATGACAGCGGGATCGTCGCGCAGCTTCACGTAGAGCCGGCCATCCACCGGGCGCGGCACCGAGAGCGTCTGCCCGGTGAAACCGTCCGGAATCGCGGTCGGCTTGGCGAACTTCGCGTCCACTGACACCGCTTGCAGCAGGAACAGGTTGGTGCCGGAGAGCTGACAGGGCGCCTCCGCTGCCGCTGCGCACTCAAGGTCGGTGAGCACGGGCAGCCGTACCAGGATCGCCAGCGGCTGCCAGTCCCCCGTGCCGGCGGCGTTCACCACGCGATAGTGCAGCGGCCCGAAAGCCGACGACCCGAACGAGCGGGCCGGGTCGAGCGTGGCCACCGCGATGCGGCTGTTTTGCAGCGTCATGCCGCTCCCCGGACCGAGCACGGTGGACACCGACCCATCGGCGGTCGCCACTTCGATCCGGTCGTCGCGCGAAAAGGCGCCGGGCACGCGTGCGTGCAGGGAAAACGTGAGCAGCGCGTCCTGCGGCAGTTCGTCCTGGCTCGTGAGCCGGATGAGGTGGCCGTCGGCGGCCGCGGCGGGGAGCTGTACGCTCTTGCCGATGAGGCTGGCGACGGGTCGCGGCGGGAGCACCAGGACGTTCACGTCGTAAGTGCGCCCGTCCTTGAGCGCGACGCGCGCCCGTGTCCGCTCGCCGGACTTGAGGTCCGGCGCGACGGGTGCGGCGTCGTGCATCGACAGCTCATCGTGCCCGGCGCTGCTCGCGAGCGACTCGGGAGCAAACGCGACGTCCCTGAGCGTCAGTGCCTCGACCTCGTCGAGCCGATCCCCGCGCAGCACGCCACTCGCATCGCCGGCGTGCAGCGTAAAGCCCTCGAGATGACCCGCCTCGCTGTAGGTGTGCAATGTCAGGCGTTCGGGCTGCGCACTGCCATACTCCCGGATCACGAGTGCCACATCGCCGGGCTGCGCCGCCACGAGCGGGATCCTCGCCTCAACCTCGTCCGGCCGCGCCGGTTTCCACTCGATCTTCGATTCCTTGCCGTCCGCGTCGCTGAGCGCGATACCGCTCACGCACGCCGCGCTGCCGACGAACAGATGCACCGTGTCCTCGCGCCCGACGATGAGCGCCGCCGCATCGCCCGGCGCAAGCGTCGGGGAGTGAGCCGCGGCGTCCACCAGGGTGAAGCTCGGTCCGTCGTACTTCTCGAAGCCCCACTCGCCATGGAGCGAGGCGAGCGTGCTGTCGCCGAGATTCGCGCTCTCGAGAGCGACGGTGTCGACGGCGAAACCTCCCTGCGTGGCGTCAGCCCGCGCCGGCAGCTCGAACTCCCTCCCCGATGGGGCGGTCACGCGCAGCGTCAGACCGTGGGAGTAGGCGCCGGCGAACATCGACGGCGCTCCCTCGGCGGAGAGCACCAGCGGGAACTTCTTCGCGCAGTAGACCTCCTTGGTATCGACTGGCCGCAGCAGCGGAGGCTGCGCGGCCTCGATCGGCGGCAACGCCACCACCAGCACCGACTTCGGATCATGGAAGGAGGGCGGCGCGTTCAGCGTGAGCGCGAGCTGGCGCCCGCTGGGGGAAGAAAGCGCCGCGATGTACTGATACTTGGCCGTATGAAAGGAATCGAACAGGCGCGCGATGTCGAGCATCGAGCCGATGAAGGGCCCGTAGTAGCCGGACTTCAACTGCGGAGTATTACCCGCTTCCATGGCCAGATCGCTCGCCGGGCCTGAGGTGAGCTGCTGCGTGACGGATTCGGCGTGGCCGTCCGTCATCAGCAGCGACTCCTGCCCCTGCATGAGACAGGCCGCCTGGAGCGCGGAAGCCTTCTGCAGGCACTTCTCGTCGACCCGGATGGCGAGACTGCGGGAGAGGAGCGGCGCCGCTTCCTTGAGCCGCGCGGGATCGGAGTTACCGAGCTGGCGAACGGTCTGCAGGTAGGCCTGCAGGCGCAGGTGCTCCATCGCGGCTTGATTGAGATCCTGGGAGGCCCGCACGAACACACCCGGCCGGCCGCGCACGGCGCTCACCAGTGTCCTGAAGTCCCCGCCCGTCTCGGGTGCGAGAAAGATGAGGAGTTGCCGCGCTTCGGCGGGCACCGCGAGCGTCATCCCTTCCTTCGGACACTTCCCTCGCCAGGTGTCGCAGCGGAAGAACCACCCCTCGGGCGGTGGCTCGGTGGAGCCGCGCAGGAACGCAGCCACCATCAGGTAGTGCACCGCGTTCTGACCGCCGAGGTCCGCCTTCAGCCAGAGGCGATCGCCGGGTGCGAGATTCGGCACCTGCGAGATGGGGAGCGTCACCGCGCCGTGCGTGACCTCAACCTCGAGCGTCGGGCCGACCAGGTCGAAAGCCGCCGGCTCCGCGCAGGCCGGCGCAGCGGCGAACACGGCCAGGGCGACTCCCAGGCCCAGGGTCAGATCAACCGAGTTCATCCCGCGAGCGTACTACGAGAGAGCGGGCCGCCCCAGAGGTGGGGCGGCCGCAGCACGCGCGTCCCGCCCGCCTCGTCGGTGACTGCGTAGGTGAAGCCTGACAGCAGCGCGAAGGCGCCCGCTACACCAGCGGCCTCGATCCGGTCTGCGCCGCCCGCCAGCGCCTCCAGAAACCTGTCGATGTCATCCATGCACACTTCCAGCATGCGGTCAGAAAGGCGGCAGCCCGAGTGAGGCGGTCTTGCCCTGGGTCTTGATGTAGGTGGCGAGCGAAGGATCAAGGTCTACCGCAGTCTTGATGTCGTTGAGCGCCGAATCGCCGAGGCCTCCGAAGGCCGTGGCTGCGCCGCGCAGGTAGTAGGCTCGCGCCAGCTTCGGATCGAGGCGGATCGCCTCGGCCTCATCCTGCGCCGCACTTTGATAGTCGCGCAGCCGCACGGATATGTAGCCCCGCTCACTCCACAACGCGGCGGTCCTGGGCTCAAGACTAATAGCCTTCGAGTAGTCCACGTGCGCGTCGGTGAAATTGCCGCGCGAGAGATAGATTCTGGCGCGCTGACGCAGCGCCGGGACAAATTTGGCGTTCATCCCTATGGACGTATTCAAGTCCCGCAGGGCCGCATCGCCATCGGACTGCGCCGCGTAGAAGACGGCGCGGTTGTAGTAGACGTAGGAGTTGTTGGAAGCCAGTTTGAGGGCTTCGTTGTAATCGTCGAGCGCGTGCTGCCTGTCACCCGCGGCAAAATAGGCCGCCGCCCGGTCCGCATACAGAAAAAAGCGCGCATTTCCCTCGTAGATATCGTGGTCCAGCGACTCCGTGCATGCCTGAATGACCCTGGGGAGCCCGGCCTTCCCGTCGCTGTTCACGCACGCTTCGACCACGACGCGCTGCTGCGCTGCGAGCTCATGCTGGCACATGTTCGCCTGCACGTAGTCGACGTCTCCAGATCCGATCATCCGCATGCAATTGACGAACTCATCGGACCGTAACTGCGGCAGGTCTTGCACGTCGCGCGGCGCGGTGACCGTGACCTCCGGCTTATTCTCCGGTGCTGCGCTCGGCGCCTGCCCCGCGGGGGCAGAAGGCGCCGGGCCGTTCGGGTTTTGGACCTGTGCGTTGGCCGTCGCCGCGACGGCCAGTAAAATCAGGAGTTGCCACCAGAGCAGACGCCGCATCGCTCACAGTCCCTCGCTCCATCGGAGCAGCACCCGAGGCGTAGCGCAAGCTAGCACGCCACCCCTTCAGGCTTGGTAAATTCTTGTTAATGTCCGCCTAACGGTGGCGCTGCCGCTTTTCGCGCGCGGATGCGCTCTATAAGTAGCTGCGCAAGGTGAAGCTCAGCAGCGCGATGTTGTCGGAGTACTGGAATTGAGGGTAGGGCGAAGTGCGGTTGAGGTGTCTGAAGGACAGATCGAGCGTCAGCGGCGTGTTCGGCTGGTAGGTGATCTTGCCCTCGGCCGAGCGCACGATGTCGGTGTGCGCCGCCGTGGGAATCAGGTTGTCTCCCGCGGCGAGGAAATGCTGGTTCTCGATCGAGGCCGTGGCTGAGAAGCTCAGCTTGCGTGTCGGCGACCACACCGGCGCGATACTGGCGCCGTTGCCGACGTAGTAATTCGCTTCGGCCTCGACGTAGGCATTGAGATCGCGCCAGCCGGCGAGCACCAGCTTCGACTGCCGGGTGATCTCCCATTTGAAGACAGCTCGCCCGACTTCACCCGAAAATCTCCCGAAATCCGTGTCCTGGTAGCTGCGCTCGAGGTAGCCGCCGTTCAGTTCCAGCGTGGTCTTGCCGCTCAACACATACTTCACCACCAGCCGCGTGTCGTCCTGGGTGTAGTTCGGACTGACAAGCACCCCGTTGAACAAGCCGGGCACATCGAAGCGTCCCTGGGTGTAGCGGTATTGGACCCCGACGGTGCTGCCGCCCCCGAAATCGTATTCGACTCCGGCGTTGGCGGATTGCCGCCGTACGTCGTCATAGCGCAGGACCGCAGCGCTCTCGAGGGTTTCGCCCGCACGCACGGCGCCGATCAGGATCCAGCGCGGCAGAAACTCCAGGCGCATGGTCGCGAATCCTTCCGACGTGTCGACCAGATCCTTGACGAACACGTAGGTGCTGGCGAAATCCGCGAGGGTCCGCGTGTAGAGGCCACCGAACTCGCCCGCCAGACGGTCGCCCACCGACCAGTTGAGCACGGCCGCCCCGCTCAAGCCCGTATAGTCCAGGTCGGTATTGCGCGAGAACCAGTTCTGGTTCGCCTGCGCGTCGATGAGGTACGACTGTCTGCCGAAGAGGCCCTGTCCGTCGAGCTCCACCGCAACCGTATCGAGGTAGTCGGCCCGGGTGGCCTGCGGGCCTGCGAGTGTCGTCGGGCTGGCGCCGGCCGGAAGGCGATACAGATTGTCATCGTACTGAAGTTGCCCGGTCGCGCCGACCTCGAGCGCGTCACTCTTGATCGGCTCGCTCAGGGCACTGCCATCGTCGATCCCAGCCGGCAGCGGCAGTGTCGCCGCCAGTGCTCGCGAACCAAGGCCCGCCAACGCTGCGCCGAGTGCGCAGGCGACTGCCCGGGTCAGTACTTCGTTGTTGGGTGAGCGCATCGTTACCCTGCCCGCACACGCCCCGGCAGGAGCGCACTGTGCATGAAATCGGCGAGTTTCCTCAGCACCTGCGGCGCGACGAGCGCGAGCGCGGCTCCATACGCGGCAGCTCCGGCGACGGCGCAAGTCGCGAGCCGTACGCCGCTACCTTCGCCAGCCAGGAACACGTCCCGCAACGTCAACACCACGGCGGCCATCAGGAGCGCCGAAACGCCTGCCGCGGCGCTCGGTCCGAGTTGTGCCTGGATCGACAGCCGCGTGGCAACCCGCGTGCTCCAGACCGAAGCGACGACGAGCGCCAGCGCGCGCACCACCCAGACCGCGGCAGCGAGCTCCACCGTCCTCACGGCACCCGTGAGCAGGAGCGCGACGCTTACCGTGAACACGAAGCCGTTGACCTTGGCATTGAGCCCTGCCCGGCCGACCGCGTTCACCGCAATGCTCGAGTACTGACGCAGCGTGACGATCACCGCCGCGAGCGCCAGAATCGTCACGGCACCAGCGGCTGGACGCCACGCGGGCCCGAACGCGACCATCATGAGATCAGGCGCGGTCACTGCGATGCCGGCGTAGAGCGGTATCAGGATGCACGCGGTGAGACTGGTCGCCTCGCGGAAGACCGTCGCGAACTGCGCCGGCGCGTCCTTGCGCCGCGACAGCAACGGCAAGGCGAGCTGCGCGGCGGCGCCGCTGAGTGTATTACGCAGCTCCTCGACCATGCGGAACGCGAGGCTCAGCCAGCCGAGCGCGAGTTGATCGAGGTACAGGCCACTTAACGCGATGAGGATGCGGCCGTTTCCGAGCAGCAGCATCTGCGCCAGCATGTTAGGCAGTGCAAAGCGCGACAGCTCGCGCAGGGCATTCGCTGAGAATCGCAGTGCCGGCAGTCGGCGGCTCGCGAACAGTACGGATGCCGACAGGACCGTCGATCCCAGGTACATCGCCACCAGTGACCACGCACCGCCGCCGGAGGCCGCTATCAACACACCGATACCTAAGCCGAGCAGCCGGCCGATCAAGGTGCGCCGCGCCAGCGGCGCGAATGCCAGGTCCCGGCGCAGTAGCGCGCTCACCACGGCCGCCGCCGCGGCGGCCGGACCGGCCAGCGCGGCGACCCTGACCAGGCCGGCAAGCGCCGGATTCCCATAGAGCTGCGCGAGGTAAGGGGCCATCCCGCACAGCAGTGTCGCGCCACCGACTGATCCGCACAGCGCGACCGTCAGCGCCGTCGACTCGTGGCGCGGCTCGAGATCGCCGCGCTGGATGAGTGCGTCGTGGAAGAGTAGCTCGAACGGCATGCTCGCAATCTGGGCGAACGTCACCGCGAGCGCCCCCGCGCCGATGCCCCGCGGCCCGACCAGCCGTGCCAGAAACACCATGGCCAGAATCGAGAACCCGGTCTGGCTGAACGTATCCACGCCGCTCCACAGCAGCGAACGCGACGCATGGGCTCGCTCGGTCCCCATGGTTCAGCCCGGCACCGCCGCGAACTGCGTGCGCCACGCCGCGATCGCCTCGGCCGGCAGCGCGATGCGGGTCGGGGCAGGCGTCTTGATCCAGCGCTCAATGGCCGCCGTATCCCGACGCGCGACCACCGGAAGCTGTGTGTCGGCGCCGATTTCGACCGCGCGGTTATCGACCGCGAGAATCAGCGCGCGTTTGCCGAGCTGCAGCGCACGAATCCCTCCATGCAAGCGTGTCCCGACGTAGTCAACGTGGCTGTTGCGCAAGAAGTCGGTGAATTCCGCGAGGTTGGGCCGGATGAGCCTGACGCCCGCCTGATCGAGCGAGGCGCAGTAGGCGACATCCTCGGGCTGCTGCGGCCACAGCAGCACTTCGCTGTAATGCCTGCGCAGTAACTGGATGAAAGCGCGGTCGTGCGCCGCGTCGGCCGCGTAGCCGGTGAGAGTCGTCATTACACGGGGAGCCCGCTCGTGGGGAATCGCGGCGCAATGACCGGCGGTGAGCGGCCACATGCTGACGCACGCGGTGTTGAGGACCGCATCGATGCCCGCGGCCTGCAGCTGTCTGCCGGAGTAGGCATCGCGCACGGAGTGCCGATGCCTGCCGCAGAGTATCCGCCGCAGCATGAAACGGGAATACAAGTCCGGCGGACGCTGGTAATGCCACCAGCCGCACCCGAGCAGCAGGCAGTTGCGCCGCATGAGGAAGTCGAGCGGCGAGATCTTCCATTGATTGCGCCACAGCATCCGCGACTTGAGCAGATTGGAGCCGCACACGAACACATAGTCGCAGTCGCGCAGCACGCGATATGACTCCCACAACAGGAACTCGTGCGTCGGCAGGCTGACGAAGAACGCGGCGGGGAACAGCTCACCAAGCACGGCACGCGCGGCATCCATGATGATCTGGTCGCCGAGATTCAAACTCGTGACGCTGGTATCCAATATGGCGATTTTCTGCACCGCGCCGCGCCCGATCGTGCTCATGTGCATGGGGGCTCCGATAGGCTCGCTTGCCGCCCGGCGTGCATCCGCTCGAGATTCGCGCTGAGCCGATCCACGGAGGCGGAGAACACCGTACGCGTCGCGCGCTCGCGAAACGCGCGGTGGTTGCGCCGGATCACCGCCTCGCGGACTCTGGGGTTTGCGAGGCGCAGCACGAGGCGGAATGCGCGTGCGAAATCGCCCACTTCGAACAGGCAATCGGACGTGAGATACGCACGCGTGCCCGGCAGGTCGCTCGCCACGACGGGCAGCCCGACCCCCATGGCTTCCAGCATGACGAGCGGCACTCCCTCATAGCGTGAGGTGATGAGCAGCGCACCGCAGCCGTGCATCCACTCATGCGCCGAGTCCGACCACGTATGCAGCGCGAGCAGCGACTGCAGCAGAGGCGATGTCGCCATGCGTCGCTGGATCTCCTCGCCGAATCCCCCCTCGCCCACCAGCTCGACGCATATCAGGCCCCGCAGCCAGGGCGCCCCAGCCAGAAAGTCGAGGAGCAGGTCGAGACCTTTCTGATTCGCATCGAGTCTGCCGAGCACGAGCACCCGCAACGGCCTGCTCTGGCAGCGGGCGTCACCCGTAGGGCCCGCGGCGGCCACACGCTCCACGTCGGGAGAAACGGTGTTGGAGAGCGTGAATATCGGTCGCGGCGTACCGCTCCAGGCCGCGAATCGCTGCGCCTGCTCCCGGGTAATCGTGATCCAGGCGTGCGGCATCCGCGAGTAGAACGTGCGCGTGCACCAGTCGCGCAACCCGCCGAGCCGAAAACGCATCGTCGCGGCGCTCTCGACCAGCGGGGTGTAAACGGCCACGGTCACCCCGAGCAGCCGCGCGAGCAGGGCGTACAAGGGCTGGCGACCGACGAAACCCTCTGCAACGACGCACAGCGTCGGCTTGAGCGTGACGAGCACCCTGGCGAATGCGAGCGCGTCGCGCAACGAGCCTGTGATCTGTCCGTACAGCCGCGCCGGCACACCTCTGGCCGGTCGCGCCGGCGCGAACGCCTCGACAACCGCGAACTCGCCGGCCTCTTTGAGCAGCCGGCTGCCGCGCCGGGCCAGCAGGCTGCAGCGCACGCGCCGCCGGGCGCTGAGCTCGCGCAACAGGTTGAGCAGCATGACTTCGTGCCCGCCGAACTCGGGCGCTTCATCGACGAACAGCCACACCCCGGGCCGCGCCGCGCCGCTGACGTGGGAGGGTGCGAGTCTCATGGGCGGAATGCAGCCAGGAAGGCCGCCGCCGCGAGCGGCTGATGCCCGTCGGACAACCGGGCGTTGTAGTCGGACGCTGCGTAGTCGAAGTAGGAGTAATAGAGGAGGTCGTGGTTGCGGATCCACTCGACCATGTGGTCGATGAAGTAAGGGTCGTCGCCGCCGCCGTATCCGTCGGGTCTCGTGCCGGTACCCCATTCGGGAAATGACATGGGCTTGCCGTGCTCACGCGCGAAATCGCTGTGCCACTTGAGGCCGTAGACCTGATTGACGAGATAGTTCCAGCGACGTGCCGGCGTGTGCGATCCGGCGTCCCACCATTGGTTGTAGACGTCCTCACCGATCACATCGACCACCTCGTCCCCGGGATACACCGAGTCCGGTCGCAGCTGCCCTTCGCCGAGAGTGGGGCACCAGCAAAACTTGAAATGGGCGCCCGGTACCGCGCGCATGATCGAGACGATTCGCCGCCAGTACGCAACCCAGGCTTTCGGGTCCTGTTTCGCCGACCACGGGTACCATCCGCCGTTGAATTCCCAGCCGAGCCGCAGCACGCTGTCCCCGTAGCCATGCTCGATCAGCACCTGTGCGAGCTCGCGGAAGTGCGCGTCGTACGCGCCCTCGGCGCCGGCGCTCAGCCGAGAGCCGTTCACCAGCATGGGTACCGAGAAGGTGACGTGCTCGATGTGCGCCTTGTGCCAGCACGAAACGGTCCACGCCGCATCGCTTTGCAGACTCTCCCAGGTGTCATGTGCAAAGAAGTCGAGGACCCAGTCCGGACGGTGCCCCAGCCAGGCGCTGAAGTGCTCGAGATGGCTGGCGCCGATACAGCCGTTGCCCTCGTAAACGCTCAGGGACCCCGCCTCGCAGGGTAAGCAGGGAGTCAACACCAGAATCACTGCCGCCGCGCGTCGTGCCCAGCGCCGGCTGCCCCCGTGCCTCGCGGCCGTTACACCCATGACTGCCTCGGGCGAGTTTGCAGTGTGTGTTTCACGCCGATTCGGCTCGACTGCGGATGGCCCAAAGGAGCGTGCGGCCGCGGTCACTCCAGCGAAAACACGATTTGGCGTGCCGGTAGGCCTCCTCCTGCATTGCATTGAGTCGCGCGGTGTCGTCGATGACCTCGCAGATGCCGCTCGCGAGGTCGCCCAGATCGTCCCGACACAGCAACGCCTTGCCGATGGCGGGCGGCAGCCCGGCAGCTGCACAGCGCAGCGCGGCGACCGGCAAGTGCCCGAATATGTAGTCGAGGAGCTTCAACTTGAAGCCGCCCCCGATGAGCTCAGGCACGACCGCCATGCGCGCCTGCGCAAGATGCGGCCGCACGTCCGCGACGAACCCGTGGATGTGCGTCACCGTAGAGGCGCGTCCGATCTCCGCAGCCAGCTTGCGCGGCATTCTGCCGATGACGTGCAGCTCGATCCCGCACGCGCGGAACAAGGGCTCCGCCGCCTGGATGAAAAGGCGCAGGTTCTCCTGCTTCGGCATCCACTGGAACGACCCGATCAGCAGCACCCGCCGCGGAGTCGCGCGGCTAATGGCCGCATGCGGCGCATCGGCTCCGGCGTAGCCCGGCCGCAACACGATGGTCTGCGCGCACAACGCGTCCTTGGAGAAGTGCCGCGCCTCCTCGTCCGTGATTGCCGTCAGCAGGTCGACCTGCCGCGCGATGCGGCCCTCGGCGACCCGCGTCTTGGCATAGTTCTGCCAGAGCGCAATCCGCTTCAACAGCGAGCCCGTGAACTCGCGATACAGCGCCGCATAGACTGTGGTCTCGTGATCGTGGGACACGTGCACCAGCACCGGGCGGGCGCGCCCGCGGGCGCGCGAGGCAAAATAAGGCAGCGACCATCCCATGCCGTAGTGGTCGATCACGACGAAATCCCACGGCACCCGTGTCAGTGCGCGCACCTCGCGCCGGTAGCTGCGTGTTGCGAACGTGGCGGCCACGTGCGGCATCGGGCTCAGGAGTGCACGTACGGGTGGGCTCTTCGGGCCCTTGACCGGGTGCCAGTGGATCGGCCAGTCGTCCGGCGGCTCGGCCCCGCGATCGGGCTCCAGACCCACCATCGTCAGCTCGGCGCCCGCCTCCGCCAGGGACCTTGCGAGGTTCGCTGAATAGACCCGGTCGCCGCTGTCCTGAGGAAACGGCAGCTGACGGCACAGCCATAGTCCGCGTGGCTGCGGGCGGGCGTCGCGCGCGTGGCGCATGCTGGTGGGCGCGTCGAGCACAGTCACGCCCTCCGTACCGAATTCGCGGGTGTCCATGTCTGATAACGCTCTCCACGCAGCGACTGCCACACTCCGATGGCGGTGGCGACGATCGCCAGCAGCACATCCGCCAGCTGTGCGACGGGCCAGATACGGAAGTAACTGCCGCCGACGAGCAGCAGCGCGAGCAGCGGCACTCCGATGGTGACCGGCCGGATCAGGCCCGCGCTGAGCATCGCGGCCGCCGCGCAGGTCGCGGCCAGCAGCAGGAAATAGCCGCTCAGCCAGCGAATCAGCTTGTGGGCGACATACTTATAGAGTGTGAGCGGATCGAGCTCTCGCAATCGCGGCCACAGCAGCCGATGCACATTGAACGCCTGACAGGCGATGCGCACCTTGCGCGTGAACTCCTCGCGCGCATAGCTGACGGACTCCTCGTAGGCGCGCGCCCGCATCGACTGCACCACCCGAAATCGCTGGCACAACACCATCAGCGACACGTACAAATCATCGATGATGTCGTCCGGCGGCGGCCGCCGCAGCGAACTCCTGACTGCGAACAGCGAGCCGTCGGCGCCGATGACCGATCCGCTGTCGAGCTCGAGGCGCTTCACCGCCTGCTCGAAGCGCCAGTAAGCCGACCCGGAGGCGCTGGTCACCGACTCCCCTGGATTGGTGTAGATGAGGTTGCCACACACACAACCCACCTGCGGATCGGAGAACTGCCAGCGGAACTCCTCGAGGCACTCAGGGTCGAGCATCACGTTCGCGTCCGAGAAGACAAGAATGGGCGCCCGCGTACGGGATGCGAGCACGTTCATCCCGTGGGTCTTGCCGCGCCGCTCGGCGCCGATGCACACATCAATCTCGTCCGCGTACCGCTCGAGCAGCTGCGCCGTGCCATCCGTCGCGCCATCGACATAGACATGCAGCTCGACGTCCGAATCGCGCGCCTTGAGCGCGAGCAGGTTTTGAACCTTGCGTTCGATGATGCGTGCCTCGTTGTACGCGCAGACGCAGACCGCGCAGCGCGCCGGCAGCGCCACCCGCTGCGGCACTTCGGGCCGGGGCGGGTACGGCCGCCGCCGCACGGCGAGCAGCGAGAGCGGATAGAGCAGGAACGGGTAGATCGCCGCTAGCGCGAACAGCACAGCGAGCACACTGAGCACCGCCGTCATGCCGGACCCGCACAGCGCGCCGCAGGCGCATCCAGAGTGACCGGCGGCACGCGCGGCCGACCGCGCGCGCCGCCCGTGCCCGTCCATACCAGGAGGCTGAGCGCCAGTCCATGGGCGAACGGCGTGTAAATCCCGTTGAGGACCATGGTCAGCGCCACGGCGACTGCGGCCGGCCGCGGCAGCGTCGAGCCCGTCAGACAATAAAGCAGGAAAGCAAAATATGCGGCCGTGCCGATGAGGCCGTACTCGAAGATCAGCTTCGTGAGAGCCATCTCCGCGACCGGCCAGTGCGCACGCAGCGCGTAGCTCTTGAAGCTTCCGGCGCCGAACCCGACCAGCACACGCACGGGATCGTTCCACAGGTACTGTTTGAACAGGTAGAAACCACCCACGAAGCGTGCGAAGCCGCTGGAGCCAACGGAGTTGAATTCATGCGCCCGCGCGATGAACCGGTCCAGATGCAGATAGCTCCCGCCCACGGCGATTGCCGCGATAGCCGCCGCCCCGATGAGCAGCAGGCTCCAGCGTCCGGTCTGAATCACGAAGATCGGAACACACACACCCAGAATGAGAAAGCCGGTGCCCGCATAAGTCACGAGCATGCCGAGCACGTAGACCGCCAGGTGGCGGAAGCGGCTCAGAGTTCCGAGCTCGACCATCACGGCCACTGCGAGGAGCTGACTGCAGAACGACGGCTCCAGCATGAAGACGCCGTTCGAGCGGTAGAGCTGCGAGCCGTACTCGATCACGCCCTGCTCGTTGAATTGCTGCACGACGAACGCGTGCGGCACGAAGTTCTCGATGGGAAACAGATAGCGAACGGGGATGAAGGACTTGAGAACAAACTGTGCGATCGCACACCAAGCGATCACGCGCGCGAGTTTGAGAAAGAAGTCCACCGTGGCATTGCCGAGCTCCCGCTGATCCGCGAGGGTGAGCACGTAGGGCACGTGCAGCGCGGCGAGTACGACGAACGAGGCCTTTGAGACCGGCCCGGCGCGAAACAGCTGAAATGCCCCGAGCAGGCCGAGCAGGACCACGTAAGCCGCGAGGCGCTGGGGACTGATGCTGAGGCGCCGGGTCAGGAACCCGGTGGCCGCCGCGATGAGCAGGAGCGGAATGACGATGCTCAAGCCCTTCTCGCCGAAGGGCGGGATGGCGAGCTTGGACAAGAGCGTCGCACCGATGAGCGGCGTGCACATGACGACAGCGCTCAGGCGATCCAGGCGCTGCGGCGGGCACTCCCAGGCCCCCTCCTGCACGACGGGGACGCTCGGCTGCATCGCGGGCGTCCTCATCCGCAGAGCGCCGCGCCGACGACCGTCGTGCCATCGGTCTGAAGCATATCCCGCATCCGCTCGACCTCCGCTACCCGGGTTTTGCCGCGGCGCGTGACGATCAGGCAGCCTCTCGCACGGGCCGCCACGATCTGCGCGTCTGCGTGCTCGAGCACCGGCGGCGTGTCAATGAGCACGACGTCGTAAAGCGCCTGAATTGACTCGGTCAGGTGCCTGAAGCTCGCGTGCATCAGCAGTTCCTGCGGATTGGCAGGCGCTGAGTCGACACCGAGAACCCACAGGTTCGGCAGCGACTCGATCGGCGTCGGTGCGGACCTCAGCGCCCCGCGGCCCTGCAGCAGATCGACCAGCCCAAGAGCCGGCTTCAATCTGAACAGCAGCCGTTGCCGCGGGCGGCGCAGATTGCAATCCAACAGCAGCGTGCGCTCGCCGGCCTGCGCGAACGCGATCGCGAGATTGGCCGTCAGCAGAGTGCATCCGTACCGCGCATGCGGCGCGCTAACCGCCAGCATCCGCGGACCCTTCTGGAACCAGCGCAGCTGCAGCTGGCTTCGCAGTGAGCGTATGGCCTCCGCATCCGCACCCTCCGGTCGCGAGGTGATCACGAGCCGGGCCCTGAGGCCCAGATCGCCGGTCCGCACCACACGCAGCGGCGCGTGTGCGAACGGCGGCACCAGCGCCTGCGGTGCCTCGGCCGACATCCTCTCGGGCATATCGTTTTGCATGTTCATCAGCCCACCCCGAGCGCAAGTCTGCGCAGCTCACCGAGCACCAACAGCCCGGCCTCGGCCACGTGGTTGCGCGAGCGGACACGCCGATCGAGCAGCTCCGCGATCAGGGCGGCCCCGATCCCGAGAAGCCCGCCGAGCACGGCCGCGGCCACCATGTACAGCACCGGCCGCGGCCGGGCGGGCTCGAGCTGCACGGTCGCCGGGCTCAGCACCGCAATGCGGCTCTGTTCGAGGTGGCTGCCGATCCCCACCGCGCCGGAACGCTGCTTGGCATCGTCGTAGGTTTTTTGCGCGTTCTGCACGTCGCGAATCAGCACGTCCTGATCGTCACGCTGCCGCTTGAGCGTGAGGATGTGTTGCTTCTCCTGGTCCACGGCCTGCTGCAGATCGGCAGTGCGGTGCCGGGCGATTTCTGCACCCTGCCGCAGGGAGCCGGTCGCCGTCTCGAGCTCGGCGGCGAGCCGCTTGCGCAGCTCCTGCACCTGGGCCTGCGCGCTGAGATACTGCGGATGATTGCGGTCGTAGCGCTGCGCGACGCTCGCGAGATTGCCTTGGGCGACCATCAGATCGTTCTTCATCGCCACCAGCGCCGCATTGCCGATCAGGTCGGGCAGCTGCTCGATCTCGCCGCGCTTGTCGGCCTGCGCCAGCTGCCTGAGCCGGGACTCCGCGTCGCTGGCCTGCGCCTGCGTATCCGCGAGCTGCGTCGACATCTCGCCGAGCCGGACGCTCTCGACATCCAGACGATCATCCGCTCCGGCGATGCCGTTCTTGCGCTGATAGTCGGACAGGCGTTGTTGCGCCTCCTCCAGCGCCTTGCGTAGCCCCTCGACCTGCCCCTGAAACAACGCGGACTGGCGCGATGCCGGATCGACCTTGAGTTCGAGGCTCGTCTCGATGTACGCGTCGGCGAAGGCGTTCGCGATCCGCACAGCAGTTTCTGGCTGGCGGCCGTAGTAGTCGATGACGATCACATTGCTGTCGCGCGCGGGCACGACGTCGAGCTTCGCCAGGAGCCGGTCGGCGATGAAGTCGCGCAGGGTCGCAGCGTGGTCGGTTTCCCAGAAGCGCCACCAGTCCAGGCGCTCGTTGAACTGCTGCACCAGCCCCGGGATCTGATCCAAACGCAGCTTATCGACCACTTTCACCGCCACGCTATGACTCGAGATCACATCGACCTCGGTCGCGCGGTAATCGGTATCGACCGGCGGTGGCACTACGAGTCCGGTGGCAGGATCGATCCCGGGTGCATCCACCGCGACCGACACCTCACCCAGATACACTGCCGGCATCTGCAGTGTGACCGCCAGGGTGACCGCCATCACGAACAGCGCGACGCCGATCACGCGTTTCTTGCGGCCCTTCAGAACCTGCAGCAGCTCTCTCAGCGTCATCGTGTGCATGGGCTACCCTTCGGGCCTAGAACAGCGATTGCTTGACCAGCAGTACATCGTCGGTCTGCACGAGATCCCCGCCATGGACCTTGCGCTGGCGCTCCGTGCCGTCCCGATCGCGTCGCTTCACGACGATCCGGCGCTCGGAGCCGCGGTCGGTGAGCCCGCCTCCCGCGGAGATCGCCTGCGAGACTGTCATGTTGCGTTCGAGCTTGTAGACGCCCGGGCGCTGCACTTCGCCGTAGACGTAGAACTGCGGCGCCCGCGGGACATAGATCGAATCGCCGCCCGCGACGCTGGGATTCTGGGTCGGGTCGCCGCTGAAGAGCCCAGGAAGACTGACGGTGACCTTGGTGCCATCGCGACGCAGGAGTGTGGCGTCATCGCCCGCGACCCCGGTTCCGTTGACCACCAGGCCGCCGACCGCGCCCTGCACGACGCCGCCCGCCTGCGCGAGCAGATCGAGGACCTTGTGCGATGCCTGCAGCGGATACTGTCCGGGCTTGTTCACCTGACCCATCACCGCCACCAGCTGACTCTGGACTTCGATCACGAGCACCGTGACCTGCGGCTGCCGCACAAAGGCGCCTTCGGTCAGGCGCTTCGCGAGCAGGGATTCCACCTGGCTGGTGGTCATGCCCTTGACTGCGACCGAGCCAACGTAGGGGTAAGTGATATCGCCGTTCGAGGAGATGCGCGTGTTGACGCTCAGCTCCGGGTAGCCGGACACGCCGATCTGCAGCAAGTCTCCGGGACCCACCGTCGCATCGC
Organism: uncultured Pseudomonadota bacterium; assembly: GCA_963768485.1. GTDB lineage: Bacteria > Pseudomonadota > Gammaproteobacteria > Steroidobacterales > Steroidobacteraceae > 13-2-20CM-66-19. Next base: position 200,271 of record CAVYHZ010000006.1, on the reverse strand, counting down.
TCGCCATGCCGGCCGCCCACGCCGTGTGTGTGAACCACAGGCAGACCACCAGCGACACGCGACACCAGATCGTCGCCCGCTTGCTCAGCATCCGCACCCTTGCACCCTCGCCTCCATTGAGCCGTTGCTAAAACGCCCGACTGTCCCGCCACACGAGCGGCAGGGTCTGCAGCACGATCAGCAGATCGAGCGCCAGCGACCAGTTCCGCAGGTAGTCAAGATCGAATTCGATGCGGTTGCGCATCGACTCCAGATCGTCCCCGCCGCGATAACCGTTGACCTGGGCCCACCCGGTGATGCCGGGCTTCACCTTGTGCCGGATCATGTAGCCGGGAATGAGGCGCCGATATTGCTCGTTGACCGCGACGGCGTGTGGACGCGGTCCCACGATGCTCAACGCGCCGCGCAGCACATCGAACAGTTGCGGCAGCTCATCGAGCGAGGTCTTGCGGATGAACGCACCAAAGCGCGTGACCCTGTTGTCGTTGCGCTTCACCTGCGTGTAGCTCGCGACCCCGTCCTCCATGACCGTCATCGAACGGAACTTGGTGATGAAGATCTCGTGCCCGTCGAGACCATAGCGTCTTTGCCGGAAGAAGATCGGACCCCTGGAGTCGGCGCGTACACCAATGGCAACGAGCAGCAGCAGCGGCGCGCTCAATAAGAGGAAAGTGAACGCCATGAGAATGTCGCTCAAGCGCTTCACAATGCCGCGCGTGCCGTAGAACGGCGACTCCCGGATGGCCACGATCGGAATGCCCCCGATCACGTCGAGTCGCGCCTGGATGAGGTCGCAGATCAGTACGTCGGGAACGAAATATATGGAGACGGTCGAGTCCTGCAGCTGCTCGAGCAGACTCAGCACGCGCGCCTGGTTCGTCATCGGCAAGGTCACGTACACCGCGTGGATCGAGTGCGTCCACACGAACTCCGGAAGCCCCACTGGCTTGCCGAGCAGCGGGACGTCGCAGTCGGACGGGAGGCTCTCGGGATCGCGATCATCGAAGCAGCCGACCAACTGCATCCGCAGCGACGGATTCGACCGGAGCTTGCGCGCCAGGCGCAAGCCAACCCCGGTTGCACCGATGATTACGGCCTTGCGCATCAGGTCGCCCCTGTCACGGCCGCGATCGAGCGCCCGCTGGAAGGTCAGCTGGCCAGCCCACAGCACCAACGGAGTAGCGAGTGCCCAGGCCCTCAGCATGCCGGACTGAATGATCCGACTCATGTGCGACAGATGCAGCAGCATCCAGATGAACGCCACGGTCAACACCCAGCGCCCGAGGATGTCGAGCAGCGACCAGACGGCCTCGATGCCGTGTGTCCCGCGGGGCCCCGCAACATCCAGGATCTCCCCAGCGAGAAAGAAAATGACCACCGCCAGGAGAAATTGCGGGCCGCTCAGCGGCTCATGCCAGACTGCCATGCACACCAGCAAGCTGATCACCGCGAGCACCGGGTACAGGAGCGTCTTCATCGCGAAGACGAATGAGGGATCCGTTGCCGTCAAGGCCCTGCGGCTGCGCCATTGATCCAGGCGAGCAGTGAGAGTTTGCGCTTGCATCGCGTCAGCTCACTCTGATGGGCATCAGGTGAACGTGAGTGGATGTTGCAGCGACTTCTGCTTGCGACGCAGCTGCAGCCCGACCAGACCCGCGCCTACGCCCACCATCATCCAGATATCCGCGCCCGTCACGTGGTCCTCAGCGACGGCGCGCGCAGCATGGGGGGCTGCGGCATGGCGCTTTGCGAGCGCGGGGCGTGGAGTGGCCTGTTGGGCTCGCTCGACCGCCGGGACGTCGCTCGTCCCCGCGATCAGTAAACCGAAGGTCAGTGCCAGCAGCATCCGTAGAGCTATCTTCACCGTGCTCCCCTTCACCCGCTGGGGTACAGTCGTTCCGTGATCCTTCGTTGCTACGTTGTCCGCCCCCTCAACAAGCCAACGTCCGCAAAAACCTGCTGATCCGCACTAGCTGCTCCCGGAGGTAAGCGGGCAGCTCCATGCGTCGCGGGGTAACGATAGCGAGATCAGGATCGGCTGAGCTGTCCGCGCCCATCTCCTGCGCGTGTCAGCGCATGCCTAGTCGATGGCGCACTGACGCACGACGGCGACAGTCCGCCGAATCTCACCGCCGGTGAATCCCTGAACGCAACGTTTGTAAGCGAAGTGCGAAGACGCCGATTGGCGTCACTGAAGCGGTCAGACTTGGGCGTAACCGAACGAGCTCTACCCGACGGCCCTCAAGCGAGTCGAAGGCTGAAGCAGCTCCATGATCTCCGGCATCGGGGGCGCAGGATACTTGACTGCTCCACTCGAAATACCGCAGAGCTCGAGCAGCGTCGCACCGATTTCCTCGATAGGTATCCTGCGCCTCAGCACCTCGTGACTGCGAAGCTTCGCCGGCAGGCGTAACCAGAGAATTCCGTCCGGGTGGTGCATGCCACTCTTGATCCCGGTGACGCCGTAGAAAAGATCGTGGAAGCGCCTCGAGCGCGCCTTCAAGCGGTTAAACACCAGCGCGTCGATCTGCGGCTGCCTGGTGATGTTGCAGCCGCCAAATAGCCGGTTTTCGCTCAGCTGCAATGACATCAGCGCGCGCCCGTCAGCAGTGTGCAGCGAGGCCAGTTTCCCCTGGGCTTCCACAGCATCCGCATGTGTGCCAAATGCGAGATGGAACTCCTCGGCCATCACCGGGAGGAACTCATAGGGCGTAGAGATACCTGCAAACCGGGTCAGCTGAACGATGTCCCGCGGGCGGAACACCTGCTTGCCACCGTCGAGCTCGTAGGTGGTCATCGGCTGCTGGCTGAGGGCCGTTGCCAGCACGATGCTGGTGTCCGGACGCGCCAGCGCGAGGCACTCGCCAACGATGCGATCCATGCTCCGGTATCCGAATGGAATTGCGTCGCAGTACTCCGCCTGGCGCTCTGCGGTGTCCTGCAGCGCGAAACGGTCGGGCTCCATGTTGCGCCAGTAATAATGCTGGTAGTGCGCCGTGCTGTTCAGAAAGAACGTCGAGAACTCAGGGTGCAGTTTCTTGTAGAAACTCACGAAGACGTCCCATTGGAGTCGATCCATGATGGCGGCACGGCGCCAGCGCTGGCGTGTACGCATCAGCTCGCCTGCGAGTTGCCGCAGAGTGGCCTTTACCGTGTTGGCGGACAGGCCGTTGGCGAGCATGAATCGGGCAAAACGCGCGTACTCCCGCAGCGTCAGGGGTGCCCTCGGGCGCGTATGTTCCTGCACGTACGTGCGGACGAAGTCGAAGTAATCCTTGAAGCTCGCCGCAGGACGCGGCCTCACGCCGTGCGACCAGGGATCGGGCAGGATGTGGACATTTTCCCGCCTCTCTGCGGTCGCCGATCCGTTCATGCTGCCGCAGACCCACGCATTCAGGTTGCCGTCAGCCACGTAGTCCCAGGTCCGCTTCGCCGTGTGGCTCTCGCCATCTCCGAGATGGAAGACCTTGTGCTGGCGGTAAGTCAGACCCGTATGAACGGAAATCCACTGGATCCAGGGCTCCAGAGCCGGCGGCTCCTCGTGAGCATCCGAGATTGCAACAATGGACTCGTCACGAAGTCTTTTGAAGTTGGGCAGGAATCCCGAATCGATGAACCGACTCATCAAAGCGGGTGACAGCTCGTTGAGCTCGAGAACGATGACTTTGCCACTCATGGGGAGCCCTCGTACCTTGCCATCGCATGGTCATGAACACCCCCCAAGCGGACGGTAGCCCAGAGAACACGATCCTTTCAAGAAGCGTCGCGAACTGGCGACGCGCCCTCTGCCGGACGCGTCCAGCGCCAGGCCCGTGCCGAGTCGCAACTTGGGAACTGGCCAGATGTTCAAATGTCGAGCTTGCGCTCACTCATCCACTTGACGATGGTCGAGCTTCAGACGACCGCCGAACGGGTGAGCAGGAATGCGCAGGACGCGCGGTCACAGGCAGCGCTTGCGGCTCGCCTGCGACGAGGCCAGCCTTATACGTCGAGCTGACCCTCGACAAGCTCTCGAGTGAAGCCGAGCGCTTCGGCCACATCGCTCGGTGTAAATTGATCCCACTGCGCGTGCGTCGCCTGGGTACGGACATGGGCGGCTACTCGTGCGCGCTTCGCCTTTACGGCGGTCACTACGTTAGCCTTCACAAGCTCACTGATAAGAGCGTCGAGCTTGACCCCCGCTTCCGTGATTGAGTGCTTGCGACAAATGCGCCGAACGGAATCCTCGAAGACCACGCCGACAATCACGCCGGCCTCTCGCACGCTCCCCTCGTTGAGGTACGCCTGCCCGTGGTCGAGAAAATTATCGAAGGTCTCGGCGCGAGCATGGTCCGCCACAGAGCCGAGAAGGCCGGCCTCCATGTCTGACAGCACCTGAGTCAGTGTCTCCGAGAGTTCACCCACGGCCTTCTGAATCACGTACCCGTGCTGACGAGCGGCAATTCGCTCCGCGCTGTCGAGGTAAGGATTCGGGCCGCCACCTGTGGCAACCGAGATCGCATTCACTGCCGCCGCAATCCAACCACGGCACTGTTCCGCATGTCCGTCAGAACGTACTTGTCCGTGCGGGCCGCCTATGCGCAGGTCACTCGCCTGCGCAATAAGTCGTTCCATGCGCTCCACCAAGGCCGCTTCGAGAGACATTTGCCGCGCCTCCTAAGCTGTCGCCAAAAGCGTCCCCAATTCCACAACTGGTCGCAGAATCTTTCCGCTGATATCACGTTAACTATTTGATTTGTCCTTTCGGGCACATAGGTTACAGAGTATTCCGGGCACATCGCTGACACTTTTGGGCTTTTGCGGGAGACGCAGATGCCCTGGCAGGAGTGTCAGAAGATGGACGAGAGGCTGCGTTTTGTCGCCCGCTTGCTCGAAGGGGAGAAGATGGCGGCGCTGTGCCGCGAGTTCGATATCTCCCGCCAGACGGGCCACAAGTTCTATAAGCGGTACAAGGATCTGGGCCTTCAGGGCCTGACGGATCGCTCCACGGCGGCCCTACCGCCAGGCCAACCGCCTGCCCGAAGCGTTGGAGTCCCGGATCGTTCAGCTTCGCAGGGAGCACCCCAGTTGGGGTGCGCCGAAGATCCGCGAGAAGATCAAGCGCCTGGGCCTGGGAGTCAGCTGCCCGGCGATCAGCACCGTGCACGCGGTCCTGGATCGGCACGGTCTGGTCAGCCGCGGACGGCGCCGCCATCACTTCAAGGCCGAAGGAACCGAGCCTGTCCCGACCGGATCAGCCCAATGATCTTTGGTGTGCCGATTACAAGGGCGAGTTCATGCTCGCCGATCATCGCTACTGCTATCCCTTGACCATCACGGACTTCGCCTCGCGCTACCTGCTGTGCTGCGAAGGCCTGCAAAGCACCCGCGAACACTTCGCTTTCAGTGTCTTTGAGAGAACCTTCAAGGACTACGGCCTGCCGCGCGCCATCCGCAGCGACAACGGTGTGCCCTTCGCCAGCACCAGCGCCTTCTTCGGCCTGAGCAAACTGTCCGTGTGGTGGCTGCGTCTGGGGATCGCCATCGAGCGCATCAAACCGGCTCATCCAGAGCAGAACGGCAGGCACGAACGGATGCATCTGACCCTGAAGAAGGAAGCCACCAAGCCGGCCGGAAAGAACTTCCTACAGCAGCAGGCTCGCTTCGATGCCTTCACCCGCGTCTACAACCACGAGCGGCCGCACCAGGCTCTGAACATGCGCTACCCGGCCGAGCTCTACAGGCCTTCCGCCCGCCCCTACACGGGCCTGCCTGCGCTCGAATATCCCTTCCACGATCGCACCGTCATCGTCACGCAATGCGGTCGACTGTGCTTCGGCCGACGCAAGATCAACCTCAGCCAGGTCTTTGCCGGTCAGGCCGTCGGCGTCAGAGAAGTCGCTGATCACATCTGGCTGATCAGCTTCATGCACTACGATCTGGGCTTCTTCGACGATCAGTGCACCCGCGTCGAATGTGCCCCCAATCCCTTCAGTGCTAAGGTGTCAGCGATGTCCCCGGTATAAATCGTCAGCGATGTGACCGGAAAGGACCATTACATTGTGGTCGGAGCGCCGAGATTTGAACTCGGGACCCCTTGCACCCCATGCAAGTGCGCTACCAGACTGCGCCACGCTCCGACACCAGACTTTTCTTCTTGAAGATACGGCGCTGGGGAGCGGCGCCGCCCGCCTATGATACCGCAGATCCCCGGATCTCCTTGGCCTCCGCAAACGGCGTGAAGGCATGCTCGAGCCCCGGCTCCGATGACGAGCACCAGAGCCGCGAACGGGGGGAGGCGCGCGCGTCGGGCGCGCAAGGTCGCGGCTCTAACGCCGCAGGATCTTCATCAGATCTTCGAGCTCGACCCGCAGCTGTTTGACGATCTGCTGGCTCTGGGTGAGATCGGTGCGCGCCTCTTCGCCGGTGAGCTTGTTGCGGGCACCGCCGATGGTGAAACCCTGGTCGTAGAGCAGGCTTCTGATCTGCCGGATGACGATGACGTCCTGGCGCTGGTAATAACGGCGATTACCGCGGCGCTTCACGGGTTTGAGCTGCGGAAACTCCTGCTCCCAATAGCGCAGCACGTGCGGCTTCACACCGCACAGCTCGCTCACTTCACCGATGGTGAAGTAGCGCTTGCCGGGTATCACCGGCAGTTGGGCGTTATTCTTTGGCTCCAACATAGGCTTCGACCCGCGCCTTCAGTTTCTGCCCCGGACGGAACGTAACGACGCGTCGTGCGCTGATCGGAATCTCCTCGCCGGTCTTCGGATTGCGCCCCGGGCGCTGGTTCTTGTCGCGCAGGTCGAAGTTCCCGAAACCGGAGAGCTTCACCTGCTCCCCGCCCGACAACGCAGCACGAACCTCCTCGAAGAAGAGATCCACGAGCTCGCGCGCTTCGCGCTTATTGAGCCCGAGCTGATTGAACAACGCTTCCGCCATCTCCGCTTTGGTCAGGGCCATTTCTTTATTCTCTGATTCTTGCGTTCAAGCTCTCGCGCAAATCCCTTACTACGGAGGCCATGAGGCGGTCCACGTCCTCATCGGTAAGAGTGCGAGAAATATCTTGAAAAATCAAGCCTAAAGCGATGCTTTTTCGACCGGGTTCGAGGCCGGGACCCCGATACACGTCGAAAACGCGGAGACCACGCAGCAAGCTTGATGTCACCAAGGTTACACGCTCGGTGAGGGTACTTAAAGTGACTGATTCATCGACGACTATTGCGAGGTCGCGGCGCACCTGGGGGAAGCGCGAGACCTCCTCGAACGCCGCCCTCTTGACGGCCAGTGCCGTCATATCGAGCTCGAACAGCACGGGTGCATATGTAAAGTCGAGTGACTTGACGAGTCCCGGATGCAGCTCCCCGATCCAGCCGACGGGCGTTGCGCGGCGCAGCATGCGCGCGGCGCGTCCGGGATGGAGCGCGGCCAGCTCACCCGCTTCGAAAGTGAAGGTGTCGGCGGCGCCGGTCTCGGCGAGGAGTGCCGCGAGGTCGGCTTTCATGTCGTAAAAGTCGGCGACACTGCGGGCCTCTTTCGCAACGCCCCACTGCTCCGGCAGGCGCGGGCCCCAGGCGAGACCTGCGAGCGTATCGATCTCGTGTGTGGCGTTACCCGCGATCTCAAAGCGCGTGGCGTGCTCGAAGAGCCGGATGCGATCCTGCTGACGGCGGCGGTTCTCGAGCGCCGCGCGAATGAGGCCGGGCCAGAGCGACACGCGCATGACCGACAGATCGCTCGCGATGGGGTTGGAGAGCTTGAGCGCCGGCCGCCCGGGAAAGAGTGCTTCCTGCAGTGCCGGATCGACGAACGCGTAGGTGATCGCTTCCTGATAGCCGCGCACAGCGAGGGCTTCGAGCACGGCGCGCTCGCCGGGCCGCTCCTCGGGGAGCTGCTTGAAGCGCTGCGGCCCGCAAGGCTCGGTCTCCGGAATCTTGTCCCATACCGCAAGCCGCGCCACCTCTTCGATGAGGTCCGCTTCGATCGCAATGTCGAAGCGATGCGGCGGCGGCACGGCCTTCCAGCCGCCGGCATTCGCCGCCACCTTCATGCCGAGTCCCGTGAGCGAGCGGGTCACGCGCGCCGCGGGCACCGCGACGCCCAGCAGCCGCTGCAACTGCGTGGCGCGCAGCAACACCGGCGGACGTTTCGGCAGGTGCTTCGCGTTCTCGGCGAGCGCGATGCCGGACGCGGTACCGCCCGCGATTGCTTGGAGCAGCCCCACGGCACGGGCCACGGCGCGCTCCTGCCCGCTCGGATCCACGCCGCGCTCGAAGCGCTGGCTGGCATCGGTGAGAATTCCTAAGCGCCGGCCGCGTCCCTGCACCTCGGCGGGCGGGAAAAACGCGCTCTCGAAGAACACGTCCGTGGTCTGCGCCGACACCGCGGTCCGCAGCCCCCCCATGATGCCGGCGAGGCTCACGGGGCCTTCGGCGTCCGTGATGAGGAGCGTCCCGGCATCGGTCAACACCCTCCTGCCATCGAGGAGCGTGATCTCTTCGTTGGCGCGTGCGCGGCGGACGCGGATCTCTTTCCTGAGCTTCGCGAAGTCGTACGCATGCATCGGCTGCCCGAGCTCGAGCATCACGTAATTGGTGACATCGACGAGCGGGCTGATGGAGCGCACCCCGGCACGGCGGAGGCGCTCCGCCATCCACACCGGCGTCGCCGCCCGGTTGTTGACCCCGCGCACGATGCAGCTCGCAAAGCGCGGGCAGCCGGCGGGCGCATCGAGCTTCACCGGAAAGCGATCGTTATTGGCCGCTTTGGCTCCCTTGGGGCTCTCGATCTTCGGTCCCGTGATCCGTGTGCCCGCGATCGCGGCGACTTCCCGCGCGATCCCGAGGATCGACATGGCATCGCCGCGGTTCGGCGAGACGTTGACATCCAGCACCGGCTCCTCGAGCCGGAGGTACTCGCGCAGCGGCTTGCCGAGCGGGGCGTCGGCGGGCAGCTCGAGGATGCCGCTCGCGGCATCCCCGAGGCCGAGCTCCCTGGCCGAGGCCAGCATGCCCTGCGACTCGACGCCGCGGAGCTTGGCCGCGCCGATCTTGAGATCCCCCGGCAGCTCGGCGCCCACCAGCGCGAGTGCGCTCTTCAATCCCGCGCGCGCATTGGGCGCACCGCAGACGATCTGCAGCGCCGCGCCCGAGCCGGTCGTCACCTGGCACACCTGAAGCTTGTCGGCCTGCGGGTGACGCTCGGCGGAGAGGATCTCGGCGACCACGACGCCGGAGAACGGCGGCGCGGCGGATTCCAGCGCCTCGAGCTCGAAACCCGCCATGGTGAGCCGCGTGCCGAGCTCCTGCGCCCGCCACGGGACTTTCACCCACTCCTGCAGCCAGCTGTACGGGACCTTCATGCGCTGAACGCCCGGAACTGCCGCAAGAAGCGCAGGTCGTTCTCGAAGAACAGCCGCAGGTCATTCACCCCGTAGCGCAGCATCGCGAGGCGATCGATGCCGGCGCCGAAGGCGAAGCCGGTGTAACGCTCAGGGTCCACGCCGCTCGCCTTGAGCACATTCGGATGCACCATGCCGCAACCCGAGATCTCGAGCCACCCGGTGTGCTTGCAGGTACGGCAGCCCGCACCTCCACAGAAGACGCACGACATGTCGACTTCCGCCGAAGGCTCGGTGAAGGGGAAGTACGAAGGCCGCAGCCGCAGCGCCAGATCGCGCTCGAAGAAGGCCTGCAGAAAGCCGTGCAGGACCGCCTTCATGTTGGCGAAGCTCACGTTCTCATCCACCACCAGCCCCTCGAGCTGGTGGAACATGGGCGAGTGCGTCATGTCCGAGTCGCAGCGGTACACCCGCCCGGGCGCGATGATGGCGAGCGGCGCGCCGCGATCGAGGAGTGCGCGGATCTGCACCGGCGACGTATGGGTGCGCAACAGCCGCCCGTCCGGGAAATAGAACGTGTCGTGCAGCGCGCGCGCCGGATGATTCTCCGGGATGTTGAGCGCGGCGAAGTTGTGGAAGTCGTCCTCGATCTCGGGCCCAGCGGCGACGTCGAACCCGGCACGGCGGAACAGGGTCTCGATGCGTAAGCGGGCCCGCGTCACCGGGTGCAGGCCACCGGCCTCCTCGCCTCTGCCCGGGAGCGTGACGTCGAGACGGCCTGCGATGAGTTGCGCCTCGATGTCGGCACGCTCGAGCGCCGCGCGGCGCGCATCGAGAGCGCGCGTCAGCTCCGCCTTCGCGTCGTTGATGCGCGCGCCGGCCGCTGGCCGCTCGGACGCCGGCAGGCTCCCGAGGGCCTTCAGCTGCTCGGTAAAGAGGCCCTTCTTGCCGAGCCAGCGCACGCGCACGTCCTCGAGCGCGGCTACCTCGGCAGCAGCCGCGACCTCGGCGCGCGCCTCGGCAGTGAGGGCCGTCAGGTCAGCCACAGCGCCCCCGACGGTCAGGTGATGCCGAGGGCGGTCTTGGCCTGCTGGGCGATGGCGCCAAACGCCGCGGTGTCGTGCACCGCGATGTCCGCCAGCACCTTGCGGTCGATCTGCACGCCGGCCTTGTTCAGGCCGTTGATGATGCGGCTGTAGGTGAGACCGTAGAGACGCGCCGCGGCGTTGATGCGCGCGATCCACAGCGCGCGGAACTGGCGCTTGTTCTGCCGGCGGTCGCGGTAGGCGTACTGACCCGCCTTGATCACCGCCTGCTTGGCGGCGCGATACACCTTGCGGCGGGCGTTGTAGTAGCCCTTCGCCTTGCCTAAAACTTTCTTGTGACGGCGCCCGGCCGTCACGCCACGCTTGACTCGTGCCATGACTAAAGCTCTCTTTGAAAAAGATGGTGCGCGGAGTTCCCGCGCTTACTTCGCGTACGGGAGCAGCTGCTCGATCCGGCCGACGTCGGTCTTATCGACGAGGCTCGAGCCGCCGGAGCGCGCCTGGCGTTTCACCTTGCGGGCTTTGTGGCCGAGATTGTGGCGGCGGTTCGCCGCGTACCGCTTGAAGCCCTTCGCCGTCTTGCGAAAGCGCTTGGCCGCGGCCCGGTTGGTTTTCAACTTGGGCATCGACTTCACTCCTTACGTTGTATAGCTACCGATCGCAGGGTGCGCACTCGCACCCGCTACGGGCGAACGCCCCGCGGGGACCAAGGAAGGTCCTTTGAGGGAGTTACTTCTTCTTTGGTGCAAACACCATGATCATCTGCTTGCCTTCCATGAGCGGGTTCTGTTCGACCACCGCGTGCGGCGCGAGGTCGCCAGATACCCGATCAAGGAGCTTGCGCCCGATGTCCTGGTGCACCATCTCACGGCCACGGAACCTCAGGGTCACCTTGGCCTTGTCGCCCTCGGTCAGGAAGCGGGTGAGATTACGCAGCTTGATCTGGTAATCCGACTCGCCCGTACCGGGACGAAACTTCACTTCTTTGACCTGAATCTGCTTCTGCTTGCGCTTGGCGGAGTGGGCTTTCTTGCTCTGCTCGAACAGGAACTTCCCGTAATCCATGATGCGCACGACCGGCGGTTCCGCCGTCGGCGACACCTCGACCAGATCGAGCTCGGCGGCTGTCGCCATCTGCAGGGCGTCGTAACGCGACATCACCCCGGCCTGCGACCCATCGGCCGCGATCACACGCAGTTGCGGCGCATTGATCTCGTCATTGCGCCGGACCCGCTTCGTTGCACTAGCGATTCGTCAACCCTCCACACTCCTGCGCCCGCGGCTTTCGAGCTCGACGCGGAGCCGTTCGGCGAACGTCTCCACAGGCATCGTGCCCAGGTCCTTGCCGCTTCGACTGCGCACTGCAAGTAAGTTTGCGGCTACTTCCTTGTCGCCCGCTACCAATAGATACGGAACACGCTTCAGCGTGTGCTCGCGAATCTTAAAGCCGACCTTCTCGTTGCGCAAGTCGGACTCGACCCGAAAGCCCTGATTTTTCAGGGATTCCGTCACCTTTTCGACGTAGGCGTCCTGGCGGTCGGTGATGCTCAGAACCACCGCCTGCACGGGCGACAGCCACGCAGGGAGCTTGCCCGCGTGGTGCTCGAGCAGGATCGCGAAAAAGCGCTCGAGCGAGCCGAACATCGCGCGGTGCAGCATCACCGGGGTGCGCTTAGCCGAGTGCTCGTCGATGTAATAGGCCCCCAGACGCTCGGGCATATTGAGGTCGACCTGCAGCGTCCCGCACTGCCAGTCGCGCCCGATGGCATCGCGCAGCACGAACTCGAGCTTCGGGCCGTAGAAGGCCCCCTCGCCCTGGTTGAGGGCGTATTCGATCCCCGCCGCGGCGGAGGCGGCCCGCAGGGCGGCCTCCGCCCGGTCCCAGATGGCATCGTCCCCCACCCGCTTCGCCGGGCGATCGGCGTACTTGATCGTGACTTCCTCGAAGCCGAAGTCGCGGTAGATCGCGAGGATCAGCTTGGTGATGGCGACGCATTCATCCGTGATCTGCTCCTCGGTCACGAAGCAGTGGCCATCGTCCTGGGTGAAGGCGCGCACCCGCATGAGGCCGTGGAGCGCGCCCGAGGGCTCGTAGCGGTGCACCTTGCCGAACTCGGCGAAACGCACCGGGAGCTCGCGGTAGCTGCGCAGCCCGTGCTTGAAGATCTGCACGTGCCCCGGACAGTTCATGGGCTTGATGGCATAGACGCGCTCATCCGGAGTCCGGGTGAGATACATGTTCTCGCCGAACTTCTCGAGGTGCCCCGACTGCCTCCAGAGCGAGGCGTCCATGAGCTCGGGCGCGTTCACCTCTTCGTAGCCCGCCGCCCGCTGCCGCTCGCGCATGTACTGAATCAGCGACTGGAACACCGTCCAGCCCTTCGGGTGCCAGAACACCGCCCCCGGCGCCTCTTCCTGCAGATGAAAGAGATCGAGATCCTTGCCGATCTTGCGGTGGTCGCGCTTCTCGGCCTCTTCGAGCCGCAGGAGGTACGCATCGAGCTGCTTCTTATCGGCCCAGGCCGTGCCGTAGATCCGCTGCAGCATTTCGTTGCGCGAATCGCCGCGCCAATAGGCGCCGGCGACCTTGGTGAGCTTGAAGGCCTTGAGCTTGCCGGTGGAGGGCACGTGGGGACCGCGGCAGAGGTCGACCCAATCGCCCTGCCCGTAGAGGCTGATCTCGTCTTTCTCCGGAATGCTGGCGATGATCTCGGCCTTGTAGATCTCGCCCTGGTCGCGGAAGAACCTGACCGCCGCATCGCGCGGCATGACCCGGCGGGTCACCTTCTCGTCCGCCTGCGCGAGCTGCGCCATTCGCTTCTCGATGGCGGCGAGATCCTCGGGTGTGAAGGGCCGTTTGAAAGCGAAGTCGTAATAGAAGCCGTCCTCGATGACCGGTCCGATGGTCACCTGCGCGTCGGGAAAGAGCTCCTTCACCGCCTGGGCGAGCAGATGTGCGGTCGAGTGCCGGATGACCTCGAGACCGTCCGCATCCTTGTCGGTCACGATCGCCAGGTTCGCGTCCTGGTCGATCACATAAGAAGTGTCGACCAGCTTGCCGTTGACGCGCGCCGCGAGCGCCGCTTTCGCCAGTCCCGCGCCGATGCCGGCCGCGACTTCCTCCACCCTCACCGGGTGTTCGAAGCGGCGCTGACTGCCATCGGGCAATGTAACGACGGGCATACGGGTCTTCGGCTCTATCGACGTCGGGTGATCTTAAGGGACAGCAAAAAAGGGCGCTCACTACGGGGATTCACCCCGAGGGAGCGCCCTCTTTCTTCAGACTGGTAGGCGCGAGTGGGATCGAACCACCGACCACCACCATGTCAAGGTGATGCTCTACCACTGAGCTACGCGCCTGAATTCCACTAGGGTCCAACGAGGGGCGCGAACATTACAAGAGAGTGTCCTGTTAAGCAAGCTAAAGCTTGTAATTCCAAGTACTTACGACGGCGCCGGGAGCCCAAGCTCGAGTTGCTTCAGACGCTCGATCTCATCGCGCAAACCGGCCGCTTCCTCAAATTCGAGGTTGCGGGCCTTCCTGAACATCTCGGCTTCGAGCTTCTTGATCTCCTTCACCAGCGCCTCAGGTCTTAAGTCCGCGGCACTGCGCGGCTTCTCGGCCCGGCGGCGGGACCCTGCCATCGACGGCTGCCACCGCGCGCCCTCCATGATGTCGGTCACCGGCTTCTCGATGCCACGCGGCGTGATGCCGTGGGCCAGGTTGTACTCGAGCTGCTTGTTGCGGCGGCGGTTGGTCTCCTCGATCGCGCGCTGCATGGAGCCGGTCATGCGGTCGGCATAGAGGATCGCGCGGCCGTTGATGTGGCGCGCGGCGCGGCCGATCGTCTGGATCAGAGAGTTGTCCGAGCGCAGGAACCCCTCCTTGTCCGCGTCCAGGATGGCGACCAGGGACACCTCCGGCATGTCGAGCCCCTCGCGCAGCAGATTGATGCCGACCAGCACGTCGAACTTGCCTAAGCGCAGGTCGCGGATGATCTCCACCCGCTCCACCGTCTCGATGTCGGCGTGCAGGTACCGCACGCGCACATCGTGCTCCGAGAGGTACTCGGTGAGATCCTCCGCCATGCGCTTGGTGAGCGTCGTGATCAGCACCCGCTCGCCACGCGCGGCGTTGAGGCGGATCTCGGACAGGACATCGTCCACCTGGGTCGCCACGGGCCGCACCTCGACTTCCGGGTCGACGAGCCCGGTGGGACGCACCAGCTGCTCGACCACTTGCGAGGTGTGCTTGGCCTCGTAGCCGCCGGGGGTCGCCGAGACGAAGATCATCTGCGGAGCGAGGCTCTCCCACTCCTCGAACTTGAGCGGCCGGTTATCGAGCGCGGACGGCAGCCGAAAGCCGTACTCGACCAGGACCTCCTTGCGCGAGCGGTCGCCGCGATACATGGCACCAAGCTGCGGGATCGTCTGGTGGCTCTCGTCGACGAACAGCAGGGCGTTCTTCGGCAGGTAGTCGAACAGACACGGGGGCGGCTCGCCGGGCGCCCGGCCCGAGAGGTAGCGCGAGTAGTTCTCGATGCCCGCGCAATAGCCGACCTCCTTGATCATCTCCATGTCGAAGCGCGTGCGTTGCTCGAGGCGCTGCGCCTCGAGCAGCCGCCCCGCATCGCGCAGCTCCTTCAGACGCACCCGCAGGTCCTCGCGGATCTGGTCGACCGCCCCGATGAGGCGCTCGCGCGGGGTCACGTAGTGGGTGCCCGGGTAGACCGTAAAGCGCGGAATCTTACGACTCACGGCCCCGGTGAGCGGATCGAACAGCGTGATCGAGTCGATGGTGTCGTCGAAGAGCTCGACCCGCACCGCCTCGCGCTCGGACTCGGCGGGAAAGATGTCGATCACGTCGCCGCGCACGCGGTAAGTGCCCTGGCTGAGGTCGAGCTCGTTGCGCGTGTACTGCATGTCGGCGAGACGCCGCAGCAGTGCCCGCTGATCCCAGCGGTCGCCGCGCTTCAGGTGCAGCACCATCGCGAGGTAGGCCTGCGGATCTCCCAGCCCATAGATCGAGGAGACGGTCGCGACGATGATCGAGTCGGGACGCTCGAGCAGTGCCTTGGTGGCCGACAGCCGCATCTGCTCGATGTGCTCGTTCACCGAGGCGTCCTTCTCGATATACGTGTCGGAGGACGGAACGTAGGCTTCCGGCTGGTAGTAGTCGTAGTAGGAGACGAAATACTCGACCGCATTGTGCGGAAAGAATTCGCGAAACTCACCGTAGAGCTGCGCGGCGAGCGTCTTGTTGTGGGCGAGTACCATTGCGGGGCGTTGCACCCGCTGGATGACCTGGGCGGCGCTGTAGGTCTTGCCCGATCCGGTGACGCCGAGCAGCGTCTGATGCGCGAGGCCCTCGTTCAGGCCCTCCACCAGCTTCTCGATCGCCTGCGGCTGGTCCCCGGCGGGCGCGAAATCCGCCTCGAGCTCGAACGGACGGTGCTCTGTCGACTCCATATACAGTAGTGGTGCTGCGATGCTGCTGTGCTGGCGCGTACGTCCGTGGCGTCAATGGCCGGCGCGGACGCAATCTCCTAATATAGCGGCTCGAAGCGACTTTCAAAGGTCTCCCGGAGGATCGCGACTTTGGCCGTCTCCCGCCGCGTCCAGCGTGTCAAACCCTCGCCCACCCTCGCGGTCACGGCGCGCGCCGCGCGCCTCAGAGCCGAGGGCAAGGATGTCATCGGCTTAGGCGCCGGCGAGCCCGATTTCGATACGCCGGCGCACATCTCGCAGGCGGGTATCGACGCCATCCAGAACGGCTTCACGCGCTACACGCACGTGGAGGGGATCGACGAGCTCAAAGACGCGATCATCGCCAAGTTCCAGCGCGACAACGGACTCACCTACGAGCGCGCGCAGGTCATGGTCTCCTCGGGCGCCAAGCAGACCCTCTACAACCTCTGCATGGCGGTACTGGACCCCGGCGATGAGGCCGTGATCCCGGCGCCCTACTGGGTGTCCTACCCCGACATGGTGCTGCTCGCGGATGGACTGCCCGTGATGCCGCTCGCCGGCTTCGCGCAGGGCTACAAGATCACCCCGCGGCAGCTCGCCGCGGCGATCACGTCGAAGACACGGCTCGTGCTCCTCAACAGCCCCTGCAATCCGACCGGCGCGGCCTACACGCGCGCCGAGCTCAAGGCCTTAGGGGAAGTGCTGCTCGAGCATCCGCGCATCCTCATCGGCACCGATGACATGTACGAGAAGATCTACTGGGAGCCCGAGCCATTCACGAGCCTGGTCACCGCAGTGCCCGAGCTCTACTCGCGCACCGTGACGATCAACGGCGTCTCCAAGGCCTACGCGATGACCGGCTGGCGCATCGGCTATTGCGGCGGACCGAAGGAGATCATCGCCGCGATGAGCACCATCCAGGGGCAGTCGACGTCCAACCCCTCCAGCATCTCGCAGAAGGCCGCCGTGGCGGCCTTGAACGGCGATCAGAGCTGCGTCACCAGGATGAACGAGGCCTTCAAGGAGCGGCGCGACTTCGTGGTGCGGGCGCTCAACTCCCTGCCTGGAGTGAGCTGCCTGCCTGGCGCCGGGACCTTCTACGCCTTTGCGGAGGTTTCGCGGGCGATGGCCGCGCTCGGCTGCCGCGACGACAACGAGTTCGCGGAGCTCCTCCTCAATGATGCGGGCGTCGCGGTGGTGCCGGGCTCAGGCTTCGGCGCTCCGGGCCACGTCCGCCTCTCCTTCGCCTGCAGCATGAAGACGCTCGAGAAGGCGCTCGACCGGATCGCGCGTGTGCTGGTCGCGCGGGTGGCCGAGACGGCCTGAACGGCCTGCGTGATGTGTCCTTGACTCTGCGAAGGCCGGTACCTGAGAATCCGCGCCCTTCGAGAGTCCCCGGTTCCCCGGTAGCTCAGCGGTAGAGCAGACGACTGTTAATCGTCTGGTCGTTGGTTCGATTCCAACCCGGGGAGCCATTTCCTTATATTTCTACATATTCTGCTGTCTATCCAGCTTCACTTATAGATAGCGCAATCCCCACGAGCCTCAGGTTCCGCCAGGAAACCGCGGCTCGACCCGGGCCTTTTGTGACGGGCGTCATGAAGCTCAGGGGAGGCATGCAGGGCCGTCCGGGGGGAACGCGTAATCTGATGGAATGAACCGGCCGCTGGCTTTCGTCCAGAATGCGGCTCCCGTGCGATTTGCCGCAAGGATGCTGCAGGGCCTGATTTTTTCCGGCTCACCGTCCCGCCGATACGCGCTCACCGTCATCGCCCTGGCGGGCAGTTACTTCGTCGCCGCCAAAGTCGGACTGCAGTTCGCCTACGTGCACCCGAGCGCGACCGTCATCTGGCCGCCATCGGGTATCACCCTCGCGGCGTTTCTGATGCTCGGCCTCGATGTCTGGCCGGCGATCCTGATCGGCGCCTTCCTGGCGAACCTGACGACCTACGGATCGCTCCTGACCTCCCTCTGCATCGGCGCAGGTAACACGCTCGAGGGACTGCTCGGCGCGGCGCTCGTCGCGCGTTTTGCGGGCGGACGCGACTTCCTGCTGCACCCACGCGACATCGTCAAGTTTGCGGTACTCGCCGCAATGTTCAGCACGACGGTAAGCGCGAGCATCGGGGTGAGCAGCCTCTCGCTCGGGGGTTTTGCGCCCTGGCACGCCTACGGCCACATCTGGCTCACCTGGTGGCTGGGCGACCTGTCGGGCGATCTGGTGGTGGCGCCGCTGCTGATCCTCTGGAGCACTGCCCCCCGGGCGCCCTGGAACCCGCGTGTCATTCTCGAGGCGCTGGCGCTTCTGGTCGCCCTGTCGCTCGTGACACTCGTGGTCTTCGACGGGCTCATTCCGGCGACCCAGATCGAACGGCTGCCGCTGCAGTTCCTGTGCTCGCCGTTGCTGTTATGGGCGGCGTTTCGCCTCGGACGACGGGGCGTTGCCAGCTGTCTGCTGGTGCTGTCCTTCATTGCCGTCGCCGGCACCCTGCATGGGCTCGGTCCGTTTGCCCGCCGCGGCGCAAACGAATCGCTGCTGCTGGTGCAGGCGTTCCTGGCGCTGGAGGCCGTGACCATGCTCGCGGTCGCGGCGGTCATCGGCGAACTGCGCCGGGCCGAGGACCACGCCCGGCAGCTGGCGGTGAAGGACGAGCTCACCGGGCTCGCCAACTACCGCGCCTTCATGAGCAGCGTAGACGGCGAGATCCGACGGGCCAAGCGATTGAGCCGCGAGTTTGCGGTGTTGCTGCTGGACATGGACGGTCTCAAGCAACTGAATGACCGCCTCGGACATCTGGCCGGCAACCGTGCGCTGTGCCGCATCGGCGAATGCCTGAGGCGGTCCTGCCGAGTCACCGACACACCGGCGCGCTTCGGCGGCGATGAGTTCGCCATTGTCCTTCCCGAGACTGCCGCGGCCGGCGCACAGCAGCTCGCCGAGCGCATCCGCGAGCATCTCGCGAGGGATAGCGAGCCGCCGCCGATCTCGGTGAGTATCGGGGTTGCCGTCTATCCGCGCGATGGTGCGAGTCCAGAGAAGCTTCTCGGTGCGGCAGACCAGGAGCTCTATCGCGGCAAGGCCGACCGCGCCGCAGACTCATAGGAGACGAGAGCGGCTGGCGCTGGCTACTGCCTATGCCGTGAGCGCATCGCGTACGCTAACCTGCAGGTACCATGCGCCTCCTGCTCGTCACACCGCCGATGGTCCAACTGAATACGCCGTATCCCGCGACGGCGTATCTGATGGGCTTTCTGCGCATGCACGCAGCCGGCCTCGGGCTCGAGCTGACACAAGCCGACGCCTCGCTCATGTTATTCCTGCGGCTGTTCTCAGCGCCGCTCGTCGCGCGCACGGCTGATGTGCTCCGCCAGCGTGCGCGGACCGCCGGCAAGCGCGCCCCGGTGCCGCCGCTGATCGCTCATTTTCTTGAGCACGCCAGGCGTTATATCGACACTGTGGGGCCGGCCATTCGGTTCCTGCAACGCCGCGATCCGAGCCTGGCATTTCGTATCGTCGGGCGCGCCTTCCTCCCCGAAGGGCCACGCTTCGAGCATTTGAGCCCGCCTCCCGCGGGCGAGCATGCGGCCTTCGACGAGCAGCTGCTGTCCGCGTTCGGCACCCTGGGCACAACGGAGCAGGCTCGTTACCTCGCGAGCCTGTACATCGACGACCTCGCCGACGCTTTGGCGGGTCGGCATCGACCCACGCTTCGAGCTCGCGCGCTACGGCGAGCGACTCGCCGCAAGCGCCACGTCGTTCGAACCACTACACGAGGCGCTGACGGGCGAGCCCACACTCGTCGACACAACGCTCGACGAGCTCACGCGCGAGTTAATCACGCAGCCGCCCGACGTCGTCGCCGTGACCGCGCCGTTTCCCGGCAATGTCTACGGCGCATTCCGCATGGCGCGTACGATCCGCGCGGCTCTACCGAAGACAACGCTGATTCTCGGCGGCGGCTGGGTCAACACGGAGCTCCGTTCGCTGCGCGATCCGCGCGTATTCGACTACTTCGACTACGTGACTCTCGACGACGGCGAGCGCCCTCTGCTGAATCTGCTGAGTCGGCTGCGGGGCAGCCAGACAGCACTCGTGCGCACCTATGTGCGCCAAGGCGCAGAGGTCGTGCTCGAGAACGATCCAACCCAGCATGACATTCCACAACGCGACACGGGCATTCCGACCTACGACGGCTTGCCGCTCGATCAATACGTGTCCGTCATGGAAATGCTGAACCCGATGCACCGCTTCTGGTCGGACGGCCGCTGGAACAAGATTACGCTGGCGCACGGCTGCTATTGGAAGAAATGCTCGTTCTGCGACGTCTCGCTCGACTACATCGGCCGTTACGATCGGCCGGGCGAGGACATCGTCATGCAGCGCATTCGAGCGCTGATCGCGGAGACGGACGAGACGGGCTTCCACCTGGTCGACGAGGCCGCTCCGCCGGCAGGCATGCGTGCACTCGCACGGCGCCTCATCGACGAGAAACTCAGCATCACGTGGTGGGGCAACATTCGTTTCGAGAGAACCTTCACGTCCGAGTTGTGCCGTCTGCTCGCCGCCGCCGGCTGCGTGGCGGTGAGCGGTGGGCTCGAGGTGGCGTCGGATCGATTGCTCAAGCTCATGCATAAAGGCGTCACCGTCGAGCAAGTGGCGCAAGTGACGCGCGCGTTCAGCGATGCCGGCATCATGGTGCACGCGTACTTGATGTATGGCTTCCCGACGGAGACCGCACAGGACACGATCGACGCGCTCGAGCGCGTGCGTCAGCTTTTCGCGGCGGGCTGCATCCAATCGGCGTACTGGCATCGCTTCGCGGCGACGGCGCACTCACCAATAGGTCTGCGTCCCGAAGGATACGGCATCACACTGCGGCCGCCGCGAACCGTTACCTTTGCACATAACGACATCGAGTTTGACGACCCCGTCGGCACGGATCATGACTTCCTGGGCGGCGGCCTGCGCAAGGCTCTTTACAACTACATGCACGGTGTCGGCCTCGATGCCGACGTGCGTGAGTGGTTCGAGCCGCCCCTGGAAGGCCGTCGTCGCGGCGGCCGGCATCGCGGTCGCAGCGGTGCGCTTCTTTCCGTGCCGACCACAACCGTGCCGCGGGACTTAATCGAACGCTTTCTCGGCCATTGATCATCACGCGTGCTGATCGCTTTCAACAAGCCGTTCGGTGTGATCTGCAAGTTTCGCCCTGAACCCGGCCGCCGCACGCTTGCCGACTACATCAGCGTCGCGAACGTGTACCCCGCGGGCCGCCTCGATACCGACAGCGAAGGACTGCTGCTGTTGACGGACGATGGCGCGTTGCAGGCGCGCATCGCGAACCCACGTCATAAGCTCGCGAAGGTCTATTGGGCGCAAGTCGAAGGCGCGCCGACCGAGGCGGCACTCGCCCAGTTGCGTAACGGCGTAGACCTCGGCGAGTTCAAGACGAAACCTGTCGGCGCGCGACTCATCGATGAGCCTGATAACCTTTGGTCGCGCGATCCACCGATCCGCTTTCGCGCCAGGATTCCGACGGCGTGGCTCGAACTAACGCTGCGCGAAGGCAAGAACCGCCAGGTTCGCCGTATGACGGCGCGCGTCGGCTTCCCAACGTTGCGACTGGTGCGGGCAGCTATTGGGCAGGTCAGTGTGCACGGCCTGGCGCCTGCTGCGTGGCGTGAGATCGACGCGGCGGCGCCGTGGTCCCTCACGTAACCTGACCTGGTGAGTGGCTACCAACCGTGATCCTGGAGCGCGACGGCATGCGCCTCGGATTTTGCGCAAATGGCGGCGATGCATCTCAAAGCGGTGCGGCGATGTTGGTGTCAGGCGTCGAGAATGTCCGCATAGAGCTTGAGGTGGAATGCGACCCATGCTTGGCAGCATTGTTGATAATTCAAGAAGTTACGATACTGTATTAATGTGACTTCCACCCGTTCGCCCATGACCATCAGGCGAGCAGGCCGTATTCACTGAGCCACTCGGTGACGCGCTCCATGCGCTGAGCGAGTCCGGGGCCTATGGAGATCACCAACACCCTGTCATGCGTCTTCAGCGGCGAACCACGGTGCGCCCGCGGAGATTTGAGTCGCTCCAGAACGTGCTCCGGTTGAACAGTGGCTGCAGTAGCTACCAGATAGCTGACAGCTGATCCGTCGTAAGAGGACATCGCGGGCTGCACCTTTCCGATCTCTTGCAACGCCTCCTGCAACAGAGGGAGCGACTCCTCGATGCGATCGCGCAGGTCGGCTCCCCTGTCGAAGCAGACCAGTACCAGGTAGGGGATAAACTCCTCATCCTCACTCATCGTCTGGTTCACCTACACCCTGCCACCACGTGGCCCCAGGAAATACCAAAGAATCAGACCCAGCAGCGGCAGGAGCACGACCACCAGTATCCAGAGCAATTTCTTTTCGTTGGAAGCGGAACTCTGCGCGATGTTGATCACCGCCCAGATATCGCCGGCAAGTATCAGCAGTCCCCAAAGCCCATTGTATCCAACGGACATCATTTCCCGATCCTCCCCTTCCCGCTGCCAGCATCTTCGACAAGCGCGGTTTCCGGGTACGAGGCGCGTCTCTCGTTATGTTCGTTGTCGAACCAAACGCAGTGGACAGTCGCCTTCCCGCTGACAGTCTCCACTGATTCAACAGTCATCAGGGGACCGCCACTCTTCAAACGTACTGTGTTTCCCGGCTGCATTGCCTTGTTTCCTTTTCCACACGGTTATCACGACATTCGCACGGAAGTGTACTGGAAGGGATCTCGGTGGGTAATCGTCCGGCCAAGTGTCTGATTTTCAGCACGCGCCACAGGTGTGCATCCATCAGGACCCCGGCGGGCGGTAGTTCCGCACCGTAAACCCGTGAATCTCTGTCCCGACGTCAGATGCGTCAACATCTATCCCGGGGCCGACCTCACGGCCGTGCGCCGTGTTCTTGATGGCTTCAGGAGTACCCAGCCGTTTGGACCTCACTATTTGATCGTTGACGGGATCCCATACTTCGAACGGGTAGACGGTGATCTTCGCCATGGCGTCGCGTCCTCGGTCCAGGAATGGAAAAACCGGCGATATCAGCGCGGATAGGTGTTGTACATCTCGCCATGCTCACGCGCGAACTCTTGCAGACTCTTTAGCGTCTGCTCCATATCTCGCGCTGCAGGAACCAGGTCCAGGCTCCCCCACGCCCTGCGGTACCTCTCCATCGATGCCGCGTGCGCGTCAATGAGACGTGCAACCTCTGAGTCGATCTCGCGTTTTGTTGGCATCGAGTTCTCCCGGTCTGAAGCCGCCCCGCTTCGGCTGGATCAATCATATGCGACCGACGCGCTGCCCGACAGCCGGCATCGGCACGGCGGTTGCCGGGGAGTATGCCGCGGCGCGAGCGCGCGTCCGTACGCTACCGCACGGTTGCCTGGGCTTATTGCTTCGAAGAAACTCGCCGCATGTCCAAGACATCGAAAATCATCCTGGTCGCTGTGGGCGCCGTCGCCGCGATTGCGGTCCTGCTCGCGACCGTGGCGCC
This sequence comes from uncultured Pseudomonadota bacterium, assembly GCA_963768485.1. Taxonomy (GTDB): domain Bacteria; phylum Pseudomonadota; class Gammaproteobacteria; order Steroidobacterales; family Steroidobacteraceae; genus 13-2-20CM-66-19. The sequence continues at coordinate 176,907 of CAVYHZ010000006.1, read as the reverse complement.
TCTCGTGTTGCGCGCGAATGCCAGATCGCGGGTGGAAGCCCTGGCCTCTGAGGCTCTGGGAATGGAGGTGCACGTCGGCGGCACGCTGGCCGTCGGCTTCCTGCCAGGCCTGCACCTGGCGCTGGCGGACGTGCATGTCCGTCAGCGCGGCGCGGAGATCGCTGCAGCGGGAGAAGTCGACCTGAACATCGAGCTCCTGCCTTTACTCCGTAGAGAGATCCTGACCGACCAGATCGAGGTGAAGCGGCTGGCAATTGCCATCGAACGCGATCACGACGGAAAGCTCAACGTCGATACGCTGGTCGCGGCCGGCGGGTCACTGCCGGCGCTGGTCGTAGAGAAGGTATCCATCTCGGAGGCAACTCTCGCGTACACCGACCGTCAGTCGGGGAAAGGTTTCGAGGCTGCGGGCTGCAATCTGGATGTGAGCCACCTGCGACTAGCGTCCGGCGAGAGGTCGAGCCTGCTGAAGAACCTGTCCCTGGTCGCGAAGCTCGCCTGTCGGCAGATCCGGACCAAGAGCTCGGCGGCTTCTGAGCTGAGGCTCTCGGCCGATGTGCAGGGCGGGATTTTCCGTTTCGACCCGGTCACGATGCAGCTGTTCGGCGGCCAGGGATCAGGCGACGTGCGTGCAGACTTCTCCGGCCCGGTACCCATCTACCAGGTGCGCTACCGCCTCAGGCAATTTCGTCTGGAGCAGTTCTTCGCCAACCTCGCGCCCAGGAGTATCGGGGAAGGGTCGATGGATTTCTCGGCAGCGCTGTCGCTGCGGGGAACGACCACGGGCGCGCTATTACCAACGGTGACGGGCGTCGCCTCCCTGCGGGGCGACAACCTCCACCTCGCGATCGGCGACCTCGACGAGAAGCTCTCGCGGTACGAATCCACTCAGACCTTCAACCTGCTCGACGTCGGCGCATTCTTCTTCGCCGGTCCGCTGGGTCTCGCCGTCACGAAGGGCTACGACTTCGCGCGCGTCTTTCAGGGATCCGCAGGCACCACCACCATCCGCACACTCGTTTCCGAGTGGCAGGTCGAGCGCGGCGTGGCGCAGGCGAGCGATGTAGCCATGGCAACCCGGCAGAACCGTATCGCCCTCAAGGGAGGTCTCGATTTCGTCAACGGGCAATATGACGCGGTGACCGTGGCGGTCATTGACACCAGGGGGTGCGTCAAGGTTCAGCAGAAAGTCCACGGCCCGTTCATGAATCCGGTCGTGGAAAAGCCGAGCGTCTTTGGAACATTCACCGGACCGACCCGCACGCTGCTGCGCCAGGCGAGCAAGCTGCTCGGCGGGGGCTGTGAGGCCTTCTATACCGGCTCGGTCGCACCGTCCTGAGAGCCGCGCGGTAGACTCCATGGCCACGGCCTGCACGCATTGATCAAGGAGTCAGCACAGGTGAACGCGCTACCGGACACGACCGCCGACATCTACGAGAACACACCGCTCGCGATGCTGGGGCCGAAGTGGCAGCAGTTACTGGCAGAAGCCCGCGCGCTCTCATCCGCGGGGCAGCACGCTATTGCCATCATCCTGGCGGCCGCGGCCGGAGAATGGGCCACGGAATTCGTGCTCGAGAGACTGGTCGATGCGGCCAAGGACCACAGCTCGAGTGTGCGTGATCTCACCGACATGTCGGAAAGATTGCTGATCACCTGGTCCTTCGAAGGAGACCGCGTGCGAACGGCCTTCCGTGATCTGACGGGCGAAAGTCCCGATCGCCAGCCCTGGTGGGATGCCTGGCTGTGGAGCCGCCGACAGCGCCATGACATCGCGCATCGGGGTGTGTTGACGGCGGATGCCGCCACCAGCAAAAAGTGCATCGACGCCGCGGCGTTGCACATCGCATATCTGACGAAAGTTGTAATGAGCCGGGCGCCCTAGCAACACGGCGTTGGTTTCCCCATGAAGCTCTTCAGCAGGCACCCGAGAATCTGGATCGCACTGGCGGCAGGCACCACCGCCTTCTTCCTGCTTCCGACCAGCTGGTCGTTTGTCAGCCGTCTGCTGCTGAGTTGGGACCTGGCCGTCACGGCTTTCCTGGCCGCGATCTACCTGTGGACCAGGAACCTGACAGCAGAGCAGATTCGCTCGCACTGTAGCGAGGAGGATCCGTCCGGCCGCATCATTCTGATCACGGTCACGACCGCGGCGCTCCTGAGCCTGGTTGCCACCGTCGAGCTTGTTGCGACGCTGCGGCACGTCGAGCATGGCGAGCGCTTCTGGCATCTTGCGCTCGCCGCCGTGACATTGATCGACTCATGGCTGCTGCTGCCAACCATGTTCACGATGCATTACGCGGACATGTTCTACAACGCCCGGGCGGCGGATCGGCCCCTGGCTTTTCCGCAGACGGAGATGCCGCTGTTTTGGGACTTCGCCTATTTCTCCTTCACCATCGCTGCTGCATGCCAAACTGCGGACGTGCTCACCACCCGTCTCTACATTCGCAGAGTGGTCATCGCCCACGAGCTGATTTCCTTCGCGTTCAACGCCTTCGTGCTCGGCTTCGCGATCAACGTTACCGCCGGCCTGATTTAGCACTGCTGCATGAAACTCCTCATCGCGGCGCACCGGCTGACGGTGGTCCGCGAACGATGCTTCGCTCCAAAACCAGCGCCGCGCTGGTAAGCCCTCGGGCAAGCGGCGGGCGTTCATCTTTCCACCGTCTTCAGATACCGCTCACGCAACTCGGTCTGGCGCGAGCGCATCTCGATCGCGCGCCCGTTGATCCAGACCTGTGTCGCGATCGACGTCACTTCGAGCGGGTCGCCGTCCCATAGCACGAGGTCGGCGCTTTGCCCGATCGCAATGCGCCCGTGTGTCGCACCGAGCCCGAAGATGTCCGCCGGGTTGCGCGTGATCGCCGCCAACGCGGCGTCCCAGGACAGGCCGTGAGCCACCGCGTTGCCGGCCAGCTGCCGGATGTTGCGCGCGTCATGACCGTCGTCGGCGGAGAACGCGATCAGCACGCCCGCGCGCTGCAGGAGCGCCGCGTTGTCGAGCCTTGATCCCAGTTGTTCGAACTCGTAGGGGAGATCCCGCAGCGGATTGAGGACTACCGGTACACGAGCCGCCGCAAGTTCCTTTGCGACCCGCCATGCCTCGCTGCCGCCGAACACGATGGGCTTCATTCCCTGCTTGCGGGCGAAGGCGATGACCTCGAGGAGGTCCGAGGCACGCTCCACGTTGAACACCACGCGCCCGCCGGAGAGATAGCGCGACAGCACCTCCCGCCCGGCCGGATGCAGCAAAGAGTTCTCCCCGAACGGCGCCTTCGAATGAGCTTCGCTGATCGCCTGATCGAGCAGCATGTACAGACCCGCGCGACTGCCGCCCGCGAGCCCCTTACCGTCAATGCCCATCGCCACGAAGAGCGCACGGGTGTCGGGGAACACGGCGTCCTGGCGACCGTCGAGCGTCACGGCCGCGCCCTGTCCCGCCATGATGGTGCTGCCCGCCACGGGAGTCAGCATCGTCCACGTGATGCCCTCGATGCGTGCCACTGGCACCAGCGTGGACTGGGCATCGAACGCCAGGGTGATGTCGAACTCGGGGCGCCACTGCTCCTCGGCGCCCGGTCCCTTGAAGGTGAGGTTACCATCGACCGTGGAGGGCTCGGCGCCAATCTCGACCACGCCGATCTGCGACAGTCCACCGAAAATTCCCGGGGTCAGAGGCTGACCGTGCGCATCGACCACGACCGCCGCGGCTGATGCCTTCAGCTTCTCGCCGAGGGCGACGATCTTCCCGTCACGAACCAGCACATCGGCCCCTTCCCTGACTCCATCGGAGACCGTGTAGACCTTCGCGTTGCGAATGAGGACTTCCTGCGCGGATACGGCCGTCACGCCCGTGATCACAGCAAGCAAAACGACTGCGCGTAAGGCTCTCATGGGGCCTCCCCGAGGGCGGTTTGCCCCAGCAGGAAGTCCGACGGGGGCTTGGGCGCGGGGTGCGCACGATCGAACACCACCGCGCCGTCGATCAGGACCTCATCCGCCAGCGCATAGACGCTGAATGGATCGCGGCTCCAGACAACGACGTCCGCGTTCTTGCCGGGCTCGAGCGTACCCACGCGGTCGTCGAGCCCGAGCGCCTTGGCCGGATTTGCGGTCAGCCAGCGGATGGCACGCTCCGGCGCGATCTTCAGTCCCGCCCGCACGCCCCGCGCCATGGCTTTGGCCGCCTCCTGATTGAGACGCTGAATACCATCGGCCGAATCCGAATGCAGCATCGCGCAGCTGTTGGCGGCGGCATCGACGATGGCGATGTTTTCCTCGATCCCGTCATAGGCTTCCATCTTGAAGCCCCACCAGTCCGCCCACATCGCGGCGCACACGCCGCGCTGCGCCAGAAGATCGGAGATCTTGTAGGCCTCGACCGCATGGTGAAAGGCGGCGATCCTGAAGCCGAACTCATCGGCCACATCGAGCATGGTCGCCATCTGATCGGAGCGATAGCAGTGCATCTGCACGCGGATCTCGCCCTTGAGAACGCCCATCAGCGTCTCGAGTTTGAGATCGCGTTTGGGCGGGATGGGGGGCGTGAGCGGCTTGTTCTCCCCGCCGCCCTTGTCTTTCGCTGACTTGCTGCCGTCCGCGCTCTTCTTCTCGTACTCGGCGCGCTCGCGATAGTACTTGTCCCACTGATTCTTGTAGTCCTGCGCATCGGCGAACGCCTGGCGATAGCCGGCGACATCCCCCATCAGCGTCGAAGGGAACTGCCCCTTGCTGCCGTACACGCGCTTGGGATTCTCACCGCACGCCATCTTCAGTCCGTATGGGGCATCCGGAAACTTCATGGCCTGGTAGGTCGTGGCATGCACGTTCTTCACGACCACGGAACGCCCACCGATCAGGTTGCCCGAGCCCGGCAGGATCTCGAGCGTCGTGACCCCGCCCTCGAGCGCCATCTCGAATCCCGGGTCCTGCGGCCAGATCGAGTGTTCCGCCCAGACGTTGGCGGTGACCGGACTGGTCATTTCGTTCCCGTCGGACTGCGCGTTGACGGCGGGAGTCGCGTAGACACCGAGGTGCGAATGAATGTCGATGATGCCCGGCGTCACCCAGCGGCCCGGCGCATCGATCACGAGCGCTCCGGCCGGCGCCGGCAGGTTCGGGCCGACGGCCCTGATGTGGCCGTTCTCGATGAGCACATCGGCGTGATCCAGACGGGTGCCGCTGCCGGTGAGCACCGTCGCATCGCGGATGAGTGTCGGTGGCGCAGAGGGCGCCTGGTAGGTTGAGGCGTAGGGTGCTCGGGGCGGGCGCTGCGGTCGTGCCGTGACCTCGGCTGCCGGCTTTAGGGATGCAGCTTTGGGCGATGGCTGCGTCGCGCAAGAGATGAGCAGCGCCGACGCGACCGTGAGCAGGAGTCGTCGCATTGGGGTTTCTCCCTGAGAGGCGGTTAGGATATCACCGATGCGCATCCGACTTTCCGAACTGCTCGACCGCAAACAGGTGCTGCTCGCCGACGGCGCGACCGCGACCAACTACTTTGAGGCCGGACTCGCGGCGGGGGAGCCGCCGGAATTCTGGACGGTCGAGCGTCCGCGGGCGGTGTCGGGACTACACCAGCGTTTCGTGGACGCGGGCGCCGACATCATTCTGACGAACACCTTCGGCTGCAATCCGCACCGCCTGAAGCTCCACAAGGCCGAGCACCGCGCCTACGAGCTGGCAAAACGCGCCGCCGAGCTGGCCCGCGCCGTAGCCGACGCCACTCCGCGCCCCATCGTGGTAGCCGGTTCCGTGGGACCGACCGGCGAGCTCTTCGAGCCTCTCGGGAATCTGACCCGGGAGGCGGCACTCGCGTCCTTCACCGTGCAGCTCGAGGGGTTACGGGACGGCGGAGCGGACGTCGCCTGGATTGAGACCATGTCGGCGCCGGAAGAGGCCGCCTGCGCGGCGCAGAGCGCAATCGCCGTCGGCTTGCCCTACGTGGTCACCTACTCCTTCGACACCGCGGGCCGCACGATGATGGGGCTGCTGCCGGGGGCAGCCGCCGCGACGCTCGCTGCACAGACCGTTCCACCGGTTGCCCTCGGCGCCAACTGCGGCGTCGGGGCGCCCGACATTCTCGTCTCGCTGATGCAGATGGGCGATGCGCCCTTCCCGCTCGTCGCCAAGGGCAACTGCGGCGTACCGCACTTCGTCGGGACGGAGGCCGTCTATTCCGGCACCCCGGAGCTCATGGCCAACTACACGCGACTCGCCATCAACTCCGGCGCGCGCATCATCGGGGGCTGCTGCGGCACGACGCCTGCCCACGTAGCGGCGATGCGCGCTGCGATTGACGCCCACGAGCACGGACAGCGTCCCACGCTCGCAGCCATCGTCGCCGAGATTGGCCCGCTCAAGAATGCGGCCCCCTCCGAGACTCCCGCACGCCCCACGCGCCGCTCGCGGCGTTAGCTGGCCCCGAGGCTCGGCACACCGCATTTCCAGATCGCTTCGTGGATTCGATATTTCACAATCGACGACAAGGGGGCCTTGGTCGGCTACGCTCGGCGGCGAAAATCCATGCCACCTGCGCGTCTGTGCAGGGAACTTTCGCGCCCCTTAGGACTCGGAACAGCCCGGTACCCGGCCATACTCATTAAGATCGCAGCGTCGGGGGAGGCCCTTTGTCCTTAGCGTTATCGACACTCATCTATGAGTGGCGGCGCTATCTGGCGGCAGTCATCGCCCTGTCGGTCGCGGGGCTCCTGGTGCTGTCGATGACCGGCATGTTCATGGGCATGAGCAAATCCTTCACGGCGACCATCGACCGCTCGCCCGCCGAAGTGATGGTGCTGCCGCCCGACGCGGACACCCTGTTTGCGAATAACTCCGGCGAGCCGCGCCGCATCATTCCGCAGATCTACCAGCACCCCGAGGTACTCGAGGTGCAGGCGTTGAATTTCAACTTCGCCCTCTGGTCGAACTTCCCGAAGGACGGACAGCCGGCGAAGGCCGAAGGGGTCAGGGTCGTGATCGTCAACCCGATCCGGGGTGCCGTCACGCTGCCTAACGACTTCAGCGATGAGCTGATCCAGGCGTTGATTGAGCCCTATGCCGTGATCGTGGATCGCAGCAGCCTCAACAAGCTCGGCGTTCAGCCGGGCGACCGGGCCAAGGTCAATGGTACCGAGGTGTGGGTGCGCGCCACGACCAGTGGCTACCCCTCGATGTTCAACGCCACGATTTTCGTCTCCTGGCAGACGGCGAAACTGCTGAAACTGACGGACGACGGACCGCGCGTCGGACCGTTGATGGTGAAGATCAAGGACCCGACCCAGGCGCTGCAAGTCGCCGCCGGACTGAATGCACTTGCCAAGGGTCAATACCGGGCCTGGTCACGCGAAGAGCTGTCCAGGGCCAGCCAGAAGTCGATGCTCAAGGAAGGGGGCATCGCCGTCATGATCGGCTTCGCCGTGGTCGTGGGCGCGTTCATCGGTGTGGTAATCACCTGGCAAACCCTGCAGGGCGCGATCCTCGCCAACATCAAGGAGTTCGCCAGCTTGCGCGCCCTCGGTGTGTCGATGTGGAGTCTGCGTCTGATCGTCATGGAGTTGAGCCTGTGGGTTGGCATCGTCGGGCTGGTGCTCACGGCCGTACTGACCGCGCTCGTGTGGCTCCTGTCACAGGCGTCGGGCGTGCCGCTGGATTTCCCGCTATTCATCGATGTGCCGGTCGCGGTCGCGCTGCTCGTCATCGCGATCCTCTCGGGCGCTCTGTCCCTGGGTGTCCTGAGAAAGAGCCAACCGGCGGACCTGCTGCGGTGAACGGTCTCGCCCTGGACGCCAGGCGCCTGAGCAAGGCGTACCGGATCGGCAAGGTCCGTCAGGTGGTGCTGAAAAACGTCGACTTCACTGCTTACCATGGCCAGGTCACCATGGTGATGGGCCCGTCGGGCTCAGGAAAGTCAACGTTGATCGCGGCCCTGTCAGGTCTCATGCGGCCGGATGCCGGCGAGGTTACGGCGCTCGGGGAAAGCCTGTGGGCCAAGAGCGACGGACGGATCGATCGGTTCCGGCTCGACCACTGCGGATTCATCTTCCAGGGCTTCAACCTCTTTCCCGCGCTCGATGCCACTGAGCAGGTCGTGCAAGTCCTGAAATATTGCGGGGTCGCAAAACGCGAAGCCCGGGCGCGCGCCACGGCGGCGCTCGAGGCGGTCGGGCTCGGTCAACGCCTGCGCCAGCTCCCTGCCGAGCTCTCCGGCGGCGAGAAGCAGCGTGTCGCGATCGCGCGGGCCCTCGCCAAGTCACCGGCGCTGATTTTTGCCGACGAGCCCACTTCGGCGCTCGACTCCGAAAACGGCCGGATCATCATCGAATTGCTGCATCGGGCAGCCCGCGAGCGCGGCGCGGCGATCGTGGTCGTGACACATGACCCGCGCCTGGAAGCCCACGCCGACCGCATCATTCACATGGAGGACGGCAAGATCATGAGCGATCGGATGGTCTCGCAGCCTCAACTATCATAGGGAGCCGGATGTCGGACATGACCCCAACCCCCGCATGGAGCCGGATCGCGACGCTGGTTGCGTGCGCGGCGGCGGCCTTGCTGCTGTGCGCGTGCGGCGCCGGCCGGGCCGACGGCGGGTCAGGCAAGTCGGCGGACCCCGGGGCCCCCAGCTCTCCCTACGCCACGATCGCCAACGGCAAAGTCGACATCGAAGGCGGCGTCGTGGAGGTCGCAGCCCGGCGCGCCGGCGTGATCAGAGAGGTGCTGGTACAGGAAGGAGATTCCGTCAGGAAAGGCCAGATCCTCGCGCGCCAGGAGGACGACGATGCCGCGCTCGCGGTGAACAGTGCCGCGGCCGCGGTGGCACAGGCGCAAAGCGCGCTGTCACTCGCACAGATCAGCGTCCTGACGGCGCGGCGCGAGCAGGACCGGCTGACGAGAATCAAGGCGTCCGGGCTCGTCACTCAGCAGCAGCTCGACCAGGCGGCGGACGCTCTCGACACCGCGCGTGCGCAGGTCGTCGTGCAGCGCGCGGCGGTGCAAACCGCGAAGGCGCAGCTGGCGCAGGCGGCTTACAACCGGGATCTGACCATCATTCGCGCGCCGATGGACGGCAAGATCATCCGGCGCTACGCCAATCCCGGCGCCGGTGCCTCCACGCTCAACGTCTCGGTGATGTTCGACCTTGCGCCGGCGGCCGCGCACATCATCCGTGCCGAAATCATCGAGTCCGCCATACCCGACGTGCACGTCGGTCAGGAGGCGGAGATCGTTCCCGAGGCCGATCCCTCGCGCGTCGCGGTCGGACATGTCATCCGCGTTGCCGGTACGTTCGGTGCGCGCAAGCTCAAGTCCGACGCCGCCAACGAAGCGAGCGATGAACGTGTCGTGGAAGTCGTGGTTTCAGCCGATAACGCGCCCTTCCTGATCGGCCAGCGCGTCCTGGTCAAGTTCATGAAACCGGGTCAGAAAGCCGGCCGCGGCCAGCCCGCCTCCCTGGGAACCAGCAACACTCGCCCGAGCAGCTGAAAGTCGGCGTTCCAGGACGGTAGGATATGCCCGTGAGTCCGCTGCGCGATCGGCTCCTCGCCACGCAGGATGTGCCGGCCGTCCTTCTGGTGCGGCTGCTCGTCGGTCTGGTGGTGTTCTTCCCCGAGGGACTGCAGAAGCTCCTCTTCCCGGCGCTGCTCGGCGCCGGTCGCTTCGCGTCGATCGGCATTCCGTGGCCCGACCTGCTCGGACCCTTCGTCGGCGGGGTCGAGACGCTCTGCGGCGCGCTGTTGATCGTTGGGCTCCTGACGCGCCTCGCGGCGATTCCGCTCATCGTCATCATGATCGTGGCCATCGTCTCGACCAAGATCCCTATCCTTCTCGGCCATGATTTCTGGATCTTTCACGTCCAGCGTATGGGCCGCTACGGCTTCTGGAGCATGGCGCACGAGGCGCGCGCCGACCTCTGCATGCTGCTCGGCTGCCTGTATCTTCTGTGGGTCGGTGGCGGCGGATGGTCGTTCGATCTGTGGCTGCTCGAGCGCCGCTCGGAGAGAAATACATGAGCTCAATATTGTCGCGAATCGTCATGGCTGGTGCGGTCGGTGCCCTCGTCGCGCTCGGCAGCAGGCCCCTCGCTGCGGCCGAGCCCGCGGCGCCCGCCGCCGCAGCCGATGACCCCGTCGCCCGGCTCGCCGCCCGCCTCGATCTCGAGCGCTACAAGGCGACCATCAAGGGACTCACGCGCTTCGGCGACCGCCGCCAGGGCACCCGGCGCAACCGGGACGCCGTCGACTGGATCGAGGCGCAGCTGCGCGCCTACGGCTGCGCGGACGTAGCGCGGCTGCGTTACACCTACTCGCCAGACCAGAAGCGCGGCCCGAGCGGGCCGCAGGTGGCACGCGGTGCGCCCCAGGGCGGCGGCCGCTTTCGCGGCGAGCGGGCGGCCACGGGGGTCAACAACGACGCCGAGCGCCAGGGCGATGCCACGCTGCGCGCGCTCGACACCGAGCCGAGCACGCCGGGCGAGCGTGAGGAGGTTTATTGCACCAAGGTGGGCAGCACCCATCCCGAGGAGATGTATATCGTCGGTGCCCACATGGACGGCATCGGCTGGGGCGAGGCGGCCAATGACGACGGCTCCGGCGCCGCACTCGTCATGGAGCTCGCGCGGATCTTTTCGAGCCCGGATGTGAAGACCGAGCGCTCGATCCGCTTCGCGCTGTGGAATAACGAAGAGACCGGCTTGAACGGCGCCTACGCGTACGTCGAGCAACGTGCGGCGCTGCAGGGCGTCGAGTCGCCCGCGGGCTCCGGGCGTTATCCCGAGCCGCGCTGGCTCGGCATGGTGCAGCACGACATGGTGATGTTCGATCACGGCATGCCGCGCGCGGACGGGACGCTCAGTCCCGCGCAGCGGCCCGAAGCCGACGTTAACATCGAGTTCCAGTCGCAGGCACGGCAGGCCGAGGGCGCGCAGAAGCTCGCGTGGGTCTTCTATGCGGCGAACGAGGCCTACGCCACCGACTACCCGGCGAGCGTCGGACCGCACATGACCAACACCGACAGCACGCCCTTCATGGATCTCATTCCGGCCATCAGCGTGCGCGAGAACGAGCGCGGTACGCAGATCGGTGCCGGCTGGGACCCCAATTGGCACCAGCCGACCGACGTTTATGCCACCTACAACGACGCCGACTTCCGCCTCGGGCTGAACGCGGCGCAGACTACGCTCGGTGCGATCGGCCGCCTGGCGGGCGCAGCAATCGCCCTCCCCGCACGGCACTGACGCCGCAGCCGCAAGCGCCGCGGCGGGCTCAGCGCCCGACCATGCGACTCAGGTTTTCGGGGTAGCGCGCGCCCTGGAGCTTGATGCTCGCGGCCGCGGCGTTGATTTCGCGCAGCTCCTCGCCGGTGAGCGTGACCGCCGCCGCGCCGAGGTTCTCCTCGAGGCGGTGCAGTTTGGTGGTGCCGGGGATCGGTACGATCCAGGGCTTTTGCGCCAGCACCCAGCCGAGCGCGAGCTGCGCCTGGGTGATGCGACGGTGCGCAGCGATGCTGCCGATGAGGTCCACGAGCGCCTGGTTCGCCTTGCGGGCCTCGGGCGTGAAGCGTGGCAGCTGGTTGCGGAAATCGTCGCTCGCGAACTGCGTGTGCTCATCGATCTTGCCGGTGAGCATGCCGCGGCCGAGGGGACTATAGGCGACCAGGCCGATGCCGAGCTCCTCCAGCGCCGGCAGCAGCTGCGTCTCAGGCTCGCGCCACCAGAGCGAGTACTCGCACTGCAGCGCCGTGACCGGTTGCACCGCGTGCGCGCGGCGGATCGTCTGCACACCGGCCTCCGACAGCCCGAAGTGCCGGACCTTGCCAGCCCGAATCAGCTCCCGCACCGCCCCGGCGACTTCCTCGATCGGCACGTCTGGATCGACGCGGTGCTGATAGAAGAGATCGAGCGTGTCGACACCGAGCCGCTTGAGCGAGGCTTCAGCGACTTCGCGGATGTGCACCGGCCGGCTGTCGAGGCCCTCCTGGCGACCCGCGACGTCGATCTTGAAGCCGAACTTGGTGGCGATCACCACCTGGCCGCGAAACGGCGCGAGCGCCTCGCCGAGCAGCGCTTCGTTCGTGTACGGCCCGTAGACCTCGGCGGTGTCGAAGAAGGTCACGCCGCGCTCGACGGCCGCGCGCAACAGCCCAATCGCGGTGTTGCGCTCGGTCGCCGGCCCGTAGGCATAGGTGAGCCCCATGCAGCCGAGGCCGATGGCCGAGACTTCGAGTCCGTTCCTGCCGAGTGTGCGCGAGCGCATGGCTGTCCCTTCGATGCCGGTGTGGGAGAATTCCGCCACTCTTCAGCAGGGGCCGCCAGAATGCAACGTGCCGTTTTCCGTGAGCTGACCGCAGCCGTGCTCTTCCCGGTGCTGAGCGCGTCTGCGCCGCTCGCCGCCGCGGGCGCCGCCACGGACGTGCGGCCCGTGCACCGCTACCTCGCCACGCATCTGTCGCCCGCCGCGAACTACGTCGCCTCGGTCGAGGGTGACTCGCCCCTCGGCGGCTCGCTCCCGGAGGTGCGCGATCTCATCATCCGCTCGGTGGCAACGGGCGCTGCGGCGCGCGTCGAGCTGCCCTGCGGGCGCGTGCCCCAGTGCACGCCGGGCTCGGCCGCCTGGTCCGACGACGGCAAGACGCTCGCTTTCGTGCTGCGAGTCCCGGGCCGTCATGAGTACTCGCTCTACTCGGTCGCCCCCGACGGCACGCAGCTGACGCGCGTCCTCGAGTTCAAAGGAACGCTCACCAGTCTGAAGTTCCATCACGGCACGCTCGCGCTGCTCGCGACCGAGAACGCGCGCAAGGAGGTGGGAGCGACCGAGGCCGGCGCCGCGGTGGCCGGCGACCTCGACGCGCCGCCCCCCGAGCAGCGCATCGCCACGCTCGCCGGAAACGCGCTCCACTTTGCCTCGCCTCCCGAGCTCTTCGTCTACGAGTACGACTGGCTGCCCGACGGCAGCGGCTTCGTCGGCACGGCATCTCCCGGCGATGGCGACAGCCAGTGGTGGACCGCGAAGCTCTACGCCTTCGGCCGCGATGCGGGTGCGGCGCGCACGCTCTACGTGCAGAGCGACCCCCGTCAGCAGCTGGCCAAACCCACGGTATCGCCGGATGGCAAGCGCATCGCCTTCATCGCCGGCATCATGAGCGACTTCGGCCCGACGGGGGGCGATGTCTTCAGTGTGCCGCTCGCGGGCGGCACGGCGGTCAACCTCACACCGGCCATGCGAGCCTCGGCGCGCGCGCTCGGCTGGAGCTGCGCCGGAACACTGCAGGCGGCGCTGCTGGCGGACGATCGACAGCAGCTCGTCGATCTCGGCGCGGCTAGCGCGCCGGGCGCCGCGCGCGTGCTTTCGAGCGACGCCGACTCGCTCGACGCCGATGCCGCCGTACGCTCGGACGCCTGCCCCTCGGGACTGCGCGCCGCCCATCACGAGAGCTACACGGCGCCGCCCGAGATCGAAGTCGGCACGCCCGGCCACTGGCGGGACCTCACGCACAGCAACGTGGGCCTCACCAGCCTCGCGCGGGTGAAGAGCCTGCACTGGAAGAACGGCGGCTGGAACGTGCAGGGCTGGCTGCTCCTGCCACCGGGTGCTGCGGGCAAGGTGCCGCTGGTGACGATCGTCCACGGTGGCCCCGCCTCGGCCGCCGCGCCGGCCTTCGCCGGCCCCGGCACCCAGGAGGAGATGCTGAAACGCGGCTGGGCGGTGTTCCGCCCCAACCCGCGCGGCAGCTACGGTCAGGGCGAGGCGTTCACGCTCGCCAACGTGCGCGATCTCGGGCACGGCGACCTCACCGACATCCTCGCCGGGATCGATGCGAGCGAGGCCAGCGCGCCGATCGATGAGGCGCGCCTCGGGATCACGGGCGGCAGCTACGGCGGCTTCATGACCATGTGGGCCGTCACGCAGACACAGCGCTTCAAGGCGGGCGTCGCCGCCGCGGGCGTCAGCAACTGGCAGTCCTACTACGGCGAGAACGGCATCGACGAATGGCTGCTGCCCTACTTCGGCACCAGCGTCTACGCGGACCCCGGAGTCTATGCTCGCTCCTCGCCCATCGACTTCATCCGCAACGTCCGCACGCCCACCTTCGCCTACGTCGGCGAGCGTGACATCGAGTGCCCGGCGTCGCAGACGGTGGAGTTCTGGCGCGCCTTGCACGAGCTCGGCGTACCGACCTCGGTCATGATCTACCCGGGCGAGGGTCACGGGCTGCGCGCGCCCGCCCACACCGCGGATGCCATGCAACGCACCCTCGCCTGGTTCGACCGCTACCTGCGTTAGAACGCGCCGCGCGCTGCTGCGCGCCCCGCTTCAGGGACTCGAGCGCCGCCTGAGAGCCCGCTCGATGGCTGCGGTCACGCGCGCGGTCGTGAACGGCTTTCTCGATAGCGCGCACCTCGCGGAAATGCGTGCCGCGGCGGGCGCGGAGTTCACACAGCTCGCGGGGCGCTTCGCTCAGTCCTCGCGCGAGCAGCTCGCGGCCATGCAAGCGGCGCTGCGGCGAGAGGACGGCGCGGCACTGCGGCAGGCGGCGCACAAGCTGCGCGGTTCCGCCGGCGCGCTCGGGGCTACGGCCCTGGCGGCGCGCTGTGCGGACATCGAGCGACGCGCGCGCGCCAGCGAGGTCATCGCCTCCGGCACGCTCGATGCGCTCGAAGCGCTGCGCGAGTCGACCTGCCGCGCTCTCATGCGCGCCATTGCCGCGCCGAGCGGCGGCTGAGGCCACGCGGCGTTACATCTCGAGGAACAGGCGGTGCATGCGCTGCGATTCCTCGTGCACCAGGCTTTCCAGCAGTGCCGGCAGCGGCTCGGGCTTGCCGAAAGCATAACCCTGGGCATAGTCGACACCGAGCTTGCGGACCGCATCCGCGATCGCCTCGTTCTCGACGAATTCCGCGACCGTATTGACCTCGAACCCGCGGGCCAGCTCGACGATTCCGGCGACTACGGCCTGGGAACGCGGGTTGGTCACGATGTCGCGCACGAAGCTGCCGTCGATCTTGACGCGCTGCACGGCGAGCGTTTTCAGATAGGTCAGCGAGTTCGCGCCGGTGCCGAAGTCATCGAGCGCGAACTGGCAGCCGAGGGGCTTGAGCATCTGGATCAGCTCGCTGGCGCGCGCGAGGCTGCGCAGCGCCGCCTGCTCGGTGATCTCGATGGTCAGGGCGCCGGGCGGCAGGCTGGCGGCCTTGAGATGCTCGCGCAGCTGGTGGATGAACGTCTCATCGCCGAGTGACTGCCCGGAGATGTTGATCGACACGCTGATGCCGCGGCTCTGCAGCATGCGCCGATAGGGTGCCAGAGTCTGCAGCGCGCGCTGCGAGATCCAGCGATCCACCGAGGGCAGCAGCTGATAGCGGTTGGCCGCGTTGATCAGGGCACCAGGGGCCACGACGCCGCCGTCCGCGGTCCGCAGCCGCATCAGGATCTCGTACCCGCCCGGCAGGTTCGGGTCCTGCAGCGGCACGATGCGCTGCGCGTAGAGCAGCAGCCGGTCACTCTTGAAGGCCGAGCGCAGCTGGCCCACGGCGACCACGTCGTCGTGGCGGCGCATCATGCTCTGGTCGTCGCAGGCGTAGAGCTCGACGCGCCGCCGCCCGCGGTTCTTCGCGGACTTGCAGGCGATCTCAGCGGCGGCGAGCGCCCGTGCCAGCCCTTGCGGCATGGCGACCAGCGCCGCGACCCCGCAGCTGAGCGACACGTCCAGCGGATTGCCAGCCGGACCCAGGACCAGCCGCCCCGCCGCCTCCTGCAGGCGGGTACCGACCTCGACGGCACCGCGGGTGTCGATCTCGGGAAACACGACCGCGAAGCGATCCGCGGAGATGCGTGCCGCGAGCGCGCCCTCGGGCAACAGCGGCGGCGCCAGCAGGTCCGCGATCCGCACGATCAACTCGTTGCCGAGCTCGAAGCCGTGCAGCTCGTTCACCACGTGCATATGATCGATGTCGACGTACAGCACGCTGCGCTCGGCGCCGTCGGCCGGATCCGCCAGCCGGCGGTACATCTGGCTGAGGCCCTCGCGCGTGTAGAGACCGGTCATCAGGTCGAACTGCGCCTCGACGAGACCGGCGGTCTGCTTGCCGAGGTGGCGGGCGAGGAATGCGTGGCGGCGCTCGAAATCCGCGCCGTCCGGCGCGTTGAAGAACGCCATCAGGCCCATCACCCGCCCGCTGTCGCGCATGATCGGCACCGCGAGCAGCTTGCAGCGCGCGATCTTCTGCCCGCCGCGGCCGGTGCCGTTGGCGAGCAGCGGCCGCCGGCGCCGCTCGACCCAGGTGAGGAGGTGCTTGTGGGCCTGTTGCCAGGAGGCGCGCAGCAACGCGGCGTGCTGCGGGTCGCGTACGTGCTCGATGGACAGCCGCCGGTCGGGCACGACGATGACCCCGAACGAGCTCTTGAGGCGCTCGGTCGCCGCGCTCAAGAGCTCCTCCAGCACGTGGCGGTCGTCGGTGGCGCCGTGCAGGTTGGCCGTGACCTTGAACAGCCACTCGAGCTCGGCGGTGCGCTCGGTGAGCACCTGCGTGCGCGCGCGTTCGGGGGTCACGGCGGCGAGCTCCCGATGCAGACTGTCCAGCACCGGCTTCAGTTTCTGGGTGACGGAACGAGCGTTCTTCTGCGCTGCGCCCGCGGATGAGCCCGCGGGCTCGACGATGCACAGGACGCCGAGCAGCGCCCCGTCGGTGCGCTCGAGCGGAATGGCCGTAGCGCAGCAGCCCTTGCGGGGCGCACTGCAGGTCGGGACGCGGGCAGCACGCTCGGTCCACCCGAGCTGGCGCAACCAGGACGCGAGCGCTTTGGGGTCGGCGCTGCCGGCCTGGCCTAAAGCGGCGAGCGAGCCGTCGAGCAGCGCGATCCCTTTCGCCTCCGGCAGCAGCACCTTAGTGAGCTGCGCGTAGGAGGCGAACATGGACTCTGCAGGTACGGCCGCCTTCATCAGCTATCCCCCGGGCAAGCGACGACAGTGGATGGCGGGGGCCGAGCCCGGTTGCCCGCTCGCCTGTTGAGACCGCCACTCTCTGTATCGGCCGCGAGACCGGCCACTGAGGCCGCCGCGGCGCGGCTCGTTCGAAACTGCGATGCAGCTCACGTCCGCGATGGCGGCCTGCGCGAGGGTCAGGCGGTCGTGCCGCTCGCTGGCGCGCATGGCCTGCTCGGCGCGGCGCGCGGCGCTCACGTCCTGCGGGGTGCAGATCCAGCGCCGCTCGCTCCCCGGGCCGGGCTCAACGTCGAGGGGCTCCATGGTCGCGTGCAGGTGGATCCACTTGCCGCCGCCGTCGCACAGCCGAAACTCGATCTGCGAGCGCTGGCCGCTGCGCGCGGCGCGGATCGCGGCCGCGCGGAAACGCCGGTGCGGGTTTGCCTTTGAGCTGCGGGTCCATGCGAGACCCTCCGCGCGGCGGCACAGAGCGCGCATCCGGCGCAGCACCGCGCGGCGCTGCGCCGGATGGAGCCCCTCCGTGGCCCTTAGCGCGTCAGGTCCCTTTGGCTTCCCTGCGGGCCGAGTCATCGCGGCTCGAGACTCCTTGCCACTGCCTACGGCACTCGCCCGCTGGCTCCACTGGCGCGGCCGCTTCCCTTGCGGCGCGCGCCCAACGGTTCGAGTGTGTCCCTGAGTAGAACAGTGGGAGCGTCTTCTGCCGTGCCATGACTTCCGCCCTGCCCGCCAATCGCGCTACGCGATCTGTGGTGGCAGCGTGTCAGCGCAGGGGCGGCTTTTCTGCTCGCAGCGACCGCGACGACATACGTAGCCACCGCAAAACATGCGTGAGCCGGCTCACAAACCCGCGGGGCCGCGCCCCAGCCGCCTCCGGCGCACGCTCCTACCGGGGGGGCTTTGCCGCGGCACGGATCGGGGTACGATGCACTGGCGCGCGCCGTCAAGCGGATTGCGGCGGGCGAGTCGCATGAGCGCGGTGCAACCCGTAGTGTTCGTAGTCGAGGACGACGAGGCCCTGCGCTCGCTCGTCAAGGCGCTGGCGCAGTCGATCGGGGTGATCTGCCGCGGCTTCCCCTCCGCCGGCACGTTCCTCGAGCAGTACGACCCGCGCCAGCCCGGTTGCCTGGTGCTCGATCTGTTCATGCCGGGCATGAGCGGACTCGAGCTGCAGGATGAGCTGAATCGCCGCGGCGCGGTGATCCCCGTGATCTTCATCACCGGCCACGGCGACGTGGCGAGCGCCGTCGCGGCGGTACGGCGTGGCGCGTTTAACTATCTGCAAAAGCCCTTTCGGAACTCGGAGATGATCGCCACCATCCGCGAGGCACTCGAGCTCGACCAGCGCAACCGGCGCATGCTCGCCCAGCAGGACGCTATCCGCGATCGGATCGCCTCCCTCACTCCGCGCGAGCGCGAGGTGCTCGAGCTCATCGTGCGCGGCCTCGCCAGCAAGGTCATGGCGCAGGAGATGGGCGTCAGCACGCGGACGGTGGAGCTGCACCGTTCCCGCGTCATGGGGAAAATGCGCGCGAGCTCGATCGCCCAGCTGGTGCGCATGTTCATGGATTTTCGGCACGGCGACGACGCCAATCCGGTGGCGGACGGCTGATTGCGCCTCCGATGGCACGGCCCGGAGCGGCGCTTGTTACTGTGCGAACGCGCGCGCACAATGACCTGCAAACGTGCGACGGCCGGCGCAAGCGGCGCGTCCAGTGGGAAAAACATCTGGTCAGGGAATTATGACCACGCGTTGGACGCCAGTCTGGGGGACCCGCGTCCCCGGAATACACGACCGGCCGCTCGGCGCCCTGCCGCTGCGGGCCGGGGACGATCTCGTGCGCGGATTCCCGACCCCCCGACGATCCTCTGGACCCCTGCCTGCTTCGCGCGACCGGCGGCGACTCCTGCCCCGCCTCGCGCGCAGTGCGCCGTCACGCCTTGAGCTCGCACGCGGAGAGATTCGCCACCTGCCCTGCCATGACCAAAATACTGGTGGTCGATGACAACGCGACGAACCGCAAGCTGCTTGTTACCTGGCTGAGCTCTGAGGGGTACCTCACCGTCGAGGCAGCTGACGGCTCGGATGGACTCGCGGCGGCGCGCCGCGAGCGCCCGGATCTTGTTATCTCCGACATCCTGATGCCGACCATGGACGGCTACGAGTTCGTCCGGCGGCTGCGCGCCGAGCCCGGCCTCGACGACCTGGCCGTCATCTTCTATACCGCCGATTATCACCAGCACGAGGCCCTGGGACTTGCCAGGCGCTGCGGGGTGCACCGCGTGGTGCTGAAGCCCGCCTCGCGTTTCGAGCTCCTCGGCGCCGTCGCGCAGGCGCTCTCGGGCACGAGCCCGCCGCTGCGCACGCGCGAGGTCGATCAGGGGTTCGATGTCGAGCACCTGCGCGTGCTGACCGACAAGCTCTCGCAGAAGGCCGATGAGCTGCACGGTGCGAACGCGCGCCTGTCCGCCCTCACCAACCTCAACGTCCAGCTCGCCTCCGAGCGCGACCCCGCCGAGCTCCTGGCGCAGGTGTGCAGCGGTGCGCGCAACCTCCTCGGCGCGAGCTACGCCGTGCTGGCTGCCGAGCAGAAGGTGCGGGGCCGCCCGCTGATTGAGTGCCACAGCGGGATCGAGATCGGTCCCTTCGGCGAACCGCCGCTGTCCCTGACCGAAGGTCTGCTCGGGGAAGTCTTCGCCGCACGACGCGCGCGGCGCCTGCGGGGCGATAACGGCACGGCGCTCCCGCCCACCCTGCCGGCGGCCTACCCGCCCGCCCATTCGCTATTGGCGGTTCCGATCTCCTCGCTCACGCGTACCTACGGCTGGCTGTGTCTGGCGGACAAGATCGGGGCCGAGGAATTCAGTGCCGAGGACGAGCAGCTGCTCACGATACTCGGCGCGCAGGTGGGGCGCGTCTACGAGAACGGCGCCCTCTACCACGACGTTCTCAGGCTGAATCGCGTCTACGCCATGCTGAGCGGCATCAACTCGCTGCTGGTGCGGGCAACCGACCGCGAGCAGCTGCTGCGCGAGTCGTGCCGCATCGCCGTCGAGCAAGGCGGGTTCAGAGCCGCCTGGTGCGGCCTTACGGACCGGATCGGTCCCGGCGCCCAGTCAGCGGTCGCTGGCGACTGGCCGCCGGAGGTCGCCGACCCGGTCCACGGCGGCCGGCTCGATCTCGCGGAGTATCCGCTCCTGGCACGAGTCATCGGCTCGCGGCAGTCGGCGGTATTCAACGAGCTCGCGGGCGAGGCGCTGCAGTATCCGCTGCCGCGCGCGTTCCACGCCCAAGGGGCCCGGGGGCTCACCGCTCTGCCACTCATCGTGGCGGGAGAGGGAGTCGGGTGCATGCTGCTGGTGTCGGACGAGCCCGGCGTATTCGATCGGGCCGAGATCCGTCTCCTCGAGGAACTCGGGGGCGATATCTCCTTCGCGCTCGATCACATCGACAAGGCCGAGCGACTCAACTACCTCGCCTATTACGACGCGCTCACCGGACTCGCCAACCGCACCTTTCTGCTCGAGCGGCTGGCTCAGCACATTCGCAGCCTCAACGATTCGCAGGACCTGTTCGCGCTGCTCATCGTCGATCTCGAGGATTTCGACTGGCTGAATGAGAGCCTGGGCAGACTCGGCGGCGATGAGATGCTGCGGGAGTTCGCCGAGCGCGCGGTGCGCAGCGCCGGCGAGGCCGCCTACGTCGCGCGCATCGGCGCGGATGAGTTCGCGGTAGTGATCCCACGGCCGCAGGACATCATGGACATCACGCGCATCGTGGAGCGCTGGCTGACGGAATGGACCTCGCCGTGGGCCGAGAGTGACCGCCAGCTGCCCGCGCCGAGCCTCAAGGCCGGTATCGCGCTCTATCCGGGTGACGGCGCGGATGCGGCCACGCTGCTGCGCAGTGCCGAGGCCGCTCTCAAGACCGCGAAGATGACCCAGGCGGATTACGCCTTCTATACCCCGCAGCTCAGCCGCACGCTGCAGGAGCGGCGCGGCCTCGAGAACAGTCTGCGGCGCGCGCTGGAGAACAATGAGCAACTGCTGTACTACCAGCCGAAAGTCGACCTCGATACGCGCCAGCTGACCGGACTCGAGGCCCTGATGCGCTGGCAGCACCCGCAGCGCGGGCTGGTGATGCCCGCCACCTTCATCTCGCTGATGGAGGAGACCGGCCTGATCATTGAGGCGGGCGTGTGGGCGCTGCGGCAGGCGAGCCTCGACCGCGCGCGCCTGATCGAGGCCTCGCTCCCCGTGCCGCGCATCGCGGTGAACGTGTCGAGCGCGCAGCTGCGGCGCGCGGATTTCGTGCAGTCGGTCTCGACGGCGCTCGAGTTCGCAGGCCCTCACGGTGGCATCGACATCGAGGTCACGGAGAGCCTGCTGATGAAGGACGTCGCTGACAACATCGAGAAGCTCGCACGCATCCGCGACCTCGGCGTCGGCATCGCTCTCGACGATTTCGGCACCGGTTACTCCTCGCTCGCTTACCTCGCGAAGCTCCCGATCGAGAGCATCAAGATCGACCGTTCCTTCGTGGTGACGATGCTCGATGACCCGAGCTCCATGACGCTGGTCTCAACGGTCATCTCGCTCGCGCATACGCTGCGCCTGAAAACCGTCGCCGAGGGCGTGGAGTCCGAGGAGCAGGCGAAAATTCTGCGCCTGCTGCACTGCGATCAGATGCAGGGGTACCTGGTGAGTCACCCCCTGCCCTACGAGAAGATGGCGGAGTATCTCCGCGCCGCCGCGCATTAGCTGCGAGGCGGGCGGCGCACCCGCCGGGAGAGTGACGCTCATGGACGCACCCGAGGACGTTGGCACACTCGAGGCCGAGCTGGCACGGCGGCTGCTGTGGGACACGCCGGATGCGGTGGTTGCAGTCACCGGCGCGGGCGCCGTGGTGCTGTGGAACACCGCGGCCGAAGCCCTGTTCGGCTACACGCGCGCAGAAGCGCTCGGCCGGCGCCTCGCCGATCTCACCTCGGTGCCGGAGCCTCGCAGCGAGGCTGGCACGCCCGAGACCGTCGTCGGCGAACCGGTCGAGCCGGTCTTCGAGACGGTGCGCCGCCGCAAGGACGGCTCGCTGGTACACGTCAACGTCTCGCAACGCGCCATCGCGGACACTGGCGGGGGTCCGCTCGTTCTCTCGACCATCAAAGACGTGACGCAGCTCAAGGTGCTGCGCGACTCCAAACTGCTCGAGGCGCAGTTCCGCAACCTGCTCGAGTCGACGCCCGATGCGATCATCATGGTCAACGTCACCGGACGGATCGTACTGGTCAATTCCCAGGCCGAGACGGTGTTCGGCTACTCCCGCACCCAGCTGGTCGGAAAACCGGTCGAGATGCTGCTGCCCGAGCGCTTCCGCGCGGCGCACAACGCCCATCGCGGCGGTTTCTTCAGCCAGCCGCGCACCCGCACCATGGGTGCCGGACTCGACCTCTACGGGCTGCGCAGCGACGGCGAGGAGTTCCCGGTCGAGATCAGCCTGAGCCCGCTCGTCACCGAGGAAGGCACCATGGTGATGAGCGCCGTGCGTGACGTTTCCGAGCGGCAGAAGGCGGAACAGAAGTTCCGCGGGCTGCTCGAGTCAGCTCCGGATGCCATGGTGATCGTCGGCCGCGACGGCAGGATTGCGCTCATCAACTCGCAGACCGAACGGCTGTTCGGCTATACCCGCAGAGAGCTGCTCGGCCGTCCGGTCGAGGTACTCGTGCCGGAGCGCTTTCGGGGCAAGCACCCCGAGCATCGCGGCGGATTCTTCGCGCAGCCACGCGCCCGTGCCATGGGCGCGGGCCTCGAGCTCTTTGGGCTGCGCCGCGACGGCACGGAGTTCCCGGTGGAGATCAGCCTGAGCCCCCTCGAGACCGAGGAGGGCATGTTCGTCTCGAGCGCCATACGAGACGCCACGGCACGGCGGCGCTACGAGCAGGGGCTGCAGGAGGCCAACCGCCTCAAGAGCGTCTTTCTCGCCAACATGTCACACGAGCTGCGCACGCCTCTCAACGCCGTGATCGGCTTCTCGGAGTTCCTCATCGACGAGAAGGCCGGACCGCTCAATGCCAAACAGAAGGAGTACCTCGGCGACGTGCTCAACAGCGGCCGCCATCTGCTGCAACTCATCAACGACGTGCTCGATCTGTCCAAGATCGAAGCCGGCAAGATGGAGGTGCGCTCCGAGCCCTTCCCCATCCGGCGGGCGGTCGACGAGGTCTGTACCGCCATCGCGCAAACCGCGGCGGCAAAGGGTATCGCGATCCGGCACGACATCTCCGGCGCTCCCGGCGAAGTCACGCTCGACCGGCAGAAATTCATTCAGGTGCTCTATAACCTCATCTCCAATGCAGTCAAATTCAGCAACGACGGCGAGGAAGTCTGGGTCACGGCCACGCTGCGCGACGGCGCACTGTTCATCAGCGTGCGCGACCGGGGTATCGGCATTCGCAGCGAGGACCTGGAGAAGCTGTTTGTCGAGTTTCAGCAGCTCGACTCGAGCGCCGCGCGCCGCTTCGAGGGTACGGGCCTGGGCCTGGCGCTCACCCGCAAGCTGGTCGAGGTGCAGGGTGGTGGGATTTCGGTGGAGAGCGAGCGCGGCCAAGGCAGCACCTTCACAGTATCGCTGCCGCTGCAGGCCACCGCGCGCGGCGCAGCCCGGGAAGCCTCGCCGTGAGCGCGCGCATCCTGATCGTGGACGACAATCCCACCAACCTGAAGCTCGCCTCCGACGTGCTGATCAGCGAAGGGTTTGCCGTGGAAACCGCCCAGGACGCCGAGCATGCGCAGCGGATCCTCCAGGGACGAGTTCCGGATCTCATCCTGATGGACATCGCCCTGCCGGGCATGGACGGCCTCGCCCTTACCCGGCGGCTGAAGGCCGAGAGTCGTTTCAGTCACGTCCCCATCGTCGCGCTGACCGCCTCGGCGATGCGCGGCGATGAGGAACGGGCGCTCGCCGCGGGGTGCGCCGGCTACATCACCAAGCCGATCGACACCCGCGCATTCGGTCGACAGATCGGCCGCTTCCTGGCCCCCGACGGCCGCTAAAAGACGAAACCCAGCACCGGCGGCGAGACCATGCCGTTCGCCACCACGCGATCAGGTCGCGCGCGGCGGCGGACCGTACTTCTGCGCCATGCGCTCGATGATGCGCGTCGTGTTCACCACGCTGCGCTCGTGTGTGCCGACCCCGATCTCCTCGGCGCCGTCGAGCGCCCAGACGCGAAAGAAAATCTTCCGCCCCTCGGTGCCCGTGACCTCGGCCCTTCCCTCGACGTCACGCCCGGCCGGCGTCGCCAGCAGATGGCGCACGTCGACGCGCGTGCCGACGGCGCTCTCGTCGCCCTCGAGGTAATCCCGGACCGCATTCAGCGCCGCATTCTCCATGATGAGGATGAGGTAGGGGGTCGAGAACACCGGCGGCAGGATGCTGTCCTTGAAGGTATTCGCCAGATGCCGGAACTCGACGTGCAGCCGATAGCTGCCGCTGGCACCGGTGGGGATCGGTTTCACCCGGTCACGATACAGGACGCGCGCGCCCAGTCGTGCCGTCCCGGCTGAAATCGAACTGCACCTGCATGATGCGTCGCGCCGAACCCTCCGCCGGCGCGAAGGTCCACTTCTTCGCCGCCTCGACCGCGAGCCGCTGGAAGTAATGACTGGGTCCCGCGCGATCGGCGACCGCGGCGAACACCGACCCGTCCGTATCGACGACCACGCGCACCCAGACCTTGATGTGTCCATGGATGGTGCGGCGGGCGGTCAGCGGCACGTCCGGCATGACCTGGTGCACCGCCACCGGCGCAGCGGGCACGGCGCTGCGCAGGGTATTCGCACCGGAGCTGACAGCAGCGGGTGCGGCAGTCGCCGGAGACTGTGCCGCGGCCTCGGTGTGCGCGCTGACGAGAGGCGGCGGCGCGGACGGGCGGCTCAACCCGCGGATGAGGCCAAAGACCACGGCCGCGACCACGACCGCGCCGAGGATGGCGATGAGACGGGTGCGCGGCCACGCAGGCGCTGCAACCGCCTCGGGCGCCGCAGACAGGACGGGCGATTCACCCGCCTCGAGCGCCGCTGTCAGCGCCGGTGCGGCCGCTGCCGGGGACACCGCAGCTTCCACCGGCATCGGCGGCAGCGTGTTCTCCGCCGGCGCAGGAGGTGCGGGCACCACGGACTCGGTGGCAGGATCCACGGTGGGCTGCACCGCGGGCGCAGTCACGGCGGTCGGCGCAGCCTCGACCTGCGCCAGTTCCGCCACGCTTGGACGGCGCCGTGGGTCGGCGCTGAGACAGCGGATCACCAGCTCGCGGAGATCCTGCGCCAGCTCAGGTGGCACCGACTGCTCCTCGCGCCCCTCATCCGTTGCCGCAGGGAGCCGGCGGGTGAGGGCTTCGAACAGCGTGACGCCGAGCGCCCAGACGTCCCCGGCCGGCGAGGTGTTTCCCTGCCGGCCCTCCGGTGGATCATAGGCGGTGAGCGCGTGCGTGCTGATCGCACCCTCACCAACGCGACGGATCGTATCGCTCGCGAGCTTGAGCTGCTCGCCGACCACCAGGATGTTGGTGGGCCTGAGCTGCCCTTGCACCAGGCCCTGGCGGTGGAGGAAACCGAGCGCGTCGAGCGACGGCACGAGCAGCTGCCGCGCTTCCTCCGCCGCGAGTGCGCGCTGCGCCAGCAGCTGTGCCAGGGTCTGGTCGGCGTACTCCATCACGAGATAGAGATACGGCAGGCCCTCGAGCTGGCATCCGCCCCACGAGAGGAGTCGCAGCAGGTGGGGATGCGTGAGCGCGCTCGCGCGCTTCCAGCGCGGCAGCAGCTGTTCCGCGAGCGCGCGGTTCGTGGGGACCAGCTTGATGGCGAGATCCGCGCTATCGATGGCCGCCGAGCGGGTGAGATACACCCCGCTATGATCCGAGGAGCCAAGGCAGCGACCGAGGCGGAACTCGCTGTTGATGACGTGTCCCTGCCACCTGGTCCACACTTCACTCAGCGCTTCACTGGCTTCGACGCTCATATGCCCCCCACTGCGCAAGTCCTTTTGCGGCTCGGCAGCCCAGACGATAGTCCCGGGCGCCCCTTGGGGCACGGCGTCTGGAAACAGCGACACGTGCCGCCCACCCCGCCCCGAAGGGAATGACCGCCATGAAAGTCTCGTTTCGTGCCTGGTTCCTGCTGCTGGCGCTCGGCTGCGCCCCGGGCGCACCCGCGCTCGGGCCCGACGCCCCGGCCGCCGCGGCGCGTCCGCCCGGGGTCGCGCCGCCCCCCAAGGTGACCTCCCCGCGCCTCTACGTGATCGACTGCGGCACGCTCACCTACAACCGGCCCGAGGACTACCAGTTGACGCGCGAGCAAGTGGCCGACACCAACATGGCGGTGCCCTGCTTCCTCGTCATCCATCCCAAGGGCATCCTGCTCTTCGACACCGGGCTCTCCGATCGCCTGGTCGGCCGGCCGCTGTGGGAAAACGTCGATGGCGGCTACGGACAGATCCGCTTCGCGACGCTGCGCGGCGCGCTCGCTGACATCGGCGTGACCCCCGCCGACATCACGTATCTGGCGATCTCGCACTCGCACTGGGATCACGTCGGCAATGCCAACGACTATGCGGGCTCCATCTGGCTCACGCAGAAGGCGGAGCTCGACTTCATGTTCGGCAAGGACGCGGACCCGGCCTACCTCCCGCTCTACTCCGCACTCGCCCATGCGCACCAGCAGGTGTTCGTCGGCGACCACGACGTGTTCGGCGACGGCACGGTGATCCTCAAATTCACGCCCGGCCACACCCCGGGCCATCAGGCGCTGTACGTGAAGCTCGCCAGGACCGGCGGGGTCGTGCTCTCCGGGGACCTGTGGCACTACGCCGAGGAGCGGACGTTTAATCGCATGCCAAAGGAGGAGGAAACCACCGGCACCCCGCAGTCGCGCGCGGCGATGGAGCGGTTCCTCAGGGAGACGCACGCGCAGCTGTGGATCGGCCACAGCACCACGGTCTTCAGGAACCTCACCAAGTCGCCCGGCTGGTACGACTAGGTCCTTCAGAAGCGGTAGGAAAACTGCGCCATCACGACGCGCGGACGCAGCGGAATGTTTGCCTTGATGAACTGCCCCGAGGAGATGTTCGACGGCCCGTAGACGTTGGTGAGGTTGCTGCCGGTGAGCTGCAGAGTCCAGCGATCCGTGACCACACCGAGCGCCCCATCGAAGGTCGTGTAGGCGGGGATGGTGTAGCGGGTCAGGACGGTGTCGATGGGATACGCGGGCCCATTGCCACCCGCCGGAAAGCTCGCCGGCTCGTTACTCATGGCGCCGATGTGGCTCGCCCCGAGCCACACAAACGGATAGAAGGTGCCGAGATCGAAGTCGTAGCGCAGGCGCATGTTGAACGTGAGCGGCGGTGAAAACGGCGGCGCGGTACCGAGGTTAGCGAGGTTCAGATAGGGCGCTCCCGCGACGGTCGTGATGCACTGTCCTGCCGGCGTCGGGTTGTTAGGGGTGATCGGCGTGACGCCCGCGGATCTGAGGCAGGGGTTGTCCGTGAGACTCGCGCTGTTCCACGAGCCCGAGCCCTGCAGCGTCAGCTGATCCGTGACGCGCCCCATGACCTGCAGCTCCATCCCCTTGATGACGTAGTCCGGCCCGTTGGTCCAGGCCGCGCAACCGCACAGGTTCGCGAGGTTGATCGCAAAGGATTGGACGTCGTCCCAGTTGAGGCGGTAGAGGGAGGCGTTCAGCACCAGGCGGTGATCGAAGAAGTCGCTCTTGATGCCGATCTCATTGTTGATCAGATCGTCCGAGGTGTAGTTGCCGTTCTCGACGAACTGGTAGGTGTTGGTGAGTCCATACAGGCTCCCACCCTTGAGACAGCGGGGATCCGTCGAGGCCGCGCCACAGTAAGGCGCCGACGCCTGGATCACCGGCGCCAGGGCTGGAGACGAAGTGACGCGGTTGAAGCCTCCCGGACGAAAACCCTGGGAGAAGGTGTAATACGCCATGACGTCGGGCGTCACGTGCCAGCTCAAATTCACGCGGCTGCGGAAGCCGCTCTCGCTCTTAGCCAGCGTGATCGGGAAGCCACAGGCCCCGGCGGCCGTGCAGGCGCCGTTCGGGTGATCGATGACGAGCGGGCTCGTCGAATAGGCATACCAGACAGAGCCTTCCTCAAACTCGTCGTACTTGAAGTGCCGGGTACCGGCGCTGAGCGTGAGCGCGTGCGGAATGATGTCGAAGTCGACCGAGGCAAAGACTGCCGTCTGCTTGTAGCCGCGCTGCACGTCCTCGCCGAAGCCGCTGCCTGGATCGGTGCTGTAGCTGGGATCCCCGCCATAGATGCCGGGCAGCGGCCCAACCGCCGACACGCAGTCCGGCCCGCCCGCAAGCGCCACACTCAGGTTGGCCGGGGAGCAATCGGGGATGGAGAGATAGTTGAAGCTCATGTTGTCGTCGATGACAAACTTCTCCCAATAGGCGCCCACGAGCGCCCGCAGCCGGGCCTTCTCATCGGTAGTCACGCGCAGCTCGTGACTCTGGTGCTCGTTCTTCACCACGTCGTGCCAGTCGGCAACCGGGGAGTAGCACTTGAGCGGCTTGCCGACCAACTGGAGAAAATTCGTCGGATTGGCGAAGTACGGGGCGCCCGTCCCGATACAGTCGTAGTACACGCCGTAGGTCGCGCGCATGTAGTTGGAGTAATCCTGCCGGCCCTCGATGTGGCGCAGCATGTAGCTGCCCGTGTAAACGGCCTTTAAATCCCCGATCTTGCCGTTGAGCGTCCAGGCGGTGCTCTCGAAGCGATCGTGGTTGTACGCCGGACTGAAGGCCGCGATCTGGTAGGGCGCGAGCGCCCTGCCGTTCGAATCGAAAGGATAAGCGTAGAAGGAGCCTTCCGCCTCCGTGTCCTGGTAGGTCTGCTGCAGGAGCAGGTCCCAGTCGTCGTTGAACTGGTAGAGACCCGAGAGGCGCAGGCCCTGCCAGAGGATGGGGTTGGTGTCGGTACCGACGAGCTCGGCGTTGCTCGCCACGGGACTCACCA
Source organism: uncultured Pseudomonadota bacterium (assembly GCA_963768485.1). Taxonomy (GTDB): domain Bacteria; phylum Pseudomonadota; class Gammaproteobacteria; order Steroidobacterales; family Steroidobacteraceae; genus 13-2-20CM-66-19. Next base: position 147,941 of record CAVYHZ010000006.1, on the reverse strand, counting down.
GGCTGACGCCCGGCACCGAGGGCGAAGGCACGTCGAAGGAGATCGTGCTCGGGACGTTGGCGATATAGCCGCCCTGGCGCTCGGAGAACAGCACCGCGCGCACCGCGAACCGGTCCGGGATGAGCGGCACGTTGAGCACCGCACTCAAGCTCGCGTTCGGGCCGCCGCCGGTCGTGATCCCGTAGGCGGCGCTCGCCTGTCCCGTGGTCGCATCGAGTTTGGGCTTGTTGGTGATGTAGCGGATCGCGCCCGCCTCGGCGCCACCGCCGAAGAGCGTCCCCTGCGGTCCCTCGAGAATCTCGATGCGCTCCAGATCCGCCATGTAGACGTCGACATTGCGGGTCGGGAACTGCATCGCCTGATCGTCGAGATAGAGCGCCACGTTGGGAAACGGGGCGGTGGTGGCCTGCGACTGGTTGCCGGTACCGATGGAGCCCAGACCGCGGATGAAGATGTTGCCGGTGCCCGGCCCGTTGCCGCTGTAGGAAACGTTCGCCGTGTATTTGAGCAGCTGGTTGAGCGTCGCGACTCCGAGGTCGCTCAGCTGCGCACCGCTGAAGGCCTGGATGGTAATCGGCACGTCCTGGAGGTTCTCGACGCGGCGATTGGCCGTGACTACAACTTCCCCGAACGGCTCGCTCGCCGGGCTCGCGGTGGGGCGCGGCGGCGCGGCGAGGATGCGCACGCTACGCGACGGTCAGGAAATCGAACCTGAGCCCCGTACCCTGCAAGAGATGCGCAAGCGCCTCCTGCGCGTTGCTGCCCGCCATCACGGGGTGCGACTGCTGGTCGCGGATCAGGCCCGAGACGTACACCACCTGCAGTCCGGTCTGCTGCGCGAAGGACGCGAGCGCCGCGGCGAGCGGCTGTGCCGGGATATCGGCACTCAGCGCGGCGGGCGCCGCGGGCGCGGGCGCCGCGCTCTGCGCGAGCGCGACCCCGGTACCTGCGAGCGCTGCGGGCAGCGTGAGCGCGAGCGCGCGCAGCGCGCCGGAGACGGCGCTCGCGATCGGGCTCGCGTTCGTCATCGCGCCCACCCCCTCCGCCCTTACTTCTGCGACACGCGAATCACTCTGGCCGTCTCCTCGACCCGCACGTCGTCGAGGCTGCGCAGGAAGGCCACGAACGCCTCGCTGTCATCCGTGGCAAACACGCCGCTGATCTCGAGGTCCTTCAGTGCCGGCGTCGCGATCTCGATTGGCTTCTTCGAATAGCGGTTGAACTCCGCGGCCACGCGCGCGAGCGGCTCGCGCTCGAACACGATCTGACGGTGCAGCCACGAGGTGGTGCGGCGCGAGTCCGCGGTTACCGGCGTCGCCGGCAGCTCGCCGGCCGTCACCTCGATCTGCTGATCGGCGCCGAGCGTCACGACACGCGCGCCGGGCTCCGCATCGGTCGCGGCGAGGGCGACCGCCACCCGCCCCTCCTGCACCGTCACGAGGGCGGAGCCAGCTCCGAGGCGCACGTCGAAGCGGGTGCCGAGATCGACCGTCTCGGCGGGGCCGGCGATCACCCGGAAGGCGCGCCCCTGCTGGTGCACGACCTCGAAGTCCGCCTCGCCGGATTCGAGCACCACGCGCCGCTCCGCATCGCTATAGCGGATCGTGACCGCGCTGTCGGTGTTGAGATGCAGCATGGAGTTATCGGCCAGGCGATAGGACGCCTGCTCGCCGTGCCCGGTCGAGAAGTGCAGCGCGGCGACCAGCGGCGCGGGATGGGAAGCGGTTCTTGTGTTCCAGGCGAACAGCACCGCGAGGCACACGGCGGCGAGTCCGGCCGCCGCGGCGACTACGGTCGGCAAGAGCCGCGGGAAGCGCAGGCCGAACGGACGCGCGGGAGTCTCTTCCGCGGCCCGCGCGCGCGCCACGATCGCCTCGATCGAGTCGCGCGCTGCAGTGCCCGCCGCGCGCAGATCGCGGTCGACGCCTGCCACCGCGAGGTACTCCTCGACGTGTACGGGTGAGGCCTTGAGCCAGCTCGTGAAGGCCTCGCGTTCCTGGTCCGAGAGTCCTGCGCGGTTAGCTACGAACCAGTCCGCGGACTGCTGCACCACCAGGTCGCGAATCCTTTGCTCGTTGGAACTCGGTGTACTCATACGTTTCACCCCAGCCGCGCCATGCGGCGGCGGCAATGCGCCAGCCCCTGGCTCAGGTATTTCTTGACCATGTGCGCCGACACTCCGAGCCGCAATCCGATCTCCTCGTAGCTGAGGCCATGCCAATAGGCGAGCTCGACCGCCGCCCGGCACTTGGGCGAGAGCTGTTCGAGCACCGCGCGCAGCCGCCGGATGCGCTGCTCGGAGTCGAGCTCGCCACCGAAGGACGGCAGCTCCGCGAGCTGCTCCTGCACCATCGGATCGTCGACATCGACCGCGGCGCGGTCGCGCCGCTCCTGCTGCGCGTGCTCCTTGGCGAGGTTGCTCGCGACCGTATAAAGGTAGGCCTCCGGGTTGCGGATCGCCCCCATGTCGGGGATCCGCAGCATGCGCACGTACACCTCCTGCGCCAGATCGGCCGCCTCGGGGTGCGCCCGCGTGCGCCGCAGCAGGAAGGCGCGCAATGCGCCGCCCTGCTGCGCGAACAACCGCTCCACCAGTGCCTTTTTGCCTTCGGTCATCGGTGCGAACCCTGACATTAGTCAGAAGAGTGGCCGGCGCGGAATTCGGGTACCGGAGAATTTAACGGTACCCGATCCCGGAGCGGCGCGCTCGTATCAGTCAGATTGCACCGCAAAGCGCAATCCCAACACAACCTGAGGAGAGACCCATGAATATCCGCTCCAACACCCGCCTCCTGATCGGCGCCGCTGCCCTCGCCTGCGCGCTCCTGACCGGCACGGCCGCTGCCAAGGACCCGACCGTCACCGTCGCGCTGCGCGTCAGCAGCGCCGGACTCGACCTGAGCCAGCCCGCCGATGCGCGCACCTTCTATATGCGTCTCGAGAACGCCGCCTGGGTGGCCTGCACGCGTGGCAACCGTGTGGACCTCGTGCCCACCGACGACCTGAAGGGCTGCTATGAGAAGGCGCTCGGCTCCGCGGTGCGCACGACCGGCGTCGCGCTGGTCACGCAGGCGTACCTGGCCGGCCATACCTACGCACAGGCCGCATCCCACGGCATCGCGATTCCCCCCCAGGTGGCCGGACGGTAACGCCCCCGCGTCCCGCCTTCCCCGCCTCGCCTGACGGCCGCGCGACGGTAGTGACCGCCGCGCGGCCGCGCTATTGTCGATTTCGACCCCGCCCGTTCGTCGCCAGACGGGAAGATCCGCTGGAGGACCCATGAAGTACATGACGTTCATTCGCCATTCCGAGTCGTATCGCGAGTCCGGGCCGCCCAAGGCGCTGATGGAGGCCATGGATGTGTTCGTGCAACGACTCATCCGTGAGGGTGCGTTCATCGACGGGGGAGGACTGAAGGCCAGCCGGGAGGGAGTGCGCATGCGGCTCGCGAAAGGCAAGCTCACCGTGCTCGACGGCCCCTTCACCGAGACCAAGGAGATCGTCGGCGGCTACGCCATCCTCGAAGCCGCGACCCGCACTGCAGCGCTCGAGATCGCCACGGAGTTCATGGAGCTGCACCGCCGGCACTGGCCCGAGTTCGAGGGCGAGTGCGAGGTGCGGCCGATGTTCTCCCCCGGGGAGCGCCCCTGAGGAGGCCCCGATCGGCGCTACACTCGGGTGCATGACCCCGCCGAGCGCTGAAGAACGCAACGCCGCCGAGATCGCCTACTGGAACGGCCCCGCAGGCCTGCGCTGGGTGAGCCGCCAGGAGACGCAGGACGCACTCCTAGCGCCGGCCGGCGCGGCGTTGCTGACGCACGCGGCGGTGCGGCCCGGCGAGTGCGTGCTCGACATCGGCTGCGGCTGGGGCGGACTGTCGATCGAGCTCGCCCGCCGGGTCGCGCCCGGCGGGCGGGTCCTGGGGCTCGACGTCTCCGAGCCGATGCTCGCGCGGGCACGCGAGCTCAAGCCCCCGGGGTTGCCGCTCGAGTTCGTACGCGCAGATGCCACCGTCCATCCTTTCGAGCCGGGCGGCGCCGATCTGCTTTTCTCGCGCTTCGGCGTCATGTTCTTCGGCGACCCGGCGCGCGCCTTCGCCAACATGCGCGCAGGACTGCGCCGCGGCGCTCGCGTCGTCTTCGCCTGCTGGCGCGAGCTCAAGGAGAACCCCTGGCTGATGCTGCCGCTCGAGGAGGCGTACCGTCACGTTCCGCGACTGCCCCAGGCGGGACCCGAGGACCCGGGTGCCTTCTCCTTCGCCTCCGCAGCGCGCGTTCGCGGCATCCTCGAGCGCGCCGGCTTCGCCGCGATCCAACTCGAGACGGTGGCGCTCTCGCTCGATCTCGCCACCGGCCTGGGCCTCGAGTCGGCGGTCGGGACCGCGGTCGGCATCGGCCCGGCGGCCCGTGCGCTCGAGGGTCAGCCGGCGGCACTGAAGGACGCCGCCACCGCCGCGATCCGCGCCGCACTCGCGCGGCACCAGGAGGACGGACGCATACCGCTCGCCGGCTCCATCTGGATCGTTACCGCGGCTAATCCCTAGCTCTGCGCGTCTCGCGGCGTGCACGAAAGCACAACAGCGGGCCGGCGTCCTGCCGGCCCGCTGTGTGGTTACCCGCCCCGGAACGCGAAACCGGGACGAGGGGGAACCGCCCCGTGACTCAGGGCTCGATGCGCGTCGCCGACGCCGCGCCCGGCACCGCGACAATGAAGTTGCCCAAAAGGTCGTAGATCTTCGTCACGTTCGTTCCGGCGTACGAGTTACCGTCCCACGCCACCTCGTCGGTCTCGGTCTCGTTGAAGTAGCCCGAAACGATGCCGTTGGTGAAGAGCCAGCCGTAGTGATTGCGATGTACGTGCGATGCATCGAGCGCCTTCCATGAGCCCATGCAGATGTTGCCGCCGAGCGTGGGCTGACTGATGTTCTCCCACTCGGTGCCATCGCTGTGCCACTGGATGAAGGCCGTGGCAAACGGGGCGCCGCCGGACGTATAGGTGACGCGCCAGGTGCCGACGATGCGCTCGGCAGCCCCCGCACCGGCGAAATGGCCGGCCGGCTGCTCGTCCTGATGCAGGTCGAGGGGGTGTGAGGGCTGGACCGATACACCCTCGGAGGGGTCTTTCATGCAGGCCGCGCCCGCCTGGCCTGCGAGTGCCAGCCCCGCGAGTCCAATCGTCACCAGCCAGCCCGCCTTGCGGCCGCTGGAGTTGCTTTCGCTGAACATAGAGTGATCTCCCGTTGTGTCTTACTTGAGTTGTCGACAAGAGGACCGCTGTTCCCCGCCGGCCCGGGCTGACCCGGTCTTCATCCACAACGAGTCTCTGGTGCGAGAAACGGGTAGCAGAAAATGAACGCCGGAAGCTGGTAGCCTCGATTCCCATGGCGGGGACGATTCTTCTCGACCTGGTGGGCGGTGTTGCGCTGCTCCTGTGGGGCCTGCACATGGTCCACAGCGGCATCGTGCGTGCCTTCGGCTCGGACCTGCGCCGCTTCCTCGCCCTGGCACTGCGCAACCGCGTGCTCGCCTTCTGCGCGGGACTGCTGGTCACGGGGCTGCTGCAGAGCAGTACCGCGACCGGTCTCATGACGGCCTCCTTCGTCACCACCGGCGTGCTCGGCCTCGCGCCGGCGCTCGCCGTCATGCTCGGCGCCAACGTCGGCACGACCCTCATCGTCCAGGTCCTGTCGTTCAACGTCACGGCGCTCGCACCCGTCCTGTTCCTGGTCGGCGTGACGGCTTTCAAGCGCGGCCGGCAGACGCGCACCCGCGACCTCGGGCGGGTGGCGATCGGCGTGGGGCTGATGGTGCTCTCGCTCCACCTCCTGCTCGACACGCTCGCGCCGGCCGAGGAGGCGCCCGCGGTACGCACCCTGCTCGGCGCGCTCACCGCCGAGCCGATGCTGTGTCTCCTCATGTCGACGGCGCTCGCCTGGGCTGCGCATTCGAGCGTGGCGGTGGTGCTGCTCGTCATGTCGCTCGCCTACTCGAGCTTCATCACCCCCGTGGCCGCGCTCGCCCTGATCCTCGGCGCCAACGTCGGCAGCGCCATCAATCCGCTCATCGAGGGCAGCCGCAGCGACAACCCGGCGAGCCGCCGCCTGCCGCTCGGCAACCTCCTGAACAGGCTGATCGGCTGCGCGCTGGTGCTGCCGTTCCTGCAGCCGATCGCCACGGAATTGGCGCGGCTCGAGCCCAACCCCTCGCGCATGGCCGCGGACTTTCACACCGCTTTCAACGTCGCCCTGGCAGTTCTTTTTATCCTGCCGCTGAACGCGGTGGCGGCGCTCTTGACGCGCTGGCTGCCCGACCGCCCGCAGGCCGCCGACCCGGCCGCGCCCCTCTATCTCGACGAGACGGCGCTCGCCACGCCTTCAGTCGCGCTCGCCTGCGCGGCGCGCGAGACGCTGCACATCGGCGACATCGTCGCCACCATGCTGCGCCAGACCATGACCGCGCTCATGACCGACGACCGGCGCCTGGTCGGGGAGATCAGCCGCATGGATGATTCGGTCGACAAGCTCGACGAGGCGGTGAAGCTCTACGTTACGAAGCTGACCCGCGAGAGCCTGGGCGAGCGCGACGGCCGCCGGGCGATGGAGATCATCTCCTTCTCCATCAACCTCGAGCACGTCGGCGACATCATCGACAAGAATCTCATGGAAGTCGCGCAGAAGAAGATCAAGCGCCAGATCGTTTTCTCGAAGGAAGGCGCGCAGGAGCTCGAGGCGTTCCACCAGGAGGTGTGCGACAACCTGAAGCTCGCCGTCAGCGTCTTCATGTCGGGCGACCTCACCATGGCGCGACAGCTCGTGACCGAGAAGGCGACGCTGCGCGCCGCGGAGTTTGCCGCCGCGGAGAATCACCTGGCACGGCTGCGCGAGGGGCGCAACGAGAGCATCGAGTCGAGCTCGCTGCACCTCGACATCCTGCGCGATCTGAAGCGCATCCACTCGCACATCTGCTCGGTGGCCTACCCGGCGCTCGAGCGCGCCGGCGAGCTGCAGCCGAGCCGCCTCAAGGACGCCGACCCGGACGCCGTTGGCACGGATTCCGCGGATTCGGCCCGGCCGGCTGCCGGCCGGCGCTGAAGCGCTTACTTTGCCTTAAGATTGTCCTCCTGCGCGATCAGGGGGTGTCCATGAGAACAATAATTGCGTGGCTGGCGCTCTGCGCCTCGATGCCGGTTTCGGGTCAGGAGTCGAAGTCGTTCGACGCAGCGGCGGCCTTCGGGGCGCGCCCGAGCGTCGAAGAGATGCGCTTGTCTCCCGACGGCAAGAGCGTCGCTTATCTCGCACCCGCGAAGGGACAGGGTTCGACGCTTTTCACCTTGAGCCTCGCCGAGGGTGCGAAGCCCAGGCCAGCCCTGGCAGTTTCCGCCAAGGGCGAGAGCCTGAGCGACTGCTTCTGGGTCGCCAACGATCGCCTCGCCTGCCGCATCGCCGTCAACATCAAGGATCCGACCTTCGGCATCCTGCCCGCCAACCGGCTGATGGCGGTGAACGCCGACGGCTCGAACGTCAGGCTCCTCAGCAAAGCCGACAGCGTCCACGGCCACGGCCTGGAGCTCGGCGGGGGCGCGATCATCGAGACGCTGCCGGCCGCGGACGGGCTGGTGCTGATCGAGCGCCCTTACCTTGCCGAAGACCGCATCGGCAGCCACCTGGGCTCGAGCGCCCAGGGCCTCGCTGTCGACCGGATGGATACGCGCACGCTCGAAGTGAAGCGGGTCGAGCCGCCACGCCCAGATGCCGAGGAGTACATCGCCGACGGGCGCAGCGGGGTGCGCATCATGGCCCTCGGGGTCACGGCCACCGCCAACACCACTTATCAGGCCTCGGGTATCACCGACTACATGTATCGCGAGGCGGGGTCGCAGGACTGGCACAAGCTGAGCGAGTACAACTCGCTCGAGCGCACGGGTTTCCAGCCCCACGCGGTCGACGCGGAGCACAACGTCGCCATCGGTTTCAAGAAAACCGACGGGCGCTACGCGGTCTACTCCGTGAGTCTTGACAACGCGCTCGCCGAAACGCTGCTCTATGCCAACCCCGACGTCGACGTCGACGGGCTGATCCGCATTGGGCGCCAGAGGCGCGTCGTAGGTGCCTCCTACGCTACCGATCGGCGCCACGCCGTCTACTTCGATCAGGGTGTGAAGCAGCTGCTGAGCTCGCTCGGGCATGCGCTGCCGCAGCAGCCGATCGTCCACGTGGTTGACTCGAGCGCCGATGAGAACATGATGCTGGTCTTCGCCGGCAGCGACTCCGACCCCGGCGTCTACTACCTCTTCGACAAGAAAGCGCGCCATCTCGACACCTTCCTGGTGGCGCGCAATGAGCTCGAAGGTGTCAAGCTCGCGAGCGTCAAGTCGATCACCTATCCGTCCGCGGATGGCGTTCAGGTTCCGGCCTACCTCACGCTACCGCCCGGGGCCACGAGCCCCAAGGGTCTGCCGGCCATCGTGCTGCCGCACGGCGGGCCGAGCGCCCGCGACTACTGGGGCTTCGACTGGCTGTCGCAGTTCTACGCGTCCCGTGGTTTTGTGGTACTGCAGCCAGAGTTTCGCGGCTCCTTCGGCTACGGCGACGCCTGGTTCCGCGAGAACGGCTTCAAGTCCTGGAAGGTCGCCATCGGCGACGTCGTTGCCGCTGGCCATTGGCTCATCGAGCAGGGGGTGGATCCGCAGAAGCTCGGCATCCTCGGATGGTCATATGGAGGTTACGCGGCACTCCAGTCCGCCGTAGTCGAGCCAAGCCTTTTCAAGGCGGTAGTGGCCATTGCACCCGTGACGGATCTCGCGCTGGCGAAGGAGGAGTGGCGCCGCTGGTCCGGTTACTACTACGTGAGCACGATGATCGGCGACGGCCCGCACGTCCGCGAGGGCTCCCCGCTCCAGAATGCCGAGAAGATCAAGGCGCCGGTGCTGTTGTTTCACGCCGCGCTCGACCGCAATGTCGGCATCGAGCAGTCGAAGAGCATGGCGGAGCGGATGAAAGCCGTCGGCGGCCGTTGCGAGCTCGTCACCTGGGACGATCTCGATCACTACCTCGATGACTCGGAGGCGCGCACGCTCATGCTGCGCAAGAGCGAGGCGTTCCTGCGCCAGGGATTCGGGATGTAATGACCGATCGCTTCTCGAGCCATCACCGCGGCATCCTCGCCGAGCTCACGCGCCTCGCCGCCGCCCGCGAAGCCTTCACGCTGTGCATGGTCGTGCATTGCACGGGGTCCACGTATCGCAAGGCAGGTGCGCTCGCCGTTGTGACGGCCGACGGTGCGCGGCGCGGCGTGATCTCAGGCGGCTGCCTGGAACCGGATCTCGAGGCCGCCGCCCGCGCCGCGCTCACCGAGGAGCGAGCGCGCCTGGTGCGCTTCGATACCCGCAGCGACGATGACCTCGTCTTCGGCTCGGGCTCCGGCTGCCGCGGCCAGATCGAAGTGCTGATGCTGCCGATGAGGGCGGGTCAGAGCCACCCGCTCTGCACCGCGCTGCTCGCGACCGACCGCTCGCACGAGACGCTGACGGCCACCTTCATCACGAGCGGTCCGGGCCTGGGGGAGGTCGTGCTCGGCCCGCCCGCCGACGCCACTCCAGGCACGTACGCCGTGGTTTCGTTCCCGCCGGCGCCGCGGATCCTCCTCATCGGCGCCGGTCCCGAGGCGCCGGCGCTCAACGCCATCGCGGGGCAGCTCGGCTGGCATGTCACCGTCTCGGACCACCGCGCGGCACTGCTCGAGCGGCACGCGAGCGGGGCCGAGCGCACGCACTGCGCGCGCCCCGCCGCGACGCTCGCGGCCTTCGCCGGGGAGCGCTTCGACGCCTGCATCGTCATGACGCACAGCGCCGCCAACGACCGCGAGGCGCTGGCAGCGCTCGCGCAGCGCAGCGAGCCCTTCGTGGGCCTGCTCGGACCGCCGGTACGGCGCGATGAGCTCCTCGCCGAACTCGATCCGAAGGACCGCGATGCGCTCGCGCCGCGGCTGCATGCGCCGGTCGGAATCAAGCTGGGGGGCCACGGGCCCGAGATGCTGGCGCTGTCGATCTGCGCCGAGCTGCAACGCTTTCTCGCCGGAGGGAACGACTCGCGCGCCTGACCGTTGCCGACGGCGCCATGCGTCGCCCCTGCCGGCGTGCAACAATGCCGGGCGATGCCCATCGTCAGAGGACTCCTCGACCGGGTGATCCTGGTCTGCGCCGCGGTGGCCGGAGGGCTGATCCCGGGCTTCATCGCGCAATACCGCCAGCGGCTCGGCGGCCACCTCGATCAGGCGCGTCTCGACCTCGCGCCGTGGCAGAAGCTCGCCGACCAGTTCTACCAGGGCGACCTCGAGAAGCTCATCCAGTATCACCTCTCGAGCGCGGACGCGACCTTTCACTCCGAGGGCGCGATCATCCGCTCGCTCGTGACGACGGTGCAGCAGCTGCAGGCCGCGGTGGATGCCATGCACGGGAGTCTCGCGAGCCAGGCTATGTACCTCGCCGTGCACGCCGACCCGGCGCTCGCGCACGCCACCTTCGCCGACTGGGTGCCCGCCTTCGCCCTCTCGGGAGAGGGACTCGTTTTTGCGGGTGTCTTTGCCGCAATTGTCTGGCTCTCGTTCCACGCGGTGTGGTGGCTCATCGCCCGTGGCGGCCGGGCCCTGCGGCGTCCGCGGCCCCCACACCACCCGCGGCGGAGAATCGAACCGACTCTTTGAAGGGGAGAACAATGAAGAAGAAACTCCTGCCGGCCGCGGCTCTCGGCCTGCTGCTGTCGCTGTGCCCGGGGCTCGGGGCGCTGGGCGCGGAAGCCGGCGGCACGCTCCTGCTGCGCCAGCCGACGCTCGCGCGCGAGCATCTCGCCTTCATCTACGGCGGCGACGTCTGGCTAACCGACCGCGCCGGGCGGCACCCCGAGCGCCTCACGGTGCACGCGAGCGCCTCCTCGCCGCGTTTCTCTCCCGATGGACAGTGGATCGCCTACTCCGCCACCTACGCGGGCAACACTGACGTCTATGTGATCCCGGTCGAAGGCGGCCAGCCGCGGCGCCTCACCTTCCATCCCGCGCGCGATGAGGTGCAAGGCTGGAGTCCCGACGGCAAGCGGATCCTCTTCGCCTCGCCGCGCGAAATCGCCAACAACCGCTCCAACCAGCTCTACGAAGTCGCGCTCACCGGCGGCTTCGAGCACAAGGTCATGGAAGCGGTCGCCTGGGAGGCCTCCTGGTCGCCCGATGGCACGCGCCTCGCTTACCGGCCCTATCGCACGGCCTACGAGGGTCCGTCCGGCTGGCGCCGCTACCGCGGCGGCGAGACGACGCCGATCTGGATCTTGAATCCGTCCTCCGGTGCCTTCGAGCAGGTGCCGCACGAGAACGCCACCGACCGCGCCCCGGCGTGGGCGGGCGATGAGGTCATCTTCATCTCCGACCGCAGTGTTGGGGCTGCGAATGTCTTCGCCTACGACACCCGCGGCAAGCAGTTGCGCCAGCTGTCGAAAGAGACGCTCTGGGATGTGCGCAACGTCGCCGTCTACGGCCGCAGCGCCGTCTACGAGGCCGGCGGGCGGCTCGCAGAACTCGACCTCGACTCAGGCAAGGTCACGCCGCTTGCCATCACGCTCTCGACCGAAGCCGCGCAGTTGCGTCCGCAGTGGAAGGACGCGAGCAAAACCATCACCGCGGCGGTCCTCTCGCCGAGCGGCAAGCGCGTCGTGGTGACCGCGCGCGGGGACGTCTTCACGGTTCCGGTGAAGGACGGCTCGGTGCGCAACCTCACCCACAGCCCCGGCGTGCGCGACAAGGACGCGTTGTGGAGTCCGGACGGCGCGCGCATCGCCTACATCACCGATCTCGGCATGCAGCATGCGCTCGTGGTGCGCGACCAGGACGGACTGGAGAAGCCGCACGTCTATCCGTTGCCCAAGCCGAGCTACTACCGCCTGCTCGCCTGGTCGCCCGACGGCGCGACGCTCGTGTACGAGGACAACCACCTGCGCCTTTATGCGTTCGCCATCGAGAAGGCCGCGAGCACGCTCATCGACCGCAGCCCCGACCGTGCCGGGTTCGAGGTGAACTTCTCCCCCGACAGCCGCTGGCTCGCCTACACCATCCAGGGCGAGAACCACTTCACCCGCATCCGCTTGCACGACTTCACGACCGGGCAGAACGCCGACCTCACCGACGGCCTCGCCGATGCCGACAGCCCGGTGTTCGCCCCGGGCGGCTATCTCTACTTCACGGCCTCGATCAATTCCGGGCCGAGCCAGATCTTCCTCGATCTGTCGACGCAGGAGCGCTCGATCAGGCGCGGCCTGTACGCCGCGGTGCTCGCCGCCGACGGTCACTCGCCGCTCCTGCCGAAGAGCGGCGACGAAGAGCCGGGCAAGGCTGACGCCGACGACAAGGGCAGCTGCAAAGCCCCGGGAGCGAAATCCGATAAGCCCTCCGATAAGGCCGGCGCCAAAGATGCCAAAGAGTCCAAGGACTCGAAGGATTCGAAGGACTCGAAGGACTCGAAGGACGCCAAGGCGGATAAAGCCCCGAAGCCCTACAAGGTGGACCTCGAGGGGCTCGCAAGCCGCATCGTCGGATTCCAGGTCGCCGAGCGCCGCTACGAATCGCTCGCGGTCGGCTGCGACGGCGCCCTCTATTACCTCGAGCGACGCCAACCCGGCGTGACCGCCGAGCCGCCCGACGCCGAGCCCGGCAACGACGGCGAGCTCTTTCGCTTCGATTTCGCCGAGCGCAAGGCCAAATCGCTGAAACAGGGGCTGCAGGATTTCTCGATCAGCGCCGACGGCAAGAAGCTGCTGTTGCTGTACGCCAAGGGGAAGATGGAGGTCGGCGACGCCAACGAGAAGCTCGAGGCCAAGGCGGTCGACCTGAGCCAGCTCGGCATGTACGTCGATCCGGCCGCTGAGTGGCAGCAGATCTTCGATGAGACCTGGTGGATGGAGAAGGAATTCTTCTACGACCCCAACATGCACGGCCTCGACTGGAACGCGATCTACGCGCGCTACAAGCCGCTGGTGAAGTACGTGCAGCGGCGCGAAGACCTGACCGAGCTCCTGGTCGAGATGATCGGTGAGATGCAGGTGGGTCACAACCGCACCGGCGGCGGCGACCTGCCCGGCGAGGGCTCGACGCGCACCGGGCTCCTCGGCGCCGACTTCGCGGTCGAGAATGGTCATTACCGCATCAAGACCATCTATCGCGGCGACCGCTGGAATCCGTTCCTGCGCGCACCGCTCGCGGTGCCCGGGGTCAAGGTGAGCGAGGGCGATTACCTGTTGGCGGTCAACGGCCGCCCGCTCGATGCCAGCGTCAATCTCTACGCCCTGTTCGAGAACACCGTCGACAGGCAGGTGACGCTCAGCGTCGGCGCGGACGCTTCCGGCGCCGGTGCGCACAACATCGTCGTCGAGCCGATCGCGGATGAGGCGCCGCTGCGCCAGTGGCGCTGGATCGAGAAGAACCGCGAGCACGTCCAGAAGAAGACCGCGGGCAGGGTCGCCTACGTTTACCTCCCCAATACCGCGGCGGATGGCTTCCAGTACTTCAACCGCATGTTCTTCGCGCAGATCGAAAAGCCTGCTTTGATCGTCGATGAGCGCAGGAACGGCGGCGGCCAGGCAGCCAACTACATCATCGAGATCCTGGGTCGCCCCTACCTCGCAAGCTGGAAGGACCGCGACGCCCAGCTCTTCAGCACTCCGGGCGGCGCCATCTATGGACCCAAGGTGATGCTCGCCGACCAGGATGCGGGCTCCGGCGGCGACTTCCTTCCCTGGGCCTTCAAGCACCAGAAGCTCGGCACGTTGATCGGCACCCGCACCTGGGGCGGACTCATCGGCATCGCCGCGAACCCCCCGCTCATCGACGGCGGAGCGCTGTCGGTGCCGTTCTTCCGCTTCTTCACGCCCGAGGGTGAGTGGCGTGTCGAGAACGAGGGCGTTGCGCCCGACATCGAGGTGACGCTCGACCCGGCGGCCGTGAACCGCGGCGAGGACCCGCAGCTCGATGCGGCTATCGCGACCGCGCTTGCGCAGCTGAAGGACTTCAAGCCCGTGGACCTCAAGAGCGCGCCGCCCTACCCGACGACGCTTGGCAAATAGCGGTGCCCGCGGGGGGACACGCGTGAGGTATCCAAGCGAGTAGGTTCGATTGTCATCGAACCCGGGCCAGTTAAGGCCCCGGACGGGACCTCAACTCGGGCCAATTCGATGGTTTTCGAACCTAGTCGAGTTGGAACCCTCCACGCAGCGCCGCCACGCAGCGCCGCCACGCAGCGCCGCCCGCGGGCCTTCCACGCAGCGCCAGCACGGCGGCGCTGCTATGTCACATCGCGCCCTCCCTGTCGTGTCCCGATCGGCGATCCCGATATACAGGGTATGGAGGGTCCACGATGCATAAGAACAGCCCCGCTCCCATGATTGCCTGCCTGCGCCTGGCGGCAGCCGCGACCGCGCTGTGCGGCGCTGCCGCGGCGGCCGAGCCACCCCGTGCCGGCCCGCCGCCCGTTCCCGAGCTGCAGGCTTTTTTCGATGCCACCGGGGTCACGGCGACCCTGGACGTCAACGGACCGCAGCCGCAGGGCGCGTTCTTCCAAAGCCTCGGTACGAACGGCCGCTCCTGCGCCACCTGTCACGGCGCGAGTCAGGCGATGAGCCTGAGCGCCCAGGCCGCGCAGATCCGCTTCCTTACGACGGCCGGCCAGGATCCCCTGTTCGCCCCGGTCGATGGCGCCAATTGTCCGAACGCACGCCGCGGCGACCCGGCCGCACACAGCCTCTTGCTGCAGCACGGACTCATTCGCATTTCCCTGCAGCTGCCGGTGAGCGCGCAATACACGCTCACCGTGGTCCATGACCCTTACGGCTGCGCCCTTGCCCCGGATCCGAACGGCGGCCTGCCGTTCGTGTCCGTGTATCGGCGTCCACTGCCTTCCACCAACCTCTCCTTCCTCAGTACCATCATGTTCGACGGGCGTGAGACCAAGGCGCCGCTCAGCGCCGAGTCGACGTTCATGGCGAACCTGATCGCGGATCTGTCGCAGCAGGCGATCGACGCCACTACTACTCATGCCCAATCTGCGGGCCCGCCGACCGCCGCCCAGGTCGCCGACATCGTCGGCTTCGAGCTCGGACTCTTCAGCTCCCAGGTGTTCGACGCACGGGCCGGATGGCTCGCCGCGGATGGAGCCACCGGGGGCGTACTGCAGGTCGCCAGCCAGGAATACTATCCCGGCATCAACGACGTGCTCGGCGCCGATCCCTCGGGCGCCGCGTTCAATCCCGCGTCCATGACACTGTTCAGCGCCTGGAGCACGGACTCCGCCGCATCGGCGGCGCGGCGGGCAATCGCCGCGGGCGAAGCGCTGTTCGACAGCGCTCCGATTCAGATCACCAACGTGCGCGGGCTCAACGACAATGCGGCGCTCGGCAAACCCGCCTCGATCGCCGGCACCTGCACGAGCTGCCACGACGCGCCGAACATCGGTGACCACACCCTGCCGTTGGCGCTCGACATTGGCACCGGACACGCCACACTTGCGGGCGTGGAGCCCGATCCGAACATCGCCGCGGGGCTCGCCGAGCTCTCGATGCCCGATCTCCCGGTCTATCTCATCAGCGGCTGCCCCGATCCATTCGGGTCCGGGGCGCCTGAGTCCTTCTACACCACCGATCCCGGCAAGGCGCTGATCACCGGGCAGTGCAGCGATTTCAATCGCGGCAAGGGACCGATCCTGCGAGGCATCGCGGCACGCGCGCCCTACTTCCACAACGGCGCGGCGGCGAACCTTGATGAGCTGGTGAACTTCTACAACCAGCGCTTCCAGATGGGCCTGACCGCCGAGCAGAAGCACGACCTGGTGGCGTTTCTCAACTCGCTGTGACCGCCAGTGGTGGACTGGTTCCAGTAGAGGGCCAGTTGCAGGCGCCGCACTTGGAGGCGCCGCGTAAAGGTCTCGGAATGAATAGGTTCGATCGCGATCGAACCAGTGCCAGTTCGGCCTCTCCAGAAGGCCTCAACTCGGGCTATTTCGACGGCCATCGAATTGGTGCCCGTTGAGCCCGTCCAGGGGGTCTCGACTCCCCTGAATTCGATGGCCATCGAACCTATGCGATGCGGGACCCGCCATGCGGCCCTTCTATGCGGACCCATGCGGCGCTTCCCTGCTGCGCTTCCATGCGGCGCCCCACCGGGGTCACCCCTCACGTGGCCCGCAGCGCCGTCGTGACCGGCACGCGCACGGCGCGCTGCGCCGGCAGGAGTCCCCCGACGAAGCCCATGGCGAGCGCCCAGGCGATGCCGATCTCGGCGAGCCTCGCCGTGATGTCGAGCCTGAATGGGAAACCGCCCGGGCTCACCGCCATGCCATGGAACAGCAGCCAGGCAAGCGCGGCGCCGAGCAAGGCGCCGGGAAGGGCCAGCAGAATCGATTCCACCAGGGTGGCGGCCACGATCGCGCCCGATCCGAAGCCGATCGCCCGCAGCGTCGCAAGCTCGCGGCGCCGCGCGTCGACGATCGAGTAGAGCGAGTTCACCGCGCCGAAAGTCGCGCCAATCGCCATGATCGATCCAATGAAGTAGCTCACGAAGTTGAGCAGCCCGGTGAACTGCTTCATGTCCGCCTCGACCTGCGCGCGCGCCGGCCTGGCTTCGAGCTTGAGGGCGGGATTGGCCTCGAGCGCGCGATTGAACGCAGCGAAGTCGCCGGGCGACTTCAGGCGCACGTTGATGCGATTGAAGCCGTTGCGGTGAAACAGGCTCATGACCGTCTCGGCATCGGTAAGCACGACGCACTGCAGGCTCTGGCCCTGATCGTAGTGCCCGACGACCGCCCAGTCGACGCCGCGCACCTCGCGTTTCGCTCCGAGCCCGAAGCCCTCGAACTGCGTCACGCACGCATTGGTCGCGATGACCTCGTGCAGGCCGGGCTTGAATAACCGGCCCTCGGTGAGGTGCGCCGGCGCCCGCAGCTCGAACTTCGCATCGCTAACACCCAGCAACGGAAAAAATACCCGCCGGCCGGTGCCGCGCCGGTGGCCCTCGAAGGGCACCACGACCAACCCGTCGATGCGCGGCTCGCCGTCCTTGTCCCGGTCGATGCCCGGCAGGTCGCGGAGCGCGACCATCTCATCCCGCGAGATATTGCTGTCGAAACCACCCTGTGCGCCCTGGGCCAGGACGACGGCCTCGTCGTCGTGCACATCGCCGGTTGCCTGCTGATGCGCGCCCGTTCCCATCGCGAGCAGCGAGACCAGCACGGCCACCGTGCAGGTCACGCCGACGACGATCGTCAGGACCGAACCGAGCCGGGCGCCCTCCCCTTCGAGGTTCATGCGCAGCAGCGCCAGGAATTGCCGCAGGAAGGTCATCGGGCTTCAGCGCTCCGCCAGCGCGCTCACCACGCGCAGTCGCGCGGCGCGGGCCGCCGGAATCGCGGCGCTCGCTACCGCGAGCGTCACGGCGAGCGCCAACCCGGTCGCGAGGGTGGCCGGGGGCATCGCCAGCCCGGTCACGAAACGTGCCGCCAACGGGAAGACCGCCAGCGACAGCGCCAGCCCGCAGGCCGCGGCCGCGATGCACACGACGACCGCCTCGGCGAGCACCAGCAGGAACACGGCGCGATCGGTGAAACCGATCGTCTTCAGCACCGCCAGCTCGGGCGTGCGCTCCCGGACCGACTGCATCATCATCGTGGCCGTCCCGAACAGCAGCGCCGCGAGCACCGCGCTCACCACCGCGCGCACGAAGAAGTCGAGATCGCCGATCTGCTGGACCTGCTGCTGCGCGAGCTCGCGGATCGACTCCGTCTTGGTCTCATGGGAGGAGTTGAGGAAAAGCCGGTCGATCGCGTCGGCCACGGGCACGGCCTGACTGGCATCGTCCACCGCCACGTTGAAGTGATTCACCGAGCCGGGGTAGGACAGTCGTGCCTGGTCGTAATAGTCGTAATTGATCAGAATCTTGTCGCGTCCCGGAGTGAAGTCGCTGTCGGTGAAGGTGCCGACGACGTCGAAGGCCCAGGTCATCGAGCGATCCTTATTGGCCACCTGGGTCACGAGCGGGATGTGGTCGCCGATCTTCCAGTGGTACTTCTGCGCCACGTACTCGGTGACGAGCGTCGCCGTTCGGCTCCTGGCGAAGGCGGCGAGCTGATCCGGCGCGGCGTTGAAGGTGAACGCGTCGGTCCAGCCCTTGTCCGGCCTGACGGCGACGATCAGCAGGCCGTTCTCGGGCTTCTGGTAGTAGCCACCGAACAGCTCCACCGGTTCGACCAGCTTGACGCCGGGTACCGAGCGGATCTGCTCGTAGAGGCCGAGCGGCAGCCCCGAGAAGATGAAGTCCTGCCGGCCGTGCACGATAAGCAGGTCGGCGCGCGCCGCCTGTACGGCGTGCTCGATCCCGGTCTTCAGGCCCTGCAGCACCCCGAAGAGCACGAACGCCACCGTAACCTGCAGGAAGATGAGAACCGTGCGTCCGGGCTTGCGCCAGATGCCGGACCAGATGAGCGGCAGATACTTCACGCTACCGAACATCATCAGGCAGCAGGGCGGCCGAACCGGTGTACAACAGGTAGATCATGACCGGAATCATGAGCAATCCGACGATCACCAGGATGCGCACCAGCCTGGCCAGAAATCTGGATGGGGAATTCTTCGCAGACCGCCACAGGATCACGGTCTGCACCACTCCCACGACGAGGCCCAACACCAGATAGACGCTGACCGCCACCGGGTGGGTCACGTCGATGAAAGCGCCGATCGCGGAGTACCCGACCGACACGCCCAGGCCGTAAAGCCAGAAGGCCCGGGCCAACGAGACCTTGCCGCTCAGCGCATCAGTCAACCACTTAGGTCCCATGGCTGCGTGTCACACCCGGCAGATGCTCACTGCCGCCGCGAGCCCCGCGTACGGCTCCCCCTTCGCCGTGAACTCATGTGCCACGAAGCCCGCAAAGCCGCCGTCGGCGATCGCCGCCGCCACCGCGTGGTAGTTGAGCTCCTGCGAGTCATCGAGGTCATGCCTGCCCGGCACGCCGCCGGTGTGGAAGTGGCCGATCCACTGCCGGTTCGCGCCGATGGTGCGGATGACGTCTCCCTCCATGATCTGCATATGGTAGATGTCGTAGAGCAGCTTCACCCGCGGCGATCCCACCTTTTCCATGCACCGCGACGCCGAAGGCAGTGTGATCGCCCTGGTAGTCCGGATGATCGACCTTGCTGTTGAGGAGCTCGACGCACACCGTCACGCCGTGGCGCTCGGCGACCGGCGCGACTTTGGCAAGCCCGGCGGCGCAGTTGGCGATACCTTCCATCTCGCTGCGCCCGCGGCGGTTGCCGAACATCGCGATCACGTTCGGCACCCCCGCCTGCGCGGCGCGCGGGATGGCCGCCGTGAGCTCCTCGATCAGCAGCGCGTGATTGGCCGGGTCGTTGAAGCCGTTCTCGATGAAGTGATCCCGACGGCTGGCGTAGCCCATCGAGCAAGTGAGCCCGGCGGCGCGCGCCACGTCCCATTCGTCGCTGTGCAGAAGATCGATTCCCGGCAGCCCCAGGGCGCGCACGCGCTGGCAGATATCCGCCAGCGACCCGGGAAGCGTCCAGCGGCACACCGACTGGTGCAGCCGCCCGGTGGTCGATTGAGCGGGATCACCCGCGGCGGTGCCGCTCCCGAGGGAAGCCGCTCCCGTGCCAAGCGCCGCGAGCGAAGTCACCGAGGCGCTAAGGAAGCGCCGCCGGGACAGCGGGCCCATCAGATGGCCCCGTTTTTCAGCTGGGTGGCGGCGTAATCGCAGGCGCGCGCGGTGAGCGCCATGTAGGTCATCGAGGGGTTCTGGTTGGCTGAGGAGCTCATGCAGGCACCGTCGGTCACGAACACGTTCGGCACGTCGTGCGCCTGGTTCCATCCGTTCAGCACCGAGGTCTTCGCATCCCGCCCCATGCGCGCCGTGCCCATCTCATGGATGCACAGCCCCGGCTCGAGCTCGTCGTTGAAGGTGCGTACGTCCTTCGCGCCGGCCGCCTCGAGGATCTCCGCGGCCGTCACCTGCATGTCCTCGAGCAACGCGCGCTCGTTCGGCCCGAAGGTGCAATGGATGTTGAGTGCCGGCACGCCCCACTTGTCCTTGAGCGTCGGATGCAGCTCGCAGTAGTTGTCCGCACGCGGCAGGCATTCCGCCCAGCCGCCCAGCCACATCTCCCAGGGACCTAAACCCTTAAGCAACGCGTTCTTGAAGCCGGCGCCGAAGCCCTGCTGATGGGCGCCGCGCTCCCAATGTGCGCGGCTGCCGCCGCCCTGGAAGCCATAGCCGCGCAGGAACTTCGGATGCTTCCCGGAAACGTTGCGGAAGCGCGGGACGTAGATGCCGTTCGGCCGGTTGCCGAACGTGTGGTGGTCGTCCAGCCCCGGGAGTTTGCCCTCGGCGCCCGCTCCGAAGGGATGATCCATGATGTTGCGGCCGAGCTCGCCGCTCGAGTTGCCGAGTCCGGTCGGGAAGCGCGCGCTCTTCGAGTTGAGGAGGATGCGCGCGCTCTCGAGCGCCGAGGCACACAGGAACACGACGCGCGCACGGAACTCGAGCGTCTCGAGCGTCTCGGCATCGACGGCTCGCACGCCGGTGGCGCGATTGGAAGCGCCGTCGTACAGCACCTCGGCCACCACGCTGTTCGGGCGCAGCGTCAGCCGTCCGGTGGCCGCCGCCGCCGGCAGGGTCGAGCCGATGCTGTTGAAATAGGAGTGCGTGATGCAGCCGCGCCAGCACGGACCGCAGTAGTGGCAGGCGGCGCGCCCGTTGTGCGCCTGGGTGAGGATGGCGGCGCGCCCGATGGTGAGCACCCGCTCGCGTCCCCAGCGCTGCGCCATGACTTCCCGCACGTGACTCTCGGCGCAGTTGAACTGCATCGGCGGCAGGAACTCCCCGTCCGGCAGCTGCGCGAGGGACTCGCTGCGGCCGCTGACACCGATGAAGCGCTCGACGTGGCTGTACCAGGGTGCGATGTCGGCGTAGCGAATCGGCCAGTCGACGCCGACCCCCTCCTTGCCGTTGGCCTCGAAATCGAGATCGCTCCAGCGGTACACCTGGCGTCCCCACATGAGCGAGCGCCCGCCCACGTGTCGGCCGCGGATCCACAGGAACGGCTTGTCGGCGTCGCTGGTGTAGGGGTTGTCGTGATCGTTGACGAAGAACCTCGACACCCACTCATCGCACGCCCCGGTCTGCGACTGGATGGGCTGCTCCGCCTTGAGCTTGCGCATGTTTCCGTAGCCGTGGTACGGGAGCGAGTAACCCTGCACGTGCTCGACGTAATCGCGCTCCGGAACGATGGGCGGTCCGGCCTCGAGCACCAGCGTCTTGAGGCCCTTCTCGGTGAGCTCCTTGGCCGCCCAGCCGCCGGAGATCCCCGAGCCGACCACGATCGCGTCGTAATCGCCGGATTTGACCTCAGGTGCTGACACAGCCGTCGTATCTCCCCGGAATGATCGGTGCGTTGATCAGGCCCTTGGCCACGGGCTCGGAGGTGAAGTAGGCGAACACCACGAGCTGCTTCACGAGCGCATAGCCACGCCCGGCATTCATGGGCTGTTTCTCGAGCGCCGCCTTCTCGGCCCTGGTCGGATCACGCACCGGGAGCTCGGCGTCGAGCGCGCCGATGAGCGTGAGCTGATCCGCCCGGCGGGCCCGCGCGACCGGTGCGCCGCACTGCGAGCGGCTGCGCGCATCGATGGCGTCGAGGCCCGCGAGGAAGCGGTCCCGGTCGGCCGGCAGGAGCGACTCGGTGAGCAGCAGGTCGATGAAGCGGCTGACCCCGACCTCGCTCGCGCCGACGGTCTCGGTTCGCGGCAGGATGATCTCGGCGACCGCCGTCAGGCACGCGTCCTGCGCCGCGCTCAAGGTCCGCAGCGCCGGGATCGAGCGCGCGCGCTCGTGCGCCTGCTGCGCGAAGGCCTGCTGCAGCGTGAGCCCCGGCAGCAGCGCCGACAGGCCGGCGATCGATTCGAGGAACTGGCGGCGATCCACGGCGCCGACGCTACCACACCTCGCGACGTGCCGGTTAGGGCCCTGGCACCGCGCCGGCATTAGAATGGGGCCATGAAACGCCTCATACCAACTTTGCTCGCGGTCCTGCTGACGGTCCTGCCCGTGGCCGCGCACGCGACGACGGTCGGGGTCTCGATGGCCGTGTTCGACGACAACTTCCTCACCAGCGTGCGCGCCAGCATGCGCGAGCGCGCCCAGCAGCTCGACATCCCGATCCAGTTCGAAGACGCCCAGAACGACATCGGCCGCCAGCTCAACCAGATCCAGAATTTCATCGCGCAGCACGTCGACGCCATCATCGTCACGCCGGTCGATACGGATGCGACCCCGCGCATGACGCGCCTGGTGGTGGCGGCGGGAATTCCACTGGTATACGTGAACCGCATGCCGGCCGACCGCCAGCTCCCGCCGCACGTCTCGTTCGTGGGCTCCGACGAGTCGCAGTCCGGCACGCTCGAGATGGCCGAGGTCTGCCGCCTGCTCAACGGCCGCGGCGACATCGTCGTGCTCATGGGTGAGCTCACCAACCAGTCGGCGCGGCAGCGCACGCTCGACGTCGAGCAGGTGCTCGCCCGGCCCGCCTGCCACGGCATCCGCGTGCTCGACAGGCAGGCCGCCGACTGGAAGCGCACCGAAGCCGCCGACCTCATGACCAACTGGCTGAGCGCGGGCCTGCGGCCGCAGGCGGTGGTGGCCAACGACGACGAGATGGCGATCGGCGCCATCCAGTCGCTGAAGCAGGCGCGACTCCTCGACAGCACCATCGTCGCCGGGATCGATGCGACGCCTGACGCGCTCGTGGCGATGAGGGCCGGGCAGCTCAAGGTGACGGTCTTCCAGAACGCGCCCGCGCAGGGCCGGGGCGCGGTCGACACCGCCGTGAAGCTCATGCACAACGAGCCGGCGCCCTCCTTCGTGTGGGTGCCGTTCGAGCTCGTGACGCCCGCGAACCTGCCGAGCTACCTGGGGCGGCCGCGTTGACCCCGGAGCCGGCCACCGCGGCGCCCGCGCTGCTCGAGCTGCGCCACGTCTGCAAGGCCTACCCCGGCGTGGCGGCGCTCGATGACGTGTCGCTCGAGCTCAGGCACGGCACGGTTCACGGGCTGATCGGTGAGAACGGCGCCGGCAAGTCGACGCTCATGAAAATCGTCGCGGGCGTGTGTGCCCCGGATTCCGGAGAGCTGCGCCTCGCGGGGCGCAGCGTTCGCCTCGGCTCCCCGCGCGCCGCGCTCGCGCTCGGCATCGCCATGATCCATCAGGAACTGAACCTCATGCCCTCGATGAGCGTGGCGGAGAACATCTGGATCCGCCGCGAGCCGGTCAACGCCCTGGGGCTCGTCAACCATCGGGAGCTCAACCGCAGGACCCGCGCGCTGCTGGACGGCCTCGCCATCGACATCGACCCGGGGACCGAGGTCGGCACGCTGCCGATCGCGCTGCGGCAGATGGTGGAGATCGCCCGGGCGCTCTCCTACGAGTCGCGGCTCGTCATCATGGACGAGCCGACCTCGGCGCTCACCGAGCCCGACGCCGAGCGGCTGTTCGGCGTGATCCGTGACTTGAGAGCGCGGGGCGTCGGTATCTTCTACGTCACCCACCGCATGGAGGAGCTGTTCGCGCTCGCCGATGAAATCTCGGTGCTGCGCGACGGGCGCCACGTAAGCACCGGCCACGCCGCTGATCTCTCCCGCGACCAGCTGATCCGCATGATGGTGGGACGCGAGCTGCCGCCGCTGCCGGCGGCCGCGCCGACCGCCCACGGCCCGGTCATGCTGCGCGCGCGCGACCTCGAGGTGGCGGGCGAGCTTCACCAGGTGAGCTTCGAGCTGCACGCGGGCGAGATCCTCGGGGTCGCCGGGCTCGTCGGCTCGGGCCGCAGCGAGCTCGCCGCGACGCTCTTCGGCCTCACCCCGGCGACCTCCGGGAGCATCGAGGTCGGGGGCGCCGAAGTCACGCTCGACTCGCCGCGGACGGCGATCGCCTGCGGTCTCGGTTTCGTCACCGAGGACCGCAAGGACACCGGCTGCTTCCTGGGCCTCAGCGTGCTCGAGAACCTCGAGATCTCGGTGCTCGACCGCGACTTCGTGCGCGGCGGCTTCGTGCGCAGCGCCGCGGCCCGCGAGGCCTGCGGGCGCATGGCGAGTGCGCTGCGGGTCAAGACGCCGGGGCTCGATGAGCGCATCGAGAATCTCTCCGGGGGCAACCAGCAGAAGGTGCTGCTTGGACGCTGGCTGCTCACGCGGCCCAGGATCCTGATCCTCGATGAGCCGACGCGCGGCGTGGACGTCGCCGCCAAGGCGGAGATTCATGCGCTCATCGCGCGCCTCGCCGCCGAGGGCACCGCGGTGCTCATGATCTCCTCCGAGCTGCCGGAGATCCTCGCCATGAGCCACCGCATCATGGTGATGCAGGACGGGCGCGTGGCCGGCCTCCTCGAGCGCGCCGCGGCCGACCAGGTCACCATCATGGGACTCGCCGCATGGACCAGGCCGTAGACCCGAGCGAGCGCAACACCGCTGCGGCACGCGCGCGCCGCCTGCCGCCCGAGGCCGGGATCCTGCTGGTACTGCTCGCGCTGGCGCTCGCATTCGAGCTGCTCGGCTGGCTGCTGGTGGGGCAGAGCTTCCTCTTCAACGGGCAGCGGCTCGTCGTGATGATCCTGCAGGTCTCGGTCATCGGCATCATCGCGATCGGCGTCACCCAAGTGATCATCACGGGCGGCATCGACCTCTCCTCAGGCTCGGTGGTCGCCCTCACGGCGATGGTGGCGGCGAGCCTGGCGCAGTCATCGGAGGCGCTGCGCGCGGTCTACCCCGCGCTAACCGATCTCCCGGTCGTGGTCCCGGTGGCGGCGGGACTCGCCGTCGGAGCGGCCGCCGGGCTCGTCAACGGTTCCCTCATCGCCACCACCGGGATCCCGCCCTTCATCGCCACGCTCGGCGTGATGGTCACGGCCCGCGGCATCGCCAAGTGGTACACGCGCGGGCAGCCGGTCAGCATGCTGACGGATGCCTACGCGACGCTCGGCAGCGGCGTGGTGCCGGTCGTGATCTTTCTAGCGACCGCGCTGATTTTCCATGTGGCGCTGCGCTACACGCGCTACGGCAAGTTCACCTACGCGATCGGCGCCAACCGCGAAGCGGCGCGCATCTGCGGCATCCGCGTCGGACGCCACCTGGTGGTCGTGTACGCCATCGCCGGAGTGCTGTCGGGGCTTGCGGGAGTCCTCACTTCGGCACGCGCCATCTCGGGTCAGGCGGGCATGGGGCTCATGTACGAGCTCGATGCGATCGCCGCGGCGGTGATCGGCGGCGCCTCGCTCTCCGGTGGCGTCGGCCGCATCTCCGGTACGGTGATCGGCACGCTGATCCTCGGCGTGGTGACCTCAGGCTTCACGTTCCTCAGAATCGACGCCTACTACCAGGAGATCGTCAAGGGCGCGATCATCGTCGCGGCGGTGGTCGCGGATCAGTACCGGCGCCGGCGCCGATTGACGGCCACCTGAGAGCCCCGACACGATAGGGAAACCCATGAACCCCGATACCTATCAGAAGCGCTCGCTCGGCGACGGCAAACCCTACGAGCCGATGAAGGAGCCGCGCTACACCGATATCGCGACCTTCATGCGCGCGCCGCTCGCCGCGGCGCTCGACGGCGTCGACATCGGGCTGATCGGCGTACCGACCGACCTCGGCGTCACCAACCGCCCCGGCGCCCGGCACGGGCCGCGCGAGATCCGTAACGCCTCGAGCCTGATGCGCGGCTTCAACTTAGGTCTCGGCGTCAACCCCTATGAGCTGTGCCGCGTCGCCGACCTCGGCGACGTGCGTCTCTCGCACCGCTACGACCTCGAGCGGCAGAACGCCGACATCGAGGCGTTCTACCGCCAGGTGAAAGCCGCCGGCATCCTGCCGGTGAGCGCCGGCGGCGATCATTCGATCACGTACCCCATCTTCCGCGCCCTCGGCGCGCAACGCCCGGTTGGTATGGTGCACGTGGACGCACATACCGACACCTGGGGGGAGTTCTTCGGCTCGAAGTTCACCCACGGCGCGCCCTTTCGCCTCGCGGTCGAGGCCGGTGTGCTCGATCCGAAGCGCACCATTCAGATCGGCATCCGCGGCGGCCAGAACTTCCTCGACGGCATCGAGTTCTCGAAGTCCCACGGCATGCGCGTCGTCTTCATCGAGGAGTTCGCCACCCTCGGCGTCGAGGCCGTCATCGCCGAGGCACGCCGCGTAGTGGGCGACGGCCCGACCTACATCTCCTTCGACGTCGACGGGCTCGATCCGGTCTACGCCCCCGGCACCGGCACGCCGGAAGTGGGCGGCATCACGACGCTCGAGGCGCAGCGGCTGCTGCGGGGGTTGCGCGGTCTCGACCTCATCGGCGGCGACGTGGTCGAGGTCGCCCCGCCCTACGACCAGACCGGCAACACCGCGCTCGTCGGGGCGACCATGATGTTCGAGATCCTGTGTCTGGTCGCGGACCGGCACTTCGGCGCCGCACGGCGCCGCTGAACGGCCGCCGGCCCCGTCAGCGCTGCGCGAGCGTGCGGGCGATGGCGCGCGTCAGCCGCTCGACGAGCTCCGCGAGCTCGGTATCGCTCGCGTTGTAGGGCGGCGCGACGATGACCGTGTCGCCGGCAGTCCCACCGACGTTGCCCGCGCAGGGATAGACGATCAGCCCATCCTGGAATGCGTGGCGGCCGAGGGTCTGGCTGAAGGCGCGCTCCGCGGGCAGCGGCTCGCGCGTGGCGCGATCGCGCACGAACTCGACGCCGATGAGATAGCCGCGGCCGCGCACGTCGCCGACCTCGGTGAAGCGCGCGAGCGCGTCCCGCAGCTGCGCGAGCAGCGCCGCGCCCCGCTCGCGCACCCGCCGCACCAGCGACTCGCGCGCGATGATGCGCTGCACGGCGAGCGCCGCCGCGCAGGCGGTGGTATGCCCCGAATAGGTGTGACCGGTGAGAAAGGCACCGTGCGCGCCGAGAATGGTGTCGCCGGGCTCGCGAGCGACGACGGTCGCCGCGAGCGGGATGTAGCCGCCGGCCAGCCCTTTGCCCACCGCCATGATGTCCGGCACTACGCCATCGTGCTCGAGCGCGCGCCAGCTGCCGCAACGGCCGGCGCCGCACATCACCTCGTCGGCGATGAGCAGTACGCCGTGCCGTGCGCACACGGCCTGAACCGCACGCGCGTAACCCTCGGGAGCGGGCACCGCGCCGCCCGCCGCGCCGACCACCGGCTCGAAAACGAAAGCCGCCACCCGCTCGGCTCCCACCGCCAGGATGCGCGCTTCGAGTTCCTCGGCGAGCGCTGCGGTGAGCGCCGCACCGGCGAGCCCCCGCAGCCCCCGGTAGGCATTGGCCGCAGAGACGAAGCTCGCTTCGAGCAGACTCCCCTCGAACGGGCGCCGGCGTTCGTCAAATCCGGAGACGGAGAGCGCACCGAGCGTGTTGCCGTGGTAGGAGCGCTCGCGAGCGATGAAGTGCTTGCGAGTCTTGATTCCGCGCGCATCCCAGTATTGCAGCGCCACCTTGAGCGCCGATTCCATCGCCTCGGAGCCGCTGCCGCTGTAGAGCACGTGCCCGAATTTGCTCCCGCACAGCGACAGCAGCAGCCGCGTGAGCTCGTCCAGCGCCTCGCTGGTGAAGAGATAGCGGTAGCCACATGCCACCCGCGCGAGCTGCGCCGCGATCGCCGCGTTCACCTCAGCGTTGCCGTGGCCGATGCTGAAGGCGGCGGGTCCGCCGGAGCCGTCGAGGTAGCGCCGGCCCGCCTCGTCGTAAAGATAGCTGCCCGCGCCGCGTGCGATGCGCGGCAGCGCTTCCATCCCCCAACCCGCCGGACGTTTGCCCGTCACGGCCGTTACGCGCCGATCTCGACCGTCCGCCCGGTGCGCAGGCTCTCCCCCGCCGCAACTGCGAGCCGCAGTGCCGCGACGCCGTCGGCGAAATCCGGACTCGGGGGCTCCCCCGACTCGACCGCGACCACGAACGCATCGAGCTCCGCCCGGTACGCGTCGGCGTAACGCTCGATGAAGAAGTCGAGCACCGGATCGCGCGCCGCGGTGCGCTCGGCGCTCGAGGCCTCGACCGTGGTCGCGCGCTGATTGCCGGCTTGCAGCATGCCGCCGGCGCCGAACACTTCCAGGCGCTGATCGTAGCCGTACACCGAGCGGCGGCTGTTGTTGATCTGCACCAGCGCGCCCGAGCGGGCGCGCAGCGTGATGGCGCAGGTGTCGATGTCGCCGAGTGCGCCGATCGCGGGGTCGACCAGGTTGGCGCCCACGGCCTGCACGGCGGCGATGTCGCCGGCGAGGTAGCGCGCCATGTCGAAGTCATGGATCGTCATGTCGCGGAACAGGCCGCCGGAGACCTTGATGTAACCCGCCGGGGGCGGTTCCGGATCGCGGCTGGTGATGACCGCGAGCTCGAGCCGCCCGATCTCACCGCGCGTGAGGCGCTCGCGCAGGGCGCGGAACGAAGGATCGAAGCGGCGGTTGAAGCCGAGCATCACGGTCGGGCGATCTGCGGCGATCGCCCGCCAGCAGTCTTCCGCCCGCTCGAGATCGAGATCGACCGGCTTCTCGCACAGCACCGCCTTGCCGGCCTTCACCGCAGCGCTGATCAGTGCGACGTGCGTGTCGGTCGAAGTCGCTATCAGCACCGCGCGCACCTCGCGGTCCGACCAGATCTCCTCCAGGCTCCGCGCCGCGCGCACGCCGAGCTCGGCGGCGCATTGCTGCGCGGCCTGCGGGGCGACGTCGTAAACGGCCGCGAGCCGCACACGCGCGTGGCGCGCGAGGTTGCGCGCGTGCAGGCGCCCGATGCGCCCGCAACCCAGGACTGCCATGCCGAGCATCTGCCGCCTCTCCCGTCAGCGCGGCGTGAGGAACTCGAAGCCGCTCGCGTAGCTGA
Source organism: uncultured Pseudomonadota bacterium (assembly GCA_963768485.1). Classification (GTDB taxonomy): domain Bacteria; phylum Pseudomonadota; class Gammaproteobacteria; order Steroidobacterales; family Steroidobacteraceae; genus 13-2-20CM-66-19. The sequence goes on along the minus strand of CAVYHZ010000006.1, from coordinate 118,987 downwards.
TACGCCAGCGCCGTTCCGGTCCCGCCATCACGTTGAGGTAATAGAGATCGAAGCCGTGCGGCGCGCTCACCGGGTGGTAACCGCGCGGCACCAGCACCAGATCGCGATCCTCGACCGCCATCGATTCATCGAGCGTGCGGTCCTCGGTGTAGACACGCTGGAAGCCGAAGCCGCCCGGGCGCGAGAGCCGATGATAGTAGGTCTCCTCGAGCCGGCTCTCCCCGCCCTCTGCGCTATCGTGCTTGTGCGGCGGATAGCTCGACCAGTGGCCGCCGGGGGTCACGACCTCGACCACCAGTAAATGCTCGGCCGGCACCGACTCCGGCAGGATGTCATAGACGTAGCGGGTGTTGGTACCCGTGCCCCGCACCTCTTTGCTCACGTCCTGCGGACGGATGAGCCGCGCGGGGTGGCGCCCCTGCGCGGGGGCCGAGCCGACCGCGAGCTCGACGGGAGTCTGCGCCGTGATCTCGACCGCCGCCCGGGGCGGCGCGTAGAGCGCGAACGGCTTGCCGGCAAAAGGATCGGTGCGCGCGCCGATGATGCCGAAATCCTCGCCATTCACCCGCACGTGGGCGCGCCCGCCGAGCAGCACGAAGCACTGCTCGCGGTCCGGCAGAGCGCGCACGAGCGCCTGCTGTGCCTTGAGATCGAACACCTCGAAGCCGAGGTATTGCCAGCCGACGCTCTCGGGCGTCACCCGGTGGACCGCGTCCGCCGCGCCGGAGAGATCGGGCTTGAAGTGCAGCTTCGCGCTCACGCGCCACCCTGCGCCACGAGCGCGCGGAGATTCCTGAGCCCGAGCGTCGCGTAAGTGACGGGATCGGCGAGCGCGGGATCCTGCTCGGCCTCGAGTACCACCCAGCCGCGGTAGTCCGGGAGAGCCGCGAACACCGGCCCGAAAGTGACGCTCCCGTCGCCCGGCACCGTGAACACGCCCTTCAGCACCGCCTTGAGAAAGCTCCAGTTGCCGCTGCGGGCTTCGGCGCAAACCGCGGCGCGCAGGTCCTTGGCATGAAAATGCACGATGCGTTCGGCGTAGCGGCGGGCGAGCGCCGCCGGGTCGGCGCCCGCGAAGGCCGCATGCCCGGTGTCGAGCAGCAGCCCGACCTCGGGACCCGTGGCCTGCATCAGCGCGTCGATGTCCGCTTCGCTCTGCACCACCGTGCCCATGTGATGATGGTACGCGAGACGCACCCCAACGGCTGCGGTCGCTGTTGCGACCTCGGTGAGACGGGCACCGAGCTCGCGCCAGTCGCGCGCCATCAGCACCGGCCGCTCCGAGAGCGGGCGCTTCACGTCCCCGTGCACGGCCCCGGTCACCTCGGCGAACACGAGTACCTCGCTCCCCATCGCCTTGAGCAGCTCGAGGTGCGGCTTGAGCCGCGTCAGCTCCTCGCGCGCCCCCCATACCAGGAGCTCGGAGGAGTACCAGCCCGATATGCACTTGAGATGATGCCGCCCGAGCACCGCGGCGAGAGCGCGCGGCTCGCGCGGAAACTTGTGGCCAAGCTCCATGCCCTCGAAGCCGATGGCGCGCGCCTGCGCGAGGCAGGTCTCGAGCGTGATGTCCGCGCCGAGCTCGCGCAGGTCGTCGTTCGACCAGATGATGGGATTGGCGCCGATAAGAACGCGCATGCTCAGCGGTCTCCGGGCTTGGTCGCGCGCGCCGTCAGGTAGCGCTCGCGCGCGTCGCGCACCTCGGCACGCGCGGAGACTTCGGCGACCGGCACGTCCCACCAGGCGCCGCCGGCCGGGGTGCTCGCCGCCGGGTCCGTCTCGATCACCAGCACCGTGGTGCCGGCACTGTCGCGGGCTGCCGCGAGCGCGCGCTCGAGCGCGGCGATGTCGGAGGCGGCACTCGCATGTGCCCCGAGGCTCGCCGCGTGGGCGACGAAGTCGACCCGAGCCGCGCCGCCCGCGGCGGTGAGGTTATTGAAGCTCGCGTTCCCGGTGGCATGCTGCAACCGCTCGATACAGCCGAACCCGCCGTTGTCGAGCAGCACGACGGTGAGCTTCACACCCATGCGCACCGCGGTGGCGATCTCGCTGTTCAGCATGAGATAGGAGCCATCGCCGACCAGCACGATGACCTCGCGCCCGGGGTGCGCCAGCTTCACCCCGAGCGCGCCGGCGATCTCGTATCCCATGCAGGAATATCCGTACTCGAGGTGATAGCCGAGCGGCTGCTCGGCCTGCCAATGGCGATGCAGTTCCCCCGGCAGCCCGCCCGCGGCGCACACCACGATGTCGCTCACGCGCGCGGCTCTTTGCACCGCGCCGATCACCTGCGCGTCGGTCGGACGCGCACCGCCGGGCGCCGCCGGCGCGGCGGTGAAAGTCGCCGCGGTGGCGAGCCACGCAGAGCGCTCGCGCTCGACACGCTCACCCCACGCGGCCGGCGCACGCCACTCCCGCAGCACCTCGCTCAGCCGCTCGAGACCTTCGCGCGCATCGGCGATCAGCGGCAGCGCGCCGAACTTGCCGGCGTCGTAGGCCTGCACGTTGAGCGCCACGATGCGCCGGCCCGGCGCGCGGAACAGCCGCGCGGAGCCGGTCGTGAAATCCTGCAGCCGGGTTCCGACCGCGAGGATCAGGTCGGCCTGCGCCGCGAGCGCGTTCGCCGCCGCCGTACCGGTCACGCCGAGGCCGCCCAGGTTGAGTGGGTGCGAGCCCGGCAGGGCCGACTTGCCCGCCTGCGTCTCCGCGCTCGGCACGCCGTGCCGTTCGCAGAAGGCGCCCAGCGCCGCGCCCGCTTCCGAGTAGAGCACGCCGCCGCCGCACACGATGAGCGGTGCCCGTGCCGCAGTCAGCGCCGCCACCGCTGCCGCGAGCTCGCGCGCCTCGGGTGGCGCGCGGCGCGGGATCCAGCTGCGCTCTTCGAAGAACTCCGCCGGCCAGTCGTACGCCTGCGCCTGCACGTCCTGGCAAAGCGCGAGCGTTACCGGTCCGCACAGCGCCGGGTCCGTCAGCACCTGCAACGCGCGCGGCAGCGCCTGCAGCAGCTGCTCCGGACGCGTGAGACGGTCGAAGTAGCGCGATACCGGCCGCAGGCAGTCGTTGGCGGTCACGAGTCCGTCGCCGAAGTCCTCCACCTGCTGCAGCACCGGATCGGGGGTGCGGCTCGCGAACACGTCCCCCGGCAGGAGCAGCACCGGCAGCCGGTTCACGTGCGCAACCGCGGCGGCGGTGGCGAGGTTGGTGGCGCCGGGACCGAGGGAAGTGGTGCAGGCCATCATGCGCCGCCGCTGCGAAGCCTTGGCGTAGGCGATCGCGGCGTGGCCCATCGCCTGCTCGTTGTGGGCGCGCAGCGTCGGCAGCACCTCGCGTGCGGCGTACAGCGCTTCACCGAGTGCCGCCACGTTGCCATGACCGAAGATCGCCCAGACACCGGCGAAGAGGCGCGTGCGCTCGCCGCCGTACTCGGTCCACTGCGAGGCCAGCGCACGCACCAGCGCCTGCGCCATCGTGAGCCGGATTTGCGTCAATGCCGCTCCTTCGCTGCCTGCCACGCCGCGGTGAGCGTGCGGAACCGCTCCGCGACGCCCGTCGAGATGCTACCCGTGGCGATGAAGCCGCGCACGATCGGGCTCGCCGCCGCCACGCCGAGTCGCTGTGGCGCAGCGGCCGGCGTTTCCTCCAGCAGCACGATGACACCGCGGCAGTACGCGTCCCCGGCGGCGATGGCCTGCGCGCACGCCTCGAGGATCCCAGGGTCCGCCGGGGCTGCAAGCCCCCACCAGTCCGGCCGCATCCCGAGCGCGTAGAGGCGCGCGATCGCCTGCGCCGGTGGCGCGGTGCCGCCGATCACGACCAGCAGCTCCCGCCCCTGCGCGCGGCAGGCGGCATACGCCTGCGCGAGGCCCTCTACGCCATCCTCCTCGAACCGGCAGGCCACGGTCACCCCGGCCGGCCACTCGATGAGGCGCTCGCTCGCGCCCGCGCCCGCGCCCGGCGGCTCGAGCTGCTGCGCCACCCACAACCCCTGCCGCAGCGCGGCGCGGCGCGCGGCGGCGTCCGCGGCCGCCCCGAGGAGCACGCCAGCGCCCACGTCCCCGGCGGCCGCCTGCGCGACGCCCGCGATGGCGCCGAGCGCTTCCTGCGCGCCGGCCAGCAGCGCCCGCACCTGCGCAGGCCCGCGCCTCGCGGTCGTGACCCAGTGCAGGTGATTGAGCGCGGCATCGAAGCGCAGCGCGCGCTCACGGCTGCCGTGCGCGAGGTAGTACTCGAGCTCGATGAGCGAGGGGAATTCGGCTGAGCACAAGAGGCGCGATACCGCGAGCGCGCCGCAGGCGTTGGCGTAGCGCGCGCACTGCGCGGCGGACTCACCGCGCAGGTAGCCGCGCAGATATCCCGAGAGGAAGGCGTCGCCCGCGCCGAGCACGTTGTACACCTCGACGGCTAAGCCGGGTACGACGAGACCGTCCTCGAGGCGCCGCGGCGGCGGCCCGCCCTCGAACACCACGCAGCCCGCGGCGCCGCGCTTCACCACGATCACGGCGCGCGCGCGCTCGCGGATGCGGCGCACCGCTTCCAGCGTCTCCTCGCTCCCCGTCGCGATGTGCATCTCCTCCTCGGTGCCGACGATGAGATCGCACTCCGGCAGCACCGCCGCGAGCGTCTCGGTCGCGCGCGCCGAGCGCGCGTAGCGGCTCTCGCCGGCATCGTGTCCGCCCAGGCCCCAGAGATTCGGCCGGTAGTCGACGTCGAGGATCACCTTGCGGCCATGGGCGCGCGCGAGCGCGATCGCCTTGCGCTGCGCCCGCGCACCCGGCTCGAGGGAGAAATGCGTGCCGGTGACGAGCACCGCGCGCGCCGCTGCGATCAGCTCCTCGGGGACGTCCTCCGGGGCGAGCACACTGTCGGCGCAGTTCTCGCGATAGAAGATCAGCGGAAAGCTGTCGCGGTCGCGCACCGCGAGCAGCACCAGCGGTGTCAGGCGCCGCGCGTCGACCTGGATGGCGCGCGTGTCGACGCCTTCGCGCGCGAGCTGCTCGCGCACGAAGCGTCCCATGGGCTCATCCCCAACCCGCGTGAGGAGCGCGGACTTGAGCCCGAGGCGTGCGGTGCCGACCGCGATGTTGGCGGGACAGCCGCCGATCGCTTTGGCGAAGGTGGCGATGTCCTCGAGCGGACTGCCGATCTGCTGCCCGTACAGGTCGACACTGACGCGGCCGATCGCGACGAGATCGAGTGATGCGCTCACGAGCGCAAGAATAGCCTCCCCCGCGCGCCGCCGCTGCAGGCCGGCGCGGTTGGCGGCCGCGCGGCCCGGTGATTTCCTTTCGAGCCGGTCCGTCGTATCTTGGGCGCCGCATGGCGGACCCCCATCACCATCACGCCCACGGGCACGACCACGATCACGCCCACGGGCGTGCCCACGAGCTGCATCAGCACCACAACCACGGTCACGGCGGACATGCGCACGGCGATCAGGCGGGCGAACGACGCCTCAGGATCGCGCTGCTGATCCTCGGCAGCTTCACGCTGGTCGAGGCGCTGGGCGGCTGGTTCGCCAACTCCATCGCGCTGCTGGCCGAGGCGGCGCACATGCTGGCCGATTCAGCCTCGCTGGTACTCGCGATTCTCGCCATTCGCGTCGGCCGCCGGCCTGCGAGCGTGCGGCGCACCTACGGACACCGCCGCTACCAGCCGCTGGCCGCTTTCATCAACGGCCAGGCGCTGCTCGCGCTCACGGCGTGGGTGGTATACGAGGCGGTGCTGCGTCTCATGGAGCGGCCCGCCGTGAACGGCCGGCTGATGCTCGGCATCGCGCTCATCGGCGGCATCGCCAACCTCACCGCCTTCCTCGCCCTCTCCGGCGCGCGCTCGCTCAACGAGCGCGGCGCACGCGCCCATGTGCTGAGCGACCTGCTCGGCTCGGTGGCCGCGAGCGCCGCGGCGCTCGTCATCCTCGGGAGCGGCTGGACGCTGGCCGACCCACTCCTGTCGCTCGTGGTCTCCGGGCTCATCTTCCGCTCCGCCTGGGCACTGACGCGCGAGTCGGCACACGTGCTGCTCGAGGGCGCCCCCGCCGGCTGTGACGTGCAGGATGTCGAGTCCGAGCTCATCGGGCACGTGCCGGGCCTCATCGGCGTACACCATGTGCACGTCTGGTCGATCACCGGCGAGCGCCCGACCGTGACGCTGCACGCCAATCTCGCCGCCGGCAGCCGCTCGGGCGACGTGATCGCCGCCATCCACGCACGCCTCGAGGCGCGGCTGCGGGTCGAGCACACCACCGTGCAGGTCGAGGACGAAGGCGACTGCGACACACCCGATTGCGGCCCCCCCGGACAGGCCGCGGGCGCCTGACCTTCAGTCCGAAAGCCACCGCGTTGAGAAACGGCGCGCAATCCGCGAAGCTTGACGCCCACCGAATCCAAAGCCGACAGGTGTTTCATGCACTTGCGCCCTCCCGTGCTCACCCTGTGCGCGCTGCTCGCCGCGGCAGCGGGCCCGCCGACCTTCGGCGGGCCGCCCAAGGGAGCGGAGCTGACCGATGCGTCCGTGGCGATCGGGTATGAGACGAAGGACCGCTGCCCGGAGCTCGTGCAGAGCGAGTCCCAGGACCCGGAGGCGGCGCTGGTCGTGCTGATCGTCGGACCAAGCGGCGTGCCCTCGCAGGTATCGATCAAGACTTCCTCAGGCTCCGACGCCCTCGATCAGGCCGCCCTGAGCTGCGTCACACGGCTGCGCTTTCTGCCCGCCGTGCGCGCCGGCGAGGGTGCTGCGGTGGCCGCCTGGGAGGAGATCGCCTGGAAATGGGGCCGCGCGCACTTCGCGCGGACACCAGCGGCGGGAGCCGCGCCCGCCGCCGGCGCGGCTGCGGGGATCGCCACCACGACGCCGTCCGCGGGCGCCGCGCGCGCCCCGCAGGCAGAAGTGCGGGTGTGCGCCGATGAGAGCGGCAAGCTCGTCCGCGACCCGGTGGTCACGCACTCCTCGGGCGACACCGGCCTCGATGCGGCAGCGCTCGCAGTGGCACGCGCGGGAGCGCCGTACTACCGGCCCGCCGGTGCCGCGGGCGTTTCCGGCTGCGTCGATCTGGCAGTCCGGTTCGAGCCGAAATGAGCGGCGCGCCGCAAGTCGCCGCCGTGCACGCCGAGGCCCAGCGCCGCGCGCGCATCGATCTCGCGGCGTGCCACCGCCTGGCGGTGCAGTTCGGCTTCAATGAGGGCATCGACAACCACATGACGATGCTCGTGCCGGGCACGAGCGACCGCTTCTACCTCGCGCCCTTCGGCCTCCTGTGGTCGGAGGTGAAGGCGAGCGACCTGCTCGAGGTCGGCCTCGACGGCCGCCTGCTCGCCGGACGCGGCCTGATCGAGGATACGGCCCTCTACATCCACGCCGCGGCCCACCGCCTCGCGCCGCGCGCGCGCTGCGTACTGCACACCCACATGCCGTATGCCACCGCACTCGGCATGCTCGCCGGCGGACGGCTCGAGACCGCCTCGCAGAGCGCCATCGGCTTCCACGACGACGTCGCCTACGCCGATTACAACGGCCTGGCGCTGGAGTTCGCCGAGGGCGAGCGCATGGCGCGCGCGCTCGGTACGAAGTCGGTGCTGATGCTGCGCAATCACGGCGTGCTGGTCATCGGCGAGTCGCTCGCCGAGGCGTTCGAGCGGCTGTACTTTCTCGAGCGCGCCTGCCAGGCGCAGGTGCTGGCGCTCTCCACCGGAGGCGCGCTCGCCGTGCTGCCCGCGCCCGTGATACGCGCGACGCTCGGGCAGTTCGCCGGCTGCGCGAGCGTTGGCGGCCAGAACCGGGCGCAACTGCATTTCGAGGCGCTGAAGCGCCTGCTCGATCGGCAGCAGGCGGACTACGCGAGTTGACCGCGCCGGCCGCAGCCGCCGCGCCGCCCGCCACCGGCGCGCGCTGGTGGATCGTGGTACTGCTCGCGATCGCCCTCTTCATCAACTACGTCGACCGCGGCACGGTACCCACGGCCGCGCACCTCATCCAGGACGACCTCGGGTTCTCGCCGCCGCAGCTCGGCCTGCTGCTGTCGGCGTTTTTCTGGAGCTACGCGCCGCTGCAGCCGGTGGTCGGATGGCTCGCGGATCGCTTCGGCGCCCAGCGGGTACTCGCGGCAGGCCTCGCCCTGTGGGCGTGCGCCACGATCCTCGTGGGCCTCGTGCATTCCTTCCTCGCGCTGATCGCATTGCGGGCTCTGCTCGGCGTCGGCGAGAGCGTGGCCTTCCCGAGCGTCTCGAACCTGCTGGCGAGAGTCGTGCCGGTGAAGAGCCTCGGACTTGCCAACGGCATCGTGGCCTTCGGCTACCTGTTCGGCCCCGCCGTCGGCTCCCTCGTCGGCGGCATTCTGATGGAGCAGTACGGCTGGCGCAGCGCCTTCTGGGTCTTCGGGGTGCTGTCGCTCCTGTGGCTCATCCCGTGGTCGCGCCTGCGGATTCCCGCGCCGCCCGCCGCCACAGCTTCGGGAGGCGCCGCCGGCGACGATCCTGCGCTGCGCGCGCTCCTCGGGCGCCGCGAGCTTTGGGGCACGAGCCTCGGGCTGTTCTCGGTCAACTACGCGTTCTATTTCACGCTCACCTGGTTGCCGTTCTACGTGGTGCGCGAGCACGGCTTCTCGACGCTGCAGATGGCGCAGTTCACGTTCTCCGCCTACTGCGTCCACGCGGCCAGCGGCCTCATCGCGGGCTGGCTCATCGACCGTGCGGTCGCACGCTACGGGCGCGCCGATCTCGCCTATAAGCTGGTCATGGGCGCCAGCCACCTCGGCTTCGTGGGCTGCATGGCGTGCATCGCGCTCGCCCCGGCCCCGTGGGCGATCGCGGCAATCTTCGCTTACCAGGTGCTCGACGGCGCCAACTCACCCGGGTGCTTCGGGATCCCGCAGATCCTCGCCGGCCCGAAGGCCTCCGGGCGCTGGGTCGGGGTGCAGAACGGCATAGGCAATCTGGCCGGCGTCATCGCGCCGGCGCTCACGGGGTACCTGGTCGGCGAGTCGCATCACTTCACTTCGGCGTTCCTGGTCGCCGCGGGTGTCAGCCTGCTCGGCGTGGTGGGCTGGGTCTTCATGATTCCGAAGATCACCCCGCTTCAATGGCGCACGGCCTGAAGGCGCGCGCGATGCAGCCCGCGGAGTCGATGCTCGCGACGCTCGAAGCGCGCTACGGCGCACCGTCGCCCGACTGGCCCACGGATCCTTACCTCTTTCTACTCTGGTGGCAGTGCGGCTACCCGCCGAGCGAGGAGCGCTGCGCGCGCGGCTGGGAAGCCTTGCGCGCGAGCATCGGCTCGAGCCCGAAGCAGCTGCTCGGCGTGCGTACGGAGCGGCTCGCGCGCGCGCTCGCGGCGGGCGGCATGGTCCCGGAGCTGCGTGCCACACGTATGCGCAGCATCGCGCGCACGGTGCAGAAGGAGTTCGCGGGCGATCCGCGCCCCGCTCTCGAGCGGCTGCCGCTGGCCGAAGCGCGCAAAGCGCTCAAGCGCTTCCCCGGGATCGGCCCACCGGGCGCCGACCGCATCCTCCTCTTCGCCGGACTCGCGCCGGTGGCGGCCGTGCCCTCTAGCTGTCCGCACGTGCTGGTGCGGGTCCTCGCCGGCACCGAGAGCACAACATACCGCGACACCTACGCCAGGGCGCGCGCGCTCATCGAGGCACAGATTCCCGCGAGCCTCGCCGCGCGCCAGCGCGCCTATCTGCTGCTGCAGCGGCACGGCCGCGAGCTGTGCAAGACGCAGGACCCGAAGTGCGGCGAGTGCCCGGTGGCCACGGCCTGCGCCTGGCGCGCGCGGCGCACTCGGCGTCCTAGCGCATCAGCACGGTAGCGGCGATCCATAACTGCATCGCGACGCCCGCCACGAAAGCGAGCGTGCGCACCCACGGCACGGCGAGCGTGTATGCGGCCGCGTGCACGACCCGGGCCCAGAAGTACACGCAGGCGGCGGTCGCGATGGCCGGTGCATGAATGCCTGCAGCCACCGCCACCAGCACAAGCGGGGCGAACACCACGAGATTCTCGACCGCGTTGTAATGGGCCGCCTTGAGTCGCTGCGCCCACGGGGCGAGCGGCTTGGGATGCTCGGGATAGCCGACCGCATCGACCACGCCGCGGACCAGGATCTCATTGAGGATATAGGGCACCCAAAGAACGCCCGTCAGCACGCAAACCAGCACCAGGTACTTGAGCTCCGGGCTCATGACACGCTCCCTTGCAGCGGTTGGCAGCGCCAGCGCTGCAGTTGCGAGTCTACGCCGCGTGGCCTCACTCAGGCACCCTCGCCGGGACGCGGCGGGGTCCCCGCACCGGCGGATCGATTACACTTCGGCGAGCATCGCGAGGAGCGCCGCCATGAGTGCCTTTCCCGAGGACGTCTACACCGAACAGGAGCCGAGTCCTGACACGCTTGCAAATCTCGGGCCGCTCAGGCGCCTCGCCGGCATCTGGGAGAGCGCCAGGGGGATCGATATCAACCCCAAGGCCGAGGGCCCGCAGCGCCGCGAGTACAGCGAGCACATCGAGCTGCAGCCGATCGACGCCCAGTCCAATGGCCCGCAGCTCTTCTACGGGCTGCGCTATCACACCCGCATCCTCGCCTCCGATGAGGACGCGACCTTCCACGACCAGACCGGTTACTGGCTGTGGGAACCGGCCACCGGACTCGTGATGCAGACGCTCAGCATTCCGCGCGGCCAGGTAGCGGTCGCCGCCGGACACGCCGCGCCCGATGCGACCGAGCTGGTGCTGACGGCGCAGCGCGGGGAGACCGGCTACGGCATCTGCTCGACCGCGTTCCTCGAATACGCCTTCCGCACCGATTCCTATCGGATCGAAGTGGTCTTCAACCCCGACGGCAGCTGGAGCTACGTGCTCGATACCATGCTGAAGGTCCACGGGCGCGAGGAGCCGTTCCTGCACCGCGACCGCAATACGCTGCTGAAGGTCGCGGAGCCGACGCCGAACCCGCTCGCGCTGCTGCGCGCGCAGCAGCCCGCCGGCCGCTGAAGGTGCGGCGCGACTCCTAGCTCTGCGGGCTCGCGCCCGAGAAGCGCACCGCGCTCGCGCCGCTGATCGGACCGGTGGTCGCCTGCTCGCTCACGTAGAGATCCACCGCGCGCTCGAAGTGCAGATCGCCCTGCACCACCGCCCCCGGTCCGATGACGATGCGGGGCTTGTGGCTGCTGAAACTGAAGAACCCGCCGCCGCCATGCTTCACCAGGATCCCGCCTTCGATGTGCGAGCCGCCGAGCACGTCGATGTCGCCGTCCACGGTGCGCAGCCCACCGGCCACGTGGGCGCCGTTGAGTGCGATGCGGCCGTTGACGTTGGCGATCGGGCCGCCGACATCGGCCCCCTCCTTCAGGGTCATGGAGCCGTTCACGGTGGTCACATCGCGTACCACGTGCGCCCCCTCGCCGAGGGTGATCGAGCCGTTCACCGTGGTGAGCGCGTCCGCAGCCGCGTGCGCCCCCAGTGTGATCGAGCCGTTGACGGTGTCGGCGGTGGCGATGACCGCGTTCTCGTCGACGTGGATCGAGCCGTTGACGGTGCCGACGCTCTTGCTGTGCGTGCCTGCAGGCACATGGATCGAGCCGTTGACGGTGTTGGCACCGCTCGAGTCGGCGGTCACATCGCCGCCGGGCATGTTGTAGCAGCCAGTGAGTGCGAGCAGCGCGGCGAGCGGGTAATAACGTGCCATGGTTGGGCTCCTTGAGGGCACCGGGAAGCTACCGCCCCGCCCCCTCGGTGTCCACCCCGGTCCACGGCGCCCGCCGCGGGCGGGCGTCGTCTCGCCGCCCGCAGGCCACGGGGCGCTCACCGGCCCCGCGTCGCCCGCCGTTCGCCCTCCATGCCGCGGAACTCGACGAAGCTCGTCATACGCGCCCACAGGTGGTCGCCGTAGAGGAAGGGCGTGAAGCTCGCGGGATCGTCCTGCGGCAGCGGACGGATCTCGGCATCGGCGCGCGCCTCGTAGAAGAACGGAATCGAGCAGCGCGCGGCGCCCGAGCCGATCACGCGGTGCTCGGTGGCGCGGATCCGCCCGCCGCTCCAGCGCTCGAGCACCTGGCCGAAGTTGACCGCCAGCGCGCCCTCCGTCGGCGGCACGTCGGCCCAGCCACCGTCGCGGGCGCGCGCCTGCAGGCCCGCGACACCGTCCTGCGCCAGCAGCGTGAGAAACCCCGAGTCGGTGTGCGGGGCTCCGATGAGATGGCGCCGCTCACCACCATGCTCGACCCACACGCCCGCTGCTGCGCCGCTCGCGAGCTCGGCGGGATCGCGCGCGGGGTAGTGCAGCAGGCGCAGCGTCGAGAGTCCCTCGTGGAAGGCGTCATCGAAGTAATCCGGCGCGAGACCAAAGGCCCGCGCGATCGACTGCATGAGCGCGCGCGCGACGCGCTCCATTGCGGCGTAGTAATCGGCGACCGCCGCTCGCCAGCCCGGGAGCTCGGCCTCCTCGGGGAGCGGTGTCGGCTCGCGCAGCGGGTCGTCGCTGCGCGTGACGCGTGCGCCGTAGAGCACGTCGGGGCCTAAGTCGATGCCTTCCTTCAGTGTCACGTTACCCGGCTGGGGCGGGAAGAAGCCCCGGTACAGGTTGGCGTTGCCGGGCGCGAACTTGCGCCGCCACAACCGCCGCTGCACGGCCGGATCGAGCGCGAAGATCGCGAGCAGCGCGGTGCGCGCGGCGGACCCAAGCGGCGCCTGCGCAGTCAGCCCGACGATCGACAGGAAGCCGGTCTCGGCCGCCGCCGCGGCGATGCGCGCATCGACCGCGGCGCGCGCGGCGCGCCCGCCGCTGAAGAGCGGCTCAACGTCGATGGTGGGAACCATGCGCGGATCCTACACCGGCCCCGCGCGCGGGCGGCGGGCGCGCCTTCAGGCGGCGCCGGCGGTACGTCCGGGGACCGATTTCAGGGCGCGGAAGCGGCCCGTGGGCGAGAGCTCGTCGCTGCGCGTCTGCGCCGACCACAGCGCGTTGCGGCGCGCGACGAACGGGCTCTTCGAGAGCGCCTCGAGCGAGGACGACTTGGCGAACAGGAACCCCTGCCCCGCCACGCAGCCGAGCGCCAGCAGCGCTGCGACCTGGGGCTCCTGCTCGATCCCCTCGGCGACCGTCTCGAGCCCGAGCGTCTCGCCGAGCGTGATGACGGCGCGCGCGAGCTCCGGCCCGTTGTCGGAGTTGGTGAGACTGCCGACGAAGGAGCGGTCGATTTTCAGGATATCGATCGGGAAGCGGTGCAGGTAGGAGAGCGAGGAGTAGCCGGTACCGAAGTCGTCGATCGCGAGGCGCACGCCGAGCGCCTTCAGGCTGTGGAAGCGCTCGAGGTTGGCGTCGGTGTTGTACATGATGGTGCTCTCGGTGAGCTCGATCACCAGGTTACCCGGCTCGAGCCCCGACTCCGACAGCGCCTGCGCGACGTCGTGGACCAGCTCGCCGTGCTGCAGATGTCGTCCCGAGATGTTCACCGCGAGGCGCAACCCCGCGCCACCGGCGATCGAGCGCCGCCAGGCGCACAGGTCGCGGCACGCCTGGCGCAGCACCCAGCGTCCGAGCTTGACGATCTGGCCGGACTCCTCCACCACCTGGATGAAGCGGCCCGGCATGAGTACACCCGCCTCCGGGTGCCGCCAGCGCACCAGCGCTTCGACGCCGAGGAGGCTGCGGGTACCTAAGTCCACGATCGGCTGGTACTCGATGAAGAATTCCTGGTTGGCGAGCGCACGCGAGATGTCCGCCTCGAGCCGCAGCCGCTCGTGCAGCAGCGCCTGCATCTGCGGCTGGAAGGTCACGTGACGGTTCTTGCCGCCCGCCTTGGCGTGGTACATGGCGATGTCGGCGTTGCTCAGCAGCTCCTCGGCGCCGGCCTCGGCCGCCGAGAACGCCACACCGACGCTCGCCCCGACCCGCACCTCGCGGCCATCGAGCTGAAACGGCATGTTGAGCGCGGCGATCAGCGCGTCCGCCACCCGGCCGACCTCGCTCGAGCGCTCGACGCCCTCCATGAGCACCGCGAACTCATCGCCGCCGAGCCGCGCCACGGTGTCGGAGGAGCGCGTGGTCTGCAGCACCCGGTGCGCCACCGCCTGCAGCAGCCGGTCGCCGGCGTCGTGTCCGAGGGAGTCGTTGATGTTCTTGAAGTTGTCGAGATCGAGGAACATGACCGCGAGACAGGCGTGGCCGCGGTGCGCGATGGTGAGCGCGTGCTGCACGCGGTCGCGGAACAGGTTGCGGTTCGCGAGCAGCGTGAGCGGATCGTGGAAGGCGAGCTGGCGCAGCTGCTCCTCGAGCGCCTTGCGCTCGCTGATGTCGCGGAAATTGAGCGCCAGTCCCTGCACCGCCGGATCCTGCGTCAGGTTGCTGCCGACCGTCTCGACCACGTAGCGCTTCGCGCCCCGCTCGACGCGCAGCTCGACCGGACCCACGGTGCCCGCCGGCGCCGCCGCCGCCACCTCGGCGAGAAAGCCGCGCAGCTTCTCCGCCTCTTCGCCCGCCCAGAGGTCGAGCAGGCTCCTGCCGGTGATCTCCGCGGGCGTGAAGCCGAGCGTGCGCTCGCACGCCGGCGAGGCGAAGCGCAGCACGCCGTCGGGCTCCACGATCATGATGACGTCGGAAGCATTGGCGATGAGGGAGGCGAAACGGTCCTCGACCATGCGCGCCGCGCGGCGCTCGCGCACCAGCGCATCGCCGCGCAGCACCACGCTCTGGCGTACCATGAGGAGCAAGGTCAGCGCGAACACGATCATGGTCATCATGTTGGCCGGGCCGCTGACGTCGCCGCCCGAGAGATACACCAGCATGAGGAAGGCCGCGAGCATGGCCGCATAGGGCAGCGCCCGCGCGAGCGCGTCGGCGTTCTGTGAGGTGGCCGGCGGCGGCGCCGCCATCCATTTGAGCTGCACGCGCGCCGCGGCCGCGAGCGGCACGTAGCACACGAGGTACATGACGTCGGCGGTGTCGCCCGGCAGGTAGTAGCCCCGCATCTTGGCGAGCGACCAGACGATGTCCCCGGCGAACATGGTGGCGAAGCCGGTGAGCAGCAGCAGCGGCACGCGCTGGCCGCCCAGGTTGCCCGAGCCCGTGAGCAGCAGCACACCGAGCATCAGCAGCAGCACGCAGTCGAGCGTCAGGTAGGTCTGGCTCAGCACCTGCTTGAGGAGTGAGGCCTCGTGCTGCTGCGCGGCCGGATGCAGCACCAGGAACCAGAAGAAGGCGCCGAAGCCTACCGCGAAGATGGTGGCATCCATGGACAGCTGGACCCAGGGCACGCGCACCGCGGCGGCACGGATCAGGAAGATCGCCGCGGCCGGCAGCGCCAGGTAGAAGCCGCAATAGAAGAAGTCGGCCGGACCCGGGAAGGGGTCGATGCCGTGGAGCCAGGAGGTGACTCCGACGCATTCGCCGAGAAAATAGCAGCCGAGCGAGCAGGCGAGCGAGATCCAGGCGCGCCGCAGGTCTCCCGCGGGCGCACAGCGCGCGGTGATCGCCGAGGTGACGACGGCGGTGAGCGCCGCGGGCAACGCCCACGTGAGTCCGACGTAGTGCGTGACGGTCGGCCCGAGCACGGCGGTCACCATCAGGGCGGCGCCGGCTGCGCTGTACAGCGCGAGCGCAGCGAACAGCCGGTTGACCCAGCGCGGGCCGGTATCAAAGCGATGGTTGGGCGCAGCTGTTGTCGGTATTTCCACAGCGATCTTGGTATCTGCCAGAACGTCCGGGCGTGGCAATCCCTGCCTTGACCGAAGAGTCGGCCGCCCAGGGGGAAATTTGAGGCTAAATCGCTGCGGCGGCTAGAAAAATATGCCCCCCGCGTGACGCAGTTCTCCCGGCATTAAGTAGAACTGGGCAATCGGTCAATTTGTCACGGCGCGCGCGCGGAGCCGATCGAGCATCAGCTCCGCCCCCGGGACAGTCTGTCCCGCAAGGAGCACGAATCCTGGCTCCTCTTTGAAGTCGAAACCCGCGGGCAGTAATGTGAACTCCTCCATGGACTTATCCGCATCATCGAGATTCGCGGCGAGGAGCCGGGAAGGGTTCGCCACCCCCAAACGCTCGCCCAACAGGCGCACGATGACGCCGGTGGCAACGCTCAGTGGGCCGCGGCGGGCAGCGCGCTCGTGCGGCGCCCGCCGAGGAGCAGCGCCGCCGTGAGTCCGCACAGCGCCGCGAAGCTCAGCCACAGTCCCGGCACCGCCGGGTTGCCCGTGCGCTGGATCAGGTAGTGGCAGATGGCCGGCGTGAAGCCGCCGAAGAGGCTGGTCGCGAGACTGTAGGCGAGTGCAAAGCCCGTGGTGCGCACCTGCGGCGGCATGATCTCGGTGAGCGCTACCACCATCGCGCCGTTGTAGCTCGCGTAGAGGAACGAGAGCCACAGTTCCGTCGCGAGCAGCGCCCCGAGCGAGGGGGCGTGCGTCAGCCACACCAGCACCGGGTACGCGGTGAGAAGCATGAGTACCGTGCAGCCGATGAGCAACGGCCGCCGTCCGATGCGGTCCGACCAGGCGCCCATCAGCGGCAACCACAGCAGATTCGATGCCCCGACGGCGAGCGTTGCCAGGAAGCTGTCGAGGCTCGACAGGTGCAGCACCAAGGTGCCGAAGGTCGGCGTGTAGGCGGTGATCAGGTAGAAGGACACCGTGGTCATGGTGACCATCAGCACGCCGAGCGACACGATACGCCAGTTGGCACCGAGCGAGGCGAGCACCTCGGGCAGTGACGGCCGCTGGCGCCGCGCGGCGAACACCGCGGTTTCTTGCAGCGAGCGGCGCAGCCACAGCACCACCGGGATCACCAGACAGCCGAGCAGCAGCGGCACCCGCCAGCCCCACGCCGTCATCTGCGCACCGCTCAAACGCGAATTCAGCACCAGCCCCACGGAGGCGGCGAACATGACCGCCACCTGCTGGCTCGCCGACTGCCAGCTCACGTAGAAGCCCTTGGCGCCGGCAGGCGCGATCTCGGCGAGATACACCGACACGCCGCCGAGCTCCATGCCGGCGGACAGGCCCTGCACCAGGCGGCCCGCCAGCACCAGCAGCGGCGCCATGAGTCCGATTGTCCCGTAGCCGGGTGTCGCGGCGGTCAGCACGATCCCGGCGGCCATGAGCGCGAGCGTCAGCAGCAGTCCGGCACGCCGCCCATGCCGGTCGGCGTAGGCGCCGAGCACGATGGCGCCCACCGGGCGCATGAGAAAGCCCGCGCCGTAGGTGGCGAGCGTCAGCATCAGCGAGACATAGGGGCTCTTGCCGGGGAAGAACGCCGCGCCGATGGCCGCCGCGTAATAGCCGAACACCATGAAGTCGTACATCTCGAGGAAATTGCCGCTCGCGACGCGGATGACCGAGCCGAGCCGTGCCCGTGCGCCCGGCAGCACTTCAGGCGCGCCTCGGGATGAGCGGCAGCACCACGTGCGAAGGGCGCGCGGCGTCCATGTGCACGGTGTTGCGCGCCACGCGCCGCGTGAGTCCCGTGCCCTCCGGCGCACCGGTGTTGGGATTCACGTCGAAGTGCGGGAAGTTGCTCGAGGAAACATCCAGGCGGATGCGATGTCCGCGCACGAAGCGGTTCGAAGTGGGGAACGCCGTGACGGTGATCCGATAAGCCTCGCCCGGCTGCATGAGCGCAGGCTTCTCGAAGGACTCACGGTAGCGGCAGCGCAGAATCCCGTCGGTGAGGTTCAGCGCGAACCCTTCTGAGTAGTCCTCGCTCGGCGGATAGACGTCGATCAACTTGACCGTGAAGTCGGTGTCGAGCGCATCCGAGCTCACCCACAGGTGCGCCTCGATGGCGCCGGTGACCTCGGTGTCCTCCTCGAGCGGCTCGGTCTCGAATACCAGTACGTCGGGACGCGCCGCCACCGGCAGGTACGGCGCCCGCGAGCCGTAGAACTCGGCCCGCTCGCGCTGATCGTAGCCGCCGCCGCGCATCAGCGGCTCACCGGAGGTGACGGTGCCGCCCATGGTCGGCACCGGATGATCGGGATTGAAATCGAAGCTGAGCGGAGCGGCGTCCGCCGCCGGCTTCGCGGTCGTGAGGCGGCCATCGTTCGCGAGGTAATACGGCGTCAGCCGCGCATCCGCAATCGGCCAGTCGCGCTCGCTGCGCCAGTGCCCGCCGTGCTCGAGCCGCCCCGCGGCGTTCTTGCGTCCGCTGCCGCCGCCCATGACGAAGAGGCGCACCGGTGGCTGGTCCTCCCCGGCGCGCGCGCCCTTCAGATACCGGTCGAACCACGCGAGCCGCCGGGCGAAGATGTCGCCGCCGTCGGCATCGAGCGTCGCGCCGGCACCGAACTCGACCTCGCCTGCGAAAGGCGTCGAGCGCGCCCCGTGCGTCCAGGGTCCCATGATGAGGCGCACCGGGCCGCGCTTGGCTCGCGCGAGCCCCTGGTAGTTCTCGGTCGCGGTGCGCGCGTAGGGGTCGTACCAGCCCGAGAGATGCACCATGGCCGCATCCGCGAAGGCGCCGTAGTAGCCGGCCGCGTAGAGGCCGAGCTGCTTCCAGTAGGCATCGAAGGTGCCGTGCTCCCACTGCTCGTAGACGTAACTCTCGTAGTCAGGAATGGGGCTCAGGGGAGTGTGACCGCGCTTCCATGGCATGCTGGCGAACCATGCCTTGAGATCGATGCTCTTGAGCGCGGCAAGGCGGCGCGGGTCTTTCTGCACCGCGGGGCTCTCGAGACCCAGGTTATAAGCCCAGGTGACCTGTTTGAGCTCGAAGGCGCCCCCCTGGCGGATGCCGCCCTGGTAGGCGTTCGAGAAGCCGCCGCAGTCGATGTACATGGCCTTGAGACCCGGCGGATTGAGACAGGCGAGCGCCACCTGGGTGTGGGCTGCGTAGGAAAGCCCCATCGTGCCGATATGCCCATCGCTCCAGGGCTGCGCCGCGAGCCAGCGGCAGGTGTCGAAGCCGTCGTTGCCTTCGCTCAGGTATTTGACGAACTCGCCTTCCGAGTCGTGTCGGCCGCGGCAGTCCTGCAGGATCACCACATAGCCGTGGCGCGCGTAGTACGCCGCCACCTCGGCACGCGTTTTGGGCGTGGGATTGCCCGCGGTGATGTCGCGGAAGTAGGTGACGTTGCGTCCGTAGGGCGTGCGCTCGAGGAGCGCGGGAAAGCGCCCGGGAAGCGCGACGCCACCCTGCGCCGGACGATAGACGTCGGTGGCGAGACGCACGCCGTCGCGCATCGCCACGCGCACATTACTCTCGAGCACCACGTCATCGGGCAGGGCCGCCGCCGCACCCGTGGCAGCACGCACACGTGCGAGGCTGCCCGCACTGAAAAAGCCGAAGGCCGCGGCCAGGGCGGAGAAGCGGCGGCGGCTCAGATGTGTCATGCAGCGTGAGACTACGATGCCGGCGGCATCCATGCCATGATCGGTGGCGGCGCAGCGTGCACGGAGGGGTCATGAAGGACCGATCGGACTCGTATCTCACACGGCGCGGATTTCTCGCCGCCGGCGTCGCAGGGAGCGTCGGCGCACTCCTCGGCCGGCCACTGCGCGCGGCCGACCCGCCGCCCGGTGGCACGCCCCCTGGCGGCACAGCGCCCGTGAGCAGCGGGCCGCCGACGTTGAGCGCGCCGGCCTCCTCGCCGCGGCTCATCGCCAAGGCGATCCCGGTAAGCGGCGAATGGCTGCCCGCGATCGGGCTCGGCACGGATGCATTCCGCACCGAGGTACGCGATGACGTCCGCGCGGAGCTCAAGCGCATGCACGAGCTCGGTGGCGCCGTGATCGATACCGCCGCCGCTTACGGCGACAGCGAAGCGATCATCGGCGAGGCGCTCGAGAGCCTCGGCACCCGCGAGAAGTTCTTCCTCGCCACCAAACTCGTCGGCAGCAGCAGCTCACAGCCGGAGGGTGCGGAGAGCTTCGCGCGCTCGCTCGAGCGCCTCGAGACCCGGCGCGTCGACCTGCTGCAGGTCCATAACCTGAACGGCCTCGAGGAGCTGCTGCCGCGCATGCAGGAATGGAAGAAGGAGGGCCGCATCCGCTACCTCGGCGTCACGACCTCGCGCGAGAGTCAGCACGCCGAGCTCGCCGCGGCCATGCGCACCTATCGGCTGGACTTCGTGCAGGTCGACTACTCGATCGGCAACCGCGAGGCCGCCACGACCATCCTGCCGCTCGCGCTCGAGCGCCGGATCGGCGTGCTGGTAAACCTTCCGTTCGGACGCTCCTCGCTCTTCCAGCAGGCCGCCGGCCGCTCGCTCCCACCCTGGGCCGCGGACATCGACGTCACCAGCTGGGCGCAGTATTTCCTCAAGTACGTCATCGCGCACCCGGCCGTCACCTGCGTCATCCCGGGATCCACCAAGGTCGCGCACCTCGAGGACAACCAGGGCGCCGGCCGCGGCCGCGTGCCGGATGCCGCCATGCGCCGGCGCATGGAGGAGTACTGGGACGGCAAGACCAGCTGATCCCCCGGGCGCAGCCGGCGAAAGTCGCGCCTTTCGCCGGCGGATTCGCAGTGATGTCCGCAGAAATCGCCGCCAGGCGATTTCTGCCAATCATTCAAGGGTACTTGTGCTCGACCACGTCGCGCACCGGATCGGTGTCGTAGACGAGCGCGATGGATTCGATCTTGCCCGTCTCGCGGTCGAAGTTGAACACGTCGGCGCAATCGAAGGCGACGTGCGAGCCGTCCTTCAGCGTCCAGTCGTAGAGATAGTAGGCGACGGCGCGCAGCTGCCCCTCGGCGCTCACCAGCACGTCGTAGACGGTGAGCTTCGAACCCCTGGAAGAGCTCGTCACCTTGCGCACGAATTCCCGCACCGGCAGACGCCCGAGGAACGGCGACTGCACCCACCCGTGGGGCACGAAGAGCGCCGCGGCCTTCTCGGCATCGCCCGCCTCGAGCGCCAGCAGGTATTTGCGTACGGCTTGCTGCATACAGCCTCCGCGCTTATTTGATGGTGGCGACGCCCGCCTTGCAGGCAACCTCGTCCTGGGAGCCGGTGCCGCCCGAGCAGCCGATGGCGCCGATGAGCTTGCCCCCCACGACCAGCGGGATGCCGCCGCGCGAGCCGATCATGCCGTCGAGCGTCATCACGTAAAGGTTGCCGCTCTGCTGGATGCCTTTCTCGAGCACCTTGGTCTCGCGGCGGAAGGTCGCCGCGGTGCGCGCCTTGTGCTCGGCGATCTGGATCGAGGCGAGCTGTGCGCCGTCCATGCGCTCGAAGGCGACGAGATTCCCACCCGAGTCGACCACCGCCACGTTGAGCTTCCAGTCGTGCTTGCGGGCCTCGGCCACGGTCGCCGCGATGGCCGCTTTCGCGCGCTCGAGCGAGATCGGCGCCCCGTAGGGGATGTCGAACGGCATCTTGTCGGGCACGTCATCGAGCGCGTACGGCGCGGGTGCGGCGGGCGGCGGCGTCTGCGCCTCGCTGGCGGTGAAGCCGGCGCCGATGGCGGCGGCGGCCAGCAGGGTCGGCACGAGCTTGGAAGACATGGGCGAACCTCCCTCGTTCCTGTGCGGAACTGAAAGCCTATCTTAGCGCCGCTCCGGCGCGCGGGGTGCGCTAGAAGAAATACCGCGTCAGGTGGAAGAAGACGGGCGCGGCGAAGCTCAGGGAATCGACCCGGTCGAGCATCCCGCCGTGTCCCTCGATCATGGCGCCCCAGTCCTTGACCCCGAGGCTGCGCTTGACGGCCGAGAGTGCCAGGCCGCCGAGGAATCCCATGACGACGATGACGAACGACATGCCGAGCGCCTCGAGCGGCGAGAACGGCGTGATCCAGTACATGGCGCCCCCGACCGCAGTCGCAGCGAGACCGCCGCCGATCAGGCCCTCGACGGTCTTGGACGGACTCACCGTGGGCGCGAGGAGCGTGCGTCCGAGGAGCTTGCCGAAGACGTACTGCAGCACGTCGCTCATCTGCGTGACGAGCAGCAGAAAGAAGATGAGCAGTGCATCCTGACCCTCGTATCCCGGGATATGCAGCAGCAGCAGCGCCGGCGTGTGGCTCACGCAGTACACCGTCACCATGACGGCCCACTGGAGCTTGGCGCTGCGCTCGAGGAAGCTGTCGGGGTCGCCGGCGAGCGCTGCGACCGCCGGCAGGATCAGAAAGGCGTACACCGGGATCAGGATCGCGAACAGCCCGTACCAGTCGTAGCCGATAAGCGCGTATTGCAGCGGGATCAGCACGAAGAAGCACAGGAAGAGCGGCACGTGATCGGCGGGCTTGCTGGGGGTGAGCGTCACGAACTCGCGCAGCGCGAAGAACGACATCGAGGCAAACAGCAGCAGCGTCGCAACGGGTCCGGCGAGGAACGCGACCGCGAAGATCCCGACCATGACCCACCAGGCGCGGATGCGGCTGTTGAGGTTGGCAATGACGGCGCGTGCGGCCGCCGTCCGGGCACGGGCGCCGAGCAGCGCGCCCACGAGCGAAGCGACGAGCAGCAGCGTCACCACGCCGCCCATCAGCCAGTAGAACTTCTGGTGCCCGCTCATGCGAGCGCCACCACCGCCGCACGCGAGCGCTCGAGAAACGCCTCGCGCGCCTCGTCCGCGCGCCGCTCGAGCGGCGCGCCGAAGCGCACCGTACAGATCACCGGGATCGGCACGAAGGTCCCCTTGGGCATGGCGCGATGCATATTCTCCAGGTACACGGGCACGAGACGCACCGCGGGGAAGCGCTGCGCGAGGTTGTAGAGCCCCGAGCGAAACGCGGCCGGAACCGGCCCGGTGCCGCGGGTACCTTCCGGGAAGAGGATCAGCGAGCTCCCTTCGTGCAGCGCGGCGGCGAGCGGGGCCAGCGGGTCGCCCTCGCGGCCTTCCTTCATGCGCTCGACGAACACCACGTTGAGTACCTTGCGCGCCACGTAACGGCGCAGTGCGCCGCGATCCCAGTAATCGCGCGCCGCCACCGGCCGCGCCAGCGCGCGCAGCCGCGGTCCGAGCGCCGCCCAGATCGCGAGCGTATCCATGTGGCTCGTGTGGTTGGCGAAATAGATGCTCTGCGCGGTCGTCGGTGCCTCCTGCCAGTGCGCGTGCGCGCCGACCAGAGTGCGCATCACCCCGCAGAGGACCGCGGCGAGCGGCTTCATGACCCCAAAGGCCGCGGCCGCGCCCGCAGCCCGTGCGCGAGGGCCCGCGTGCGGGCCACGCAGGTGATGAGCGCCCCCACCGCGATCACCCACAGCGCCGCCTCGAGCGCGTAGTGCGAGTGCCAGAGGAGGGCTTCGGCGGCGCCGAGTACACCAGCGACCGTGAGCACCGCCATGCGTTGCTGCTTGGCCATCGGCCCGCGGAAGTCCTGCGGCAGCCCGAGCGCGCCTCCAAGAGCGCGCAGGTACGCCGTAGTGACCGCGAGCAGCGCGCCGCACCAGCCGAGCCAGGCAACACCGGCGGCATAGCCCGCCGCCACCAGCAGCGCCGCATCGGCGAGGCGGTCGGGGATTTCGTTGTAGAGGCCGCCGACGGCGGAGCCCTTGCCGCCCTCGACCGCCACCATGCCATCGAGCAGATTGCACAGCAGGCGCAGCTGCACGCAGGCTGCGCACACCAGGAGCGCCCACGGGACAGCACCCGCGCTCGCGAGCGCGGCGGCGCCCGCCACCGCAAACACGACGCTCGCGACGGAGATCTGGTTGGGGGTGACGGGGGTACGCGCCAGCGCGGCCGCGAGCGCGCGTGCCCAGCCGCTCGAGCGGCTCTTGAGTGGACGCCGGTTGGCTGCCTCGCTCATCGGCCGACAGTGTAACCTGTGCCCCGCATGACTACTTTGAACGTCGGATTCATCGGGCTCGGCAACGTCGGCGCCCAGCTCGCGGGCAACCTGTTGCGTCACGGGGTGCAGCTCACGGTACGGGACCTCGATCCCGCGCGTGTAGCGGCCCTGGTCGCCGCCGGAGCGACAGCCGCCGCCTCCCCGAAGGAGCTCGCCGGCAACGTCGACGTCGTCATCACCTGTCTCCCCTCCCCGGCCGCTTCGGCCGCGGTGCTCGAGGGGCCGGACGGCGTGCTGGCAGGCCTCACCGCCGGGAAAACCTGGCTCGAGATGAGCACCACGGATGCCGCCGAGGCGCGCCGCCTCGCCGCCCGGGTCGAGGCACTCGGCGCGGCCGCCATGGACTGTCCGGTCTCGGGCGGCTGTCACCGGGCCGCCACCGGCAACATCTCGATCTTCGCCGGCGGCAGCCGCGCGGCCTTCGAGCGCGTACTGCCGGTGCTCGCGATCCTCGGGCAGCGCATCCTGCACACCGGTCCGGTCGGCTCCGCCTCGGTCCTCAAGGTGATCACCAACTACCTCTGTACGGTGCATCTGGCGGCGCTCGCCGAGGCGCTCACCGTCGCCAAGGTTGCGGGCCTCGACCTCAACATGGCCTATGAGGGCATCCGTATCTCCTCCGGCAACTCCTTCGTGCACGAGACCGAGTCGCAGGTGATCCTGAACGGCAGCCGCGACATCAACTTCACCATGGACCTCGTGATCAAGGACGTCGGGCTGTTCGACACTCTGGCGCGTGAGCGGCACGTACCGCTCGAGCTCTCGCCCCTGGTGCTCGGGATCTTCCGCGACGGCGCGCAGCGCTACGGACCGCGCGAGCACTCGCCCAACATCATCCGCCGCCTCGAGGAGGCCTGCGGCGTGCGGGTACTGGGCGAGGGCTTCCCACCGCAGATGGTGGACGATGAGCCCAAGGTGCCGGGCTACGAGGTGCGGCCACGGAGCGCGCACTCTACCTGAGCTCGCCGCCGTCCTGTAATGTTGGTATCGTGATATAAAAAGCGGACCGCAGCCGCGGCGCGGGGGCCATGGGCAAGCGATTCATCGAGGTGCGCTCGATCGACTACGTGCCGCTCGCCGAGCGGCACGGCAAGGTGTGGCATCTGTGGCCGGTATGGTTCTCGGGCGATGCGCACCTGGCGACGCTCGCCGTCGGGGTGCTCGGCATCACGCTCGGCGGCAATCTCCTCTGGACCACGGTCGCGGTGGTGCTCGGCAACGTGCTCGGCACGTTCTTCATGGCCTTCCACTCCACCCAGGGGCCGCAGCTCGGGCTCCCCCAGATGATCCAGTCGCGGCCACAGTTCGGCTACACGGGGGCGCTCCTGGTGTGGGCGGTGGCGCTCATTGCCTACATTGGCTACAACGCCTTCAATCAGGTGCTGGTGGTGCAGGCCCTGCATCAGTTGACGCCGGCCATCTCGGCGACCTCCGCTACGGGTATGGTGCTGTTCGCGCTCCTGGCGGTGAGCCTCGCCGCGGTCGGCTACGACCAGATCCACCGCGCGCAGCGCAGCTTCGCGTATCTGATGATCGCGATACTCACCGTATTCACGGTCGGGGCCCTCTTCACGCTCAAATTCCCCCCCGCACAGTGGGACCGGGGCGGCTTTCGCGCCGTGCCGTTCCTCGCGCAGATGTTCGCCGCCGCTTCCTACCAGCTCAGCTGGTCGATCTACGTCTCGGACTACTCGCGCTACCTGCCGCGTGACGTCGGCGTGAGCGAGTCCTTCTGGTGGACCTACCTGGGCGCTTTCATCGGCGGCACCTGGATGATGCTGGTCGGCACGGTGGCAGCCGCGGTGGCACCGCAGCTCGACGTCGCCGCGGCCATGGAGCACGCCGCGGACGCCGTGATCCCGGGCCTCGGGAAGGTGCTGCTCGTCGGCGGGCTGCTCGGCCTCGTCACCATCACGGCGCTCAACTTCTACGGCGCTTCGCTCACCCTGCTCTCGGTCGCCGACACCGTGCAGCCGCTCAAGTGCACGGTCAGCAAGCGCCTCGCGAGCCTTGCGCTGGCGCTCCTCGCGAGCACGACGCTGGCGCTCAACGCCTCGGGCAACTTCGTCGAGCGCTTCCAGGACTACCTGTCACTGCTGCTGTACCTCTTCACGCCCTGGACCGCGATCAACCTGGTGGACTTCTACCTGGTGCGCAAAGGCCACTACTCGATCCGCGAGATCTTCAACTCGGGAGGTATGTACGGCCGCTGGAACTGGCGCGGCCTCACCGCCTACGTGGTGGGCTTCGTGGTCATGATCCCGTTCTTCAGCACCGACCTCTACACAGGACCGGTGGCGCGCGCGCTCGGCAAGGCGGACATCGCCATGCTGGTGGGGCTGCCCGTCGCGGCGGTCGTTTACATCCTCGCCTGCCGCTCGATGGACCTCGAGCACGACCGGCGCCGTGCCGCCGCCGCCGACGTCGGCCTCGATCCGGCTTAAGCGCGCGCCATGCCCAAGATCGTCGACCATGCAGCGCGGCGCGATGAGATCGCCCTGGTCGCTTGCCGCGTGGTCGCGGCCCACGGCTTCGATCAGGCGAGCATGGTGCGCATCGCGCGCGAGGCCGGCTACACCACCGGCATGCTGGCGCACTACTTCGACAGCAAGCAGGACATCATCATCGCGGCGCTGCGGCTGATCCTGAGGCGCATCGAAGAGCGTCTGACGCGGCCGGTGGGCGCGACGCCGCCCGATCTCCTCACGCTCCTTACCGAGGCGCTGCCGGTCGATACGCACCGGCGCATCGAGTGCGCCTTCTGGACCACCTTCTGGGGACAGGTCTCGGCGGACAAGCGCCTGAAGCGCATCAACGCCTGGGTGCACCGCGAGTACCTGCGGCTCTTCGAGCGCTGCCTGGCTCAGTGCTGGCCCGATTGGCCGCAATGGCCCGCCGCCACGCGCGAGCATGTGCTGCGCTCGCTCGTCACCTTCATCAACGGGCTCACCGCGAGTGCGGTCGCCAACGTCGGCGACTGGCCGGCCACGGTGCAGATCGAGCAGCTGCGGCTGCAACTGGCGCTCCTCTACGGCTGGGCGACCGGCTCGGCCAGCATGCCGCCGGCGCACGCCGCGGCGGGTGCCGCGGTGCGCGCCTGACGGATCAGAAGCTCTTGCTGAGCTGCACAGTGACCGTGAGCGGCAGCATGGTCGCCACCTGCGGAATCACCGCGCCCGCGGCGTTGAACTGCGCGTAACCGATGTAGCCGATGTCGCCGAGGTTCGGCTTGGCATTCAACAGGTTGTGGATGTTGAGCGAAAGCTCGATGTCGCCGCGATCGACGCCGAAACGCAGATTCGCCACCCCGAAGCCCGGGCGCGTTGCCTGCGAACCGTTGCCGCCGACCAGGAGCGAAATCGCGTCGCCCTGGTAGCTGTAGTCCCCCGACACGAAGCCGTCCATGCCGGTGCCGAGCGCACGCGTGTACACGAGGCCGACCGAGCCGTTGAAGGCCGGGACGCCCGCGACCCGCGAGCCCGGGACGACGCCGAACAGCGCGAGGTTGCCGGGGTCGGTCACGTCGGTGTCCTCGTAGCCAAGTCCCAGGCGGAACTGCAGGCCAGGCACCCCGAGCCGCCCGGAGGCCTCGAGCTCGGCGCCGCGGATGCGCGCCGAGTCGCCGTTCACCTGCGCGTAGAACCCGCAGGCGAGCGCCACCTGCTGCTGCAGGTTATTCCACTCGATGTCGTAGGCCGCTGCCGAGATCAGTACGGCGGGCAGCTGCGACTTGATGCCGGCCTCGTAGGTCCAGAGCGTGTCCGAGCGGATGTGGGTGATCGCGTCCACCGACAGGCTCGGCAGCGTGCAGCCGGGGAAGTTGGCCTGCGCGCCGCCCGCCCTGAATCCCTTGGACGCGGAGGCATAGGCCATGGTCGCATCGGTCATCTGCCAGGCGAGCGCCACCTTCGGATTGAAGCCGGACTGGCTGTTGGCCTGCGGGTCGCTCGGCTCCGGGCCGCCGTTCAGGAAACCGTCCGCGGTGTAATCGGTCGTCTGATTCAGCCAGTACTGGCGACCGCCGAGCGTCAGTGTCCACTGCGGCGCGAACTTCCAGTAGACCTCGCCGAAGATCGACTTGTCCTCCTCGGTGCCCGGATTGGTCTGGGTCCAGATCTCCGGGCTCGACCAGGCGGGCGAGGCATAGCCCAGCGACGCCGGTGTGCACGGCGGCGGCGTCGGGCTGAACTCGCAGGCGCTGCTGCCCGGCTGGTCGATCCCGATGGAGTTGGTCGGGGGAATGGTGAAGCGCGTGTGCGTGTTGGAATAGTAGACGCCCACCGTGCCGCTCACGTTGTTGACCGGGTCCCAGGAGAAGCGCGCCTCGCTCGAGAACTGGTCGTGATGCCGGTCGCCGATCCACAGGTACGGTTGCGGCGCGACACCGCCGAGCTGGTAAAGCGCACTACCGAGAATCTGCTGCGTGCCGTAGCTCGAGTCCTCCACGTCGTAGGTGTGGCGGTAGAAGTAGCTGTTCGACCACACGAAGGCCCAGCCCGAGCCCGCATACTTGATATCGAGCGAGGGCAGCGTCCAGACGTCGGTCGCGTAGGGCTGCACGTCGAAGGCGCGGTCCATGGTGTAGACGGGGTCGAAGTTCGGCAGCGGCGCGAACGTCGCCGGGAAGCCGTGATCCTTCGAGTCCTGGTAGAGCACCCGCAGCTTGATGTCGAGCGCATCGCTCGGCTTCACGAGCAGCGCCAGCGAGCCGCCGCCGGTCGACACGGCTCCCTGATCGCTCGAGCTGCCGCGCGGCACGGTCTCGAATGGGTCGACGCCGGGCGGGTCGCCCGCCGGACCGGGAGTGAGGGGATTGATCGGCCAGCTGCGCGTCAGGTAGCCGGCGTCGTGGTTGCCGAACAGCACCACGCGCAGCGCGGCTGTGCCCTGGATCAGCACCAGGTTGCCGACGAAATTGCCGCCACCGTCGGGGCTGCCACCGCCGGAGGTGACACCGGCGTCGAGCATGTAGCCGTAGCCGCTGCTGTTCACGTCCGGCTGCCGGGTGATCAGGCGGACGTTGCCGCCGAGGGAGCTCTCGCCGTAGAGCGTGCCCTGGGGCCCCTTCAGCACTTCGATACTGGAGATATCGACCACGCGCGGATCGAGCGAACCCGGCACCGGCGTGTCGTCGATGTAGAACCCGGTGGCGCCCGCGGTACCGAACAGGTTCTGCCCGGTGATACCGCGAATCGCGACGGTCTTCGAGTCGGCGATGCCGGTCGGGCCGCCGCCGTAGGTAAAGGACAGGTCCGGCGTCTTGGTCGCGTAGTCGGCGAACGACTGGATGTTGTAGTCCTTGAGCGTCTCGGGAGTAAAGGCGGTGATGCTGGTCGGCACCTGCGCGATCGATTCCTCGCGCTTGCGGGCGCTGACGATGATGGTCTCGATCTCGCCCGTGGTCTCGGCGCTCCCCTGCGCCTGCTTCTCCGGCGCCTCCTGCGCCAGCGCCGGTGTGGCGGCGCCGGAAGCGATCAGCCATGCGGCGGCCGCCATGCCCGCGGCGCGCTGCGAACCTCGATTCCACCAGCCTGATTTCATTGTCGGATGCTCCCCTTCGTCAGAAACTCGTTGATCACCGCCGCGCACTGCGCCGGCTCCTCCCAGAACGGGTTGTGACCGAGGCCCGCAAAGACCTTCACCTCGGCCTGCGGCAGCGCGGCGATGAGCGTCTGCCGCACTTCCTGCTCCATCAGCGGGTCCTTCTCTCCCCAGATGAGCAGTGTCGGCGCCTTGAGGCGCGGCAGTGTCCGCTGCAGATCCGTGTCGATGAGGGCCTGGTCCAGCACCGCCAGCCACACCCGCAGCGGGATCGCCGCCGCGTCACGGCGCTGGCGGCGCAGGAAATCCGCATCGACCGGGCTGGGCGATGCCCACCACTCGATCATGAACGGCGATTCCGGATCGATCGGCTCCTTGAGCGCGCGGATCGCCGCGGCGTAGTCGAACTGCGGCGGGAGCGGGGGCGAGCCTGCCTTGTGGCCGCCGCTCGAGGAGATCAGCACCACCTGCCGCGTGCGCTCCGGCCAGACTTCCGCGAAGGTCTGCGCGATGATGCTGCCGAGGGAATGTCCGACGATGTCGGCACGCTCGATGTGCAGCGTATCGAGCAGGAGCTTCAGGTCGTAGGCGAAATCGACGCGGGTATAGCAGCACTCGGGCTTGCCCGAGCGGCCGTGGCCACGGATGTCCACCACGATCAGGCGCAAGCTCTTCGACAGGTAGGGAATGAGCGGCACCCAGTCCCGGGCGTTGTCGGTGTAGCCGTGGATCAGCACCACGGGCGTGCCGTCGGGCCTGCCCATGTCGACGTAGGCGAGCCTCTCGGCATCGGGCAGCGCCACGCTCTTTTTCATGGCGTCGAAGGCGTCGAGATCGATCGGCGGAGGAAGAGGCGCCGGGGCGGCGGCGCAGACGGCGGCACTCTCGAGGAGCAGCAGCGCCGCCAGCGACCAGGAACGGCACGCCGCCGCCGTCGTCGGGCGGTGTGCGGGGGTCAAGGTCGCGTCGCGGTTCACAGTAACGCGTCGGAAGTGCGGCCAGTGGTAAATATTATCTTGTCGATAATATATAGAGCCCCTCCCGGCGCCGCAACAGCTTTTCCGTGGCGCGGCCCGGCTTCAGTGGCTCGCGGGCGCGACCGGCGCGGGCGGCGGTGCAGCCGGGGGCGCGGCGCTCGCGAGGCGCGCGCGGTAGGCGCTTAAGTGCGCCTCGAACGCCGCGGCGTCCGCCCGGCTCGCGGCCGTGAGGGCGTTGTCGCGCCATGCTGCGGCGAACTTCGCGGCGCAGTCCCACTGTTGCGTCTGCGCACACATGTGGGCGAGTGCGTACGCCAGATTGGCGTTACGCGGATGGCGGCCGAGCGCTTCGGTCGCGGCGGGCAGCAGCGCGAGCGCCGCGGCGGCGTCGCGCTCGGCGCCGTACAGCCCCGCGAGCCCCGCCCAGGAGCGTAAGTCCTCCGGATCCGCGCCGAGCGCCCCCTGGTAGTCCTCGCGCGCGTGGCGCAGCAGCGTCGCGGCGTCCACCCCGAGATCGGCGTGGCCGGCGCTCACCGCGGAGGCGAGGATCGTAAGCGCGGCGGCGCGCTCGGCGAGGGCCGGCGGCGAGGGCCGGCCGTGCGCGACCAGCGCGTTGATCGCCGCGAGTACGGCGGGGTAGTTCCAGTTGAGCAGCTGTGCCTCGATCGCGGTGCACAGCGCGGTCTCGTTGGCCGGGTCGGCATCGAGTGCCTGACCGGCCAGGCGCAGCGCCTCGGGCCGGTGGCCGGCCGCGAGATTCGCCGCGGCGAGCCGCGCGGCGACTTCGGGCGTGGCCAGTTTGCGCGGCGGCGTCGCGTCCGGCCGCGCGTCGACCGGACTCGGCAGGACATAGACGTGCGTCGAGACGCGCCGGTCGTCGCGCAGCATCCGGTCGAGATCCTCGTAACTCACGCTGAAGCTCGCGCTAAAGGCGGCGCGCTCGCCCCGGCCCGCACCGAGGAGCGCGAGGTAGCGGGAGAATTCGTCGCGATGCCGGCCCTCGACCAGCACCTCGCGTGTCAGGAACCAGCTCTGGGCGGCGTACATGTCGGCGCTTGCGGCGGACTGGAGCTGCGGGTCCTGCTCCTCGAGCGCGAGGAAGGTGCGCAGCGGAATCAGCTTGCCGTCCGCGACCGTGTAAGCGTAGTCGGGAGCGATACCGCCGGTGCGGATGTGCTCGTGATCGAACTCGGTGGTGGCGAAAAGCTCCGGCACCCCGAGGCGGAACCAGTACGGGTAGCGCAGCGCGCCGTCGCCCGCGAGCAGGCTCCCGACGTAGCCAAAATACACGCCCCAGTAACGATCGTCCTCACTGCGCCCGGCGCTGGCGATCACCGTGGTGTCGTAACCGGTCGTACTGTAAGTGGCCATGCCGCTCGCGCCGAGGAGCTTCACGATCTCATCGTCCGGCAGGACGAAGATATGGGTCGGCAGGCGCGCAGCGGAGCGGAAGCTGAGCACCTGCGCCAGCACCACGCCGAGGCGGTCGGCATTGCGCGCCACGTTGCGCGCGTAGTCGCTCGAGCCTGCGACCGTGACGTCGATGTGCTTGTACTGGTAGGCCCAGTAATCCGCGCACGGTGCCGTCGGCGACACCAGCAGCGCGAGACAGCCGATCATCCGCCAGCGCCCCGCGCTCATCTCACGCGCGCCACGCCGACGGGGAGCCGCTCGACCGCGCGCATCTGCGGTGTGTGGAACATGGCCGGATCGGCGAGGTAGTCGAGTGCCATCTGGAAGGCGTCGTGCCCCCAGAAGAGCTCCTCCCCGATCACCAGTGTCGGCACGCCGAACACGCCGCGCGCGATCGCCCAGTCGGTGTTCTCGCGCAGCCGTTGCTTGACCGCCGGGTCGCTCACGGCGCGTTCGGGCTCGGCGACGCCGAGCGTGCGCGCGAGATCGGCGATCACGGTCGCGTCGGTGAGGTCGCGCCCGTCGCGAAAGACCGCATCGAGCACCGTGCTGGCGGCGCGGCGGTCGCTGCCGGCGGCCACGATGAGACGCAGCCCCGCGAGCGGGTTGAACGGGTGCGTGGGGGGAAAGCGCATCGGCAGACTCAGGCTGCGGGCGCGCCAGAGCACGAATCGATAGGTGAACGTGCGCTTGGAAGGAATCTCCGCCGGTCCCGTCTGCCCGAAGTGATTGAGCAGCGGCGCCAGCAGCACCGGCACGAATCGCAGCTCGACATGGGCCGGCAGCCGCTCGAGGTCGCGCAGGCCCAGATACGCGAACGGCGAGATGACATCGAAGACCCAGGACACGGTGACCCGTCGCGCCACGCCTCAGCTCCCCGACACCCGTACCACGAGCTTGCCGAAGTTCTCGCCCTTGAGGAGTCCGATCAGCCCGCGCGGCGCCTGTTCGAGTCCCTCGATGACGTCCTCGCGGTAACGCACCCGCCCCTCGCGCAGCCAGCCGCTCATGTCCTGGTAGAAGGCCGGGAATCGCTGGTAGTGGTCGAGGACGATGAACCCCTGGATCCTGACGCGCCAGCGCAGCACGGTCGAGAGCAGCGCCGGCGTGCGATCGATGCCGGTGGGAGCCTTCTCGAGGTTGTACCAGGCGATGAGGCCGCAGAGCGGTATTCGCGCCCCGACGTTCAGCAGCGGCACTAGGGCGTAGAGCACCTCGCCGCCGACGTTCTCGAAGTAGACGTCAATCCCCTTGGGGCAGGCCGCCGCGAGCCGCTCGCGCAGCTCGCCGCCGCGATGGTCGACGCAGGCATCGAAGCCCAGGTTTCTGACCGCGTAGTCGCACTTGTCCGCGCCGCCCGCGACCCCGACCACGCGGCAGCCCTTGAGCCTGGCGATCTGTCCGACCACCGAGCCCACCGCGCCGGTGGCCGCGGCCACCACCACGGTCTCGCCGGGACGCGGCTGACCGACGTCGAGGAGCCCCACGTAGGCGGTCAGTCCCGGCATGCCGAGGACCCCAAGCGCGTAGGACGGCCGCTCGAGTGCCGGATCGATGCGCACCAGATCGCGCCCGTCCGACACGTCGAAGTCCTGCCAGCCGGCGTTGCCGACCACCAGTTCGCCCACCCGGAAGGCCGGATTGTTGCTCGCCTCGACTTCGCTCACCGTCTGCCCCGACATCGGCGCATCGAGCGCCACCGGCGGCACGTAGGAAGGCGCGTCGTTCATGCGCCCGCGCATGTAAGGGTCGAGCGAGAGGTAGCGCGTGCGCAGCAGCACCTGGCCCGCCGCGGGCACCGGTACCGGCACCTCCTCGAAGCGAAAATCGGTGGCCGCCGGCTCGCCCTGCGGGCGCCGCGCGAGCACGCAGCGGCGATTCACCGTGGCGCTCACCGCAGGAACTCCAGGCGCACGCCGGGCGGGGCCGGCGCGTCGCGCGCGATGAAGAGGTCGGCGAGGAGCGGCGCGCCCGGTTCGACGCTGTAGGGCGCGAAGTCGCGCACCCCGGCCTCGTAGAGCACGCTGTCGTCGATCAGGAAGCGCCCGGTGCACTCGCGCGCCGGCCCGGTGAGGATCACATGGGCCGCGTCGGCGACGATCTCGGGCTTGCGCGAGCGGCGCATCATCGCCGGCCCGCCGAGCGCGAACTCCACCGCCGCGGTGGCGATGGTGGTGCGCGGCCAGAGCGCGTTACAGGCAATGCCGGCCGACCGGTATTCCTCCGCCATCCCGAGCATGCACAGCGACATCCCGTACTTCGACAGCGAGTACGCAAGATGCGGCGCGAACCACTGGGGCCGCAGATCGAGCGGCGGCGACAGCGTCAGCACGTGAGGATTGGCGGCGCGCCTCAGGAACGGCAGGCAGGCACGGGTGGTGACGAAGGTGCCGCGGGTGTTGATCTGCTGGATGAGATCGTAGCGGCGCATGTCGATCTCGGCGGTGGGCGCGAGATTGATCGCCGAGGCGTTGTTGACGCACACGTCGATGCCGCCGAAGTGCTCGGCGCAGCGCTCGACCGCCGCCGTCACTGTGGCCTCATCACGCACGTCCACGATGAGCGGCAGTGCCCTGCCCCCGGCCCGCTCGATCTCCGCGGCCGCTGTGTGGATGGTCCCGGGGAGCTTCGGATGCGGCTCGGCGGTCTTGGCGGCGACCGCGATGTTGGCGCCGTCGCGCGCCGCGCGCAGCGCGATCGCGAGCCCGATGCCGCGGCTCGCGCCGGTAATAAAGAGTGTCTTGCCCTTGAGGGAGCCGGCCATGGGCACCTGAGCTAGGACTTGCCCGCGTAGTTCCCGGCCAGGTAGTCGAGGATCTGCTGCGCTTCCTGGTCGCTGATCGGGGCACCGAAGCGCTCGCGCATCTTCTGGATGGTCTTCTGCCAACCGGTCCGGTCCATGACCGGGGCGTTGTTCGGGATGTAGTCGAGGCTGTGGCAGATCGCGCAGCGGCCCGCGGTAAGCTCGCGCGCCGGGCCCTCGTGCAGTGTGAGACTCGCCTCCCCCGCCGCGGCCGCCACCGCGGCCGCCACCGCGAGTGCCGCCGACACCGCGACGAGGACGAGCGGGCGCCTCATCCGACCTCCAGCGTCACGGTCTGCACGATGTTGTCGTGGTAGCCGCCGGGGTTCACGGTGAGCTTCTCGGGCTGCGTTGCGCCGTTGCGGCTGCGGGCGCGCACCGCCACGGTGAGCGGCCCCGGCTGCGGGGCATCGAGCCGGAAGTGGAACTCGCGCCAGCCGAAACGGCCGAGGTCGCGGCCGAGAGTCGCCGCAGCCCAAGTCTGCCTGCCGTCGGTCGAGACCTCGACCACGGCGATTCCCGAGCCGCCGTCCCAGGCCTTGCCGGCGAGCTCGACGTGTGCGCCGCGCTTGACGTGCGCGCCGTTGACGTGGCTCGTGATGAGTGAGTTCACCAGGATCTCGGTGATCGGCGTCGTCTCGGGCGTCTCCTGGCTCTTGAAGCGCACGCCGGGAAATACCCCGGTCGGCAGCCGGTACGCGCTCTTCATCCAGAAACCGTCGAACGGCGCTGACTCGATGCGGACTTCCGTCAGGTGCTTCACCCAGTAGGTTCCGGTCCAGCCCGGCACGATGAGCCGCGCCGGCGCACCGTTCAGATGCGGCAGCGCCTTACCGTTCATCTCGAAGGCGATCAGCGTGTTCTCATCGAGCGCCCGTTCGATCGGCAGGCTCTTGAGGAAATCGGGCGTCGCGGCCAGCACCGGCAGGTCGGCGCCGTTGAACACCACCTCGACCGCACCGGCAGCGACGCCGGCCTTATCCAGCACATCGCGCAGCCGCACCCCGGTCCACTCGGCGTTGCCCATCGCGCCGTTCCCCCACTGCACGCCCGGGACGCGCGGAGTGAACAGGCCGCGGCGATTCCCGGAGCACTGGTTGACCGCCGTCAGCGTGACGCGCTTGAAGTCGTGCTTGAGGTCGTGGAGCGTCAGGGCGAGCGGCCGCTGCGCGGCGCCGCCGCCCACCTTCAGCCGCCAGGTATCGACGTCGATCTCCGGGATCACCGCGAGGTGATAGCGGACGAAGAACAGATCGTTCGGCGTGTAGAGCGGCACCAGCCCTTCGAGCGGCGTCTCGTAGTTCGGCGGCCGCCAGGCGCGGCGGATGAGCGGTTTCTTCCCGGCAGGCGCCTCGAGCGCATCAACGCCGGCGGGCTCGGCCGCGAGCGCGCCGCCACCCGCCGGGGCGGTGCTGCCGAGCAGCCAGCCGCCGGCGGCCGCCAGCAACAGCTCACGCCGTGTCGTCATGCCTCACGAGCAGGGCTTGCCGTGATCCGGGTGCGCACCCGCGGCCTTGGCCTGTGCCTCGGTCATGTACGAGCCCGCCTTGGTCTTGCCATACCAGCGGTCTCCCTGGCAGTGGTACACCTTGCTCGAGGTGTTGACCCACACCATGCCGGGTCCGCCCCCGGGAGCGGCCTGCGCCGCAGGCGCGGAAGCGGCCGCTTTGGCCGCCGGAGCCGCCGGCGCAGCCGGTGCAGCCGGTGCAGCCGGTGCGGCTGCCGCAGCCGGAGCTGCTGGCGCGGGAGCTGCCGCAGGCGCGGCCGCGGCCGACTTGTTGATGCCGCCGTGGCCACTGCAGGCACCGCGGCCGCCGTGCGCAGAGGTCGTGCCGTCCTTGCAGGTCACCGGTCCGCTCGAGCTGCTGCTCGAGGCGGTCGCAGCGGGTGCCGCTGTGGCGGGTGCGGCTGGCGCGGCGGGAGCCGCCGCAGGCGCAGCGGCGGACGCTGCCGTTGCCGACTTGTTGATGCCGCCGTGGCCACTGCAGGCACCGCGGCCGCCGTGCGGGGAGGTGGTGCCGTCCTTGCAGGTCACCGGTCCGCTCGAGCTGCTGCTCGCCGCGGGAGTCGGCGCGGCCTGTGCCAGCGAGACGGCGGGTGCAGCGGCAAGCGCGGCTGCGCACAGCGCGCCGCACACCAAACCATTGAGTTTCGCGAGATTCATGCGTCGCTCTCCCCTGTGAGTGACCGTTGTCGTCACAACGAGGGGCAGAATACCCCAATCGCCGCATCGGGAGCACTCACGACGCGCAGAGCGCGCAGACACGCTCCCCTGAGGCCGGTTAGGCTAGCGGCCCGGAGGCCTCATGGAAGGAACGCAGCGGATGACGGTACGACGGTTGGCGGCGCTCGGGACCGTGCTCCTCGCGCTCACCCTGGCGCCGCCGGCGCGCGCGGCCTGGCTGGAAGACACCGAAGCCATCATGGGCACGCGCGTGTACGTGCAGCTCTGGGCGGACGATCCGGCACAGGGCAATGCGGCGATCGCGGCGGTGATGACCGAGATGCGCCGCATCGATGAGCTCATGAGCCACTACAAGCCCGAGAGCCAGCTCTCGCTCATCAACCAGAGAGCGGCCACCGAGCCGGTGCAGGTGGACCCGGAGCTGTTCGATCTGATCAAGCTGTCGACGCATTTCTCCGAGATCACCGAGGGCGCCTTCGACATCACCTACGCGAGCGTCGGCTACCTTTATAACTACCCGCTGCACGTGCATCCGACCGAGGATCAGATCAAGGACGCCCTGCCGGCCGTCAACTGGCGCAACCTCATCTTCGATGCGGCACACCACACCATCCGTTTCGGCCATGCCGGCATGCGTATCGATCTCGGCGGCATCGCCAAGGGCTACGCGGTCGACCGCGGGATCGCCATCCTCAAGGCGCGCGGCATCGAGCACGCGCTCGTGACCGCCGGCGGCGACAGCCGCCTGCTCGGCGATCGTCGCGGGCGCCCGTGGCTGGTGTCGATCGCGCATCCGGATGACCCGCACGATCCCAACAAGGTGGTAACGCGCATTCCGCTCGCAGACGCCGCGGTCTCGACCTCGGGCGATTACGAGCGCTATTTCGACGAGGACGGGATCCGCTACCACCACATCATCGATCCGCACACCGGGCATTCGGCCACCAGGGTGCGCAGCGCCACCATCATCGGACCGACCGCGACGCAGACCGACGGCCTCTCCAAGACCGCTTTCGTCCTGGGGCCGCAGAAGGCGCTCGAGATCATCCAGCGATTGCCGGATTTCGATGCGGTGTTCGTGACGCCCGACGGCCGGCTGATCTATTCCAAGGGGTTGCGGCCGCCCAAGGCGCGCCCGCCGGGGGCCCCGCCCGCCGAGGGCGAGAAACTTCCCACCGGGGCGCCGCCCGCGCACTGAAGCGCGGCGGCGGGCTGCGCCGCGGTTACTGCGCCGGACCGCCCTGCCCGAGCGCGAGCAGTGCGTCCACTTCCTCCTCCGCCGCCAGCCAGTCCCCGGTCTCGTGGCCGGGATCGAAGCCGCGGCGCTCGGCGCGCAGGTACGCGGCCTGCGCGATCATCGCGCGGCGGTCCTCGGCCGAGACGGCGGCGCGGCCTGCGGATTTGCTGCTGGCGGACCGCTTGCCCTTGGCCGGCGCGCTGCGCGCGCCGCTCGCGGTGGTTGCGGGAGT
The DNA here is from genome assembly GCA_963768485.1 of uncultured Pseudomonadota bacterium. GTDB lineage: Bacteria > Pseudomonadota > Gammaproteobacteria > Steroidobacterales > Steroidobacteraceae > 13-2-20CM-66-19. The sequence goes on along the minus strand of CAVYHZ010000006.1, from coordinate 80,891 downwards.
CTCAACGGAACGACGTGTGGCCATCGGCTGCTCCTTTAGCTTCAAGACCCCCTCGAAACGCTGACACAAGCGAGCCCTGACTTTGCGGCCGCGGTGCTCGTTAGCGCAAGACCCGGAAGGTATGAAGCTATGCGCTGAACATGTCCGGCAGGTGTCCGCTGCCCGTCCGCGCAGCCACGCGGACACCGGGCGCAGCGCCCCGGCGCTGCAGGCAGCTACGCGCGCCACGTAAAGATTCCGAGCGCAGACAGATGCTTGCAGGTCCCTGTCGTCGCGGCGCCCGGCGTGGCACGGCCCGTGCAGTCACTCACGATATGAAGCTCGCGCAACTGCGCAGGATTCCCGAAGCGGTCACGGACGCCGTGCGCATGCGCGGCACCGAGGCCCAGGACAAGCCGCTGGACGTGCCGGTGGTGCGCTGGACGCGACAGCGAATTGCGCTCGCCGGCACGGGTGCCGCACTCCTCGCGCTGCTCTTCGGCTGGCTGATCCACGCGTGGCTCTCGACCGGCCAGGTGATCTCGCACGAGCGGTTGCGCGTGGCGACCGTGAGCCGCGGACACTTCGTACGTGACGTCGCCGCCGACGGCACGGTGGTGGCGGCGGTGAGCCCCACCCTCTACGCGATCGCGCCCGGCACCGTGACCTACGCCGCGCGCGCCGGGGATACCGTCAGGAAGGGGCAGCTGCTCGCCACTCTCGACAGCCCGGAGCTCACCAACGAGCTCCAGCGCGAAACCGCGACGCTCGACAGTCTGGACGCCGCGCTCGCGCACCAGCAGATCGAGATTCGCCGCCAGATCCTCACCAGCAAGCAGCAGTCAGACCTCGCCGAGGTCACCATCAAGGCCGCCGAGCGCGAGCTCAAGCGCAATGAGTGGGCCTGGGGCCTGCACGTCATCCCCGAGCGCGACTACAAGCGCGCCATCGACGACGTCGCCACCGCGCAGCTCAACTTCGATCACGCGCGCGAGACCGCCGACCTCGAGCGCGACAGTCTGGCGCTCGACCTGCGCACCAAGCGCCTCGAGCGCGACCGCCAGGCGCTCGTGGTCTCATCGCTCAAGAACCGCGTCGCGGAGCTCGAAGTGCGCGCCCCCGTCGACGGCATGGTGGCGAACCTCGCGCAGCTGGAGAAGACGCTGGTGGCGGCCAATGCCCCGCTACTCACCGTGGTCGACCTCTCGGCGTTCGAGGTCGAGTTCCAGGTGGCCGAGACTTACGCCGGCGAGATCAAGCCGGGCATGGCGGCCGAGATCACGGTCGACGGGCGCGACGTGCCGGGCACCGTCACCGCGATCTCCCCCGAGGTGCGCCAGAGCCAGGTCACCGGGCGCGTCAAGTTCAACGGCGGCCAGCCGCAGCGACTGCGGCAGAACGAGCGCACCGCGGTGCGCATCGTGCTCGATGAGCGCGACAACGTGCTCAGGTTCGAGCGCGGCTCGTTCATCGACGCAACCAGCCCGGCGGTCTACGTGGTGCGCGGCGGGCGCGCGGTGCGCGTGCCGGTGCGGCTCGGCGCCGCCTCGGTCGGCGAGATCGAGGTGCTGAGCGGTCTCGAGGCCGGCGACAGCATCGTGATCTCCGACATGCGCGATGCCAACCAGGCGAGCGAAGTCGCCATCTCACGTTGAAGGTCTTACCAGGAGACGACGATGCTCAAGATGCAGGACATCAGCAAGATCTACCGCACCGATCTCATCGAGACCTATGCGCTGCGCAAGGTCTCGCTCGAGGTGAGCGCCGGCGAGTTCGTCGCGGTCACCGGACCTTCCGGATCCGGCAAGACCACCTTCCTCAACGTCGCCGGCCTGCTCGAGGAGTTCGAGTCCGGCAGCTATGAGCTCGACGGCACCGACGTGCGCGCGCTCTCGGACGACGCGCGCTCGCGGCTGCGCAACCAGCGCATCGGCTTCATCTTCCAGAGCTTCAACCTGATCCCGGATCTCAACGTCCAGGACAACGTCGAGGTGCCGCTGCGCTACCGCGGCCTCCCCGCCGCCGACCGGCGCGAGCGCACCGGCAGCGCGCTCGAGCTGGTCGGGCTCGCCTCGCGCGCCCGGCACATGCCCGCGCAGCTCTCCGGCGGCCAGCAGCAGCGCGTCGCCATCGCGCGCGCCATCGCCGGTGATCCGGCGTTCCTGCTGGCCGACGAGCCGACCGGCAACCTCGACTCGCTCATGGCGCGCCAGGTGATGGATCTGCTCGAGCAGATCAACGAGATGGGGACCACCATCCTCCTGGTAACGCACGATCCGGAGCTCGCGCGGCGCGCGCAGCGCAACGTGCACCTGATCGATGGCCAGATCTCCGACTTCCGCGCTTACGAGTCGCGCGCCGCCGCGCCCGGCGAGGCGAGCGCCGCGGCGGCCGCGCACGGCTGAGGAGGCCGCATGCAAGCCTACTACCTGCGTCTCGCACTCAAGAGCTTTGGCCGCAACCCCGGCCTCACCGCACTCATGGTGCTCGCGATCGCGCTCGGCATCGCCGTGTGCATCATGACGCTCACCGTCTATCACTCGATGTCCGGCAACCCGATCTGGTGGAAGAACGACCGCCTCTACACGGTGATGATGGACAACTGGGATCCGAACCGCGGCTTCCGCCAGAACGTCAAGGGTCCGCCGATCGAGGTGACCTACCAGGACAGCCAGTTCCTCATGCGCTCGACGACGCCTGAGCGCAAGGTCGTGATGTACGCAACCAACGGCGTCATCAGCGCGGGCGCCGTGCCGCCCCGCAACGCCGACACCCGCGTGACCACCGCGGACTTCTTCGCCATGTTCGAGGTGCCGTTCCTCTACGGCCAGGGCTGGAGCGCCGCGGCCGACGATCCCGCGCAGCCGGTCATCGTGCTGTCCCGCGAGGAGAACGAGAAGCTGTTCGGCGGCGCCAACAGCGTCGGTCGCACCGTGCGCTGGGACGACCGTGAGTTCCGCGTCGTCGGCGTGCTGGATGAGTGGTTTCCGCGTCCGCGCTACTACGATCTCAACGGCGGCAACTTCGGCGAGCCGGACGACGTCTACATTCCCTTCGGCTGGGGCCCGCAGCTCGAGCTCCTGAACAACGAGGAGACCGACTGCTGGGGATCGGAGAAGCTCGACACCTTCAAGGACTTCATGGGCTCGGAGTGCGTGTGGCTGCAGATGTGGGTCGAGCTGCCCGACGCGGCGAGCCGCGAGCGCATGCAGACATTACTGGACGGCTACTGGGCCGAGCAGCACAAGGCCGGCCGCTTCCAGCGGCCGCGCGACAACCGCCTGACCAACGTGGCGGACTGGCTCGTGTACAACAAGGTGGTGGATACCGACAACCGTGTGCTGGTGGGGCTCGCGTTCGCATTCCTCGCCGTGTGCCTCATCAATACCGTGGGTCTGCTGCTCGCCAAGTTCATGAACGGCGCGGCCGTGACCGGCGTGCGGCGCGCACTCGGCGCGAGCCGCCGGCAGATCTTCGCGCAGCACCTGGTCGAGGTCGCAGTCCTGGCGGCGCTCGGCGCGCTGCTCGGGCTGGTGCTCGCCGCGCTGGGGCTCATGGCGGTGCACCACATGTACGCCGCCGCGCACAACTTCAGGCGCGGCGGCTACCAGGAGCTGATGCACTTCGACACCGTCGCGGTGCTGTGGGCGGTGGTGCTGGCGTGCGCCGCGACGCTCGCCGCCGGGCTCTACCCCGCCTGGCGCGTCGGCCGCCTGCCGCCCGCCGTGTACCTGAAGAGTCAGTGAGGAGCGATCATGAGCTACCACGTTCGTCCGATCCTGTCGGCGCTGCTGCGCAACCGCACCGGCGCCGTGCTGGTGGCGTTACAGATCGCCATCGCGCTCGCGGTGCTGGTGAATGCCCTCTACATCGTGGTGCAGCGCGCCGAGAAGATGCGCCGCCCCACCGGCATCGACGTCGACAACATCATGGTGATCAACAGCAAGGGGTTCACCGAGCGCTTCCAGGAGGTGCCCTCGGTCCAGGAGGACCTGATGTATCTGCGCGGGGTCCCGGGGGTGGTCGCCGCCACCGCGTCCGGTGCCATCCCGCTCTCCGACGGCGGGGACAACAACCAGCTGGTGACGCGCCCGGACGAGCCGCGCACCGACAACTACAACGCGCTCGAGATCGACGAGCAGGGGCTCGATGCGCTCGGCCTCAAGCTCGTCGCCGGCCGCAACTTCCGCCACGACGAGATCCAGCCGCCGCTTACCACGCATGACGCCTCGCGCTTCGTGCCGACGATCATCATCGGCCGCGCGCTCGGGGAACGCCTCTTTCCGCATCAGAACCCGCTCGGCAAGCAGGTCTACGACTCCCTCAACCAGGTCGCGACCGTCGTCGGCGTCGTCGACCCGGTGATGGGCTGCTTCCCCTCCAACGACCATCCCGACTGGGTGTACTTCATGCCGCGCCAGCCCTACGCCTTCAGCGGCTCGCTGCGCTACCTGGTGCGTACCAGACCTGGCCAGCGTGCCGGGCTCATGGCCGAGATCGAGGCGCATCTGTCGAAGTCGAATCCCGACCGGGTGATCGGCTCGGTGCGGCCGCTCAACTTCTATCGCGATCTCACCTATCTCTCCGACCGCGCGATGGAGATCTACCTCATCACCGTGACGTTGCTGCTGATCGCGGTGACGTGCCTCGGCATCTTCGCGCTGGCGACCTTCAACGTGAGCACCCGCACCAAGCAGATCGGCACCCGCCGTGCGGTCGGGGCACGGCGGCGCGACATCGTGCGCTATTTCCTCATCGAGAACGGCCTGATCACCGCCGCCGGCGTCGTGGCGGGCTGCGCCCTGGCCCTGGCGGCAGGCTACTGGCTGTCGCTCGAATACTCGCTGCCGCGCCTCAACCTCTACTATCTGGTGGGCGGGGTGCTGGTCCTGTGGGGCACGGGTCAGCTGGCCGCCTGGCAGCCGGCGCGGCGGGCCTCCGCGGTACCACCCTCGGTCGCGACGCGTACGGTGTGAGGCAGCGGCCGTGCGTTCAGCGGCGATGCTAGCATCGCGGCCATGAGCGACCGTCCGCCCAGCTCGCTGGATGCGAGCCTCGCCAACCGCATCATCCTCGTCATCGACGACAGCGAGGCCGTGCGTACCGCCTTCGAGGTGCTGCTGTCGCTGCACGGTGCGCGCGTGCTCAACGCCGGCACCCCCGCCGCCGGCCTCGCGCTCCTCGGTCGCGAGCGCATCGACCTGGTCATCCAGGACATGAACTTCCAGCGCGAGGCGACCAGCGGCGCGGAGGGCATCGCGCTGTTTCGCGAGATCCGTGCGGCGCAGCCCGACGTGCCGATCGTGCTGCTCACCGCCTGGATGCACCTCGAGACCGCCGTCGAGCTCGTGAAGGCCGGCGCCGCCGACTATATCGCCAAGCCCTGGGACGACGCGCGCCTGCTCACCAGTGTGCGCAATCTCCTCGATCTCGCCAGCGCGCGCGCCGAGGCCGAGGCGCTGCGTGCGAGGAACCGCGAGGCGCGCGCCAGCCTCGCCGCGCGCTTCGACCTGAAGGGCGCCGTCTACGAGAGCGAAGCCATGCACACGCTCGTCACCATGGCGACGCAGGTGGCCCACGCGGACGTGCCGGTGCTGATCACCGGGCCGAACGGCGCCGGCAAGGAGGTGCTTGCCGACATCGTGCAAGGCAACTCCGAGCGTGCCGGCGAGCCCTACCTCAAGGTCAATCTCGCGGCACTCCCCAACGAGCTCATCGAGGCCGAGCTCTTCGGCACCGAGGCGGGCGCCTTTACCGGCGCGCGCGCGCGCACCGGCCGCTTCGAGGCCGCCGACGGCGGCACCCTCTTTCTCGATGAGCTCGCGACGCTCTCGGGCGGGGGCCAGGCGAAGCTCCTGCGGGTGCTGCAGACCGGGGAGTTCGAGCGCCTGGGTGCCAACACCACGCGCCGCACGCGGGTGCGGGTGATCGCCGCCACCAACGCCAACCTGCGTCAGGCCATCCGCACCGGCACCTTCCGCGAGGACCTGTTCTACCGCCTGAGCGTCATCGAGCTCGAGGTGCCGCCGCTCGCCGAGCGGCGCGAGGACATCCTGCCGCTCGCGCGCCACTTCCTCGAGCCGGGATTCGAGCTCACCCCCGAAGCGGGCGCGGCGCTCACGCGCCATCCCTGGCCGGGCAACGTCCGCGAGCTCCAGAACGTCATCAAGCGCGCCTGCCTGCTCGCCGGCGGCCGCTCGATCGGCCCGACGGCGCTCAATCTGCCGTCGAGCGCGGTCGCCGCTGCGGAGCCGGGGCCCGATCGGGCCGCGGTGGAGGCCGCGCTCGAGCGTGCCGGGGGCGTGATCGCACAAGCCGCGCGTGACCTCGGGCTGTCGCGTCAGGCACTCTACCGGCGCATGGAAAAGCTCGGTCTCAGGACAGACGCATCACGGCCCTCCGCGGAGGCCTGATGCTGCGCTGGTCGCTCGCCGGGCGCCTCGCCGGGGCGCTGGCACTCACCGCGGCGTTCGCCGCGGCGGCCACCGCGATCGCCGCACGCTGGCTGCCGGCGCTGCCCGCGGCGCTCATCGGTTTCGCGGCCGCGCTCCCCCCGGCACTGTGGCTCGCGCGGCACACGCCGCGCCGCTGGGTGCGGGTGCTGCACGCGCTGCGCGATGGGATCGTGAGCCTGCGCGACCGCGACTTCAGCGTGAGTGTGGCGGTGGTGGAGGACGCGGAGCTCAGCGGGCTCATCGGCGCTTACAACTCCCTCGGCGAGCTGCTGCGGCGCGAGCGGCTCGATCTCTATCAGCGCGAGCTGCTGCTCGACACGGTGATCCAGACGACACCACTTTCCATGGTGTTGAGCGACGACGGCGGCCGCATCGTCTACAGCAACGTCGCCGCGCGGCAGCTGCTGCGCGCCGGCCGCAAGCTCGAGGGCCTGATGCTCGCCGCCGTGCTGCGCGAGGCGCCGCCGGCGCTGGCTGCGGCCCTGGGAAGCGGCGGCGATACTCTCTTCACCATGGACGTCGCGCGGGAACCTGAGGTGTATCACCTCTCGCAACGCACCTTTCTCCTGAACGCGCGCCCGCACCGCCTCATGCTCCTCAAGCAGCTGACGCGCGAGCTCGCCGCGCAGGAGGTCGCCGTCTGGAAGAAGGTGATCCGCGTGATCGCCCACGAGCTCAACAACTCCCTCGCCCCCATCACTTCGCTCGCCCACTCCGGGCGGCTGCTCGCCGGCGAGCCGCCCGAGCCGCGCCTGGCGCGCGTCTTCGACACCATCGGCGAGCGCGCCGCGCACCTCGCGACCTTCATCGACGGTTACGCGCGCTTCGCCAAGCTCCCGCGGCCGCGGCCCGAGCCGGTGGCGTGGGCGCCGTTCCTCGCGCGCCTCGAGGGCACGATGGGCTTCAGGCTCGAGGGCGCCCTGCCCGCCGAGCCCGGCAGCTTCGACGCCCGCCAGCTCGAGCAGGTGATGATCAATCTCCTGAAGAACGCCGCCGAGTCGGGCTCACCGGCTGAGGGCATCACGGTGGCCGTTGAGCGCAGCGCGCCCGGGTTTCGCATCGAGGTGGCCGACCGCGGCTCGGGGCTCACCGAGGAGACGCTGCGCGATGCGCTGCTGCCGTTCTTCTCCACCAAGCCCACCGGAACGGGCTTGGGTCTTACGCTTTGCCGCGAGATCGTCGAGGCGCACGGCGGGCGGCTGAGCCTCGCGAACCGCGCGGGCGGCGGCGCCCTGGTGACGGTTTGGCTGCCGTGAGATCGAGACCCTCGAGGTATTTGCGGAACTGCCCGCCGAGCTCCTCATGGCCGAGCGCATACTCCACCGTGGCTTGCAGGTATCCGAGCTTGCTGCCGCAGTCGTAGCGTTTGCCTTCGAAGCGGTAGGCATACACCGCCTCCTCGCGCATCAGCGCCGCGATGCCGTCCGTCAGCTGGATCTCCCCGCCCGCGCCCTGCCCGATGCGCTCGAGGTGCTCGAAGATCGCCGGCGTCAGCACGTAACGCCCCACCACCGCGAGATTCGAGGGTGCATCGGCGGGCTTGGGTTTCTCGACGATGCTGCGCACGCGGCTGGTGGTCGATTTGTCGCTTTCCACGGCGACGATGCCGTACTTCTCGGTGTCGCGGCGCGCCACCGCCTCGACGCCGAGCACGCTGGCGCGCTTGGCCTCGTAGACGCGTGCCATCTGCGCGAGGCACGCCACCTCGCTCTTGATGAGGTCGTCCGCCAGGTGCACGAAGAAGGGCTCGGCGCCGACCGCCGGTTGCGCGCACAGCACCGCGTGGCCCAACCCTAAGGGCGCGGGCTGACGGATATAGATGCACGAGGCGTAGGAAGGCAGCACGCTGCGCAGCTGCTTCAGCAGATCGCTCTTCCCCTGGCTCTCGAGCATGTGCTCGAGCTCCTGGTCGGAATCGAAGTGATCCTCGATGGCGCGCTTGGAGGCGCCGGTGACGAACACCAGGCGACGCGCACCGGCGGCGAGCGCCTCCTCGACCGCGTACTGGATGAGCGGCTTGTCGACCACCGGCAGCATCTCCTTGGGGCTCGCCTTGGTGGCGGGCAGGAAGCGCGTGCCGCGGCCGGCCACCGGGAACACGGCCGTGCGGATCGCCGGCCTCGAAGCGGTCATTGCGAGTGTCTCCTTATGAGGCTTGAGAAGGGCGCGCGCTCTGATCGACACGTTCCGCCCACTTGAACACCGCCGGCCGCAGACTGTCCCAGGCGCGGCATTTCGGGCAATGCCAATACCAGCCGACGCTGTTCAAGCCGCAGTCCTCGCACTGGTAACGGCCACCGGCATCGCCGATGCGGGCGAGGAGCGTGCTGAGGGAGGTGGCATCGGCCACCGACTCGACGCCCGGCCCGAGCTCGGCGGCGATTCCCGGGAGTCGCGCGACTTCGCCGGCCGGCACCGCGGTCGCGAGCAGCCAGGCGAGCTGGCGCGGGCTGACCCGGCCGCTTTGCCTGAGGCGTTTGCCGAGTTCGCTGAGCACGTCGGTACCGCCGGTGGCGCCCGCGATGCGCAGCACCGGCGGAATGATTTCGAGCGCGAGTCCCGGCGCTGCCTCGAGCGCCTGCAGGTAGAGCAGCAGCGCCCCGTCCTTGTCGCCCTCGCCCTCGGCGAGGCGCGCGGTGAGGATATCGGCGCGCGGCAATGCCTCCTGGTGAGTGCGTGCCTGGCGCAGCAGCGTCCGCGCGCGCTCCGGATCGCCCTGCAGGAGAGCGTGCTCGGCAAGCTCGCACAGGTAATGCGCCGCCACCTGGCGCCGTTCGGCCTGCACGCTGGCCGGCAGCGCGTGGAAAACCTTGAGTGCCTTGGCCCAGTCGCCCTGCGACTCGTAGATGCGCACCAGGTGATCGAGGGCGGCGTGGCGGTACTCGCGCGAGGCGGCGACCTCTTCCAGCACCTGCTCGGCGCGGTCCATGAGGCCGGCCGAGAGGTAATCGAGCGCCAGCGCGAAGGCGGCCTTGTCGCTCACACTGCCGCCGCCGTGCTCGCGCAGCCGCGAGTGGATGGCGATGGCGCGCTCGACCTCGCCGCGGCGGCGGAACAGGCTCCCGAGCGCGAACTGGATCTCCGCCGCATCGCCGTCGGCCGCGGCCATGCGCGCCAGGATCTCGGCGGCATGGTCGAAGCGGTCGTTGATCAGGTGATCGAGACCCTCGTAGTAGTCGCGCGGCAGCCGCACGGTGCGCGCGGCGCCATTACGACGTCCGAGGAAATAAGTGGCGAGGCCCACCAGGACGAAGGCCAGCGCCAGGAAAACCGGAGGCAGCTCGAACACGGCGCTGACGATAACAGGTCCGTATGGCGGGGTATAACGCGCACCTGTTGGGTGCGCGCCGGCCTCTGGGCTGTCAGTCGCGGATCGGACGGTCGGCGCCGTCGTTGACGCGCTCGCGCAGGTCCTTGCCGGGCTTGAAGTGCGGCACGTGCTTGCCCGAGAGCGCCACCGCCTCGCCGGTCTTGGGATTACGCCCCTGACGCGGCGGGCGGAAGTGCAGCGAGAAGCTGCCGAAGCCCCGGATCTCGATGCGCTCTCCCTGCGAGAGCGCATCGCTCATGATCTCGAGAATCTGCTTCAGCGCCAGCTCGACGTCCTTCGCCGGCAGGTGCTTCTGCTTGGCGGTGATGATCTCGATGAGCTCGGACTTCGTCATGGCGCCTCTCAGCCGCCGCGCTCGCCGCCCGAGCCGATCTGCTCCTTGAGGAGGTCACCGAGGCTGGTGCCGCTCGGCGCGACTTCCGAGCGGTAGCTCTGTACCGCCTCGGCCTCGTCGTGCATTTCCTTCGCCTTGATCGACAGCGAGATCGTGCGCGACTTACGGTCGACGCCGGTGAACTTCGCCTCGACCTCATCGCCCACCTTGAGCACCGCGCGCGCGTCCTCGACGCGGTCGCGGCCGAGCTCGGAGGCGCGCAGCTGGCCATCGACGCCGTTGCCGAGATCGATCACGGCACCGCGCGCATCGACTTCCTTCACCGTGCCCCTGACGATCGTGCCCTTGGGGTTGTCGGCGATGTAGGCCGAGAACGGGTCCTTGGCGAGCTGCTTGATACCGAGCGAAATGCGCTCGCGCTCCGGATCGATCGACAGCACCATGGCCTCGAGCTGCTGGCCCTTCTGGTAGTTGCGCACCGCCTCCTCGCCCGGCTGATCCCAGGAGATGTCGGAGAGGTGCACCAGGCCGTCGATGTTGCCCGGCAACCCGATGAAGATGCCGAAGTCGGTGATCGACTTGATCTGGCCGCCCACCTTGTCGCCGCGGTTGTAGTTCTCGGCGAACTCCTTCCACGGGTTGGCCTGGCACTGCTTCAGGCCGAGGGAGATGCGGCGACGCTCCTCGTCGACGTCGAGCACCATGACCTCGACTTCCTGGCCGCCGTGCACCACCTTCGCGGGGTTGACGTTCTTGTTGGTCCAGTCCATCTCCGAGACGTGCACCAGGCCCTCGACGCCGTCCTCGATCTCGACGAAGGCGCCGTAGTCGGCGATGTTGGTGACCTTGCCGAACACGCGGGTGCCCGGCGGGTAGCGCCGCGCGATGTTCTCCCACGGGTCGGCGCCGAGCTGCTTCAACCCCAGGCTGACGCGCGAACGCTCGCGGTCGAACTTGAGGATGCGCACTTCGACCTCGTCTCCGACCTTCACGACCTCGGAAGGATGCTTGACGCGCTTCCAGGCCATGTCGGTGATGTGCAGCAGGCCGTCGATGCCGCCCAGGTCGACGAAGGCACCGTAGTCGGTGAGGTTCTTCACCGTGCCCTTGACGACCGCGCCTTCCTGCAGGTTGTCGAGGAGCGCAGAGCGCTCGGCCGAGAACTCCTGCTCGACGACCGCACGGCGCGAAACCACGACGTTATTGCGCTTCTGGTCGAGCTTGATGACCTTGAACTCGAGCGGCTTGCCCTCGAGGTAGGAGGTGTCGCGCACCGGGCGCACGTCGACGAGCGAGCCGGGCAGGAACGCCCGCACGTTCTCGATCTCGACGGTGAAGCCGCCCTTGACGCGGCCGGTGATGACGCCGGTGACGATCTCGGATTTGTTGAATGCTTCCTCGAGCCGCGTCCAGGTGCGCGCGCGCTTGGCTTTCTCGCGCGACAGGCGCGTCTCGCCGGTGCCGTCCTCGACCGAGTCGAGGGCGACCTCGACGTTGTCGCCGGACTTGACCTCGACCTCACCGCGCTCGTTCTTGAACTGCTCGAGCGGGATGACGGCTTCGGACTTCAGTCCCACGTTGACGATGACGACGTCGGGAGTGACGTCGATCACCAGCCCGGTCAGGATCATGCCGGGACGGATGCGCTGGTTGGCTAGACTTTGCTCGAAGAGCTGGGCAAAACTTTCTGACATACCTTCACTTTGCACGCCGTGCGTGCGGACTCTGAGCCCCATCCATGTGGCATCAGGAAACCGTAACAGGCGCCCGCATCCGGCAGACGCCGACCTCACATAACCTCTTCGCGCGGGACTTAAGCCTTCGGGCCTTGTGGCCAAAGGCGACGAGCGACCCCCAGTTCCAGCACCCTGGCGACGACCGCCTCGACGCTGAGACCGGTGGAGTCGATGACACAGGCATCGGCCGCCGGACGCAACGGGGCGACCTGACGGGTCTGATCCCTCAGGTCCCGCTCGGCTATCTCGCGCGAAAGGGCGGCAAGGTTAACAGCGGACCCCTTGTCTTTCAACTGCTTATAGCGCCGCAGGGCCCTCTCTTCGGGGGTTGCGGTCAGGAATATCTTGAGGGGGGCACTGGGAAACACCACGGTGCCCATGTCGCGCCCGTCGGCGACCAGTCCCGGGGCCTGGGCGAAGGCCCGCTGTCGCTCGAGGAGCGCCGTGCGGACCTCGGGCCAGGCCGCCACACGCGAAGCCCCGGCGCCCGCGGTCTCCGAGCGCAGCTCCGCGCTCACGTCGCGCCCATCGAGCCGCACCTGCTCCTCCCCGTCGGGCCGCCAGCCGAACTCGACCCGCATGGCGCGCGCCACGGCCGCGTGGCGCGGGGCGTCATCGCCGGCAATACCGGACGCCGCGCCGGCGAGCGCCACCAGGCGGTAGAGCGCACCGCTGTCGAGGAGGTGCCAGCCCACCTGGCGCGCCACGGCGCGGCTGATGGTGCCCTTGCCCGAGCCGCTCGGGCCGTCGATGCAGACGATGGGAGAGGAAGAGGAGCCGGTCATCCGCGCGACAGGGTGGGTCAGAGCGCCTCGATGCGCAAGCCGGCCGCGCGGGCAAGCTCGACGAACCCGGGGAAGGAAGTGGCGACGTTGGCGACGTCCAGGATCTCGATGGGCGCTCGGGCCCTGAGTGAGGCCACCGCGAATGCCATGGCGATGCGGTGATCGCCGCGGCTGTCGATGGTCCCGCCCGTCAGCCCCTCGGCACCGCGCAGCCACAGTCCATCGGGCAGCAGCTGGTTCTCGACGCCGAGCGTGGTGAGCCCGTCGGCCATCGCCGCGAGCCGATCGCTCTCCTTGACGCGCAGCTCGAGCGCCCCGCGCACCTGCGTCTCACCGCTCGCACAGGCGGCGGCCACGAAGAACACCGGAAACTCATCGATCGCGAGCGGCACCTCGGACTCGTGCACGGTGATGCCGTGCAACTGGCTGCGGCGGATCTCGAGGTCGGCGACCGGCTCGGCGCCCGGTGCGGCGCTCGCCGTGCGCGCGTGCACGCGGATGTCCGCGCCCATGCGCCGCAGCAGGTCGAGCAGTCCGGTACGCGTCGGGTTCACGCCCACGTTGGTGAGCGTGAGGCTCGGAACGCCGGCGAGACAGGCCGCCACGATGAAGAACGCCGCCGAGGAGAAATCCGCCGGCACTGCCACGGCGGTCCCGGTGAGCCTCTGCCCACCCTCGAGCGCAATGGTGCGGCCCTCGCGCTCGAGCACCACGCCGAAGGCGGCCAGCATGCGCTCGGTGTGATCGCGCGAGGGCGCGGGCTCGGTGACGCGCGTGCGGCCGGCGGCGCTCAACCCGGCGAGCAGCACCGCGGACTTCACCTGCGCACTCGCCACCGGCAGGCTGTAGTGAATGGCGCGCAGGTGCGGCGTGCCCCGGATCTCGACCGGCGGGCGCCCGTCGTGGGTGCGGATCTGTGCGCCCATCATGGCGAGCGGCACCACCACGCGCTGCATCGGCCGGCGCATCAGCGAGGCGTCCCCGACGAGCGTCGAGTTGAACTTCTGTGGCGCGAGGAGCCCGGTGAAGAGCCGCATGGCCGTGCCGGCGTTGCCCATGTCGAGGGGCGCGGCGGCGGCCTCAAGTCCGTCCATACCGACGCCGTGCACGAGAGCTTCCGTGTCGTGCGGCCGCTCGATGCGCACACCGAGCGCACCGAGCGCGGCGAGCGTCGACAGGCAATCCTCGCCGGCGAGGAAGCCCTGGATGCGGGTGTCGCCCGTGGCGAGGGCGCCGAACATGAGCGCGCGGTGCGAGATCGACTTGTCGCCGGGGACGGTATGCGTCCCCGACATGGTGCCGCCCGGCAGCACGCGGTAGCGTGCAGCCGCGCGCGCCGGCGCGTCCGCGCTCACTGCACCGCCCGCGGGTAGGAGCCGAGCACGCGGAACAGCGACGCGCGGCGCTTGAGCGCGGCGAGCGCCTGTTTGACGTGACGCTCCTGCGCGTGACCCTCGAAGTCGATGAAGAACACGTAGTCCCACTTGCGCCGGTGCGAGGGCCGCGACTCGATGCGGGTGAGGCTCACCTTGTGCCGGGCGAGCGGCTCGAGCAGCCGGAAGAGCGCGCCGGGCGCGTCGGTGTGTCCGACCGATACCAAGAGCGTGGTGCGGTCGGCGCCGCTCGGGGTGAAGAGCTTGCGCCCCAGCACCAGGAAGCGCGTGGTGTTGTCGGCGCGGTCCTCGATCTCGGCCGCGAGCACTTTGAGGCCATAGACCTCCGCGGCGGTCGCGCCGGCGATCGCCGCACTTCCCTTCTCATCGCGCGCGCGCCGCGCGCCCTCGGCGTTGCTCGATACCGGCACCTGCTCGACTCCCGGCAGATACTCCTCGAGCCACGCGCGGCACTGGGCGAGCGACTGCGGATGCGAGCAGACGCGCTCGATGCGACCGAGCTCGCTCATGCTGCCCATGAGGTGGTGACGGATGCGCAGCTCCACCTCGCCGCAGATCTTCAAAGGCGAAGTAAGGAAGCGGTCGAGCGTGTGATTGATCGTGCCCTCGGTCGAGTTCTCGATCGGTACCACGCCGAAGTCGGCGCTCGCCGCTTCGACCTCGTGGAACACCTCGTCGATCGAGGCCAGCGGAAGCCCCCGCACCGAGTGCCCGAAATGGGTGAGCACCGCCGTCTGGGTAAAAGTGCCCTCGGGACCCAGGAACGCCACCTTGAGCGGCTCCTGCTGCGCGAGGCACGCCGACATGATCTCGCGGAAGAGGCGCAGCACCTCCTCGTCCTTGAGGGGCCCGAGGTTGCGGTCGCGCGCGGCGCGCAGCACCTGCGCCTCGCGCTCGGGACGGTAGAAGTCGACGGTGCGCCCGGTAGCGCCGCTCTTGGAGATCCCGACCAGCTGTGCAAGCCTGGCACGCTCGTTGATGAGGCGCTGGATCTCGACGTCCACGGCGTCGATCCGGCCGCGCACCTGCTCGAGATCCGGGCGCGGTGCGCTGACCGGTGGTGCGGCGGCCGCCTTGCGGCGCGGCCTGCCGGAGCTTGCGCGGGGTGGCGCCTTCATGCGCTCACAGGATGCGCGCCGAGAGCACGCCCTCGATGCCGGCGAGCTCGGCGAGCAACTCCGGGCCCAGCGCCCCGTCGGCATCGATCAGGGTATAGGCGTACTCGCCCCGCGACTTGTTGAGCAGGTCGGCGATGTTGATGCGATGCATCGCAAGACAGGTCGAGATCTGGCCCACCATGTTCGGTACGTTGCGGTTGGCGATCGCGAGCCGCGTCGTGCCCGGCAGCCGCGGCAGCACCGCCTCCGGGTAGTTGACGCTGTTCCTGACGTTGCCGTTTTCGAGGAACTCGCGCAACTGGTCGGCGGCCATGACGGCGCAGTTCTCCTCCGCCTCCCCGGTCGAGGCACCCAGGTGCGGCAGCGTCACGACCCTCGGGTGGCCCCGGAGCGCGCTGTTGGGGAAGTCGCAGACGTAGGCGCGCAGCCGCCCGGCGGCGAGCGCAGCGATCACCGCCGCATCGTCCACGATCCCGGCGCGCGCGAAGTTGAGCAGGATCGCGCCGGGCTTGAGCAGCGAGAGCCGCGCGGCGCTGACCAGGTGGTTGGTGGCGGCATTGAGCGGCACGTGCACCGTGATGGCATCCGCGCGCGCGAACAGGTCCTCGAGCGACAGCGCCTGCTCGACGCTCGCCGACAGCTGCCAGGCGCGCTGCACGGTGATCTGCGGATCGTAGCCGAGCACCTTCATGCCGAGCGCGAGCGCCGAGTTCGCCACCTCGACCCCGATCGCGCCGAGGCCGACGACCCCGAGCGTGCGCCCGGGGAGCTCGACGCCCACGAATTGCTTCTTGCCCCGCTCCACTGCCGTCTCGATCGCCGCATCGTCCCCGGCGAGATCGCGGGCAAAGAGCCAGGCGGGCCCCAAGTTGCGTGCCGCGAGCAGCAGGCCCGCCAGCACCAGCTCCTTGACGGCGTTGGCGTTGGCGCCCGGCGTGTTGAACACCGGCACGCCGCGCCGGCTGAGCGCCTCGACCGGGATGTTGTTGACTCCGGCTCCGGCGCGACCCACGGCGCGCACGCTCGCCGGGATCGCCGCGGCCTCGAGCACGGCGGAGCGCAACAGGATCGCGTCCGGATCGGCGACTTCGGGGCCGACCGCGTAACGCTCGCGCGGCAGCCGCGCGAGCCCGCGCGGGCTGATGTCGTTGAGCGTAAGGATGCGGAAGGTCATGGCGCGCTGCCAGGTCAGCCCTTACGGCGCTCGAAGTCCCGCATGAAGGCGATGAGCGCGTCCACTCCCTCGGGCGGCATGGCGTTGTAGATGCTCGCGCGCATGCCGCCGACCGAGCGGTGGCCCTCGAGGTTGATGAGCCCGAGAGCGCGCGCCTCGGCGGCGAAGGCGCCCTCGAGCGACGCATCGCGCAGCGTGAACGGTACGTTCATCCGCGAGCGGCACTCACGCGCCACCGGGTTAGCGTAGAAACCGGAAGCATCGATCGCGGCGTAGAGCCGCTCGGCCTTGGCGCGATTGCGCTCGCCCATGGCGGCGAGCCCGCCACGCGCCTTCACCCACTTGAACACGAGTCCGGCGAGATACCACGAGAAAGTCGGCGGCGTGTTGAACATCGAGCCTTCGGCGGCGATGTTCCGGTAGCTCCAGACCGCCGGGATGTCCGTGCGGGCGCGCCCGAGCAGATCCTCGCGCACGATCACGACCACCAGGCCCGAGGGGCCGATGTTCTTCTGCGCGCCCGCGTAGATCACCCCGAACTGTGTGACGTCGATGGGGCGCGACAGGATGGTCGAGGACATGTCGGCCACGAGCGGCACCGCACCGGTCGCGGGCACGTAGGGAAACTCGACCCCGCCGATGGTCTCGTTCGGACAGTAGTGCACGTAGGCGGCGCCGGGGGTGAGCCGCAGCGCCGCGGCGCGCGGCACCGTGGTGTAGTTCGAGCCGGCCTCGTCCGCCGCCACGTTGACGTGCGCGACGAGACGGCGCGCCTCATCGATCGCCCGCCTGGACCAGTGGCCGGTGACCACCTGGTCGACGGTCGCCTCCCGCGCGGCGAGGTTGAGCGGCACGACGGAGAACTGTGCGGCGCCCCCACCCTGCATGAAGAGCACGCGGTAGTTCGCCGGGATCGCGAGCAGCTCCCGCAGATCGCTCTCGGTCTCGCGCGCCATGGTGAGGAAGGGCTTGCCCCGGTGGCTGACCTCCATCACCGAAGCGCCGAGGTGCTGCCAGTCGGTGAGCTCCTCGCGGGCCTGCTCGAGCACCTCGACGGGCAGCATGGCCGGCCCCGCAGCGAAGTTATATGCGCGCACGGTGCTTCAGGTCTGCGGGCCGCTCGGCTCCGGATCCGCGGCAACGCCGGCCGCGCCGGCGGCGAGCTCCCCGGCGTCCGCGGCGTCCTCGTCCCCGGCCTCGAGGCTCTCGACGCGCTCGATGCCGACCAGCCGTTCGCCCTCGCCGAGACGGATCAGCCGCACACCCTGGGTATTGCGGCCCTGCACCGAGATCTCGTCCACCGTGGTCCGCACCAGGGTGCCGGTCGAGCTGATCATCATGATCTCCTGGCCCGGCAGCACCTGCAGCGCCGCCACCGTGTCGCCGTTGCGGCCCCCGGTCTGCAGCGCGATCACGCCCTGGCCGCCGCGGCCGTGGGCGGGGAAATCCTCGAGCGGCGTGCGCTTGCCGTAGCCGGCGGCCGAGGCCGTGAGCACCTCGCCCTCGCCCACCACGATGAGCGCGATCACTTCCTGTCCGGCGCTGAGGCGGATGCCGCGCACCCCGGCGGCCTCGCGTCCCATGTGGCGCACCTCCTCCTCGCGGAAGCGGATCGCCTTGCCGCCGGAGGACACCAGCATGATCTCGCGCTGGCCGTCGGTGATCGCGACGCCCACCAGCTGGTCATTGTCGGCGAGATCGACCGCGATGATGCCGGTCGAGCGCGGCCGCGAAAACGAGGCGAGCGGCGTCTTTTTCACCGTGCCCGCCCGCGTCGCCATGAATACGAAATGCTGCTCGTCGTACTGCTTCACGGGCAGCAGCGCGTTGATCTTCTCGCCCTCGCTCAAGGGCAGCAGGTTCACCATCGGCTTACCGCGCGCGCCGCGTCCCGCCTGGGGAAGCTCATAGACCTTGAGCCAGTACACCTTGCCGCGGTTGGAGAAGCACAGCACCGTATCGTGGGTGTGGGCGACGAACAGCTTCTCGACGAAATCCTCGTCCTTGACCGCGGTGGCAGTCTTGCCGCGCCCGCCGCGCCGCTGCGTCTGGTATTCGGTGAGCGGCTGGCACTTGGCGTACCCGGCGTGCGAGAGCGTCACCACCACGTCCTGCGGCTCGATCAGGTCCTCGGTGGTGAGGTTCAGGTGATCGCGGCTGATTTCGGTGCGGCGTGCATCGCCGTAGCTGTCGCGCACCACGATGAGCTCGCCGCGCACCACTTCCGTGAGCCGCTCCGGCCGCGCCAGGATGTCCGACAGGTCGCGGATACTGTCGAGCAGTGCGCGGTATTCCTCGATGATCTTGCCGCGCTCGAGGCCGGTGAGGCGGTGCAGGCGCATGTCGAGGATCGCCTGGGCCTGCGCCTCGGAGAGGCGATAGCCGCCGGCGTTCAGGCCGAAGTCCGCGGCGAGCCCGGCGGGCCGGGTCGAGATCGCGCCGGCGCGCTCCAGCAGCTCCGTCACCAGGCCCGGCGGCCAGGTCCGCGCCAGCAGCGCCGCGCGCGCCTCGGCCGACGCGGGCGCGGCCTTGATGAGCGCGATCACCTCGTCGATGTTGGCGAGTGCGACCGCGAGACCCTCGAGGATGTGGGCGCGCTCGCGCGCCTTGCCGAGATCGTAGATGGTGCGGCGGGTGACGATCTCGCGGCGATGGCGGATGAAGGCCTCCAGCATCTCCTTGAGCGACATGAGCTTGGGCTGCCCGTCCTGCAGCGCCACCATGTTGATGCCGAACACCGTCTCCATCGGCGTCTGCGCGTAGAGGTTGTTGAGCACGACCTCGGTGACCTCGCCGCGCTTCAACTCGATGACGACGCGCATGCCGTCCTTGTCGGACTCATCGCGCAGCCCGTCGGAGGCGATGCCGTCGAGCTGCTTTTCGCGCACCAGCTCGGCGATGCGCTCGATGAGGCGCGCCTTGTTCACCTGGAACGGCAGCTCGGTGATCACGATCGCCTGGCGGTCGCCGCGGCCGACTTCCTCGATGCTCACGCGCGCGCGCACCGACAGCCGTCCGCGGCCCGTGCGGTAGGCGGTGGCGATCTCCTGCGCGCCGTTGATGATGCCGCCGGTCGGAAAGTCCGGTCCCGGCACGTGCTGCATCAGGGTGGCGAGCGGGATCGAGGGATCATCCAGCAGCGCCAGGCAGGCGTTGACCGTCTCGGTGAGGTTGTGCGGCGGGATGTTGGTGGCCATGCCGACCGCGATGCCCGTCTGGCCGTTCACCAGCAGGTTCGGGATGCGGGTCGGCAGCACCGTAGGCTCGGTCTCGCTTTCGTCGTAGTTCGGGGCGAAGTCGACCGTGTCCTTCTCGATGTCGGCGAGCAGCTCGTGCGCGATGCGCGTCATGCGCACTTCGGTGTAGCGCATGGCCGCCGGCGGATCGCCGTCGACCGAGCCGAAATTGCCCTGGCCGTCCACCAGCAGGTAGCGCATGGAGAACGTCTGCGCCATGCGCACGATGGTGTCGTATACGGCGCTCTCGCCGTGCGGGTGGTACTTGCCAATCACATCGCCGACGACGCGCGCCGACTTCTTGTAGGCCTTGTTGTAGTCGTTGCCGAGCTCGCGCATGGCGTGCAGCACGCGCCGATGCACGGGCTTCAGGCCGTCGCGCACGTCGGGCAGGGCACGCCCGACGATCACGCTCATGGCATAGTCGAGGTAGGACTGCCGCATCTCGCTCTCGAGGCTGACCGGCAGAACTTCGCGCGCGATTTCAGTCATTCAGTGTCGGGTAGGAGCCCGTTGGGGGGCGTGAAACAAAGCCGAAATTTTAGCACGACGGACGCTTTTTCAGGGTGCACACCAGGTGTCCCGCGCCGATATACTCCCCCCGGCCCCTCATCGCCCTTGCCATGCAGAACGCGCACGCCTCCCCCGCCCCCAACGCCGATCCCGCCGAGCTCGGCAAGTTCGACGCCGTCGCCGCGCGCTTCTGGGACAGCCACGGGGAATTCCGCCCGCTGCACCTGCTGAACCCCGTGCGCGCGCAGTACATCGGCGCGCGCACCCCGCTTCCCGGGGCACGCGTGCTCGACGTCGGCTGCGGTGGGGGACTGCTCGCCGAGGCACTCACCAGCGCCGGCGCCCGCCTCACCGCCATCGACCTCGCACCCGGCATGATCGAGGTGGCGCGGCTGCACGCCGCGCAGTCGCGGCTCGCCATCGACTACCGCCTGTGCGACGCCCAGCAGCTCGCGCACGATGCCCCGGGCACGTTCGACGTGGTCACCTGCATGGAGATGCTCGAGCACGTGCCGGACCCCGCCGCCATGGTGGCGACGCTTGCGGCGCTGGTGCGTCCCGGGGGCGCCGTCTTCGTCTCGACCCTGAACCGCAGCCTCCGCGCCTTCCTCGCGGCGATCGTCGCCGGGGAATACCTGTTGCGGCTCCTGCCGCGCGGCACCCATGAATACGAGCGCCTCATTCGCCCGGCGGAGCTCGCACGCTGGGGGCGCGCGGCCGGTCTGCGGCTCCTGGAGCTCACGGGGCTCGAGCTCAATCCCTTCACGGGCCGCGCAGCCCTGAGCGCCGACGTCGCGGTCAACTACCTGGCGCATTTCACGCGCGCGGACGGCGCGGGATGATGCTCGCACTCGCCGCGGCCGCCGCCGGACTTCTCGCCGGGGCGGCCCTCGGCGCCCTTGTGACCCACATCCGCGCGGCACGGCGGCTCGAGGCGCTCTCCGTCGAGCTGAGCGCGGCGCGGGTGCGGCTCGAGGCGAGCGCGCTGGATGAGGCCGGCCGCGCGGCGCTCCTCGAGCAGTCCGAGACGCGGCTGCGCGGCGCGTTCGATGCCATGGCGCGCGAGGCACTGCGCGCCAACAACGACCTCTTCCTGCAGCTGGCGCGCGAGACGTTCGGGCGCGGGCAGACCGAGGCGGAGGGCGCGCTCAAGGAGCGCGAAGCGGCGATCGCACAGCTGGTGCTGCCGCTGCGTGCCTCGCTCGAGCGCACCGAGGCGCAGGTGCAGGCCCTCGAGCACGAGCGGCGCGAGGCGTTCGCGTCCCTGCGCACCCAGATCGAAGCCTTGAGCGGCGGGCAGGCGCAGCTCTCGCGCGAGACGCGCAACCTCGTGACCGCGTTGCGGCGCCCCGAGGTGCGGGGCCGCTGGGGCGAGCTGACGCTGCGCCGCCTGGTGGAGCTCGCCGGGCTCACCGAGCACTGCGATTTCACCGAGCAGCTGCGCGTCGCGACGCAGGATGGCGCGCTGCGCCCGGATCTGGTGGTCCACATGCCTGATGCGCGCGATCTGGTGATCGATGCCAAGGCGCCGCTCGATGCCTATCTGGCCGCGCTCGAGGCGACGACTGATGAGGAGCGCGCGCTCGCGCTCAAGCGCCACGCGCAGCAGGTCGAAGCGCGGGTGCGGGAGCTCGCCTCCAAGAGCTACTGGAGCCAGTTCGAGCGCAGTCCCGAGTTCGCGGTTTTGTTCCTGCCGGGGGACCAGTTCCTGTCGGCGGCGCTCGCCGAGCGGCCGGAACTGCTGGAGAACGCTCTCACCCAGAGCGTCGTCATCACCACGCCCTCGACGCTGATCGCGCTCCTGAAGACCGTGGCTTACGGCTGGCGGCAGTCGGAGGTCGCGCACAACGCGGCACTCATCCGCGACCTCGGACAGGAGCTCTACCGGCGGCTCTCGACCTTCGACGGCCATCTCGCCCGCATGGGACAGCGCCTCAACTCGGCGGTGGAGGCCTACAACGCCGCGGTCGGCTCGCTCGAACGGCAGGTGCTGCCGCAGGCGCGCCGCTTCACCGAGCTCGGCGTGACCGCGGATGCGCCTCTGGCGGTGCTCGAGCAGGTCACCCAGCTCACCCGCAGCCACGAGGCGCCGGCGCTGGCCGACCCGCCGGCCGGGACCGAATGAGCGCGGCGCGGCCGCAGCGGTCCGCGACGCGCACCCTCGCCTGGCTCTACTCCCCGCCGCCGCAGCAAGCACTGCTCGGCGCGCTCCTTGCCCTCGAAGAGCAGATCGGTGCGAGCCTGAAGTCCGGGCTTGACCACGAAGTCGCGCATGCGCGGCTCGCCTGGTGGCGCGAGGAGTGCGCGCGCTGCGCGCGCGGGCAGCCGGCGCACCCCCTGACCCGCTCGCTCCTCGAGTGCTTTACGGGACGCGATCCGGCGCCGCTCGCCGGGATCGGCGGCTTCATCGACACGGCGGCGTGGGACCTGGCTGCGGCCACCTTCGAGACGCGGCGGGAGCTCGATGCCTACTGCGCGCGCTGGGCGGATGCGCTGATCGTGCCGCTGGCCGCATTCGGCGCGCCGCAGCTCGAACGCGCCGCCGCCCGCTCACTCGGTGCGGCATTGCGCGAAGCGCAGTCGCTCGCCGAGCTCGCGCGCGATGCGCACGCCGGGAGACTGCGCCTGCCGCTCGATGAGCTCGCCGCGGCCGCCGTGGAGGGCGCAGCGCTCGCGCGGCCGCCGTGGTCAGCGGGACTCGCGGCGCTGCTGCGCGCGCGGCATGCGCAGCTGCGCGGACGGCTCGCCGGCGCCGTCGCGGCGCTCACGCCCGAGGGACAGCCGCCGCTGCCGGGTCTCATGGTATGGGTGGCGCTCGCGCACCACAGCTCGCGCCGCGCCGAGCGGCGCTTGCCGCGCGTGCTCCCGGGAGGCGACGATTCCGGCTTGCTGGACGGCTACCGCGCGTGGCGCGCGGCCCGGCTGGCCCGCGAGGGACGATTCAAGCCATGACCGACACCTTCGAACCACGCACCCATAGAGCAAGTGCCGGCGAGCTCGCCGGGCGCGTCATCGCCGTCACCGGCGCGGGCTCCGGCCTCGGGCGCGCGGTGGCGCTCGCCTGCGCGCGCTACGGCGCCAGCGTGGTACTCATCGGCCGCAATGAAAAGAAGCTCGCGGCGCTGCACGCCGAGATCGCCGCCGCCGGCGGACCAGAAGCGGCGATCGGCGTGCTCGATCTTGAACGCGCGCTCGCCGCCGACTACGACCAGCTCGCGGACGCGCTCAGCGAGCGCTACGGGCGCCTCGACGGACTCCTGCACAACGCCGGGCTCCTCGGCACGCTCGCGCCCATCGAGCACTACGACGTACCGACCTGGTGCCGGGTGCTGCACGTGAACCTGACCGCGGCGTTCGCACTGACCCAGGTGCTGCTGCCGGCGCTGAAGAAGTCCGCCGACGCCTCGGTGCTCTTCACCGCGAGCAGCGTCGGCCGGCGCGGCCGCGCCTACTGGGGCGCCTACGCGGTCGCCAAGTTCGGTCTCGAGGGTCTCTCGCAGGTACTGGCGGATGAGCTCGAGGGCACGAGCGCGATCCGCGTGAATACCCTGAATCCCGGCCGCGCCCGCACCGCCATGCGCCGCCAGGCCTACCCGGCCGAGGACCTCGAGACCGTGCCGCTGCCGGAGTCGCTCACCGGCCCTTACATCGCGCTCCTCGGTCCCGCGAGCCGCGGCGTCACGGGTCGCGCGTTCGACGCTCAGGCGCCGGCGGCCGCGGGTGCCTCGGAGAGCGCGCGCAGCTCTTCGGGCTCGAGCTCGCGCGAGTGACCACGCACGAGCACGCGGCCGAGGACCACCGGGCCTAACTGGGTGCGCAGCACGCGGCTCACCAGCGCCCCCTGGCGCTCGAGCAGCTGGCGCACTTCCTTGCCGCTCGCCCCGCGCGCGGCGAGCGTGTACCAGCGGTTGGCGCCCTCCCCGCCCGCGGGCTCGAGCCGCTGCACCTCGAGTATCGCTCCGCTGTCGAGCTCACCGCGCAGCACCCCCTGCGTCTGCGTCTCGTCGAGCTCGCCGCGCACCCGCACGCCGAACTCGCTCACCAGGGTATGTACGCGGCGCTGCAACCGCAGCGCCAGCTCGCCGTCGGAGGTGACGAGCTCGAGGCCGCCGTCGACCCGCGGCATCGGGCTCACGGCGATGAAACGCTTGCCCGCGCGCCGCGGCAGCCGCGCGATGGCCGCCGCAAGCGTCGCGCCGGGCGAACGATGACAGAGGAACACGTGGCCACCGCTCTGTGCCTTGTGTGCGTGCACCAGCCGTCCGTCGAGGCGCAACTGATCGGCGGCGGTGGCGCGCATGCCGAGCGTCGCCGCCACGCCGTTCACGGTGAGCCGCCCGGCGCGGATCCAGTCCTCCGCCTCGCGACGCGAGCCGAGCCCGGCGCGCGCGAGCAGCTTCTGCAGCCGCTCGGGGGCATCGGGCGCGGTGGCACGCCCGCGCGCGCGCCGCGGCGCGGAGCCGCGCCGCATCAGCCGTCCAGGTCGCGCGGGCCGGCCACCAGCTCGTGCGAGCCCTCGCCCCCGGCGGACAGCTCGTCGTCCTCGCCAGCCTCATCGCCGTCGGCGGCATCGCCCGCGCCGCTCGCGACCGTCTCCGCGGCGGGGGCCTCCGCGCCCGAGAGCGCCAGCTGCAGGTTGATGTCGCCCATGGCCTTGAGCTCGGCGAGCGGCGGCAGCTCGTCGAGGCTGCGCAAGCCGAAGTAGTCGAGGAACTCGCGGGTCGTGCCGAGGAGCTCGGGGTGTCCGGGAACATCGCGGTGGCCGACGACGCGGACCCAGTTGCGCTCGAGCATGGTGCGGATGATGTTGGGATTGACGGCGACACCGCGCACCGCCTCGATCTCGGCGCGCGTGATCGGCTGGCGGTAGGCGATGAGCGCGAGCGTCTCGAGGAGCGCGCGCGAGTAACGCACCGTGCGTTCGGGCCACAATCGCGAGATCTCGGCGGCCAGCTCGCGGCGCACCTGGATGCGGTAGCCGCTCGCGGTGTGCTTGAGTTCGATGCCCCGGCCGGCGTACTGCGCCTCGAGCGACGCGAGCGCCGCCTGCAGCTCAGGCGTGCCGGGGCGCACGTTCTCCTCGAAGAGCCGCGCGAGCTCGGCCAGCGGCAGCGGCTGTCCGGCGGCGAGCAGCGCCGCCTCGATGACGTTGCGGATGTAGGTATCGCTCATGCCGGGTCCTCGTGGTCTGCCACCAGGTGGAGGTTGCGCCGCTCGGCGCCGCGCACGTGCAGCGGTGCATAGGCCTCCGCCTGCACGATGTCGATCAGTCCCTCGCGCATCAGCTCGAGGATCGCCACGAAGGTGACCGTCACGCCCATGCGGCCCTCCTCCGGGCGGAACAGGCGCGTGAACTCGAGGAAGCCCGCGCTCTCGAGTGCGGCAAGGATGTCGCTCATGCGCTCGCCCACCGACAGCCGCTCACGCGCGATGTGGTGGTGGGCGAACATCTCGGCGCGCGCCACCACCTCCTTGAACGCCACCAGCATCTCCTGCAGCGTCACCTGTGGGAGGCTGCGCACCACGCGCCGCTCCTTGAGCTCCGCGGTGGTCGGCCACACGTCGCGCTCGAGGCGCGCGAGCGTATCGATGTCCTGCGCGGCGCGCTTGAAGCGCTCGTATTCCTGCAGCCGCCGCACCAGCTCCGCGCGCGGATCGGCGTCCTCGTCCTGCGCGCCGCGCGGGCGCGGCAGCAGCATGCGTGACTTGATCTCCGCGAGCGTCGCGGCCATGACCAGGTACTCGCCGGCGAGCTCGAGCTGCAGGTCCTGCATCAGCTCGATGTACTGCATGTACTGCCGGGTGATCTCGGCGAGCGGGATGTCGAGGATGTCGAGATTCTGGCGGCGGATGAGATAGAGGAGCAGGTCGAGCGGGCCCTCGAAGGCCTCGAGGAACACCTCGAGCGCCTGCGGCGGGATGTAGAGGTCGCGCGGCAGCTCGGCGTAGGGCTCGCCGTTGACCACCGCGAACGGCATCTCCACCTGCTCAGGCGGGCTCGCGGGCGGCGGAGCCGGCGCGGGCGTGTTGGAGACTACGACGGTCAGGTTCGGTTTCACGGCAAGTCCCGCAACCGGCTCAGTCGGGACGCAGATGCATGGTGCGCCGGACCTCGTCCAGGGTCTCGCGCGCCGCGGCGCGCGCCTTGTCGGCTCCCTCGCTGACGATGTTGCGCACCGTCTCGGGATTGTCCTCGAACTCCTGCGCCCGGCGGCGCATGCCGTTGATCTCCTCGAGCACCTTGTCGATCATCGGCTGCTTGCATTCGAGGCAGCCGATGCCGGCGCTGCGGCAGCCGGCGCTCGCCCACTGACGGGTCGCCTCGTCGGAATAGATCTTGTGCAGGTCCCACACCGGGCACTTGTCCGGATCGCCGGGATCGGTACGCCGCACGCGCGCCGGGTCGGTCTGCATGGCGCGCAGCTTCTTCACGACCTCCTCCGGTTCCTCGCGCAGCCCGATGGTGTTGCCGTAGGACTTGGACATCTTGCGGCCGTCGAGCCCCGGTACCTTCGGCGTGGCGGTCAGCAGAACCTCGGGCTCCGGCAGGATGGTGACTCCCGCGCCGTGCAGGTAGCCGAGCAGGCGCTCGCGGTCGGCCACGGTGATGCGGCTGTTACTCTGCACCAGCGCCTGAGCGCGCTGCAGCGCCTCGGTGTCGCCGCTCTCCTGAAACTTGCGGCGCAGCTGGCGGTAGTTGCCGGAGTTGCGGCCACCGAGGCTCTTGACGGCCGCTTCCGCCTTGGTCTCGAAGTCCGGCTCGCGGCCGTACAGGTGGTTGAAGCGCCGCGCGGTCTCGCGCGTCAGCTCCACGTGCGCCACCTGGTCCTCGCCCACCGGCACGTACGCGGCGCGGTATACCAGAATGTCGGCGCTCTGCAGCAGCGGGTAGCCGAGGAAGCCGTAGGTGGCGAGGTCCTTTTCCTTCAGCTGCTCCTGCTGGTCCTTGTAGCTCGGCACGCGCTCGAGCCAGCCGAGCGGCGTGATCATCGAGAGCAGCAGGTGGAGCTCGGCATGCTCGGGCACGTGCGACTGGATGAAGAGCGTCGCGACACCGGGATTCAAGCCCGCCGCCAGCCAGTCGATCAGCACCTCGCGCACGTGCTCCTGCAGTTGCGAGGTTTCGTCGTAGCCGGTGGTGAGCATGTGCCAGTCGGCCACCATGAAGAAGCACTGGTACTGGTACTGCAGCTCGACCCAGTTGCGCAGCGCGCCGTGGTAGTTGCCGAGGTGCAGCCGGCCGGTGGGCCGCATGCCGGACAGGACGCGCCGGGTGGGCGCGGGCGAGCTCACGTGCCTCCCCGCAACGGGGCTGCGGGCGCGGTGACGATGGGGCCTTGGCTCACGCGTGAATTATAGCGCACGCCCGGTGATCGGGCCGAGCGCGCCCTTGCCCGTACGCACGATCACCGGCGGCGACACCGACAGATCCACCACCGTGGTCGGCTCGATGCCGCAGTCGCCGCCGTCGAGGATGGCGTCGATCTGATGTGCGAGCCGCTGCTCGATCTCGTGCGCTCCGGTGAGCGGCTCGGGATCCGCCGGCAGCATGAGCGTCGAGCTCATGAGCGGCTCGCCGAGCTCGGTGAGCAGCAGCTGCGGCACCGGGTGATCGGGTATGCGCACTCCGATGGTACGTCGCCGCTCGTGCTGCAGCCGCCGCGGCGTCGCCCGCGTGGCGCGCAGCAGAAAGGTGTAGGGGCCGGGCAGACAGGCCTTGAGGATGCGGAACTGCCAGGTCTCGATGAGCGCGAAGCGCCCTACCTCGGCGAGGCTCGCGCACACCAGCGTGAAGTGATGGTGGCGATCGGCCTGGCGCAGGCGCCGCACGCGCTCGAGCGGCGCCTTGTCGCCGAGCTGCCAGCCGAAGGCGTAGCAGGAATCGGTGGGGTAGGCGATGAGGCCGCCGCCGCGGACCACTTCGGCCGCGCGGCGGATGAGGCGCGGCTGCGGATTCACGGGGTGCAGTTGGAGGAGCTCGGCCATCCATGACAATATACGCGGCCGTTTGGCCCGTACACCCACGCCGCGCCGCACTCTCATTCTTCATGCAGGCTCTCATCGAGTTCGCGCCGCTCGTGGCGTTCTTCGCGGCCTACGTGGCGCGCGGGCTGTACGTCGCCACCGCGGTGCTGATGGTGGCCATGGTGGCGCTGGTGGCGGTCGATTGGCTGCGCGCGCGGCGCATCCCGCCGCTGCACTCGCTGTCGGCGGTGCTGGTGCTGATCTTCGGTGGCGCGACGCTCGCGCTGCGCAACCCGCTGTTCATCCAGTGGAAGCCGACGGTGTTCTTCTGGCTGGTGAGCCTCGCGTTCCTCGGCAGCGGCTGGATTGGCCAGCGCACGCTCACCGAGCGGCTGCTCGGACCGACCCTCGCCGAGGGCTTCGGTACGCGCCTCACGATCGGGCCCGCGCTGTGGCGCCGCCTGAACCTCCTGTGGGTGGCGTTCTACGCGCTGCTCGGCGCGCTCAACGTGGTGGTGCTCGAGCGCCTGAGCGAGCGCGCCTGGGCGGCGCTGAAGCTGGTCGACGTCGTGCTGATGCTGATCTTCGTCGGCGCTCAGATCGCGTGGCTGGCGACGCGCGCGACCGGCACCGGACCGTCGGCTGTCGGGGGCGGCGATGGACGCCCCGAGTGAGCCGGTGATGGCCGCGATGCGCGCAGCGCTCGAGCGCGCCTTCGCACCGCGCACGCTCGAGATCACCGACGACGGCGCACGGCACGCCGGGCACGCGGCCGCCGGCCGCGGCCACTACCGCCTGCTGCTGGTGGCGGAGGCGTTCCGCGGACGCACGCGGCTCGAACGCCACCGCATGGTGTACGCCGCTCTCGCGCCGCTGCTCGAGAGCTCGGTGCACGCGCTCAACATCAGCGCCCGCACCCCTGACGAGAACGACTGACTCCTCCACAACCGGGACACTCGTATGACCATGAACCTTTCGCGAACCCTGCTCCTGGCGGCGGCCCTCGCCCTGGCGCTCGCCGCCTGCCAACCCAAGGCAAGCGCGCCGGCCGCCGACGCTGATACCTCCTCCACGGTGGCCACCGTCAACGGCCAGCCGATCACGCGCGACTTCTACGAGTATTACGTGAAGAGTCTGAGCGGCAAGCCCTCCGCGGAGCTCACGGCCGACATCCGCGGCAAGCTGCTCGACAACATGGTGCACGGCGAGGTGATCGCGCAGGAGGCGACCAGGCAGGGACTCGACAAGAGCGGCGACACGCCCTACATCCTCGAGCTGTCGCGCCTGCAGCTGCTCGGACAGGCGCTCGGCGAGCGCTATCTCAAGGACAAGAAGCCGACCGATGCCGAGGTGCACGCCGACTATGAGGCCTACGTCGCTGCCGCGCCCAAGTTGGAGTACCACGCGCGCCACATCCTGGTGGCCACCGAGCCCTTCGCCGAGAAGCTGGTGCAGCGGCTCGAGCACGGCGAGAAGTTCGAGGACCTCGCCAAAGCCGAATCCATGGATCCCTCCAAGTCCAACGGCGGAGACCTGAGCTGGATCCGCCCCGAGCAGGTACCGCCGGAGTTCATGAAGGCCGTCGCGGCGCTCAAGCCCGGCGAGTTCTCCAAGACCCCGGTGCAGACGCCCTTCGGCTGGCACATCGTGCAGCTGGTCGAGACACGGCCGCTTGCGCCCCAGTCCTTCGATGACCGCAAGCAGCGCATCGAACAGGAGCTCGAGAGAAAGAAGTTCAAGGACTACGTGGACGAGCTGATGCGCTCCGCCAAGATCACCCGCACGCTCGACCAGGGCGCCGCCGGCTCCGCTGCTCCGGCGCCTGCGGCGCCCGCCGCCCCGGCCACGCCGCCGAAGAACTGAAGGCGCCGCTTCAGCGTTCGAGGAGCGCGCGCAGCTGCTCCTCATCGAGCACCGGGACTCCAAGCTCGCGCGCCCGCGCGAGCTTGGAGCCCGCCTCGCTTCCGGCCACCACGTAGCTGGTCTTCTTCGAGACGCTGCCCGCGACCTTGGCGCCGCGCGCCACGAGCGCCTCCTCGACCTCATCGCGCGTCATGGAGGTCAGCGTTCCGGTGAGCACGAAGGTGCTCCCGGCGAGCGGCGCCTGCGCGCCCCGCGGGGCGCCTGCGACTTGAGGCCAGGTCACACCTTCGCCGCGTAACGCCTTGATAACGTTTATGTGGTCCTTCGAGGCGAAGAAGGCTGCCACGTGCGCCGCCACCACCGGGCCGACGTCCTCGACCTGCTGGATCTGCTCCTCGCTCGAGCGCATCAGCGCCTCGAGTGTGCCGAAGTGGCGCGCCAGCGCGAGAGCGGTCGCCTCGCCCACCTCGCGAATGCCGAGTCCGTAGAGCAGCCGCGGGAGCGTGGTGTCCTTGCTCGCGGCGATCGCGGCCACGAGGTTCGCGGCGGATTTCTCGCCCATGCGCTCGAGCCCGGAGAGCTGCTCGGCGCTCAGCGTGTAGAGATCCGCGGGCGAGCGCACCAGCTCGCGCTCCACCAGCTGCTCGATCACCTTGTCGCCGAGCCCCTCGATATCGAGCGCGCGGCGGCTGGCGAAATGCCGCAGCGCCTCCTGGCGCTGGGCGCGGCAGGTAAAGCCCCCGGTGCAGCGCGCCACCGCTTCGCCCTCGGCCCGCAGCACCAGGGAATTGCACACCGGACAGCGCGCCGGGAGCTCGACCTCCGGTGCGAGCGGCGTCGGGCGCTTCTCCAGCACCACGCTCACCAGCTCCGGGATCACGTCCCCCGCGCGCCGCACGATCACGGTGTCGCCGACCCGCACGTCCTTGCGGTGCACTTCGTCGATGTTGTGCAGCGTCACGTTGCTCACCGTCACGCCGCCGACGAACACGGGCGCCAGGCGTGCGATGGGGGTAAGCGCACCGGTGCGGCCGACGTTGAACTCGATGTCGCGCACGACGGTGAGCGCCTCCTCGGCCGGGAACTTGTGCGCGATCGCCCAGCGCGGCGCCCGCGAGATGAAGCCGAGCCGCTCCTGGTCGGCGCGCGACTCGAGCTTGTAGACGACGCCGTCGATCTGGTACGGGAGCGCCGCGCGCCGCGCGCCCATGTCGCGGTAGTAGGCGAGGCAGCCCGCGACGCCGCGCACCGGGTGCGCGTCCGGCGACACCGGCAGTCCCAGTCCGCGCAGCCACGCGAGCAGCTCCGCCTGGCCCTGCGGGAGAGCCGCGCCCTCGAGCACCCCGATCCCATAGAAGAAGGCATCGAGCGGCCGCGCCGCGCTGATGCGCGGATCGAGCTGACGCAGGCTCCCGGCGGCGGCATTACGCGGATTGACGAACACTTTCTCGCCGCGCTCCCGTGCGCGCGCGTTCATGCGCTCGAAGCCCTTCAGCGGCATGAACACCTCGCCGCGCACCTCGATGAGCGGCGGCGCGCGGCCGGTGAGCCGGTGCGGCACCTGGCGCACGGTGCGGACGTTGGCCGTCACGTCCTCGCCGGTGAGTCCGTCGCCGCGGGTCGCGGCCTGCTCGAGGACGCCGGCGCGATAGAGCACGGCGATGGCGAGCCCGTCGAGCTTCGGCTCCGCCACGTACTCGAGGTCACCCTCGGCCCCCAAGCGCTCGTGGATGCGCCGATCGAAGGCGGCGACGTCCTCGTCGCTGAAGGCGTTGTCGAGCGACAGCATGGGAATGCTGTGCACCACCTCGCCGAAGGCGGCGCTCGGCGTGCCGGGGACGCGCTGCGTGGGCGAGTCGGGCACGACCAGCTGCGGATGCGCGGCCTCGAGCGCGCGCAGCTCGCGCATCAGGCGGTCGTACTCGGCGTCGGGAACGGAAGGGTCGTCGAGGACGTAGTAGCGGTAGTCGTGCGCCTTGAGCTCCGCGCGCAACTCGGCGGCGCGCGCCGCCGGGCCGCGTGTCACGCGGGCGCCCCGCTGTTCAGCCGTGCCTTGAGGCTCGCAATGCGCGCCGGCGTCAGCGGCGTGCCGCCCTCGTCCTGCAGCACGCCGCACAGCCGGTCGTTGAGGCTGCGCGCAGTCGAGACCAGCTCCTCGAACGCCTCGGGTGGGGACTTCGGTCCCGGCAGCACCGCGAACAAAGACAGCCCGGGGAAGTGCTGCGAGTCCATGGTGGCGGCGTCGAAGGTGCCGGGCTGCGTCAGGCTGGCGGCGCTCAGGATCGCGCGCCGTTCCTCATCGCCTTTGTGGAAGATGTCGAAGCGCCCGAGCACGAAGCCCTCGGCGGCGAGCGCCTGGCGCAGCGAGCGGCCCTCGAAACGCTCCGCCTGCGGCGCCACCAGCCGCAGCGCCACGACACGGCGCTGCGCACCGGGAGGCCAGTCGACGAATGGTTCGCTCGTCCCGGTGGCCTCGGCCTCGGCTCGGCCGCACCGCCACGCTCGCCACCTCAAGGTTGGCTTCTGCCTGCGCCTCTGCCGTCCCCGCCGCCGCCTCTTGCCGCTCTTCTTCTTCCAGATTTTCGGTCTCTTGCGCGCCCGGCGCGGCACCGTCGCCCTCGGGCGCGGCCGCCTCGAGCACCGGCAGCTCGTCGGCATCCTCCGCCAGCTCGTCCGCGTCCTGCGGCAGCTCGACCACCGGCAGCGCGCGGCCGGTGAGTGACTCGTGCGCGTGCATTTCCGGCAGCTGCAGCGCGGGCTCGCGCGACCGGGTCGGCTCGGGCGGCAGGTCGCCGCGGCGCGCCTGGCGCGGACGGCGCAGCTCCCATACGGTGAGCGCGGAGAAGAACACCACTCCGAGGATCAGCAGCCACCAGCGCAGGGGAGACATCGGTGCACCTAGACGGCGGCGAGCCGCACCGCCTCGTCCACGTCGACCGTGACCAGCCGGGACACCCCCGGCTCGAGCATCGTTACGCCGATCAGCTGGGAGGCGAGCTCCATCGTGGACTTGTTGTGCGTAATGAACACGAACTGGATGCGCGCGGACATGTCACGCACGATGTCGCAGAACCGCCCGACGTTGTGCTCATCGAGTGGCGCGTCGACCTCATCCAGCAGGCAGAAGGGCGCGGGATTCAGCTCGAAGATCGCGAACACCAGCGCGACCGCCGTGAGGGCCTTTTCGCCCCCCGACAGCAGGTGGATGGTGCTGTTCTTCTTGCCGGGCGGCCGCGCCATCACGGCGACGCCCGCCGTCAGCTTGTCCTCGCCGACGAGCTCGAGATAGGCGTGCCCGCCGCCGAACAGGCGCGGGAACTTCTCGCGCAGCCCGGCGTTGATGCGCTCGAAGGTGTCATCGAAGCGCGTCCGGGTCTCGCGGTCGATGCGACGCATGGCCTCGGCAAGCGTCTCGAGCGCGGCGCTCAGGTCGGCGAACTGCCGGTCGAGGTACTCCTGGCGCTGGGTGTGGTCCTTGAGCTCATCGATCGCGGCCAGGTTTACCTGCCCGAGCTTCTCGATGTCGGCGCGGGCCTCGGCGAGCGACAGGTCCCACTCGGCGGCGCTCGCCTCGGGAGCGAGGTTGGCCAGCACCTGAGTGAGGTCGCAGCGCGTCTCCGCGAACTGCTCGGCGAGCGCCGCGCGCCGCACATGCGTCTCCTGCGCCGCGAGGCGCGCCGCGTCCATGGCCTCGCGCGCCACGCCGACACGTTGCTCGGCCGCCTGCCGCGCCTCATCGAGCGCGCGCAGCCCCGCATCCGCCTCCTCGAGCGCATCGCGCGCCGCGCCGAGCTCGCTCTCGACGGCGAGGCGCTGCTCGAGCGCGGCACCGAGCCGCGCCTGCGCCTGGATGATCGGCTCATCGCCCGAGGCGAGCTGCGCCTCGAGGGCTGTGCTGCGGCGCAGGAGCTGCTCGCGCTGCTCGAGCATGCGGCCGACGCCCACCGCCACCGAGCTCTCGGTGGAACGGCGCGTCTCGACCTGGACGTGCAGATCGCGGGCGGCGAGCTGCGCGCCCTGTGCGGCCGTCCGTGCCGCGGCGAGCGCGCCGCGGTGTGCCTCGCGCCCGGATTCGAGCCCGGCGCGCTGCGCGCCGAGACGCTGCGCCGTGGCGACGGCGGTCGCCAGCTCCGCGCGTGCGCGCGCGAGCGCGCTCTCGGCGGCGGACTGCTCGCGCGCGAGCTCCGCCGCTTCGCGTTCGATGCGCGCCGCCCGCGCGGTCAGTTCCTCGGCCCGCGCCCGACCCGCCTCGAGCGCCGCCTTGTGTTCCGCGTATTGCTGCTGTCCGGCGTGGATCTCGGCCTGGGCGCGGTCGCGCGCGCCCTCCGCGGCGCTGAGTGATTCGCGCGCGGCGCCGAGCCCGGCTTCCGCGCCGTCGGCACGCTGTTCCGCATCCCGCGCCGCGCTGCGCAGCTGCGTGAGGCGATGCTCCCGCGCGATGACGCCGGCGCGCGGGTCGGGACCGCGGCTGACCCGCAGCCATTCGCGGCCAACCCATTCGCCGGCGGGCGTCATGAAGGATTCACCGACCGCGAGCGCGCCGCGCCCCCTGAGCGCCGCGGCGAGCGAATCGGCGGTGAGCACGCTGGCGAGCTGAGTCAGCACCGCCGGCGGGCCACTCACGTGCGCCGCAAGCGTGTGCGCGCGGCCGCGGGCGGGGGCACCGCTCTCGACCACCGTGACCCGCCCGGCGCTGAGTGCGCCGAGCGCCGTTTCGATCTGCTCGAGCGCCGGCACGCACACCGCCTCGAGATAGTCGCCAAGCGCCGTCTCGACGGCGCGCTCCCAGCCCGACTCGACGTCGAGGCTGGCGGCCAGCCGCGGGTGGGCGGCGAGCCCGCCTCCAGCGGTCCATGCCGGTTGCCCGGTGCCGCCGGCGAGCGCCGCACTCTGCAGCGCCTCGAGCGAGGTGAGCTCGGCACGCGCCGCCTCACGACCCGCGCGCGCCTCCTCCAGCACGCGCTCCGCCGCGAGCTGCGCGGCCCGCAGTTCCTGCACGCGCTCGTGCGCGCTGGCGAGCGCGCGGCGGCGCTCCTCGGTGCGCTCGCGCGCCTCGGCCTCGGCGCGGGCGAGCTCGGTGAGCTGGCCGCCACCGGCGGCATTGAGCGCGGCGCGCTCGCCGCGCAGCCGCTCGGCGTGGCCGGCGCAGCGCGTGAGCTCCCTGTCGAGCTGCTCGATCCGGGTGCGCGCGACCTCGGCCGCCTGCTCGGTCGCGCTCGACTCGACGGTGTGCTGCTCCCAGCGCTGCTGCGAATCCTGCAGCGTCCGCTCCGCCGCCTCGAGCGCACCCGCGGTGCGTTGCTCCTCGGCGTGTGCGTCCACGAGACCGGGCGCGAGCCGCGCGAGCTCCTCGCGCAGCCCCGCGAGCTGGCGTTCGTCGCGTGTCAGGTGCGCGGCGAGCTCGGTGAGCTCGGCGCCGGTACGCGTCAGGTCGTCGCGCTGCCGCTCGCGCAACTCGCGCGTATGCTCGATGGTCTGCTCCAGCCTGGAGATGTCGGCGCCGGCTTCGTAGTAACGCGCCTGCACCGCCGACAGCCGCTCGCCGAGATCGGTCTGCACGCTGCGCTGCTTCTCGAGCGCGGCTTCCGCGGCGCGCTGCCCGGCGAGCTCGGCCTGCATGGCCAGCTCGCGGCCGCGCAGCTCGGCGTTGTGGACCTCGGCGCCGCTGTCGAGATCGCGTAGCTTGAGTGCGATCAGTTCGGCGGCGAGCCGCCGCTCGCTCTCCTTCAGTGCCTGGTAGCGCCGTGCGGTGGCCGCCTGGCGCTGCAGGTGGCGGATCTGCTTCTCCACCTCATCGCGCACGTCCTGCAGACGCTCGAGGTTCTCGCGCGTCTCGGCGATGCGCAGCTCCGTCTCCTTGCGCCGCTCCTTGTAACGGGAGATGCCGGCCGCCTCTTCCACGAAGGCGCGCATGTCCTCGCTCTTCGCGTCGATGACGCGCGAGATCATCCCCTGCTCGATGATCGCGTAGCTGCGCGAGCCGAGGCCGGTGCCGAGGAACAGGTTGGTGATGTCCTTGCGGCGGCAGCGTACGCCATTGATGAAGTACGCCGACTGGCCGTCGCGCGACACCTGACGCTTGCAGGCGATCTCGCCGTAGCTCGCGTACGGACCGCCGATCTTGCCATCGGAGTTGTCGAACACCAGCTCGACGGCGGCGGTGCCGACGGGTTTACGCGCGCTCGAGCCGTTGAACACGACGTCCGCCATGTTGTCGCCGCGCAGCGTCTTGGCGGACAGCTCGCCCATGACCCAGCGCACCGCGTCGATGACATTCGACTTGCCGCAGCCGTTCGGGCCGACGACGCCGGTGAGATTGCTGGGGAAGCTGATGGTGGTGGGATCGACGAAGGATTTGAAGCCGGCTAGCTTGATCTTGGTCAGCCGCATCTCTTCGCCTTCTGGCCCCCGCGTCCCGGCCATCCGGGGATGGTGTAGTGTAGTGGAATATGCCCTCCGCGCCCACCCGCGAGCTGGAGACTTTTCCGAATCCGGAGCCGGGGCGCGACTACACCATCCGGATGCAGATCCCGGAGTTCACGTGCCTGTGCCCGCGCACCGGTCAGCCGGACTTCGCGACGCTCGATCTCGAGTACGTCCCCGACCAGCGCTGCGTGGAGCTGAAGTCCCTGAAGCTCTACATCTGGTCGTTCCGCGACCGCGGCGCCTTCCACGAAGCGGTCACCAACGAGATCGCCGATGAGCTCGACGCCGCGGTCGGAGCGCGGTTCCTGCGCCTCACGGCGCGCTTCAATGTGCGCGGCGGAATCCACACAACCATTGTCGCCGAGCGCAGACAGCCCCGCTGGCAGGGCGCACCGGCGGTCACGCTGCCTTGAGTCCCCGGGGCGGCGCGCGCGCCGGTCGCCGTGGCGCGGCCGCGCGGCCTTCCGCCGCAGTGCGCCGCAACGGCTCGTTATGGCATCTGTACACGCCAAGGTCGGCCGGTATAATCGCGCGTTCTTTAATAGGCTGCGAGCTGTCGAGGAGCACTGATGCCGGCCAAGAGAACTGCGCCGAAGTCCGCCAAGGGCAGGAAGGCGTCCGGCCGGCCCGCGGTGCGTAAGGTCGCCGCGGCGCGTAAGCCCGACGCGACCCGCGGCCGCGCTGCCGCGCACGCCCGCAAGCCCGCCGTCCCGGCGAAGAAACCCGCCGTGCACACCCCCGCCGTGCACGCCCCCGCCGCGCCGGCCGCCGAAATGCGCAAGATCGCGCGCCCGGCCGCCACGCTACCGGCCCGCGAACCGGTCCGCGCCGCCTCCCTGGTGCCGCCGGCACCGCGCACCGCCGCCCCCGGCGACGGCGACGACGGCGAGAGCGCCGAGCCCGGGAGCCTGCTCGCGGGCCCACGCAACGTCACAGCCCTACATCGTCAAGCGCGGCGAGCTGTACATGAGCAAGGAGCAGCTCGAGCACTTCCGCAACATCCTCAACAGCTGGAAACGCGACCTGATGGTCGAGGTCGACCGCACCGTCTCGCACATGAAGGACGAGGCGGCCAACTTCCCCGATCCCAACGACCGCGCCACCCAGGAAGAGGAGTTCAGCCTCGAGCTGCGCACGCGCGACCGCGAGCGCAAGCTCATTCGCAAGATCGACGAGGCGCTGAAGCGTATCGAGGACGGCTCCTACGGCTACTGCCTCGAGACGGGCGAGGAGATCGGCATCAAGCGCCTCGAGGCGCGCCCGGTCGCCACCTTGAGCATCGAGGCGCAGGAACGGCGCGAACGCCGCGAGCGCCAGTACGGCGATCGCGACGACCGCTATCGCTGAGCGCGATTATCTCGGGCGCTTCGCGCCCTCACCCACCGGGCCTCTGCATCTCGGCTCGCTCGTCGCGGCGCTCGGCAGCTTCCTCGACGCGCGCCAGCGCGGTGGCCGCTGGCTGGTGCGGATCGAGGATCTCGACCGCCAGCGCGTGCTGGCCGGCGGTGCCGACACCATCCTGAACACGCTCGAGGCGCACGGCCTGTACTGGGACGGCCGCATCGAGTATCAAAGCGGCCGGATCGCGCACTACGAGGAAGCACTGCGCCGGCTCGGGGCGCGCGGGCTGACCTTCGAGTGCAGCTGCTCGCGGCGCGAAAGGAGCGGCGACGCCGGCTACCCGGGGACGTGCCGCGATGGCCCGCGGCGTGGCGGGCCAACCGCGACGCGCTTTCGGGTCGACGACATGACGATCGAGTTCGCGGACCGGGCGCAGGGCCGGTGCACTTTCAGCATGCGCGAGCGCGGCGACGTGGTGGTGAGACGCCGCGACGGGGTATTCGCTTACCAGCTCGCGGTCGTGGCCGACGATGCGGCGCAGGTCGTCACCGACGTGGTGCGGGGTGCGGACCTGCTCGACAACACCCCCTGGCAGATCGCCCTGCAGCGGGCACTCGGTCTGCCGACGCCGCGCTACCTGCACCTGCCCCTGATCGTCGAACCCCGGGCAGGCAAGCTCAGCAAGTCGCGCCGATCGCTGGCACTCGATTCAGGCAGCGCCGGTACCCAGCTATATCAAGCACTTACGCTTCTACAGCAGAACCCACCGCCCGAGCTCAAGCTCGAGTCGCCCGAGCGCGTTCTGGCCTGGGCGAGTGCCAACTGGTCTGTGGACCGATTCCAGGGTGTTAAAGAAGTGTCCGTCCCGCGCTAGACCCGGGATGCCCTGCGATGTTGGGAGTTGGGTTCGGTTAACTTATGTACTAAGGTAGCGTCAAACGCCCTGCACTAAGGAAGGTGCAACAACCAGAAAGTGAGGGACGTGCGATGAGTGAGCCGCGCACTATAAAGAAGTATCCGAACAGGCGGTTGTACGACACGGTCGAGAGCCGTTACATCACCCTCGCCGACATCCGTCGGCTGGTCATCGAACGCATCGACTTCGTCGTCATCGACAAGAAGTCTCAGGGGGACATCACGCGCTCCATCCTGCTGCAGGTGATCGCCGAGCAGGAGCACGGCAACGAGCCGTTGATGAGCCGCGACTTCCTCTCACAGGTGATCCGCTCGTACGGCGTGGCGACACGCGGCACGATCGGCAGCTGCCTCGAGCAGAGCCTGAGACAGTTCGCCACGCAGTCCGCCGGACGCCCTGCCGGGGGCTGACCGCCGCCAGAAATGAAAAGGCGGGCGGAGGTGACCCTTCCGCCCGCCCTCTCGCCGTGCTGCTCGCTCAGTGCGGAGCGTCGACGTCGCGCATGGAGAGGCGGATGCGCCCCTGCCGGTCGACCTCGAGCACCTTCACGCGGATCACGTCGCCCTCGCGCAGCTTGTCGCTGACGCGCTCGACGCGCTCGTTCGAGATCTGCGAGATGTGCACCAGGCCGTCGCGCCCCGGCAGGATCGTGACGAACGCGCCGAAGTCCATCAGGCGCGCCACCTTGCCCTCGTAGATCTGGCCAACCTCGACGTCGGCGGTGATGAGCTCGACGCGCCGCTGCGCTTCGCGCCCCGCCGCGCCCGAGACCGAGGCGATCTTCACCGTGCCGTCGCTCTCGATATCGATCGTGGTGCCGGTCTCCTCGGTGATCTGGCGGATGACCGCACCACCCTTGCCGATCACATCGCGGATCTTCTCCGGATCGATCTTGAGCGTGATGATCGAGGGTGCCCACTCGGACATCTTCTCGCGCGACTGGTGGATCACGCGATTCATCTCGCCGAGGATGTGCAGGCGCCCTTCGCGCGCCTGCTCGAGTGCGACTCTCATGATCTCGGGCGTGACGCCCTCGACCTTGATGTCCATCTGCAGCGCGGTGACCCCTTCACTGGTGCCGGCGACCTTGAAATCCATGTCGCCGAGGTGGTCCTCGTCGCCCAGGATGTCGGTGAGTACCTTGTAGCGCGAGCCCTCCAGCACCAGCCCCATCGCCACACCGGCCACCGGCGCCTTGATCGGCACGCCGGCGTCCATGAGCGAGAGCGAGGTGCCGCACACGCTCGCCATGGAGCTCGAGCCGTTCGACTCGAGGATCTCCGAGACGACGCGGATCACGTAGGGGAACGTCGCCATGTCGGGCATCACGGCTTTGACGCCGCGGCGCGCGAGATTCCCGTGGCCGATCTCGCGGCGCTTCGGCGACCCCATCATGCCGGTCTCGCCCACCGAGAACGGCGGGAAGTTGTAGTGCAGCATGAAGGGCTCGCGGCGCTCGCCCTCGAGCGCGTCGATGATCTGTGCATCGCGGGTGGTGCCAAGCGTGGTCACCACCAGCGCCTGCGTCTCGCCGCGGGTGAAGAGCGCGGAACCGTGGGTGCGGGGCAATACCCCCACCCTGACATTGATCGGGCGCACGGTGCGGGTGTCGCGTCCGTCGATGCGCGGCTCGCCGTTCAGGATGCGCTGGCGGACGATGCTGCTCTCGAGCTTGAAGAGCACGTCCTCGACGCCTTCCCTGGAGTGCTTCGGCGACTCGCCGCCGGTAAGCGCGGCCAGTACCTGGCTCTTGATCTCGGTGAGGCGTGCGTGGCGCGCCTGCTTCTCGGTGATGCTGTAGGCCTGACCGATCGCGGCCTGCGCCTGCAGCGTCACCGCCTGGGTCAGCGCCGCGTTCTCCGGCGTCGGCTCCCAGGTCCAGCGCGACTTGCCGGCCTCGCTCACCAGCGCCTTGATGGCGCCGATGGCGGTCTGCATCTGCTCGTGACCGAACACCACGGAGCCGAGCATCACTTCCTCGGAAAGACCCTTGGCCTCCGACTCGACC
Source organism: uncultured Pseudomonadota bacterium (assembly GCA_963768485.1). Taxonomy (GTDB): domain Bacteria; phylum Pseudomonadota; class Gammaproteobacteria; order Steroidobacterales; family Steroidobacteraceae; genus 13-2-20CM-66-19. The sequence goes on along the minus strand of CAVYHZ010000006.1, from coordinate 40,317 downwards.
ATCAGCACGGCGTGCTCGGTGCCCGCCACCACGAGGTGCAGCTGCGACTCGGCGAGATCGCTGGCCGTCGGGTTGAGCAGGTACTGCCCGTCGCGGTAGCCGACGCGCGCAGCTCCGATCGGCCCCTTGAAGGGAATGCCCGAGAGGGCGAGCGCCGCCGAAGCGCCGAGGAGCCCGGGGATGTCGGCGTCGATGTTCGGGTCCATCGACAGCACGGTCGCCACCACCTGCACGTCGTTGTAGAAGCCGTCGGGGAACAGCGGCCGGATCGGGCGATCGATGAGACGCGAGGTCAGCGTCTCCTTCTCGGTCGGGCGTCCCTCGCGCTTGAAGAACCCGCCGGGGATGCGTCCCGCGGCGTAGGTCTTCTCGACGTAGTTGACGGTGAGGGGGAAAAAGTCCCGCCCCGGTTGCGCGGTTGTCTGTGCGCAGGCGGTGACCAGAACCACGGTGTCTCCCATGGAGACGCGAACCGCACCCTCGGCCTGGCGGGCGACCTCGCCCGTCTCGATGGTGACCGTGTGCGGGCCGTAAGGAAACGACTTGCTGACGACGCTCAAAGCTTCATTCCTCGGAAGTTGGAGGTTCGGCCGAAAACGACGAGGGCCGCGCGTCCACGACGGCGGCCCTGCGGGTTCTCAGCGGCGCAGTCCCAGGCGCTCGACGAGCTCCTGGTACTTCTGCGGTTGGGTGGCTCTGAGGTAATCGAGGTGCTTCTTGCGCTGGTTGACCAGTTTCACCAGTCCGCGCCGCGAGGAGTGATCACGCTTGTGCGCGGTGAAGTGCTCGCTGAGGTCGTTGATGCGTGCGGAGAGCAGCGCCACCTGTACCTCGGCAGAGCCGGTATCAGCCGGCCCGCGGCGGAACTGCGCGAGGATCCCGCCCTTTTTCTCGCTGGTTAAAGCCATTGCGCTTGAGTCCTAACTACTTGTCTTAAGAGCCCTTTTAATGAGCCGCGCATTGTACTGTCCGGATCGCCCCGGGACAAGCGTAAGGGGCCGATCGAAAGGGGGAGACGGGAGCCGAAAACGGCGCGCGCCGCGCCGCGCACCCGTGCAATGTCAACCGGAGCTTGCCGGCCGCGTTCCGGGTCCCTTGCGGTGCACCAGGCAGGGGAATAGGCTTTTCGACAGAGGTGATCGCCATGCTGAAGTCAGTCGCCCCATTTAGCGCACTCGCGCTCCTGCTCGCGGCCTGCGCCACGACGCCCTCGGCCCCGCCGAAAACCGCCGCCGCGGCGACTCTCCCGCCAGGCTGCGTGGGCCAGACCGCGACCCGCATACCCGTCAAGGACGGCACCTGCGCCGGGTTCGGTAGCACCTACACCAAGCAGGACGTCGACAACACGGGCCAGGTCTTTGCCGACAAGGCGCTCGCCCTGATGGACCCGTCCGTGCGGGTCGGGCATTGAGAAAGCGCAGCCACCTGGCTGCGCCGCTCCTCGCGTGCCTGGCGCTCGGCGCCTGTGCGAGCGCGCCGCCGCACGGCCTGCCGCACGCCTCCGCCGCGCCGAGTGGCCTGCCGCTCGGGTGCGTGCCCAACGCAGTGACGCAGAGGTGCGATCAGTTCGGAACGTACTACAGCGGCGATGACCTGCGGCGTACCGGGGCACAGCACGTCGGCCAGGCACTCACCCTCCTCGATCCGGAGCTCGGGCATTAACCCGACGGTTCGTTGAGCAGCCGCTTCGGCCGCACGGTCCCTGCGCCGTCGGCCAGTCCCAGCCCAAGAAAGCGTCCGCCCGGCCCATAGAGCCGTACGCGCCCGGCGCCTGCCGCGGCGGCACTCACCGCCTGACCCCTGAGGATGCGGGCCGCTTCAGCCGCCCCGAGAGACACCGCGGGCAAGTGCTGCAGCGGATGATCGGCGGGCAACAGCGGCACGCCACCTGCCGTGCGGGCGAGTTCGGTCAGCGCCTCGAGCGTGTGCATCGGCTCGGTCTCGAACGGCTCGACCGTGAGGCGACGCAGCTCCCTCACGTGCCCCACCGTCCCGAGCGCCTCGGCGATCTCCTCCGCCAGGACACGCACGTAGGTCCCCTTCGAGCAGCGCGTCTCGAGCTCGAGCGCGCCGGGCGCGAATGCCCTCAGCGCGAGCTCGTGGAGCTCGATGGCGCGCGGGGCGCGCGGCACCGTCTGTCCGGCCCGCGCCATCCGGTAGAGCGGCGTGCCGCCCTGCTTGAGCGCGGAATACATCGGCGGCACCTGGGCGCGCGGCCCGGTAAAGGCGTGCAATACCGCCTCGAGGCGCTCGTGCGTCAGCGCGGGAACCGGCGCCTCGGCGGTGACCTCGCCCTCGGCGTCCCCGGTCGCCGTGCGCGCCCCGAGTGCGATGGTGAAGCGGTAGCGCTTGGCTCCGGCAACGATGTCACCGACGATCTTGGTGGCCTCGCCGAGGCAGATCGGCAGCATGCCGGTCGCGAGCGGATCCAGGCTCCCGGCGTGGCCGGCTTTCTCGCCGCCGAGGAGGCGGCGCACGCGCTGCAGGGCGGCGTTCGAGGAGAGGCCGTGCGGCTTGTCGAGCAGCAGGATCCCGCTCGGCATGGGCGGCTCAGTCGCCGCCGCTGTCGCCGTCGGTGCCGTCGCCGTGCCCGGCGCGATCGGCGGCGACCGCGCGGTCGATGAGACTGGTGAGACGCGCGGCGCCCTCGACGCTTTCGTCGACCACGAACTCGAGCCGCGGCGCATGCCGCAGCCCCAGCCGCCGGCCGAGCTCCCCGCGCAGAAAGCTCGCGGCGTGGGTGAGGCCGGTACGCACCTGCTCGGACGGCGCCCGCGAGGCGAAGGGCGTGAAGTAGATGCGCGCCGTGCCCATGTCGGCGGCCACCTTGACGGCGGTGATCGTGACGTTGCCGACGCGCGGGTCCTTCACCTCGCGCGCGATCAGCGCCGCGAGCACGCGCTGGATTTCCGACTCGATGCGCCGGCTGCGGGCCTCGCTCATGGGCTTACGAGAGCGTGCGCGCAACCTCGACGCGCGCGAAGCACTCGATCTGATCGTTGACGCGCACGTCCTGGTAGTTCTTCACGCCGATACCGCACTCGGTGCCGGCGCGCACCTCGCTCGCGTCGTCCTTGAAGCGCCGCAGCGACTCGAGCGCGCCTTCGAAGATCACGACGTTGTCGCGCAGCACGCGGATCGGATTGTTGCGCTTCACCAGGCCCTCGGTCACCAGGCACCCGGCCACGACCCCGAACTTCGAGGAGCGGAATACCTCGCGTACCTGCGCGACGCCCACGATCTGCTCCTTGATCTCCGGCTGCAGCATGCCGGTCATCATCTGTTTCACGTCGTCGATGGCTTCGTAGATGATGCTGTAGTAGCGCACCTCGACGCCGGTCTCCTTCATGGCATCGCGCGCGCCGGCATCAGCGCGCACGTTGAACCCGATGATGAGAGCGCGTGAGGCCGCGGCCAGCTGCACGTCCGACACGGTGATGCCGCCCAGGCCGCTGGCGAGCACCTTGACCTGCACCTCCTGGGTGGAGAGCTTGGCGAGCGCCTCGTTGAGCGCCTCGGCGCTCCCCTGCACGTCGGCCTTGATGAGCACGGCCACCACGCCCGCCTTGGCCTCGCCCATCTGCGAGAACACGTCCTCGGGGCGCGCGCTCTGGCGCGCGAGCTTCACGTCGCGGAACTTGCCCTGGCGGTACAGTGCCACTTCGCGCGCCTTGCGCTCGCTCTCGGCGGCGAGGATCTCGTCGCCGGCGTTCGGCGGACTGGACAGTCCCAGCACCTGCACCGGCATCGAGGGCGGCGCCTCCTGCACCGGCTTGCCGTTCTCGTCGAACATGGCGCGCACACGCCCGAACTCCGAGCCGGCGATGATCGGGTCGCCGACGTGCAGCGTGCCCTTCTTGACGAGCACGGTCGCGACCGCCCCGCGCCCCTTCTCGATGGAGGACTCGATCACCACGCCCGAGGCGAGGCCCGAGCGCGGTGCGCGCAGCTCCAGCACCTCGGACTGCAGCAGGATCGCGTCCAGCAGCTGGTCCACCCCCTCGCCAGTGCGGGCCGAGACCTTCACGAACATGTTCTGCCCGCCCCACTCCTCCGAAATCACCTCGTGCTTGGAGAGATCGGTGCGCACGCGATCGAGATCCGCGTCGCTCTTGTCGATCTTGTTGACGGCGACCACGATCGGCACGTTGGCGGCGCGCGCGTGCTGGATCGCCTCGACGGTCTGCGGCATCACGCCGTCGTCGGCCGCGACCACCAGCACCACGACGTCGGTCGCGCGGGCGCCGCGGGCACGCATGGCGGTGAAAGCCGCGTGGCCCGGAGTGTCGAGGAAGGTGATGACGCCCTTGGGCGTCTCGACGTGGTAGGCACCGATGTGCTGGGTGATTCCGCCGGCCTCCCCCGCCGCCACCTTGGTGCGGCGGATGTAGTCGAGGAGCGAGGTCTTGCCGTGATCGACGTGGCCCATCACCGTGACCACCGGCGGGCGCGGCTCGCCTTCCGTCTCGGCCTGGCCGCCCTGCAGGCCGGCCTCGATCTGGTTCTCCTTGAGGAGCTTGGGCGTATGGCCCATCTCCTCCACCACCAGCACCGCCGTATCCTGGTCGATCGGCTGGTTGATGGTGGCCATCACGCCCATGTTCATGAGCGCCTTGATGACCTCGTTGGCCTTGACGGCCATCTTCTGCGCGAGCTCCGCGACCGTGATGGTCTCGCCGATGCCGACCTCGCGCACGACCGGCGCGGTTGGCATCTCGAAACCATGCCGCCCCTCGGCCGAGGCCGCCAGCGGGCGACTCTTGGTGCGGCGCTTCTTCTTGTAGCGCGAGCTCACGTCGGTCGTGACGTGCAGCTCCTGGCGCCCGTAACGCGTGTGCTTGTCGTCGGCAGCGGGCACGGGCGCCACGGGGGCGCGCTCACGCGCCGGTGCCGGGGCGGGCGCCGCCGCGGCGGCGGCGGCCGGGGCCGCGCGCTCGCGCTCGCCGCCGTGCCGCTCGGGCTCGTCGCGCTCGCGGCCGCGGCGCGCTTCCTCGTCGCGCGCGCGCTGCTCGGTGGCGCGGCGCGCGTCTTCCTGGGCGCGGCGCCGGGTCTCCTCCTCCTCGACGCGGCGGCGATTCTCCGCCTCGAGCCGCTCGTGCTCGCGGCGCTCCGCTTCGGCGCGCTCGGTGGCCGCGCGCGCGGCTTCCTCGGCCTCGCGCTTGCGCGAATCGATCTCGTCCTGCTGCGCACGCGCCTGCGACTCGAGCACGTCGCGCTTGACGTAGTTGCGGGTGCGGCGCACCTCGACGTTGACGGTGCGCGCGCGTCCCTGAATGCTCGCGAGCTTCAACTCGCTCTGCGTCTTGCGCTTGAGCGTGATCTTGCGCGGCGCGCCGTCGCTCTCCGCTTCGCTCCCGTGGCTGCGGCGCAGGTGCGTCAGCAGCTCGAGCTTGGCGTCGTCGCTGATGCGCGCCTCGGGTCCGTCGACCTTGATGCCGGCCTGGTCGAGCTGCACCAGCAGCCGGTCGACCGGCACCTTGAGGACCTCGGCGAACTGGGAAACGGTCACTTCGGCCATAGACTCAAGCCTCGCTTGCGAACCACGGGGCGCGCGCCGTCATGATGAGCGCCGCCGCCTTGTCGGCCGCCAGTCCCTCGATATCGCTGAGCTCGTCCACCGACTGCTCGGCGAGCTCCTCGCGGGTGCGCACGCCGCGCCGCGCCAGCGCCAGCGCCAGATCGGGGCTCATCCCCTCGAGCAGCAGCAGGTCATCCGCCGGCATCGACTGATCGAGCGTCTCCTCACTCGCGATCGCCTGCGTCAGCAGCACGTCGCGCGCGCGATTGCGCAGCTCCTTGACGATGTCCTCGTCGAACTCCGCGATCGCGGCGATCTCCGCCTGCGGCACGTAGGCGATCTCCTCGATGGTGGAGAAGCCCTCCTGCGCCAGGATCGTCGCCACGTCCTCGTCAACGTCGAGCTGCTTCATGAAATTCGCCACCAGCTCCTTGGACTCCGTCTCGCTCTTCGCCTCGGCATCCGACTCGGTCATCACGTTCAGATCCCAGCCCGTGAGCTGGCTCGCGAGACGGATGTTCTGCCCGCCGCGGCCGATCGCCTGGCTGAGCTTCTCCTCCGACACCGCGATGTCCATGCTGTGCGAGTCCTCGTCGACCACGATCGACATCACCTCGGCCGGCGACATGGCGTTGATGACGAACTGCGCCGGATTGTCGTCGTGCGGAATGATGTCGACGCGCTCGCCGGCGATCTCGTTGGAGACCGCCTGCACGCGCGAGCCGCGCATGCCGACGCAGGCGCCCACCGGGTCGATGCGCGGATCGTTGCTCTTGACCGCGATCTTGGCGCGCACGCCCGCATCGCGCGCGGCGCCGAGAATCTGAATGAGACCCTGACCGACCTCCGGCACCTCGAGCTTGAAGAGCTCGATGAGGAACTCAGGCGCCGTGCGGGTGAGGAACAGCTGCGGGCCGCGCGGCTCCGAGCGTACCTCCTTGAGGAAGGCCTTGATGCGGTCCTGGGGCTTGGCCTGCTCGCGCGGAATCATGTCGGTGCGCGGCACGAAGCCTTCGGCGTTGGAGCCGAGGTCCACGTAGATGCCGTTGCGGTCGACGCGCTTGACGACGCCGCTCACCAGCTGACCCGTGCGGTCGGTATACGCCTCCACCACCTGGGCGCGCTCGGCCTCGCGCACCTTCTGCACGATGACCTGCTTGGCCTGCTGCGCGGCGATGCGCCCGAAGGCGACCGACTCGATCGGCTCCTCGACGAAGCCGCCGATCTCGACCTTGGGATCGAGCTCGCGCGCATCGTCGAGCCGCAGCTCGCGCTCGGGAACTTCCAGCTCCTTGGAGTCGTCGGCGAACACCTTCCAGCGCCGGAAGGTCTCGTAGTCGCCGCTCCTGCGGTCGATCGATACGCGCGCGTCCCACTCCTCGCCGTGTTTCTTGCGGGTCGCGGACGCAAGCGCTGCTTCGAGCGCCTCGAAGATCACTTCCTTGTCGACGCCCTTCTCGTTGGAGACGGCATCGACCACCATCAGGATTTCCTTGTTCACTCTTGTCTACCTCACGACGCCAGCCGCGCCTTGCCAATCTCCGCAAACCTCATCGCCACGCGCTCCTGGTCGACGGCGAGCGCAATCCCATCGTCATCGACCGCCAGCAGCTGGCCGGTGTAGCGGCGCCTGCCGGCGCGCGGCTCCTTCAACTCCACGAACACCCGCGAGCCGACGAAGCGCCCGAAGTGCTCGCGCGTACGCAGCACCCGGTCGAACCCGGGCGAGGACACCTCGAGCGTGTACGCCGCCGGGATGGGATCCTCGACGTCGAACAGCGCCGAGATCTCGCGGCTCACCCGCTCGCAGTCGGCGAGCTGGACGCCCGCGGCGGCGTCGATAAACACCCGCAAGGTCCCGCGCCCGTGCCCGGCACCGTACTCGACGTCGACCAGCTCGTAGCCGAGCTGCCCGACGAGCGGCTCGATGAGCCCGATCAGCCGCTCCCGCGCGGTGCCCGCCATTCGCCCTCGCCCGGCGGTCCGCACCGCCGTCTGCCGAAAACAAAAATGGGCCCCAAGGCCCATCCCACCGTATCCACGGCCCGACCGGGCCGGACAACAAAAAAGCCCCGCAGGGGGGCTTTCCGTTCATGCTGTCTCGGGGGTGCCGCGCGTCGGACCTGCCCGACTTCCGCGACACCAGCCACCCGTCCCCGCCCGGAGCACGGGGGCGCGCATTCTACCCGAACCCGCAGGGCAGGGGAACCGGTTCAGGGGTGCCATGCCGGCACCGCCGCCCTTTATCATGAATGGTTGCGAACGGGCCCACTTCAAGGCCTGCGCCTTTGGGGAAGCGAGCCATGAACGACCAGAGTAAACGTCCGCCGCTGCGTGCCCCGCGAGGCACCGCCCTGAGCTGCCGCAGCTGGCTCACCGAGGCACCGCTGCGCATGCTCTTCAACAACCTCGACCCCGAGGTGGCCGAGCGGCCCGGGGAACTGGTGGTCTACGGCGGCATCGGCAAAGCGGCGCGCAACTGGCAGTGCTTCGAGCAGATCGTCGCCGCGCTGCGCGCGCTCGGTGAGGACGAGACGCTGCTCGTCCAGTCCGGCAAACCGGTGGGCGTGTTCCGCACGCACGCGGATGCGCCGCGCGTCCTCATCGCAAACTCGAACCTCGTGGCGCACTGGGCCGACTGGGAGCACTTCAACGCGCTCGACAAGAAGGGCCTGATGATGTTCGGGCAGATGACCGCGGGCTCCTGGATCTACATCGGCAGCCAGGGGATCGTGCAGGGCACCTACGAGACCTTCGTCGAGATGGGGCGGCAGCACTTCGGCGGCAACCTCGCCGGCAAGTGGATCCTCACCGCGGGTCTTGGCGGCATGGGCGGCGCGCAGCCGCTCGCCGCGACCATGGCCGGCGCCTCCATGCTCGCGATCGAGTGCCGCCCGGAACGCATCGCCAAACGGCTCGAGACGCGCTATCTCGACACGCAGGCCGAGAGCCTCGAGGAGGCGCTCGAGCTGCTCGAGCGCTCGCGCCGGTCGGGCAAGCCGATCTCGGTCGGACTGCTGGGCAACGCCTGCGAGGTGCTGCCGGAGCTGCTGCGCCGCGGGGTGCGGCCGGATGCGGTCACGGACCAGACCTCGGCCCACGACCCCGTGAACGGTTATCTGCCGCAGGGCTGGACGGTCGAGAAGTGGGATCGCCTGCGCGCCTCGGACCCCGTCGAGGTGACGCGCGAGTCGCGCCCCTCGATGCGCCGACACGTCGAGGCCATGCTCGCCTTTCAGAAACAGGGCATCCCGGTGTTCGACTACGGCAACAACATCCGCCAGGTGGCCTTCGATGAGGGGCTGAAGAACGCCTTCGATTTCCCGGGCTTCGTGCCGGCCTACATCCGCCCGCTGTTCTGCCGCGGCATGGGCCCGTTCCGCTGGGTCGCGCTCTCCGGGGACCCGGAGGATATCCATCGCACCGACCAAAAGGTGCGCGCGCTCCTCCCCGACGACCAGCACCTGCACCACTGGCTCGACATGGCGCGCGAGCGCATTCAGTTCCAGGGACTGCCGGCGCGCATCTGCTGGGTGGGCCTGGGCGACCGGCATCGCCTCGGCCTCGCCTTCAACGAGATGGTGGCGCGCGGGGAGCTCAAGGCGCCGGTCGTGATCGGGCGCGACCACCTCGACTCGGGCTCGGTCGCAAGCCCGAACCGCGAGACCGAGGCGATGCGCGACGGCTCGGATGCGGTGGCCGACTGGCCGCTGCTCAATGCGCTCCTCAACACCGCCTCAGGTGCCACCTGGGTGTCGATCCATCACGGCGGCGGTGTCGGCATGGGCTACTCGCAGCACGCGGGCGTCGTGATCGTCTGCGACGGCACGGCGGCGGCGGCCAGGCGCATCGAGCGCGTGCTGTGGAACGATCCCGCCACCGGCGTCATGCGCCACGCGGACGCCGGCTACGAGGAGGCGATCGCCTGCGCGCGCGCGAAGGGATTGAACCTGCCATTCCTCGCGGCACGCTGAGCGACGCGTGCCCGACACCCTGAAACTCTGGCACAACGCGCAGCTCGCGACCTGCGATGCGGCGCGCGGCACCATCGCCCGCGGCGCGCTCCTCACCCGCGGCGGCCGCATCGAGTGGGTGGGAGAGGAGTCGGCGCTGCCGGCGGCGCTCGCGGCTGCGGGCGCGGCTGAGGTCAGACCTGAGGAGCACGACCTCGGCGGCGGCGCCGTCACGCCCGGACTCGTCGACTGCCACACGCACCTGGTGTTCGCCGGTAACCGCGCCGGCGAGTACGCCGAGCGGCTGCGCGGGCGCAGCTACGAGGAGATCGCGCGCGCCGGTGGCGGCATTCTCTCGACCATGCGCGCGGTGCGCGCCGCGAGTGAGCAGCAGCTGTTCGAGGAGAGCGCGCCGCGCCTCGCCGCGCTCATGGCCGAAGGCGTCACGACGCTCGAGATCAAGTCCGGCTACGGACTCACGCTCGAGGACGAGGCGAAGATGCTGCGCGTCGCGCGGCAGCTGGGCCGCGCCTTCCCGGTCACGGTGCGCACCACGCTGCTCGCCGCGCACACCGTGCCGCCCGAGTACCGCGGCCGCGCCGATGCCTACATCGACGCCGTCGCTGACCAATGGCTGCCGGCGCTCGCCGCCGAGGGCCTGGTCGATGCCGTGGACGTGTTCTGTGAGTCGATCGCCTTCAGCGTCGCGCAGGCCGAGCGGCTGTTCGCCGCGGCACGTGCGCGCGGCATACCCGTCAAGATGCACGCCGAGCAGCTCACCAACTCGGGCGCCACGCTCATGGCCACCGCGCACGGCGCGCTGTCCTGCGATCACCTGGAATACGCCGCCGCGGCTGAGGCCGAGGCGCTCGCGCGCGCCGGCACCGTCGCGGTGCTGCTGCCGGTCGCCTTCTACTGTCTCGCCGCGGGAGCTAAGCCTCCCGTGGCGCTGCTGCGCGCCGCAGGCGCGGCCATGGCCGTGGCGAGCGACTGCAACCCGGGCTCGGCACCCGGCACTTCGCTCCTGCTCGCCATGAGCATGGCGACCCGGCTCTTCGGTCTCACCGCCGAGGAGGCCCTGCTCGGCGTCACGCGCCACGCCGCGCAGGCGCTCGGCCTCGGCGCCGAGCGCGGCATGCTCAAGGCCGGCATGGCCGCCGACTTCGTCGTCTGGAACGTGCGCACGCTGGACGAGCTGTGCTACTGGATCGGTTTCAACCCGCGCCGGACCGTGGTCCGCGCCGCCGAGGTCTTGCGATGGCCCAACACGAACCCCTGAAACTCGGCGCACGCCCGCTGAAGCTCGCGGAGCTGCGCCGCGTATACGAGCATCCGCTCACGGTGGCGATCGACCCGAGCGCACTCAGCGCGGTCAACGCCGCACACACCGCGACCACGCGGCTCGCCGCCGCCGAGGCCCCCGCCTACGGCATCAACACCGGCTTCGGGCTCCTCGCCCAGACCCGCATCCCGAGTGCGCAGCGGGCGCTCCTGCAGCGGAACATCATCCTGTCGCACAGCTGCGGCGTCGGTCCGCTGCTGGACGATGCGGTGGTGCGCCTCACCCTGGTGCTGAAGCTCGCAAGCCTGCTGCAGGGCTTCTCCGGGGTGAGCGCGGAGCTGGTGCGCTTCCTCGAGCGGCTGATCAACGCGGGCCTCACCCCGTGCGTGCCCGCGCAGGGCTCGGTCGGGGCCTCGGGGGATCTCGCGCCGCTCGCCCACCTGTCGTTGTGCGTGATCGGGCTGGGTGAGGTCCGCCGTCACGGCGAGGTGCTCGCCGCCGCCGAAGCCCTCGCCCAGGAAGGTCTCGCGCCGCATACCCTGGGGCCCAAGGAGGGCCTCGCGCTACTGAACGGTACCCAGGTTTCGACCGCGCTCGCGCTCGCGGGTCTGTTCGAGCTCGAGACCGCGTTCGCGGGCGCGGTCGTGAGCGGCGCGCTGTCGGTGGATGCGCTCGCCGCGAGCGATGTGCCCTTCGATCCGCGCATCCAGAGCGTGCGCGGCCACAGCGGCCAGGCGCGCGTGGCGCAGGTGTACCGGGAGCTCCTCGCCGGCAGCGCCATCCGCGAATCGCATCGCGACTGCCCGCGCGTGCAGGACCCGTATTCGCTGCGTTGTCAGCCGCAGGTGATGGGCGCCTGCCTCGACCTCATGACCACGCAGGCGGCGACACTCGCCACCGAGGCCAACGCGGTGACCGACAATCCGCTCATCTTCGCCGACTCGGGCGAGGTACTCTCGGGCGGCAACTTCCACGCCGAACCGGTCGCCTTCGCCGCCGACATCCTGGCGCTCGCAGCCACCGAGGTGGCCTCGATCACCGAGCGGCGCATCGCGCTGCTGGTCGACCCGAAGATGAGCGGGCTGCCGCCGTTCCTGACACCCGACAGCGGCGTCAACTCCGGCTTCATGCTGGCGCAGGTAACCGCCGCGGCGCTCACGGCCGAGAACCGCATGCTGTGCCACCCGGCGAGCGTCGACAGCATCCCGACCTCCGCCAACCAGGAGGATCACGTCAGCATGGCGACGCACGGCGCCCGGCGCTTGATCGCCATGACGCGCAATACGCTGTACGTCGCGGCGATCGAGCTGCTCGCGGCCGCGCAGGGTGTGGACATGCGCGCGCCGCTCAAGACTTCCGCGAAACTGGCGACGGCCTACGGTGCGTTACGGCTCAAGGTGCCGTTCGCCGCGAGCGATCGGCTGCTGGCGCTCGACATCGAGGAAGCCGTGAATACCGTACGGCTGCCGGAAGTGCAGTCGCTCGCGGGCTCGCTGTTGCCGAGTACCCGCTGACACTCAGCCGGTGGCGTACTGCGCGGATTTCTCCGGGGTGTTGTCCGGGTCGTCCTCCGGCCCGCCGCCCCCCGATCCGCCGCCGCCCTGTTGCTCGCGCTTGATGCGCTCGTAGATTTCTTCGCGGTGCACAGCGACGTGTTTCGGCGCGTTAATGCCGACGCGGACCTGGTTCCCCTTCACCCCGAGAACCGTGATGGTCACGTCATCGCCGATCATTACCGTCTCACCGACCCGTCGCGTGAGAATCAGCATCTCTTGACCCCCAAATTATATTTTCTGTGCGTGCGACGGCGACCCGAGCCAGAGGTACCCCGTGCGCATCGCGGAAGGGTACGCGGAATTGACCCCAAAGAAAAACTTTGCCGCGTCGCAATAAGGCTCGTCCTTGAAGCTTCCCGCCATGGTAAACCGTCCGCCCGGTACAGGGGCGCCGGCTTCACTTAAGCAGGTGTTCAACAAGGGTCGCGAGCTCGCCGGCACCCGGACCGGTGAGCACGTGGACCACCCCCGGGGCGGGACGCGCCACGCCCCGCAGGCCGAGATCGCGCAGCGCGGCGGCGTCGACGAGCGCTGCATCATCGACCGTTACGCGCAGCCTTCCCGCCACGGCCTCGAGCGCGCGCACGTTGGCGCGGCCGCCGAGAGCTGCGAGCAACCGGCCGGCGTCCACGGGCTCGGCACGGCGGGCGGCGGGCACGGCGGCAGCGGCCCTCGCGGCCGGACCCGGCGGCGCAGGCGCCGCCACCCCCGCGCCGGCGCCGCGCAGCAGCGCGCGGATCTCGCCCGCGAGCTGATCGGCCACCGGTCCCACCACGACCTGCAGTGTGTTGGCGGCGGGGCGCACCACGCCCACCGCCCCGAGCCGCTTCAGCGCCGCGGTATCCACCGCGGCGTCGCCGGCGACCGAGAGACGCAACCGCGTTGCACAGGCGTCGAGCGAAACGATATTGGCGGGGCCGCCGAGAGCTGCGAGGTAGCCGTGCGCGCGCTGCGCCGGGGCGCTCTGCGACTCGGCCTGCGCCGCGTCCTCGCCCGGATCGCGCCCCGGCGTGCGCAGATCGAAGCGCACGATCACCAGGCGGAACAGGAAATAGTAGAGCGCGAAGTACAGCGCCCCCACGGGCACGAGCAGCAGTGGGCGCGTGGCGTGGTTGAAATTGAGAAAGTAATCAATGAACCCGGCTGAAAAGCTGAAGCCGAGCCGCACATGCAACGCGTTCATGATGATGAAAGCGAGGCCGGTGAGCAGCGCGTGCACCGCATAGAGCGCCGGGGCGAGAAAGATGAACGTGAACTCGATCGGCTCGGTGACGCCGGTGAGGAACGAGGTGAGCGCGATCGAGGCGAGCAGCCCCCCGACTGCGGGGCGCCGCTCGGGAAGCGCCGTGTGGTACATGGCGAGACAGGCCGCCGGCAGCCCGAACATCATCACCGGGAAGAACCCCGACATGAAGGCGCCGGCGCTCGGGTCGCCGGCCATGAAACGCTTCAGGTCGCCGGTGACGCCGTGGTAGTCGCCGAGCAGGAACCAGGCGATGTTGTTGATGATGTGGTGCAGCCCCGTGACGATCAGCACGCGGTTCAGCACGCCGTAGGCAAAGAGGCCGAGCGACCCCGCGTGCAGCACCGCCTGGCTGAGCGCGTCCATGCCGCCCTCGAGCCGCTGCCACTCCAGGCCGAAGACCAGCGCCAGACCGAGACCCGCGAGCCCGCTGACGATCGGCACGAAGCGCCGGCCGCCGAAGAAGCTCAGGTAACTCGGCAGCGCGATGTTGAAAAAGCGGTTGTAGAGTCCCCCGGCGATGAGCCCCGAGAGGATTCCGACCGGCACGCTGAGCTTGGCGAGCTCCTTGGCCTTGTAGGCAGCCACCCCTAAGTCGTGGGCGCGTCCCGTGAGGTCGGCGACCGCGGCCGGCGGCACGCTGATCAGCACCTGCGCGCCCTGGGTCGCGACCAGGTAAGCCACCACCGCGGCCAGGCCCGCCGCGCCGTGATTCTCGCGCGCCAATCCCACCGAGACACCGGCGGCAAACAGCAGTCCCAGGTTGTCGAAGATGGCGCCGCCCGCGGCGGCCATGGAAGCGGAGTCGAGGAGATCCGGCTGCCCGAGTCGCAACAGCAGTCCGGCGATCGGCAACACGGCGATCGGCAGCATGAGCGCGCCGCCGATGCGCTGCAGATTCGCGAGCAGTGCCTTCACGCTGCGCCCTCCCCCGCCTCGCCGCACGCGCGCCGCGCCAGCGCACGCACCGCGGACGCATCCGCCGCGAGCAGCGCTGCGCGCGCGAGCGCGCGGCATTGCTCGAGCGTCACGCGACTCAAGCACGCCTTCAGCCGTGGGATCACCGCACCGACCGCCGACAGCTCGTGCACCCCTAAGCCCACGAGGAGCGGCGCCGCGAGCGGCTCGGAAGCGAGGCCCCCGCACACGGCGACCATGCGGCCGCGCTGCACGGCGGCGGTCGCGGCGCCGGCGATGAGTCGCAGCACCGCCGGGTGCAATGCGTCGAGTCGCGGGGCGAGCTGCGGGTGCAGGCGGTCCATGGCGAGGGTGTATTGGGTGAGATCGTTGGTGCCGATCGAGAGGAAGTCGGCCACCTCCACCAGGCGCTCGGCGATGAGCGCCGCAGCCGGTGTCTCGATCATCACCCCGAGCTCGATGGCGCGCGTCACGCCGAGCTCCGCCCGCAACTCCTCCAGCACCGCACGCACCGCCACGACCTCGGCGACCTCGGTGATCATCGGCAGGAGGATCCGGCACTGCTCTCCGGGGCGCACACCCAGGATCGCGCGCAGCTGCGCGCGCAGCAGTTGCGGGTTGGCGAGACTGGTGCGCACGCCGCGCAGTCCGAGCGCCGGGTTCTCCTCGGCGGGCTGGGGCAGGTAGGCGATCGGCTTGTCGCCGCCGGCATCGAGCGTGCGGATGGTGAGCGGCCGCCCGCCGAGCGCATCCGCGATCGCCTGGTAGGCGGGGGTCTGCTCCGTCACATCCGGCGGCGACTCGCGCTCGAGGAACAGGAACTCGGTGCGTAACAGCCCACAACCCTCGGCGCCATCACGCACCGCGGCCGCGGCCTCGGCGGCCGAGCCGACGTTGGCGAACACCTCGATGCGCGTGCCGTCAGCGAGGTGGCAGGGGCGCTGCGCGGCGGCACGCTCGGCGGCGAGACGCTCGCGGCGTGCCGCGAGCGTGGCGAGGGCGGCGCCGAGCCGTGCCGGCGGCGGCTCGACCTCGAGCACACCGCGCTCGGCATCGAGGACCAGCTCGGTGCCCTCACGGAGCCTGAGCACCCCCGGCCCGAGCGCCACCAGCGCCGGAATCCCCATGGCGGCGGCGATGATCGAGACATGCGAAGTCGCGCCGCCCGCGGCCGTGGCAAGACCGGCGATGTGCGCGGCATCGAGCGCCACGAGCTGCGAGGGCAGCAGCTCGCGCGCGATCACGATCGAGCGCTCGGGCAGATCGGGTTGCAGGGTCGCAGCGGTGCCGGCGAGCGCGAGCAGCACCTGCGTCTCGAGGTCGAGGAGATCATCGACGCGCTCGCGCAGGCGCGCATCGGCGAGCGTGCGCAGCGTCGCCGCCGCCGCGCGCACCGCCTCGCGCCAGGCGAAGCCCGCGCTGCGTCCTTCGGCGAGCCCGGCGCGCGCCGCGGCCAGGAGCTCGGGGTCCTCGAGCAGCTCGAGATGCGCCGCGGCAATCTCGGCCGCCGCCCGCCCGCCTGGCCCCTCGGCGACTGCGGCCGCACGGCGCTCGAGGCGTGCGCGCACCGTGGCCCGGGCGCGCTCGAGGGCGGCCGTCTCGTACGCCACCCCGGCGCCGGACTCCGCCACCGCAATCTCCGGGCGACGCAGCTGCACCGCGCGCCCAACGCCAAGCCCCGCGCTCGCAATCACGCCACGCAGCACATCGCCCCCCACCGGCACGGCGATGTCACCGGCGACGGCCGACTCGGCCGGCGGCACGGTCGCCGTCCCGGGACCGCCTAGCCGGACGCCCCGGGGGCCTCCCGGGGCGCTCTCGGCGGCGAGCACCGCGGCGAGCGCACGCAGCGCGAGCGCCGCGTCGGGGCCGCTCGCGCGCAGCTCGACCTCATCGCCGTGCTGTGCGCCGAGCGCCATGAGCGCGACGGTGCTGCGCGCGTTGGCCTCGCGTCCGCGCGCCCGCAGACGCACGTCGGCGGCGAGATTGCGCAGCGCGGCGGCGAGCAGCGCCGCCGGCCGCGCATGCAGACCGTGCCCGAAGCCGACGGTCGCCCGCTGCGTCAGCGGCTCGCCGGCGGCGCTGCTGGCGGCGGCGGCCGCCGTCGCCGGCCGCTCCGGCGCGACGACCATGAGCGGATCGCCGACCGCGACGCCGCGGCCCTCGGTACGGCGCAGAACGCGAAAGCCGCTTTCCGCGGTGACGATGACGGGGGTGAGGAGGCTCGGCGCGCGGCGCGCCAGGAGGTCCAGGTCGAAGGTCATGAGGAGGTCACCGGCTCTCACCCGCGCACCCTGCGCCACGGCCGGCGCGAATCCCTCTCCCCCTAAGCTCACGGTGTCGATGCCGACGTGCATGAGCACCTCGGCGCCGCCTTCGGTCCGCAGCGTCACCGCGTGGCGCGATGGCGCGACGAGGAGCACCGCGCCGTCACAGGGCGCGTGCAGCGTCCCGGCGGTCGGATCGATGGCGACGCCGTCGCCGAGCATGCGGCCCGCGAATACCGCATCGGGTGCCTCATCGAGCGGCGTGCTCCAGCCGGCGAGCGGCGCGACGAGCGTGAGGGCGCTCATGGCGAGAGCTGCACCCAGTCGATGGCCCACATGGGATCGAGGCCGTGCTGGGTGAAGCGGAAGCACAGCGTGTGCACACCATGGAACGCGGCCGCGACCTGCCCGGCTGGCGGCGGCCCCACCGCGGACAGCACCGCGAGCGTGTCGTCGGCAACCGCCGGGTTGAGCGGCCGCGCCGCGAGCGGCGGTCCGTCGCAGGTATCGAGCCGCACCTCCAGCTCACCTGCCGGCGTACTCGGCGTGCCGAGATGAATCGCCTCGCGGTCCTTGCCGATCTGGAAGTTGAAGGGGAGCTGGCGCACCGCCACGGTGAGCGCCATCGCGCCGGTGAGGTCGGTGGCAGGGAGTCGCCAGCAGGGGTTCATGATGTCGATGAGGAAGCGGGCGCGCGGGCCCTCGAGGGGCGCCTGCGCCTCGAGATTGAGGGTCAGCTTGTTGGAGCAGGTCTCGAGATCCTGGCTGTAGTGGCGGTCGAACGCGCCGACGGTGCGCGGCGGCGCGAACACGTCGTTCGAGTAGTGGATCCCTAAGGAGCGGTAGCGGGCGAACTCACTCGCCAGGCGCATCCGGAAGGCATCCCAGTCGATGTGCGCGGGCTGCGACCAGCCGACTTCGGCGAGCGCCGCGGCGCGCGGCCAGGTCATGTACTGCGCATCCGCCTCGGTGCGCACGTGCTCGGTCCAGAGGTTGGCCTGCACGCCGAGCAGGTGCTGTGCATCGTGCGCCAGTGTCCCCGGCAGCGGATCGAACCGGTAGACGTCCTCGAGCGAGATCACGGTCCCCCGGCCCGCCGGCTCATCGGGCCCGCTGCCCTGGCGGTTGTCGAGATAGAGCGTCGGTGCCGGCGAGAGCACGGCATCGTGACCGCTCGCCGCTGCGGCGATTGCCCCTTCGACTCCACGCCACGACATCACCGCGGCATCCGGTGGCACGCCGCCTTCGAGGATCTCATCCCAACCGATGAGCCGGCGGCCGTGCGCCGCGAGATAGCGCCCCATGCGCGCGGTGAAATAGCCCTGCAGCGCCGCCTCGTTCGTCACGCCGAGCGCCTGCATCCGCGCCTGGATGCGGGGCGACCCGCGCCACTGATCCTTCACCGCCTCATCGCCGCCGGTATGTATGAACGGCCCCGGAAAGAGCGCCATCACCTCATCGAGCACCCGCTCGAGGAAAGTGAAGGTGGATTCCTCGACGTTGAAGAGATTGGGATAGACGCCCCAGTCCGCAGGCACGGCGGCGGGCGGGCTCTCGATCGAGGCGAGCTGCGGGTAGGCGACGATCGCGGCCGTGGCGTGGCCCGGCATGTCGATCTCGGGGACGACGGTGATGTTGCGCTCGGCGGCATACGCGACGATCCGCCGCACCTCGTCCTGCGCGTAGTAACCGCCGTAGAGCCGCGGATGGCCGGTCGCGGAGTCGATGTCGTGCAGCGCCGCACTGCCCGCGGGCACGCGCCAGGCCCCGATCTGCGTCAGGCGCGGGTAGCGCTTGATCTCGAGCCGCCAGGCCTGGTCATCCGTCAGGTGCCAGTCGAGCACGTTGAGCTTGTGCAGCGCCATCCAGTCGAGCGTATGGAGCACGAACCCGGGCGACTGGAAGTGGCGCGCGGAGTCGAGCATCAGCCCGCGCCAGCGAAAGCGCGGCGCGTCATGGATCGAGAGCGCCGGGAGCTCGACGGCGCCATCGTGCAGCGGCTGCGCTGAGATGAGCTGCCAGAGCGTCACGGCGCCGTAGAAGAGCCCGCGCGGATCGGCGGCCGATATCTCGACCCCCGACGGCCTGACCTCGAGTCGATAGCTCTCGGGATTCGCGCCCGGAGCGGGCGCAAGCGCGAGCGTAATGGCCCTTGGGCGTGCCTGCGGCGCGTCAGAGACGCGCGGCTTGAGGGCGAGACCGTGACTGAGGCGCACGAGCCCGGCGAGATAGTCGGCAGTGCGCTGCGCCCCGGCACCGCGCGGGATCGACAGCTCGGTGCCGGCTTTGAGCAGGAACACGCCGGCGCGCGGCTCGGCTTGCGCGGGCGCCGGAATGACCTGCGGCACCGCCAGGGCCGGTGCGGATTCGGCGGCGCGCGCCGAGGTCCCGGTAAAACCCGCGGCGAGGACTGCGCCGGCCGTCGCAGTGAGGAGCCTGCATGGATCCATGAGGCTTCGCAAATACATCATTTAAGGGTCTTGAGCCGCTGTGCGATCTGCTCGCGCAGCCGCTCCTCATCCGCCGGCGACAGCTCGCCGAGGAGACCGTGACGGTGCGCGGGGATGTGCCCGGTCGCGGCATCCGGGTCGCCGAACAGGTAGTGCTCGAACAGCGCCCGCCACGCCGCCCGCACCGGCGCCGGAAGCCCGCGGATGTTGAGGATACCGAGGCGCAGGCTGTCGTAACCGGAGTCCCTCCCGAGGCGCGCGCCGCTGGCGTGCCACCAGTAGTTCACCAGCACGTTGAGCGGCTCGAGAGATTCGACGTTGTGCCACCACAGGGGCGGAATGAACAACGCATCGCCGGGACTCAACTCGGCAGTCAGCGCCGCAGCCAGTGCGCTGCGAAACTTCGGGAAACGCTCGAAGTCCGGCTGGTGCAGCCGCACCAGGCTCATCGGGGCACCGGTCGGCGCATAGTCGAGGGGCCCGACGTAGAGATTGGCGATCTCGCCGGGCGGGAACAGAGTAAAGCGCCGCCGGCCGTACACCACGCAGCCGATGTTGAGCCACTCGTCGAGATGCGTCGGCGTGGTGAGGGCGTTACCGAGCCAGATGCGCGGCTCGGCGGAGGGGTGCGCCGCGGGCAGCGGGTTGGCCGCGGCGAAGCCCGGCAGGCATTCGCGCGTCGCGGCGCTCTGCACCGCGACCGCCGGCGCACGCGGATGGCCCGCGTAACGCAGCGCCTGCTCCGCCACCGCGCTCAAGGGCAGCCGATTGCGCACGAAGTTGAAGCCGTCGAGCTCGTCGCGGTAGAAGATACGGCCGTGCTCTTCCGGCGCCGTCATGATGGCATCGACCGGCGCACCGCTGTCGAGCCCGCGCAGATACGCGAGCAGCGCCGCCGCCGATGTGCGCCCGGCTGCGATGATCGGCCAATCGCTCACCAGGCCGCGCAGCACCACCGGCTCGGCGCCGCCGAGTACCTCGCGGCGGATACGCTCGGTGTCGCGCGTCTCGAGCTCGCGGATGGCTGTCACGCTGCCGGACGTCACCAGAAATAAGCCTGCAGGGTCGGCTCGCGGCGCCGCGGCGGAATCTGCAGCAGCGTGCTCTTGTGGTCCGGGTAGTTCTCGGCGCTGCGGCGCAGGAGATTGTCGATCTCATCCAGCTTGTAGCGCGCCTGCTCGACGCTCGGTGGGCGCAGGTCCGGCGCATCCGGAAACACTCCCATCCCCGCCATGAGCGCATACCAGGAGAACACCGGGTAGCCGCGTCCCAGCACCTGCTGGCGCACGCCCGCGACGATGCTCTTGCCGTTCATCCACAGCGAATAGAGCTTCTTCAGGTCGTCCGACAGACTGAGGTTGGCCGAGTTGGCGCGCCAGTACTCGGTGTCGGTACGGGTGTTGGTCTTGTAGTGCGTCACGATGTAGTCGCGGATGCCCTCGAAGTGGGCGTTCATGAGCCCATTGAAGCGCTCCTGCGCAGCCTCGCCGAGGTCGCCGCGCTCCAGGAACTCGGCGAAGGTGGTGGCCGTCTGCTGAATGAAGAGCAGCGCGGTCGCCTCGAGCGGCTCGATGAAGCCCTGGCTCAACCCCACCGCGAGACAGTTGCGGTTCCAGTGCCGGCTGACACGCCCGATGCGCATCTTCAGATGCCGCACGGGTATGTCGGCCTCGAGGAGATTCAGGTGGCCGCGCAGCTCGCGTTCCGCCTCGTCGGGGCTGCAGAAGGCGCTCGAGTAGACGTAGCCGTTGCCGTAGCGGCTGGTGAGCGGAATCTTCCACGCCCAGCCGTGCCGCAGCGCCGTCGACACGGTCTCGCACGGAATGCGCGCCTCGATCGGCGTCGGCAGCGCCACCGCCGCATCGTTGAACAGGTTCTCGGCGAAGCTCACCCACGGGGTATGCAGCGCTTTGTCGATCAGCAGGCCCGCGAAGCCGCTGCAATCGACGAACAGATCCGCGGCGTGGGTCTCGCCCTCGCGCGTCACCACGGCAGCAATCGCGCCCGCCGCATCGAAGGTCGCGTGCGTGACGTGGCAGGCCTGATAGCGCACGCCACGCTCGAGCGCTTTCCTTTGCAGGAACTGCCCGAGCAGCACCGCATCGAAGTGGTAGCCGTGCCAGACGTCGAACGGGAAGCTGTCGGGGGCCTTGGGCGCGCGCCGCTCACGAGCCAGGCGCGTGGCGATGAAGAAGCGGTCGGGGTGCGCGTGCACATCCGCCCCCTGCACCCGTGCCTCGACGTTGTGCACGAACTGACTCATGGTGAGGTTGTCGAGCATCGAGGCGAAGGGATGGAAGTAGCTGGTGAAGCCCGGCCGCGTCGACCACCCCTCGAAGGTGATGCCGCACTTGTAGGTGGCCTCGCAGGCCGGCATCCACTCCCCTTCTTCGATCCCCAAGCTGTCGAAGAAGCCGCGCAGCCAGGGAGTCGAGCCCTCGCCGACGCCGATGGTCGGCACCGTCGGTGATTCCAGCACCGTGATGGCGACGCCGCGCGCGCTGAAGGAGCGCGCCAGGATGAGCGCCGTCATCCAGCCGGCCGTGCCGCCGCCGACGATCACGATGCGGCGTACTCCCGCGGGCGCGGGCCCCGACGGTATGGCGCTCGGGGGACTGTAGGAATAATTGAAGAGTGTCGCGGTGGTCATACGACTGGCGAACGTTACTCGCCCCGCGACGCGGGCGCCAAGCGCCGCGCGAGCGGTCCGTCCGGACCTTCAGGAGGCTTGCCGGGCGGGCGGCAGGAGGGGAGAAGCCCGCCCGCCCGGAGCCTTACGTTACACCCTCAGAACTTGGCGCGCAGCGTCAGGTAGTACTGCCGCCCGTTGGTGTAGAACGCGCGCGGCTGGTCCGTGTTCAACGCGTAGTACTTGAGCGTCGGATTGTTGAGGTTCATGCCATCCAGCGTCAGGCTGATGTTGTCGTTGAACAGGTAGGCGAGCGAGGCGTTCAGGTCGCCGGTGTCGTCCTGCGAGAACGCCGTGCTGCGGTCCAGGCCGCTGTAGAACGCCGAGCGATAGTTGTACGACACCCGGGCGCTGAAGTGCACGGTCTCGTAGTAGGCGCCGATGTTGTAGACGTTCCTGGAGGCGCCGACCAGGCGGTCATCCCCTCCCGGCGGCACGTCCGAGGTCTGCTTGGCATCGGTGTAGGTGTAGTTGAGATTCACACCGAAGTTGCCGAAGGACTGCTGGTAGGCGATCTCGATGCCCTGCGCGCGTCCCGTGGTGTTGATCGGGACGGTCAGGAGATACGGCACCTGCACGACACCCGCCGGGAAGCCCGAGGCGGCCGAGCCGGTGGTCGGGTAGTAGAGGGTCTCCGAGCCGTAGCCGATATAGTTCTCCAGGTCCATGAGGAACAAAGACCCTGACAGCAGTGACCGCGGCGCGAAATACCATTCGAGGGTCGCGTCGAAGTTGCTGGAGACGATCGGCTTGAGGTACGGGTTGCTGCCCGAGCCGCTGCCGGTGCCGGGGTAGTTCGCCGGCGGCGTGAGGCTGGTCGTGCTCGAGAGCGCCGAGTAGTCGGGACGCGTCATGGTCTGGGCCGCCGCCAGGTGCCCGATCAAATCCGGGCTGAAGTGGTAGGCGAAGTTCCAGCTCGGCAGAACGTCGTCATAGGACAGGTTCACCGGGACGCCCGAGAAGGCCCCGAAGAGCGAGCCCACCACGAGATTCGGCGTGTTCGCCGGACAGGGGTTCGCCGAGGCCGGAATGGTCGCCGTGCAGGACATCGGAATGTAGTTAATCGTGTCCTCCGTGGTGTGCACGTAGCGGACGCCGATGTTCGCGGTCCAGTCCTCGCCCTTGAAGTCCGCCTGCACGTAGAGCGAGGTATCAGGCTCGCTGAGCGCGAACCACTGCGGCGGATAGGCGCGCTGCACCGGATCGCGCTGCACCAGCCCGGGTCCGTTGTAAGCGGCGAGCTGCCCGGGCGTCCAGTACCAGATGCCCGTCGGGACGTTGCTGCCGAAGGTGTTGTAGTTCGACGGATAGTTTGAATACGTCGTCGGGTAGGCCAGCGGGTCAGTGCCGCCTCCGGGCGGACAGGTCGGCGTCACCGGGCTACAGGAGAACGTCGGTCCCTGCGCGATCGAGCCGATGGAGCTGCGGTCGTGCTTCGAGTAACGCGCCCCGAACTTGAGGTCCTGCCACGCGCCCGAGCTGCTCATGTCCAGCGTGGCATCGAGCTTGGCCCAGGTCTCCTTGTCGATGGTGTCGATGTTCTCGCCGCCGAAGATCCAGCCGAAAGTGAGCGCCGAGGGGTTCCCCGGCGGAAATGGCTGCGCATAGTTGACGCCGGTCAAGGCCCAGTCCGGCGGACGGGACACTCCGTTCAGCGCCCAGGACGCGCCCGCCCCGTTGCCCGGCGCCGTCTCGGCGACGTTTTGCGTCGGGGTTTTGCCATGGCCCTCGGACCAGCCCAGCTGGCTGTCCAGCTTCAGCTTGTCGGAGATCTTGTAGTGGCCGTCGAGGTTCACGAACGACGAGGTCGCCTCCTCGTCCGGGCGGGAGATCTGGTCGTAGATGCCGTAGAGGGTTCCCGGCACGCCGGTGAAGGTCGCATTCGTCAGCGTGCCGTTGGTCACCGTGTAACCCGCGTTCGGAGCCTGCCCCGCACCGAAGTTAACGAAGTGCGTGTCCCACTGCAGGTAATTGCGGTTGTAGTCCGGGGCTTCGAGCTTGGCGTAGAAGCCGGAGAGGTCGAAGTCCACCGAGTCGCTCGGCTTGAATTGCACGTTCAGCAGCCCGCCGGTGCGCTTGCGCTCCTGGGTGAACAGCGCCGAACCGATATCGTGCGGGTACCAGACATTGGTCAGGTCGGGATGCGCAAGCGCGATGGCGCTGCCGGGTGCAATCTGGTCGTAGCCCAGAATTTCCGTGCCGTCACGGCGCAGGTAGCGATCCTCGAAGAAGCCCTGACCGAGAATTCCAAAGGTCGAGTCGGAGTTACGCCAGCTCATGAGCGCACTGAACTGCGGCGCACTCTTGGCGGGCAGATCCGCGTACACGGCCCCGGCGGAGGCCTCCACCGTGAACTCCTTGTTGAAGTCATCGAGCGGCTTGCGCGTGATGATGTCGACCGTGCCGGCGACGCCGCCCTCGACCAGATCGGCCTCGGAGCTCTTCTGCACCACGACGCGGCTCACGAGTTCGGAAGGCAACAGGGTGTAGCTGATGCTGCGGCCGACGGTGCCGGTCTGGTCGAGCACGAACCAGTCGCCCGAGGCCACGTTGTGCCCGTCGATCAGGGTCATGGTAAGGCTGGGTCCGGTACCGCGCAGGCTGACGCGGTCGTTCTCGTCGAAGCCGCCTTCGTTGGCGCCCGCCGAGCTCACGGTGACACCGGGAACATGGCTGAGCGAGTCGGCGATGTTCTTGTCGGGCATCTTGCCGATGTCCTCGGCGGTCACCACGTCGACGACGTCGGTCGATTTCTTCTTGACGGTCAGTGCAGCCTCGAGCGAGGCACGAATGCCGGTGATCACCACTTCCTGGAGCTGGTCAGCCTGTGCCGGCGCGGCGCCGCTCGCCTGCTGCGCCTGCAGCATCTCGTTGCGCCCGAACAGCGCCATGGCGACCGCGGTTCCGATCAACGTCGACCGTGCGATTCTCATGATTTACCCACCCCGAATGTTTGTCGTTAGCCGTTGCACGTGCGAGAAACCCGTCGCTCCCCCTGCGAGACCCACAGGACGCGCGTGCTCCGCGCCCTGCGAGAGGTCCGCCTGACCGGACCAGTTACATGCCAATATAGTACCAATATTGAAATAACGCCATACCCGGTGATACCAAATGTACACAAGTCGTTTTTCACTCAATAAAACAATGTTTTAAAATTTACTATGTATTCTCTTCGCAACTAACTGGTTCTATAGTGGTAGCATGACCTCTCCAACGGCATCAGCCGGAGACGCAACTTGACGCTGCTGTCCCAGACGGTCGGCAAACTCGACGAAAGAGCCAGCCTGCCGCTCTACCAACAACTGCAGCGCGCGCTGCGCCAGGCCATCGAGACGCGCGTGTTGGGTCCGGACGATGCGTTGCCACCGGAGCGCGATCTCGCCGAGGATTTCAGCGTTTCGCGCATCACGGTGCGCAAGGCGATCGAGGGACTGGTCGCGGAAGGACTGCTGGTGCGCCGCCAGGGCTCGGGCACTTTCGTGCTGGCGCGCGTGGAAAAGAATTTCTCCAAGCTCACCTCGTTCTCCGAGGACATGCGCGCGCGCGGCCGCAATCCGCGCAGCGTGTGGCTGCGCAAGGCGGCTGGCACCGTGACCCCGGAAGAGTCGCTGACGCTGCGTGCCAGCCCCGGCACCCCCGTATACCGCTTCAACCGCATCCGCTTCGCGGACGATGCGCCGATGTCGCTCGAGTACGCGACCATCCTCGCCTCCTGCCTGCCCTCGATGGAAGCGGTCGAGTCCTCGCTCTATGCCGCGCTCGAGCGCGCCGGCAACCGCCCGGTGCGGGCGCTGCAGCGGCTGCGCGCGGTACTGTTCACCGCCGAGCAGGCCGAGCTCCTGCAGGCGCATGAGAAGGATGCGGGACTGCTGGTCGAGCGGCTCGGATTCCTGCAGGACGGACGCGCCGTGGAGTTCACCCAGTCCTTCTACCGCGGCGACATCTACGATTTCGTCGCCGAGCTCAGCATCTCTACGTGAGCACGCGCGAAGCGAGCACGCGCATGTACAGTGAGGCCGCGCAGGCCCCGACGGTGGTGCGCACGCAGCTCCACGCCAACGCCGAGCGCGTCGCGCGTCTCGCCGCGCGGCTGCGCGAGTCGCCGCCGCGCGCCGTGGTGACCTGCGCGCGCGGCAGCTCCGATCACGCCGCCACCTTCGCGCGCTATCTGATCGAGACGCGCTTAGGGATCCTCACCTCCTCCGCCGCACCCTCGGTGAGCTCGGTCTATGAAGCGTCGCCGGACATGGTCGGCGCCGTGATGATCGCCATCTCGCAGTCCGGCGCGAGCCCGGATCTGCTGGCGGCGGTGAGCCGCGCACGCAGCAACGGCGCGCGCATCGTGGCGCTGGTCAACGCCGCGAGCTCGCCGCTCGCGCAGCTCGCCGACGACATCATCCCGCTGCACGCGGGCCCTGAGCTCAGCGTCGCCGCCACCAAGAGCTACATCGCCTCGCTCAGCGCGATCGTGCAGCTGGTCGCGAGCTGGGCCGAAGACGCCGCGCTCGCCGCGGCGCTCGCCGCCGCGCCCGAGGAACTCGAGCGCGCCTTGGCGCTCGACTGGAGCGCCGCCGTGACTCGCCTTGCGCCGGCGCACAACCTGTACGTCATCGGCCGCGGCCTCGGGCTCGGCATCGCGCAGGAGGCGGCGCTCAAGTTCAAGGAGACCTGCGGGCTGCATGCCGAGGCGCTTCAGCGGCGGAGCTGCGCCACGGGCCCATGGCGCTGGTGCGCGCGCATTTTCCGCTGCTGCTCTTCACGCAGAATGACGAGAGCCGTCCCGGGGTGGTGCAGCTCGCGGGCGAGCTCGCCGCGCAGGGGGCCGACGTGCTGGTGGCGGGCGCGGAGGTGGCGCGCGCCACGACGCTGCCGACGCTCGCGGCGCACCCGGCGATCGAGCCGCTGCTGCAGGCCCAGACCTTCTACCGCATGGCGAACGCGCTGTCCCTGGCGCGCGGCCGCGACCCGGACCGCCCGCCCAACCTCTCCAAGGTGACCGAGACCATCTGAAGATGAGCCTCGCCCTGATCAACGGCCGGATGCTGCTCGGTGACGGCCACACCGGCGCGGGATTCAGTGAAGGCCAGGCGGTGGTCGTCGCCGACGGACGCATCGCCGAAATCGTTCCTGCCACGGACCGGCGCCTCGGCCGCCTGCGCCGCCACGATCTCGGCGGCGCGCTGCTGCTGCCGGGCTTCATCGATTCGCAGGTGAACGGCGGCGGCGGTGTGCTGTTCAACGACGCGCCGAGCGTCGAGTCGATCCGGACCATCGGCCGCGCTCACCGGCGCTTCGGTACGACCGGTTTTCTGCCGACGCTGATCAGCGACGATCTCGACGTCGTGGCGCGCGCGATCGCCGCGGTGCGTGCCGCCATCGAGGGGGGCATACCGGGCGTGCTCGGCATTCACATCGAAGGGCCGTTCCTCAACGTCGAGCGCAAGGGCGTGCACGACCCGGCGAAGCTGCGCGAGCTCGATATGAGTGCGGTCGACCTGCTCACCTCGCTCGGGGTCGGCCGCACACTGGTCACGCTCGCGCCCGAGATGACCACGCCCGGGATGATCGAGAAGCTGAGTGCGGCCGGCGTCGTGGTCTCCGCCGGGCATACCGACGCCACCTACGCGCAGATCGCCGCCGCTCTCAGCCACGGGCTCCGGGGTTTCACCCATCTCTTCAACGCCATGTCGCAGCTCACCGGCCGCGAGCCCGGCACCGTGGGCGCGGCGCTCGAGGACGCGGCGAGCTGGTGCGGCATCATCGTCGACGGCCAGCACACGAGCCCGGTGGTGCTGCGGCTCGCGCTGCGCTGCAAGCCGCCGGAGCGCTTCATGCTGGTGACGGACGCGATGCCGGGCGTCGGCACCGACATGACCTCGTTCGAGCTGCAGGGCCGGCGCATCCGGGTAACGGGCGATGTGTGCGTGGACGAGGAAGGGCGGCTCGCGGGCTCGAACATCGACATGGCGAGCTGCGTGCGCAACGCCGTGGCTCTGCTCGGCGTGCCGCTGCCGCAGGCGGTGCGCATGGCGAGCCAGTGGCCGGCCGAGTTCCTCGGCCTCGGCTCCGAGTGCGGCCGCATAGCCCCTGGCCAGCGCGCCAACCTCGTCGCCGCCGACGACGAGCTTAAGGTGCTCGAGACCTGGATCGACGGGCGCAGCAGCGCCGCAGACAGCATCTGAAGCGCGGCGCGCCGCAGGTCGAGGGCGCCTCGACGCGCCTGCAGTTCCACCCCGCTGCGCAGCGCGCGCGCTTGAGTCATCATCCGCGCCGTGACTGGTGCACGCCTTCTGCTGCTCGCCACCGCGACGCTCGCCGCGGCGGCTCTCGCCGTCGGCGCGCCGCAGGTGCTGACGGTCGATGGCGTGCGCCTGCAGATCGAATCCACGGGCGACGCTTTCGAGGCCGGCGGCGCGGTGATCGACACCTGGCTGCGGCGCTCCGCCGCAATCGTCGCCGCCTACTACGGCCGCTTCCCGGTTGCCGCGGTGACGGTCGAGCTGCGCGTCGGTGCCGGCTCCGGAGTCCAGGGCGGCAGCACCTACGCCGATCCGAACGCGCTGATTCGCGTGCGCGTCGGTCGCGAGGTCAGCGCGGCGCAGCTCGCCGATGACTGGGTGATGGTGCACGAGATGACGCACCTGGCATTGCCCGACGTCGGCGCCGAGCACGCCTGGCTCTCCGAAGGGCTCGCGACCTATGTGGAAGGCATCGCCCGCGTACAGGCCGGCAACCGCACCGAGCAGGACGTGTGGGCCGAGGAGCTGCGGCAGATGCCGCGCGGCCTGCCGCAGGCGGGCGATGCCGGTCTCGACCGCACGCACACCTGGGGACGCACCTACTGGGGCGGCGCGATGTTCTGCCTGATGGCGGACGTCGACATCCGCCGCCGCACTCACAACGCGCGGGGACTCCAGGACGCGGTGCGCGCCATCGCCCGCGCCAGCGGGGGACTTAGCGCCGCGTGGCCGATCGAGCGCGTGCTGCGCACCGGCGATGCGGCGGTCGGCACGACGAGCCTCGAGGATCTCTACGCACGCATGAAGGATTCCGACTGGGCGCCGGATCTGCCCGCGCTGTGGCGCGAGCTCGGCGTCACGGCCGACGCTGAGGCGGTGCACTTGAGCGACGCTGCACCGCTCGCCGCGATCCGCCACGCCATCATGACCGCGCCGGCAGCGCGGTCATAATGCTGTCGCCGCGTGGGAACACGCACAATTTCATACACTTGTAATACGCACCACGCGTTGCGGCGCTGCGGAACTTGGGCGATGATCGGGAAGTCCCACGGAGCCACAGGGACCTCACATGGCGCGATCGCACACCGTCCTCATGGCTGCCACGCTCGCGGCGCTCGCCGCGGTCGGCGGCTGTTCGACCCGCACCAACGTGTCCTCGACCGGCAATACGCCGCCGCTCTACACGCACGTGTACGTGACCGCGCAGGCCGTGTGGTTCAACGCGAGCGCGAGCGCCGGTCCCGATGACGGCGGCTGGGTGCAGTTTCCGCTCACCACGCCGGTGACCGTCGACCTGGTCGCCGACACCAACGGCAACTTCGCCAACGTGTTCACGGATCTGAAGCTCGTGCCGGGATCGTACTCACAGGTGCGCTTCATCCCGGTCGACGCCACGACGCCGCTCACCACCTCGGCGCAGACGCTCGGCGCCACGTACAACATGGAGGCCGACTTCGTCGACGCAAGCGGCGTCACGCATCAGCTGCCTCTCGAGCTGCTCAATCCCGACAAGGGTCTCGGCATCCAGGCATCGCTCAGCGTGCCGATCGGCAACATCGGCGCCGCACTCGGCGGCACGAGCGCCGCCACGACCTCGCCGCTCACGAGCAGCACCACGACCGCCGCCACCACTACCACCACCGGCAGTGAGACGACCACGACCGCGGAGTTCGCGCTCATCTTCGACGCAGCGCGCGACCTGAGCGCCTTCACCTACGGTAGCGCGAGCGGCGCGCTCCTGAGCTCGCACGTGAGCGCCTACGACCTGTCGCAGTCGGGAGGCATCCAGGGGACGCTCACCCTCACGAACCTCACGGGCCTGACGAGCGCCAACGGCACGCCGGGCATCACGGTGAGCGCCGAATCGCTGAGCGCCGACGGCACGCGCCATTTCGTCGTGGCGCAAACCCCGGTCGCCTCCGACGGCACCTTCACGCTGTATCCGCTCGCCGCCAACTCCAGCAACAACACCAGCTATGACATCGTGATCCACGGCGCCGGTATCGCCACGATCGTCATCAAGAACATCATCGTCCCGCCGACTGGCAGCAATGGCGTCAGCGCGGTCGGTACCACGAGCACGCTCAGCACCACCAACCCGGACACCTCGTCCATCACGCCGACCAATCTGGTATCGGTCGGCACGCTGATCCCGCGCGCGGCGGCCAGCTACACCGCCAACATCGCGACCGCAGCGACCGCACCGCTCCCGGCGGGCGCCGCGGCGGTCTTCTACGAGACCCTGCCCGGCTCGGGCAACGTCCCCTACGTCATCGAGTCGGCGCCCATCGATCCCTTCAACCAGGTCCTCGGCAACCCACAGGCCCTCTCCGCCGGCACGGTGGATTCGGGCACCTACGTCTCGACCGGCGCCACCATTACGGTGGTGAGTGCCGCGCCTGCCGAGGGCACGGGAACCTACCAGGTGGCCGGCACGGCGCCGCTCTATGCCGACGGTGCGCTCGGTACCCTCGTTTCGGCCCCGGCCACGGCCGGCGTCACCACCGCAGGACCCGTGACACTCGCCACGCTCGCCCTGGCCGCCGGCAGTACCGCCTCGACGGTCTCTGCCGCGGTGAGCCCGGCAACTGCGGGCAGGTACAACCACGGCGAGATCATGCTGAGTGAGAACGGCCAGCTGATCGCGAGTGCGCCGATCGATGCGGCACTCGCCGGGGCCGGCGGCACCGTGCAGCTGACCGGCGTCCCCGGCGGCACGCCCACCAGCGTCTATTACGTCACCGTGCGCGCGTGGAACTCGAGCGATCCGGCCGGAACACTCACCCGCCAGTGGTACTCCACCGCCCTCGACCTGCGGGGCGCCGGCAGCGCCAGCATCGACCTCACGGTCGACTAGGGGCCTGCGCCATGAAACCGGTACACTAGGCGGTTTTAAGGGTCCCTTAAGACCCACGTCAGTCACCGAAATACGGAACGCAGCCGCCATCCGCGCCTCTAAGTGCGGGTGCGGCGTTGCAATGCCGCGCGGATCTTTGAAGGGGATAAGCCTGATGACAGCGGTTCCTGCCCGCCGGATGCGGCGGCTCCTGTGGGCGTCGTGCGCCCTGGCACTGGCCGTCCCGGCGCTGCTTGCGAGCTGCAGCGGCAACGAGAACATCTCCTACGGCACCGGCGTGGTGACGATGAGCGATCTGAGCGGTGGTTTCACCGGCTTCAGCAGCTACGTCGTCAACATCGACTCCATCACGCTGACGCGCAACGACAGCCTGATCTACCCTGCGCTCTCCCAGCCCGAGACCGTCGACCTGGTGAAGCTCCACGACCGCAGTGAGTTCGTCGCGGCTCCCGCGATCCCGGTCGGCACCTACACCTCGATCACGCTGACGCTCGACTACAGCCAGCCGTACATCACGGTGGATGAGAACGGCGTGGTCACGACCGCCAGCCCGGTCGACCCGGCGGGCCTCGCCATGACTGTCGCGACCATCACCGTGACCTTCGATCCGAAGAACCCGCTGGTCATCACCGGCGGGGTCTGCCAGCGCATCGCGATCGATCTGAACCTCGCGGCCTCCAACACCATCAACTACGGCACCTCGCCGCTCACCGTGACCGTGCAGCCGTTCGTCAGCGCGACGGTCGAGCCGGCGGACAGCACGGTCATGCACGCGGGCGGCATCTTCGTGGTGGCGCAGCCCTCGAGCAACTCCTACATCGTCAACATGCGCCCCTTCGCGGATCTGGTCTCCGCGCTCGGCGCGCTGACGGTCAACGTCACGGACAAGACCTATTACAACATCGATGGCACGGTGTACACGGGCGCAGCGGGACTCACCGCGATGGGGAAACTTCAGGTGAGCGAGCCGGTGTCGGCCTACGGCACATTGGGAGACTTCTCGACGATCACACCCACCTTCAATGCCACGGCGGTCTATGCCGGCATCGCCGTCGAAAGTCCCCTGGCCGACTTCCTCACGGGCACCGTGAAGGCCGTGAGCGGCGACACCGTGTCGTTGCACGGCGCTACCTACCTCACTCGCGTCGGCTCGGCCGGGTATCTGGCCGACGTCCCGGTGACCGTGAGCTCGGCTACGCTGGTCACCGAAGATGGCGTGGTGACGAGCGGCCTGACACCGCGAGCGATCTCGGTCGGCCAGGTGATCAATGTCGGCGGGCAGGGCGTAGCCGACGCCAACGGCAACCTGACGCTGGATGCCACGCAGGGCGCGATCCGGCTGCAGCCGACACCGGTGTGGGCCACGCTCAACTCCGCCGCCCCCGGCAGCATGTCGCTCGATGTGCTCTCTCTCGGCGCCTTCGAGCCGGCGGCCTTCAATTTCGCCGGCACCGGCACCAGCGCGGCGAACGATGCGGTGGCGGCCGACTACCTCGTCAACACCGGTACGCTCGATGAGAGCGCGACGCCGGCCGGGACGCTCATCGAGACCCTCGGTGTCGTGACACCGTTCGGCTCCGCGCCGCCCGACTTCACCGCCGCCGGCGTGACTCTCGGCAGCACCACGCCGCAGACGCTCGTCGTGGAGTGGGTCAAAGGCGGCGCAGCCAGCCCCTTCACGAGCGCCACCAGTGCGGGCCTCGTGGTCAACCTGGCGAACGCCAACCTGAGCGCCACCAACCGCTATATCGCGACCGGGCCGCAGAGGGTCGACATCACCACCCTGCCGGCGAGCCCCCCGATCGTGTTCGCCTCGGGCGTGCCGCTGACGCTCGCGATCGGCAACGACGTCGGTGTGGCCGTATTCAACAGCGCCTCGTCCTTCGCCACGGAGCTCGCCACTACACTCAACGGCGTCAACCTCGCCTACCGGCTGGTGTGCGTCGGCCAGTACTCGAGCGCCACCAACACATTCACGGCGACCCAGGTCGCCTTGAACCTGCAGACGACCGGTTAGGAGCGGCAAGGCCGGAGACGGACCGCCATGCCCTGGAACCGTCGCGCTTTCACCGGCAGCCGGCTCGGCCGCGCGTTCAACATCGCGGATCTACGCGAGCTCGCGCGCCGGCGCGTGCCGGGGTTTGCGTTCGAGTACGTCGAGGGGGGCGCCGAGGACGAGAGCTCGCTGCGCCACAACCGCGCGGCGTTCGAGCAGCTGCGACTGCTGCCGGATACGCTCGTCGACACCTCGCGGCGCCAGCTCAAGACCACGATCCTCGGGGCGCCCGCCGACGCGCCGCTCGTCATCGGGCCGACCGGACTCAACAACATGCTGTACCCGGGGGGCGATCTGGCGCTCGCGCGGGCCGCGGCCCGCCGCCGCATCCCCTTCACGCTCAGCACCCTCTCGACCACACGCCTCGAGGAGGTGGCGGCGCGCGCCGGCGGGCGGCTGTGGATGCAGCTCTACGTCCTCAAGGACCGCGCCATCGGGCGCGACCTGATGCAGCGCGCCGCCGCGGCCGGCTACGAGGCGCTGGTGTTCACCACCGATGCCAACGTGTTCGGCAGCCGCGAGTGGGATCAGCGCAACTACCGCGCGCCCGGCAAGCCCACGCTGCGCGCGGCGCTCGATGCGCTGCGTCACCCGCGCTGGATGTACGAGGTGCTGCTGCGCAACGGCATCCCCCGCTTCCGCAACGTCGAGACTTTCCTGCCCCCGGGAGCGGCGAGCGCCGTGGGCGGCAGCACGGTGCTGCCGGGCATGTTCGAGGCGAGCATCACCTGGGACGACATCGCCTGGATCCGCCAATTCTGGCGCGGCAAGCTCCTCATCAAGGGCGTGCTCAGTGTGCGCGACGCCGAGCGCGCCGTGGCGCTTGGCTGCGACGGCATCGTGCTCACCAATCACGGCGGGCGGCAGCTCGATTACTGTGTGGCGGGGATCGACGTGCTGCCGGAGATCGCCGCCGCGGTCAACGGCCGACTGGCCCTGCTCGTCGATGGCGGATTTCGCCGCGGCACCGACGTCGTCAAGGCGCTCGCACTCGGCGCACAGGCGGCCATGCTCGGGCGCGCGACGCTCTACGGGCTGGCCGCCGGCGGCGAGGCGGGCGTCACGCGCGCGCTCGAGCTGCTGTGCGCCGAGACCGACCGGACGCTCGGCCTGCTCGGCTGCAACTCCGTGAGCGAGCTTGGGTCCCGGCACATCCGCCGCGACTGATCAGCGCTCGGGCGACTCGAGGAGCTTGCCGAGCTCGTCCTTCCACAACGCCGCGACGGTGTGCGATCCGTGGCCGCGCGTGCGCTCGCTGTAGGGGATCACGACCGCGCGCCCGTGCGCTACGCGTGTGATCTCGTGCTCGAGGATTCTGAGCTCCGGGGGATTGACCAGATCGTCCGCGGAGTTCACCGCGGTGAGTGGCGCCTCGATCTTCTCCAGCTTCGGTCCCGGATCGTAGTCGGAGGACGCCGCGAGCTGGTACAGGACGTCGTTGGCATCGGTGTTCTGCCACGCCGCCGCGACATAGGCATCGATCACGCGGTCGGCGTCTGCGAGCGTTGGCGCTTCCTTCTGTCGCAGCACCGGGTTGCTGCCCACCAGCCAGACCATCGCGATCGCGGTACGGAGCGAGGGTGGCTCGCTCTGGTAGTCGCCGCCCGCCCACGCCGGGTCGTTGCGGATTGCCTCGATGGCCGTGTGGCGCCACACGCGGTTGCGGCCCGAGATCTGGGTCGGCAGGCTCGCGAGCGGCATGAGCGCATCCATGAACCCGGGGTGCTGCTCGCCCCACAGCCAGGTGTGCATGCCGCCCATGGAGGTGCCCATGATGAGCCGCGCGTGGTTCACCTTCAGTCGCTCCGTCAGCAACCGGTACTGGGCCTCGACCATGTCGGTGTAACCGTAATGCGGAAAGTGCGCGCGCAGGCCGTCGCTCGGCTTGGACGACCTGCCGTGGCCGATGCCATCGGGCAGCACGAGAAAGTAACGCGTGGCATCGAGCAGCTGCCCGGGCCCGAAGAGCTCGCCCGCGAACTCGGGACGGATGAACTGGGCACCGGAGCCGCCCGTCCCGTGGGTGATCAGCACCGCATTGCGCACCACGCCGCGGGCGTCGGTGCGCGGCGTGCCGAGGGTGCGGTAGTGGATGCGCAGCTCCGGCAGCGTCTCCCCGGTTGCGAAGCGGAAGTCGTGCATGAGGTACTCGCCCTCGACGGGCTCCGGATAGGCCGCCGCCGAGGCGCGCGCCGCGCCGAGCAGCAGCGCTACGACCCAAACCGCGGCTGCTGGTGCTCGCATGGCTCACGCTCTCTTCAGGCGGCTCGCCGCCCAGTCATGGATCACGCGCTCGAGCACCGACAACGGCATCGGCGCCGCGGACAGGCCGGCGTCGTGAAAGTCGCGGATGTCGAACTTCGAGCCGAGCTGCGCGCGTGCGTCGGCGCGCAACTTCAGCCAGCGCATCTGGCCGACCTTGTAGCTGGTCGCCTGTCCCGGCCAGGTGCAGTAGCGCTCGATCTCGGTGGTCATGGAGCTGCGATTGTCGCCGGTGGTGTCGACGATGTAGTCGATGGCCCTCTCGCGGCTCCAGCCCTTGGCGTGCATGCCGGTGTCCACCACGCAGCGCGCGGCGCGGAACAGCGAGGACTGCAGCATGCCGAGACGGCCGAGCGGGTCGGAGTCGTACACGCCCATCTCGTCCACCAGGGTCTCGGCGTACAGCGCCCAGCCCTCGGTATTGGCGGAGAAACCGCCGCCCTTGCGGATGAGCGGCAGATCCTTCATCTCGATCACCAGCGCGAGCTGGAAATGGTGTCCGGGCTCGGACTCGTGATAGACGAGCGTCGGCAGCTTCCAGCGCGACCACTCGCTGGTGTCACGCAGGTTGATGTAGAAGGCGCCGGGACGCGAGCCATCGAGCGCGGGCGTCTGATAGTAACCGCCCGGCGCTCCGGCCTCGGTGTAGACCGGGACGCGGCGGATCTCCACCGGCGTCTTCGGCATGACGCGGAAGTACTGCGGCAGGTGCGACTGCAGCTGCCTGATCAGTCCGTTGCAGTAGTCGAGGATCTGCGCTCGACCCTCGTCGGTGTTGGGATAGAGATACTTCGGATCCTTCGCCAGCGCCTGCGCGCGCTCGGCCAGCGAGCCGCTTTTCATGCCCTGCGCCCTGAAGATCACCTCCATGCGCGCGCTGAGCTCCTTCGCCTGATCGAGACCGAGCTGGTGGACCTCGTCCGCGCTCATGTCGGTGGTGGTGCCCTCGCGCAGCGCGATCTCGTAGAGCTCGCGCCCCTGCGGCAGCCGCCCGATGCCGGCATCGTGCACCGCCTGCGGGCGCAGCTCCCTGAGCGCCGCCGACTGGCGGTCGAGCGCCGGATACACCTCGTCCGCAACGATCCGTGCGGCGTCGGCGCCATACGTCCCCGTCAGACCAAGCTTCTTCGTGCGTGTATCGATCGAGGTCGTGAGGATCGAGTCGGTGGGCGCGGCACTGCGCAGGATCTTCATCTGCTCCAGGGTGTCCTCGAGCAGGAAGTCCGGTGGCGTCACCTTCAAACCGGCGTCGTGGCGCAGCCGCTCCGTTTCCTGCTCGAGGACCGTCGCGAAGGCCCTGAGGCGCGCGAGGTAGGCGTCCGCATCGTCCTTGTTGGTGATGCGATGCTGGCGATCGAGGAACGTCGGAACGCTCTGGTACGCGCCGGTCAGCTGGCTCACGACGTAGGGCCGCACGCCCTCGCCATATTCGAACGGCGCGACCCGCTCGTTCGTCACCAGGGTGAACATGACGGTATCGTAGTTGGCGCGATCCGCACCCGCGACCGAGTTGCGATCGAAGGCCCTGAGGCGCTGCAGCTGCGAGGCGGCAAGCTTCTTGTCTTCCAGCGTGCCCGCGACCGAGGCGTCGGAGAGCTGCGACTTCGCTGCAGCGTACTTGCCGTGATCGAGCCCGAGACTCGTCAGCCGCTCGGGTCGTCGCTGGAAGCGCTCGTCCACAAAGACATCGAAGAGGGCGTTGAGCTGCTGCGCCGGGGAACCCGGGGCCGGGCCTTCGGTGGCCGCGGCGATACGCCCGAGCGAGGCGGCGACGGACGCAGCGATGAGGGAACCCGCGGCGGTGACGAATTGCCGACGATCGATCACGACCACACTCCTGGCGCACCGCGCGCGGCGCCGCCCTTGATGCCGCAGACCTCGAGCGGGCGGCCGGCAACGGCCGCCCTCTTCCTTACGCCGCCAGCGTGCCCCGCTGCTTTGCAGCGTGCGTGGCGATCAGGTCCATGAGAGCCGGCGAGAGGCAGTCGTAGGGTTCGAGCTTCAGTTCCTTGAGGCGCGAGCGGACCTCGCCCATCTTCGCGGGCGGGAAGCCCGATTCGATGATCGAGGACACGAAGGCAGCGAAGTCGGGAGCCGACCAGCCGTTGTCCTTCGAAAGCTCCGTATGCACGAAGTCGAAGCCGTAGAACGGGTGCCCCTTGAGCTCGATGCGGCCGTACAGGTGGGCGCCGCAACCGGTGCAGGCGTAGCGCTGAATCGGCGCCTTCTCATCGACGATCTTGAGCTTGTTGCCGTTGGCGGTGACGCTCAGCTTGTCGCGCGGAATGACCGCCACCATGGCGAACAGCGCGCCCTTCGGCTTCCAGCACTTGCTGCAGCCGCATACGTGGTTGAACGCGGTGTTGCCGTTCAAGGTAACGGTGACCGGTTGCGAGCTGCACAGACAGGTGAGCGTTCCGCCGGCGAAATCGCTCCTGCCGGGCTGCACGCCGTTGTCGACGGCCGGATGGATCTTGGTAGCCATGAGCGTCCCCTCTCTATCAGCGATTTGAGTGTGGATTCGGTCAGAAAGTGACCACCGAGCGGATCGACTCGCCCCGGTGCATCAGATCGAAAGCGTCGTTGATCTTCTCGATCGGCATCACGTGCGTGATCAGGTCGTCGATGTTGATTTTCCCGTCCATGTACCAGTCGACGATCTTCGGCACGTCGCTGCGGCCGCGCGCGCCGCCGAACGCGGTGCCCTTCCACACGCGTCCCGT
Organism: uncultured Pseudomonadota bacterium; assembly: GCA_963768485.1. GTDB lineage: Bacteria > Pseudomonadota > Gammaproteobacteria > Steroidobacterales > Steroidobacteraceae > 13-2-20CM-66-19. The sequence continues at coordinate 2,304 of CAVYHZ010000006.1, read as the reverse complement.
GACCAGCTGGAACGGCCGGGTCTTGATCTCCTGCCCCGCGCCAGCGACGCCGATGATCACCGACACCCCCCAGCCGCGGTGGCAGCACTCGAGCGCCTGGCGCATCAGATCGACGTTGCCGACGCACTCGAAGCTGTAGTCGGCGCCACCGTCGGTGAGGCTCACCAGGTGCTGCACCAGGTCGCCGCCGACCTCCTTCGGGTTCACGAAGTGCGTCATGCCGAAGCGTTCGGCGAGCGCCTTGCGCCGCGGATTGACGTCGACGCCCACGATCTTGTTGGCGCCGACGAGCCGCAGCCCCTGGATGACGTTGAGACCGATGCCGCCCAGGCCGAACACCACCGCATTCGCGCCCGCCTCCACCCTGGCCGTGTTGATCACGGCGCCGATGCCGGTGGTGACGCCGCAGCCGATGTAGCAGACCTTCTCGAACGGGGCGTCCTCGCGAATCTTCGCCACCGCGATCTCGGGCAGCACGGTGTAGTTGGAGAATGTGGAGCAGCCCATGTAGTGATGCACCATCTGGCTGCCGAGCGAGAAACGGCTGGTGCCGTCGGGCATCACGCCCTTGCCCTGGGTGGCGCGGATGGCGGTGCAGAGATTGGTCTTGCGCGACAGGCAGCTCTTGCACTGGCGGCACTCGGGGGTGTAGAGCGGAATGACGTGATCGCCCTTCTTCAGCGAGGTCACGCCGGGGCCGACGTCCACCACCACGCCCGCGCCTTCATGGCCGAAGATGACGGGAAACAGGCCCTCCGGATCCGCCCCGGAGCGCGTGAACTCGTCCGTATGACACACGCCGCTCGCCCGGATTTCGATGAGTACTTCGCCGTCCCTGGGCCCCGCGAGCTCTACCGTGACGACTTCCAGCGGCTTGCCGGCGGCGTACCCGATCGCAGCCTTGGTCTTCATGCCAGTTCCCCGTTCTCTGGTGGCGCGCGCAGCGAGCGGAAGATTTTACCCGCCTGCTGCGCGAAAGCCATTAACGACTTGGCAGGACGCGACCCCGGGGAGCGACAATGGCGTTCTCCGGCAAACGTTGGGAGCACGAAGCAGTCATGGCAGACACGGTATTTGGCAAGATCGTCCGCGGCGAGATCCCCTGCCACAAAGTTTACGAGGACGCGCACGTGCTGGCGTTCCTCGACATCAATCCGCTCAGCGCCGGTCACACGCTCGTCATCCCCAAGGAGCCCGCTGAGACCATGGATGCGCTGTCGGATGAATCGGCCGCGGCGCTCGGGCGGGTGCTGCCGCGCCTGTGTCGCGCGGTGGTCGCCGTCACCGGGGTGCGTGAGTACAACGTCCTCGAGAACAACGGCAAGGGCGCGCACCAGGCGATCCCGCACGTGCACTTCCACATCATTCCGAAGCCCAATGCACGCGAGGGCTTAGGTATTGGCTGGCCGATGAGCGCCTTCGATCACCCGGCCGGAGCCGCGCTCGCCGCCCGGATCGCCGCCGCGATCGCCTGAGCAGGAAACTTTCCGCGCCCGGCGGCGCTCCAAGTGCGGATGAGTGCACGTGCCGCCTCGCCGCGCGTCCTGGTCCTCGCCGGCGTCGCAGCGCTGCATGCGCTCGTGCTGCTGTTGCTCGTGACCGGGACGCGCGCGCACCTCGCCGCGGGCATGACCGACGTGGCGCCGCTCATCGTGACGCTGCTCGAGCCGCACGAGCGGCCGCGCATGGCGGCGAGCGGGCGCTTGCCGCGCGCGCTCTCGCCGCGCATCTCTCCCCCGGCTCCGCCCCCGAGTGAGGCGCCTCCGGTGCCGCCCCGACCTGACGCCGGCGACAGCACCGCTATCGACTGGGCCGCAGAGGCCACCGCGTCCGCGAACGATCAGCTCGCAGCGGACGCACTCCACGCCCGTCAGGCCAGCGCGCTCGCTCCGCCCGAGAGTGCGCTATTCGCCGCGCAGGCAAAGCGGCATGGGTTTCAGTGGGACTACGCGCGCACGCATCGGGTCGAGGGAGTTCCGGGACTGGCAACGGTCATCCATCTGGGCGATCGGTGCGCGATCGCGTTTTTCCTGATCATCCCCGTTGCCGGCGGCTGCGCTGTGGAGAAGCCGGAAGTGCGCGGCGACCTATTCGATCACATGCACGACCGCGAGCCCTGAACGGCGCGCGAAAGTCACTGACGCGGCTGGTTTTTTTAAAAGTGCCGCTGGCTATTGCTGGACCCGGGGTGCGCTTGTAGAATGCGCGGCCCTCCTGGTGCGGGGTGGAGCAGTCTGGCAGCTCGTCGGGCTCATAACCCGAAGGTCGCAGGTTCAAATCCTGCCCCCGCTACCAACTAATAGG
>CAVYHZ010000005.1:0-755751 GCA_963768485.1 uncultured Pseudomonadota bacterium | reverse complement strand
ACATGACCAAATGGCGCTACACGCTGTCTCTGTCGCTTCTTGTGTCGCTCAGCGGCTGCATCGAGATCACCACGTATGTTTCGCCCTCTGCGTCGGGTACGGTGGTTGACGCCGCCACTAAAAAGCCCATTCAGGGAGCTACAATCTCGGTGGACGACCACCCAGGCTTATTCGCGCAAACGACCTCCGACGGACAATTCTCCTTAGCGCCCACTACGCGCACGACACATATCTTCTGGCTCGCTCCTTACAGATCACTCCCTCCTGGCGGCACCGTAGTTGTTTCTGCCGACGGCTATGCTTCGAAAGAAGTAGTTGTTAATGGCAGTGCTGGCCCGCTTTTCGTCTCTTTGCTCAGAGTTCGCTAGTGCGGCCTGACAATCTTTGCAGGGGTCCGTGAAGCGCTTCTCGTTTGGCGCCTCGGGCGCTGAGAAATTGTGCGCCCTCGGCGCCATGATCCGGCGCTTCTGTGCGGCCCCTCAGCTTCGCCGTTAGGCGCCCCGATGTCACCTCGTCATGCTCTTCGCCCAGGTCTCATCTACGATGCAAAGGGTAGACGCACTGACATAGTCATTGTCGAGTCTGGCGGAAAGCTCTTGGATAATGCCGCTAAAGAAGTAGTCTCGGACCGACAAATCAAGATCCCGCCTGCCGCTGCGTCAGCCGAGCCGGGACGGCGTTACAGAGTCGGCGTCCTGTTCGAACTAAGAGGACTGTCGGTGGTTGCTCCGTTTGAGGATGGCAGGGAGACGGTGACTCTTACTGGCTACCCCATTCCCGGGCGGTAGCGGGTTGCCTAACAATCGTTGGGGGGTCCGTGAGAGGCGTGTGGTTACGCGCCGCGGGCGCGGGAAGGCATTCTGCGCCCGCGGCGCTGGTCCGGCGTCGCCATCCGGCCGCTAAACTTCCCCGTTAGGCGTCGTCTTTGATGGTGTCGCGAGATTCTTGGCTCAGTTGGTCTGATACTCGCCTCGCCGTTTTACCATCGCGAGATCACGAAAAACCCTCATAGGAGATCGGACATGCGCGGGAAAGTGATCACTCTTGCTGCGGCAGGCGCAGTTGCCATCGGCGTAGCCATGATATTTATCACGGAGCGGACGCACGCTGCTCAAAAGGCCGACGCTGGCACCCCAGCGGACGAGTGCTGGACTGGGTCGGACCGGATCGCGGGCACTGCGTGTGAGCATGTATTTCAGGACGGATCAAAATGCATCGTCTTTTCGCGCAACGGCGCTGGAAGCGCATCCCTCCAGTGCAAGATCACTTAGCACGCGTCGGCAGAGTGGAGCCGGCGCTGACGCCGCCTAACAATCGTTGGAGGGGTCCGTGATGGGCTTGTAGCCTGGCGCCTCGGGCGCTGAGAAATTGTGCGCCCTCGGCGCCAAGGGCCGGGTGCGGCCCCTCAACTTCACCGTTAGGCGTCAACCTCGAAGCGGCATCGCGAGCTTCAACTCAGGTGTACGCTTGACGCATGAAAGTCGCTGATGTCTTGCGCATGCTGCACGACGACGGGTGGTATCTCGTCGGGACGCGCGGTAGCCACCGTCAGTTCAAGCACCGCACGAAGCCTGGACGCGTGACCGTAGCCGGCAAGCCTAGCGATGATTTGGCACCAGGCACGCTGAACAGTATTCTGAAGCAGTCGGGCCCAAAGAAATAAGGTAACTGACCATGCGATACGCCATTGTCATTGAGAACGCCGGGTCGAACTACTCTGCGTACGTTCCCGATTTGCCTGGCTGCGTGGCGACTGGCGCAACGATCGAGGAAACGGAGAGCTCCATCCGCGAGGCGATTGAATTTCACCTCGAAGGGCTGCGCGAGGACGGTACTCCGATTCCGCCGCCATCTAGCCGAGTCGACTACGTAGAGGTTGCCGCCTAACAATCGTTGGAGGGGTCCGTGATGCGCCTCCTGCTTGGCGGCTCGGGCGCTGAGAAATTGTGCGCCCTCGGCGCCAAGGGCTGGCGCTTCTGCGCGGCCCCTCAGCTTCACCGTTAGACGGCACCGCAGCGATCGCGTCGTGCCGCTTGGGTGGTACTCTGGTTATTAAAACCGTGGGGACACCGATATGCACCATTCGCGCCTGTGCGCCTTGCTGATCGACTGCAATACCTCAAACGTTGACGAAGCTGCTCAATTCTGGGCAGAGGCACTAGGTCGAGCGGTAGACCCACAGCACCCAGGTACCCGCGGCAATTACCGCATGCTGGAGACTCCGCCCGATGAGCCCATCGTGCAGATCCAGCGTGTGACCCACGAGAGTCGCGTTCATATTGACATTGAGACCGACGACATTCCCGCCGAGGTAGCGCGCTTAGAGAAGCTAGGCGCCAAAGTGGCCGATCGCCTAGAACGTTGGGTCGTGATGCAGGCGCCTACTGGGCAACGCTTCTGCGTTGTACGAGTGCAGCGTCCGGGATTCCCCAAGAACGCCAGTCGCTGGGGCTGAGTTTCAAATGCGAGGACCAAGCGGAGTGCCGTCTAACAATCGTTGGAGGGGTCCGTGAAGCGCTTCCGCGTTGGCGTCTCAGGCGCTAAGAAATTGTGCGCCCTCGGCGCCAAGGGCCGGCGCTTCTATGCGGCCCCTCAACTTCACCGTTAGAAGTCGATGCTTGGGCGCGCGGTCGCGGCATTCCTCGCCCTACCGGGTGTTGTGGCCTTCGCGATACCGATCGCCGTGGGGGCTTCGGCGGGCCGCCCGGTCCGCCGTGTGGCGGTGGCGGCGGTGGTCCTATGCATAGGGACACTGTTGCTGCTTTGGTGCGTGCGCGAGTTCTATGTCGCCGGACGCGGCACATTGGCGCCGTGGGCTCCCCCGAAGCGCCTGGTTACTAGCGGACCGTACCGGTTCTCACGCAACCCAATGTATCTGGGGGTGATTACGATTCTGTTAGGCTGGTGGCTGCTGTGGGACTCGCGCACGCTTCTGATCTACGCGCTAGCGGTGATGTGCGCCGTCAACCTACGGGTGCGGTTGGCGGAAGAACCTTGGGCGGCCCGTGATTTCGGGTCAGAATGGGACGCGTACCGGGCTCGCGTACCCCGGTGGTTCGTTTAGCGGGGGTGGCTGCATCGACTTCTAACAATCGTTGGAGGGGGCCGTGATGCGCTTCTTGTTTGGCGCCTCGGGCGCTGGGAGATATTGTGCGCCCTCGGCGCCATCACGCCCGCTTGGAAACCGCCTGATGAGCCAAGCCAGCCCGAGCGTTATCCTGCTGTCTGACGGCGAGACCATTCACAACGCATTCTTTGACAGAGATTCTGTGCCATGAAGGTTAGGTACTTCGAAGACACGGACACGCTTCTGATTCAGTTCCGGGACGCTCCGGTCGCGCAGACCCGGGACCTGGACGAGAACACCGTTCTTGACGTCGATGCTAAGGGCAACATCTGCTCAATCACGATTGAACACGCTTCTGTTCGCGCGGGCGCTCCACAGTTCTCCTTCGAGAAGGTTGCCGCCTAACAATCGTTTGGAGGGGTCTGTGATGCGCTTCTGGGTTGTCGCCTCGGGCGCTGGGAAATTGTGCGCCCTCGGCGCCAAGGGCTGGCGCTTCTGTGCGGCCCCTCAACTTCACCGTTCGACGTCGCTGTACCACTCGATTGCTCAGTGGTATGACTTAACGCATGCGGCTTCGCTTTTACATGGACCCCGAGACTAGCGAGCCGCACATCCACACGCACCGGGTGTCTGAGGCTGAAGTTGACCAGGTTCTTGGCCACGCCGGTGAGGATCGGCCAGGACGCGACGGCTCCAGGGTCGCCGTCGGGCGCACTTTATCTGGTCGGCTTTTGCGCGTAATTTATGTTCCAGACCCGCAGCCCGATAGCCACTTTGTGATCACTGCCTATGAGCTCCAGGGTAAGGCTGCGATGGCATACCGGCGCCGACGGCGCAAGAAGCGATGAAGCAATCCAAATTTCCTTCGGGTTGGGACGAGGAGCGCGTCAGGCGCGTTCTCGAACATTACGAATCGCAGACGGACGAAGAAGCGGTTGCGGAAGACGAAGCAGCGCTTTCAGCCTCGACGGTTATGGACGTTCCCGCGGAGCTTGTGCAGACGGTCCGTGAGCTCATTGCCAAGCACAAGAAGAGCGCGTGAGCGACGTCTAACAATCGTTGGAGGGGTCCGTGAGGAGCTTCTGGCTTGGCGCCTCGGGCGCTGAGAAATTGTGCGCCCTCGGCGCCAAGGGCCGGGGCTTCTGCGCGGCCCCTCAACTTCACCGTTAGACGAGCCAGCGGCGCTCGCGCTAGATTTGAGGCCCCGTGCTCCCGACCACCTTTCGCAAGCTTGCACTCAGCCTTCCCGAGTCGTATGAGTCCTCGCACATGGGACATCCGGACTTCCGCGTCGGACGAAAGGTATTCGCGACCTTGGCCTATCCAGATGTTAGGTGGGGTATGGTTAAGCTGACACCGAAGCAACAAGCGCGCTTTGTGCACTCTCGCCCGGAAGTCTTCACGCCCGTGAAGGGTGGATGGGGACTCCGTGGTGCCACAAACGTAAGACTTCGCGCCGCAAGTACAGACACACTGCGCCCAGCGCTCGAGGCGGCCTGGAAGAATGTTGCTCCGTCCCCTGTGGCGCGCCGGTCGATAAAGGGTGCGAGGTAGCTTCAGGTGGCTCTAACACTTGGCGCCTCGGGCGCTAAGAAATTGTGCGCCCTCGGCGCCATGGGCCCGCGCTTCTGTGCGGCCCCTCAACTTCACCGTAGGTGTCCGCATGCAATCCATTCGGGCCGCGCTCATTCTCGCCGCCGTCATCTTGTTCTCCGCCGTTGCACTGGGCACTGAAAAAGGCTGGTTCGGCCTTGGTGTCTCAGTGGACGTTGATGGTTTGTCGCTCAATCCCACACTGCGCACCATCACAGTGCAAAAGGTCTTTGCGTCGTCACCGGCGGCCTCGGCGGGTATCGTCCCAGGGGACACCCTCGTAGAGGTCGAAGGTATCGTCGTGGCCGGTTCCAAGGCGGATCTTATAAAAGCCGCGATGCAGAAGTCCGTGGGTCAGACTTTGCACCTCAAGATCGGGCGGACTACAGCTGATATACGCGAAGTCTCGATGGTCGCTGTGCCAAGGCCGGCTGTGCAGTAGCTATGCGGCCACTAACAATCGGTGAAGGGGTCGTGAGGCGCGGCCTGCTTGTCGCCTCGGGCGCTGAGAAGTTGTGCACCCTCGGCGCCATGACCGGGCGCTTCTGTGCGGCCACTCAACTTCACCGTTAGGCGGCACGGTCGTTAGCCTGTGGCGCAACCGCACGCATGAACACGCCGTCGACAGAGCTGCTAGGCTTGACAGCCGCCGCAATGCTCGGCCTGGTGCACATCGTTCTTGCCGCCCACTCTGCGAGTCTCCAGCGTGGCTATCGTTGGACTTCCGGACCTCGTGACGAGCCGCTAGCGCCTCTTGGTGGCATTGCTGGTCGCCTCGCGCGGGCGAACGCAAACTATCTCGAAACCTTTCCCTTCTTCGCAGCCGGGGTCGTCGCGGGTCTCGCCACGGGCATTCACTCGCCATGGTCGAAATGGGGAGTCATCCTCTACATCGGCGGTCGCGTCGCTTACCTACCGCTTTACGCCTTCGGCGTCTACTTGTTTCGCTCCATGGCCTGGAACGTCGCGATTGCTGGAATCACTGCAGTCTATGTCGCGCTCTTTGCGTAGCGTCGGTGCTTGGTGCCGCCTAACAATCGTTGGAGGGGTCCGTGATGCGTGATCTGTTTGGCGCTGCGGGCGCCTGGGGACAGTGTGCGCCCGCGGCGCCTGTCCGGCGTGGTCGTGCGGCCGCTCAACTTCACCGTTAGGCATCATGCAGCTCAGAGCGCCCCAGGGCAGCAGTGACGGTGCATGGCTGGCGCTGCGCTCCGCCTTGTGGCCGGCCGTGTCGGAAGCGGAACACCTATCAGGAATGGCTGACGCTGTCGCGCGTGGTCACTACGTGCGCCTCGCCGTGACCGCCGGCGGGTCCGCTGTGGGCTTAGTTGAAGCATCGAAGCGAGTGGACTACGTCAACGGGACAAGCAGTTCGCCGGTGGCTTTTCTCGAGGGTATTTACGTCGTGCCGACGTCCCGGCGCCACGGCGTAGCGCGCGCGCTGGTTAAATCTGTCGTGCAGTGGGCTTTGGCGGAGGGTTGCAGTGAACTTGCATCCGACTCACTGCTTGATAATTCCGCGGCGCACGCCGCTCACCGAGGGCTGGGGTTCGAGGAAACCGAGCGCGTGGTCTACTTTCGCCGGGGGCTGCATGACGCCTAACAATCGTTGGAGGGGTCCGTGAGGTGCTTCTTGCTTGGCGCCTCGGGCGCTGGGAAATTGTGCGCCCCCGGCGCCATGACCTGGCGCTTCGGTGCGGCTCCTCGACTTCACCGTTAGCTGCCATGACCCATCGTGTCCTCGCGCCTACAGCCCCGTACGCCGCCCTTCTACTGCGGGTGACGCTCGGTCTAATGTTCCTTGCGCACCTATATTGGAAGTTCCAACTTCTACCGGGCGGGATTCATACGTGGTGGGCCGGATTGTTGAAGAACGATTACCCTTGGTTCGTGCCCTGGTACGCGATCTCCGCGGAGTTTGCGGGAGCGCTTCTCTTGATCCCCGGCATCCATACGCGCTGGGTGAGTCTGTACGCACTACCTCTTACGATTGGCGCGTCACATTTTTGGCTCGTTCGAAAGGGCTTCTACTTCACGGCGGCTGGCGCCGAGCTTCCCCTGGTGTGGTCCGTCATGCTCCTTGTTCAGGCTATGTTGGGGGACGGCCCGTTTGCTGTCAGCTCGGTGGGCAAGCTCCGAGGAAGATCGCGTCATGACAGCTAACAATCGGTGGAGGGGTCCGTGAAGCGCTTCTGCGTTGTCGCCTCGGGCGCCCAGAGATTGTGCGCCCTCGGTGCCAGGGGTCCGCGCTTCTGTCCGGCCTCTCAACTTCACCGTTAGGCGCCATAGGACGTGCCATGAACCCAAGCACACGGTTGTTCGTCGGCCTGACACCATTGATCGGGGTCTTCGATATGCTGAAAGCTCTGGCGTTCTATCGGGATTTACTCGGATTCCAGGTCGTGTCCGCTTCACCGGAGGTCCAGACGCCTGAGGGTCGGTTTTCACACTGGATGTGGTTGCGTCTTGGCGCGGCTGATTTGATGCTGAACACAAAATACGATTCTGGTGAGCGCCCTCCGAAACCAGACGCCTCGGATTTTCTGGCACACGGGGATGTGTGCTTCTACATTGGTTGCTCCGACGTTGACGCTGTATACCAACAACTTACCCATGACGGACTCATGGTCGATCCGCCAAAGGTTGCGCCGTACGGCCTAAAGGTCTTTAGCGTGAAAGACCCCGACGGTTATGTCGTTGTCTTTCAGGAGTCCAATGGTGGCGCCTAACAATCGTTGGAGGGATCCGTGATGCGCTTCCCGGTTGGCGCCTCGGGCGCTGAGAAATTGTGCGCCCTCGGCGCCAGGGGCTGGCGCTTATGTGCGGCCCCTCAACTTCACCGTTAGATGCCAGTGAGCTTAGATCCCGTCTCGTGGGCCTACGCATTTCCGATGGTCCGTGCCGGCGGATTGTTTATCTTCATCATGGGCGTCGGCGCGGTGCTGGGGGCCATTCTCCCAAACAGACGCAGGTCTCTCCTTATTCTTGGAGCTGTGGTCGCTACCATTGCCCTGGTTTTCTCGGCCGCTCGCCTTTCTGCTCCCTTTGGCACACCGACGAGACTTCAGCTTTGGTTTCTATTCGCCTCCATCGGCGCCGAGGCCATTCTTGTGCGGGTAGCTGTAGCGCTGTATCGCCAGGCAGGTGAGCGCTCCTTGCTCTTGGCCATTCTTTTTGCGGTTGGCCTGCATTTCTTTCCGATGGCCGTAGCCTTCGGTCCAGTGTGTGCGGCGCTTGGAGGAACGCTGTGCGCATGTGCCGGCGTCGGCCTATGGCTGCGGCCGGGCATCGCGCTGGACAAGTTATGGGCATCGGACGGCTTTATCAAAATAGCCTTTGGGGCGATCATGCTCTTTGCTCCGTAAGTGGCATGCTGGCATCTAACAATCGTTGGAGGGGTCCGTGATGCGCGTGGCTTGGCGCCTCGGGCGCTAAGAAATTGTGCGCCGTCGGCGCCATGATCGGCCGCCTCTGCGCAGTGCTCGGCCTGCCCCTGCTGGTGTACGCTGCTCACGCACCGCACTGGAAGGCGAGCAGATGAGTGAAATCGAGCACATCGTGCCGGAACGTCGAGCCCGCATCCGTTTGACGCATTGCTCAAGGCAATAGACCACCGTGCACCACTTCTCGAAAACGATGCGGTGCGCGTACTCGATACGAAGGTCAAGCCTGGTGAGCGCACACCGGTTCATGCCCATGAGTGGCCAGCCGCGCTCTATGTCCTGAGTTGGAGCGACTTTGTCCGGTACGACCCTAATGGAGCAGTCCTCCTGGATTCGAGAACAATGGCCTCGAAGCCGGCCCTGGGCTCCGCGTTGTGGTCCGGCCCTATCGGGCCGCACTACGTCGAAAACGTTGGCCACAGTGATCTCCACATTCTCGCAGTGGAGATCAAGGCACCCTAGACGCGGTGCACGGGCGGCCTGACAATCGTTGAAGGAGTCCGTGAGGCGCCGCCGTGGTCGCGCCGCCCCTCAGCTTCACCGTTGACCTCCCGCATTGGCTACTCCATGCGCAAGCAATACCACTTCAGGCCAAGCGCTGCCGGATTGAGGGCTTGGGATATTGAGCGCCTCGTTGCCCTGTCCAAGAACCTGAAGTGGCAACTCGTGCCACTTGCGAGTATTCGCGAGCTCGACGAGCCGTATTGGGGAGAGCCGATGACGTGCCGGAACGTCGCCGAACACGCTCGCCTCATCGAGGAGGCAGATCTCGGTTGTCCCATCATCCTTTCGAGCGATGGCCGCATCATGGACGGGATGCACCGCGTACTGAAGGCGCTGATGCGAGGCGCGAGAGATATCCGCGCCGTGCGTTTTCTCACTGATCCCGAACCCGACTTCGTTGGTGTTGATCCTGATGACTTGCCTTACGATGAAGAGCCGATCCAATGATGAAAGACGTGAGGTCCGGCTTAGCACCTCGGGCGCTGAGAAATTGTGTGCCCTCGGCGCCATGACCTGGCGCTTCTGCGCGGCCCCTCAATTTCACCGTTAGACAACACGTGAAACGTCAGCGCAAGCGGCAGGCTCCGTCTCGGAAGCGCACAGCGGCGCGCCATCGTCCAGCGTCCACGGGCGTCACGTTCGAGCAGGTGCGGGCCGTCGCTCTGACTTTTCCCGGAGTGGAGGGTGGCACTTCATACAGCACCCCGGCTCTCAAAGTCCGCGGCAAGCTGCTCGCCCGGCTCCATCAAAGCATTGATTGCCTTGTCCTTCGGGCGGACTTCCTTGATCGTCAGATTCTGATGCAGGCCGCGCCGCGCGCGTTCTTCATAACCGATCACTATCGAGATTATCCTTGGGTCTTGGTGCGTTTCTCCGCTGTTGAAGCACATGAGTTGCCAAGCCTCATAGAGCGTGCGTGGCGACTAGTCGCCCCGAAGACGCTCGTTAGGAACTATGATTCTGGGCACGGTAATGAACGTGTTGTCTAACAATCGTTGGAGGGATCCGGGAAGCGTTTGCGGCTTGGCGCCTCGGGCGCCGAGAAATTGTGCGCCCTCCGCGCCATGACCCCGTGCTTCTGTGCGGCCCCTCGGCTTCACCGTTAGCGGTCACTTCTTGCGCCTTCCCGCCCTTCTTGTAGCAGCTGCCCTGATTCTCGGCGTCATCGGCTTCGTGCGTTCCGTGGCCGAGTTCGGAACTCCCGGCGTCATCGGCTTCGCAAAACTCATTCTCGCACCTGCAGCAGCCGTGCTCCTGCTCTTTGTTCTCGCCGCGGGCAGATATACGGGCGAAATTCCCCGCTTGAGGACCGTCGTCATCGCCGTGGCGGCGCTCACGGGGGTGGCCTGCGCTCTATCCGCTCTGTTCGGAGTAGCATGGCTGGTGACAAAATGACCCATGCCTTACCTCCGGCCCCTCGCCCTCGTTGCTATTGCTGCGACCCTCGCAATCACTTCCGCATTGGCGATGGATGTACGCGCGTACGCAGTGGTGAAGCTCCACCGCGGGCTCAACAATCTGGACCTCGGCTTTGCCGAACGAAAGTTTTCAGTCGCGATCGCGCATCGTGAGAACTTCAATGCTCATAGCTTTGAGGTCGTCACGGTCTACCTCCGGTCCGGCGATGCATCCAGAGGCCTCGACATCCTCGGTTTCTGGGACAAGAACCACGAAGACCTGACTCTCACTGTCTCAGGTGGGGCCGATTGCCTGCTTCACGACTTCCGTTTGCTCGAGTCGGTCCGGGGAGCCGCCCCAATGCTGGTAGTCGCCGACCGACGTCTCTTGACGTCGTACGCCAATAATGAGCCGGTGTCATTCAGGTTTTACGTTCTCAAGCAGAACACCGATGGACTTGCCGGTGAGCCGGCCTACTGGTTTGACCTGGTGGAAACTCAGACCTCCAAAGCCGCGTATTGTGACGTCGGAGCTGCGTTATCGCGGGAGCTGGGCCTTGGTGACTATCGAACCCCGCCGCGACCTGACGCTTACTGGAATTCACCCGAGGCGATTTCCAACAATCGCTCGAGGGGGCCGTGATGTGGTCGGTCTGGTGCCGTGGGCGCTGAAAGACAGTACGCGCTCGCGGCTCCTGTCAGGCGCCCGCGCGCGGCCCCGCAACTTCACCGTTAGACGGATGCTCTGTCTGTGCCTTTACCATACGCCGCTGCCTGCATCGCTGTAGCGGCGCTGGGATTGGCGTATCTGCTGGTCATGCACTATTTGTTCGCCCGGCTGGCGTCGCATCATTCGTCGACGTGGGAGGACATCGGGTCGCCGGAGTTCCTTTCCAGCCTGCACCTTACGACAATGCTCCGAGTCCTGCGTTTCCTTGCCAGGAGGGACTACCTGGAATTGAAGGACCCCGTTGCTACTCGCCTGGCGTTGAGCGCCTCGGCTCTGCTTGTCGTCATTGTTCTGGTTTGTGCATATCTGCAGGTGGTCTTTTACGAAAATGGTCTCCGGTGGCCGCAGCCGTCTGACAATCGCTGGAGCGGACCGTGAGGCGTGAGTTTCTGCAAATGATCGGCAGCGGCGGCGTGAGGTACACTTTCACGGGCGGCCTGACGCCGCGCCCGGCCCCTGAACCTCACCCCTGGTCGACGGGAGCGTCTGTCATCGACGTTGCAAATGCCCTGTTGACCTTCGCACAGCTTGCCATCGGTCTCGCTGGCTTCTCCGCGATCCTGGTTGCCTTGAGCGGCAAGCCGCATCAGTGGACACCTGTCGATGCGTTCCGGATCCGGAACATCCTCGCATTCACCTTCCAATCGGTATTTCTGTCGCTCATACCTTTTGTGCTGGCGTTTTTCTCGTTGCCGGAATCGAAGGTCTGGCACGTTTCGCTGCTCATACTCGCGCTGGCGACCTTGAGCGGTGTGTTGCTGGTGCTAAGCGGTGTCTATCGACTGTCGCGTTCCCAGCGCGCTGTTCTGAAAGCCGGCGTGGTGTCCACAGTGATAGCCGTGCTCTGTGCCATGGCTGCGGTCGAACTACTTGCGGCCTTCGGTATCGTCCGCCCGGCGTCAGCGGTATTTTTCCTCGGTCTGGTGGTTCTGTTGGGAGTCTCGACGATATTGGTAGCCCGGTTCCTGTTTGCCCGGCCCGCCGACTGACTGCTCGCTCGAGCGGACAGCCAGGCTGAAAATGCGAAGATCGTCATGAATGGGATTCGCAATGTGCCCCGGCGCAGCAGCCTCGCAGCCGCGCTCCTGCCCTGGATCCTGGCTCTGTACGCCGCGGCGACGCTCCTGCACTTCGCCCACAACGCGCACTACCTGGCCCGGTATCCGAATCTCCCGGCCTCGTGGTCCGGCGCTTCAGTTTACGCCGCGTGGGGCGCCCTCACGGCACTCGGCGTGCTGGGCTTCGGCCTCTACGCCACCGGAGCGCGCCGCAGCGGACGCTCGCTCCTCGGCCTGTATGCGCTGCTGGGCTTCGGCGGACTTCTTCATTACACGCGGGCGCCACTCGCCGATCACTCCGCCATGATGAACGCAACGATCTGGGCGGAGGCCGCGGCGGGGACGCTGCTCCTCGTCAACGTCGTGATGCTCGGCGGCGGCGCCGCCACGGCATACCCCTTAACTGCGAGTGAAAGTGCCGTGAGCACGAGAGGATCGAAGCCCCATGCCTAAGGCCTACTGGATCACCTCCTACCGCGCGGTGAAAGACCCCCACGCGCTCGCCGCCTACGCCAGGCTCGCCGGGCCCGCACTCACCGCGGCCGGCGGCCGCTTCCTGGTGCGCGGCATGCCCGCGCGGGTCTATGAGAACGGGCTCGAGCAGCGCACCGTGATCATCGAGTTCGAGAGCGTGGCGCACGCCCTCGCGGCGCACGACACGCCCGCCTACCAGGAGGCGCTGCGCGCGCTCGGCGGTGGCGCCGACCGCGACATGCGCATCGTCGAAGGCGTCGAGTGAGCGCGCCGCGATGCCGGGGGACTCCTTTACGCTGCGTGCCGCTACGCTCGCCGACGTGCTCGCGATCCGCGCGCTGATCGAGGTCTCCGCGCACGGACTCAGCGTCGGCGACTACACCCGCGAGCAGATCGACGGCGCGCTGCAGGGCGCCTTCGGTGTCGACACGCAGCTCCTCAAGGATGGCAGCTACTTCGTAGCGCAGAGCGCGGCGCGCACGGGCGCGCCGCGGCTCGCCGGCTGCGGCGGCTGGAGCTTTCGCCGTACCCTCTTCGGCGGCGATGCGCGCACCGACCGCGACCCGCAGCCGCTCGACCCGCGGGTGGATGCCGCCAAGATTCGTGCTTTCTTCGTGCATCCCGACTGGGCGCGGCGCGGCATCGGCGCGGCGCTCCTCGAACGCTGCGAGCAGGCGGCGCTCGCGGCGGGCTTCCGCCGCTTCGAGCTCATGGCAACGCTCCCGGGCGTGCGGCTCTACCAGGCGCGCGGCTACGTCCCGGGTGAGATGATCCACTGGCCGCTGCCGAACGGCCTCAGCATCCAGTTCATCCCCATGACAAAGCAGGTGGCGTGACCGCCGCCGGCCGGGAAGCCTTGCTCGTCCGCGCGCTCAAGCGCTCTCCGCCTTGAGCGGCCGGCTCATGAGCTCGCGCACCGCGTCGCGCGCCGGCATCCCCTCGTGCAGCACCCGGTAGACGACGTCACAGAGCGGCATCTCGACCCCGGTGCGCAGCGCCACCGCGCGCACGGCGCGCGCGGCGGTGTAACCCTCGACCGACTGGCCGATCTCGGCGAGGGCTGATGCCGGGGTGGCACCCTCGGCGAGCAGCAGCCCGAAGCGCCGATTGCGCGACTGATTGTCGGTGCAGGTGAGCACCAGGTCGCCGAGGCCCGCGAGCCCCATGAAGGTACGGGCGTCGGCGCCGAGCGCGACCCCTAAGCGCGTCATTTCCTTCAGTCCCCGCGTGATGAGCGCGACGCGGGTGTTGGCGCCGAAGCCGAGCCCGTCGGAGAGCCCGGCGCCGATCGCGAGTGCGTTCTTCACCGCCCCGCCGATCTCCACTCCCATGATGTCGGTCGAGGTGTAGGCGCGGAAGTTGGCCGAGCTCAGCTCCGTGGCCAGCGCCTCGGCGTAGGCCGCGTCGGGCGAGGCCACCGTCATGGCGGTCGGGAGCCCCGCGCCGACTTCGCGCGCGAAGGTGGGGCCCGAGAGCACCGCGATGCGCGGCCCGGCGCCGAGCACCTCGCGTGCCACCTGGTGCGGCAGCAGCCCGGTCGTGAGCTCGAATCCCTTGGTGGCCCAGGCCGCGTGCATGGCGGCGCTCAGGTGCGGCGCGAGCGCGCCGAGCACGCCACGGAAGGCGCCGCTCGGCACCACGAGAAGCACGTCTCGGGCGCCCGCGACCGCCCGGCTCAGCTCAGCCTCGATGGCGAGAGAGGCGGGAAAGGCGACGCCGGGGAGGTAGCGCGCGTTGGCGCGCACCTCGGCCATGGCGGCGAGCTGCGCGCCGTCACGCCCCCAGAGGCGCACGCTCCGTCCGCCGCGCGCGAACTGGATGGCGAGCGCCGTGCCCCACGAGCCCGCGCCGAGCACCGCGATGGGCGCGCCGGGGAGGCGCCCGGTCATCGCCGCGCTCCGGCCGGCACCGCAGGCCGCGTGCCCGCGCCTTCAGTTGGTCTGCGCGGGCTGCGCCTGGGGCTGCCCCTGGTTGCCGGCATAGAGGGCTTCGAAGTTCACGGGCGGCAGCAGGAACTGCGGGAAGCCGCCCTGGCTCACGAGCTGCGATACGGCGCTGCGCGCGTAGGGAAACAGCACCCCCGGGCACACGGTGCTGACCGCGCGCTTGACGTCGGTCTCGCCGAGGTTACGGATCAGGAAAAGACCCGCCTGCTTCACCTCGACCAGGAACACCGTGACGTCGTTTTGTTTCGCCGACACCGTGACGGTGAGCACCACCTCGCGCAGGTCCGGCGACACGAGCGCCGTGCCGGTCTGCAGGTCGAGGCTCACCTGCGGGTTCCAGGCGCCGTCGACGCGCGGGCCGTTAGGCGCCTCGTAGGAGCAGTCCTTCAGATACACGCTCTGCAGCGCCAGCACCGGGGCGTCCGCGGGCAGGTCAGTGGCCGGCGCCGCGCCGGTAGTCTCATTCACCATGTCAGGCTCCGTTCTTCAATAGAGGGTCGAGGCGTCCGGCTGCATCGAGGGCGTGGAGCTCATCGCTCCCACCCACCGGCCGGCCGCCGATGAAAACCTGCGGTACGGTATCGCCGCCGCCGCGCGCCATCATCTCATCGCGCGCGCCCGGCACCGCGTCCACGTCGATCTCGGTGTAGGCGACGCCCTTCAACTCGAGGAGGCTGCGCGCCCGGGCGCAGTACGGGCACCAGTCCGTCGTATACAGGACGACCTGCGGCGGACTCACGCGGCCTCACGCCCGGGTCAGCGGCAGATTGTCGGCACGCCAGGCGGCGAGTCCGCCGCGCAGCGTGAAGGCACGGGTAAACCCCTGGCTCGCGAGCTGGCGTACCGCGGAGAGGCTGAGCGATCCGGAGTCGTCGTACACCACGACGGGCTTCTCCTTGTGCCGCTTCAGTGTGTCGCTGGCCGTGAGCAGTGCCTCACCGCTCATCTGCCGCGCCCCGGCGAGGTGTCCTTCCGCGAATTTCTCCTGCGGCCGCAGATCCAGCACCAGCGCCCCCTGGTTCATCAGGCGGATCAGCTCCTGCGGGGACACCGAAAATTGGCTTTCCGTGCGCGCCCGCATTTCGTATACAACTATCAGCGCCACGGCGAGCGCCGTGGCGATCCCCAGCCAGGGGTGATGATTCAGGAACTCGATGACACGATCCATGGGTGCAAACGGGCTGCGGGCGAAAAACGGCGCGCATTATAGCGCCCCGCGCCGCGCCCCCCTGATTTTCGCCCTGCTGGCGGCTTTTCCGGCCGCCGGGACCGCCGCCGCCAGGCCCGAACAGGACGCGAAAAAGGCCGAAGCGGAGCTCGCGGCGGTCAAATCCGAGATCGAGCGCGTCACCCGCCAGGTGTCCGCCGAGCAGGTCGAGCGCGACCGGCTGACCAGGGACCTCAAGAGTGCCGAGCTCTCCGTCGGCCACGCGCGCCAGATCCTGGGAGAGGTGCGCCACCAGCGTGCCGAGCACGCCGCCCGGCGCGCCGCGCTCGCCGCCGAGCAGCGCGAGCGCGAGGCGCAGCTCGAGAAGAACCGCGGCGACCTCGCCGGGCAGATGCGCGCGGCGTACGGAATCGGCCGCCAGGAGCCCCTGAAGCTCCTCCTCAACCAGGAGGACCCGGCGCTCGCCGGGCGCATGTTCGCCTACTACGGCTACTTCGGCCGGGCGCGCGCCGGACAGATCAAGGCGATCGCGGATGACGTGCAGCGCCTCGCCGAGCTCACCACCGAGCTCGACGCCGAGGATGCCGAGCTCGCGCGCCTCGAACAGCAGCAGCGCGCCGAGCTCAACGAGCTCGAGCACGCCCGCGTGCAGCGCTCAGCGGTGCTCGCCGGGCTCGAGGCCGAGTCGCGCACCCGCGCGCAGAACCTCGAGCGGCTGCGCGCCCAGCAGTCCGGCCTCGAGCAGCTCCTGAAGGAGCTGCGCGCGGCGATGGAGCGTTTTCCGCTCGAGGCGAACGATGCCTTCGCGAAGCTGCGCGGCAAGCTCGCCTGGCCGGTGAACGGGCACCTGGTGGCGCGCTTCGGCGATGCGCGCGCGGGTGGGGTGCGTTGGGACGGGGTGCTGGTTGCCACCGAGCGCGGCGCGCCGGTGAAGGCGGTGTTCGACGGGCGGGTGATCTACGCCGACTGGCTGCCGGGCCTGGGGCTGCTCGCGATCATCGATCATGGCGATGGGTACCTGAGCCTCTACGGCCACAACGAGCGGCTCTACAAGGCGGCCGGCGACCGGGTCGCGGCCGGCGAGGCGCTGGCGGCCGCCGGCGACAGCGGCGGGAGCGGCAGGACGGAGCTCTACTTCGAGATCCGTAAGGGCGGTAAACCCGTCGATCCCCGCCCCTGGTTCCGGGCCGCCGACCCCTGAAACCCGGCCCCGCCCGGGGCCTCAGGGTGTGATCAGCGTCAACCTTTTGCACTCTCTCCGGCGGCCCGGGCGAGCGATTCGCCAACTCGCGCAAGGACCCGGGACGACATAAGCGCAATCGTGTGGAAAGCGATGAGCGCAGCCCACACAAACGATTCGACCGGGCAGCCGGCTGTCCGCTTCGAGCCCTATTTTCGCCTGGTGCGCTCGCTCCTGCCGCGCGCCTCCAGCCTCGCGATCTTCAGCACCAACGGCGAGATGCTCTGGTCCTCCGACACCATGACGGGACCGGACCTCATGAACGTGGTCGAGGACGCCCTGATCGCCGCGCGCACCGCCGAGGGCGGCGCCGGGCAGCTGCGCACGCTCGCGGGCAACCTGCCGGTGTACCTGTGCTCGCTGCGCGATGAGGCCGGGTCGCTCCAGGCCATCGTCGCGGTCGTGTGCCGGCCGAACGAGGGCGGCGATCGCAAGAACCAGGATTTCTCCTTCGCCAATTCGCTGCTGTCGCCGGCGCTCGAATGTCTGCGGCGCGAGTTCATCGCCCACGCCAACATCGAGGAGCTGAACGGCACGGTCGCAGCGCTCAACCGCGATCTGGAGCTCGTGCTCTCGCACGGCGCCGCGGACACACCGGCCCCCGACGGCGCCAACGACCTGCAGCTGCTGCTGCAGCAGACCATCGAGCACCTGCGCGCCGCGACCGGGGCGCTGCTCGTGCCCGAGAAGAACCTCACCCTGTTGCGCGCCAACGGCGATGCCCCGCCGGACGCGCGCTTCATGATGAGGGCGCATCGCAAGCTTCTGGCCCTCGCGCAGGCGCAGCCCGAGCCGTTGATCGTCAACGACGTCGACGTCTCGCTGCCGGACACTTACCCGTACCGGGTGCTCGCCTGCGCGCTGCGTTCGCGCGCCGGGCGCTGCATCGGCCTGCTGGCGCTGCTGCGCGACGAGGCGAGCGAGCGCTTCAGCCCGCGCGATGCGCACATCGCCCACATCATCGCCCGCAAGGCACTCGACATCGTCGAGTCGAGCTACGACGCCTTGAGCGGCCTCTACACCCGCCCGGCCTTCGAGCGGCGCCTCGCCGCGGTCGTCACCGAGGGCAAGGGCAACCAGCAGTGGAGCGCCCTCTACATCGACGTCGACCAGCTGCACGCCATCAACGAGAAGGCCGGCATGCACGTCGGCGACTCGGTACTCGGGCAGCTCGGCGAGCTCTTCAGGAAGCGCCTGCCGCCGGGCGCCTTCGGGGCGCGTATCTCCGGCGACCGCTTCGCGGTGCTGCTGCCGGCCTCCGTCGAGGACGCCGAGAAGTTCGCCCAGGCGCTGCGCGCCGGGGCGGAGCAGCTGGTGCCGAACCCGGGCGAGTCGCGCCCGCCGGTCTCGATCAGCGTGGGCGTCGCGCTCCTCGACAGCGAAGGCGGCGAGCTCGGCCACCTGCTGGCCGCCGCCGAAAGCGCCTGCAAGGCCGCCAAGGACCGCGGCCGCAACCGCGTCGAGGTCTACCAGTCGAGCGACACCTCGATCGTGCGGCGCTTCGCCGATATCTCCGTCGCTGCCCAATTGCGCGATGCGATCGACAACGACCGGCTGCGGCTCGATGCGCAGCTGATCCTGCCGTTTTCGGCCGCCGAGAGCGCCCGGCCGCACTACGAGCTGCTGCTGCGCATGATCAACGACGACGGGCTCACCATGGGTCCGGACAGCTTCCTCGCCGCCGCCGCGCGCTACCAGCTGATGCCGGTCATCGACCGCTGGGTGGTGAACCACGTGATCGAGGCCTTGAAGCCGCGCGCCGGGGTGCTCGAGGGCAAGGCGCTCGGCTTCACCATCAACTTTTCCGGCCAGTCCCTCGATGACGACGGCTTCGCCGATTTCCTCATCAAGGCGATCGGTGAGAGCGGCCTCGACCCCGACCTGTTCTGTTTCGAGCTCACCGAGAACGCGACCGTTGCGCACCTGTCGCGCGCCGAGGAGCTGATGCGGCGCCTGCGCAAGCTCGGCTGCGGCGTGGCGCTCGATGACTTCGGTACCGGGCTGTCCTCACTCTCGTGCCTGCGGCAGCTGCCGATCACCATGCTCAAGATCGACGGCAGCTTCATCCGCGACGTCCTGAAGGACAAGCGCGCCGAGTCCATGGTGCGCGCCATCGCCGAGCTCTCCCGCAGCATGGGGATCATCACAGTGGCCGAGTACATCGAGACCGAGGCGATCGGCCAGCGCGTCGCCGAGCTCGGCGTCGACTATGGCCAGGGCTTCGCCATCGGCCGGCCGATCGCGCTCACGGAGCTCCTGAACGAGCTGCCGCTGCCGAACGCCCCCGCGGACGCGGAGCGCGGCCCGAACGACATCATGTGGTACGCAGGAGCGACGCCGTGAACGGAACTACGCGCCCATGTCGAGCCGTTCCCGCACCCTGATCGCGCTCTGCGCCGGAGCCATTTTCGGCTTCTGCGGCGCACTCACCAGCGGCGTGCTCGCCGAGCGCTCGAGCGAGCCGTCCCATGCCGCATCAAGCGCCACACTCCCCTGGGAAGAGGCGAGCCTGTTCGCCGAAGTCTACGAGCGCATCAAGCGCGACTACGTCGAGGACGTCGACGACCATGCGCTCATGGAGCGCGCGGTGCGCGGCATGGTGAATGCGCTCGACCCGCACTCGGCCTACCTCGACAACGAGGAGTTCGAGGAAATTCGCCTGAGCACCATGGGCTCCTATCCCGGCGTCGGCATCGAGGTCGCACCCGGTGACGGCGTCGTGAAAGTGATGCACCCCATCGAGGGCTCCCCCGCGCAGCGCGCCGGGCTCAAGCCCGGGGACGAGATCGTGAAGATCGACGGCGAGGACATCGGCGGCGATCTGGCCGGCGCCACCGCGCGCATGCGCGGCGCCCCCGGCAGCACCGTCACCCTCAGCATCCGCCGCAAGGGCAGCACCGCACTACTCGAGTTCACGCTGCGCCGGACCCAGGTCGAGGTGTCGAGCGTCACGGCGGCGACGCTCGAGCCGGGCTACGGATACCTGCGCATCAGGAGCTTCACCGAGACGACGGCGGACGACGTCAGCCACGCCATATTGCGTCTTAAAAGAGACAATCAGTCGGGTCTCAGAGGCCTTGTGCTCGACCTGAGAGACAATCCGGGTGGAGTGCTCGAGGCGGGCGTGGCGGTGGCCGACGACTTCCTCGAGCGCGGCGTCATCGTTTCCGCCGACGGCCGCACCCCCGAGGCGCGCTTCGAGATGGACGCCACCCCCGGGGATCTCCTGAGCGGCGCACCGCTGGTGGTGCTGGTGAACGGCGGTACCGCCTCGGCCTCCGAGATCGTCGCCGGGGCGCTCAAGGACCACGGCCGGGCGGTCCTCATCGGGCGCAAGACCTACGGCAAGGGCTCGGTACAGACCGTCATGCCGCTCGCGCACGGCGGGGCGCTGAAGCTCACCACCTCGCGCTACTTCACCCCCTCGGGCGCCTCGATCCAGGGAAAGGGGATCGTCCCCGACATCGTCGAGAACGGCCCGACCGAAGTGGCCGATGCGGACTCGAGTGAGATCCGCCGGCCGCTCGCCGCACGCGACTCCGACGTACACACCGGGCTCGTGACGCTCAAGTCGCACGCCCTGCTGACCGCGCGCGCGCCGCACGACGGACCCGCGCTCCGCGACCCGATACCGTAAGGGCGACTGCGGCCATTCCGCTATTCTCCCCGCCATGCTCGCATGGCTCATCGACTTCGGTCTGCACCTCGACCGCCACCTGGTCGAGCTGCTCGCCACCTATCACCTGTGGATCTACCCGATCCTGGCCGCGGTCATTTTCGCCGAGACCGGCTTCGTGGTGACGCCGTTCCTCCCCGGGGACTCGCTGCTGTTCGCCGTCGGGGCGCTCGCCGCGGTCGATAGCACCGGCACGCTCAGCGCCCCGCTCGCGAGCGCGGTCCTGGCGGTGGCGGCGGTGCTCGGCAACACCGTGAATTACAGCATCGGGCGCGCCATCGGTCCGCCGGCCTTCTCCGGCCGCTACCGTTTTCTCAAGGTGGAGTATCTGCACCGCACGGAGGAGTTTTTCGTGCGCCACGGCGGGCTCGCGATCTTCCTGTCGCGCTTCATGCCCATCATCCGCACCTGCGCGCCGTTCGTCGCCGGCGTCGGGCGCATGCCTTACGCGCGCTTCCTCACCTGGAATCTCTGTGGCGGTTGCGCCTGGGTGCTGCTCTTTATCTGGGGCGGCTACCTGTTCGGCAACATCCCGCTGGTGAAGCAGCACTTCGGTCTGGTGACGCTCGCGATCGTCGCGGTCTCGCTGGTGCCGCTCGCGAGCGCGCTCAGGCGCCGCCCGGCCGCGCGCACCTGATGCGGCCTTCAGAACGCGCTGCGCAGGAATGCCTGTGCCGCGCCGAGGAGTCCGCCGACGAGCAGCGTCACGTTCGGTATCGCACTCAGCAGGAACCCGAGGTGACGGCCCTCGACCGAGCGCACGTACCCGCGGAAGTAGACCGCCCGTCCGATGACGAAGAGGAGTCCGAGCGCGGCTGCGACGTAAGCATTCACGTACCAGGCGAACAGCATGATCGACGGCCCGAACACCACCAGCTGCTCGAGCGTGTTCATCTGCACGCGGAAATAGCGCTCGAACACCTCGTGTCCGGTGGTGGCGGGAGCTGCCACCTTGTAGGTGCCGCGGGCGCGGGCCACCGCGTACCCGAAGGCGAAGTACTCGAGCAGCGCGAGCGCGAGAATAAAGTGTACCAGTGCCATGGACCCCCCTCGCCGCCTAGCATAGACCAGCCTAAGCGGGGCGCGTGAGCGCACCCGGTGGCAGAATGGCGCCATGAGCGAACGAAGCCGGGGCTACGCGCACCGGGTCGATATCAACGCCGACGTCGCGCGGGTGTGGCGGGCGATCACCGACCCGCAGGCCCTCGCACGCTGGTGCTCGCCCGAGGCGCAGCTGCAGCCGCGCCAGGGCGGGCTGTTCCGCGCGCGGGTCGACCGCGTGACCGAGCTCGAGGCGCACATCGACGTGTTCGAGGCCGGCCGCCGCGTACGGCTCATCTATCTGCCGAACCCGGCGCTGCCGCGCGCCGACTCGGTGCTCACCGACGATCTGATCGTCGAGGCGGTGCCGGGTGGCACGGTGGTGCGCCTCCTCGGGTCGGGCGTCCCGGGCGCCGCCGAGTGGGACACGCAGTACTGGCGGCTGCGAA
Source organism: uncultured Pseudomonadota bacterium (assembly GCA_963768485.1). GTDB lineage: Bacteria > Pseudomonadota > Gammaproteobacteria > Steroidobacterales > Steroidobacteraceae > 13-2-20CM-66-19. Next base: position 733,965 of record CAVYHZ010000005.1, on the reverse strand, counting down.
CCTCGTGGCAGCAGGCCCTGAATCGCCTCAAGGTGCTGGTCGAGATGCAGCGCGAGGCGGGCCGGTGACCGGCTTCCTGCTGCGGGCGGTGCTGGCGGCGCTGGGACTGTGGATCGCGACGCGCTGCGTCGCGGGCGTGCGCATCGACGATCCGATGACGCTGGTGCTCGCCGGCCTCCTGCTCGGCGTGGTGAACGCGATCGTGCGCCCGATCGCCTTCGTCCTCACGCTCCCCATCACGGTCGTGACGCTCGGGCTGTTTCTGCTGGTGCTCAACGCCGCGATGGTGGCGCTGGTCGCCTGGATCCTGCCGGGGTTTCACCTCTACGGGGGCTTTCGCGCGGCGCTCCTCACCTGGCTCATCGTCTGGCTGACGGGACTCGTCGGCTCGATGCTGATCGGGCAGCGCGGCATCGAGCGCTACCGGCAGCGCTGAGCGGCGCCGCGCGCCGCGCCGCGTGCGGCGCTCGACGGCTCCGCCGTCAGCGCGTCTGCAGCTTCTCCACCCAGCGGTACACCCACCAGACGAGTCCCACGAAGGCGAGGCCACCGAGGATCTCGGACGGGATCTCGAACGAGTCGCCCACGATGCCGATGGGGAAGGGGTTCCCGGTGAAGGCAACCAGCGCGGTGAAGACGACCGCCAGCACGCTCTCGCCCACGATGAGACCCGACGCGAGCAGCACGCCGAGCTGCCGGGTCGCCTCGGGCTTCGGGGTGCGCGCGGCGCGCCGGTCGAACCACCAGCCGACCAGCGCGCCCACGGTGACCATGAGCGTCGAGGCGGTGGGAAGGTAGATGCCGAGGCCGACGGCGAGCGGTGGCAGGCGCATCGAGCGGGTGGTCTTCGAGAGCAGGAAGTCGACCACGATGATGCCGGCCCCGATGAGGCCACCTAAGCCCATCAGTTGCCATTTCTCCGGGTCGTTCTGGATCACCGCCTGGCCGAGCGCGGAGATCAGGCCCGCCTGGGGCGCGGGGAGCGCGTGGGCACCCGCACCGGGGGCACCGGCGAAGCCGTAGGCCTTGTTGACGAGGTCGAGCACCGGCGGGATCACGAGCGCGCTCGCCACGACGCCGATCACCAGCGCCCACTGTTGTTTCGAGGGCGTGGACTCCACCAGCTGACCGGTCTTCAGGTCCTGCAGGTTGTTGTTGGCGATGGCCGCGACGTTGAACACCACGGCCGTGACGAACAGCGCGTAGGCGACCAGTGCCTTGCCCATCTCCGGCGGGAGCGAGGACTTCACCGTCACCACCAGGAACAGCGCCGTGGTCGCGACCACCAGGATTCCGATGCCCGACAGCGGGCTGTTGGAGGCGCCGATCAGTCCGGCCATGTAGCCGCAGACGGTCGAAACCAGGAACCCCAGGACCACCACGATGACGATGCCGCCGATGGTGAGGAGCAGCGCGTGCTCACCGAGCCCCGCGCTGGTCGCGAAGTTCCACAACAGCCAGCAGATCGGCAGGATGCACAGGAGCGACACCAGCCCCACCTGGTCGACCGGAATGTCGTGCTCGGTGCGCGCCAGGGTGTCGCCTTTGCCGGCCTTGCGCGCCCGCGAGGAAGCCATGGCGCTTTTCAGGCCGCCGATCACCGGCTTCACGAGCTTCATGAGTGTAAAGATGGCGGACACGGCGATCGCGCCCGCGCCCACGTAACGCACGTAGTGGCTCCAGGTGGCGTGTGAAAACTCTCCCACATCGCCCGCGGCCGGGTGCAGGGCGCTGAAGTGCGGGACCCCCCAGCCCCAGCCGATGAGGGCGCCGACGAACATGGCGACACCGCAGCTGATGCCCACCAGGTGGCCGATGCCGAAGAGCGCAAACGAGAGCTGGAAATCAAAGCCCGTGGCCGGCGCCCGTTCATCAGCGCCTAAGCGGAAGCTGTGAGCGACGTCCCCGAGGAACAGCCGCATCTGCACCAGCACCAGGAAGAGCGCCGAGACCAGCGATCCCACCAGCACCGCTTTCAGGCCTTTGCCGCCGGATTCCACCGAATCCTTGTCGGTCACGTCGCCGGAGCCGACCTTGATGACCTCGGCGCAGGCGGTGCCCTCCGGGTAGGGAAGGTCGGAGTCCGTCACCAGCGCCCGGCGCAGCGGGATCGAGTACATGACGCCGAGGATGCCGCCGGCGGCGCAGATCGCCACCGACTGCCAGTAGGGGAAGCCGGTCCACCAGCCGATCATGATGAAGCCCGGCAGCACGAAGATGATCGAGGACAGCGTGCCGGCGGTGGAAGCCACCGTCTGCACGATGTTGTTCTCCTGGGCGGTGGTGTTGCCGAGCCAGCGCAGCAGCGCCATGGAGAGCACCACCGCGGGAATCGAGGTGGAGAAGGTGAGCCCGGCCTTGAGTCCGAAGTAGACGTTGGCGGCGGTGAACACCACGGTGAGGAGGACCCCGAGGACGAGCCCCCGCAGCGTCAGCTCCCGGCGCGACTCCGTGATCATGCGTGCCCCCCCGCGTTGTTGCTGTTGTAGGCGGCCGCCCGACAGGCTGCCGGCGCTCGTGCCATCTTAGCCTCGCGCCGCGCGCACGCGCTATGCTTGTGGCGAACTGCTCGCGGCGGGGGGTCGGAAGCCATGGTGAAGGTGCTGGTGGGGATCCTGGTGATCGCGCTGCTCGGCCTCGCCGGCTTCACCTACGTGACGCTGCACTGGTCCTACTCCGAGGGCGAGCGCGCCGGCTACGTGCAGAAGCTCTCGCGGCGCGGTTTCATCTGCAAGACCTGGGAAGGCGAGATGGCCATGGTGACCATGCCGGGCACGGTGGCGGAGAAGTTCCTCTTTACCGTGCCGGACGATGCGGTCGCGGCGAAGGTCAACGCCGCCGTCGGCAAGCGCATGGCGCTGCACTACCAGCAGCACAAGTGGCTCCCGAGCTCCTGCTTCGGCGACACCGAGTACTTCGTCACCGACGTGCGCGTCACGGAGTGACGGCGCGCGCAGCGCGCGCTTACTTCACGCCCGCCATGAGCCGCCGCGCCGGCGGCGTGAGCGCCAGCATCACCGCGCCGGCGATGATGCCGTACCAGAAGATCCTCAGGAACAGTGCGGGCAAGGACTCGAGGTGACTCGCGTCGTACTGCCCGGTGAGCTGGCCGGCGAGGTTGCCGCCGAGCGAGAGCGACAGGAACCACATGCCCATCGCCTGGCCGACGAAGCGCGGCGGCACGAGCTTGCTCATGTTGGAGAGGCCCACCGGCGAGATGCACATTTCGCCGCACACATGCAGGAAGTACGTCGCGATGAGCCAGGTGGACAGCACCATGTGCCCGGCGAGCACGCGCTGCGCGGCGACGTACATGACGAGGAAGCCGAGACCGAGCAGCAGCAGCGCGACGCCGAATTTGGCGACCGGCGGCGGGTCGCGGTCGCGCTTACCCAACGCGAGCCACAGCGCGGCGAACACCCCGGCGAGGATGATCACGAACAGCGAGTCCAACGACTGCAACAGGCCCGGCGGCGCGTTCCAGCCGAAGATGTGCATGTCGGTGTAGCGCGCGGCGAACAGGTTGAAGGAGGCGCCCTGCTGGAAGTACCCGGCCCAGAACGTGACCGAGCCGGCGAACAGCGCCACCATCACGAGAATCCGCCTGCGTTCCGTGGCGTTGAGGCCCGCGAAGAAAATCAGGTACACGAAATACGCCACCGCGAGGAACGACACCGCCCAGGAGGCGGAGGCGCCGAGCAGTGCGGGGTCGACGCGCACCGCGCCGCTCGCCGCCAGCGCCACGCCGGTAGCCAGCAGCGCAAGCAGCACGACGATCGGCGTCCAGGAAGCGCGCTGCGCCGGCGCAACCGCGCCGCCGGCCTCGCCGAGCAGGCGCCGCGTCCAGAGGAATTGCGCGACGCCGAGCACCATGCCGACCGCGCACGCGGCGAAGCCGTAGCGCCAGCCGAATGCAACGGCGATTATCGGCACTACCACGGGGCCTAAGAAGCCGCCGGTGTTGATGCCCATGTAGAAGATGGAGAAGCCGGCGTCGCGCCGCGCGCCCCCCTCGGGGTAGAGGGTCGCCACCAGCGCGCTCACATTGGGCTTCAGGAGCCCCACCCCCATGGCGATGACCAGCAGGCCGACGAAGAAGACCGCGGTGGTGCCGAGCGCCAGCAGCGTGTTGCCGAGCGCGATCAGGATGCCGCCGGCGATCACCGCGCGCTGCGCGCCGGCGAGGCGATCGGCGATCCAGCCGCCGAGAAGCCCGAGGAGATAGGTGCTGCCGACGTACAGGCCGTAGATGGAGGCAGAGGACTTGTCATCGAGCCCCAGGCCCCCCTTGGCCGCCGGGGCGACCATGAAGAGGATCAGGAGCGACTGGATGCCGTAATAGGTGAAGCGCTCCCAGAGCTCCGTGAGGAAGAGCGTCGCGAGCCCGATCGGCTGGCCGAAGAGGGTGCGCGCATGGGGCGCGCCCGCAGGACTCGCGGCGGGTGGCTTCATTGTTCTTGTCCCCTATCGCTTGCGTCAGACCTGATCCGGATCTTTCTCCGCGGTCGCCTCACTCCGCCCGCGCGACAGCAGCCGCGCCATGAGGATGCCGCCCTCGTAGAGCAGGTACATCGGGATGGCGAGCGAGCACTGCGAGATCGCATCCGGCGGCGTGAGGAGCGCGGCCAGGATGAAGATGCCGATCAGCACGTAGCCGCGATGCTGCTTCAGCTTCTCGATGCGCACCACGCCCATGACGACCAGCAGCACCACCGCGACCGGCACCTCGAAGGCGACGCCGAAGCAGAACACCATGGTCAGCACGAAATCGAGGTACTGGTTGATGTCGGTCATCATCGCGACGCCCTTCGGGGTCGTCGCGGCGAAGAACTGGAACATCACCGGGAAGACGAAGGCGTAGGCGAAGCCGACGCCCACGTAGAAGAGCAGGATCGCCGAGAGCAGCAGCGGTGTGGCGAAGCGCTTCTCGTGGCGGTACAGCCCCGGGGCGACGAACCTCCACAGCTGGTAGATCACGTACGGCATGGCCGCGAGCAGCGCCACGAAGAACGACAGCTTGAAGGGTGTCGTGAAGGGCGACATCACCCCGGTCGCGATGAGGTTGCTGCCCGGCGGCAGCTTCGCGAGCAGCGGCGCGGCGACGAAGGTGAAGATGTCGTTCGAGTAGTAGACGGCCGGCACGAACGCGATGCCGATCGCGATCATCGAGCGCAGCAACCGGTCGCGCAGCTCGAGCAGATGCGAGATCAGCGAGCCTTCGGCGAGCTTCTCAGGATCCGCGCTCATCGGCTTTCGGGGCCGGGGCGGCGGCGGTGATGGTGGGCCCGGGAGGTGTCGGCCCGTGGAAGGGTGGCGGTACGTCGGCGGGCGCTGGCACCTGCGCGGGTGGTGTCGTTGGTGCGCCCGCGGCTATGGGCGAGGGCTCGGCGTCCGGCGCCTGCGCAGGCGGCGGCGTGGATGGTGCTGCGGATTGCGCCGCTGCGCTCTGTGCGCGCCGTGCCTGCTCGATCTGGACTTCTTCCTCGAGCTGCTCGCGGAACTGCCGCGCCATGGCGCGGGCGCGTCCCACCCAGCGCCCGATTTCGCCGACGACGCGCGGCAGCTTCTCGGGCCCCAGCACGACCAGTGCCAGGACGAAGATGATCAGAACTTCAGAGAACCGCCCCTCGAACAGGTCACACGCTCCGGTCGCCGCTCTTGGGCTGCGCCTCGCTCTTGCGGGCGGCCTCGTCGAACTCGGCATCGGGCTTGTCGGAGCGGATCTGCTTCTGCTGCGCGCTCTGCTCCTCGTCGCCCTCGTTCATGGCCTTCTTGAACCCGCGGACCGCTGCGCCGAGATCCGAGCCCACGGTGCGCAGCTTCTTGGCGCCGAACACGACGAGCACCACGAGCAGGATGATCAACAGCTCGCGCATTCCAATTCCCATACGTCAGCACTCCACAAAGGCCCGCAAGCGCGGAGAAAGAAAAGGAATCATAGGTCAAATGAGCCCGGCGGGCGGTATAAGTTCGCTCAATCCGGAACGGGCTTCACGCTCAACCCGGGCCGGTCTCGAGCCAGAACGTCACGGGTCCGTCATTGATCAGCGACACCTGCATGTCGGCGCCAAATACGCCAGCGGAAACATGGGGATATGAGGCTCGCGCCACCTCGAGCAGGTGCTCGAAAAGCCGCCGCGCCAGGGCGGGCTCCGCGGCGCCCGAGAAGCCCGCGCGCGTGCCTTTCCTGGTATCCGCCGCGAGGGTGAACTGCGGCACGAGGAGCAGCCCCCCGCCCACCTCGCGCGTCGAGAGATTCATGCGCCCGTCGGCGTCGGGAAAGATGCGGTAGTCGAGCAGGCGCTCGAGCAGCCGCTCGGCCGAGCCTCCGGTGTCCTCGCGCCGCACCGCGACCAGCACCAGCATGCCGCGGGCGATGGCGCCGACGATCTCGCCGTCGATGCGCACGTCGGCTGCTGTGACGCGCTGGATGAGTCCGATCATGTTGGACGGGGATTGTGTGGCATTTTCCCCCGCGTGTGGCATTTGCCCCGGCGAGTCCGTAAGATCCGGGGCCGTTTTTGGGCGTTTTCAATGCGGGGAGTGGGCGGAATGGAGCGCGCGCGAGGCTCGGCGGTGCGTACGATTGCGGTCGCGGTGCTCGCCGCCGGCGCGCTCGCGGCCGCCGCGGCTCAAAGCCCTCCTGCGCCCGCCGCCGCGGCGCCCGCTGCGCCGGCCCCGGCGACTACTCCGGCGCACGCGGGCGATGCCGGGCACGGCAAGAAGGTTTCCTACACCTGTCTCGGCTGCCACGGGATCGATGGCTATAAGAATGCCTACCCGATGTACAGCGTGCCGGAGCTGCGCGGCCAGAACCCGGAGTACCTGGTGATCGCGCTGCAGGGCTATCGCGACGGCGACCGCGCGCACATCACCATGCACTCGCAGACCGAGTCGCTCTCCGAGCAGGACATGACCGACGTCGCCGCATTCCTCGCGGGGACGCCGCTCAAGTCGGGCGGCAAGGCCGCCGGCGCGCTGCCGCAGGCGGCGCAGCTGTGCGTCTCCTGCCACGGCCAGGACGGCGTCGCGGTGGCACCCATCTACCCCTCGCTCGCCGGACAGCACGCGGATTACCTCGTGCGGGCGCTCGATGAGTACAAGCACGGCGGCCGCAAGAACCCGGTGATGAAGCAGTTCGCCGGCAATCTCAAGGACGAGGACATTGCGCAAATCGCGGCCTATTTCAGCCAGCTCACCCCGGCTCTCACCACCGAGCCGCGTCCCTACTCGCGGCTCACTGAGTAGCCCCCGCCCCTCGCGTCCCGCCGCGCGGCGCCGGATGGCCGGCGCGGCAGCGGAACTTTCGCCGCCGTTCACGCCCTTAAGACTCACTTAAGCCGGCGCGTCTAGGGTGCGCCACAGGGTGCAATGATTTCCCATGAGGAGCGAGTCCATGACTTTCATGTCTTTCGTGCGCAAGCCGCTCGTGATCGCAGCGCTGGGCGCTGCGTCCTTCGCGGTGCCGGTGGGCGCTCTGTATCTTGCCGGCGCATCGCATGCCGCCGCGCGCAGCGCCACGCAGGCCGCCGCCGTGCAGCCGACCCCGGCCGCCGCGGCTTCGGGTCCGGCCTCCGCGCTGCCGGATTTCAGCGGCATGGTGCAGAAGTACGGCCCGGCGGTGGTCAACATCACCGTCACCACCAAGGTGTCGACCGCCTATCAGGGCGACGAGGGCGATGAGGGCGACGGCGACGGTAACGGTAACGGCGGTAACGGCGGTAACGGCGGCGGCGAGCCGCAGGATCCCTTCGGCCCCAACAGCCCGTTTGCGCCGTTCTTCCGCGGCTTCCAGAACCCGCACCCGCAGCCGATGCACGGCGAGGGCTCAGGGTTCGTCATCCGCCCCGACGGGCTGATCCTCACCAACGCGCACGTCGTCAAGGGCGCGAGTGAGGTCACGGTGCGCCTCACCGACCGGCGCGAGTTCACCGCCAAGGTGATCGGCATCGACACGAAGTCGGACATCGCGGTCATCAGGATCCCGGCGAAGGATCTGCCGACGGTGCAGCTCGGCGACTCGCGCTCGCTCAAGGTGGGCGAGTGGGTGCTCGCCATCGGGGCGCCCTTCGGCTTCGAGAACAGCGCCACCGCCGGCATCGTCAGCGCCAAGGGGCGCTCGCTCAACGGCGACTACGTGCCCTTCATCCAGACCGACGTGCCGATCAACCCCGGCAACTCGGGCGGCCCGCTCTTCAACATGCGCGGCGAAGTGGTCGGCATCAACTCGCAGATCTACAGCAGGAGCGGCGGCTACCAGGGCGTGTCGTTCTCGATCCCGATCGACGTCGCCATGCAGGTCGAGCAGCAGCTGCAGGCGACCGGGCACGTCACCCGCGGCAAGCTCGGCGTCGTGATCCAGAACGTCACCCAGGGACTGTCGGACTCGTTCGGACTGCCGCGCCCCGAGGGGGCGCTGGTCTCGACCGTCGAGAAGGACGGTCCGGCCGCGCGCGCCGGCGTCGAGCCGGGCGACGTGATCCTCAAACTCAACGGCGAGGCGATCAACGACTCGAGCGAGCTGCCGGTGAAGGTGGCGAGTGTCAGCCCGGGGACGAGCGTCGAGCTCGAGATCTGGCGCAATCACGCGAGCCGAACGTTAAGCGTCAAGCTCGGCTCGCTCGAGGATCAGCGCACCGCCGGGAATCACGAGCCGCAGCACGAAGGCGGCAGGCTCGGGCTCGCCGTGCGCCCGCTCACCGGCGATGAGCAGCGCCAGGGGAACGTGCAGGGCGGACTTCTGGTCGAGCGCTCGTCCGGGCCCGCGGCCGAGGCCGGCATCCAGCCGGGCGACATCGTGCTCTCGGCCAATGGCGCGCCGGTGGCGAGCGCCCAGGCGCTGAAGAGCGCGGTCGAGAGCTCCAAGGGCCACGTGGCGCTCCTGATCCAGCGCGGCGAGGCCCGCATCTTCGTGCCGGTGCGGGTGGGCTAGGTTCCGTTCGTCACCATCGCGGCGACGAACTCATTCACCGGCAGGGCATCGAGCCCTGCCGGTTTCGCGAACAGCGCCTTGACGCGCTCGGCCTGCTTGAGTGCGAAGTGCGCGTCCACCGCGGACTCGAACTTCTTCACCAGCACCGGCATGCCCTCGGCGCGGCGCTTGCGATGGCCGATGGGGAAATCCACCTGCACCCGCTCGGTATGGCTCCCATCCCTGAAGAACACCTGGACGGCGTTGCCGATGTAGCGCTTGTCGGCGGCGTAGTACTCGGCGGTGAAAGTCGGGTTCTCGCGCACCTGCATCTTCGCGCGTAACCGATCGATGCGCGGATCGCGCGCCACCGCGTCCTCGTAGTCGGCGGCGGTCAGGCGCCCGAAGATGAGCGGCACCGCCACCATGTACTGGATGCAGTGATCGCGGTCGGCGGGATTGGCGAGCGGACCGGTCTTGTCGATGATGCGCACGCCCGGCTCCTGCGTCTCGATGACGATGCGCTCGATGTCGGCCACGCGTTCCTTTACCCGCGGGTGCAGCGTCATGGCCGCTTCCACCGCGGTCTGCGCGTGGAACTCGGCGGGGTAGGAGATCTTGAAGAGCACGTTCTCCATCACGTACGAGCCGAAGGGCTGCGGCAGCGCGATCGGCTTGCCCCTGAAGAGCACGTCGCTGAAGCCCCAGGTCTTCGCCGACAGCGCCGACGGGTAGCCCATCTCGCCGGTGAGCGCGATGAGCGCGAGGCGCACCGCGCGGCTCGTGGCATCGCCGGCGGCCCAGCTCTTGCGCGAGCCGGTGTTGGGTGCGTGCCGGTAGGTGCGCAGCGCCCCGCCGTCGATCCAGGCGTTGGAGACGGCGTTGACCACCTGCTCGAGCGTGCCGTCGAGCATCGCCGTGACCACCGCGGTGGAGGCGACCCGCACCAGCAGTACGTGATCGAGGCCGACGCGGTTGAAGCTGTTCTCGAGCGCCAGCACGCCCTGGATCTCGTGCGCCTTCACCATGGCGGTGAGCACGTCGCGCACCGTGGGAGGCGCCTTGCCGGACATCACCGCCAGGCGCGCGCGGTAGTCGGCGACCGCGAGGATGCCCCCTAAGTTGTCCGACGGGTGCCCCCACTCGGCGGCGAGCCAGGTGTCGTTGAAGTCGAGCCAGCGGATCATGGCGCCGATGTTGAAGGCGGCCTGCACCGGATCGAGCTCGAAGGAAGTCCCGGGCACGCGCGCGCCGCCCGGCATCACCGCGCCCGGCACGACGGGACCGAGGAGCCTGCGGCAAGCGGGGTATTGCAGCGCCTGAAAGCCGCAGGCGAGCGTGTCCATGAGGCAGTAGCGCGCGGTGTCATAGGCGGCCGCGCTCGTCACGCGGTAGCTCTTCGCGTACCCGGCGATCGCCGTGAGCGCGGCATCCGGTGCGGGGCGCTCGGCGGATTTCACATCATGGGCGGACATGGTCGCTTTCGCGGCGCGGTGCGCGCCGGGGGCGCGGGCGGCGGTTTCAGGTGCGCTGGTCGATGGGGACGAACTTGAGGTTCTCGGGGCCGACGTAGTTGGCCGCCGGACGGATGATCTTGCCGTCGGCGCGCTGCTCGATCACGTGCGCCGACCAGCCGGTGGTGCGCGCAATGACGAACAGCGGCGTGAACATCTCGGTCGGGATGCCCATGGCGTGATAGGAAACGGCCGAGAACCAGTCGAGGTTGGCGAACATGTTCTTGGTCTCGCGCATCACCGCCTCGATCCGCTCGGCGATCTCGAAGCGCCGCATATCGCCCGCTTGCCTGGAGAGCTGCCGCGCGACGTCCTTGATCACCTCGTTGCGCGGATCGGCGATGGTGTACACCGGGTGGCCGAAGCCGATGACGACTTCCTTGTTGGCGACCCGCGCACGGATGTCGGTCCCGGCCTGATCCGCGCTCTCGTAGCGCTGCTGGATGACGAGCGCGGTCTCGTTGGCGCCGCCGTGCTTCGGTCCCCTGCAGCGCGCCGATCGCCCCCGTAATGCAGGAGTAGAGATCGGCGCCGGTGCCGGCGATGACGCGCGCGGCGAAGGTCGAGGCGTTGAACTCGTGCTCGGCGTAGAGGATGAGGGAAGTGTGCATGGCGCGCACCCACTCCGCCGGCGGCGGCCGCCGGTGCAGGAGGTGCAGGAAGTGCCCGCCGATCGAGTCGTCGGCGGTCTCGGTGTGGATGCGCTCGCCGGAGTGGCTGAAGTGGTACCAGTAGATGAGCATCGAGCCGAGGGACGCAATGAGGCGATCGGCGATCTCGCGGGCGCCGGCGGGGCCGTGGTCGTCCTTCTCCGGCAGTACGCATCCCAGAGCCGATACGGCGGTGCGCAGCACGTCCATCGGATGCGCCGCCGCCGGCAGCGCCTCGAGCGCGGTACGCACCGCCGCCGGCAGGCCACGCAGCGCCCGCAACCGGGTCTTGTAGCCGGTGAGCTCGGCGCGCGTCGGGAGCTTGCCGTGGATCAGGAGGAACGCGATCTCCTCGAACTCACTCGTGTGGGCGATCTCGAGGATGTCGTAGCCGCGGTAGTGCAGGTCGTTGCCGGTGCGCCCCACGCTGCACAGTGCCGTGTTGCCGGCGGTGACGCCCGACAGCGCCACGGATTTCTTGGCCTTGGGGGTGTCGTTCATGGGCTCTTCCCAAACAGCTCGTCGAGCTTCTTCTCGTAAGCGTGATAGCCGAGCACCTCGTAGAGCTCGGCGCGTGTCTGCATGGCGGGCACGACGCTCTTCTGCGTGCCCTCGCGGCGGATCGCTCCATATACCAGCTCGTGGGCCTTGGCGGCGGCGCGGAACGCCGACAGCGGGTAGAGCACCAGGCGCACGCCGGCGCCAGCGAGCTCAGCGACCGTGAAGAGCGGCGTCTGGCCGAACTCGGTGATGTTGGCGAGCACGGGGACGGCGGCGCGTTCCGCGAACCGCTGGTACTCATCGAGCGTGCGCACCGCCTCGGCGAAGATCATGTCGGCGCCGGCCTCGACATACGCGGCGGCGCGCTCGAGCGCGGGCTCGAGCCCCTCCACGGCGAGCGCATCGGTGCGCGCCATGATGACGAAGCCGGGATCGTTGCGGGCATCGACCGCCGACTTGATGCGGTCCACCATCTCCCCGCAGGCGACCAGCGCCTTGCCCGGCCGATGGCCGCAGCGTTTGGCCGCGACCTGGTCCTCGAGGTGCATGCCGCCGGCACCGGCGCGGATGAGATCGCGGGTGGTGCGGGCGATGTTGAAGGCGCTGCCGAAGCCGGTGTCCGCATCGACCAGCAGCGGCAGCGGACACTGTCCGGTGATGCGCCGCACATCCTCGCAGACGTCGTTGAGCGTCGTGACCCCTAAGTCCGGGAGACCGAAGGAGGCGTTGGCGACCCCGGCACCCGAGAGATAGAGCGCACGGAACCCGGCGCGCGCGGCGAGCAATGCCGCGTAGGCGTTGATGGTGCCGACGACCTGCAGCGGTCGCTCGGACTCGACGGCGGCCCGGAGCCGTGCGCCGGCGGTGAGTGCTCGATCCGACATGGGCGACCTCGAAAGGGGAGCGCCATTCTATACGGCGCTCGCGGCCACCGGCCAAATTCAACCGATGCGCACCACGGTGCGCCCGGTGACGCCCCCGGCGATGTAGGCCGGAAAGGCCTGCGGCAGCTCCGCGAAGTCGATGGTGCGGGTGACGATGCGCGCGAGCTGCCGGGGCTTCAGGTCCGTCGCGATGCGCTGCCACACGGCAAGGCGCCATTCGCGGCGGGTGGCCGAGGAGTTGATGCCGAGCAGCGCCACGCCCCGCAGGATGAACGGCATCACCGTGGTCTTGAGCTCGGGGCTCGCGGCGAGTCCGATGCTGGCGATGTTGCCCCAGAAATCCACGGTACGGGTGAGCCAGGTGAGGACCTCGCCCCCTAAGTTGTCGATGGCGCCGGCGAAGCGGGCGTTCTCGAGCGGCCGGCTCCCCAAGTCGAGGCTCTTGCGGTCGAGCACCTCGGTGGCGCCGAGGGCCTTCAGGTACTCGCCCGCGTCCGCCTTGCCGCTCACGGCGACCACCTGGTAGCCACGCGTCGCGAGCATGTCGACCGCGATGCTGCCGACGCCGCCGGTGGCGCCCGTGACTGCGATGGGGCCGCCTCCCGGGGTCTGGCCGTTCTGCTCCATGCGGTGGATGGCGAGCGCCGCGGTGAAGCCCGCGGTGCCGAGCGACATGGCGGTCATGGCATCGAGGCCGGCCGGCATCGGGATCACCCACTCGGCCGGCACGCGCGCGAACTGCGCATAGCCCCCGTCATGGGTCTCGGAGAGTCCGCAGCCCGTGACCAGCACGGCATCCCCGGGCTTGAAGCGCGCATCGGCGGAGGTCTCGACCGTGCCGGCGAGATCGATGCCGCCGACCAGCGGGTACCGGCGCAGGATCTTGCCGGCGCCGGTGGCGGCGAGCGCGTCCTTGTAGTTGATGTCGGAGGCGGCGACGCGGATCACCACCTCGCCCGCGCCGAGTTGCTCGAGCGTGAGATCCTCGAAGCGCGCGGCGATCTTGCCGCCTTCGGAGTGGATGCGGAACGCCTTGAACGGTTTCATGACTTTCGCTCCGTGTCGCGGTCGAGCCAGGCGATCAGGCCCTGGGTGTTGAGCTCGAGATCGCCCGCGAGCGCGCTCTCGAGTGCCTCGTCGTCGAGGGTACTGCCTTCGCGCCGCGCCAGGGCGAGCCAGGCGCTGCGCATGTCGGCGCGGATCGCCTCAGCGCGCGCCGGGGAATGCGCGTGCCGGCGCGCGATGGCCGCGAGCTCGGCGATCTGCGCCTTCAGGAGCCCGGCCAGGCGCGGCACGCCCGTGACGCGGCTGAAGTGCATGAGGTACATCGACTCCGGCCGGTAGGTCAGCATCCGGTCGATGGAGGCGAGATGCTGCACGGGATCGAACTGCGTCGGCACGGTGGAGGGGGTGATGAAGTTGCCGCGCGGCGTATCGAGCGCGCGGTAGGAGATGCCGAAGGTGTCGCCGGTGAAGATGCTCGCGTGCGCCGCATCGACCACGCACAGGTGATGGAGCGCGTGGCCGGGTGTGTGGATGAGCTCCAGTGTGCGGCCGCCAAGCGTGAGGCGCTCGCCGTCGGCGGCCACCTGCAGCCGCTGCGCCGGGATCGGCAGGAGCTCGCCGTAAAGGCGCGCGAAGCGCTCGGGCCCGTAGACCTGCCTGGATCCCGCGATCAGCTTCGCGGGATCGAGCATGTGCGGCGCACCGCGCGGATGCAGCACCGCGCGTGCCGCCGGGAGCGCGCGCATCAGCCGTCCGGCTCCGCCCGCGTGATCGAGGTGCACGTGCGTCAGCAGCAGGTAGTCGACGGCGTCGGGTGTGAGGCCGAGCTCGGCGAGCGCCGCCAGCAGCCAGGGGACTGAATCGTTGGTGCCGACGTCGACGAAGGCGGCCCGCCCGGAATCGACGATCAGGTGCGCGGCGGCGTGCCCCGGATACAGATACTCCGCATCGATCGCGAAGATGCCGTGCGGGTGGCGGTAGATCGTCGGCCTGACGGTAAGTGCAGTCACGTGTACACATCGTAACCCGTGCGCTAGGTTAGACACATGACCCGGCCTCGCCTCTTCCCCGGGCGCGCGCTCGCGGCGTGTCCGGCGGCGTTCCTCGCCGCGCTGCTCGCGGGCGTCGCACTTGCGAGGCCCGAACCGCCGCCGCAGCCCGCCGTGCCCGTGGACCCGGCGACCGTAGCGCCGGCGCAGGCACCGCCCGCCGAGAGCGCGGCGCCTGGGCCGCGGGGTGCGCCGCTGCGCCTCCTGCCGCGCCGCGAGGAGGGGAGCCTGGTACTCGATAACGTTCCGCCGATTGATCCCGCGCTCGCCGCGCGCCTCGCCCGTTACCTCGAGTCGCGCGAGGCGCAGCTCCTCGACTGGCTGCCCGACGGCTCGATGCTCATCGCGACGCGGTTCGCCGAGACCGAGCAGCTGCACCGCGTCTCCGCCCCGCTGCATGCGCGCGAGCAGCTCACCTTCTATCCCGAGCCCATCAGCGTCGCGCGCGCCGCGCCCTCAGGGGGCGGACTTGCATTCCTCGAGGACCAGGGGGGGACGAGAGGAGCCAGGTCTACTACCGGGCAGCCGACGGCGCGGTGCGCGCGCTCACCCACGGGGGCTTCGTGCACGGCAGTCCCGTCTGGGCGCACGACGGCCGGCGGCTCGCTTTCAACGGCAACGACCGCGACGGCGCGAGCAGCGACATCTACGTGATGGACGTGACCTCGGGCGCCTCGCCACAGCTCGTCGTGAGCGGCGCTCAGGCGCCGCTCTATCCGCTCGACTGGTCGGCGGACGACGGCAAGCTCCTGGTGTGGCGCGCGGTTTCCGCGGACGAGGGGTCCTTGAGCGTCGCGAGCCTCGCGAGCGGCGCGCTGAGCGCGCTCGACAACAGCGGCCGCCGCATCGGCATCCGTTCGGCGCGCTTCGCCCCGGACGGCCGCGGCGTCTACGTGCTGTCGGACGAGGACGGCGAGTTCGTGCGGCTGCGACTCCTCGACCCGGTGAATCACCTCGCGAAGGTGGTGACGCCGGAGCTCGCGTGGGACGTCGAGGCGTTCGATGTGAGTGTCGACGGACGCTACGTCGCCTACGTGGTGAACCAGGACGGCCGCAGCGTGCTCAAGGTGCTCGACGCGGTGACCCACACCGACGTCACGCCTGCCGGGATTCCCGAGGGCGTCGTCAGCAGCGTGGCCTTCGACCGCGCCGGGCGGCGCCTCGGCTTCTCGGTCGAATCGCCCCAGGCGCCGCGCGACGTCTGGTCCTTCGACCTCGCAGCGCAGCGCCTCGAGCGCTGGACGCAGAGCGAGCCCGGCCCGATCGATGCGCGCGGCTTTGTCGCTCCTGAGCTCATCCGCTATCCCACCTGGGACCGTGTCGGCGGACACCAGCGGCTGCTGCCGGCGTACGTCTACCGGCCGCGCGCCGCGGCGCACCGCCCGGTGGTCATCGCCATTCACGGAGGACCGGAGCCGCCGTTCCGTCCCGGCTGGGATCCGTTCATCCAGTTCCTGGTGAACGAGCTCGGCGTGGCGGTCATCGCACCCACGGTCCGTGGCGCGAGCGGCTACGGCAAGAGCTTCGCGGCGCTCGACGGCGGCGGGCTGCACGAGGACGCGGTCAGGGACCTGGGCTCGCTCCTCGCATGGATCGGTGCGCAGCCGGCCTTCGACCGCGAGCGCGTCGCCGTCATGGGCACTTCCTACGGCGGCTATATGACTCTCGAGGCGCTCGTCACCTACGGCGAGCGGCTGCGCGGCGGCATCGTCGTCGCGGGGAGCGGCAATCCCGGACTCGCCAACGCCAGCCACATCAGGAAGCCGCTGCTGGTGGTCGAGGGCCGCAACGACCCCCGCGCGCCGGCCGCGAAGTCCGAGCAGCTCGTGTGGTGGGTCCGCTCGGGGGGCGGTGAGGTGTGGTACCTCGCGGCGAAGGACGAGGGACACGGCTTGCGCAAGAAGGCGAACCGCGATGCCTACCTCGAGACCGCGGCGACTTTCCTCGAGCGGCTGAGCCGCTAGCCCGCGGCTCCGGCCGCAAACGTCACCGTGACCTTAAGTCCCCGCCCATCCGCCCCACTTGCGAGCGTGAGCGTCGCACCGTGGGCATCCGCGATCGCCTTGACGATCGCGAGCCCGAGTCCGCTGCCGGGCGGACCCGTCCCGGCGCGGCGGTAGAAACGGTCGAATACCCGCGCATGCTCGGCGGGCGGGATGCCGGGCCCGGAATCGCCGACCACGAGTGTCGCGCGCCCGGCGCCATCGGTCTCCACCGCGACGTCGACGCGGCCGCCGTCGCCGCTGTAACGCACGGCGTTGTCGATGAGGTTGCGCAGCAGCGTGCGCAGGGCGTCGGGGTCGCCGCTCACGGTGAGCGGCTGCGCGCTGCCGAGGCCTAAGTCCACGTGTCGCGCGTCCGCGAGCGGTACCAGCTCCGCGACGATCTCGCGCGCGAGCGGCTCGAGCGCCACCGGCTGGTGCGGTGGCGACTGGCGCGGCGCCTCGCGCGCGAGCGAGAGCAGCTGCTCCACCAGGCGGATGGCGCGCTGCACACCCTCGGCGAGCTCCTTCATGGCCGCGGCGCGCTCGGCCTCGCTCGCGGCGCGCGCCAGCGTGCCGAGCTGCAGGTAGAGCGCCGTGAGGGGCGTGCGCAGCTCGTGCGCCGCGTCCGCCATGAAGTCGCGCTCGCGCTCGCGCGCGGCGTTGAGGCGTGCGAGCAGCTCATTGAGTGCCGCCACCAGCGGCTGCACCTCTTCGGGGAGCGGCGTCTGCGGCAGCGGCTCGAGCGAGTGCGCGCGCCGCGCCTTGACGAGGCCGGTGAGCCGCGCGAGGGGCTTGAGCGCATGTCCCACCGCGAGCCAGATGAGGAGCGCGAGCAGCGGCAGGAGCAGCGCGAACGGCGCGAGCGTGCGCAGCGCCAGCTCCGCGGCGCGCTGCGAGCGCACGCTCATCGGCTGGGCCACCTGCACCACGCGTGTCAGCGCCTGCGCGCCGTAGACGCGCCAGCGCCCCTCCGTGGTGGTCACGGTGGAGAAGCCGAGCGTGGTCGCCTGGGGGAGCTCGGTATGCGGGCGCGAGAGATAGACGCGCGCGCCGTCGAGCGTCCACACCTGCACCACGAAGTCGTAGGCCGCATCCGCCGGGGCGATCTGCTGCGACAGCAGGTACTCGACCGGCTGGTCGCGCAGGATGAGTGCCGTCTGGCGCAGGTGATAGTCGAAGAACGCGTCCGCCTCGGCGAGCGCGTTGCGGTACACCACCCAGCCGCCGGCCGCGCCCACCAGCACCACCCCGCCGAGGAGCGAGGCGAGGAGCCGCGCGCGCAGCGAGCTCACGGCTTAGGTCCCACGCGGTAGCCGACGCCGCGCACCGTGAGGATGTAGTCGGCGCCGAGCTTGCGGCGCAGCCCGTGCACGTGCACCTCGATGGCGTTGCTCTCGACCTCCTCGCCGAAGCCGTAGAGGCGCTCTTCGAGCTGGCCGCGCGACAGGATCGCTCCCGGGCGCTCGAGCAGCAGCTCGAGGAGCGCGAACTCGCGCGGCGAGAGTGGCACCTCCGCGCCGTCGCGGGTGACGCGGTGCGCGGCCGGATCGAGCACCACACCCGCGTGCTCGAGGTGCGGCGCGCGCCGCCCGGCCTTGCGCCGCAGCAGCGCGCGGATGCGCGCCGCCAGCTCCTCGAGGTCGAAGGGCTTGACGAGATAGTCGTCGGCCCCGGCGTCGAGCCCCGCGACCCGGTCGGCGACCGCGTCGCGCGCCGTGATGATGAGGACCGGGAGCGGCGTGCCGCGCGCCCGCAGGCTCTTCAGGAACGAGAGTCCGTCGCTCCCCGGGAGCCCGAGATCGAGCAGCAGCAGCTCGTAGGGCTCGGTCGCGAGCGCCGGCGCCGCCGCGGCGGCGGTGCGCACCCAGTCGACGGCGAAGCCGTCACGCTTGAGTCCCGCGCGGATGGCCTCGCCGATCATGGCGTCGTCTTCTACCAGCAGCAGTCGCATAGCGGTCCGCGAGTATGATCAATCGCGCCGGGGATCGTTCAAGGAGTCTCGAAGGTGAGTCAGGCCGGGCGGCTGGTGAGCGATGCCGCGCTTCTCGGGGTGCGCCTCGGCGAGGCCGACGCGGCGGGGCTCCTCACCCTCCTCGAGGAGCTCAGGCACTGGAACCGCCGCACCAACCTCACCGCCATCACCGACCCGGAGCAGATGATCACCCATCACCTGCTCGACAGCCTCGCGATCAGCCCGGATCTCACCGGCACGCGCGTTGCGGACGTCGGCACGGGCGCGGGGTTCCCGGGGCTGCCGCTGGCGGTGGCGAACCCGGAGCGGCATTTCACCCTCATCGACTCGAACGCCAAGAAGCTGCGTTTCGTGTCGCACGCCGCCGGGCTGCTGCGACTCAGCAATGTGACGACGCTGCATGCGCGCGCCGAGTCGCTGCGCCCGGAGGCGCCCTTCGAGACGGTCACGGCGCGGGCGCTCGCACCGCTCCCGAAGCTCCTCGAGCAGGTGGCGCCGCTGTGCGGACCGCACACGCGGGTGCTCGCCATGAAGGGCCGTTGGCCCGAGGGCGAGCTGGCGCAGCTGCCGGCGGACTGGCGCCTCACGAGCTCGCGCACTCTGACGATCCCCGGACTCGACGCCGCCCGCTGTGTGCTGGTGTTGTCTCGGCTGAAAACGCCTGCGGCGTTTTCAGCAGGCCCACCGCCCAGCTGAATCTCGCACGCGGGCAAAAGGCGCGACTTTTGCCCGCGAATCACGTGCAGTCACTACGGCAAGTGCAGCGGCAGCGCCGTCGTCTCCTTGATGACGGCGAGCGCGATCGAGGAGTTGACCGACTGCACGCCGGGGAAGCGCGACAGGTGGTCGAGGAAGAACGCCTCGTAGGCCTTGATGTCGCGGCACACGATCCGCAGCAGGAAGTCGGTCTCGCCCATCAGCGTGTAGCACTCGAGGATCTCGGGATGCGCACGCACGGCCTGCTCGAACTTGAGCAGCGCGTCGCGCCCGTGGCCGGCGAGCTTCACGTGCGAGAACACCATCACCGAGAGCCCGGCCTTCTCCCGGTCGAGGAGCGTCACGCGGCGCTTGATGACCCCGAGCTCGGTGAGGCGCCCGAGGCGCCGCCAGCAGGTCGAGGGGCTCATGCCGAGCCGCTCGGCGACTTCGGCGGCCGAGAGGTCGCCATGCTCCTGCACCAGATCGAGGATGCGCAGGTCGCCACGGGTGAGGGCACTCTGCATTGTTCATCCCGCTCCGAGCCAGAATAGTGAGATGAATGTTTCACCATGGAGGCCTAAAGAGCAACTTTTGTGAGAATCCTTGCAGGGCCGCAGCGTAGGCTGAGCGGGTTTATCGAGGCGCAGCGTTGCGGGAGGCAGGGATGGAAGTCTTCGACATGCGGGAATTCGACGGCCACGAGCTGGTGCTCTTCGGGCACGACGCCGCGACCGGGCTGCGCGCCGTGATCGCAATTCACTCCACCGCCCTGGGGCCCGCGGCCGGCGGTTGCCGGATGTGGCCGTACGCCACCACCACGGACGCGGTGGTGGACGTGCTGCGCCTGTCGCGCGGCATGAGCTACAAGAACGCCATGGCGGGGCTGCCCTTCGGCGGCGGCAAGGCCGTCCTCATCGGCGACTCGCGCACAGGCAAGAGCCCTGAGCTGTTCGCGGCCTTCGGCCGCATGGTCGACTCGCTCCGCGGCCGCTACGTCACCGCCGAGGACGTCGGCACCACCATCGCCGACATGGCCCACGTGGCGCGCGCCACCAGGTACGTCTCCGGGCTCGGCCGCTCCCCCGGCGAGGCGGGTGGCGATCCCTCGCCCAAGACCGCGCTCGGGGTGTTTCTCGGCATCCGCGCCGCCGCCCGGTTCCGCCTCGGACGCACCGATCTCGAGGGACTGACGGTCGCCGTGCAGGGGGCGGGCGGGGTCGGCTATCACCTTTGCGGCCTGCTGGCCGCCGCGGGCGCCCGCCTCAAGGTCGCCGACGTATTGCCGCCGGCCGTCGAGCGGGTGTGCGATGAGTTCCAGGCGACGCCGGTCGCGGCCGTGAAGGTGCTCGAGGAGGAGGCCGACGTGCTCGCGCCCTGCGCGCTCGGCGCGATCCTCAACACCCGCTCGATCGCGCGGCTGCGCGCCACGGTGGTCGCGGGCGCGGCCAACAACCAGCTCGCCCACGGCCAGGACGGCGAGGCGCTGCGCGCCGCCGGGGTCCTGTATGCGCCGGATTACGTCATCAACGCCGGCGGCATCATCAGCGTGGCGCGCGAGTACTACGGCGGTACCGAGGCACAGGTGCTGGACGACATCGACGGCATCCCCGCGCGGCTCACCGAGATCTTCGAGCGCGCGCGGCGCGAGAACCGCACCACCAACGAGATCGCCGACCGCATGGCGCGCGAGCGGCTGGGGCGCGAGCCGCAGCGCCTGGTAGCCTGAAGCCACGCCCTCCCTCAAGTGTCGCCGCGCGTACACAGCCGCGGCGGAGACGGCGCGCGGGCGTGAGTGAAGTACACTGTGGCCCATGAAACGGGTCATTGCCATCGCGAACCAGAAGGGCGGCGTCGGCAAGACCACCACGGCGGTGAATCTCGCCGCCTCGCTCGCCGCCACGCGGCGGCGCGTGCTGCTCGTCGATCTCGACCCGCAGGGCAATGCCACCATGGGCAGCGGCGTCGACAAGTCGCAGGTCGAGAAGAGCTCCTGCGAGGTGTTGCTCGGTGAGGCGGACGTGGCCTCGGCGCTGGTCGCGGTGCCCGACGGCGGTTTCATGCTGCTGCCGGCGAACCAGGACCTGACCGCCGCCGAAGTGCGCCTGCTGACCCTGCCGATCGGGCGGGAGACCAAGCTGCGTCTCGCGCTCGCGCCGCAGCGCGCGGCCTTCGACCTGATCCTGATCGACTGCCCGCCGGCGCTCAACATGCTCACGGTGAACGCACTCGTCGCCGCCGACAGCGTGCTCATCCCGATGCAATGCGAGTACTACGCGCTCGAGGGCCTTTCGGCTCTGCTCGCGACGGTCGAGCAGATCCGCGCGGCCGTGAACCCCGGCATCGCCATCGAGGGGGTGCTGCGCACCATGTTCGACCCGCGCAATAACCTCGCCAACGAAGTGAGCAGCCAGCTGATCAGCCACTTCGGCGAGAAGGTGTTCCGCACGGTCATCCCGCGCAACATCCGCCTCGCCGAGGCCCCTTCCTTCGGCAAGCCGGCGCTGTTCCACGACAAGGAATCGCGCGGCGCACTCGCGTATCTGGCACTCGCAGGGGAGATGATCCGCCGTGAGGAAGAAGCGAAGTCCGAGGGGCGCTCGGGCCCGCACACCAGCCCGGGCACCAACGGCCACGGCGCGGGCCACGGCACGCCGGAGGGCGCCGCGCCCGAGAGCGGCCCCGCCAGCGCCGACCCCGACCCCGAGCCCGATGCCGAGCCAGACGCCGCCGCCGCCGCCGGCGAGGGCAAAGGCGTATGAACCCATGAAGAAGCCGACGCTCGGCCGGGGACTCGCGGACCTGCTCGGCCAGGCAGTGGCACGTCCCAGCGTCGCGGCGAGCCCGGGAGAGGAGCTCGCCCGGCTGCCGCTCGACGTGCTGCAGCGCGGCCGCTACCAGCCGCGCACCGACATGCGCGCCGATTCGCTCAGCGAGCTCGCCGACTCCATCAAGGCCCAGGGCGTGGTGCAGCCGATCGTGGTGCGGGCGCTCGAGCCCGCCGCGGGCGGGGCTCCCGGCTCCCAGCAGCGCTACGAGATCATCGCCGGCGAGCGGCGCTGGCGCGCCGCGCAGATGGCGGGAATCGCCGAGATCCCGGCCGTCATCCGCCGCATCCCGGATTCGGCCGCGATCGCGGTCGCCCTCATCGAGAACATCCAGCGCGAGAACCTGAACCCCCTGGAAGAAGCGCGGGCGCTGACCCGGCTGATCAGCGAGTTCGGGCTCACTCACCAGGAGGCGGCCGAGGCCGTCGGCCGGTCCCGCGCCGGCGTCAGTAACCTTCTGCGCCTGCTCGAGCTGCCGCCCGAGGTATCCGAGCTCCTGGAGAAGCGCGCGCTCGAGATGGGCCATGCCCGGGCGCTCCTCGGGCTCGCCACCCGCCGCCAGCAGACCGAGGTGGGCCTGCTGGTGGCAAAAAAGGGCCTCTCGGTGCGCGAAACGGAAGCGCTGGTACGGCGCCTCACCGCTCCGACGGTGCACGGGCCCGACGGCGACGGTGTCCCGTCCCGCGACCCCAACGTTGAGCGGCTCGAGCAGGAGCTCGCCGAGAAGCTCGGCGCCCGGGTCGCAATCCAGCAGTCGGCCCGGGGGCGGGGCAAGCTGGTGGTGAGCTACAACAGCCTCGACGAGCTCGACGGCATCCTGGCGCACATCCGTTAGTCGTTCGCACTAGGTAGAAGCCCTGTGGACTGCCGTTCATGCGCTCTCTATAATCCCGCGGCTTTTTCGCCGGTCAGCCCTAAGTGACTGAACGGCCGAGCTAAGTAAGCCGCTTGCGCCGTGCTCAAAGCGCAGGATCAGCGGCTCTTTTGAGCCCCTCGAGCGGGACTTATATAAGGTGTTGGCGATCGATCTGCCCCGGGCGCGGCGGCTGGCTTTCGGCGTCGTGCTGGGTCAGGCGCTCGTCACGGTGGTCGCGGCGCTCGTCGCGCTCGGTCTCGCCGGCCGGGAGGCAGCCGTTTCGGCCCTGCTCGGCGGTGGCATAGCGACGGCGGGGAGCGTGGCGATGGTGGCGCTGGTGTTCGCGGGCGCCGCCGCCAACGCGCAGCGCATCGTGGCGGCGTTCTACGCCGGCGAGGCGCTGAAGCTCGCAGTGGTCGTGGTGCTGTTCGTGGTGGTGCTGAAGACGGTCAGGGTGGTGCCGCTGGCGATGCTCGCCGGTTTCGCCGCCACGTACCTGATGTACTGGATTGCGCTGGTTGGCGCGCTGCCCGCAATGGGCGCTCGCCGCGGAGCCTGAGGGTGGCTGGACTCATGACAATGATGGTGGCGGAAAAATCCGGCGGTGCGACCGAATACATTCTGCACCACCAGACCTTCCTCTCGAACAAGACGCCGCACGGCATCGTCGATTTCACCGTCATCAACTACGACACCGTGTTCTTCTCGGTGCTGCTGGCGGTGGCGTTCTTCGGGCTCTTCTGGCTGGTGGCGCGCAAGGCGACCAGCGGCGTTCCCGGCAAGGTGCAGAACTTCGTCGAGCTGATCGTCAGCTTCGTCGACACCCAGGTCCGGGATACCTTCCACGGCTCGAGCCGGCTGATCGCCCCTCTCGCGCTCACCATCTTCTGCTGGGTGTGGCTGTTCAATTTCATGGACATCGTGCCGGTCGATCTGCTGCCCTGGGCGGCACGCGGCGCCGGCTTCGAGCACCTGAAGGTGGTGCCGAGCACCGATCTCAACGCCACCTTCGCGCTTTCCCTCACCGTGTTCGTGCTCATCATCTTCTACAGCGTGAAGATGAAGGGCGCCGTCGGTTTCCTCAGCGAGTTCGTCCTGCAGCCCTTCCGCGTCAAGAACGTCTTCCTGCAGATTCCGCTCTCGCTGGTGAACCTGGTGCTCGAGTCGGTCACCTTCCTGGCGCGCCCGGTGTCGCTGGCGCTGCGTCTCTACGGCAACCTGTACGCGGGCGAGATGATCTTCCTGCTGCTCGCCGCACTCACCCTCTCGGTGGGGGTCGAGAACCTCACGACCGTGGGCGGCGTGGTCGGGACCACGCTGGGGGTGATCGCCCAGGCGATCCTCGGGTTCATCTGGGCGGCGTTCCACGTGCTGATCATCACGCTGCAGGCGTTCATTTTCATGGTGCTGACGATCGTCTACCTGTCGATGGCCCACGAGCATCACTGACGGCGGCGGCACACTGCTTTTTCTGTAACTGGTTTTGGTATCGAGGAGAGATTGAATGGAAAACGTTGCACACATCCAGGCCATGACCGTGCTCGCGGTCGGCATCATCTTCGGCATGGGGGCGCTGGGCACCGCCATCGGCTTCGGCATACTCGGCGGGCGCTTCATCGAGGGCTCGGCGCGCCAGCCGGAACTGCTGCCGGTGCTGCGCGTGCAGATGTTCCTGGTCGCCGGGCTGCTGGACGCGGTGGCGATGATCGGCATCGGCTTCGCGCTGTTCTTCACCTTCGCGAACCCGTTCCTGGGCGCGCTGGCGCACTGAGCATCGCGCTCCCGAGAGCGCCAGAGCCGGAGACCGGACCGTGAACATCAACCTCACGCTCATCGTGCAGATGCTCGTGTTCGCCACGCTCGTGTTCGCCGTGATGAAGTGGGTGTGGCCCGTCATCCTCGGCGCCATGGACGAGCGTGAGCGCAAGATCGCGCAGGGACTCGCCGCCGCCGAGGAAGGCGAGAAGGAGCTGTCGCAGGCGCGCGAGAAGGCCGACGGCATCATCCGCGAGGCGCGCGAGCGCGCCGGCCAGATCATCGATCACGCGCAGCATCGCGCCAACGACCTGGTGGAGCAGGCCAAGGGCACGGCGAGCGCCGAGGGCGCGCGACTCATCACCGCCGCCCACCAGCAGATCGAGCTCGACACCACGCACGCGCGCGAGAGCCTGCGCCGCGAGGTGGCCGGCATCGCGGTCGGCGCGGCCGCCAAGCTGCTCGGGCGCGAGATCGACGCGAGGAAGCACGCCGATCTCCTCGACCAGCTCGCCGCGGAGGTCTGAAGAGCACCTCATGGCCGACAAGAGCACCATCGCCCGGCCCTACGCGCGCGCCGCATTCGAGGAGGCGCGCCTCGAGAAAAAGCTCGAGCCCTGGTCCGAGGCGCTGCACACCGGCGCCGCCGTCGTGGTGGATCCGCGGGTCGAGGTGCTGCTCGGCAACCCGCACGTGACCCCCGAGCAGCTCGCGCAGCTCGTGATCGGCATCGCGGGGACGCAGCTCGGCGAGCACGGTGCCAACTTCGTGCGCACGCTGGCCGCCAACCGGCGGCTCGCCGTGCTGCCGCAGATCGCCGAGCTCTTCGACACGCTGAAGGACGCCGAGCAGGGGGTGGCGGACGTGACCGTCACTTCGGCCGCGCCGCTCGATGCCGGGCAGCAGCAGGAGTTGACCGCCGCGCTCGCCAGGCGCCTCAAGCGCACGGTGCGCCTGCACTGCGCGACCGACCCGGCACTCATCGGTGGCGCGGTGGTGCGCAGCGGCGATCTGGTGATCGACGGCTCGCTGCGTACGCGCCTCGAGCGCATCGCCTACGAATTGACCGCTTGAGACCACCCATGAAATTGAGCTTCTACATGCCTGGCAAGTCACCGGCCGTCTACCAAGACGCTCAATTTCACGGGGCCCGGTAAGAGAAAGATTCAAGAGGACCAGAGCATATGGCCATAAAGGCATCCGAGATCTCCGATCTCATCAAGCAACGCATCGAGAACTTCAAGTCCGTCACCGAGGCGCGCAACGTCGGCACCATCATCTCGGTGACCGACGGCATCACCCGCATCCACGGGCTGGCCGATGCACGCTACGGCGAGATGCTGGAGTTCCCGGGCAACACCTTCGGACTCGCGCTCAACCTCGAGCAGGACTCGGTCGGCGCGGTGGTGCTCGGCGAGTACAAGCACCTCACCGAAGGCGACACGGTCAAGACCACCAACCGCATCCTCGAGGTGCCGGTGGGACCGGAGCTCCTCGGGCGCGTGGTCGATGCGCTCGGCGCCCCGATCGATGGCAAGGGGCCGGTGAAGGCGACGCGCACCGCGCCGATCGAGCGCGTGGCGCCCGGCGTCATCTACCGCAAGTCCGTGAGCCAGCCGGTGCAGACCGGCTACAAGGCCGTCGACTCGATGGTGCCGATCGGCCGCGGCCAGCGCGAACTCATCATCGGCGACCGCCAGACCGGCAAGACCGCGCTCGCGGTCGACACCATCATCAATCAGAAGACCTCAGGGATAAAGTGCATCTACGTCGCGATCGGCCAGAAGCAGTCGACCATCGCCAACGTGGTGCGCAAGCTCGAGGAGCACGGCGCACTCGCCCACACGGTGATCGTGGCGGCCTCCGCCTCGACCCCGGCCGCGATGCAGTACATCGCCGCCTACTCGGGTGTCACCATGGGGGAATACTTCATGGACAACGGTGAGGACGCCCTCATCATCTACGACGATCTCTCCAAGCAGGCGGTCGCCTACCGGCAGATCTCGCTCCTGCTGCGCCGGCCGCCGGGCCGCGAGGCGTTCCCCGGCGACGTGTTTTACCTCCACTCGCGGCTGCTGGAGCGCTCGGCGCGCGTCAACGAGGAGTACGTCGAGCAGGCCACCCAGGGGCGCGTCAAGGGTAAGACCGGCTCGCTCACCGGCCTGCCGATCATCGAGACCCAGGCCGCGGACGTGACGGCGTTCGTGCCCACCAACGTCATCTCGATCACCGACGGGCAGATCTTCCTCGAGACCGATCTCTTCAACGCCGGCATTCGCCCGGCCATGAACGCCGGCATCTCGGTGTCGCGCGTCGGCGGCGCCGCCCAGACCGACATCATCAAGAAGCTCGGCGGCGGCATCCGCCTGGCGCTGGCCCAGTACCGCGAGCTGGCCGCATTCTCGCAGTTCGCCTCCGATCTCGATGAGGCCACCCGCCGCCAGCTCGAGCGCGGCCAGCGCGTCACCGAGGTCATGAAGCAGAAGCAGTACGCGCCCATGTCGGTGGCGGAGATGGCGTTGTCCATCTACGCCGTCAACAATGGCTACATGGACAAGGTGGACATCAAGAAGGTGGTGGACTTCGAGGCGGCGCTGCAGGCCTTCGCCCACACCAACCACCAGTCGACCCTCGATGCCATCAACGCGACGCCCAAGCTCTCCAAGGAGAACGAGGCGGCGATGAAGAAGGTCATCGAGGACTTCCTCGCGACCGGCACTTACTGACGCTGTCGCCATGCCCGGCACCAAGGAAATCCGTTCCAAGATCGCGAGTGTCAAGAGCACTCAGAAGATCACCAAGGCCATGCAGATGGTGGCCACCAGCAAGATGCGCCGTGCCCAGGAGCGCATGAAGCTGGCGCGCCCCTATGCGAAGCGCATGCTGGAAGTGATCGGCCACCTGACCGAGGCCAATCCCGACTACCGCCACCCGTTCCTGATCACGCGCGAGCCGAAGGCGGTCGGCATCATCGTGATCTCGAGCGACCGCGGCCTCGCCGGCGGCTTGAACGCCAACGTCTTCAAGCAGACGCTGACGTTGATTCGCGAGTGGCAGCGCAAGGACGTGCCGGTGAAGCTGTGCCTCATCGGCACCAAGGCGCTCACCTTCTTCCGGCGCCTCGGCTTACCGATCCTCGCCAACGTCACGCACCTCGGCGACAAGCCGCACGTCAAGGATCTCATCGGCACCGTCAAGGTGATGCTGGATGGCTACCGCACCGGCGAGCTCGATCGGCTGTTCCTCATCAACGCGCAATTCGTCAACACCATGACGCAGAAGCCCGTGACGCAGCAGCTGCTGCCGATCGAAGCGCTCGACACCGAGGGGCTGCAGGAGCACTGGGACTACATCTACGAGCCGGACGCCGCCGGCATCCTCGATGGCCTGCTGATGCGCTACATCGAGTCGCAGGTCTATCGCGCGGCGGTCGAGAACGTCGCCTCCGAGATGGCGGCGCGCATGATCGCCATGGGCGCGGCCACCGACAACGCCGGCAAGCTCATCAGCGAATTGCAACTGATCTACAACAAGGCCCGCCAGGCCGCGATCACGAAGGAGCTTTCGGAGATCGTGGGCGGCGCGGCAGCGGTTTAGGCGAGAGGAAGTAAGCACCATGGCCACTCCCGGCGAGGGAAAGATTACCCAGATCATCGGCGCCGTCATCGACGTCGAGTTTCCGCGCGAGTCGATTCCGCACGTCTACGAGGCGCTGAAGCTCAAAGACGTCGACCTGACGCTCGAGGTCCAGCAGCAGCTCGGCGACGGCGTGGTGCGCACCATCGCCATGGGTGCCTCCGAGGGCCTGAAGCGCGGCCTGGCCGTGGTCTCGACCGGGGCGCCGATCTCCGTGCCGGTAGGCCAGGGCACGCTCGGGCGCATCATGGACGTGCTCGGCAAGCCGCAGGACAACCGCGGCCCGGTCGAGGCGAGCGAGTACCTGCCGATCCACCGGCCGCCGCCGTCCTTCGAGGAGCAGACCGGCGGTCGCGACCTGCTGGTCACCGGCATCAAGGTCATTGACCTGCTGGTACCGTTCGCCAAGGGCGGCAAGATCGGCCTCTTCGGCGGTGCCGGCGTGGGCAAGACCGTCAACATGCTCGAGCTCATCAACAACATCGCCAAGCAGTACTCGGGCCTCTCGGTGTTCGCCGGCGTCGGCGAGCGCACCCGCGAGGGCAACGACTTCTATCACGAGATGATCGAGTCGGGCGTCATCGACAAGGACCATCTGTCGAACTCCAAGGTGGCGATGGTGTACGGCCAGATGAACGAGCCGCCGGGCAACCGCCTGCGCGTGGGCCTCACCGGCCTCACCATGGCCGAGTACTTCCGCGACGAGGTGCGCCCGGACTCCGGCGGCAAGGGGCGCGACGTGCTGTTCTTCGTCGACAACATCTACCGCTACACGCTGGCCGGCACCGAAGTCTCGGCGCTGCTCGGGCGCATGCCGTCCGCGGTCGGCTACCAGCCGACGCTCGCCGAGGAGATGGGTGTGCTGCAGGAGCGCATCACCTCGACCAAGACCGGCTCCATCACCTCCATCCAGGCGGTCTACGTGCCGGCGGACGACCTGACGGATCCCTCGCCCGCGACCACCTTCGCGCACCTGGACGCGACCGTGGTGCTGTCGCGCCAGATCGCTTCTCTCGGTATCTACCCGGCGGTCGATCCGCTCGACTCCACCAGCCGCCAGCTGGATCCGCTGGTGGTGGGCGAGGAGCACTACAACACCGCGCGCGGCGTGCAGGCGGTGCTGCAGCGTTACAAGGAGCTGCAGGACATCATCGCCATCCTCGGCATGGACGAGCTGTCGGAAGAGGACAAGCTCACCGTGTTCCGCGCGCGCAAGGTGCAGCGCTTCCTGTCGCAGCCCTTCAACGTGGCCAAGGTGTTCACCGGGCAGGACGGCAAGATCGTGCCGCTCAAGGAGACCATCCGCGGCTTCAAGGGCATCATCGCCGGTGAGTTCGACTCACTCCCCGAGCAGGCCTTCTACATGGTGGGCGACATCGAAGAGGCGGTCGAGAAAGCCAAGACGCTGCAATAACCACCCACGAAATCGAGCTTCACCGTGACCGGAGAGCTTTCGGCGCCCGTGAAGACGCTCGATTTCGCGGGGCCCGGTTGGAAGACGAGGAGACGGAGCAAGGCAAGTGGCTGATGCAAACACCATTCACGTCGATATCGTGAGCGCGGAGGGGGAGCTGTTCTCCGGGGAGGCCGCGGAAGTCGTCGCGCCCGCCTCGCAGGGCGATCTCGGCATCCTGCCGCGGCATGCGCCGCTGCTCACGCTGTTGCGGCCCGGCGAGGTGCGGGTGCGCACTCCCGACGGCGAGGACCATCACTTCTTCGTCGGCGGCGGCGCGCTCGAGGTGCAGCCCAGGCGCGTCACGGTGCTGGCCGACACCGCGATGCGTGCCAGGGACATCGACGAGGCGGCGGCGCTCGCCGCCAAGCAGCGCGCCGAGGACGCCCTCAAGGAGAAGGTGGGGCACATCAGCATCGCCGAGGCGCAGGCGGAGCTCGCGCGCGTGATCGCGCAGCTGAAACTCATCCAGCGCCTGCGCAAGCTCCGGGGGTGACCCCTGGACGCGACCACGGGTGTGCTCGCCGGGCTCGTCCGTAACTTAAGCGGCGGACTCGCGCTCATGCTCCTGCGGCGGCGCTGGCCGCCGCGCTTCACGTTCGGCTTCGACCAGCTGGCAGCGCTCCTGCTCGTGAACCTGCTGGTATGGGCGCTGCTCGACCGGCTGCACGCCGAACGCCACGCCGAGTTCGTGAGCGATGCGCTCTTCGGCTGGGCGTGTTATCTGCT
Source organism: uncultured Pseudomonadota bacterium (assembly GCA_963768485.1). Classification (GTDB taxonomy): domain Bacteria; phylum Pseudomonadota; class Gammaproteobacteria; order Steroidobacterales; family Steroidobacteraceae; genus 13-2-20CM-66-19. The sequence goes on along the minus strand of CAVYHZ010000005.1, from coordinate 703,541 downwards.
GCTCGCGCTGCTCGCCTGCGCGCTCATCGCCCGCGCGCAGAGCCGCGAGGCGCCGACCCGCCTGCTCCTCACCGTGGCACTGTCGGTCGCGCCCTTCGCGCTCGCGGTGTTGTGGCTGCTGGGCGACCTCAACGCCGTCGCGCAGCACCCGCTCACGAGCGCTGCCCTCGCGATCCTCTATCTGGCGCTGCTCGCGCTGCGCGTGCTGGGGGCGGCCTTCGGCCCGCTGCGCTTCAAGCCCGCGCTGCTCGCCGTGGCGCTGCTGCTCGCCTCCCCCTGGATGATCGGCTGGCTCGATCTCGACACGCGCCTGTGGGTGCCGCCCGATACCAGCGTTGCGCAGGACGATCTCGATCCGGGTGAGGCCGAGGCGCTGCTCTACGACCAGCCGGCGCGCATCGCCGCGGTGGTGGAGCGCGTCACGCCGTCCGAGCCGCCCACGCCGCACGCCTACTTCGTCGGCTTCGCGGGAGACGCGGACCCGGAGGTGTTCAGCCGTGAGGCACAGTTCGCGCGCCAGGTGTTCGCGACACGCTTCGGCTCCGCCGACCGCTCGGTGCTGCTGGTGAACGATGCGGGCGACCGCGACTCCTGGCCGCTCGCGAGCCTCTCCGGGCTCGCGCAGACGCTCAAGCTCCTCGCCACGCGCATGGATCCGGACGAGGACGTGCTGGTGCTGTTCCTCACCTCGCACGGCTCCGAGGACGGGCTCGAGGTGCGTAACGGCTCGCTGCCGCTCGCGCAGCTCGCGCCCGAGGACCTGCGCCAGGCGCTCGATGACTCCGGGATTCGCTGGCGAGTGGTGGTGGTGTCGGCCTGCTACGCCGGGGTGTTCGTCGATGCGCTCAAGAACGACACCACGGCGATCGTCACCGCGGCGGACGCCGCGCACAGCTCCTTCGGCTGTCAGGAAGATCGCGAGCTCACCTGGTTTGGCGAGGCCTTCCTCAAGGACTCGCTCCCGGGCAGCGCTTCGCTCGAGGAGGCCTTCGCCAAAGCCTCCGGGCTCATCGCCCAGCGCGAGGACGCCGAGCACCAGGAGCATTCCAACCCGCAGCTCTACGTCGGCGCGCAGATGCGCGACAAGCTGCGCTCGCTCGAGGGCGCGCGCACCCCGACCGGCCACGGCCCGGTCATCGTGCGGCGCTAGGTTACACTTAGCCCATGGCCAGCACCGCGCAACCGCTGTCGGTGGTGATCCTCGCCGCCGGAGAGGGCAAGCGCATGCGCTCGGCACAGCCCAAAGTGCTGCAGCCGCTCGCCGGCCGCCCGCTCCTGCAACACGTCATCGACACCGCCCGCTCGCTCGGGCCGGCCGCCATCTACGTGGTGTACGGGCATGGTGGCGAGCAGGTGCGCACCGCGCTCGCCGCCGCGCCGGTCAGCTGGGTGCTGCAGGATGAGCGCCGCGGCACCGGGCACGCGCTGCTCAAGGCCATGCCGCAGATCCCCGACGGCCACACGGTGCTGGTGCTGTACGGCGACGTGCCGCTCATCCGCACCGCCACGCTCGCTGACCTGGTCGCGCGCGTCGGGCGCGGAAACTTAAGTCTCCTCACCATGAAGACCGACGACCCCGCGGGCTATGGCCGCATCGTGCGCGCCCGCGGCGGCGGCGTGCGCCGCATCGTCGAGGAAAAGGACGCCACGCGTGCGCAGCTCGCCATTCGCGAGTGCAACACCGGCGTACTGGCGGCGCCCGCGCGGCTCATGCGCCGCTGGCTCGGACTGCTCAAGCCCGACAACTCGCAGCGCGAGTACTACCTGACGGACGTGGTGGCGCTGGCGGTCAAGGACCGCGTCGCCGTCAAGCCGGTGGTGGCGGCGCAGGCGATCGAGGTGCTCGGCGTCAACGACAAGGCGCAGCTCGCCGAGGTCGAGGCGGCCTGGCGCCGCCAGGCGGCGCGCGAGCTGATGCTCGCCGGCGTCACCGTGGCGGATCCCGCGCGGCTCGAGGTACGCGGCAGCGTCACCCACGGGGCCGACGTGTTTCTCGATGTGAACGTGGTGCTGGAGGGACGCGTGGTGCTCGGCGACGGCGTGCACATCGGCCCGGGTTGCGTCATCCGCAACAGCGAGATCGGCGCCGGCACCGAGGTGTTCGCGCACTGCGTGATCGACCGGGCGGTGATCGGGCCGGAGTGCAACATCGGCCCGTTCGCGCGCTTTCGCCCGAGCTCCACGCTGGCGCGCGGCGTGCACATCGGCAACTTCGTCGAGGTCAAGAACTCGACGATGGGCGAGGGCTCCAAGGCCAACCATCTCGCCTACGTCGGCGACGCCGAGCTCGGCGCCCGCGACAACATCGGCGCCGGCACCATCATTGCCAACTACGACGGCGCCAACAAGCACCGCACCGTCATCGCCGACGATGTGCACACCGGCAGCAACAGCGTGCTGGTGGCGCCCATCACGGTGGGTGCCGGCGCCACCATCGGCGCGGGCTCGACCGTGACGAAGAGCGTGCCGGCCGGCAAGCTCACCGTGGCGCGCGCTCCGCAGACGACCGTCGAGGGCTGGCGGCGCCCGGTAAAGCAAAAGTAAGCGCCTGCAACCTCCCTGTAGCGTTGCTTCGCTAGCCTTGCGCGCATGAGTGCGTCGGAACAGCAGTGGCAGAAGCTGCGCTCGCTCGAGGACCGCCACCAGCGCGTCCAGTCCGAGCACGACGCCGCGCGGCGCGGCCTCGAGCGGCTCGCTCGGGGCGATGTGGCGCAGCTGCGCGAGGCGTGGCGCCGCTACTGCGAGGTGATCGCCGAGCTCGACCGCACGACTTCCGAGTTCGAGGGGCTGCGCGCTTGCAAGGACTGAGGCGGCCCGCGGTGGCGCGCGGGCGGCTCCTGTCGCGGCGGGCCTTCAGTGAGCTCGGCACGCTCGCGGCCAGCGTGCAGCGGCTCGGCACGCGCCGGAGCGCCGCGTTGCGCCTGCTGGCCGCGAGCCGCAGCGCCACCACCGCTGCCGCCCAGCGCGAGTTCTGGCTGGAGTTCTGCTGGATCGACGCGGAGTACCGCGCCGCAGTGCGTCGCCTGGCGCAGTTCTGCGCCGACCAGCGCGGCCGCCAGGGGACCGGGAACCTGCGCGCCTTGCGACCGGCTTCACGGGTTTCATGAGCGAAATCAGCGCGTTCCGGTGATTTGAGGCACACTTGGCGCCCGGGTGGCCCTGTCGGGCGCCCCCTGAAGGCATTGAAGCCATGTGTGGAATCGTCGGAGCCGTCGCCGAGCGCAACGTGGTGCCGGTACTCATGGAGGGCCTGCGGCGCCTGGAGTATCGCGGCTACGACTCGGCGGGGCTCGCCGTGCTCAACGGCTCGAAGCACCTCACGCGACTGCGTACCGTCGGCAAGGTGCGCATGCTCGATGAGGCGCTCGCCCACAACCCGACGTCCGGCAAGATCGGCATCGCCCACACCCGCTGGGCCACGCACGGCGTGCCGAGCGAGCGCAACGCCCACCCGCACATCTCGCGCGACGGCCTGGCGATCGTGCACAACGGCATCATCGAGAACTACGAAGAGCTGCGCGCCGACCTCGAGAAGCGCGGCTACCAGTTTACTTCCGAGACCGACACCGAGGTGATCGCGCACCGCGTGCACTGGCACCTGCAGACCGTGCACGACCTTTTCAAGGCGGTGCGCGCCACGGTTGCCGAGCTCGAGGGCGCCTACGCACTCGTGGTGGTGAGTGAGCACGATCCCGACCGGCTGATCGTGGCGCGCGAGGGCTGCCCGGTGGTGGTGGGCCTCGGGGTGGAGGAGAACTTCGTCGCCTCCGACGTTGCGGCGCTCCTGCCCGTGACGCGCCGCTTCATGTTCCTCGAGGAGGGCGACGTCGCCGAGGTGCGGCGCACCGCGGTGCGCGTCCTCGACCGCAACGGCGCCTTCATCGAGCGAGCGGTGCGCGAGAGCGAGCTGTCGGCGGACGCCGCCGAGAAGGGCGAGTTCGCGCACTACATGCTGAAAGAGATCCACGAGCAGCCGTGGGCGCTGGCCAACACGCTGCAGGAGCGCGTCGCCAACGGACGGCTGCTGGAGGCGGCCTTCGGGCCGGCCGCCACCGAAGTGCTCAAGCGCACCCGCAACGTGCATATCGTCGCCTGTGGCACCAGCTACCACGCCGCGTGCGTCGCCCGTTACTTCATCGAGCAGATCGCCAAGATCCCGTGCGCGGTCGACATCGCGAGCGAGTACCGCTACAGGAGTCCCCTGGTGCCGCCCGACTCGCTGTTCGTCACCATCTCGCAGTCGGGCGAAACCGCCGACACGCTGGCGGCGCTGCGGCTCGCGAAGCAGTCGGGTTATCTCTCGCAGCTCGCGATCTGCAACGTGCCCGAGAGCTCCCTGGTGCGCGAGTCCGGGCTCGTCATGCTGACGCGCGCGGGACCGGAGATCGGTGTGGCCTCGACCAAGGCGTTCACCACGCAGCTCACCGCGCTCGGCATGCTGGTGGTGGCGCTCGCCCGCCATCGCGGCGCCGATCCCGAACGCGAGCGCGGCCTCATCACGCGCCTCATCGAGCTGCCGGCGCTCGTCGAGAAGACGTTACAGCTCGATCCGGTGATCCGGCGCCTGGCCGCGGAGCGCTTCGCCTCCAAGCACCACGCGTTGTTCCTCGGGCGCGGCGCGCTCTACCCGATCGCCATGGAGGGGGCGCTGAAGCTCAAGGAAATCTCCTACATCCACGCCGAAGCCTACCCGGCCGGCGAGCTCAAGCACGGGCCCCTCGCCCTGGTCGATGCCGACATGCCGGTGGTGGCGGTGGCGCCCAACAACGATCTGCTGGAGAAGCTCAAGTCGAACCTCATGGAGGTGCGGGCGCGCGGCGGGGAGCTGATCGTGTTCGCGGACCCGGAGTCCGGCATCGCCCCGAGTGACGGCGTGACGGTGATCGAGATGCCCAAGCATGTGACCTACACCCAGGCGCCGGTGGTCTACACCATCCCGCTGCAGCTGCTCGCCTACCATGCGGCGATCCTGCGCGGCACCGACGTCGATCAGCCGCGCAACCTCGCCAAGAGCGTCACGGTCGAGTAGGACGCACCCACCGGGATGGCCTCAAGCCGCGCTTCCACCGCCGCGGACCTCATCGCCGGGCTCTCCATCGCCGGGCTCCTGCTGCCCGAGGCGGTGGCCTATTCGCACCTCGCGACGCTGCCGCCGCAGGCCGGCGTGATCGCCCTGTTCGCGGGACTCGTGTGTTATGGGCTGATCGGCCGGAGCCGTTTCGCCATTGTCTCCGCGACCTCCTCGTCCGCCGCGGTGCTCGCCTCGGCGCTGCTCGCGCTCGGCGCCACCGGAGCCGCGGAGCGCCTCGCCCTGGCATCGATCCTGGTGGTGGGCGCGGGGCTCACGTTCGCGCTCGCGGGTGCGCTGCGCTTCGGGGCGATGTCGAACCTGATCGCGCGCCCGGTGTTGCGCGGCTACGCCTTCGGGCTCGCGATCGTGATCGCCGTCAAGCAGTGGCCGACGATCGCCGGCATGCACACCAGCGCCACCGGCTTCTTCACCCTCATCATCGAGCTGGCGCGCGGCATCGGCACGTGGCAGGCGGCCTCGATCGGCTGCGGACTCGCCGCGCTCCTCGGACTCTTCGTGCTCGAGCGCATCCCGCGCGTGCCCGGCGCACTGGTGGTGATCCTCGCCGGCATCCTCGCCGCCCCGGTCCTCGCCGCCCACGGCGTGACGCTCACCGGCGCGATCGCGCTCACGCCCGCGCTGCCGCACTTCGTGCTGCCCGCGGGCACGCGCTGGCTGGCGCTCGCGGAGTTCTCCTTCGCCCTGATGTTCATCCTGTATGCCGAGTCCTACGGCTCGATCCGCACCTATGCGCTCAAGCACGACGACGCGGTGCAGCCGAACCGCGACCTGCTCGCGCTCGGCGTCGCCAACGTGGTCGCAGGACTCCTGCAGGGCACGCCGGTCGGCGCCGGCTACTCGGCCACTTCCGCCAACGAGGCCGCGGGCGCGCGCTCGCGGCTCGCGGGCCTTGCTGCCGCCGCCACGGTGCTGGTATTGGTGCTCGCCTGCCTGCGATTCATCGAGCGCATCCCCGAGCCGGTGCTCGCGGCAATCGTCATCCACGCGGTGAGCAAGTCGGTGCGCATCGCGGTGTTCGCGGACTATTTTCGCTGGCAGCGCGACCGGCAGGTGGCGCTCGCGGCGGTGCTGGCGGTGATGGTGTTCGGCGTGCTGAACGGACTCATCGCGGCGATCGCCTTCAGCGTGGCGTGGCTCCTGAAGTCGCTCGCCTCGCCGCGTCTGGCGGTGCTCGGGCGCGTCGGCGGGCACGACTACGTGAGTGTCGAGCGCTTCCCGCAGGCGCACATCGTGCCCGGCATGCTGGTGCTGCGGCCCGAGGAGCCACTGTTCTTCGCCAACGCGGAGCCGCTGTTCGCCGCGGCGCGCGCGCTGGTGCGCGCACAGCCCGCGACGCGTCTGGTCGTGCTGAGCCTCGAGGAGTCCCCGGATCTCGACAGCACGGCGCTCGAGACCCTCGGTGAGTTCTGCGCCTGGCTCGGCACGCGCGGCGCCGCGTTGCGCGTCGCACGGCTCAAGGAGCGCGCGCGCGAGGGGCTGCTGCGCGCGGCGCTGCCGCAGCTGCCCGCCGCAGACCTCGATTACTCGAGCGTCGATGACGCGGTGCGCGGCGAATGCGTGAGTCCTGCGGCTGCCGCGCAGCCTGCGAAGGCCCCGGCGGGGTGATTCGTGCTACTCTCGCGGGTGGCCGCGGCACGCCGCGGCCACCACATCCGCGACGAGGGGTAACAATGAAGAAACAATCCATCTGGTTGCTGGCCGCGCTCACGGCCGTGCTCATCATCGGTTGCAACATGCAGAAAGGCCCGGCCGAGCAGGCGCTGGCGAGCGCCCAGCAAGGGCTCGATGCCGTCCGTGACGCCGCGATGAAATATGCGCCCGAGCAGCTCGGCGGCGTCGATGCACAGCTGTCCGACATGAAGGGCAAGTTCCAACAGGGCGACTACGCCGGCGTCGTGGCCGGCGCGCCCGCAATGATGACCGCGATCTCGAGCCTGAAAGATGCGGCGGCGGCCAAGAAGGCCGAGGCCGAGCAGGCGCTCGCCAAGGCGAAGGACGACTGGGGCCCGGCGAGTGCCGCGGTGCCGAAGATGGTCGACGACCTCGCCAAGCGGGTCGCGGCGCTGTCGAAGGGCGGCAAGCTCCCCAAGGGCGTGACCAAGGACGCGGTCGCGGCTGCCAAGAGCGGGCTCGACTCGCTCAAGTCGACCTGGGGCGATGCCACCAACGCCTCGGCTTCCGGCGACTACTCCACCGCGATGGCCAAGGCGCAGGCCGTCAAGGACAAGGCGACGGAGCTCATGAAGTCGCTGGGGATGAACCCGGCGAGCTGAAGACTGCGGGGCTGAAGGATCCTCGCCGGCCGTCTCACACGAGGCGGCCGGCGAGATCGTAGGCGGACGCGGCGACGATCTCCACGTCGGCGAACTCGCCCGCCCGCGTCTTGCCGGCAGCTGCGATCCTCACCGCGCCGTCGATCTCGGGCGCATCGGCCTCGCTGCGGGCGACCGCGGCACCATCTCCCACGGTGTCGACCAACACCCGCATGCGCTCGCCCACCCTGGCCGCGAGCCGCCGCGTGCTGATGGCCGCCGCGCGCTCCATGAAGCGTGCGTAGCGCTCCTCCTGCACCGCGGGTGGCACGTGCGCCGCGAGGGCGTTGGCCGCCGCGCCCTCGACCGGGGAGTACTTGAAGCAGCCGACGCGATCGAGCCCGGCCTCCTCGAGCCAGTCGAGCAGCTCGGCGAACTCCGCCTCGGTCTCGCCGGGGAAGCCGACGATGAAAGTGCTGCGCAGCGTGAGGGCGGGACAGGCCGCCCGCCACGCGGCAATGCGCGCCAGGGTGTCCTCGGCGTGCGCGGGCCGGCGCATGCGCTTCAACACGGTGGGACTGCCGTGCTGGAAGGGAATGTCGAGGTAGGGGAGCACCCGCTTCTCGGCCATGAGCGGGATGACTGCATCGACGTGCGGGTAGGGATAGACGTAGTGCAGCCGCACCCACACCCCGAGCGTGCCGAGCGCGCGCGCCAGATCGATGAAGCGCGTCTGCCACTCCTGCCCGTGCCACTCGCCGCGCGCGTAGCGCAGATCCGCGCCATAGGCGCTCGTGTCCTGGGAGATGACGAGCAGCTCCTTCACCCCGGCCGCCACCAGGCGCTCCGCCTCGCGCAGCACCTCATCGATCGGGCGGCTCGCCAGGCGCCCGCGCATCGCCGGAATCACGCAGAAGCTGCAGCGGTTGTTGCACCCTTCCGAGATCTTGAGATAGGCGTAGTGGCGCGGCGTCAGGCGGATGCCCTGCGGCGGCACCAGATCGAGGAACGGGTCGTGGCGCGGCGGCAGGTGGGCGTGCACCGCGCCGACCACCTTCTCGTAGGCGGCGGGACCGGTGACTGCGAGCACCCGCGGGTGGCGCTCGAGGATGCGCTCAGGGTTGGCGCCGAGGCAGCCGGTGACGATCACCCGCCCGTTGTGCTCGAGCGCCTCGCCGATCGCATCGAGCGACTCATCGACCGCCGCGTCGATGAAGCCGCAGGTGTTGACCACTACGAGGTCCGCCGACTCGTAGCTCGGCGACACCTCGTAACCCTCCGAGCGCAGCCGGGTAAGGATGCGCTCGGAGTCGACCAGGGCCTTCGGGCAGCCGAGGCTCACGAAGCCGACGCGCGGGGCGCGGCTCGCGGGCGCACGCGCCGCGCGCGCCTTGCTGGCTGAGGAGGGCATCGAGCGAGCCTAGTGCGCGGGTGGCGCGCTCTCCGCGCTCGGGTGCGACCAGAGGCTCGCCCAGGGCGTGCCGGGGCGATGATGGATGCGCAGCAGAGCTGCGAACACCAGCAGCACGACGACCGGCATCAGCAGCCACGGCCAGATCGCGGGCCGCCGCTCGCGCACCAAGGGGAGCCTGGCGTCGGAGCGCATCTCAGCGGCCATAAAGTCCCAGCAGCTCCGCCTTGCCGAGGGAGGCGGCATTGACACTGAAGCCGATGAACGCGGCGCTCGCGTCCGCGGGCACCTCGAGCCTGGCGACCTTGAGCGCGTACAGACGGAAGTAGTAGCGATGGGGCTTGCCGGGTGGCGGACACGGGCCGCCGTAGCCCGCGGTGCCGAAATCCGTGCGCCCCTGCTGCGCACCGGCGGGAGCTAAGCCCTTCTTCGGATCGCCGGCGCCGGCGGGGAGCGAGCTCACACTCGCGGGAATGTCGTAGACCACCCAGTGCCACCAGCCGCTGCCGGTCGGGGCGTCGGGGTCGTGCACCAGGAGCGCGAAGCTTTTGGTGCCCGCGGGCGCATTGCTCCAGGCGAGCGCCGGGGAGACGTTGCCGCCGCTGCAGCCGAAGCCGTTGAAGACCTGCGCGCTGGCGAGCGGTTTGCCCGCCGCGAAATCGCTACTCGTCAGGGTGAACTTGCCGCCGCCATTCCCTAAGGTCTGGGCCGCGGCCACGGTCACCGCCGCGAGCAGCCAACCGGCCGCGATCCACGCTCTCGTCATGGGTGCACTCCTCCCGGGCCATCCTTCGGTGTCGCCCGAGCGGCGGAGTGTGCAGCGGCCCCGCCGGGGAGGCAAATGGCTCACCCCCGCGGCAGCCACCGGGGCCGCCGCGAGGGCAAGCCCTCAGGGGTCGAGTCCGGCGCGCAGCGCGCTCAGCCGCGGACCCAGCCACCGCGGGCGCGCCAGCCGCCGCCGACATGGGCCCAGGTGCGCGGCACCCAGCGGTAGCCCGGCCCGCGGCGCGGCCCAGTAGCCCGGGTGCCAGGCGTAACGCCCGCCTTCCCAGAAGTAGCCGCCGCCGATCCAGAAGTAGCCGGGCGCGGGCGCCACGCCCACCACCGCCTCGTACTGTGCGGCCGGCGGCGCGTAGCCGACGGTTTCGCCGTAATAGCCGGGTGCGGGCGCCACGATGCAGCCCGCAAGCAGCGCGCTGAGCAGCGCCGCCGCGACCGTGACTTTGAGTGAGTTGCGATTCATCAGGGGTCTCCTTCCGGTTCGCGGCCGAACTGCCGGAACATGGGTGCCATAACGCGCACTACCCGTTTAGGCATACAGCGGCCCCCGTTAGTTGCGCGCCGCGCGCGCGGGCGCGCTCGGTCATAATCCGTTCAGCCGGGATTCAGCCGCCATGCCCTTCGACCGCGAGTACTACCAGCGCTATTACTACGATCCGCGCACCGCGGTCGCCTCGCGCGCCGAGATGCGCGCACGGGCGCGCCTCATCGCCGCGGGAGCGGCGTACGTGGGACTCCCGGTGCGGCGGATCCTCGATGCGGGCTGTGGCGTCGGCCTCCTCGGCCGCGAGCTCACCCGCTCGCTGCCGCGCGCCGAGTACACCGGGCTCGAGGTGAGCGAGTACCTCTGCCGCCGCTACGGCTGGCGGCGCGGACGCATCGAGGAGCACCGCGCGCGCTCACCCTATGACCTCGTCGTCTGTTACGACGTGTTGCAATACCTCGACACGTCACACGCGGTGCGTGCGCTCGCGAACCTGGCGCGCCTCACCCGCGGGCTGCTCTATTTCAGCGCGCTCACGCGCGCGGACTTCGCGCGCAACTGCGATCGCGCGCGCACCGATCCCGACGTGCACCTGCGCAGCGCGCGCTGGTACCGCACGCGCCTCGGGCGGTATTTCCGCGAGGCCGGCCTGGGGTTGTGGCTGCGGCGCGGCGCGCCGCTCACTCTGTGGGAGCTCGAGTCGCAGTAGGCGCCGCGCGCGCACCGCGGCGGAAGAGCGGATAGAGCGGCAGGCCGAGCGCCACCAGCACCAGCGTCGCCACCGATTCCGCGGTGGCGGTGAGCAGCGCGCTCGCGACGATCCACACCATGACGAGCGCGAACACCAGCGGCACCAGCGGGTAGCCCGGCACGCGGAAGGAGCGCGGCACGTGCGGGAGCTTCCTGCGCAGCACCAGCACGGCGAGCGACACCGGGATCCAGAAGAGCGCGTACGACATCACCGCCATGTTGGTGAGCTGGTCGAAGGTGCCGGAGACGGCGAGCAGCGCACCCCACACGGCGAGCAGCACCAGGGAGGTCACCGGCACGCGGCTCTTCGGGTGCAACCGCCCGAAGGGCGCGAAGAACAGGCCGTCGCGCGCCGCGGCGTACGGCACGCGCGCGGCGCTCAGTATCACGCCGTTCAACGAGCCGATGGTCGAGATGAGGAAGATGAGCGCGGCGATCGGCGCCGCACGGGTGCCGAGGAAGGTCTGCACGGCGCGCGCCGCCACCGAAGGGGCGTCGGGGTAGGCGGTCGAGTTGGCGCTCGCTACTTGCCAGAAGGGCAGCGCGTAGAGATAGGCGGTGTTGACGGCGAGGTAGAGCGCCAGCACCAGCACCGTGCCACCGACGATGGCGCGCGGCAGGGTGCGCTGCGGTTCGCGCACCTCGCCGGCCGCCATCGGCAGGAACTGCCAGCCGCTGTAGGCCCAGAGAGCCGCGAACATCGCGCCGCCGAAGCCGGCGAGGCCGCCGCTGCCGACGACGCCGGCGCTGCGGCTGCCGAGGTTCGACCATGCACCGCCGTCGGAGAACAGGAACACGCCCCCGGCCACCAGCACGATCGCCGCCACCTTGGTCGCGGTCAGCAGCGTCTGCACGCGGCCGCCGAGCATCACGCCGAGGCAGTTGATGGCGGCGAACACCGCGATCACGCCGACCGCGATCAGCTGCCGCGCGCCGAACTCGAACGTCCAGGTGAGGGAAAAGAGGTGCAGCGTGTGGCGGACCCAGAGGGCATCGAAGCGGTGGATGTCGGAGACGAAGATCGCGACCGCGGCGCCGTAGGCGGCCACCGCCGCGCCGCCGAGCACGAAGGCGTTGCAGGCGAACAGGAACCCCGGGATCTCCCCGTACGCGGTGCGCAGGTACACGTACTCGCCGCCCGCGTGCGGCAGCACCGCGCCGAGCTCGGCGAAGCACAGCGCGCCGAGCATGGCGACCAGCCCCGCGGCCACCCATGCGGCCAGCACCAGGCCCGGCGTTCCCACCGCCTGCGCCATGCTCGCCGCCTTGAGAAAGATGCCGGTGCCGATGATGACGCCGACCACGAGCGAGGTGGCGTGGACGAGCGTCAGGTCACGGCGCGGCTCGAGCGCGGGGCTGTTCACCGCGCTATCGTACAATCCCGGCCTCAGGCGCGTGGAGAAAAGCATGGCGGAGCACACCTACCAGGCAGGGATTCACTGGCAGCGCGGCACGGCCGTCTTCACCGACAACCGCTTTAGCCGGGCACACCGCTGGCACTTCGACGGTGGCATCGAGGTGCCGGCTTCGTCCTCGCCCTACGTGGTGCGCGTGCCGCTCTCGGAGAGCCGGGCGGTCGATCCCGAGGAGGCGCTGGTGGCGGCGCTCTCGAGCTGCCACATGCTGTTCTTCCTGTCGTTCGCCGCCGGCAAGGGATTCAGGGTGGATGATTACAGCGACGCGGCAGAAGGCGTCATGGGCAGGAACGCCGCGGGCAGGACCGCGATGCTGCGCGTGACACTTCGCCCCAGGGTGGTGTGCTGCGGCGAGCGGCTGCCGGCGCGCGCGGACCTCGAGGCGCTGCACCACCGCGCGCACGAGGAGTGCTTCATTGCCAACTCGGTGACCACCGACGTGCGCGTCGAGCCCGAGTGGGGCGGCTGAGTGGCGCCGGCGGTGACCGTGGCTGTGTTCACCGGTAATGTGCGCTGCCGGCGCACGCCCGATGACCCGCTCGGCCTGACGCTCACGGGCTGCACTGCGGTGCATCCGGGCGCGGAGCTCGAGCTGGCGTTCGCGGGAGTTGCGCCCGCGGATCTGCCCGAGCGGCTCGCGGATGCGCGCGTCGAAGCCGCCGCACCCCTCGAGTACCGCATCGCCGCCGGTGCGCGCGAGTGGCGTCTCACGGCGCGCGCGGTGCACCTGCATTACAACGTGGGCGCGGCCTTCTATCGCGCGATTCCGGGGCGCCCGGCGCCGTTGACGCGCCGCCTGCTCTACCGGGTGGTGCTGGCGCTGGCGCGCAGCCGTGCGGGACTTGCGCTGCTGCGCGTGGCGCGCCGCTGAGCGCTTCTAAGGGCTGGGCGAGGGAAGTCCGAGGTTCTCGTCGGCGCCCGGCGCCGGGCGGCGGGCGCCGAGCAGTGCACAGTAGACGTCGATCTGGCGGCGGAACGCGCGGTCCCAGGTGTAGTGCTTCAGCACGCGTGCGCGCGCCGCCTCGCCCAGCGCGTCGGGATCGCGCTCGTAGAGCGCGGCGATGCTCGCTGCCATATCGGCGGCACTGTCGGGCGCGGCCAGCATGCCGACACTTTCATCGACGAGCTCGGGAAACGCCCCGGCGCGCGCCGCAATCACCGGGCGCGCGCACGCCATGGCTTCCAGCACCACCAGGCCAAAGGTCTCCTTGGTGCCGGCGTGCACCAGCGCGTCCGCCGAGGCGAGCCACGAGGCGAGCTCGACGCTGTCGCGGCGGAAGGGAACCATGGTGACGTTCGGCGCCGGGCGCGCACGGCGGCGGCCGCCGATCAGCAGCAGGTGATACGGGGCGCCCAGCGCGGCGAAAGCCGCGAGCAGCACCGGCAGATTCTTCTCGCCGGCGAAGCGCCCGGCGTAGACGAGCAGGCGCGTCTGCGGTGTGAGCCCGAGCCGCTTGCGCAGGTTGAGCGTGCGGCGGCGCGGATGAAACACCTCGGCGTCGACACCGAGCGGCTGGTGCAGCGCGTTGGCGATGCCGAGCGTCGCGAGGTATTCGCACATCACCCGGCTCGGCGCCAGCACCGCATCGAAGCGCGCGTACAGAGCGCGCAGGTAGCGGCGCACCGAGGGCTCGATGCTGCGGAAGCGCCGGCCGATGATCTGCGGCACGTTGGAGTGATAGAAGGCGACCGCCGGGATGCCGCGCCGGCGTGCCACCGTCGCCGCACACCATCCCGGGTGGAAGGCGTCGCCCGCCTCGATGAGCGAGGGCTCGAGCCGATCGAGCACGCGCTGCCAACGCCGCACGTTGAGCGGCAGGCGGTAGTTGAAGGTGCCCGGCACCGTGAATCCGGCGAGCGTCGACACGCCGCCGTGCTCGAGGCGGTTCTTGCGCCCCGGCACGACGATGGTGTGCTGCCAGTGGGTGTGCGCGGTGAGCCAGGCGTGCTTGGCGTTGAGATAGCGCCGCACGCCGCCGCTGGTCGGCGAATAGAACAGCGTCGTATCGACGAGGTGCAGGGGGTTCATCCGTTAAAAGCGGCCCTTGCAGCGCACAGCCTCGCGCATTGCACCCGCATGACGCTGGTGTGTCAAGCCGCGCAGTTGCTTACAGTGTGTACGCCGGCGCTGACGCACACGGCGCGGTTTTCTCAGGCGGGTTTGATGTTGGCGTTGAGGCGGAAGAGGTTGCCCGGATCGTAGCGCTTCTTGAGCGCCGCGAGGCGCGGGTAGTTGTCACCGTAAGCGGACGCGACGATGTTGCGATCCTCCATGTTGGCGACGTTCACATAGCGGCCGTGGGTGAGCGGGTCGAGCTTCTGGTAGGCGCCGCGCACCCACTCCTTGTTGCGCTCGGCGGTGTCGTGGTCGGCGTCGGGTTTCCAGACGCTGAAGATGTGCATGGAGTAGCGCGCCGCGCGGTTCCAGAAAGGGGTGGCGCCCGGTGCCACGCGCGCGATCGCGCCGCCCATCGGCTGGAAGCCGAGACCGGCGGTGTCGAGCTTGCCGCTCTCGATGCAGCCGACGGCGGTGTCGATGAACTCGGCCGTCATATGCTCGACCAGCCCGCCCTTCAAGTACACGCATTCGGACGAGTGCCCCGGCATATTCTCGCTCCCCTGGAGCTTCGTGTAGGCGGTCACGCCGAGGGAGTCCGCATGCGGCTTGCCGAGCTTGCGCAGCGGCGCGATCACGCGCTCGGCCTGCTCGAGCGGCCCGCAGTAAGTGACGTCGAAGGCGATGAGCCAGGTGCCGTGCGCATCGGCGTACATGTCCGCGCCGACGTACAGGTCATCCGGGGCATTCGCGCAGACCTCGGCGTAGGCACCCAACGCCGCCCGCGCCCCGGCGAGCGGGTAGCTCAACTCGCCGCCGTACACCGGCCCGACTTCGTGCAGCCGGAAGACAAACTCGGTGGCCACGCCGAAGTTGCCGCCGCCGCCCTTGAGGCCCCAGAGGAGCTCGGGGTTTTCCTGCTCGCTGCTGCGCACCCAGCTGCCGTCGGCGGTGATCACCTCCGCCCCGAGGAGGTTGTCACAGGCGAGACCGAAGCGGCGGCCGAGACGGCCGATGCCGCCGCCGAGCGTCAGGCCCGCGACGCCCGTGTCGGCCGCGACGCCGGCGGTGGTGGCAAGTCCGAAGGCCTGAGCCTCGCGATCGAGCTGGCCGAGGAGCGCCCCGCCCCCCACGCGCGCCGTGCGCGCGACGGGGTCGACCTCCACGGCACGCAGCGGCGCGAGATCGATCATCAGTCCGCCGTCGCAGACGGACTGGCCCGAGAAGCTGTGGCCGCCGGCACGCACCGCGGTGAGGAGCCCGTGGGCGGCGGCGAAGCTCACCGCGCGTTTCACGTCCGCCGCCCCGGCGCAGCGGACGATGAGCGCCGGGTGGCGGTCGAAGGAGGGATTCCACAGCTTCCGTGCCTCTTCGTACCCCGCCTGGCCGGCGCCGAGCAGCTCGCCGCGCAGCCCCGTGCGCAGCGCATCGACGTCGGCGCCGTTGAGCGTCAGCGGCTTGCCGTCGAGGCCCGTGGCGGGCAGATCGGCGGCGGCGCTGGCGAAGGCGCGCCGCGGCGGCAGCAGGGCGCTGGTGAAGGCCGCGAGCCCCGCTGCGCAAAACGTTCTTCTTCTCATGGCTTTCATCCCCTTTGCGCAGATAGAGCCTGCTCCCGCGCCGCGCCGAACGTCAAGCGCGCTTGGGCGGGTTCCTTCACTATTGCGCACTCGCGCCGAAACCCAAGCCAACGGGAGTTGCCATGAGTCAGCTGCTTCGCCGCCTGGTCGTACTGCAGCCCGGTGAGGCGCCGGTACTGCTCGCCTCCTTCGCGACGCTCTTCTGCATGTGGTCGGGCTACACGATCCTGCGCCCGGTGCGCGATGCGCTCGGCATCACTTCCGGGCTCGACAAGATTCCCTATCTCTTCTGGGGCGTGTTCGTGGTGATGCTGCTGCTGCAGCCGGTGTACGGCTGGCTCACCTCGCGCTACCCGCGCAGCGTCTTCCTGCCGTGGGTGTACGCCTTCTTCGCGGCCAATCTCCTCGCCTTCTACCTCTGGTTTCGCGTGCAGGAGGACCACACCTGGATCGCGCGCGCCTACTTCGTGTGGGTGAGCGTCTTCAACCTGTTCGTGGTGGCGACCTTCTGGAGCCTGATGGCGGACGTCTTCAACCGCGAGCAGGCGGGGCGGCTGTTCGGCTTCATCTGGGCGGGTGCCAGCACCGGCGGACTCGTCGGGCCGGCGATCGCCAACCAGCTCGCGGTGCCGCTCGGCGCCATCAACCTGCTGCCGATCTCGGCGGCGCTGCTGCTCGTGTCGCTTGTCTTCATGGCGCAGGTGATCGGCTGGCAGCGCCGCGAGGCAACCGCTCCCCCGCCCGGTGTCCCGAAGGCGCCGCGCGAGGAGGACGCGCTCGGCGGGGGCGTATGGGCGGCCTTCACGCAGGTGGCGCGCTCGCCCTATCTGCTCGGCATCGCCGCCTTCGTGATGCTCATGACCTGGGTGTCGACGTTCCTCTACCTCGAGCAGCAGGCCTTCGTCGCCAAGGCCTTCCACACCGCCGACCAGCGCGCCAGCTTCTTCGGTGCCATCGACTTCTGGGTGCAGGCGGCCTCCCTCACGATCCAGCTGCTGCTGTTCGGGCGGCTGTTCAAGTGGGTGGGCCTCAGGGCCGTGTTGGTATCGGTGCCCGTGATCATGACGGCGGGCTACGCGCTGTTTGCCGCCGTACCCACCTTCATGGTGCTGGTGGTCGTCTACGCGGTGCGCCGGGTCGGCGACTACGCGCTCACCCGTCCCTGCCGCGACGCGCTCTTCACGGTGGTGACCCGCGAGGAGAAGTACAAGGCGAAGAGCCTCATCGACACCTTCGTATACCGCGGGGGTGATGCGCTCTCCGGCTCGCTCTACAAGGCGCTCACCGGTATGGGCGCGGGCCCGGCGGCAATCGGCTGGCTGGGTGCGCTGATCTCGGCGGTGTGGACGGTGCTGGCGCTGGCGTTGGGTAAGACGCAGGAGCGCGCCAACCCGGCCAGGCCGATCGCGTGAGCGGACTTTACGCCGCGCTCGACTCGGGCGCGGCGGCCGGTAGTGCGACCAGCAGCTCCGTGGCCGCCGTGATGATCTCGCTCGCGGTGGTGAAGCGCTCGGTGCGCTGCTTGGCGATGAGCCTGGTGAGGAACGGCTGGTAGCGCTCGAGGCTCTGCGGCAGCTGTGGGGCCGGTGCGCTCACGTGCTGCTGCAGCACATCGAGCGCCGTGCCGCCGGTGTAGGGCTTCTGCCCGGTGAGCATCTCGTAGAGGATGATGCCGAGGCTGTAGAAATCCGAGCGCGCATCGAGCACGTCGCCGAGCGCCTGCTCCGGGCTCATGTAGTAGGGTGAGCCGCGCAGCACCCCGGTCTGGCCGGTCTGCATGCTGGTGGTGTTGCCGTCGATCTGCCGCGCGAGGCCGAAGTCGATGAGCGCCACCGCATCCGTCTCGCGCAGCATCACGTTCGGGGGCTTCAGGTCCCGGTGTACGAGCCCGGCCTGGTGCACCACCTGCAGCGCCTCGGCGATGCGCTGCACGTAGGCGAGCGCCTCGCGCTCGTTGACGCCGCGCTGGATGCGGGCCTTGAGATCGCCGCGCGGCAGGTACTCCATCGCCAGGTACTCGTAGCCCGCGTGCACGCCGTAGTCGTAGATTTCGACCACCAGCGGGCTCCTGATGGCGAGCACCGCCGTGTACTCGCGCTCGAGGAACTGCCGTCCGGCCGCCTCATCGCGCAGCGTCTTGGCTACCTTGAGCGCCACGTTGTGGCCGCGCGCGGCGCTGGTGGCGAGATAGACCGCGGCCTTCTCCGATTCGCCCACTTTGACGCGCAGTGTGTAGCCCGGGATGAAGTCCTCGCCCGGCGTCGCGGTGAGCAGTGCCACCACGCCTGGTGCCGCCAGCGCCTCGGTGGCCGAGGTGGGCGCGGGGTCGGGAAGCTGCGGCACCGCGCCCGTCGGCACGACGCCCGCGACCGTGTCGCCGACGCGGCCCGGTGCGGCCGGCGCGCCCTCGCCGCCGGGTTCGCCCGGCAGCGGCTGCTTGGCAGCCTGGGTGGCGCGATCGTGTTCGATGTGCGCGAGGCTCGCGAGACGGCGGGCCACGCGCCGCTCCACGCGGCGCAGCGCCACCCGCACCGCGGTGCTCAGGCGCTCGGGCGTCAGGAGTTTCTTCGGCAGGTAGTCGAGCGCGCCGAGCTGCAGCGCGCGCACCGCGGTGAGCTCGTTGCCCTCGTCCGCGACGGCGATCACCGAGGGCGCCGCGGGCTGGTCACGCAGCCGGCGCAGCAGCGTCAGGCCGGGAGAGTTCGGATCCTCGGGGCTCGTGCCGAAGCGGCAGGCCAGCAGCAGCAGGTCGCAGTCACGCCCGGAGAAGGTGGTGCACCAGCGCTCGAACTCGGCGAGATTCAGCACGCTGACGCTGGCGCGCGGACACAGCACGTCGAGGTGGTGACGCAGCCACTCGGCGTAGCGTACGTCGTCCTCCACGATCAGCATGCGAGCTGGCGGCGTGTCGCGTCGGGCGCTCATGCGCGCACGATGCCGGACAGCGGTACCCCTGTCGTGCCCGAGCGCCGGATTCTGTGAAGCTCATTCTGTGAACTGGTTCAAGTTGTGAAGCGGTTCCGCGGCCAGGCGCGGCCCCTCACTCCTGGGTGAGCAGGAACTGCGACCCCTGCCAGGAGAGCACCGCCCCGTCGGGGGTGATGCGCTCGACGCGCACTCCCTCGAGCGACTCGCCCTCACGGAGCTTATGCATGTTGATCATCACCCAGCGGTCGTCGGCGCGCTCGGCATAGGCATGCAGGTCGAGCCGCAGCTGCGGCAGCTGGCTGTTGGGGGCGGTGGCGAGCTGCTGGTAGAGCGGCACGCCGGAATCCGTGCCGCGCTTCACCCGGCCGGGACTTCCTGGCGGCGGGGCTTCGGCGGCCGGCGCGTAGTCATCGGGACTCGTGGCCTGGCCGGCGCCGCCCGGCAGGGCCTCGTTCGCATCCAGCGCAGGTTCCGGCGGGGCGCCGCGCGTCAGCGGCGGCGCGGCCGCGGACTGCGCCGCGGGTGCACTCAGCGCTCCCCCGCTGCCGGGCGCGACGCCCGGGGTCACCGTCGCGGCCGCCGCGAGCGGTGCGCTCGCGTTCGCAGGGGTGGCGGCGGCAGCCGTGACCGGAGCCGCGGCATTCGCCGCGGCCGGTGTGTGCCGCAGCAGCAGCCAGCCGACCAGCGCCAGGTTCGCCACGAACAGCACCGCGATCGCCAGCGCCCAGGGCGGCAGCGCGCTGCGCGGCGGCGCGACCTTCACTTCAAAGAGCGCCGGTCCCCCCTGGCGCTGGCGGTCGGTCTCGGATTTCTTCAGTGCGTCGAGGATGAAGGACATCGTTTATCCGCCGTGCGGCCCGCCGGCCGAGAGCATCGGTGCGTCGGGACCGGCGACCGCGCCGGCGAGCGCGATTTGCGTCTCGCGGCCGGCGATGCCGTCGACCGACAGCTGGTGTGCGCGCTGGAAATCGCGCACCAGCCCGGTGAGCTGCGCGTCGAACACATCGCTCGCCGGCGCGCCCGAGTCGACGTGCGCCAGGTGCTCGAGGCTCTGCCGCAGCCAGCGCACTTCCGCGCCGCGCATGCCGGCCGCGAGCGGCCGCACCGGCGAGCCTGCCGGGCGCCACAGCATCACGAAGTCGCCGAGCCAGAAGTGCGACAGCTCCCCGAGTCCCACCGCCTGCGCGCCGCCGAGCTCGAGGCGGGCGTGCTGGTCGTCGAGGCCGCTCAACACCACCTGGTGGCTGGCCCCGCCCGCGTCGCTCAGCATCAGGATCGCCGGATGGTTGTAGACCCGCAGCTGTCCGAAGGAGCCGCGCTCGGCGAGGCACTCGAGATGGAGGCGCGAGGCCTGCGTACAGGGGTCGGTGCCATCGGCCTGGTACTTCGCGCCCCAGAGAGTGAACAGCTTGCCGAAGGCGCTGTCGGTGTCGGTCTCGGCGGTGTGCGCGGCGAGCAGTTGTGCGAGCGTCGGCGCCGGTGGCGGCGCGACCACGGTGGCGGGCGCGGCCGCGGGTGCGAGCGCAACCACGGCGTTCGCGCCGGCCGTGCCCGCGCCGTGCGCGCCGGGACTCCACGGGCCGAGCGCCCAGAGTGTCGCGGTCACCGCCGCGAGCAGCGCCGCCAGCCCGGCGGCCGCGGCCCACGGCAGCCAGAACGCCGCGAACGCGCGCCCGAACACTTCGGCCGCGGCGCGCCGCACCAGTGCGCCGGAGACGCGGTGGCGATCGAGCGAGTAGGCCCCGAGGAGCGCGCGGTCACAGATGACGTTGATGATGCGCGGCACGCCGCGCGACAGGCGGTACACCTCGCGCAGCGCCCAGGGACTGAAAAGCTCGCTGGTGGCGCCCGCGACGCGCAGCCGGTGGCGCACGTAGGCCGTGGTCTCCTCGCGCGACAGGGGATCGAGGTGATAGCGCCCGGTGATGCGCTGCGCGAGCTGGCGCAGCTCGTTGCGCCCGAGCAGCTCGCGCAGCTCCGGCTGACCGATGAGGATGATCTGCAGGAGCTTCTGCGTGTTGGTCTCGAGGTTGGTGAGGAGCCGCACCTGCTCGAGCACCTCGAAGGAGAGGTTCTGCGCCTCGTCCACCACCAGCACCACGCGCCGCCCCTCGGCGTGTGCGCGCAGCAGGTAAGCGGAGAGCACGTCGACCAGGTCCTTGAGACTCGCCCGCGAGGCGCTGGGCACATCGATCCCGAGCTCCT
Source organism: uncultured Pseudomonadota bacterium (assembly GCA_963768485.1). Taxonomy (GTDB): domain Bacteria; phylum Pseudomonadota; class Gammaproteobacteria; order Steroidobacterales; family Steroidobacteraceae; genus 13-2-20CM-66-19. The sequence continues at coordinate 682,591 of CAVYHZ010000005.1, read as the reverse complement.
CGCAGATCGTCAGCAGGAACTCGGGCGCGGTCATCCGCGGGTTGAGGATCAGCGCGATCTCGGCGTCCTTCGGCGCCTGCGCGAGGAGCGAGCGCACGATGGTGGTCTTGCCGGTCCCGACCTCACCGGTGAGCTGCACGAAGCCGCCCGCCTCGTTGATGCCGTACAGCAGGTGCGCGAGCGCTTCCGCGTGGCGCGCGCTCAGGTAGAGATAGCGCGGATCGGGGGTGATCGCGAACGGCTTCTCGTTGAGGCCGAAGAACTTGAGATACATGGTCCTGGATGCTACTCGATCGTGCTGCCGCGCCGCAGCGCCCGCGCGCCGAAGCGTGCCCGCGCCTCATCGAGCGTCGCATCGAGGCGGCCGGTGCGGCGCACCTCCTCGAAGAGGCCGAGCTGCGCGGCGGGCTTCAGCTCCGTCAAGACCACGCCGAGGAGGCGAAGTTTCGCGCCGGCGTGGGACTCGAGCCAGCGGGCGAGGAGCTCCGCGGCCACGCCGTGGACCACGCGGCTGGCGCAGGTCTCAGGCGCAATGGCGCGCTGCCGCGTGAACGTCACGAAATCATGGCGGCGGATCTTGACGCCGATGCAGCCGCTCACCAGAGCGCGGCCGCGCAGCCGCTCGCAGGCGAGGTCCGCGAGCCGCGCCAGCTGCGCCTGCAGCACCTTCGGATCGCCGAGATCGGTCTCGAAGGTGTCCTCGGCGGACAGCGACTTCTCTTCGAGGTCCGGCTCCACCGGCCGCTCATCCACTCCGGCGGCACGCTCGCGCACCCAGGCGCTGTAGCGGCCGAACAGCGGCCACAGCACCGCGTCCGGCGCGCTGCGCAGCTGCGCGAAGGTATGAATGCCGGCGGCCTCGACGCGCTCGCCGGTCTTGCGTCCGAGTCCGGGGAGACGGCGCACCGAGAGCGGATCGAGCACCGCGCGCACGCGCTCGGGCGGCACGACGCTGAGCCCGTCGGGCTTCTCGAGATCGGAGGCGATCTTGGCGACGAGCTTGTTGGGCGCGACGCCCACCGAGGCGCTCAAGCCCGTGAGCGCGCGGATGCGCTCCTTGATGCGGCGTGCGATGGCGACCGCGCCGCCCATGAGCTCCTGGCTCGCAGTCACATCCAGAAACGCCTCATCGAGCGACAGCCCCTCGACGAGCGGCGTCGCCTCGCGGAACACGCCGAACACGGTGCCCGAGACCTCCTGGTAGCGCGCCATGCGCGGCCGCACACACACCGCGTGCGGACACAGCTTGAGCGCCGTGCGCATCGGCATCGCCGAGCGCACCCCGAAGGTACGCACTTCGTAGCTGGCCGCGGCCACCACGCCCCGCCCGCCCGCCCAGCCGACGATCACCGGCTTGCCGGCGATCGTGGGATCGTCGTGCTGCTCGACGGACGCGTAGAAGGCGTCCATGTCCACGTGCAGGACGGCGCGGCTCATGGGATTCCCGGGCGCGGCGGCGCGCGTGCTGCCTCAGGGCGCCACGGTGATGGTGATTTTCTTCGACATCACCGGCGGATCGTGCGGGATATGGTTCAGATCGGCGAGCAGCAGCTGCAGCGTGTGTTTGCCGGGGGTGAGCGTGAGGGAGGTCTCGGTCTGGCCCTTGCCGAAGTGCAGCAGCTTGTCGGTGGCTGGGAGCGGGGCCGAGAGATTGGCGGGCGGATCGCTGTCGATGAGCAGATGGTGGTGGCCGGTGTTGTCGAACTTGATGCCCGCGGGCGCGATGCCCATGCCCTTCAATCCGAACTGCACGTGCACCGGGCTCTTCACCGTGGCGCCGTTCTTCGGGCTGATGATGTACACCTCGGCTCCGGGGGGCGAGGCGGTGCGCGGTAACGCAGCCGCGGCCCCCGGTGGGGCCGCCGCTGCGGCAGCGGACGCGGCAGCGGGTGACTGGGCGCCCACGCGTGGCACGGCGGCCAGTGATACGGCGAGAGCGAGTGCAGCAACGATGAACGTACGCATCATGATCTCCTTTACAGTGACAGTCCGCTGTACGCGACGGTGAGCGCGATCATCAGTGCACCGCTCACCAGGTAGAAGAAACTCAGCACCATGAGCTTGCCGAACGTGAGCCAGCGGCCCTGGCCGTAAACGACCCGCATGGAACGATACACGTACCAGGGGATGTACAGGCACAGCCCGAGGCGAACCCAGAATGCCGCCACGGGCAGGAGCGCCGACACCGCGGCCGCGAGCAGCAGCAGCAGGAACCCGAACGCGTGGTTGTGCACGAACAGCAGCAGGTGCTCCACGTAATAGTGCCGCGGCCGCCAGTACACGAGCATCATGCCGGCCGCGAGCAGCGGCAGAAACAGGAACATGGCCCGCGGCACGTTGTGCAGGAACGCATCGCGCACCGAGCGCCCGTCATCCAGCACCACCAGGCGGCAGGCGTGGGTCACCCGACCCAGAATCCAGTCCTGCCAGGGACCCTGCGGGCTTAAGTCCGGGCACGCGCGCAGGGCCCGCTGCTGCGGGGACTCCTCGGCCCGCGGCGCAGCCAGGGGGCCATACTGCTGCCGCCCGGGAGCGGCGGCCGCCGGGCTGGCGGCGCTGCGCGGCACGTCCAGATTCAGGACGGTCATCCTCTGGTGTGTGGCACTGAACCAGATGAAGAACACCACCGACAGTACGAGATACAGCCGCACCGGCGGCAGATAGCTGGCGCGCCGGCCGTCGAGGAACTCCCGGGTGAGAAACCCGGGCTTGAGCAGCAGTGCAGCGAGCGTGCGCCACACGCGCGAGTCCGCGTGCGTCACGTCCTCGGTCGCGATCTGGATGAAGTGCCACACGCTCTGCAGCGGCGGCTCGAGCCGCTGGCCGCAGTTGCCGCAGTATTTATCCGGCACGCGCGCGCCGCAGTTGTCGCAGACCTTGACGCCGGGAATTGCGACGGCGGCTGCGGGCAACTGAGGAGGCGCGGGGATCAGCGTCGCCGCGGTTGTGGCAGGCGCTGCCGCGCCGGGAACGGCGCCGGCCACTTGCGGCTGCACGCTGGTGTTCGCCGCGGTGCTCATGCAGGCCTAATCGAGGGTGAGTGCGCTGTAGGCGAAGTTGAGCACGAACATCACGATGCCGAAGACGAAGTAGAGGAACCCGAGTGCCGTGAGCTTGGCGAGCGTGAGCGCACGCCCCTGCCCATAGACGACGCGCATCGAGCGGTACATGTACCAGAGGAGGTACACGAAGACCGCGAAATCCACCCAGCCGGACACGAACGGCAGCAGCGCGCCGAGGCCCCAGGCGAGCGGCAGGACGAGGAACACGAACGCGTGGTTGTGCACGAGCAGCAACAGGTGCTCGACGTAGTAGTGCCGTGGCCGCCAGTAGAACAGCATCATGAGGGCCGCGAGCAGGGGCAGGAACAGGAACATGGTCCGCGGCAGGTTGTGGCGCATCGCCGCCACGAAGGAGCGGGCGTTGTCGCCACGGATCCTGAGGCAGGCTTTCTGCATCGCCGGGTCGAGCGGCCCCGCGAAGTTGATCATGGCGCACTCGCGCGCGTTGCGTTCCGCGGGCGACTCGCCGGGCCGGGCGGTGCTGCCGGGGATGTCGTTCGCCTGGTCGAGGGGCACGACGCGCGCGGCCTTCGGCACGCCGCTCTCGCTGGTGCTCAGCTGCAGCACCTGGGGCCTGGAGAGCGAGGCGCACAGGAAGAACAGCACCGACAGCACGAGGTACAGGCGTACCGGCGGCAGGTAGCGCGCCCGGCGGCCGGCCAGGAACTCGTGCGTGAGGAAGCCCGGCTTGAACGCGAGCGCCGCGAGCGTGCTCCACAAGCGCGAGTCGGTGTGCGTCACGTCCTCGAAGGCCACCGTGAGGAAGTGCCACAGCGAGTGCACCGGTGGCTCGTGCCGCTGGCCGCAGTTGGCGCAGTAGCGCCCGGTCAGGGCCGCCCCGCAGTTCTCGCACGGCGCACCGGCCGCGGGTAGCAATGGGGCGGCGGCGCCCGAGACCGGTGCGGCGCCCGCAGCAGCGCTGTGCACCGCGGCGCCCGCCGGCGTGCTCATGCGACCCGGGGCCGCGACTCGCCGGAGCCCTCGGCGGCCTCGAGCGGCTGCGCCTTGGTGCCGAGCTCCTCGGAGGCGAAATCATCGACGTTGATGAGGTCGAGCGTCTTCCTGTCGTAGTCGCGCAGCGCCGCCGCCTCGGTCTCGGAGACGATCTGCGCGGCGAGCGCCTGGCTGATCTGCCCCGGCAGGTCGAGCGCGGTCACGCGGCCGGTCTTCACACCCTCGACGCGGATGCGCTTGAGCAGCGGCTCGAGCTTCTCGGCGAGCAGCATGGCCTCCTGCAGCAGCCCGAGCGGGTTATGGGGCTCGAGTGTCCAGTAGATGCCCTCGCACAGCCGCTCGCGCGTCACGGTAGCGGCGGTCACCAGCGCGGCGACGCGGTGGCCGAGGCGATCGTCGGGAGCCGAGTAGACGAGGCCGCGCGGGAAGATGAGGCCGCGCATGAGGCCAGCGAGCGGGCGGTTGGGGAAGTTGCGCAGGAAGCCGTGCAGCTGCTCCTGCGCGTGGTAGAGGAGGTTGCGGCAGGCCCACTCGACCACCGGCAGCTCCTCCTCGTCACGCCCCCGGTTCTCGTAGTGCTTGAGCACCATGGAGGCCAGGTACATCGCCGACAGCACGTCGCCGAGCCGCGCCGAGAGTCCCTCCTTCTTCTTGAGATATCCGCCGAGCGTCAGCATCGCCACGTCCACCGCGAAGGCGAATGAGGCGCTGAAACGCACGATGTGCTGGTAGTAGCGCGCGGTCTCGCCCGCGACCGGGGCGCGCGTGAAGCGCGCGTGGGTGAGCGCCATGAGGAAGGAGCGCACGGCGTTGGAGATGGTGAAGCCGATGTGCGCGAACAGTGCGCGATCGAAATCATCGACGCCGGCGGCGCGGTCGGGGTTGCGTGCCGCGGTCATCTCGCGCAGCACGAACGGATGACAGCGGATGGCGCCCTGGCCGAAGATGATGAGATTGCGGGTGAGGAGGTTGGCCCCCTCGACGGTGATCGCCACCGGCGTGACCTCGTAACCGCGCGCGAGATAGTTCTTCGGTCCCAGCATGATGCCCTTGCCGCCGTGCACGTCCATGGCGTCGTTGGCGACCTGCCGGCCCATCTCGGTGACGTGGTACTTGAGCATCGCCGAGGGGACCGAGGGCTTCTCGCCGCCGTCGATCGCACCCGCGGTGACCGAGCGCGCCGCGTCCATGGTGTAGGTGAGGCCCACCATGCGGGCGATCACCGCCTCGACACCCTCGAACCGGCCGACCGGCGTGTTGAACTGGGTGCGGATGCGGGCATAGGCGCCCGTGGCCCACACGCCCGCCTTGGAGGCCCCGGTGGTGTTGGAAGGCAGTGAGATGCAACGGCCGACCGAAAGCTGCTCGACCAGCATGCGCCAGCCGCTGCCGGCCATCGCGGGGCCGCCGATGATGAAGTCGAGCGGCACGAACACGTCGTGCCCCTGGATCGGGCCGTTCTGGAATGGCACGTTGAGCGGGAAGTGCCGCCGGCCGATGGTGACGCCGGGCGTATGGCGCGGAATCAGCGCGACCGTGATGCCGATGTCGCTCTTGCCGCCTAAGAGCTTGTCCGGATCGAACATGCGGAAGGCGAGCCCGATGACCGTCGCGATCGGCGCGAGCGTGATGTAGCGCTTGGAGAAATTGAGCCTGAGGCCGACGATCTCGGCGCCCTGCCACAGGCCGCGGCACACGATGCCGGTGTCGGGAATGGCGGCGGCATCGGAGCCGGCGCGCGGGCCGGTGAGCGCGAAGCACGGCACTTCGTCGCCGCGCGCGAGCCGCGGCAGGTAGTGGTTCTTCTGCGCCTCGGTACCGTAGTGGTTCAGGAGCTCGGCGGGGCCCAAGGAATTCGGTACCGCGGCGTTGGAGGCGGCGGTGGGACTCCTGCTCGAGATCTTGGCGAGCACGCACGAGTGAGCGTAGGCGGAGAATTCCATGCCGCCGTACTTCTTCGGGATGATCATCGCGAAGAAGCCGCGGGTCTTCAGCAGCTCCCACGCCTCGGGCGGGAGGTCAGCGCGCTCATGGGTGATGTTCCACTCATCGAGCATGCGGCACAGCTCCTCGCACGGGCCGTCGAGGAAGGCCTGCTCCTCCGCGGACAGTTTCGGCGGCTTGGCGTTGAGGAGCTTGGGCCAGTCCGGCGCACCGGTGAACAGCTCCCCGTCCCACCACACCGTGCCCGCCTCGAGCGCCTCCTTTTCGGTCTGCGACATCGAGGGCAGAAGCCTCAGGTACGCGCCGAGGAACGGGCGCGTGATGAGCGCCTTACGGAGCGGGCGCACGTTGAGGAGCCACAGCCCCGCGAGCAGCACCCACAAGAGCCCCTTCCACAGGCCCGCCGGCGCGCCGGCGGTCGTGTAGAGCGCGAGCAGCACCGTGAAAGTGACCGTGAACGCCAGCAGCGACAGCCGCCGGTAGGCGAGGAACAGCACCGCGGCGACGAACGCGAGGGTGATGACGCCCCCTACCTGCGTCAGCGCGTAGGCGGCGGCGAGGACCACGAGCAGGGAGACGATCGCACCCAACATGGCGACTCCTTTCAACCGAGCAGGTTCTTCACTCCGTCGCGCTCCTCGAGCAGCTCCGAGTGAGTCGCGTCCATGCGCTTGCGGCTGAAGTCATCGATGGCGAGCCCCGGCACGATGCGGTACTCGCCGTCGGCGATCGTCACCGGGTAGGAATAGATGACGCCCGCGGGAATGCCGTAGCTGCCGTCGGCGGGCACCGCCATGCTGACCCAGTCGTCCTTGGGAGTCCCGTGCACCCAGGTATGCACGTGATCGATCGCGGCCGAGGCGGCCGAGGCGGCCGAGGAGGCACCGCGCGCCTTGATGACCGCGGCGCCGCGCTGCTGCACCGTCGGAATGAAGGTCTCCTCGATCCACTTGCGCTCGAGGAGCGAGGGCGCGCTCTTGCCGTTGACGAGCGCGTGGCCGAGATCCGGGTACTGCGTGGCGGAGTGATTGCCCCAGATGGTCATGCGGCGGATGGCGGTGACGTGCGCGCCGGTCTTGTCGGCGAGCTGCGCCAGCGCGCGGTTGTGATCGAGGCGCGTCATGGCGGTGAAGTTGCGCGGATTCAAACCCCGCGCGTTCTGTTGGGCGATGAGCGCGTTGGTGTTGGCGGGATTGCCGACCACCAGCACGCGCACGTTGCGGTCGGCGACAGCATCGAGCGCCTTGCCCTGCGCCGAGAAGATCTGCGCGTTGGCGAGCAGCAGATCCTTGCGCTCCATGCCCGGCCCCCGCGGCCGCGCGCCGACCAGCATCGCCACCTGGCAATCGCGGAAGGCGACGTTGGCATCGTCGGTCGCGATCGCTTGCTCGAGTGTTGGAAATGCGCAGTCGGCGAGCTCCATCAACACGCCCGAGAGCGCAGGCAGTGCCGGGGTGATCTCGAGCAGGTGCAGCCGCACGCGCGTGTCGGGGCCGAGCAGCGCGCCCGAGGCGGCACGGAAGGCGAGTGCATAGCCGATCTGTCCGGCGGCGCCGGTGATCGCGACATTCACAGCGGGTTTCATGAGGCTGACTTTCCGGACCAACGTGGGAAGGCCGGAAATTCTAGCCTGTGCGCCCCGCGCAGCCCGCAAAAACGGCGCTCAGGGTCCGGGTCATGAACCGCCGGGGCCCGGTTCCGGGGCCCTGAGGGGCCCCTTTTTGGCCCCCTCCCCGGCCCCTTAAGGTCATCTACTGCAATAGCTTGACACTAGGGTAGTGTGCTAGTAGAGTACAACACCAAGGAAGGCAACCTGCATGGGGCAGGGAGCCGAAGAGAGAGAAGCCAAGTAGAGGAGATGACCATGAACGCCGTTGTAACCCTGTACCGGAACCTGACCTGTGCCGCCGCCGCCGCCGCGATCTGCGTGGTGTGCAGCATGGCCTTCGTCGAGTCGACTGCGGTGGCCCCGGGCATGCAGCCCGAACTGAACACCGTGGCCCATGTAAGTGCGCCGTCCTGGTTCGGCAAGCCCGAGCCGGCCGTTTTGGTAGATTAGTTCGCTAGCCTGCCGAAACAGCCCTTTTGTCCACCAACACGCCAGCGACCGCCATCATGGATCCACAGTGGGACAACAGCCTGCCGATTTACCGGCAACTGCGTGACCGCGTGGTGGCCATGATCCTGGAGGGCGTCCTGAAGGAAGGCGACCCGCTGCCCTCGGTGCGCAACGTCGCCGCCGACTTCAGGCTCAACCCGCTGACGGTGCTCAAGGGCTACCAGCAGCTGGTCGACGAGCAGCTGGTGGAGAAACGCCGGGGCCGCGGCATGTTCGTGAGCCTCGGCGCACGCAAGGCGCTGATGAAGGATGAGCGGCAGCGCTTCCTCGAAGACGAGTGGCCGAAGGTCTACCAGACCATTCAGCGGCTCGGCCTCTCGGGCGAAGAGCTGCTCGCGGCCGGCAAGGCGGCACCCGCCGCGCCTTTCCCGGCAACGCCTGCCAAAGGGGACCAAGATGACAGCGGTAATTGAAGCGCGCGGCCTCACCAAGGCCTACGGCGCGACCCGTGCACTGGACGGGGTGAGCTTCAGCGTCGAGCCGGGACGCATCGTCGGCCTCATCGGGCCGAACGGCGCCGGCAAGACCACCGCGCTCAAGGCGATACTCGGGCTCACCTCCTTCCACGGCGAGCTCGCCGTGCTCGGGCTCGACCCGCGCTCGCAGCGCGATGCGCTGATGCGCGACGTATGTTTCATCGCCGACGTGGCCGTGCTGCCGCGCTGGCTGCGGGTGGCGCAGGCGCTCGACCTGGTCGAGCACGTGCACCCGCGCTTTGAGCGCAGCGTCGCCGAGGCGTTCCTCGCCAAGACCGACATCAAACGCTCGAGCCGCGTGAGTCAGCTCTCCAAGGGCATGGTGACGCAGCTGCACCTGGCACTGATCCTGGCGATCGACGCCCGCGTGCTGGTGCTCGATGAGCCGACGCTCGGCCTCGATCTGCTGTACCGCCGGCAGTTCTACGACACCCTGCTGAATGACTATTTCGACAAGGAGCGCACCATCCTCATCACCACGCACCAGGTGGAGGAGGTAGAGCAGCTCCTGACCGACGTGATCTTCATCAAGCACGGCCGCTTCGCCCTCAACTCGCCGGTCGACGAGCTCGGCGCGCGCTACCAGCAGCTCACCGTGACGGGCGAGCAGGCCGCGCGCGCCCGGGAGCTCAAGCCCTTCTACGAACGCGAGATCTTCGGCCGCGTGGCCATGTTCTTCGAGGGCCGCACGGCCGCCGAGCTCGCCGGTTACGGCGAGGTGCGCACGCCCTCGATCGCCGACCTGTTCGTCGCCAAGATGCAGGGAGTGTCCGCGTCATGAGCAGCCACGTCGCCGGATTCGAGGCACGCCGCACCCGCCCCGCCGGGGCCTGGGAGCGCTCCGCGCACTGGGTGGCGCCGCTCCTCGCCGGCGGAGTTTTCGCGCTCGCGACCTACCTCATGTACGCCAACTGCGGGGCCGCACTCATATGAACGCCAACGCCGCGCTCGCTACACCCGCATCCGCGCCGGCGCTCCTGCGCCGCGCCGGTCCGCTCGACTCCATGGTGGCGCTCGTGCGCCGCGAGCTCTGGGAGCATCGGGCGCTCTGGGTCGTGCCGCTGGTGGTGGAAGGGCTGCTGGCGCTGGCGCTGCTCTTCGGCCGTATGAACATGGACCTGCCGGACGCGGGGGGACTGCTCACGAGGGAGCAGCGAGTCGCCATCCTCACGATCGCGCAATGGGCGGCCGCGCAGCCGGTGTTCATCACGACCAGCATCGTGCTCAGCTTCTACCTGCTCGACTGCCTGTACGCCGAGCGCAAGGACCGCAGCATCCTCTTCTGGAAGTCGCTGCCGCTGTCGGACGGGCTCACGGTCGGCTCGAAGTTCCTGGTCGCCGCCGTGGTCGCGCCGCTCGGGGTGTTCCTCCTGGCCACGGTTTCCGACCTGGTATTCCTGGCGATCGCCGCGGTGCGCGCACCGGGCACGCTCAGCTGGAGCACCTACGAGTGGCTGCGGACCGAGCTGGCGCTGCTGCTCGAGGTGAGCCTCGCGGTGCTGTGGTACGCGCCGATCGCCGCCGCCCTGCTGCTGTTCTCCGCCTGGATAAAGCGCGCCCCCATCCTGTGGGCAGCGCTCGTTCCGTTCGTGGCGCCGGTCGTCGAGCGGGTGGCGCTCGGCACCCACTACATCTGGGACTTCGAGCGCTACCGGACCAACGGCATCTGGCACAAGCTCATCGGCGGTCCCAACCTGTTCGCCGACGCGCACCACCTGCCCACGGTGGGCGCGGTGCTCGGGCGCCTGAACCTCGGTGCCGCCTTCACCGACGCCGACCTGTGGCTGGGAGTGGCCGCCGCCGCCGCGATGATCTACGCCGCCGCCCGCATCCGCCGCTACCGGGACGACACCTGATTTCATTGGCGCGCCGCGCCTGGGGCTCGAAGCGCAGCAGTTGCAGTCGCCCCGGCGGCCGAGCACTTCGCAGCAAGGCTGGCGCAGTGGCTTTTGCCCGCTAGTCAGCGCGCTTATTATCCGTGGGTGTCGCCCACGGATTCCAACACTCACGCTGTCGAGGTGCGACGCACCGCCCGGGGACTCGAGCTCGAGCTGACGGGCGAGTGGGGCGTGCGCGAGGTCGCGGCGCTCGAGGCCGCGCTCGGCGCGGTCGACGTCGCCTCGGTGCCGGTGATCACGCTCGCCACCGCGGGCATCAGCGGGCTCGATCTCTCGGGAGCCTGGGTGCTGAGCGCTTTCGTGCAGCGCGCGCGCCGCGCCGGCGCCGAGATCGCCTTCGCGGGTCCCGCTCCCGACCAGCTGCGCCTGGTGGAGCAGACGCTGGCGGACCCCGCGGCCGCGCCCGCCGAGCCCGGGATGCGCGCCGGCCCCGAGGAGCCGGGCGGGCGGGCGCTGATCGCCATCGGCCGCTACGCGGTGCGAACCGGCCACGACCTGGTCGGCGGACTCGCCTTCCTCGGCCGCACCCTCATCACCTTCGCCGCGAGCCTCGCGCACCCGCGGCGCCTGCGGCCGGTGTCGGTGGTGCGGCACGTGTACGACACCGGCATCACCGCCATGCCGATCGTCGCGCTGATCGCCTTCCTCATCAGCGTCATCATCGCCTACATGAGCGCCCAGCAGCTGCGCGGGCTCGGCGCCGACATCTACGTCGTCGACCTGGTGGCGATCGGCGTGCTGCGCGAGCTCGGCGTACTGCTGACGGCGGTCATCGTCGCCGGCCGCTCCGGCAGCGCCTTCGCCGCCGAGCTCGGCTCGATGAAGCTCAACCAGGAGGTCGACGCGCTGATCGCGACCGGCGTCGACCCTTATGAAATGCTGGTGGTACCGCGGGTGCTGGGACTCGTGATTGCCCTGCCGCTGCTCACCATCATCGCCGATCTCATCGGGCTCTCGGGCGGAGCGCTCCTGTGCCGCTATCTCCTCGACATGCCCCTCACCCAGTACCTCAACCGCGTCAACTACGCGATCGCCGATACCACTTTCTGGGTGGGCATCATCAAGGCGCCGGTGTTCGCACTGCTCATCGCCATGGCGGGCTGCTACCGCGGCATGCAGGTGCGCGGCTCCGCCCGCGAGCTCGGCCACCTGGTCACGGTGGCGGTGGTCCAGGCGATCTTCCTGGTGATCCTGGCGGATGCGCTGTTCGCGGTGCTGTTCATGCGAGATGGACATCTGATGGCGCCGGTGGTGGAGGTGCGCGGGCTCGTGAACCGCTTCGGCGGGCAGGTGGTGCACGACGGGCTCGACATGCGGGTCGACGCCGACGAGGTGTTCGGCATCGTCGGCGGCTCGGGGGCCGGCAAGTCGGTGCTGCTGCGCACGATCCTCGGGCTGCAGCGCCCGAGCGCCGGCACGGTGCTCATCGACGGCAGCGACATCACGCGCCTCGCGCGAGGCGCAGCTGCGGCCGATCAAGGCCGCGCTACGGCGTCGCCTTCCAGGAGGGGGCTCTCTACTCAGGCGCTGACGGTACTGCAGAACGTGCAGCTGCCGATGCTCGAGTACCTGAAGCTCCCGGCGGACGCGCTCGATGGCCTGGCGCGCCTCAAGATCCGCCTCGTCGGGCTGCCCGAGGAGGCGGCCGGGAAGTACCCGGCGCAGCTCTCCGGCGGCATGGTGAAGCGCGCCGCCGTGGCACGCGCCCTGGCGCTCGATCCGACGCTCCTGTTCCTCGACGAGCCGACCTCGGGCCTCGACCCGGTGAGCGCGGCCGCGTTCGACGACCTGGTGCTGTACCTGCAGCAGCACCTGAAGCTCACCATCGTCATGATCACACACGATCTGGACAGCATCTTCCGTACCTGCAATCGTGTCGGGGTGATCGTGGACAAGCGCATGGAATCCGACACCCTGGCGCATCGTCGACCACCCCAACCCGTGGATCCAGGCGTACTTCCACGGCGAGCGCGCGCGCGCGCGCCTCGCGGCACGCCGGAGCGAACCATGGAGCGTGAGGCCAACTACGCCGCGGTGGGCGCGTTCGTGCTGCTGGTGACGCCTCGCCGGCGCGCTGTTCGTCTACTGGTACTCCGACACGCGCGAGCACCGCGACTACAAGCGCTACGAGGTCTATTTCACCGGCAGCGTCAGCGGACTGAGAAGGGCGCGGCGGTGCGCTATCTCGGCGTGCCGGTCGGACGAGTCGAGGACCTGCGCATCGATCCGCGCGACTCGAGCCGTGCCCAGGTCATCGTCGACATCGACGCCGCCACCCCGGTCTCCGAGCACAGCGTGGCGGAGCTGCAGCTGCAGGGCGTGACCGGGCTCCTCTTCATCGACCTGAGCGAGGACCGCAGCGGCACGCGCTCGGGCCGCTGGTGGCATCGCAGCGCTACCCGGTGATCCGCTCGGCGCCCTCGCGCTTCGACGTGTTCCTTGCGGGACTTCCCGAGGTACTGGCCGCGGTCGGCAACCTGGTCGACCGGGCCAGCCGCCTCCTGAGCGATGAGAACATTGCCGGGGTCAGCGCCGCCGTCGGCAACCTCGACAAGGCAGCCAGCAACCTGCCGCGCACCATCCACGACCTGAACGCGCTCATCGGTGAGCTGCGCGGCGCGGGCTCGGAGCTCTCGGCGACCGCCGGCATCGCGCACGGCATGCTCGCGACCGTCGACCCGGAGGTACGCGCCGCCGGGGAGCGGCTGCACACCATCGCCGACAATCTCGCGGACGCGAGCGGCCAACTCGATCGGGCGATCGCCGAGAACCGCCAGGACATCCGCTCCTTCACGCGCGAGGGGCTGCCGGAGATCGAGCGCTTCGTGCGCGAGGGACGCGCCGCGGCGCGCGACATCCGCGAGCTATCCAACAGCCTGCGCGAGAACCCGACGCAGCTCCTTTACCAGGCACCCGAGCGCGGCGTGGAGATTCCGCGATGAGGATCGCAGCGCTCATGCTCGCCGCCGCGCTGGTCGCCGCGCTGGCCGCCGGCTGCAGCAATCTCTTCCATAGCGACGCCAAGCCCGAGCAGACCTACGTGCTGCGCGCCCCGGGGCCCGCGGACCCGCCGGCGGGCACGGCAGACACGGCGGCCCTGGCTGGCGCGGCGGCCCCGGCAGGCACGGCGGTCCCGGCAGGCACCGGGCGGCGGCGTCCCGGCAGCCACCACCGCGCCGCTCGCCGCGCTCGGCTCGATCCAGGTGCTGCACCCGATCGGCGCTCCCGGCCTCGACGGCCCGCACATCATCCTGGTGCAGGCCGATCACCGCATGAACTTCTACGTCGGCAGCCGCTGGGCGGCGCCGCTTCCGGACGTGATCGAGGCGCTCGCGGTCGAGACGCTGCGCGCCGCGGGCGAGTGGCAATCGGTGCAGGACTCCGCCAGTGCCTTTCCGCCCGAGTACGTACTGCAGATCTCGGTGCGACGCTTCGAGGCGGACTACACCGCGGGCGCCATTCCGCAGATCAACGTGGTGCTCGACTGCACCCTCGGTGCGCGCCAGGGGCGCGAGCTCGTGGCGAGCTACGTGGCGCAAGGGAGCGCCCCGGCCGCGAGCGACCGCATGCGCGAAGTGGTGACGGCCTTCGAGCGCGCCAGCGACACGGCGCTCGCCTCGCTCCGGGCGCAGACGGCCTCCGCCACGCGCGCCTACGCGGCGCACGCCGCCGCGGCGCGCTGAGAACCCGAGGCTTCAGGCCAGGCGCGGCGCCGCGGCTTCCTCGCTCCGGCGCAGCAGATGCGCGAAGGCGGTGTTGCCGGCAGCCTGGCGGGTGAGGAGCGTGAGCAGCTCCGCGGCGGTACACGGCTCGCCGAACAGGCGCCCCTGCGCGTAGAGACAGGCGTTGCTGCGCAGGAACTCGAGCTGCGCGCGCGATTCGACGCCTTCGGCGATCACTTCCATGCCGAGCGAGCGGCCCATCTCGATGATGGTGCGCACGATGGTGGCATCGCCGGCATCCTCGCTGGCGTCGCGCACGAACGACTGATCGATCTTCAGCGTGCCGATCGGGAACTGCTGCAGCGCCGAGAGCGAGGAGTAGCCGGTGCCGAAGTCGTCGATCGACAGGTGCAGCCCCATGGCGAACAGCTCATCGAGCAGGCGCACGGTGCGCTGCGCGTCCGCCATCAGCGTGGTTTCGGTGATCTCGAGCTCGAAGGCGGTCGGCGAGACGCCGTGGCGGCGGAACACCGAGCGGCAGCGCAGGATGAAGCTCGCCTGGCGCAGCTGTTTCAGCGACAGGTTGAGCGAGATGCGTCCCGGATCGCCGCCCTCGCTCTGCATCTGGCGGTAGTCCATGCACACGCGGTTCAGCACCCACTCGCCGATGTCGAGGATCAGGTTGGTCTCCTCGGCGAGCGGGATGAACTGTGACGGCGGGATGTCGCCGTGGCCGGGCAGCCGCCAGCGCAGCAGCGCCTCGGCGCCGATGATGCGCCCGTTGCGCAGGTCGACCTTGGGCTGATATTTGATCTCGAGCTCGTCGCGCTCGAGCGCGCGCCGCAGCTTGCTCTTGAGCATCAGCCGCTCGACCGCCGCGGCGTTCATCTCCGGCGAGTAGAACGCGAAGGTGTTGCCGCCGTTCTGCTTGGAGTAGTACATGGCGGCATCGGCGTTGCGGATGAGATCGATGACGTTCTCGGCGTCGCGCGGGCAGAAAGCGATGCCGAGGCTCGCCGTCAGGAACACCTCCTGCTGGTTGAGCTGGAACGGCCGGCTTATCTCGGTGAGGATGGAGCGCGCCAGCTGCGCCAGCGGGCCGCGGTTGTCGGCATCGGCCGGCAGCCCGTCGACGGTGAGCGCGAACTCGTCCCCGGCGAGCCGTCCGACCACGGTTTCCTTCGGTACCGCGCGCACCAGCCGCTCCGACAGCACCTCGAGCACCCGGTCGCCGGCGCCGTGGCCGAAGGTGTCGTTGACCTCCTTGAAGCGGTCCATGTCGAGGTACAGCACCGCGACGATCTGACCCGAGCGCAGCGCACGCGCGATCGTCTGCTGCAGCACGTGGTAGAACTGCATGCGATTCGGGAGTCTTGGTGAGCGCGTCGTAGCGGGCGAGATAGCGGATGCGGCGCTCGGCACGCTTGCGGTCGGTGATGTTGCGCGCCACGAAGATGTTGCCCTGGAACTGCGGGTCGTCGCTCGCGATCATCGAGCCGGTGAAGGACACCGGAATCGTCTGACCCGCGCGGGTGCGCACCACCGTCTCGCGCGTCTCGTGCGCGGCCTGCAGCAGATCGAAGCCGGCGCGCTCGCGCTCCTCGAGGATGGCGGCGATGCCGCGGCCGAGCAGCTCCTCCTCGCCGTAGCCGAGCAGCTTCAAGGCGGCGGAATTGACCAGGCGGATCACGCCCTCGGGCGAGGTGACGAACACCGCATCGGTCATGCTGTTCAGCATGCTGTGCAGGTAGTTCTTGCTGATGGTCGTCTGCCGGAGCTTCCCGCGCATGCGCTCGAAGGCCTGCTCGAGCCCGGCGAGCGAGTCACGCTCGCGCACCTCGACCGGGCGCGTGTAGTCGCCGGCGCTGAAGCGCTCGGCGCTCTTGATGAGTGACTCGACCGGCCGCTCGAGCTCGTGCAGTGCGCGCCAGGCGAGCGCCGCGGCGGCCACCGCGCCCGCGGTGGCGAGCAGCGCGACCAGCCACCAGGTGAGCGCGCCACCGGCGCCCGCGGCGGCGAGCTGCCCGCGCAGCGGGAGCGCGGCGAGAGGCGCGGCCTGCACGCAGCTTCAGGTGCAGCGTCGCGAGGCGCTCGGGAGTGGCGGCGCCGGGGAAGGTCTCGGTCACCAGCTGCACCGGCATGTCCGCCGCGGCGATCTCGGCTCCGGCCGGCGGCGGCGTGCCGCGCTCGAAGGAGTAGAGCGTGCCGCCCAGGCGGCTATCGACGCTCAGCGCCTCGACCGTCTCGTCGCGGGTGAAGGGCTCGAGGCGCGAGGCGATACCGGCGCGGTCGCCGGAACGTACCGCGCCGGCGATGGTCTCGGCGGCGTGCGCGGCGACGCTCCGGGCGCGGGCGGTGAGCTCCGGCCGGACGCTCTCACGGGCCGCCTGTGCGGCGAGCGTGCCGAGCGCCTGCGCGTCCTCGTGCTGGCTGTAGGCGAGGACGGCGGCTGACCGCAGCCGCCGCGGCCAGCGCCACGACGAATGCGGCGCCCGCGTAGCGAAGCCTGAAGCTGATGGCGGTCACGAATGATTGCCTGCGCGGGGACGATCCTCACCCCGGGCAGGCTCCCCTTTATTTATCTAGGGGTTCATCTTACGCGCGGCGCCCGGCCGGACGCCACCGAAGCGGCCGAACCAGCCGCCGCGGCTAGTAGTTGGCCCAGACTCTCTTTATATAACCCAGCATGAGATTGCGCATGGTGCCCATCGGGTCCTCGACCGCCGCGAAGATCGGCGGCCGGCGCCGCAGCAGCTGCCAGTTCTCGCTGCGCAGTACCTGTCGCAGAAATTCGACATTGCGGTCGATCGCCTCGATGTAGGGATTGCGGCCGCCGTAGAGGACCTCGAGGTAGCGGTAGGCGGCGCCGAAGTCGCGGTCGAGGCGGTTGCGGCGCGTCTCCTCGATGAAGTCCGGAGTCTGGCGCAGCAGGTCGAGGCCCGAGGCGTACTTCACCTGGCGATAGCCGCCGGAGAACGGCAGCGCCACCCCGCCCAGCACGAACTCGGCGTACAGGCGATCGCGGCACTTCTCCAGATAACAGCGGTCGGCGATCTGCGCGATCATGTCGGCCGTGCCGAGCAGGTGCCCGACCAGCACGTCGCGGCGGTCGGCGAGGCGTGCCTCGAGTTTGGCGAACGGCACCTCGTAGCCGGTGAAGTGGATGATCTCGGAGGCCATCGGCACCCAGGCGCCGAAGCCGAGCACCGGCAGGTATTCGCCGAGAAAGCGTGCGCCGCGCGAGACGTGCACGCGGGTGAATTCGGCGCCGTTGCGCGATTCGCGCTCGTCCGTACGCCGCAGATAGCCGACGTCGTGGAAGAGGCCCGTCACCAGACCGACGATCGCGCGCGCGCCGCCGAGGCGCGACTCTTCGGGCTGCTGCCGCTCGTAGCCGACGATCGAGCCGCGCCAGCGCCAGCGTGATGTCGAGCGTGTGCTGGCGGTCGTGATAGACGGTGTCGACGCCGTGGAAGCCGGGCACCTCGCCGGCGAACAGCCGCTCGAAGTGCTCGAAGGCGCGCTCCACGGGCTCGAGCGACAGCCCCGGCCAGGTGGGGCGGTAGAGCGCGGTCACGGCTGCCAGCACCGCCTGCGGTGAGCTCACCTGCACGGTGTTCGTGACGTCGAAATCGCTGCGTCGGGTGTTGGGCATGGTCAAGGCGACGTGCCGCGAGGCATTGCTGGTTATGGGCCCTCCCCGACGAGGCCACGAAGGAATTGAACTACCGCACAGTCTAGTTAGTTGCGTTCGGCGCTGGCAGGACGCGGCGCACAGTTTTCACGCCACTCGCCGGCGCGAAATTTGGTAAATAACATTTCAGTTTCAATGACTTACGTAGCTTGAGCGTCGCCGGAAGGCGACAGCGCGCGGTCCGCCACGGCGCGAACCCGGCGATGACACGTAGTCAGAATCAGAAGATGCGTAGCCCGCCGAACCTGGCCCGCATGCGCCGGTCGAGCACCCGCCAGCCGAGCACGAAGCCGGCGGCGAGGCCGAGCACGGTCGCGAGCGCGAGCCAGCCCCACAGGCCCGTGGCTGGCTGCGGCACCGGAGCGGCTTCCTCGGGCGGCGGCGCGGCGGCGGCGCGCTCGGCGTCGAGCGCGGACTGCAGCCTCGCCACCTCCTGGCGCAGCGCGGCGACCTCGGCCTCGCGGTCGTTGTCGGGAGGCGCCGCGGCGGGTGCCCTGGGAGCGGCCTTCGGCGCGGCGGCCGCTTTGGACGGCGGCGCGTGCTCGGTGGGCGTCGCGGCCGGCGCGACGGACTCGGCCGCTGCTGCGGGCTCGCCGGTTGGCGCTGCGGCGGGCACGGGCTCGGGCGGGGGCGGCGCGGTGTCGGGCGGCGTCTGCGCGTGCGCGGCGAGCGCCCACGCGAGCAAAGCCGCGGCGGCAGCGCGCCTCACGCGCGAGTCCCCCCGTGGGCAGGATCCCGTGCTGCCTGAGCAGCGCTCGCACATCCGGCCGGCGGCCGCGGAACTCGACGAAGGCCTCGAGCGCATCACGGCTGCCGCCGCGCGAGAGGATCGCGTCGAGGAAGCGCTGCGCGGTGCGCGGATCGAACACGCCGGTCTCCTCGAAGGCGGCGAAGGCGTCCGCCGCCAGCACCTCGGCCCACTTGTAGCTGTAGTAGCCGGCCGCGTAGCCGCCGGCGAAGATGTGGCCGAAGCTGTGCGGAAAGCGGTTCCATTCGGGCACCGGTACCACCGCGACCTCGCGGCGCACCTCGCCGAGGATCTCGAGGATGCGCCCGCCGCGCTCGCTCGAATACTCGGCGTGCATGCGGAAATCGAACAGCGCGAACTCGAGCTGCCGCATGGTCGCGAGCCCCGCGTGGAAGCTGCGGGTGGCGATGAGGCGCGACTGCATCGGCGCCGGGAGCGGAGCTCCACTCTCGTGGTGGCCGGAGATCTGCTGCAGCACCTGCGGGTTCCAGGCGTAGTTCTCCAGGAACTGGCTCGGCAGCTCGACCGCATCCCATGACACGCCGTTGATGCCGGCGAGGCTCGGGTAGTCGACGCGCGTCATGAGGTGATGCAGCCCGTGGCCGAATTCGTGGAACAGCGTCACGACGTCGTCGTGGGTCAGGAGCGCCGGCCGGCCGGCCCCGGGCGGCAGGAAATTGCACACCAGGTACGCGACCGGGAGCGCGGAGCCGGAGCCGAGGCGCTTGCGGCCGACGCACTCGTCCATCCAGGCGCCGCTGCGCTTGTGGGGACGGGCGTACGCGTCGAGGTAGAAGCCGCCGAGCGGCGCCCCGGAGGATGCCTCGATCTCGAAGAAGCGTACGTCCGCGTGCCACGCGGGCACGCCGGCGCGCTCGGCGATGCGCACACCGAAGAGCCGCTCGGCGACGCCGAACAGGCCCGCGAGCACCCGCGGCAGCGGAAAGTACGGGCGCAGCTCCTCCTGCGACACCGCGAAGCGCTCGCGCTGCAGCCGCTCGGCGTGGAAGCCCACATCCCAGGCCGCGAGCTCGCGTCCGGCGAACGCCTCGAGCTCGGCGAACTCAGCCTGCGCCGCGCCGCGCGCCGCGCGCGCGAGCTCGTGCAGGAAGTCGATCACCTCGGGCACGGTGCGCGCCATGCGCGTGGCGAGTGCGTACTCGGCGTAGTTGCCGAAGTCGAGCAGGCGCGCCGCCTCGTGGCGCCGCCCGAGGATCTCCTCCATGACGCGCGAGTTGTCCCAGCGGCCCGCGCCCGGGCCGCGGTCCGAGGCGCGCGTGGTCCAGGCCTCGTAGAAGGCGCGCCGCAGCGTCGGCGCCTCGGCGTCCGTCAGCACCGCGACGTAGCTGGGCTGATCGAGGCTCAGGAGCCAGCCGCTCACGCCGCGTTCGCGGGCGCGGCGCTCGGCCAGCTCGATCAGCATGGCGTTGAGTCCGCGCAGCTCGTCCGGGTCGGTGACGTGCCAGCTCCAGGCGTTGGTGGCATCGAGCACGTTCTCCTCGAACTTCGCCTGCAGCTGCGTGAGCTCCTGCATCACGGTCTTGAAGCGCCGCTTGCGCTCCTCGGGCAGCCCGACGCCGGCCAGGCGGAAGTCGCGCACCGCGTGCTCGATGACGCGCCGCTCGATGGGGCCGAGCTCGGCCGCGTCGCGCTCGGCGATGGTGCGGTAGGCGCGGAACAGCGGCTCGCTCTGCGCGAGGTCGGTCTGATACGCCGACAGCAGCGGCAGGCAGGCGTTGTAGCCGGCGCGCAGCGCCTCGGAATTCACCACCGCGTTCAGGTGGCTGACGGGCGACCAGGCGCGGGTCAAGCCGTGCTGCAGCTCCTCGAGCGGCTCGATGAGCGTCGCGAAGGTCGGCGTCTCGAGGGCCGCCAGCTGCTCGATGCGCGCGCGATTGCGCTCGAGGAGCGCCCGCACCGCCGGCTCGACGTGCTCGGGACGGATCTGCACGAAGCGTGGCAGCGCGTGCTCGCCTAGTAAGGGATTGTCCATGCGGGCTCCTCGAGAGGGGTGCATTGTAGCCGACCGCGCCGAGGGTCCGCCGCGCGCGCGCCTCATATAACATGGCCCTCCATGGCGGAGGCGTTCGACCTGGTGGTGATCGGCGGCGGCAGCGGCGGACTCGCGGCCGCGCAGCGCGCGGCCGAGTACGGCGCCCGCACCGTGCTCATCGAGTCCGGCCGGCTCGGCGGCACTTGCGTGAACGTCGGCTGCGTGCCGAAAAAGATCATGTGGAACGCGGCCGATTTAGGCGCGGCCCTCGAGGATGCGCGCGACTACGGCTTCGACGTCACGGCCGGCGGCCACGACTTCCGCTCGCTCAAGCTGCAACGCGACCGCTACGTCGCGCGCCTCAACGATCTGTACGCCGCGAATCTCGCCACGCGCGGTGTCGAGCTGGTGCGCGGCCGCGCGGCCTTTCAGGATGCGCGCACGGTGGTCGTCGGCGAGCGCGCACTCACGGCACCCCACATCATCATCGCGACCGGGGGACGGCCGACGGTGCCACGCGCCGCGGGCGCCGAGCTCGGCATCACCTCGGACGGCTTCTTCGAGCTCGAGGCGCTCCCGGCGCGCGTCGCGGTAGCGGGCGCGGGCTACATCGCCGTGGAGCTGGCCAGCATCTTCGCGGGCCTGGGTGCCAGCACTACGCTGCTCACCCGCACGGCGACGGTGCTGCGCAGCTTCGATCCGATGATCGGCGAGACGACGCTCGCCATGCTGCGCGAGTCGGGCGTCACGCTGGTGAGCGGTGCCGCTCCCGGCACGCTCGCGCGCGGCGCCGACGGGGCGCTCGCTGGCACGCTGGCCGACGGGCGCGCCATCGGTCCCTTCGACTGCCTGCTGTGGGCGGTGGGGCGCGAGGCGCTGGTCGGCGATCTCGCGCTGCCGCGCGCCGGCGTGCAGCTCGATACGTCCGGGTTCATCGCCACCGACACCTACCAGGGGACCAGTGCCGCGGGCGTCTACGCCATCGGCGACGTCACGGGCCGGGCGCAGCTCACGCCGGTGGCCATCGCCGCCGGCCGCCGCCTCGCCGACCGCGTATTCGGCGGTCAGGCGGGCCGGCACCTCGACTACGACAACATCCCGACCGTGATCTTCGGCCGTCCGCCGATCGGCACGGTGGGACTCACCGAGCCGGAGGCGCGCGCGCGCTACGGGCAGGAGGCCGTCAAGGTGTACCGCTCGGGCTTCGTGCCCCTCTATCACGCGATGACGACCGCGAAGCCACGCACCGAGATGAAGCTCGTGACGGTCGGCGCCGAGCAGCGCATCGTCGGCGTACACGTCGTGGGGCCGGGGGCGGACGAGATGCTGCAGGGATTCGCGGTGGCGGTGCGCATGGGCGCCACCAAGAAGGACTTCGACGACACCGTGGCGATTCATCCGACGAGCGCCGAAGAGCTCGTCACCATGCGTTGACTCAGGGCGCCACAGCCGCGCCCCGTTCCCTGAGCGCCATGAGCACCGTGCCGGTCGCGGGGCGCACGCCACGCCAGAGGCGAAAGGATTCCGCGGCCTGTTCCACCAGCATCCCCCAGCCCTGCAGCGCCTGTGCGCAGCCGTGCGCGTGCGCCCAGTCGACGAAGGCGGTGGCTTCGCGGCCGTAGGCGAGGTCATAGCACACCGTCGCGCGGCCGACCGCGGCGGCGGGCACCGGTGGCATGTCGCCGGAGAGGCTGGCGGAGGTGGCGTTGATGATGAGATCGAAGGGCTCGCTGCCGACGTCCTCGAAACCGACACCCTGCGTGGCACCGAGGTCGGAGAAGGCGGCGGCGAGCGCGGCGGCGCGGTCGGGCGTGCGGTTGGCGATCACGACGATGGTGGGCGAGAGGCCGAGGAGCGGGGCGAGCACGCCGCGCGTGGCCCCGCCCGCGCCGATGACGAGGACGCGGCGGTTGGTGACCACGAGCCCCAGGTTGTCGCACAGGTCGCGCACCAGCCCCACGCCGTCGGTGTTGTCGCCGAGGATGGTGCCGTCGTCGCGCAGCGCGAGAGTGTTGACGGCGGCGGCGTGTGCGGCGCGCGCGGTGAGCTCGTTGGCGGCCTCGACCGCGACCATCTTGTGCGGCACGGTCACGTTGAGGCCGCGGCCGCCGCGGTCGAAGAAGCCGGCGACGAACGCGGCGAGCTCACCCGGGCTCACGTCGTAGAGCCGGTAGCTCATCGCCTGGCCGGTCTCGCGCGCGAACATGCCGTGAATGAACGGCGAGAGGCTGTGGCTGACCGGGTGCCCGACGAGGCCGTACGGATCGGGTGCTGCGCTCATCCAACCGATTGTGACAGCATCCGCACCTGCGTGCCTCCCGAGTCGCCGACGGCGAGGCAGGCGCCGAGCTCCGGCAGCCAGGCGCGCATGCGTTCCCCGGTCTGCCACGGCGGGTTGACGATGAGGAGCCCGGAGCCGTTGAGCGCCACGCGCGAGTCGCGCGGGTAAAGCCACAGCTCGCTCACGAGCGTCGGCGCCGCTACCGCGCGCGCCCACTCGGCGTGCCAGGCCTCACTCAGGCGCTGCTCCTT
Organism: uncultured Pseudomonadota bacterium; assembly: GCA_963768485.1. Classification (GTDB taxonomy): domain Bacteria; phylum Pseudomonadota; class Gammaproteobacteria; order Steroidobacterales; family Steroidobacteraceae; genus 13-2-20CM-66-19. Next base: position 659,509 of record CAVYHZ010000005.1, on the reverse strand, counting down.
GATCGGGTACCAGACGGCGAACACGCCGGTCGCGAAGCGGCGCAGGCCGTCGGCCACCGCGGCCGCGATCGCGGTGAACTCGCGGCTCGCGTCCTCGTAGGGCGGATCGATCAACACCAGCGCGCGGCGCTCGCGCGGCGGCAGTGCGGCGCGCAGCACCGTGAACCCGTCGCCGCGCTCGACGCGCAGCCTCGCCCGCCCGGGTGTGCCGCGAAGCGTGGCGAGCGCCGCGGTGAGCGCGTGCGCTTCCGCGCCCTGCCACTCGACGAACACGCCGCGGTCCTGCGCGCGCAGCTCGAGCGCGGCGAGGAGCGGTGAACCCGGGTAGAAATGCCGTGCGCCCGCGCCGGAGCGCAGGCGAACGAGCGCCGCGGCGTAGTCGGCGAGCTCCGCGGCGCGCAGCTCGCAGCCGAGCAGCCGCCCGATGCCGGCGCCGGACTCGGCCGTGCCCGAGAGGTCATAGCTACCGCGCCCGGCGTGCGTGTCGAGATAGAGGAAGCCCTTGGCCTTGCGCTTGAGCGCCGTGAGCAGCGCGAGCAGCGTTACGTGCTTGTGCACGTCGGCGAAATTACCCGCGTGGAAGGCGTGGCGGTATTTCATGGGCGGCGCCTCGCCCTGAGGCGGCGCGCTACTTGAGGCCGCGCGCGCGGGCCGCGGCGGGTTTCGCTGCAGCGCGCCCCTTGCGCGCGGCACTCTTCGCCGCACTCTTGGCGGCGGCCGGCGTCTTGCGCGCAGCGCGCGCTGGCGGACGGGTGCGGGTGCGCTTCGCGGCGGCGCCGGGCTGCGCTGCCGCGCGCGCTCCCTGCGCGCTCGCTGCGGCCTTGGCCGCGCCCGCGGTCGCCTCGGGCGTCGCGGCCGCTGGCGCGCCAGCGGCGGCCTGCTTGCCGCGGCGGAAACGTCCGAAGCGCCCGAAACGTCCGCCGCGCTCGGGGGCGGCGGCGATCAGCGCCTTGCACTCCTCCAGCGTCATGCTCTTCGGGTCGCGCTCTTTCGGCACCTTGGCGTTCTTTTTCCTGTCGGTGATGTAGGGGCCGTAGCGGCCGTTCAGCACCTGGATGCCGTCGTCCGGGAAATCGAGGATCAGGCGCGCCGCGTCCGCCTCCTGCTTGAGTCGAATCACCTCGAGCGCGCGCTCGAGCGTCACGGTGTAGGGGTCGTCCTCCTTGAGGGAGACGTACTTGCTGCCGTACTTCACGTAGGGACCGAAGCGCCCGACGTTGGCGACGATGGTCTCACCAAGCGCGTTCTCCCCGAGGGTGCGCGGCAGCTTGAACAGCTCCATCGCATCGGCGAGCGTGACCGCGTCCATCTTCTGTCCGGGCTTCAGGCCCGCGAAGCGCGGCTTCTCCTCGTCGTCCTTGGTGCCGATCTGCACGAACGGGCCGAAGCGTCCCATGCGCACGCTCACGGGCTTACCCGTGGCGGCATCCTTGCCGAGCTCGCGCGCCATCGCCACCTGCTCGCGGGTGACGGTCTTGTCGATCTTCTCGACCTGCTGGATGAACGGCTTCCAGAACTTCGCGAGCGGTACCGTCCACGGCTCCTCGCCGCGCGACACCGCATCGAGCTCGTCTTCCATCGCCGCGGTGAAGCCGTACTCCACGTAGCGGTGGAAGTGCTGGGTGAGGAAGCGGCAGACGATCTTGCCGATGTCGGTGGGCACGAAGCGCCGGCTGTCCATCTCGACGTACTCGCGGTCCTGGAGCGTCGAGATGATCGAGGCGTAGGTGGAGGGGCGGCCGATGCCGTGCTCCTCGAGCGCCTTCACCAGCGAGGCCTCGCTGTAGCGCGGCGGCGGCTCGGTGAAGTGCTGCTCGGCCTTGAGCGAGGTGAGCGCCACGCGCTCGCCCTCCTGCATGGGCGGCAGCACGTGATCGCCTTCGTCGCTCTTCTGGTCGTCGCTCCCTTCCTGGTAGACCGACATGTAGCCCGCCTTCACCAGCGTCGAGCCGTTGGCGCGCAGCAGGTGGCGCTGCGGTCCATCGGGGCCGGCGAGCAGGTCGACCGCCACGGTGTCGAACAGCGCATGGCTCATCTGCGAGGCGACCGCGCGCTTCCAGATGAGCGCGTAGAGTCTGTAGAGGTCGTCCTCGATCTTGCCCTCGACGTCGGCGGGCGTGATTGCGGCCGAGGTCGGGCGGATCGCCTCGTGCGCCTCCTGCGCGTTCTTCGACTTGGTCTTGTAGACGCGCGGCTCCTCGGCCACCTCGTCCTTGCCGTAAAGCCGGGCCGCGACCTCGCGGATCTCCTGCACCGCCTCGTTGGCGAGCGACACCGAGTCGGTACGCATGTAGGTGATGAGCCCCACGCTCCCTTCGCCGATGTCGAGCCCCTCGTAGAGCTGCTGCGCGAGGCGCATGGTGCGCCGCGCGTTGAAGCCGAGCTTGCGGGCGGCTTCCTGCTGCAGCGTCGAGGTGGTGAACGGCGGCGCGGGGTTCCTGCGGCGCTGCTTGCGGTCGATGGCCAGCACCTGGAGCCCGGCGGCGCCGGCGGCGGCGATGGCGCGCTCGGCTGCGCGCGCGTCGGTCTCGTTGGTGAAGGTGAACTGCTCGACCTTGCCGCCGCGGTACTCGAGGACCTTGAGCGGAAAGGCCTGGGCCGTATGCGTGCCTTCGCCGTCGATGGTCCAGTACTCGAGCGCCTTGAACGCCTGGATCTCCTCCTCGCGCTCGCAGATCATGCGCAGCGCCGGGCTCTGTACGCGTCCGGCCGACAGCCCGCGGCGCACCTTCTTCCACAGCAGCGGCGAGAGGTTGAAACCCACCAGGTAGTCGAGCGCGCGGCGCGCCTGCTGCGCGTTCACGAGCTCGAGCGACAGATCGCGCGGCTGCTCGACCGCGGCGCGGATCGCGTTGCGCGTGATCTCGTAGAACACCACGCGTCGCACTTCCTTACCGTTCAGGTCGCCGCGCTCGCGCAGGATCTCCTTCAAGTGCCAGGCGATCGCCTCGCCCTCGCGGTCCGGGTCGGTGGCGAGGTACAGCGCGCGCGACTTCTTCAGCGTGCGGGCGATGGCATCCACGTGGCGCTGGTTCTTCTCCAGCACCTGGTACTTCATCGCGTAGCTGTTGTCGGGGTCGACCGCGCCCTCTTTGGGCACCAGGTCGCGCACGTGCCCGTAGGAAGCGAGCACGTCGAAGTCGCGACCCAGATACTTCTTGATGGTCTTCGCCTTGGCGGGCGATTCGACGATGACGAGGTTGTCTGCCATGGAGGGAAAAAAACGCCTCACCCTGAGACGAAAAACCGCGGACGAGCCGCGGAGCCACGTGGAGCGCGCGCTGCGGCGCCGCTCAATGCGGCGACCCCGAGCGCTGCTCGGATACCAGATCGTCGAGCCGCTCGAAGGCGAGCTCCTGTCCCGGCTGGCTCGACAGCACCATGAGCACCACCCACTTCAACTGCTCCGTGTCGGGCTCGTCGGCATCGAGTGCCAGCATGCGCTCGATGACGATCTCGCGCTGCTGCGGCGTCAACACGCCGAGCCGCTCGAGCGTGAACAGGAACCCGCGGCACTCGGTCGAGAGCCGCGCCAGCTCGCTGTCGGAGAACACGCGCACGCCGCCGGCGGTGGTGCCCGACGTCGCATCCGGCAGCGGCGCCCGATCGTGGCCGAAGGCGAGATCGGTGAGCCAGTCGAGCGCGCGCTCCACGTTCGCCGGCGTGAAACCCGCGCGCTCGAGATCGCGCGCCAGGTGCTCGCGCTCCGGCACCTCCGGGGCATCGGCGAGCATGTACCGGTCGAAGACGTAGATCAGGATGTCGAGAACACTGCCAGTCATTTTAAGGTGTGCGGCCAAATCGACCGCCCGGGAGAGCCGCTACGCGCCCTTCGAGCTCGAGTATCAGCAGCATCGAGGCGATCGAGGCGCTCGGCAGCTCGGTGCGCGCCACGAGACTATCGATGGTCGCCGGCTCGAAGCCGAGCGCATCTAACAGCATTTCATACTCCTTGTCCAATGCGCGCCCCGGTTCGCTCGTGTCGCGCGGCCCCGTAAGTGGTTCTTTCGGCATCGAAAATCCGAGCTCCTCCGTCACGTCGGTGGCCGACTCGACGAGCTTGGCGCCGCCCTTGATGAGTTGGTGACAGCCGCGCGAGAGCGGGCTGTGGATCGATCCGGGGATCGCGAACACCTCGCGCCCGGCGTCCGCCGCCTGCCGGGCAGTGATCAGCGAGCCGCTGTCGGCCGCGGCCTCCACCACCAGGGTGCCGAGCGCGAGGCCCGCGATGATGCGATTGCGCCGCGGGAAGTGGGTCTTGAGCGGCGCCACGCCGCGCGGGAACTCCGACACCAGGGCGCCGCTCGCGCGGATCGATGCGGCGAGTGCGCCGTGCTCCGGCGGGTAGACCCGGTCGAGGCCGGTACCGAACACCGCGATGGTGGTGCCGCCGGCCGCGAGCGCCCCCTCGTGGCTCGCGGCATCAATCCCGGTGGCGAGCCCGCTCGTGACGGTGAAGCCGGCGCGTGCGAACCAGGCGGCGAACTCCCGCGCGGTCCTGCGGCCGTTCGGGGTGGGGCTGCGCGAGCCGACCATGGCGAGCTGCGGCGCCGCCAGCAGTCCCACTTCGCCCTGCACGTAGAGCGCGGCGGGGCTGCCTGCGGTTTGCCTGAGCAGCGGCGGGTAGGCGGCATCGCTCGCGAGCACGATCGCCGTGCCGCTCGTTTCCAGCCAGGCGAGATCGGCATCGATGGCGCGCTCGTCGGGCGCGGCGAGAGCGGCGCGCGCACCCGGCGGCAGCTCGACCCGCGCGGCGGCCCGGGCCGTAGCGGCCGCGGCCAGCTCGCCCGCGGCGGCTGCGAGCAGCGCAGCCAGGTTCTCCGCGCTCAGGTTCGGAGTCCGCGCCAGCACCGCCCGCGCGCGTGTTGCGTCCATGACGGGCGAGCATAAGCGAAACGCCGCGCCACCCGGAGGTGGCGCGGCGCTTAACGCTGCGAAGTCGCCAGTTACCCGCGTGGAGCGGACCGCACCCTCAGGGGTTACGCACCCCGTCGCGCACGTGCACCGTGTCCGAGGCGCCGACGATGAGCCCGTAGCTCATGCGGTCGAACACCTTGAACACCAGCAGCGTGCCGGTGCGCTCGTCGGGGAGTTTCACCTTCGGCGCGAACGCCGAGGCGCTCGGGATCGCATCGCCGCGCGAGGCACCGTTGCGATAGAGATCGGTGACGACGTCGCCCGCCGAGTCGATCGCCAGCACGTTGCCGGGCTCGAGCCCGTGACGCTTGCCGCGGTTGATGGCGACCACCGCGAACTGCCCGGCGAGATCGGTGCCGCCGACGATGGCGATGATGCGTCCGTGGACGTCGCTCGCGGGTGCGCGCAGCGCGAAGTTGACCGGCGTCGCCTCATCGGCCGCGGTCACCAGGCGGTCGCCCGCCTCGGTCTCCATCGCCGGATCGATCAGCAGCGCCTTGGCAGGCGCGCCGGGGCGCTCGACCAGCGCGGTGGCCGTATACACGCCTTCGTAGCCGAGCAGCGCGTTGTCGTCCGGATCGCGCAGCTCATCGCCGACGTGCATGACGGCGTAGCGCGCGTTCTGCTCGGCAGTGAGGTTGCTCACGTAAACCTCGATGCCCGAGCCGCCCACCTGGTGCATGTCGCGGAAGGCGAGCACGTAGGGGGCGGTCTTGATCTGGTCGCGGTCGAGCACCGTCGGGTGCGAGAGGAACCCCTGGATCGCGGAGTAGGGGATGGTGGGGATCGAGGCATCGAGCGCGGCGCTGCGCAGCCGCGGGTCGAGCCGCACGGCGTCGAGGCGCTCGGCGCCGGCCTGCGCGACCGTCACCTGCGGGCTGCCGTTCGCGCCGTAGGCGAGCGCGAGCGTGTCACCCGGGTAGATGAGGTGCGGGTTCGGAACCTGCGGGTTGATGATCCAGACCTCGGGCCACAGCCACGGGTCCTTCAGGAACATCGAGGCGATGCCCCACAGCGTATCGCCGCGCTTGACGACGTAGCTCTTGGGCGCACTCGGGTTGACCGCGCTCGCCGGCACCATGGGCGCAGCCTGGACGGGCGCCGCCGCTGCCGGAGTGCCGGATCCGGAGGCCGCGATCGCGGCCTCGGTCGCCGTCATATCCGGCACCGCAGTCGTCTGGGCAACCGGCGTGCTGTCCGCGGGTGCGGCCGCAGCCGGCGCCGCCGCTGGCTGAGCGGTGTTGGCCGAATGATGAAAGAGCGCACACCCGGTAAGTGTCAGTGACAGGGTGAGCACGCCCGAAGCCAGTCGGGCTCCAAGTACTTGATTAGAGACCATCCTCCACTCCTCTTTGCGCGAGGTGGGGCACACAGCAAGCGCCCGAGATTCTAGTTGCTATACTGGCACGCCGCCCGTTTGGCAGACGAATTAATGTCAAAATCGTGCGCTGGATCACGGGCTGCGGCGGCCCCATATACGGCGAAATCATGGCTCTAAGAACCATCCTGGAGTTCCCGGACCCCCGGCTGCGCACGCGCGCCCGGCCGGTCACGGAGTTCAACGCCGCACTCGGAAAACTGGTCGAGGACCTGCTCGAGACCATGTATGCGGCCCCGGGGATCGGACTCGCCGCCACCCAGATCGACGTCCACCAGCGCGTCATCGTCCTCGACCTCTCCGAGGACCGCACGGGGCCGCTCGCCCTCATCAACCCCGAGATCCTCATGCGCGAAGGCGAGGAGAGCACCGAAGAGGGCTGCCTCTCGGTGCCGGGAGTGTTCGATGACGTGAAGCGCGCGGCGCGCATCCGCGTGCGCTCGCAGGACGTAAGCGGTGCGCCCCTCGAGCGTGACTACGAGGGGCTGCTCGCGGTGTGCATCCAGCACGAGATCGATCACCTCGACGGGAAACTGTTCGTCGACTATCTCTCGGACCTCAAGCGCGAGCGCATTCGCAAGAAGCTCGACAAGGAGCGCAAGGAACGTTCGGCACGCGCGGTCTCGGGCGCGCCCGGCGCCCACCGCGCGCTTTGAAAATTGGAAAAAGTCGCCTGCGGCGCTTTTTCGGAGCTTAGGCTTGCGGATTGCTTTCGCCGGCACGCCTGAATTCGCGCTGCCCGCGCTCGAGGCACTGCTCGGCGCCCACGAAGTCGTCGGCGTGCTGACCCAGCCGGACCGCCCGAGCGGGCGCGGGCGGGTGCTGACGCCCTCTCCCGTGAAAGAGGTCGCGGCGGCGCGCCAGCTGCCGCTCGCGCAACCCGCGACGCTGCGCGATCCGGCGGCGCTCGCCGCGCTCGCGGCGTGGCACCCCGAGGCCCTCGTCGTGGTCGCTTACGGACTGATCCTGCCGCCCGCGGTGCTCGCGCTGCCGCGCTTCGGCTGCCTCAACGTCCACGCCTCGCTCCTGCCGCGCTGGCGCGGCGCGGCGCCCGTGCAGCGCGCGATTCTCGAGGGCGATGCGCAAAGCGGTGTCACCATCATGCGGATGGACGCGGGGCTCGACACCGGACCGATCCTGCTCGCGCACGCGCGGCCGATCGGTGCCCACGACACCAGCGCCTCGCTCCTCGCGGCGCTCGCGACGCTCGGGGCCGCCGCGCTCCTCGAGGCGCTCGCCGGGCTTGCGCGCGGGACGCTGGCGGCCCACCCGCAACCCGCGCAGGGCGTGACCCATGCGGCCAAGATCGCCAAGTCCGAGGCGCTGATCGACTGGAGCCGCGATGCGCTAAGTCTCGACCGGCAGGTGCGGGCGTTCGTGCCCTGGCCGGTCGCCGAGACGACGCTCGACGGAGAGCGCCTGAGGATCCACGCGGCGGAGGCATTTCCGGAGTCATCTGCGGCAAATATGCCGCTAAAATCATCTAAAAAAGATGCTTCTGGAACCATCGTCGGCGTACAGGACGGCTTCATGCTGGTCCGGTGCGGCGCCGGGGGTCTTTTGGGCATCCAGCGCGTCCAGAAGGCCGGCGGACGGGTTCTGGAGGTGTCTGAGTTCGCCCACAACCTGACGTTGACAGGCCGGCGCCTTGGCTAGGACCCGCTGGGCTCCGGGGGCCCCGGCACTCGCCGGTGCGGCCCGGGTGGTTGCGGCCGTGGCGCTTCAGGGCCGCTCCGCGGATGCCGCGCTCGCGGGACAGGAAGTGGGCGCGGAGCGTTCCGCGATCCGCGCCATCGCACTCGGGACGCTGCGCTGGTACCTGCGGCTCGCGCCGGCGGTCGAATCGCTGCTGACGCATCCGGCGGGCGTCGCGCCCGCGATCCGCGCGCTGCTCATCGCGAGTGCCCACCAGGTCGAGTACTCGCGCAACGTGCCCGAGCAGACGGTCGACGCCGCGGTCGATGCGGCACGCATGCTCGTGGGCGAGCGCGCCACCTCATTGGTGAATGCGGTGCTGCGCCGTTACGTCGCCGGACACGAAGCGATCCTCGGGCGCCTCGATGGGGACCTCGCGGTGCGCACCGCGCACCCCGCGTGGCTCATCGGACAGCTGCGCGCGGCGTGGGGTGAGCGGACTGCCGCCATCCTCGACGCCGACAACGCCCATCCGCCCATGACGCTGCGGATCGACCTCTCGCGCACCCCCCGTGCGGAGTATCGGCAACGTCTGTCGCAGGCGGGTATTGAATCTCAAGAGATACAATGGTGTGACTCAGCAGTCACTTTGACTCACCCGATGCCCGTTGAGCAGTTGCCGGGCTTCGCGGAAGGTCTGGTGTCCGTGCAGGACGCGGGGGCTCAGCTGGCCGCAAACCTGCTCGCGCCTGAGCCGGGGATGCGCGTGCTCGATGCCTGCGCCGCCCCGGGCGGCAAGACCGGCCACCTGCTCGAGCGCCTCGGCGCGGGCGCCGACGTCACCGCGCTCGACGTCGATCCAACGCGGGTCGAGCGCCTGCGGCAGAACCTGGTGCGCCTGCGCCGCGAGGCACGCGTCGCGGTCGCGGACGTGCGCGAACCGGAGAGCTTCTGGGACGGTCGGCCGTTCGAGCGGATCCTGGTCGACGCCCCATGCTCCTCGACCGGCGTCATCCGCCGCCACCCGGACATCAAGCTGCTACGCCGCTTGGGGGATCTTCCCGCCCTGGCCGAGGGCCAGCTCGCCATCCTCACCGCGGCGGTGCGCATGCTCGCCCCGGGAGGGCGGCTCCTCTATGGCACCTGCTCCGTGCTGCCCGGTGAGAACGAGGCGGTGGTGGCACGCCTCCTCGAGTCGCAGCCGCATCTGGCTGTCGCCAAAATGCCGCGCGCGGAGGCGCTCGCGCCCGGGGCGCTCGACCGAAGCCCCGGGATCCAGCTGCTTCCCGGCGCAGAGGCAGGGACCGACGGCTTCTATTATGCTTGTCTCGAAAAGACAACGGCCGGAACCTGAGCACTCCCCCCAAGTCCACCGTCGAGGCCAGTCGTTGCATCCATGCTACGCGGCGATCCAACAACGGACGCTTTGACCCGGCGCCGTCTGCTCCTGGCGGTCCTGGTGCTGGCGCTCGGCGCAGCCGCGTTCCCCGGACGCACGCGCGCGGACGCACTCGACGGCGTCCTCCAGGTCCGCTCGGCCTACGTGAACATCGACCATGGGGTGTTCCTGCTGCACGCGCGCATCGACTACCCCGAAGGCGTCGCGATCCGTAATGCCCTGCGCGACGGCATCACGCTCGACTTCTACCTGGACGTGCGCGTCGATCGCGAGCGGCGTCTGTGGTTCAACGCCAGCATCGTCGACCTCACGCTCCATCGCGAGCTCAGCTACCACGCGGTGAGCGACCGCTACGTGATGCGCGACGTGCGCAGCGGCGACCAGGACACCTTCGCGACGCTCGATGAGGCGCTCGGCTCGCTCGGCCGGGTGGACGCCTGGCCGATCGTGGTCGAGCCGCAGCTCGACGGCGGCAACTACACCATCAGCGTGCGCGCCGGGGTACGCCGCGGGAGCCTGCCCGCCTCGCTCCGGGCGCTCATGTTCTGGACCGACGACTGGGGACGGCAGAGCGAGTGGTACACATGGACGCTGCCGGTGTAAGCCGCCGCAAGCAGCGCCATGCCCGGTTCAACGCCGTGGCGCTCGGCGTGTTCTGGGCGGTGATCGCTATCGCCGCCTTCCTGCTGCTCGCCAAGAGCGTGCAGAACTCCGCGCAGTTCGAGCGGCTGCAGACCTGGATCCTGCTGCTGAATGTGTGCGCCGTGCTGGTGCTTACGGTGCTCGTGGTGCGCAAGCTCTGGCGGCTGGTGCGCGACTACCGCGCGCACGTGCCCGGGTCGCGCCTCACGGCACGTACCGTCGCCATCTTCGGCGCGCTGGTGATCGCGCCGCTGCTCGTCGTGTATCTCTCCTCCCTCGAGTTCCTCAATCGCGGCATCGACAGCTGGTTCACCGTCGAGGTCCGCCAGGGGCTCAACGACGCCGTGGTGCTGTCGCGCGCCGCGCTCGACCTGCGCATGCGCGAGTACTCGCAGCGCACCGAGGACCTGGCGCGCTCGCTCGAGGGCGTCGCTCCGGGCGCCGTACAGCAACGGCTCGATGAGGCGCGCCACGTCGACGGCGCGCTCGAGGTGGCGCTCTTCGGTGCGCAGGGCCGCATCATCGCCGCGAGCCTCGAGCACCCGCTCGAGGCGCTGCCGATGCAGCCGCCGCAGGATCTGCTGCGCCAGGTGGGCCAGCGGCTCCCCTATGTCAGTCTCGAGCCGCAGGCCGGCGGCCGCTACCTGATCCGCACCGGCGCGGCGCTCGCCGATTCGGGCGCGAGCCACGACCCGCGCTTCGTGGTGGCGATCCATCCGGTGCCGGCGCAGCTCGCCGCGCTGTCGGAGGCGGTGCAGGGCACCTACTCGCAGTACGGCAACCTCGCCGCCATGCGTGAGCCGCTCAAGATCAGCTTCCGCCTGACGCTCACCCTGGTGCTGCTGCTGGCGATGCTGGCCGCCATCTACGGCGCGATCTTCTCGGCGCAGCGCCTGGTGCGCCCGGTGCAGGACCTGATCGAAGGCACGCGCGCGGTCGGCAAGGGCGACTTCGCCACCCGCCTGCCGCTCCCCTCGCGCGATGAGATGGGCTTCCTGGTGCACTCCTTCAACGACATGACGAAGCGGCTGCGGCGCGCGCGCGCCGAGGCACAGCACAGCCAGGAAGCGGTGGAGCGCGAGCGCGAGCGGCTCGCCATCATCCTGGCGCGCCTCTCGACCGGCGTCGTCGCGATCGACCGCAACATGACGGTGCGCATGGCGAATCAGGCGGCCGGGGCCATCCTCGGCACCGACCTCTCCGCCGCGACCGGCAAGCCGCTGCCCGAGCTCGCCGCCGGCAACGAGCGGCTCGGACAGTTCGTCGGCGCGCTCGCGGTGCGCTTCGCCGCCGGCCGCGAGGAGTGGCGCGAGCAGCTCGATCTCGACTCGAGCGCCGGCCGCCGCACGCTCATGTGCGCCTGCACGTCGTTGCCGGGCGAGGACCGTGACATGGGCTTCGTGATCGTGTTCGATGACATCACGGCGCTGCTCGCGGCGCAGCGTGACGCCGCCTGGGGCGAGGTGGCGCGGCGCCTGGCGCACGAGATCAAGAACCCGCTCACTCCCATCCAGCTCTCGGCCGAGCGCATGCGCCGCCGGCTCCTCACCGGCATGAGCGAGCGCGACGCCGAGATCCTCGAGCGCGGCACGCGCACCATCGTGCAGCAGGTCGAGACCATGCAGCAGATGGTGAACGCTTTCAGCGAGTACGCGCGTGCACCGGAAATGCAGGTCACGCGTTTCAGCCTGAATCAGCTGGTGACCGAGGTGGCCGATCTGTACCGCTCGCAGGACTCGCGCGTGCGCATCCGCCTGGATCTCGACAAGCATCTCGAGACCCTCGAGGCGGACCGCGGCCGCGTGCGGCAGATCCTCAACAACCTGCTCACCAACGCCATCGAGGCGCTCGAGGCCGTGTCCGCGCCGGCGCTCGAGATCACGACCCGCCTCGAGGCGGCCGCGGACGGCGACTATGCGAGCGTCACCGTGAGCGACAACGGGCCGGGATTCCAGCGCGAGCTCCTCGGCCGGGTGTTCGATCCGTACGTGACCAGTAAACCGAAGGGCACCGGTCTCGGGCTCGCGATCGTGAAGAAGATTGTCGAAGAGCACGGCGGTCGCATCGATGCCGACAACCGTCCCGAAGGCGGCGCGCGCGTGCGCGTGGTGCTGCCGGTGAAAGACAGTACCCGCTCGGCCGCCGGAAGTGCGCGCGAGCGGCGTGATCAGTTGCGGAGGGAGCGGGCATGAGCAACCCACACATTCTGGTGGTCGATGACGAGGCGGACATCCGCGGACTCCTGAAGGAGATTCTCTCCGAGGAGGGCTACGAGGTGGACGTCGCGGCAAATGCCGCCCAGGCCCGCGCCTCACGCGCCCGCCAGGTCCCCGACCTGGTGCTGCTCGACATCTGGATGCCGGACGTGGACGGCATCACGCTGCTGCGCGAGTGGTCGACCGGTGTCGCCGACGGCTGCCCGGTGGTCATGATGTCGGGGCACGGCACGGTCGAGACCGCGGTCGAGGCGACGCGCCTCGGGGCCTTCGACTTCGTCGAGAAGCCGCTGTCGCTCGCGAAGCTGCTGCGCACCGTGGAGCGCGCACTGGATGCCGGCCGGCGCCACCGCCAGTCGGGCAAGCTCCTGGGGTCGGCGCTGAGTGCGCCGATCGGCAAGAGCCGCATCATGCAGCAGCTGCGCGCCGAGCTGCAGCAGATGGCCGCCAACCCCTCGCCGCTGCTGCTTGATCGGCGAGCCGGGCTCGGGGCGCGAGGCCTTCGCGCGCTACGTGCACGAGCACAGCCCGCGCGCCGCCGCGCCCTTCATCACGCTCATCGCCGGGACGCTGCGCGAGGCGGATGCGGAGGCGCGCCTCTTCGGTCGCGAGGAGGGCGGCGGGGCGCGCCACGAGGGCCTGCTCGAGCAGGCCGGTGGCGGCACGCTCTTCCTCCACGAGGTCGAGGATCTGCCGGTGACCGTGCAGCGCCTGCTCTACGGCGTGCTCGAGTCGGGGCACTACACGCGCATAGGGGGCGCCGAGCCGCTCGCCCTGCGCGCGCGCCTCATTTCGTCCGCGCAACCGGGCATCGAGCAGCGCGCGGGGAGCGAGGCCCTGCGGCGCGACCTGCTGGCGCATCTGAACGTGCTGATCATGCGCGTGCCGCCGCTGCGCGAGTACGCCGAGGACGTGCCGGAGCTGCTGCGCTACCACGTCGATCGCGTGGTCGACAGCGACGCCCTGCCGTTCCGGCGCTTCAGCGTCGCGGCGCAGAATCGGCTGCGCAACTACCCCTGGCCCGACAACGTGCGGGAGCTGCGCCACCTGGTGCATCGTCTGCTGATCCACGGCGGGAGCGAAGAGATCCGACTCGAGGAGATCGAGCGCGAGCTCGCCGTGCAGGCGCCGGCGGATGAGCCGCTGGTGAAGCAGGACCTGCTGGCGCTGCCCCTGCGTGAGGCGCGCGAGCAGTTCGAGCGCGCCTATCTGCAGCAGCAGCTGCTCTTGTGCAACGGCAAGGTGGGGCAGCTGGCGAAGCGTGTCGGGATGGAGCGCACGCACCTGTACCGCAAGCTCCGGTCGCTGGGAGTGGATTTCAGGAATATCAGCGACGACTGAGCGCGAATGCAGGCTGCCGCGATCGCAAAAAAGATCTTTCGGGGCCGCCGCGAGTACATTGCGCTGCGCAGTCCCTGCTGTGCGCAAGCCCGGGGTGGCCGTCCATGGCCACCCGCTCGCCGCACGCGGCTCGCCCCTGCAGGCTGCGTGGCCGCCTTTTTGCGCTCACGGCGCCCCGTTTGACAGTCAGCGCTGATTATCTTGCGTACGTTCTCGATCAGCTGGCGCAGCTGGGGGAAGTCAGCGCGCGGCGGATGTTCGGGGGCGCGGGGCTTTACTGCGATGAGTTCTTCTTCGGGCTGATCGCGGATGACACGCTGTACCTGCGCGTCGATGACTCCAACCGGAACGATTACAGCGCGCGCGGCGCCGCGGCATTCCGGCCGTACGCCGACCGGCCGCACTTGAGCATGAGCTACTTCGAGGCGCCGGCCGAGGTGCTCGATGATGCGCGTCAGCTCATCGAGTGGGCGCGCCGTTCGGTGGCGGTGGCGCAGCGCGCGCCGCCCGCCCGGGAGAAGCGGGCCGCGGCCGGGAAGAGCGGCCGTGCGCGGCGGTCCCACGCCCGCGCCCGCCGCTGAGGCCATCCGCTACTGGGGTGAGGCCTGGGTGCCCGGGTCGGCCGCCGCCCTGATTCGGGCCCCGGCGTCCTGCTGCAGCCGCATGATTTGCGGAATCACCGTGCGCATGTCCGCCTGGATGAGCTGCATCAGCTGTTGGGTGGCCTGCGGCTGCTTCACGATCACCGACCGGCCGACCGGCGAGTCGTAGAACTTGAGCATCCCTTCGATTTCCGCCGGGGTGAAGGTATTGCGGTACACCTCCACCATCTTCGGCTCCATGCGCGACCAGTCGAGCTCGCTCTTCATCAACGCCACGATTTTCGTGCGCGTGTCGTCCTGGATCTGCTGCTGCTGTGCGTTGAGGGTCTGCCCGTTGGAGGCATGCTTGAACGTCTCGCGCATGTTGGCATCCATCTGCGAGGTCGCGGCATCCAGCAACTGACTGGTGTGCATCACGTCGAACAGGTAGCGCACCGCGGCTTCGGTGGGCCTGGCGTCCTGCGCCAGTGCGGCTGCGGCCGGCAGCGTGAGCAGGGCGAGCGCGACAGACAGGCGTCTCATGGTTCGTCTCCTTCGATAGCGGCGGATGCTCCTGCCTTCAGTCTCCCACGCGGATCACCAGCGCATCCACCTCGGCGGCCTGCAGCTGCTTGCGCACCTTGTTGAGCTCATCGAGGTTGGTGATCGGGCCGATGCGCACCCGGTGCCAGACGTCGGCATCCACCGCCACGCGCTGCACCTTGGCGGCGACGCCCTGCAGCGCCAGCTGCTTCTGCACGCGCTCGGCGTCGGCCTGGCTGCGGTAGGAGCCGGCCTGCAGCACGTACACGCCGGGGCGCTCGATGGGGGCTGCCGCCGGCAGGTCGCGCTTGACCTCCTTGTCCTTCTCCGGCACCACCACCTCGAAGTTCGGCAGCATCTGGTAGAAGTCGTACTTCTCCGCGGCCTTGGGCTGTGCGGCGCCCGCCGGGTCGCCGTCGGCGGGAGCGGCCCGGTGCGGCTCGGGATGCGGCGCGTCGGCGAGCTCGGGGGTCTTGTGGACGCGGCCGGCGTACACGTAGGCGATGCCGGCGAGGGCGCCGCCGGCGAGCAGGCCATAGCCGAACTCGCGCCAGCGCCCGAGCTCGAGCGGGCGGCGCGTGGTGCGCTTGTAGTCGCGGCTGGTGAGCCTCGCCATCACATGCTCTCGGGGGAGGACACGCCGAGGAGCGTCAGGCCGTTGCGCACCACCTGCTGCACGCCGAGCACCAGCGCCAGCCGCGCGTTGCGCAGCGGCGCATCCTCGACGATGAACGCTGCGGCGTTGTAGTAGGTGTGGAAGGCGTTGGCGAGCTCGCGCAGATAGTGCCCGAGCGCGTGCGGCGCGCGGTTGTCCGCCGCCTGCTCGAGCACCTCGCCGTAACGCGCCAGCGCCTGCAGCACCGCCTGCTCGGGGCTGGCGGTGAGGCGCGCGACCGCGGCGAGCCCCGCGTCGCGGTCGAAGGCGAGGCCGCGCGCGGTCAGCTGCTTCATGACGCTGGCGACGCGCGCGTGCGCGTACTGGATGTAATACACCGGGTTCTCGTTGGTGCGCGACTTGGCGAGCTCGAGATCGAAGTCGAGCGGCTGGTCGTGGCTGCGCATCAGGTAGAAAAAGCGGCAGGCATCGTTGCCGACCTCGGTGCGCAGCTGCCGCAGCGTCACGAACTGCGCCTCGCGCTTGCCCATCGGGATCTTCTCGGTGCCGCGAAAGAGACTGACGAACTGGATGAGCGGCGCCTCGAGGCACTCCGGTGGCTGGCCCATGGCGGCAAGTCCCGCGCGCACGCGCGCCACGTAGCCGTGGTGATCGGCCCCCAGCACGTTGATGAGGAGTGCGAAGCCCCGCTCGCGCTTGTTGAGGTGGTAGGCGATGTCGGAGGCGAAGTAGGTCTTCTGGCCGTTCTCGCGCACCACCACCCGGTCCTTCTCGTCGCCGAATTCGGTGGCGCGGAACCACAGCGCCCCGGCCTCGCGGTAGAGCCGGTGCTGCGCCTCGAGGACGCTCAACGCGTGATCGATCGCGCCGGACTCGGCGAGCGCACGCTCCGAGACCCACTGGTCGAAAGTGACGCCGAACTCGCCGAGATCCTCGCGGATGTCGGTCAGCATCGCCTCGAGCGACAGCTCGAGTATCTGGCCGAAGCCGGCGGCGCCGAGAAGTAAGCGCGCGCGCGCGATGAGCGCATCGATATAGGCCTCCTTGTCGCCGGCGGGTGCATCCGGCGGGAGCCCCGCGAGCACCGCGGCCGCGGGGCGGCGCAGCGTGGCCTCGGCGGCGGCGGCCTTGAGATCCGCGGCCAGCGTGCGCACGTAGTCGCCGCGGTAGCCGTTCTCAGGGAAGGGTAATTGCTCGCCACAGAGCTCGAGGTAGCGCACCCAGGCGCTCACCGCGAGGATGTCCATCTGCCGCCCGGCGTCGTTGATGTAGTACTCGCGCTCGACGTCGTAGCCGACGGCGGCGAGGATGTTGGCGAGCGTCGCGCCGTAGGCGGCCTGGCGGCCGTGACCGACGTGCAGCGGTCCGGTCGGGTTCGCCGACACGAACTCGACCTGCACGCGCTCGCCGCCGCCACGCCGGCTGGTGCCGTAGGCGGCGCCCTGCGTATGGATGCCCGCGAGCTCGCGCGCGTAGGCGGTGTGACTCAGGTGAAAGTTGATGAAGCCGGCGCCCGCCACCTCGGTGCGCGCCACGAGCTCGCTCGGCGGGAGCGCGGCGGCAATCGCCGCGGCGAGCTCGCGCGGCGAGCGGCGCGCCGCCTTCGCGAGGCGCAGCGCCACGTTGCTCGCGAAGTCGCCGTGCTGGGCATCGCGTGTGCGCTCGATCACCACGGCGGACGGCGCGGGCATTTCCGGGAGGATGCCGCCGGCGAGCTTTTGCAGAGCCGCCAGCAGCAGCTGCTCGAGTTCCTGCTTCAAGATGCGTTCTTCAACGGCTAAGCGGGGCGAGGAGTTTACCGGAAAGTACCCGCCGCGCTGCCGTGTCAGAAGAGCTCGAGCGGATCGACGTCGAGCGCCCAGCGTACGCGCTGCGCGCTCTTCAGCGCCTCGACCCCGGGGAGCCACGCATCCAGAAACTGGCGCAGCGGCGGGCGCTCGCGGCTCTCGATGAGCAGCTGTGCGTGGTAGCGCCCGGCGCGCTTCGCCATCGCCGCGGGCACGGGACCCAGGAGCCGCACGCCGCGAGGCGGACTGTCTGCGGCGGCGCGCGCCTCGGTGAGGAAGCCGAGCGACGCCTCGCGCGTGGCACCCGAAGCGCGTAGCGCCGCCAGGCGGCTGAACGGCGGCCAGGAGGCCTCGCGCCGCTCCTCCAGCGCGGCCGCGGCGAAGCCGTCGTACCCCTGCGCGAGGAGGCTGACGAGCAGCGGATGGTCGGGGAATTCGGTCTGGATCAGCACCTCGCCGGGGCGCGTGCCGCGGCCGGCACGCCCGGCGACCTGCACGATGGTCTGCGCCAGGCGCTCGGGAGCGCGGAAGTCGCTGCTGAACAGACCCTGGTCGGCATTGAGCACCACGACCAGCGTGACGTTGGGGAAATCGTGTCCCTTGGTGACCATCTGGGTGCCGACGAGGATGCGCGCCTCGCCTGATGACATGCGCCGCATCACCTGCTCGAGATCGCCGCGCTTCCTCACGACGTCGCGGTCGAGTCGCACGATGGGAACGCCGGGGAAGCGCGCCGCGAGCGCGACTTCGATGCGCTCGGTCCCCTGGCCGACGGGCTTCACCGCGAAGCCGCACTGCGGGCAGCGCGTCGGCAGCGCTGCATCCGCGCCGCAGTGATGGCAGCGCAGGCGTCCCGCCGCCAGGTGCACCGTGAGGCGCGCATCGCACTCGCGGCACGGCGCGATCCAGCCACACGCGGTGCACAGCAGCGTCGGCGCGTAGCCGCGGCGGTTCAGGAACACGAGCACCTGCCCGTCGGAGGCGAGATGACGCTCCATGGCGAGCGCGGCGGGCATCGAGATGCCGGCATCGACGGCACTGGTGCGCAGATCGATGAGCTTCAGAAGCGGCGGCCGGCTCTCGCCGGGACGGCGCAGCAGCCGCAGCCGTGTGTAGCGGCCGGCCGCGACGTTGGCGAGCGTCTCGAGCGAGGGAGTCGCCGAGCCCATGAGCACCGGCACGCCGGCGCGCTGCGCGCGCACCACGGCGAGATCGCGCGCCGAGTAGCGCAGCGCCCCCTCGTGCTGCTTGAAGGAGGCGTCGTGCTCCTCGTCGACCACGATCGCGCCGAGATTGGCGAGCGGCGCGAATACGGCGGAGCGCGTGCCGAGCACGATGCGCGCCTCGCCGCTGAAGGCGGTGCGCCAGGCGCTCAGGCGCTCGGCATCCGTCAACGCCGAATGCAGCACCGCGAGAGGGGCTTCGAAGCGCTCGCGGAAGCGGCCGACGAGCTGCGGCGTGAGCCCGATCTCCGGCACGAGTATCAGTACGCCGCGCCCTGCGGCGAGCAGCTGCTCGGCGAGCCGCAGGTACACCTCGGTCTTGCCACTGCCGGTCACGCCCTCGAGGAGGAAGGCGGCGAAGCCGCCCGTGGCCCCCGCCACCTGCTCGACGGCGTCGCGCTGCTCGGGGAGGAGCTCGGGGCCCGCGGTCCGCACGCGCACCGGTTGCACCGCCGCCGTGGTGACCACCGCGGTGCGCGCGAGCCAGCCGCGCTTCTCGAGCGCGCGGGCAGTGTCGCGCCATTCCCCCACCGCTGCATCGAGTGTGTGCGCCGTGGCCGCGTGACCTGAGGCGACGAGAGAATCGAGCAGGGCACGCTGTTTCGCGGACCGCCGCGGCTCGCCGGCCGCGGCGGCCGCAGCGCCCGCATCCGTCACCGTCCAGCGCTCCTCGGTCGCCGCGCTCCCTGCCCCGAGGCGCAGCGCCTTCGGCAGCGCCGTCGCGAGCACCTGGCCAATGGGGTGGTGGTAGTAGTCGGCCGCCCAGCGGATGAGCTCGAGAGCGGCGGCATCGAGCAGCGGACGGGAGTCGAGCACCTCGAGGATGGGCTTCAACCGTTCCGGGGGGAGGTCGGAGGAATCGGCGAACCCTAAGACCATGCCGATCAGCCGGCGGCGGCCGAACGGAACCCGCACCCGCATCCCCGCCTCGAGCGGCGCAGCCCCGTCGCGGGCAGGCGGCGGCAGGTAGTCGAACAGCCGTCTCAGGGGGGTGTCGAGCGCCACCCTGAACAAATTGTGAACCAATCCCACCGGATTAGCTAAATCAATGACTTAGGCTTCTTAAGGGCGTCAACCGGGCACCGAGTGCGCGCGTTATACAGGCCATGCCCGAGTTTGCTACGCTCGCCTCGCCTTATAGCATGCCGGCCGCACTACACGGCGACGTGGATCTGACGGACCCCGAAGAGCAGACGCAGACTCGTGCGCTGAACCAGTTCCTGGCCGGCGTCGAGCTGAAGGCATTCAAGATCGCCCAGGCGGCGCTGCGGCACGAGGACGATGCCCTCGATGCCGTCCAGGATGCGATGCTGCAACTGGCGCGGGCCTATTCCGATCGTCCGCCGGAGGAGTGGAAGCCGCTCTTCTACCGGATTCTCGAGAACCGCATCCGCGACATGCAGCGCCGGCGCACGGTGCGCGGCCGCGTGATGGCCTGGCTCCCCGTGCGCAACGACGAGGACGACGACGACTACGACCCGGTGGCGCAGGCGCCGAGTCCCGAGCCCCAGCCGGTGCGCCGGCTCGAGATCGACGAGGCGGTCGGAGCGCTCGAGCAGGCCCTGCAGCAGCTCCCGCCCCGGCAGCAGCAGGCGTTCCTGCTGCGCGCGCTCGAGGGCCTGGACGTCGCGGCGACGGCGCAGGCGATGGGCTGCTCGGAAGGCAGCGTCAAGACACATTACTTTCGCGCAGTGCAGGCACTGCGCGCGCAACTTGGAGAGCTTTGCTTATGAGCGCGGTGAATGAGTCGGCCACGGAGTTCGAACGCAACGCGCGCCGCGTGCTCGAGGAGAGCGTGCGGCGCATCGACGCGCGTACGCGCTCGCGCCTCAACCAGGCGCGCCACGCGGCGCTCGAGGCGGCCGCTACGCGCCGCCGCGGCTGGTTCGGCCGCTTCACACTGATGCCGGCCGCCGGCGCGATGGCCGCCGCGGTGCTGGTGGCGGTGGTGCTGTGGCAGCGCGAGCCCGTGGGCACGGCGCCGGTGGGACCGGAAGCGCAGCGCGCCGCGGTCGAGGACATGGATTTGCTGACAGACAACGACTCGATTGACCTGATGGAGGGATGGGACGGCTCGTTCTACGAATGGGCCGCCGCGCAGTCCGATGCCGGTACCGAGAGCCACAGCTGATGTGGCGGGCGCGTCCCGCCGCGATCGCGATGCTGAGCGCGCTCGCGCTCGGCAGCGCCATCGGCCGTACGGACGATGCCAGCAAGGCGCCGGCGCCGCCGCCCGGCGCCGGCTTTCTCGAATTTCTCGGCAGCGTCGACCGTCTTTCGGAAGTGAATCCCAACTACCTCACCCAACCCAGCCCGGTCAAGGCCGCAAAGCCCGCGGCCAACGGCGGCACGCCGCCGGCTCCGCATCCGCCGCCGGCTCCGGCGGGGAGCCCACCCGGAGATAAGAACAATGGGTAGCCCGTCACCAACCCACACGCGCGCACCGCTGCGCCGGGCACTGCTCGCTGCGGCCCTGGTGCTCGCGGCCGCGCCCGTGTTCGCGCAGGAGCCGCCGGCAGCACCGGCCGCCGCGCCGGCCGCGGCCCCGGCCGCGCCGGTGGCGTGGTCGAGCCTGACGCCCGAGCAGCAGAAGCTCTTAGGCCCCGTCGGCAATCAGTGGAACAGTCTGCCGCCGGAGCGGCAGCAGGCACTCGCTCACGGGAGCGAGCGCTGGTTGTCGATGTCGCCGGATCAGCGCGGTGAGGCGCGCGATCGCTTCTCGCGCTGGCAGTCGCTGCCGCAGGAGCAGCGCCAGTCGCTGCGCCAGCGCTGGCAGCGCTTCCAGGCGCTGCCGCCCAACGAGCAGGCGGCCGTGCGTCAGAACTTCCACCGCTACCAGCAGCTGCCGCCCGCGCAGCGCCAGATGCTGCGCCAGCAGTGGCGCAACGCCACTCCGGAGCAGCGCCAGCAGATGCTCGAGCGCGCGCGGCAGCAGCGCCAGAAGCGCATCGAGCGCATCGAGCGCGGCGGCGGGGCGCATCCGCCGCCCAAGCGACCCTCAGCTGATTGGAAAAAATCCCCGGCTGCCGGCGATTTTTTCAGACAGCAGCTTCGTTGCCCTGCGCTTCAGGGCCGCTGTTCTACCGGCTCCTGGACTTCGCATCCCTCACCGGTATCGGGATGTTGCACACGTCGATGTGGCCCGCGGGCACCTTGAACCATTCTTCGTGGCGGTTGCGGCGCGCCTCGACATAAGCGGCGAAGGTCGGCGTGTCGGTGCGCAGCTCCTCGAGCGCGGTGCGCTCGCCCTCGGGCAGATCCGCCGCGAGGCGCAGCGAGCGGATCGGCAGGCCGCTCTCGTTGGCCTGGTAGAAGCCGAGGTCGCCGTGGCCGCGCGGCAGCACCGAGAGCAGCTCCATGCCGCGCACCACGCGCCCGAGCAGCGTCACGTTGCGGTCGAGATGGCGCGGCGCCTGGCCGTTCACCACGTAGAGCTCGGTGCCACCGCCGGTGTCGACGTCGTTGTCGCGTCCGGCGCCGAGCATGCCGTAGCAATGCACCAGCCAGGCGCGTCCGGTCTGCGGATCCGCGGCGACGGGAAAGCCGTCGAGAAAGCCGACCACCGGCGCGTAGCTGTCGGGATCGGTGAGGCGCGTGATGGTGAGGCCGCGCAGCGGCCGCTCGAACTCGGCGGGGAGCGTGCGCTGCGCCTTCTGGATCGGCTTCTTGCCCTCGGCATCGCCCCACTGCACCACGTAGTTGTCCTGTGAGCGCATGAAGGCGAGGCCGTCGAAGTAGCCCTCGCGTGCGAGCGCGGCGACGTTGGCGACGTGGTTGGGGGCGAACACCGGCGCCATCTCGATGATCACGCGCCCGCCGGGCAGATCGAGATACAGCGTGTACTGCGGATCGATCGGCCGCCAGTCGGAGGCCGCGGAGGCATCGAGCACTTCGCGGGTGGTGAGCGCCTTGGGTGCCGCTGCGGCGGCGGGTGCCGCCGCGTGCGCCGCCGCGCCGAGTGCCAGTGCCGCGGCGGCGAGCGCGAGTATCAGCCGAGGATGCGGGTTCATGAGGTGCCCTCGTTCACTTGAGCCGTGTAAAGCCGTCGGCGCTCCAGTCCTCGCTCCCCACGCCGTGGTGCACGATGAACAGGCCCTCCGGGTCGTAGCGCTTCTTGATGGCCCGCAGCCGCGGGTAGTGCGCGCCGAAGTAGTCCTGCTGCCAGCGCTCGTTGAAGAAGTTGCTCTCGGAGAGATAGGAGCCGGCGAGAGGCGCGACCTTGCGCAGCTCCGCGGTCGCCGCGTCGATGGCGCGCGCGTCGCGGCGCGCGGCCTCGAGGTCCATCGGCGGGCGCGACTCACCGGGATAGGAGGGCCGCTCGCCGTCGGCGATGATCGCGAGCGTGAACGCCTCGGTGACACCCGGATTCATGGCGCTGTCGAGCGAGGCCTTGATCGCCTCGGGTGCGGCGAACGCGAGCCCCTTGTTGAAATGCAGCCCCACCTTCTTGTGGCGCGAGGCGGCGAACAGTGCCTCCGCGAGGCGCGGCTGCGCAGCCTTCTCGAGGAGCGCCGCCGGCAGCCATACCGAGTCGTAGCCGTGGAGGAAGGCGCCGACCTGGTCCTGGTCGCCCTGCCAGTAGCCATGATCGGGCGAGGCGCCGGGCCGCTTGTCGGGAATCATGCTGGGGTTGCCCTGGATCTCCCACCAGCTTTGCGCCTTGTGGCCGCTTGCGCCGAGCTCATCCGTAATCTTGTAGTCGGAGGAGGCCCTCACCCAGTCGAAGAACGGCTGCCATACGGCGAGCGCCTGCTCGCGCGACAGGCCCTGCTGCACCATGGAGAGCTCGAGCGTGTTGTCCTCCTGCACACCGATCTGCTCGCCCCAGTGCGGGTTGGCGAGCCGCTCGGCGTAGAACGCCACGAAGCGCGCGAGCAGGGTGCGGAAGGCGCCGTCATTGGCCGCCTGGATCTTGCCCCAGGCGGCGCCGAAGTATTGCGGCAGCGCGTGGGTGCGCAGCGTCAGGCGTGTGACCACGCCGAACGTGCCGCCGCCACCGCCCTTGAGCGCCCAGAAGAGATCCGGTTCCTGACAGGCGTTGACGATGCGGACCTCACCGTCGGCGGTGACCACCTCCGCCTCGATGAGACCGGCGGCCGCGTTGCCGAACCCCTTGGAGAAGCTGCCGAAGCCGCCCGACTGCACCAGCCCCGCGACGCCGACGTCGGCGCAGCCGCCGCCCTGCACGTAGCGTCCCGCGCGCGTCGTAACCTCGCTGTAGGCGTCGATCCACATGCAGCCGGCGCCGAGTGAGACGGCGGGCGTCGGTGCCATCTTGCCCGCGCAGCCGGCGCCGACGAAGTCATCGTGCAGCCGCACCTCGTTCAGAGCGCGCATCCAGATGAGGAGCGAGTCCGGCGCATTGGAGGTGCCGAGGTAGCTGTGGGCGGCGCCCTTCACAACCACGCGCAGGTTGCGGGTGCGTGCGAAGTTCACCGCGTGTGCGACGTCCGCCGCGTTGCGGGCCTTGACGGCATAGACGCTCGCCGCGGGTGTCCAGGCATCGAGCCATCCGGAGATCTGGGTGCCGGCCGGCTGATCGCCGAGGTAGAAGGGGTTGCGCAGATTCTGCTTCACGTCGGCGCAGGCGCCGCCGGCGGCATCGGCCACGCAGGGCGCGAACAGGGCGTGCGGCTCGATGAGGTTGCCGCCGACCCGAGCCTTGAGCTCATCCCATTGCGCGGCGCTCGGCCAGTAGCGGTCGCCGGGACGCACCCGTGCGAACGGCGACATGACGCGCGCCGCCAGCTGCGCCGGGAGTGACAGCGCGAACGGCAATGCCGCGCCGAGCTTCAAGAGATTCCTGCGCTGCATAGCGAGAGGTCTCCTCATGCAGCGCGCGCGTGGCGGCTGCGCCTGTCAATTCGCCGTCAACGGCTCAGCCGACCGCCTTCACCGCCGCGATGAGCTCGGCGCCGGCCTTCTGCGCATCGCCGTACAGCATGCGGGTGTTGTCGAGATAGAAGAGCGCGTTCTCGATCCCCGAGAAGCCGGCGCCCTTGCCGCGCTTGATGACGATGACGTTCTTCGCCTTGTCGGCGTTCAGGATAGGCATGCCGTAGATCGGGCTCGATTTGTCGGTGCGCGCCACCGGGTTCACCACGTCGTTGGCGCCGATGATGAGCGCCACGTCGGCGGTCTCGAACTCCGCGTTGATCTCGTCGAGATCGGCGATCAGGTCGTAGGGGACGCCGGCTTCCGCCAGCAGCACGTTCATGTGGCCGGGCATGCGTCCGGCGACCGGGTGGATGGCGAAGCGCACGTTGACGCCGCGGTCGATGAGCAGCTGGCAAAGCTCCCAGATCTTGTGCTGTGCCTGGGCGACCGCCATGCCGTAGCCGGGCACCACGATCACCTTGGAGGCGAAGGCCATCATCACGCCGACGTCGGACGCCTCGATGGGCTTCAGGCTCCCGGTCACCGTCCCGGTCGCCTCGCCCCCGGTATCGCCGAAGCCAGAGAACAGCACGTTGCCGAGTGAGCGGTTCATGGCTCGCGCCATGAGCTGCGTGAGGAGCGTGCCGGCCGAGCCCACCACGGTGCCGGCGATGATCATCGCGGCGTTGTCGAGCACGAAGCCCTCGAGGCCGACCGCGAGCCCGGTGAGCGCGTTGTAGAGCGAGATGACTACCGGCATGTCGGCGCCGCCGATCGGCAGCGTCATGGTGACGCCGAGGACGAGCGCCAGCACGAAGAAGGCCGTGACTACGCCTGAGCTCGCGTTGAAGTGGACGGCGACCATGCCGCCGAGCACCAGCGCCGCCGCCAGCAGCAGCAGGTTGAGGACCTGCTGCCCGGCGAAGCGGATACTGCCGGTGATGAGTCCCTGGAGCTTGCCGAAAGCGATGGCACTGCCGGAGAAGGACACCGCGCCGATGATGCCGCCGAGCACCGCGAGCGCCACGGTGACGTAGCCGCCGGCCCCGCCGCGATAGAGCTCGACCGCGGCGATCGCCGCCGCGGCCCCGCCCCCCATGCCGTTGTACAGCGCGATCATCTGCGGCATGTCGGTCATGGCGACGCGCTTGCCGCTCCACCAGGCGAGCCCCGCGCCGAGGAACATCGCCGGCAGGATCAATCCGTAGTTGGACATCCCCGGATAGAGGAAGGTGACGAGCGTCGCGACGCCCATCCCCGCTCCGGCCCACAGGATCCCGCTGCGCGCGGTCACGGGCGAGCTCATGCGCTTCAAGCCCAGGATAAAAAGCGCCGCGGTGACCAGATAGCTCGCCTGGATCGCGAGTCCCGCGGACAGCCAGGCCGGCATCAGTGCGTCCCCTTCTTGGCGCGCGCGCCGCTCGACTTGAACATCTCGAGCATGCGCTCGGTAACGACGTAGCCGCCGACCGCGTTACCCGCCGCGAGCAGCACACCGACGAAGCCGATGGTCTTCTCGAGCGGGGTGCCGGCGCTGCCGAGTGCCACCATGGCGCCGACCAGCACGATGCCGTGCACGAAGTTCGAGCCCGACATGAGCGGCGTGTGCAGGATCACCGGCACACGCGAGATGACCTCGTAGCCGGTGAAGGCCGCGAGCATGAAAATGTAGAGTGCCACCATTCCGGTCATGTCAGCCCCCGAGCGCCTTGGCCGTCGGCTCGTGTTTGATCGCGCCGTCGCGGGTCAGGCACGACTGCGCGAATACCTCGTCGGTCCAGTCGATCGCCAGCTCCCCCTTCGCGAGCGCGGGTTTGAGGAAGTTGAAGAGGTTGCGCGAGTACATCTCGCTCGCGTTGTAGGCGAGCTCGGTCGGCAGATTCACCGGCCCCACGATCGTTACTCCCTGGTGCTCGAGCACCTCGCCGGCGCGTGTGAGCTCGCAGTTGCCACCCTGCTCGGCGGCGATGTCGACCACCACCGAGCCCGGGCGCATGCGCTCGACGGCGGCGCGCGAGACGATCTTCGGCGCCGGGCGGCCGGGCACGGCGGCGGTGGTTACGACGGCATCGGCCAGCGCGATGCGCGCATCGAGCGCCTCCTGCTGCTGCGCCTTCTCCTGCGCCGTGAGCTCGCGCGCGTAGCCGCCGGCACCGTCGGCGCTCACGCCGGTCTCGACGAACTTGGCGCCCAGCGATTTCACCTGCTCACGCGTGGCGCTGCGCACGTCGTAGGCCTCGACCACCGCGCCTAAGCGCCTGGCGGTGGCGATCGCCTGCAGTCCCGCGACGCCCGCGCCGATGATGAGCACCTGCGAGGGGCGGATGGTGCCGGCGGCGGTGGTCAGCATGGGCAGGAATTTCTGCAGGTGGCTGGCGGCGATCAGCACCGCCTTGTAGCCGGCGATGGCCGCCTGCGAGGAGAGCGCATCCATCGACTGCGCACGCGAGATGCGCGGCACCAGTTCCATCGAGAAGGAGGTGAGGCCGCGCTCCTTGAGGGCGCGGACCTCGGCGGCGCGCGCGTAGGGCTGCATGAAGCCGATCACGACCGCGCCCGGCTTCAACTGTGCGATCTGCCCGACCGTGAGCGGCTGCACCGTGAGCAGCACGTCGGCGGAGGCTAGCACCGCGGCTGCGGAGTCGGCCCAGCTCACATTCTTATAGGCGCGGTCCGGAAAGCGCGCGCGCTCGCCGGCGCCGCGCTCGATGAGCACCTGCGCGCCTTCCTTCGCGAGCTTGTCCGCGATCTCCGGAGTCAGACTGACACGCGTTTCCCGGGGCGCGCTTTCCTTCAGCGCACCGATCTGGACTGGCATTCAAAAGCCCCTTCGCCGAGCCGTGGCCGGTCGGCCACGCGCATTGGAAAATTTCAATTTAATGAAGACCTTGCGATGTTGAATTCTTGCACAAAAGTGCCGTATCTTACAGCCGTTATGCCCGGGATCGACCTCGATCGCGCCGACCACGGCCTCCCCGATGACCTTGCGGTCGTCGCGCGGTCCGCGACGCGCGGGCTCTCCCAGCTCGTGCTGCGCACCGACGTTGCCGGCATGCCGCTCGAGTGGATCGACTACAAGGAAGCCGCGCGACTCTACACCCAGGAGCAGGTCGCTTACACGTGCGGCTCGCTCCTCTACGAGCTCTACGGCGGCACCAATGCGCGCACCGGTATGCGCACGGTGCTCGAGGTGAACTCGATCGTCGCCACGATCGGGCACACCGGCAATCCCGGCAACACGCGCCACGACTACGTTCCGCCGCTCAACAACCAGACGCTGTTCCGGCGCGATGCGTACCTGTGCATGTACTGCGGGTTGCGCTTCCCTTCGCGCGACCTGTCGCGCGATCACATCCGGCCCTTCAGCCAGGGCGGCATCGACATCTGGACCAACGTGGTGGCAGCCTGCCGCCGCTGCAACAACCAGAAGGCTTCGCGTACGCCGGAGCAGGCGCGCATGCAGCTGATCGCCGTGCCGTTCACGCCGACCTACGCCGAGTACATCTTCCTCAAGGGCCGCCGCGTGCTCGCCGACCAGATGGAGTACCTGGTGGCACACTTCCCGCGCACCAGCCCGCTGCACGCTCGCATCCGCGCCTACCTCGCGTAATCGGCGCCTGCGGCGGCGGGCACATCCTGTGCCTGACCAGCGATTCGTTCACCTGTTAAACTCAGCGGCGTGATCTTCCTCGTCGACGCCTCGGTCTATGTTTTCCGTGCCTACCACTCGATGCTGCCCGACATGCGCGACCGGGACGGCAACTCGACGCATGCCGTGTTCGGCTTCGCGCGCTTTCTCGGCGACCTGATCGAGCGGGTGCGTCCGGCTTACATGGCGGTCGCCTTCGACCAGCGCTCCAAGGAGTCTTACCGGCGGCGCCTGTTCCCGGCCTACAAGGCCAACCGCGAGCGCCCGCCCGAGGATCTGACGCAGCAGTTCGGCCGCTGCCGCGAGCTGTGCCGGCATCTGGGTCTGGCCGAGTTCGTCTATCCCGAGTATGAGGCCGACGACATCATCGGCACGCTCGCGGGAACGATGCGCGCCGCCGGCATGCGCGCCGCCTTCATCACCCGCGACAAGGACCTGGCGCAGCTGATGCGCGACGGCGACCTGTTGTGGGATTTCGGCGCGCGCGGCCAGTTCGGCTATCACGACATCGAGCGCCACTACGGCGTTCGCCCGGAGCGCTTCGCCGATTACCTGGCGCTCGCCGGGGATGAGTCCGACAACATCCCGGGTGTGCCCGGCGTTGGGCATCGCACTGCGGCCTCGCTCATGAAGGCGTTCGCCTCGCTCGATGATCTGTACGAGGATCTCGACGGCGTCGCGAGCCTGAAGATCCGTGGCGCCGGTACGCTCGGTGCACGGCTCGCCGAGCATCGCGAGGCGGTGTTCCTCGCACGGCGGCTGACGCGCATCAGCTGCGACCTGCCGCTCGGGGTCGGCGCAACCGGGCTCGCGCGCCGCAAGCCCGACCTCCCGGGGCTCGGGCGCCTCTACGACGTGCTCGGCTTCGGACCCTTCCTGCGGCAGCAGGGCGCGCGTCTCGCGCAGCTGCCGGCCGCCTGACGCGCCTTCCGCTGCGGCTTCTACGTATCGAGTGCGCGCGCTAGCGCCGCGCGGCCGCTCGCGGAGCTCCACGGTTAGAGGCTATGCTGCGCACCCGGCTGGCGCCGGGGTACATCAGTCCTGAGGGGTAGTTATGGCGGCCGGGACGACGGACAAGAACATCGAGTCGGTACTCATCGAGCAGCGCAGCTTCCCGCCCGCACCCGAGCTCACCGCGCGCGCGCGCATCAAACCCCACGACCTCGAGAGTCTGCGCAAACGCGCCGCCGACGATCATGTTGGATTCTGGGCGGATCTGGCCTCCCAGGAGCTCAGCTGGCATCGGCCGTTCACGGTGGTGCTGGATGAGACGCGCGCACCCAACTACCGCTGGTTCACCGACGGGCGGCTGAATGCCTCGTGGAACTGCCTGGACGTGCACCTCAACGAGCGCGGCCACAAGACCGCCGTCATCTTCGAGGGCGAGCCGGGCGATGTGCGCCGACTCTCCTACCGCGAGCTGCATGCCGACGTGTGCCGCTTCGCCAACGCGCTCAAGGCCTCGGGCATCGCCAAGGGCGACCGGGTCGTCATCTACATGCCGATGGTGCCGGAGGTGCTGGTCGCCATGCACGCCTGCAATCGCATCGGCGCGATCCACTCGGTGGTGTTCGGCGGCTTCTCGGCGCCGGCGCTCAAGGATCGGATCGAAGACACCGAGGCGAAGCTCGTCATCACCGCCGACGGCGGCTGGCGCGGTGGACAGGCGGTCGACCTCAAGGTCGCCACGGATCACGCGCTCGCGGCCGGCTGTCCGAGCGTCAAACGCGTGATCGTCCTGAAGCGCACCGGGCGCCCGGTGCCGATGGCCGCCGGGCGTGACGTGTGGTGGCACGACGCCATCGAGGGGCAGCCGCCGTCCTGCGAGGCCGAGTGGGTCGAGGCAGAGCATCCGCTCTTCATCCTCTATACCTCGGGCTCCACCGGTAAGCCGAAGGGTATCCAGCACGCCACCGGCGGCTACCTGCTCGGCGCCAAGGTCACGACCCAGTGGGTATTCGATCTGCGCGACGACGACGTGTTCTGGTGCACGGCGGATGTCGGCTGGGTGACCGGACACTCCTACATCGCCTACGGACCGCTCGCCGCCGGCGCCACCATCCTCATGTACGAGGGCGGACCCACTTTCCCCGACGGCGGCCGTTTCTGGAAGAACTGCCAGACGCACGGGGTGACGGTGTTCTACACCGCGCCGACCGCGATCCGCGCGCTCATGAAGCTCGGCGATGCCATTCCGGCGAAATACGACCTGTCGAAGCTGCGCCTGCTTGGCAGCGTCGGCGAGCCGATCAATCCAGAAGCCTGGATGTGGTATCACCGCGTGATCGGCAAGGGACGCTGCCCGATCGTCGATACCTGGTGGCAGACCGAGACCGGCGCCATCCTCATCGCGCCGCTTCCCGGCGTGACCGCCACCAAGCCGGGCTCCTGCACGCAGCCCCTGCCCGGGATCGATGCCGACATCGTCAACGACCACGGCGAGTCGGTGACGCGTCCCGACGCCGGCGGCTATCTCGTGATCCGCAAGCCCTGGCCGTCGATGCTGCGCACCATCTGGCGCAACAACCCGCGCTACATCGAGGGCTACTGGTCGAAGTTCCACACCCGCGCCTACGTGGCGGGCGACAGCGCGCATCGCGACAAGGACGGCTACTACTGGATCATGGGGCGCATCGACGACGTGCTCAAAGTGTCGGGGCACCGCCTCGGGACCATGGAGATCGAGTCGGCGCTGGTGGCGAATCCGCGCGTTGCCGAGGCCGCGGTCGTCGGCAAGCATCACGACATCAAGGGCGAGTCGGTGTTCGCTTTCGTGGTGCTGCGGGGCCCGCGTCCCACGGGCGACACCAGCGCGCTCACCAGGGAGCTGCGCGACTGGGTGGGCGAGCAGTTAGGTCCCATCGCCAAGCCGGACGACATCCGCTACGCCGACAACCTGCCGAAGACGCGTTCCGGCAAGATCATGCGACGCCTGCTGCGCTCCGTGGCGAACGGCGAGGCAGTGACCCAGGACGTCTCGACGCTCGAGAACCCGGCGATCCTCGATCAGCTGCGCGGCGGCGGCACCGGTGGCAAGGCGCCGGCGGCGAAGGCCGCGCCCGCCAGGAAGGCCGCCGCGGCGGCAAAGACCGCACGGCGCGCGGCGGCCCCGAAACGCAAGGCTGCGAAGGCGAAGCGCCGCAGCAGCGGGGCGGGGAAGTCGGGTGCAAAACGCCGCAGCCGGGCGGCGGCGCCCGCGCGCAAACCCACCCGCAAGACCACGCGCTCGCGCGCCGCACCCCGCCGCAAGCGCTGAAGCGGCGGCTCGCGCGTCCGCCGCCGCTGCGCACGCGGCGCTAGTCTGCGCTCGCCTCGAGGGCGAGCACCACCAGACGCTGCTCGAACCGCTCACGCCAACCGCGCGGCTGATCGAGCCCCATGCGCTTGAGCGCCGCACCGTGTGCGGCCTTCGCCCCGCCCTTGAGGATCGCCGCCGCCGCGGTGGTGAGCTTCGACCAGGCACTGCCGGTGCGTCCCTCGAGGTGCTGGAGCGCCCGCACCAGTGCGGCCTCCTCCGCGGTGAGGTCGGTGCCGAAGGGATACTCGCTGAAGAATCCCTGTTGACGGAGCTCGCGCAGCGCACGCGCGAGCCGCTGCGGCGTGTTGTCGCGGTGCGTCTCCGGGATGCGGTAGTCGGCGCGGATCTTGCCGGCGGCGCGCGCCCGCGCGAGCAATTCGTCCTGGAAGCGCGAGTCGGCGACGTTGAGCAGCGCCATGATGATCTCCTCGTCGGTGCGGCCACGCAGGTCTGCGATGCCGTACTCCGTGATCACGATGTCGCGCAGATGCCGCGGGATGGTCTCGTGGCCGTAGCTCCAGAGGATGTTGGAGGTGGTATTGCCGTGATGGGTGCGCGTGGCGCGCAGGCACAGTATGGAGCGGGCCCCGGGCAGCGCGTGTGCCATGGCGACGAAGTTGTATTGTCCGCCGACGCCGGTCACCACCCGGCCGCTCTCGAGCTGGTCGGAGACCGCGGCCCCCAGCAGTGTGACCATCATGGTGCTGTTGATGAAGCGGGCATCGCGGCGCTGCAGGATGCGCAGCTCCTGGTCCGGGCCGTACAGCTGGTTGATGTAACCGACTCCGCGCATGCCGAAGCGGCCGCGGGTGCTTTCCGGCAGGTCGCGCAGCGCCGCATAGAACCCGCGCGGACCGACGAAGAATCCCGCGTGCAGCACCTGCCCGTTGCGCAGCTCGCACCCCAGGCACTCGCCGAGGCGCGCGCGGCCGGCGGGGTCGGTGAGGTCGGCCTCGATCCAGCTGCCGCCGCGGGCACGGACGCGGCCGGCGTCGAACTCGACCTCGGAGCGGAACACGCCGTAGTGCTGCAGCTGCGCGAACTCGGCGGCGGAGAGGCGCGGTCCCACGCCAGCCTCCGCCAGCCGCTCGAGGATCCGCTCGTCGAAGCGCTCGCACAGTGCGCCCGAGGCGAGCAGCCGCTCGAGCGCCAGGCAATCGTAGACCGGGCGGCGCAGCACCCCGGCGCGGTACAGCTCGAGCAGCTGATCGACGAACATCTCCGTTGCGGCGTACAGACCGCCGACGAAAGGTTCCCGGCCCCCCTCGGCGCCGATCAGCGGCGCGGCCGTCGCGTGCGGCTCGAGCGCTTGCGAGTGCGGCCCGCCAGGCGGCGTTCTGCTGATGGCGCAGCAGCAGCGCATAGATCGTCGCTTCGGCGAGCTCGCCGATGCCTACCTGCACCGTGCCGCCGTCGCGCACCAGGCTGCTGGCATGCATGCCGATGGCATGGTGGGTGATGCTGAGCGGGGGATTGGGCGGGCAGTAGAGGTCGTAGTCGTAGCGGGGATCGTCCACCAGAAAGTCGAACTGCCGCGCATCCATCTGCGCGTGCCCGGTCATGAAGGGCAGCTGTGCGTGGGTTTCACCGACCAGGACAATGTCGCGCCCGCCGCGGCGCTGCGCCTCGATGAGCGGCAGCAGATCGGGAGTGACGTCGGCGTTGGAGCCGAGGCTGAGCACCATCTGGCCGTCCTGCGTGCGCCGCGCCACCAGCTGCGCGATCACGTTGGCGCCGCGCGCCACGCAGTCGCGTGCCACATGGGTGTAGTTCGAGCACAGGTAGTAGCGCTGCGCCTGGGTTGAGCCGAGAAACTGGCCGAGTGTCAGGAAGAACTCGATGACGCGCACATTGGCGGGCAGCGCGTCATGCAGCAGCGCACGCGCGTACTCGGGCTCGACGTAACTGCCGAATACGCGCGCCACCAGCGGCGTCACCAGGCGCGCTTCCAGCGCCGAGCCGGCCACCGGCTTCAGCAGCGACAGCGCCGTCAGGATGGTGAGGTCGATCCCCGGATCACGCAGCGCGCGGCGGTAGAACTCGTTGACGAGCGGATTGGGGTTGCCGATGCCGAGCGGCAGCGCCAGCACGACGCGCGGTCCCACGCGGCGCAGCACCGCATCCACACAGTGCCCGACGTCATTGAATATTTCAGGCATGTTGAGCTGTGGCATGCTCCCCGAAGCAACTGATGCGCGTCAACCGCAGGCAGTACTAAGGAGGAGCACGCCATGACGCTCGAGAAGCCCGCACTCGACCCGCGCACCCTCACCGCGTTCAGCCGCTCGGGGTACCCGGAGCCGTACCGCTCGCGGGTGCTGCCGCGCGAGAAACGCGGGCTGGGAGACGCGCTCGGACTCACCCGCATAGGCATCAACCAGACCACGCTGCCGCCGGGCAAGGAGTCCTCGATGCGGCACTGGCACACGCGCGAGGACGAGTTCGTGTACGTGCTCGAGGGCGAGGTGGTGCTGCGCAACGGTGCGGGCGAGCAGCGGCTCACGGCCGGCATGTGCGCCGGCTTCCCGGCGGGCGCAGCCGACGGACACCAGCTCGTGAATCGCAGCGACCGCCCCGCGGTGTACCTGGAGATCAGCAACCGCGACGCCGAGGACACCGCGCTCTATACCGATCCCGACATCGATCTCCTATGGAGCCCGCCGCACGCCCGCGGCCGCTTCACGCGCCGCGACGGGACGCCGCTGTGAGGCGCAGCGAAAAGGACACGGTGACCTCGTTCCCGGCCTGGTCCGTCGCCTTCCAGTCGCCCTGGCCGACGCCGTAGTCGAGCCGGCGTACGACGGTCTTGCCGGCCATGTAGCCGACCGTAGCGCCGCCCTCGGTGGCTTCGCGGAAAGTGAACGGCACACTGGCCGCGCGCGTCACGCCGCGGATGGTGAGGTTGCCGGCGGCCTCGTAGCCCGCGGCCGTCCTGACGATCTGCGTGGCGCTGAAGTGCGCCTGCGGGAATTTCTTCACCGCGAACAGGTCATCGCTCTTCAAGGTGTCGTCGCGGTCCTGGTCACCGCTGTCGAGCGCGGCGACTTCGACCGTCACGTCGAGCCGCCCGCCGGCCGGATCCGCGCCCGGGAAATCGAGCGCGACCGCGAAACGCGGGAAGCGTCCGGAGTTGCGCGCGCCGGCCTGGAGGAACGTGAACTGCAGCGAGCTCCTCGCGGCATCGAGCGTGTAGTGGCGGCCGGCGGCCGCGGGGGCCGCGGCAGGTGCGGGTGCGGCCGCGGGCGGCGCGGCCGCGAACGCCGCGCCGCCGAGCAGCGCCGCGGCGAGTGCCGGGCCGAACGATGAGTAGCGCATGATTCCGTTCCTCGCGTCTGAAGCCGCTGGTCAATGTCGGGTGAAGGGCAACATACGGCGCAGCACGTCGTCCTTGTGCACGAAGTGATGCTTGAGCGCGCCGGCGACGTGCAGCGCTACCACCGCGAACAGAAACCAGGCGAGCGTCTGGTGGGTCATCACCAGGGCCTCGTAGAGCGGGCGGCTCCTGGGCACGAGGTCGGGCAGCGTGAAGAACCCGAACCAGCTCACCGGGAACCCACGCGCCGAGGACATCGTCCAGCCGGTGAGCGGCAGCGCAAACAGCAGCACGTACAGCGCGAGATGGGTGAGGCGTGCCAGCGTACGCTCGTAGGGCTTGAGATTTCCGGGCAGCGTCGGATGCTCGTTCACGGCGCGCCAGGCGAGTCGCAGGATCACGAGCGCGAGGATGGTGATGCCGACCGACTTGTGGCGCGCGAGCAGCGTGAGCTTGTGCATCCCGGCGGGCAGATCGTCGGCCATCTCGGCGAGCGTCACCTGGATGACGAGGAGTACTACGATGACCCAGTGGAACGTCTGCGCGAGGGCGCCCCAGCGCTGGGTCGTGTTACGGAGTGCCATGGAGCTTAAGCTTAAAGCGATGAGCCGCGGTTGCAAGGTCCGGGCGCTGATGGTGCTGTTCCTCGCCGGCGCGCTCGCCGGGTGCCCGACACGCCCACCACCGCCGCCCGCCGCGGTGCGCGGCGCGCCGCCGGCGCAGCCGGCCGCGCCGCACGTGGGTAAGCCCTACGACGTCGCTGCCGCGGAATCGCTTCTCACGGTGCTGGTGTATCGCGCCGGGACGCTCGCCGCCGCCGGCCACAACCACGTCATCGCCTCGCACACCCTCACCGGGACGATCTACGTGCCGGACGACGTGCGCGCGGCGAGCTTCGAGGTCCGGGTCGCGGTCGATGCGCTCACCGTGGATGAACCCGGGTTGCGCGCCCAGCAGGGCGGTGGCGACTTCCCGCCCGACGTGTCCGAGTCGGCGCGTGAAGGCACGCGGCGCAACATGCTCGGGCCCGCGCTCCTCGATGCCGCGGACCATCCCGAGATCGTGCTGCGGGCGCTTGACCTCGCGCCCGACCCGGCGGGCACGCCCGGCTCGATGACGGCGCACCTCGAGGCCGAGCTGCGCGGCGAGCGCCACCCCGTCACCGTGCCGGTGCGTTACGCACTCGCCGGCGACACGCTGACCGTCACGGGCGCGGCGCCCCTCAGGCAGAGCGAGCTCGGGCTGACGCCGTTCACCGCGCTGATGGGTGCGCTCGCCGTGCAGGACGAGATGCGCATCAGTTTTCAGATCGTGGCGCACGCGGCGCCGCGTTGAAGCTACTGCTCGCCCTCGAGCAGCAGCAGACAGGTGCCCTCGGGGCTCGTGAGCAGCGCGTTGGCGTCACGCGCGATGCCGCGCGGCAGCGCCTCCTCCGTCACCCCGAGCGAACGCAGCCGCGCGATGCGCGCGCGCATGTCGGGGGCGCGGAACACGACGAGCGGCGCGTCGCTGGTGCGCGGTCGGTGAAAGGCGAGATCGACGGCATCGCTCGTGAGCGGCAGATGCACATGGGGGGCCTCGGTCTCGCCGGTGGCGACGAAGCCGAGCGGCTCCCAGAAAGCCTGCGCGCGCGCGAAGTCGCCCGCCGGAAGGGAGACTTCCGCGAAGTCGCCGCACAGGGACACCTCGCTTAACGCCCGCACGGCGGGTGAGAAGGTGCGCGCTTCGAGCACCCGCACCGCCTCGCCGTGTGGCCCCTCGAAGCCGATCTCGTTGAACACCTCCTCACCCACGCGGCGCAGCGTGAGCTCGATCCCGAGTGCGGCGAACTCATCGAGGCAGGCGGCGATCCCGGGGCGCACGAAGGTGAGTATCGGGGAGGGCGCGGCGCGCTCGTGCAGGCCGAGGTAGAGCCGCCCGTCGGTCAGCACGCCGTAGGGATGCGAATAAGTGTCGGCGGTCGCGGTCTGGGTGAACCCGAGGCGCTCGTAGAATTCGATCGAGGCGCGGATGTCGGCGGTCGCGAGGCTCAGCTCGTGAAAGCGCCCCGGCGGCGGCAGCGGCCCGCGTGCCATCAGGCGGAGGTGCCGCGCGCAGCCCTCGGGGCGCGCCCGTGCTCGAGATGCGTCCACCCCTGGCAGTGCTCGACGATGAGCTCGGCGAGGCAATGCGCGTGGCTCACGCGCGCGTTCAGCGCCGGCACGTAGTCGAAGCGCTCCCCGCCCGCGCGCAGGAAGGCGTCGCGGTTCTCGATGGCGATCTCCTCGAGCGTCTCGAGGCAGTCGACCGCGAAGCCCGGGCACACGACCGTCACCGTGCGCAGGCCGCGCGCCGGCAGGCCCTCGAGCACCTCGCGCGTGTAGGGCTTCAGCCACCCGCTCGGGCCGAAGCGCGACTGGAAGCTCACGCTCCACTCGTTCTCGCGCAGCATCAGCTCGTCCGCCAGCAGACGCGCGGTTTTCTGGCACTTGCAGAAGTACGGATCGCCCTGGCGGAAGTAGCGCTCGGGAATGCCGTGAAACGACATGAGCAGGTGCGCGGTGCGCCCGGCGCGGCTCCAGTGCCCGGTGACGCTCTCGCGCAGTGCCTCGATGTAGCCGGGATGATCGTGGTATTCGGCCACCATGCGCAGCTCCGGCAGCCAGCGCCAGGTGCAGAGCTCCGCGCTCACCTGGTCGTACACCGCCCCGGTGGTCGCGCCGCAGTATTGCGGAAAGAGCGGCACCACCAGGATCCGCTGCGCGCCGCTCGCGCGCAGCCGGCCGAGCGCCTCGCGCACCGATGGCGGGCTGTAGAGCATGCCGAGCTCCACCGAGAGCGGCGCCAGCACCTGCCGCGCCAGCGCGGCGCTCAACTCCTTGCGCAGCTGCTCGGAGAGATCGCGCAGCGGGGAGCCCGCCTCGCTCCAGATGCGGCGGTACTTCGGTGCGATGCGCGCGGGGCGCAGCGGCAGGATCACGCCATAGAGCAGCGGCAGCCACAGGAGCCGCGGCAGCTCCACCACGCGCGGATCGGAGAGGAAGCGCCTGAGGAACCGTCGCACCCCGGCCGCGGTCGGGGCCTCGGGGGTGCCCGAGTTCACCAGCAGGATGCCGATGCGCTCGGCGCCGTCGTGCTGGAAATCGGGCGAGCTCACGTAGCGCATCGGGTCACAGGCCCACGCACAGGTACTTGAGCTCGGTGTAGTCGAGGATGCCGTAGCGCGAGCCTTCGCGGCCGATGCCGGACTCCTTCACGCCGCCGAAAGGGGCGACCTCGGTGGAGATGATGCCGGTGTTGAGGCCCACGATGCCGTACTCGAGCGCCTCGGCGACGCGCCACGAGCGCGACAGATCGCGCGTGTAAAAGTAGGCCGCGAGGCCGAACTCGGTGTCGTTCGCCATGCGCACCGCGTCCGCCTCGGTGGCGAAGCGGAACAGCGGCGCCACCGGCCCGAAGGTTTCCTCGCGCGCCACCTGCATGCCTGCGGTTACTTCGGTGAGTATGGTCGGCTGGAAGAAGGTGCCGCCGAGTGCGTGGCGCTTGCCGCCGGCGACGACGCGCGCGCCCTTGGCGAGGGCATCCGCGATGTGCTCCTCCACTTTGGCGAGCGCCTTGGTGTCGATCAGCGGACCCTGGTCGGTGGGACCCTTCAAGCCGTCGCCGATGCGCAGCTGCGCCACCGCGTGGGTGAGCCTGCGGGTGAATTCCTCGTACACGGGCGCGTGCACCAGCAGGCGGTTGGCGCACACGCAGGTCTGGCCGGTGTTGCGATACTTGCTGGCCATGGCGCCGGCGACCGCGGCATCGAGATCCGCGTCCTCGAACACGATGAAAGGCGCGTTGCCGCCGAGCTCGAGCGAGAGCTTCTTCACCGTGCCCGAGCATTGCGCCATCAGCTTCTTGCCGATGGCGGTCGAGCCGGTGAAGCTCAGCTTGCGCACGATGGGGTTGGAGGTCATCTCGCCGCCGATGGCGGTCGCATCGCCGGTGACGATGTTGAGCACGCCCGCCGGGAGCCCCGCGCGCGCCGCCAGCGCGGCGAGCGCGAGCGCCGAGTAGGGCGTCTGGTGCGCCGGCTTCACCACCACGGTGCAGCCGGCGGCGAGCGCCGGACCGACCTTGCGGGTGATCATGGCGGCGGGGAAATTCCACGGCGTGATCGCCGCCACCACGCCGATCGGCTGGCGCAGCACCAGGATGCGCTTGTCGGCCTGGTGGCCGGGTATCACGTCGCCGTAGAGCCGCTTGCCCTCTTCAGCGAACCATTCGAGGAAGGATGCCGCGTAGGCGATCTCGCCCTTGGACTCGGCGAGGGGCTTGCCCTGCTCGGCCGTCATGAGGGTCGCCAGATCCTCCTGGTTCGCCATCATGAGGTCGTACCAGCGGCGCAGGATGGCGGCGCGCTCGCGCGCGGTCTGCGCGGCCCACGCGGGCAACGCCTGGGCCGCGGCTTCGATGGCGCGCCGCGCTTCCGCCGCACCCATGTCCGGTACGGTAGCGATCGGCTCGCGCGTCGCCGGGTTGTGGACCTGGACCGTTGCGCCGCTTGCGGCATCGAGCCACTTGCCGCCGACGAAGGCGCGCGTGTGGAGCAGATCGGGATCGCGAAGTTTCATGGCTGTGCTCTCAAGCCGGCTGCGTGCCGGCGATATGGCGCGCGAGGAAATCCAGCGTACGGGTGCCGGCGAGCGCGGCCGCCTGCGCGTCGTAGCTGTCGCGTTGATCGCAGTTGAATCCGTGGCCGGCGCCCTCGTAGACGTAGAGCGGAGCGGCCGGCTGCGCCGCCCGTACGCGCTCGACCTCGGCGAGCGGGATGGCGTGATCGGTGGCGCCGTAGTGGTACATGATGGGGCAGCGCGGCTTCTTTTCCAGGAAGTCGCCCACCCGGCCGTAGTAGACCACCGCGGCGGCGAGCGGCAGCTCGCAGGCCGCCAGATACGCCAGGCTCCCGCCCCAGCAGTAGCCGACGACCCCCGTGCGGCCGGAATGCCGGACCACCGCGGCCGCCGCCGCAATGTCCTTGAGCGCGGTCTCGGGGGCGATCTGCTTGCGGTAGCCGGCTCCCTGCTGCTGCTCGGCGGGCGTGTAGCCGAGCTCGATGCCGCGGCGCACGCGATCGAAGAGCGCCGGCGCGATGGCGGTGTACCCGGCGGTGGCAAAGGCGTCGGTGACGGCGCGGATGTGACCGTTCACGCCGAAAATCTCCTGCAGTATGACCACGGCGCCGCGCGCCCGGGCCGGGGACGCGCTCAGCCACGCCTGAAACTCGTGACCGTCGCGGGCCATGATGGTGGTGAGCTCGCCCATGGGGATCCGAATGGCAACGCCTTCTGGACCGTGGCATTCTAACCTGCCACGCCTCCGGGAGGTGTCATGCTCGTCGGTCAAGCAGCCAGGCGTGTCGCCATCGTCGGTGGCGTGCGCATCCCCTTCGCCCGCTCGTACACGGTCTACGCGACCGCCAGCAACCAGGACATGCTCACGGCCGCGTTTCGCGCCGTGGTCGAGCGCTACAAGCTCCAGGGTGAGCGCCTCGGCGACGTCGCCGCGGGCGCCGTCATCAAGCACTCCAAGGACTTCAACCTGGTGCGCGAGTCGGTGCTCTCGGTGGGTCTCGACCCGCAGACGCCGGGACTCGACCTGCAGCGCGCCTGCGGCACCAGCCTCGAGGCGGCGATCGCCATCGGCAACAAGATCGCGCTCGGGCAGATCGACGCCGGCATCGCCGGCGGCACCGACTCGATCAGCGACGCGCCGATCGTCTACCCGCGCTCCTATCAGCAGCTGCTGCTGGCGAGCTATCGCGGCAGGAGCGCCTGGCAGCGCATGAAGCCGTTCCTCGGCCTGCGGCCCAGGGACTTCAAACCGGTGCTGCCCGCGGTGGTCGAGCCGCGCACGGGACTGTCGATGGGCCAGAGCTGCGAGCTCATGGCCAAGCGCTGGCAGATCACGCGCGCCGCGCAGGACCAGCTCGCCTGCGACAGCCACATGAAGGCGGCGGCCGCCTGGAAAGAGGGCTTCTTCGACGACCTGGTGGTCCCGTACTTAGGTCTCAAGACCGACAGCAACGTGCGCGCCGACTCGACGGTCGAGAAACTCGCGAAGCTCAGGCCCAGCTTCGCCGCCGACGGCACGCTCACCGCCGGCAACTCGACGCCGCTCACCGACGGGGCGAGCGCGGTGCTGCTCGCCACCCCGGAGTGGGCCGCGCAGCGCAAGCTCCCGGTGCTCGGCTACCTCACCTACGGCAAGGTGTGGGCGGTCGATTACGTGAGCGGCAAGGAGGGGCTGCTCATGGCGCCCGCGTACGCGGTGCCCGCCATGCTGCGCGATGCGAACCTGACGCTGCAGGACTTCGACTACTACGAGATCCACGAGGCCTTCGCCGCGCAGGTGCTGTGCACGCTCAAGGCGTGGGAGACGCCCGAGTACTGCCGCGACGTGCTGGGACTTGCGGGACCGCTCGGCAGCGTCGATCCGGCGAAGATGAACGTGAAGGGCGGCAGCGTCGCGCTCGGGCACCCGTTCGCCGCGACCGGCACGCGCATCCTCGCGACGCTCGCCAAGCTCCTCGCCGGCAACGCCGGCGCGAAGCGCGGGCTCATGTCGGTGTGCACCGCGGGCGGCATGGGAGTGACCGCGATCGTCGAGCGCTGAGCGCGCCTCCTCGGCAACCATCCCGCCGCCGCAGCTAACGGAGAACAACAATGAATCGGGCAACCTTGCGGGCGGCGCTCGCCGCCGTGGCGCTGGCGGTGCCCGCCGCCCACGCCGACTTCAACGCCGCACTCGCCGACTACAAGGCCGGTCATTACGACAGCGCGCGCCGGGCGTTCAGCACCATGGCCGAGCTCGGAGACTGCTCCTCGCAGTTCAACCTCGGCGTCATGGCATTGCAGGGGCAGGGAGGAGCGAAGGACGTCGGCGCGGCTTTGGGCTGGTTCGAGGCCGCCGCCGCCAACGGATGCCAGGAGCTGGTGGGCTCGCGGGTCACCTCGCTCCAGGGCGCGCTCAGTGCGCCGGAGCGGCAGGCCGCCGCCGACCTCCTCGCGCATTATGGGCACGAAGCGCTGCGCGCGCAGGGCGTGGTCGAGCCGGCACTCGACTGCCGTGAGCGCGTTCCGGCGGTGGTGCTGCAGGCGCCCTCTCCCGAATACCCGTCCGCGGGCAAGGGACGCAACGCCCTCGTCATCGGCGAGCTCACCATCGGCGTCGATGGCTACGCGCGCGACCCGCAGATCCTCCTGAGCGTGCCCGACCCGGCGTTCGCGCCCGCCGCCATCGAGGCGTGGATGCACTCGCGCTTCACGCCGGCGACGCGCAACGGCACGCCGGTAGAGTCGCGACAGCAGGTGCGGCTGGCCTTCAATCTCACGGGCGCCGAGCCGCTCTGGAGCAGCGCCCCGTACAAGGAGGCGCGCGCGTCCGCGGAAGCCGGCGACCCGCAGGCGGGATACCTGGTGGGGCTCGCGGCGACCTCCGACTCTTCGCTCGGAATAGGGCCCGCGCGCGGCGCGCAGTTCGTCATCGACGCGGCGCGCGACGGCAACCCGCGCGCGCAATACTGGCT
This sequence comes from uncultured Pseudomonadota bacterium, assembly GCA_963768485.1. Classification (GTDB taxonomy): domain Bacteria; phylum Pseudomonadota; class Gammaproteobacteria; order Steroidobacterales; family Steroidobacteraceae; genus 13-2-20CM-66-19. The sequence continues at coordinate 617,542 of CAVYHZ010000005.1, read as the reverse complement.
CGCGCTGCAGCTGCGCTCGGTGCGCCTGTGCCACCCGGACAATCGCGGCACCGTCTGGCTCGAGCACGCGGCTGCCGGCGGCGAGGGTGACGCGCAGCTCGCGCTCGCGAGGGAGCTGATCGCCGGCACACCGAGCGCGCAGCAGCTCGCCCGGGCGCACGCGCTCCTCGAGAGCGCCGCGGCGTCCGACAGCTACTTCGTGCTCAAACACGTCCTGGCGCTGTTCGCCGCCTCGCCGCTCGAGCCGCTGCGCGATGCGGCGAGGGCGCAGCAGCTGGCGGCGCAGCTCGCCGCCGGCGACGTGCAGTCCGATCCGCAGCTGTTCGAGGCGCTGGCCGCGGCGGATGCCGCCGGTGGCGATCTGCCGGGCGCCATCGACCGGCAGCAGACCGCGATCCGCAGGGCGCGTGACCTCGGCTGGAACACGCACGCGATGGAGCAGCGGCTCGCCACTTACAAGGACTACCGTGCGTGGCGCGGGGACCTCTTCGGGGAGTAGCGCGCGGGCGCTCCCGAGGGTCAGGATAGCTGTCATGAGCACCCGCGAGGAATCCGGCGCCGCGCACTTTGCCAGCTTCCGTGAGTTCTATCCTTTCTATCTCAGCGAGCATCGCAACCGCACCTCGCGGCGGCTGCACGTCGCCGGGACGCTGCTGGCGGTGCTGGCGGCGGTGCTGGCGGTCGCCGGGCGGCACTGGACGCTGCTCGTGGCCGTGCCGCTCGCGGGCTACGGGCTCGCATGGATCGGACATTTCTTCTTCGAGCACAACGCGCCCGCCACCTTCCGCCATCCGCTCTACAGCCTGCGCGGCGACTTGCGCATGGCCAGCGAGGTGCTGCTGGGCCGCATCCACTGGTAGCGGTTCACGGCACACGACCCATGAGCAGCGCGGCCATCGATCGCGTCTTCGAGCGACGCCTGGGAGCTCTGGTCAACAGCGGCGAGCCACAGATCCTGCAGGGCGGCGCCAAGGGGGTCGAGAAGGAGTCGCTGCGGGTGACGCCGCGTGGCCGGCTCGCGCACACGCCGCACCCGGTGGCGCTCGGCTCGGCGCTCACCAACGAGCACATCACCACCGACTTCTCCGAGTCGCTGATCGAGCTGGTCACGCCCGCCTTCACGCACACCTGGGAGCTGCTGCAGTACCTGCTCGACCTGCACCAGTTCGTGTACCGCCACCTGGGGGATGAGCTCCTCTGGGCGACCAGCATGCCGTGCGCCATCGACGGCGATGGCGATATTCCGCTCGCGCAGTACGGCAGCTCGCACGTCGGGCGCATGAAGACCGTGTACCGCAACGGCCTGGGGCTGCGTTACGGGCGCATGATGCAGGCGATCTCCGGCGTGCACTTCAACTACTCCTTCCCGCTGCCTTTCTGGGAGGCGTACGCGGCACTCACCGGCGCGCGAGTGCAGGGCGCGCCGTTCGTCTCGGCGAGCTACTTCGACCTGCTGCGCAACTATCGCCGGCACGGGTGGTTGGTTTTGTACCTGTTCGGGGTCTCGCCGGTGGTGTGCAAGTCGTTCCTCAAGGGGCGCGACGTCACTCTCCAGGACTTCGCGCCCGGAACCGCCTACGAGCCCTATGCGACAAGCCTGCGCATGAGCGACGTCGGCTACCGCAACCGCAACCAGGCGGGGCTCACGGTGTCGGTGAACGACCTCGGCGAGTACGTCCGCGACCTGCAGCGCGCCATCAGCACGCCGCATCCGCCGTACGAGGCGCTCGGCGTCAAGGTGAACGGCGAGTGGCGCCAGCTGAACGCCAACATCCTGCAGATCGAGAACGAGTACTACAGCTTCATCCGGCCCAAGCGCGTGGCGCGCTCGGGCGAGCGGCCCACCAAGGCGCTGACGCGCGCCGGCGTCGAGTACGTCGAGGTGCGGGCGCTGGACGTCAGCGCCTTCGATCCCGTGGGAGTCAACCAGACCAAGATGCGCTTCCTCGAGGCGTTCCTGGCGCTGTGTCTCATGAAGGAGAGCGCGCCGATCGGGCTCGACGAGCAGGCCGCGCTCGATGCGAATCACCTCACCGTGGCGCGCCGCGGCCGCGAGCCCGGCCTCGTGCTGGCGCGCGACGGGCGCGGCGTCGGCATGCGGGAATGGGCGCGCGAGCTCCTCGACTCGATGGCGGGGCTGTGCGAGATCCTCGATCGCGGTGATGCCACGCGTCCCTACAGCCAGGCGCTCGCGGCGCAGGTGGCCAAGGTCGAGGACGTCTCACTGACGCCTTCGGCGCGCCTCATGAGCGGACTCGCCGCCGGAGAGTCGTTCTTCGAGCTGGCGCTGCGCATGTCGGCGACCCACAAGGCCTACTTCCTCGATCTCTATCCGCCCAACGAGGAGCGCCTCAAGGAGTTCCGCGAGGAAGCGCGCGAATCGCTCATCGCGCAGCGGCGCATCGAGGCGAGCGATCGGGGAACTTTCGATGAGTACCTGGCGCGCTATTTCTCCGAGTGAAGTAAGCTTGCCGCGCGTGCCCGATTAGAACAGGAAAAGGGGTCTCTCGTGCCTAACACGCCGCCGGCTGCCGGGCCGCAGGATCAGCCCGTCATGGCCCAGCTGCAGCTCAAGTTCGCCGATCGCGAACTGGAGCGGGCGTTCCTGCACAGCTACCGGACGATGGCGCGCCCGTGGATCCGCATGAGCCTGCTGGTGGCATTGTCGACGGTGCTCGGTTTCACGGTCATCGATCACTGGCTGCTGGTCGGCCCACGGCTCGTACGCCCCGATGTGTGGCGATTCGGGCTGCAACTGCCGCTGGTGCTCATCATGCTGGTGCTCACCGGCCCGCGTCTGTATCTGCGCTGGTACCAGCCGGCGATCCAGCTGGCGGCGCCGCTGTTCGGTGTCGGCACGGTGCTCATGGCGGTCGAGGCGACTCCGGCGCAGGTACCGCTGGTGGCGGCGCGGCTGTTGCTGGCCGCGTTTTACTTCTACTTCATGCTCGGCTTCACCTTCCGTGCCGCTTTGCGCACCAACCTGCTGCTGATGGCCGCCTACACGGCGGCGGCGCTGCTCGGCGCCGTGGCGCCGACGGTCGCGGTCTATTCGCTGTTCGTGCTGTTGTGCGCCAATCTCATCGGCGGCGCGGGCTGCTACGCGCTCGAGTATGCCAACCGCGTCGCGTTCATCGAGCATCGCCGGCTCGCGCAGGTTGCAAGCCACGACGGACTCACCGGGGTGCTCAATCGCGCCGCACTCGAGGAGCAGGCGGCGAGCCTGTGGCAGCGGGCCGCCGCCGAGCGCATGCCGGTCTCGCTGCTGCTGATCGACATCGATCACTTCAAAGCCTACAACGACCGTTACGGGCATCAGGCCGGCGATCGCTGCCTGCAGCGCGTCGCAGCGGCGATCCAGGCCGCGGCGCGCCGCCGCCCGCTCGATCTGGTGGCGCGCTACGGCGGCGAGGAGTTCATCGTCGTGTTCGCCGGGGCCGACCGTTCCGAGGCCGTGAGCGCCGCCGCGGGTCTGCAGCACGCGGTGGCCGGGCTCGCCATCGCCCACGAAGCCTCGACGACCCAACCCCACGTGACCGTCAGTATCGGCGTGACGACGCTCGAGCCCGGCGACGCCTACTCCCACGAGCACGCAGTGCGCCAGGCCGACCTCGCGCTCTACCGCGCCAAGGAAAGCGGCCGTGACGCCTGGGCGTTCCACGGTGAGTTGGACGCGGGCGGCGCACCGGCGTCCGGCGAGCGGCGCAGCGCGCCGGGCCCGGCGCTCACTTCAGGGCGTCAATCTCTCGCCTGAGAGAGCGCGGGACGCGCGCGCGGCGCCGATCCGTGGGCGCCGTCCCCTTGCGTCGCCGGGCACGACCGCCGATCCTGTCGCCATGAACGCCCTTTCCGTCCGCGGACTCACCAAGACCTACAAGAACGGGGTGCAGGCCCTGAAGAGCATCGACCTCGACGTCGAGCAGGGTGACTTCTTCGCGCTCCTCGGGCCGAACGGCGCCGGCAAGACGACGCTCATCGGCATCATCACCTCGCTCGTCAACAAGACCGGGGGCGAGGCGCGGGTGTTCGGCTACGACATCGATCGGGAGCTCGAGGCGGCCAAATCCTGCATCGGCGTCGTGCCGCAGGAGATCAACTTCAACATGTGGGAGTCGCCCTTCACGATCGTCGTGAACCAGGCGGGCTTCTACGGCATCCCGCGCCCGGTGGCGCGGCAGCGCGCCGAGAAATACCTCAAGCAGCTGCAACTGTGGGACAAGCGCGGCGGCATGTCGCGCGCACTCTCGGGCGGCATGAAGCGCCGCCTGATGATCGCGCGCGCGCTGATGCACGAGCCACGGCTGCTGATCCTCGATGAGCCGAGCGCCGGCGTCGACATCGAGATCCGCCGCTCGATGTGGGAGTTCCTGCGCGAGATCAACGCGAGCGGCACCACCATCATCCTCACGACCCATTATCTCGAGGAAGCCGAGACGCTGTGCCGCAACATCGCGATCATCAACGGCGGGCGCATCGTCGAGCGCGACCGCATGTCGAGCCTGCTGCGCCGGCTGCACGTCGAGACTCTGGTGCTCAATCTGCGCGACGCGCTCAGTGCCGCGCCGCGCCTCGAGGGCTACGTCACCGCGCTCACCGACGACCACACGCTCGAGGTCGAGGTCTCGAATGACGATAACCTGAATGACCTGTTTGCGCGGCTCTCGGCGCTCGGCATCGAGGTGCTCAGCATGCGCAACAAGGTGAACCGCCTGGAGGAGATTTTCATGCGGCTGGTCGAGGGGCGCGGCAGCGAGGAGACGGCAGTGCGCGGGGAGTCCGCCGCCGCGTCTGCGGCCATGCCGGCGCACGCCGGGGCAGCCCGATGAGCGTGGCCGCGCTCAGCCCCGCGCCGCCGATCAAGCTCAGCGTGGTGCGCTGGATCGGCTTCAAGACCATCGTGATCCGAGAGTATGGCCGCATCATCCGCATCTGGGGTCAGACCGTCGTGCCACCGGTCGTGACGGCGACGCTCTACTTCGTGATCTTCGGCAGTCTCATCGGCCGGCGCGTCGGCGCGATGGGCGGCTTCGACTACCGCCAGTACATCGCGCCGGGACTGATCATGATGGCGGTCATCACCAACTCCTACGGCAACGTGGTCGCATCCTTCTTCGGCGCCAAGTTCGGCAAGCACGTCGAGGAGATGCTGGTGTCGCCGCTGCCGAGCTGGGTCATCGTCGCCGGCTACGTCGCCGGCGGCGTGGTGCGGGGCCTGCTGGTCGGGGCTGCGGTCACGATCGTGTCGCTGTTCTTCGCCCACCTGCACGTGCACCACATCGTGGTGATCCTCGCCGCGGTACTGCTCACCTCGCTCATCTTCTCCCTCGGCGGGTTCCTGAACGCGCTGTTCGCCAGGAACTTCGACCAGGTCAACTGGATTCCGACCTTCGTGCTGACGCCGCTCACCTACTTCGGCGGCGTTTTCTATTCCATCTCGCTGCTGCCGGAGTGGGCGCGGCAACTGAGCTATGCGAACCCGATCCTCTACATGGTGAATGCCTTCCGCTACGGCTTCCTCGGAGCGTCCGACGTCAACCTGGGCGTCGCGTTCGCACTCATGGCGCTCGCCGCCGCGGCGCTGTTCGCGACCGCGGTAATCCTGCTCGACCGGGGCGCGGGAATCCGCGATTGACGACGCGGGTGGCGCTGGTGACCGCACGCGGCGCGCGCGGTCTCGATGAGGACATGCCGCCGCTCAGCGCGGCGCTCGCCGCCGCGGGCGCGCAGTCCTCGATCGTCGACTGGGACGACCGCTCGGTCGACTGGGCGCGCTTCGATCTCGTGGTGCTGCGCTCGGCCTGGGACTACGCCGAACGGCTGCCGGAGTTCCTCGCCTGGGCCGAAGGCGTCGCGCGCGTGACGACGCTCATGAACCCGCTGCCGGTGGTGCGCTGGAACACCGACAAGCACTACCTCGGCGAGCTCGCCCGCGCCGGCGCACCGGTGGTCCCGACCACCTACCTCGAGCCGGGTGCCGCTGCCGCGCGCGCACTGGAGGAGTTTCTGGCGCACGAGCCCTGCCGCGAGCTGGTGGTGAAGCCGGCGGTCGGCGCCGGCTCGCGCGACGCGCGCCGGCACCTGCGCGGCGAGCGCGGCGAGATCCTCGCGCACGTGGAGCCGCTGCTTGAGGCGCGGCGCGCCGTCATGCTGCAACCCTATCTCGAGAGCGTCGATTCGGCGGGCGAGACCGCGCTCATGTATCTGGACGGGCGCTTCAGCCACGCGATCAGGAAGGGCGCGCTGCTGCCGGCCGGGGCGCCCTCGACCGCGGCGCTGTTCGCCGCCGAGGAGATCGTCGCCCGCACGCCCGCGGCGGACGAGCTCGCCGCCGCCGAGCGCATCCTCGCCGCGGTGCCGGTCGGGGGCCGCCTCGCGTACGCGCGCGTCGACCTGCTGCGCGACGCCGAGGGCTCCCCGCGGCTGCTCGAGCTCGAGCTCACCGAGCCGTCGCTGTTCCTCTCGTATGCACCGGAATCGGCCGAGCGCCTCGCCGCGGCCCTCATGGCGAGGCGCACCGACCGCTAGAGCTCAGAAGAGCGCGGCCGCCTGCGTGAGCTTCAGTCGGTGCAGCAGCGCCTCGTAGCGTCGGTCGCCCGCGAGCGCCTTGAAGTAGTTATCGGCGCGAATCGTATTCACGGCCGGGTCACCCGTGGCGAACGCCAGGTCGAGCGCCGAGAACGCGCGCGCCGTCTCGCCCCGGTAGGCATAGATCTCCGCCATCTCCGTCGGGTAGCGGTCACCCCACTTGCGCCGCAGGTCTGCCAGTGCGGCGTCCGCACGCGGCTGCTCTCCCAGGGCCTGATAGGCGAGCGTGAGCCCCACCAGGCGCATCTCCTCGTCCGGCTCCTGCTCTGCCGCTGCGAGCGCCGCCTGCAGCTCGCCGCGCGCCAGCAACACGTCGACCAGTTGCGTATGGGCGCCGATCCCCTCGGGCGCGAGATCGATTCTGCGGCGCACGGCGGCCTCGGCCTCCGGCAGCTTTCCCTGGTACAGGTAGATCACGCCAAGACGCGCATAGGGCTGGTAGTTGAGCGGGTCGCGAACGCGGGCGCGCTCGCAGAGCTCGATGGCGCGATCGAACTGGCCGAGATCGCGCGCCAGGTTCGCGGCCGAGAGGAGTGCGGCCGGGTCGTCGGGATCGGAGGCGAGCGCGGCCTTGATCTCCGCGCCGGCCGCCGCCCAGTCGCGGTCGAGCAGCCGATCGACGGACGAAATCGTCGCGTGCGCGGCGGCGAGCCCGGGGTCGAGGCTGAGCGCGTGCTCGGCCGCCTGGCGGGCGGCGGCGGCCCCTTTGCGCAGCTGCGCGATGGGCAGCTCCTTCATCGAGGGCTGGCGCAGCAACGCGTCGCCATAACCGGCCCACGCAGGGGCGTCATCGGGCGCGACCGCCAGCAGCTCGCGGAAGCAGGCGACCGCCTTGTCGGCGTCTGCGGGGGTGTTGCGCCGGGTGAAGAAGTGACACTGCAGGAGCATGCTGCGCGCCTCGGGGTTGCCGCGCGTTCCCGGCGCCCCGCGCTCGCCATTCAACTTCACCTGCAGCCTTTGAGTCACGGCCAGCGCGATCTCATCCTCCACCGTGAAAGCTTCCTTGAGCTCGCGATCGTAGGTCTGCGACCAGAGGTGATAGCCGTTGTCGGCGCGGATCAGCTGCGCGGTCACCCGAACGCGGTTCCCGGAGCGCCGCACGCTCCCCTCGAGCAGATTGTCGACGCCGAGCGCGTGCGCCATCTCGGCAACGGTCACGGTCTTCGCCTTGAAGTAGAAGGAGGAAGTGCGCGCCGGCACCCGCAGATCCGATCCCCGTGCCAGCAGATCGATCAGCTCCTCCGACAATCCGTCGGCGAAGTAGCCGAGGTCCTGTTTCTCGGAGAGATCGAGAAACGGCAATACCGCGATCGAGGGCGCCGCCGCCGCGGCTGCGGATGGCGCGCGGATGGTGGGCCGGGCGGCCGGCGAACCGGGCACGCCTGGTACGCGCCCATAGTCGCGCACCAGGAGCCAGGTGACGGCGAGGCTCACGGCGGCCACCGCGAGCGCTACCCAGACGAGGCGATTGCCGGGCGCAGTGCGAACTGCTGGCGTGGGGGAGTACGGCGCCACCGCCGCCGGCGCGCGTGCGACCTCCACGGCAGGCGTGCCGCCCGCGGCCGCGGTGCGGCCCGCCGCGCCGACCGGCGCGATGAGCCGATAGCCCTTGCGCGGCACGTGCTCGATGTAATGAGGACGGTGACGGTCGTCGCCGAGCGTACGGCGCAGCAGCCCCACCGCCTGGTACACCGAGTCGGGTCCCACCACGACGTCGGGCCAGGCCTGCTCGAGCAGCTCCTGGACGCTCACCACGTGTCCGGCGCGGGCGATGAGACACGACAGCACGCGCATTGCGCGCGGCTCCACCTTGATCGCTCGCCCGTCGCACGCAATCACGTCGAGCTCCGGCTCGACGCGCCAGTCGCCGACCTGCACGGCGTCAGGCAAAGAAGACACGACGGCATCCCCTGCGCGGCGGCTCGCCGATTACGAGCCGGCCGTTCAGTATGCCCCGGTCAGCGTGTCACTGTCTTGGCGCAGCCTGAGAGGGCGGGGCTTTTGACTTAAGGCCTCAGGCTTTCAGGGCGTCCTTCTACGGGCTCCAGAACACAAACCCGTGGTTCAGGTTGACCGTATCGAGCCAGTATCCGTCACCTCGCCCCAGGCATTGATCATCGTCGGGCGCGTTCCCGCAAAGGGAACGCCGTCGTTCGCGCCCGGCGCGTCAAAGCGCGCAATGTGTCCGTCGCGACTGCGCGCGAAGCCATGGAAGGTGAGATTGACGTCCTCCCAGACACCCGTGGTCATGCCGGCGGCGTTGATTCCGTAGATGACCGTTCCGCCGCCCGCGCCGGTGTAGGCCCCCGGGACGTTGACGTCCGGACCGAACCTGCCGTCGGCATGGCGGATGAACGCGTGGGCGACATTGTTATCGTCGACCACGTAGCCGGCGATCTCGCCCGCATTGTTGATGCTGGCGGCCAAGGTGCCAAAGCCGGCTGCGGTGCCGGCCCCGGGAGCATCGATGCTGGTCACGATCCCGTCGCGCATACGCAGGAACCCGTGAAGAACGCCATCCGCGTCGACGTAGTAGCCGACCGCGGCACCCTCATCATTCAGGCACGTTTCCTGACACACGAACGTCGCCACAGACCCCGAAGGATCAAAGCTCACCGCGGGGCCGCCCTTCGAGCGCACGAAGCCGTGGAAGGTCCCGCTGTTGTCGGCGTAGTAGCCGCCCGTGTCCCCTTCAATGTTGATGGCCAGGGCGACCGTTCCGGCGAAGGCGCCCGTGCCAGCACCCGGCGCGTCGAAGGTCACGAACGACCCGTTGGGGTAGCGGATGAAGGCGTGGAACACCAGGTTCGGGTCCTCATATTGCCCCGCTACCGCGCCCCAATCGTTGATGCTGTAGGCCAGCGTGCCCTCGTCGAGCCCGGCGCCGAGCCCCGCACCGGGCGCATCGAAGGAGATGAAGGAGCCCCAGGGCGTGCGGATGAACCCGTGAGGGACGACATTCGGATCCGTGTAGGTGCCGACGACAAACCCTTCGTCGTTGTTGGCGAAGGCAACCGTGCCGCACAGAGGCTGGCAGGCCGGCGAAGCCACCGTTGCCGCGCCCGGCGCACTGAATTCGATGAGCCTTGCCTGCGCGCGGCCGGCATCGCCCGCGTGTGCGACGAGGACCGGGGCCGCGTACAGCAATACCATAGTGACCTTGCGCAGATTCATGGGTCTCTCCTCCCCCGCCCCGCTCTTGCGGCAGGGCGCTTCACATTGGTTGGTGTCGTAGCGATCGGCTCCCGAGCCTCACGGAGTTTGGTCCGCCGTCGCGGTGCGCGCCTGAAGGTTCCCGGAAGGTTGTCTGAAAGGTCAGCGGCGCTCTCCAGTGCGAGGCGCCCGCACGACCGGACTTAATCGCGGCTGCGCGTCATCTATGTGAGGTATCACACACAAAAGTGGCAATAACCCTTTGTGGAAACAAAACTTTCACATCTTCGTCACGCCGTTGTCGCGCTGCAGCGAGAGCCTGTAGGGCGTATGAAAGCGCCCGGACTCAACGCCTTCATGGCCCGCATCGACGCGGCGGAGTACGGCCTCACCCGTACGCTGAACCGGGGGGCCTCGTTCGCCATTCCGCGCCACGTGTTCCGCATCGCGAGCCGGCTCGGCGACGGCATCGTCTGGTACCTGCTCATCGTGCTGTTGCCGATCCTGTACGGCGCCGCGGCGTTGCGGCCTGCGATCGTCATGGCGCTCACGGGCGTGCTCGGCCTCATCCTCTACAAGCTCCTGAAGGGGGTGTTCGTGCGCGAGCGGCCGTTCATCACGCATGCCACGATCGACCTGAAGGGCGCGCCGCTCGATCGCTACAGCTTCCCCTCCGGCCACACGCTCCACGCGGTGTCCTTCGCCTGGCAGGCCACGGCCCACTTCCCCGAGCTCGGCTGGGTGCTGGTACCGCTCGCAGCGCTCATCGCGGCCTCGCGTGTGGTACTCGGCCTGCACTATCCCTCCGACGTACTCGCCGGGGCGGCGATCGGTGCCGCGCTGGCGGAACTCGGCACGTCTCTGGCTTAGAATCGCGGGCGTGACCGAACACACCGCGGCGCGCCCGGGGCGCGCACATCCTTGAGCCTGCGCGTCCTCTTTATCTCGGACGTCTACTTCCCACGCGTCAACGGCGTCTCGACTTCCATCCGCACCTTCCGCGGCGACCTGGCCGCCAACGGCGTGGAGACGCAGCTCGTCGCGCCGCGCTACGCCACGGATGGGGTGGGGATGGATGAGCCCGGGATCGTGCGCGTCGCCTCCGCCGGCGTGCCGGGCGACCCCGAGGACCGCCGCATGCGCTGGGGCGCGCTCAGCCGCGCGCTCGATGGGCTCGCGGGCGCGGGCTTCGACCTGGTGCACATCCACACGCCCTTCATCGCGCATTACGCCGGCGTGCGCTTCGCGCGCCGCACGGGTCTTCCCTGCGTTGCGACCTACCACACCTTCTTCGAAGAGTATCTGCATCACTACCTGCCGATCCTGCCGCGCCGCCTCGGCGGCTACCTGGCACGCAGCTTCACCCGTTCGCAGTGCGACGACGTGCGCGCGCTGATCGCGCCTTCCGAGCCGATGCGCGCGGTGCTGCTCGAGTACGGGGTGACGACACCGATCCATGTGCTGCCGACGGGGCTGCCTGCCGACCGCTTCCGCGCCGGCGACGGACGCGCGTTCCGGGCGCGCGCCGGGCTCCCCGCCGATGCGCGCCTCATCACCTACATCGGGCGCGTGGCGCACGAGAAGAACATCGGCTTCCTGGTCGGGATGTTCGCCCGCGTGTTGCAGCAGCTGCCAAAGGCACTGCTCGTGATCGCCGGCGAGGGCCCGGCACGCGCGGGCCTGCAGCAGCAGGTCGCGAACTCCGGGCTCTCCGCTCACGTGCACTTCGCCGGCTACCTCGATCGCGACACGGCGCTGCTCGACTGCTACGCGGCGGCGGACGTGTTCGTGTTCGCCTCGCGCACCGAGACGCAGGGCCTCGTGCTCCTCGAGGCGATGGCGCAGGGGACGCCGGTGGTCTCGACGGCCGAGCTCGGTACGCGCTCGATCCTGGTGCCGGGGAGCGGCGCGCTGGTGGTGCCGGAGGAGCGCGAGGCGTTCGCCGCGGCGGTGGTGCGCATGCTGAGTGAGCCGCAGCTGCATCAGGAGCTCTCGCAGCGCGGGCGCGTATACGCGCGCACCTGGTCTTCAACGGCCATGGCGCAGCGGCTGGCCGAGCTGTACGAGACGCTGCGCGGCGCGCCGGGCGCGGCGCGCGTGCCCGCCTGAGCGCGCCGGCTCCCGATCCGGTGGGCGAGGAGTTTCGCCCGCCGCCGTGGCTGCGCAATCCGCACGTGCAGTCGATTCTCGCGACCACGTTCGTGCGGCGCGGTGCGATCGAGCGCCGCGCCGCGCCGCTCGTCGCGGCCCAGCGCGAGCAGCTGCTCGAGTGCGGCGCGGGGGTGCGGCTGCAGTGCTTCGTCTCGAGCCCGCCACGGAGCAACGGCCGCCCGGTCGTGGTGCTGCACGGCTGGGAGGGGAGCCACGAGTCGATCTACGTGCTGTCGCTCGCGCAGCTGCTGTTCGAGCAGGGGTTCGAGGTGGTGCGGCTCAACCTGCGCGATCACGGCGAGACGCATCACCTCAACCGCGAGCTGTTCCACTCCTGCCGCCTGCCCGAGCTCATCGGGGCGCTCGGGGCGCTGCAGCGCCAGTTCTCCGGGCGCGCGCTGAGTGCGGTCGGCTATTCGCTCGGCGGCAATTTCCTGCTGCGCGCGGCGGCCCGCGCCCGCGAATCCGGGCTCGATCTCGCGCAGGTGGTCGCGGTCTCGCCGGTGCTGGAGCCGACCGAGACGCTGGTCGCGCTCGAGACCGCGATGCCGGGCTACCAGGGGTTCTTCGTGCGCAAGTGGCGGCGCTCGCTGCGCAAGAAGCAGGCGGCCTGGCCGCAGGACTACGACTTCGCCGACGTCGGCAGGGGCTTGAGGGAGATGACCGAGAGGCTGGTGCTGCGCCACTCGGAGTTCATGAGCCTCGAGGACTATCTCAACGGCTACTCGATCACCGGTGCGCGGCTCGCTTCAATCGACTCGCCCGCGCATATCCTCACTTCACGGGACGATCCGATGATTCCGGTGGGAGGGCTCGAGCGCATCGCGCACCCGGATTCACTCACGGTGACGGTGACCCGCTACGGCGGGCACTGCGGCTTCATCGAACGGCTCGAAGGGATCACCTGGGCGGAGCGCTTCGTACTGCAGTGCCTTGGGTGACTGGCCTTTCGGCAGTCGATTACTTCGTAGTAGGCCGGCGCACGGGCTTTTGCCCGCGCACAGCAGGCCGGTCTTAAGCGCTGCGCTTCTCGTCGAAGCGCACCACGGGCTGGCCGCTCGTGACGGTAATGGCGCCCTCGATCACCGCGCCGCGCGCGATGGCGATGGTGCGGGCGATCACCTCGGCCTGAATCACGGCCGTGGAGCCCACCTCGAGCTTCTCGTCGACCACCAGGCGTCCGGTGAGCTTTCCGGCGATCACGGCCGCGCGCGCGTGCACCTCGCCGTGCCACTCGGAGTTGGCCGCCATGCTGAGAGCCCCGCCGATGCGACCGTCGCCGCGCACCGCCCCGCAGACCACCAGGGGGCCGAGCGTCTCCAGGTCGCCGCTGATGCGGCTGCCGGGTGCGACGAAGGTCGGCGAATCGCCGAGCTGGTCGAGCATTCTGCGACGTTGCGTGTCCTCACCCATGCGGTGCTCCCGGGAAGCTGCGGGGTCATAATACGAAGAGCGAGGGGACCAGAATGCCGACCATGATCACATTCCGGGCAGGCGGGGCCGTACTGGCTGCGGTGCTGCTCACAGTTGCCGGATGCAGCGCGGAACAGCAGGACTGGCGGGCCGCCGAGGCCGCCGGTACCAGCGAGGCCTACCAGCGTTTCATGGAGCAGCACCCGGACAGCGAGCTGGCCGGCAAGGCACGCGAGCGGGTCGGGGAATTCGTCGAGGACCGCGACTGGAGCGAGGCAGCTAAGCTCGCGACGGCGGACGCGTACCGGAGCTTCCTCGCCGCGCACCCGCGGGGCCGCTGGTCGCAGGAGGCCCGCATCCGCATCGAGAGCTTCGCGCTCGGCTCGATTCCGCTCATGGCGTCGCAGACTCCGGGCCGGGCGGCCGGGCCTGCGACGGGCGTGAAGCTGCTGCGCCTCGCGAGTGCGGCCCCGTCGATTCCGGCGGGCGCAGTGCCCGCGCCCCCCGCGCCAGCCGCCGTCGCAGAGCCGGCGGCTCTGCCCGCGCCGCAGCCCGCGCGGCAGCCGGCGCCGCCTGCCACTGCGGCGACCGTCGCGACGGGCTACGCCGTGCAGCTCGGTGCCTTCGGCTCGCAGGCGACCGCCACCCGCGAGTGGCAGCGGCTCGAGGCGCGCTTCGCATCGGTGCTCGCCGGTCTCTCGCCGCAGCTCGTCGCAGCCGGCTCCGCCTCGGCTCCGATCTACCGGCTGCAGGCAGCGGCCGGCGGGGAAGCGCAGGCCCGCGCGATCTGCGATTCCCTCAAAGCCCAGTCACAGCCCTGCGTCCCTGTACTGCCGCACTGGCGGTAGTTCTGGCGGCCCGGCGCTCCAAAGTGACAATTTCTGTCACCCGCAGGGGTGGCATTCGGCTGGAATAAGCTATTGTTCTTTAAGGGTTTGTGTCTTTGGCACGCGCCTTGCTTTGATCAGGGTGCGGTGAATCGGATGATTCCCCGCGAGGTTCCTCGGACCCACCCACCCTGAGTGAGTCCGTAACCTGAGTTGCGAACAACTTCCCCGTGTTCGCTCCTGCGCGCCGCGATGCGATTTCCCCCGCTCGCGGCGCTTTTTTTTGTCTCGTCTATTGGCTGCGGGCGCCTGCGGCACCCGCAGCGGGCCAGCCCACCGACACGGTTTCCCTCGCCGGCAAAAGGCGCGACTTTTGCCGGCGAACAGATGGCTAGAATCGTCAGTTGAGACACGCCGCGTCTGGCTCAATAAACACCCCTCATGGAATACCGGGACTACTACCAGATCCTCGGCGTACAGCGCACCGCGACCGCGGATGCGATCAAGACGGCCTACCGCCGGCTGGCCCGCAAGTACCACCCCGACGTCAGCAAGGAGGCGAACGCCGAGGCGCACTTCAAGGAAGTGCAGGAGGCCTACGAGGTCCTCAAGGACCCGGAGAAGCGTGCCGCCTACGACCAGCTTGGGAGCGAGTGGAAGTCCGGGCAGCAGTTCCGGCCGCCGCCCGACTGGGGCAGCGGCTTCGAGTTCGACGCCGCGCCCGGTGGGCGCCACGGGCGCGCCTCGGGACGGGCGCGCGGCGGCGGTGCCCGGGAGGAAGCGTTCGAGCAGCCGGAGGGCTTCAGCGATTTCTTCTCCTCGCTCTTTGGCGGCGGCTCTCCCTTCGCCGGGGCCGCGCATCACGGCGGGCGCGATCATCACGCGCGCATCGACCTCGAGCTGGAGCAGGCGTTTCGCGGCGCAGCCACCACGCTCGAGCTGAAGCGCCCCGAAGTGAAGCCCGACGGTACCCTCGAGGTGCGCGCACACTCCGTGCGGGTCACGATTCCCGCGGGCGTCACCGAGGGTCAGCTGATCCGCCTCTCCGGCCAGGGTGAGCCCGCAGGCGAAGGCGGCAAGGCCGGGGACCTCTACCTCGAGGCGCACATCCTGCCGCACCGGCTTTACCAGCTCGACGGGCGCGACGTGACGCTCACGCTCCCCGTCGCTCCCTGGGAGGCGGCGCTCGGCGCCGGCGTCACGGTGCCGACGCTCGGCGGTCCGGTCGAGATGCAGATTCCCGCTGGCGCCCAGTCGGGCCAGAAACTGCGGCTGCGCGGGCGGGGGCTCCCGGGGCAGCCGCCGGGCGATGAGTACGTGCAGCTGAAGGTGGTGCTGCCGCCGGCCACCACGGCGGACGCCAAGGCGCTGTACGCCGAAATGCGCAGCAAGCTCAGCCCCAGTTTCAATCCGCGCGCCGATCTCACGGGGTGAGGTATGACCGAAGTGACCCAACTCACGCAGGTACAGCTCATCGCAGAGCACGACTGGCTCGCGGTCACTGAGATCTGCCGCCTGTGCCGCATCGAGGCCGCGGTGGTGTACGAGCTCAGCGAGCTCGGCGCCCTCGCCCCGCGCGGTCGGGCGCCCGAGGAGTGGCAGCTGCCGGCGAGCGCACTGCCGCGCCTGCGGGTGATGGGGCGGCTGATGCGCGACCTCGGCGTGAACGCGAGCGGTGCGGCGCTCGCCGTCGAGCTACTCGAGGCTCAGCGCGAGCTCGAGCGGCGGATCCGCCGTCTCGAGCGCCTCGCCGCCGCTCAGGACTGAAGCGCGCGCGTCCCGCGCTCACTGCCCGAAGCTCGCGCCTCCGGCCTCGAGCCACTCAACCTCTTCGGGCGTGCTCGAGCGTCCCAGCACCGCGTTGCGATGGGGGAAGCGGCCAAAGCGCTCGATGATGGCGCGGTGCTCCTCGGCGTGCCCGAGGACGTTGGCGAAGATCGCGTTGAGCTCCGGCGGCACCTCCGCGAGCAGCCGCCGGCAGGCGGCGATGGCCTCATCCTGCGCGTCGAGGCGCTCGGCGTGCTGCAGCGGCATATAGAAGAAGAGGCGCTCCGGGGGCTCGAGCGCGCCGTCCGCCCCCGACTGCATGCCGGAGAGCGTGAGCGCGAGTGCCTGCTCGTCCGTGGCGAAGGCGCGCGGCGTATGCCGGAAGATGTTGCGGGGGAACTGGTCGAGCAGCAGGATCAGGCTCAGGCGCCGCCGCGGACCGCCGGCCCAGCCGTCGAGCTCTCCGGCGCCGGCGCGCTCGACCAGCGTGCCGAAGCGCGCGCGGATCTCCTCATCCTGCGGCGTGCCTGCCGCGCCGAACCAGAACCGCATGCGCGCATCGAGCGCCGCCGGCGTGAGTGGCGCCGTCCCGAACCAGTACTCGCGCACCGCGCGCGCCTCATCCATCGGCGGGCTTCGCCTGGTCGGCCTCGAACAGCTTCTCGAGCTGTTGCGCCGCCTCGACGGTGGTGGCGCGGAACTTGGTCTCGTCGTCCTTGACGGCGTACTGCGCGGCGAGCGTCGCCTCGTCGTGCTCGCGGAAGCGTCGCACCGCCTCGCGTGCGGCCGCGGGTGTCTCCCCGAGCGCTTCCAGCACCCGGCCCGCCATCTCCAGGCTCGAGCCGTAGGTCTCGCGCACGATCACCTCGACGCCGAGCTCCATGAGGGAGAAGGCATGCTGGCGGTTGCGGGCGCGGGCCAGGATCTTGAGCCGCGGGAACTGTTCGCGCACCAGCGCCACCGTACGGAGCGAGGCGTCCACATCGTCGATCGCCAGCACCAGGACACGCGCCGTGGCGGCGCCGGCGGCGCGCAGCAGGTCGAGCCGCGAGGCATCGCCGTAGTACACCTCGTTGCCGAAGCGGCGCACGAAGTCGACGCTCGTCTGGCTGCTGTCGAGCGCGGTGAAGGGCTGGCGGCGGGTGCGCAGCACGCGCGCGACGATCTGACCGAAGCGGCCGAAGCCGGCGATGATGACCGGAGTGTCGCGCTCGTCGATCGCGTCATAGGGAGCCGCGGGCTCGCGCAGCCAGCGCGCGCTCACTTTCTCCTCGGCGATGAGCAGCAGCGGTCCCAGCATCATCGAGAGCGTCACCGCGAGAATCAGCAGGTCGGCCGTTTCGGCTGTCAGGATCCGCTGCCGGGCCGCGAGCGTGAACAGCACGAAGGCGAACTCGCCGCCCTCGGGGAGCGTGAAGCCGAGCCGCCAGGCCGAGGCACCGCGGCAGCGGGCGAGGCGCGCGAGCGCGGTGACGGCGAGAATCTTGACGGCGAGGAACCCCAGCGTGACGGCGAGCAATGTCACGGGCTCCGAGCGGAACAGCCCCAGGTTCGCCGACATGCCGACGCAGACGAAGAACAGGCCGAGCAGCAGTCCCTTGAAGGGCTCGAGATCGGCTTCGAGCTCGTGGCGGAACTCGCTGTCGGCGAGTAGCACCCCGGCCAGGAAGGCGCCGAGGGAGGCGGACAGGCCCGCCGCGTTGGCGAGCAGCGCCGTGACGATGACGGTGAGGAGCGCCGCGGCCGTGAACACCTCGGCGACCTGCACGCGCGCCACGATGCGCAGCGCCGGGCGCAGCAGCAGCCGCCCGCCCCCGACGATGACGAGCACCACCAGCACCAGGAGCTTCAGCAGCCCTCCCCACCAGGGCCCGCCCACCGGGTGCGCGCTCTCCTGCGGCGACACCAGCGGCAGGATCGCCAGCACCGGCAGCACCGCCAGGTCCTGAAACAGCAGGATGCCGAAGGCCGCCCGGCCATGCTGAGTCTTCAGCTGGTGGCGCTCGGCCAGTACTTGCAGCACCAGCGGTGTCGAGGAGAGCGACAGTCCGAAGCCCACCACGCCGGCCGCGATCGGGGGAAGCCCGAGCCACCAGGCCGCGAGTCCGAGCAGCATCGAGCACAAGACGACCTGCGCGGCGCCGAGGCCGAAGACGATGCGCCGCATGACCCACAGCCGCGTCGGCTGCAGCTCCAGCCCGATGATGAACAGCAGCAGCACCACGCCGAACTCCGAGACCTGGGTGATGCGGGCGACGTCGCCGATGAGGTTGAGGCCCCACGGGCCGATGACGAGGCCCGCCGCGACGTAGCCCAGGATCGAGGAGAGGCGCAGGAAGCGGAACAGCGCGACCGCGGCGACCGCGGCCGCCAGCAGCGTGGCGGTTTGAGCGAGCGAGATCATGGGGCGCGCGGCGATTCTCGCAGGAATGCCCAACCGCGGGGGCTTGAGTTTGGCGCCCGGGGTCCCCATGCCACGCCTCATGCTGGAGAGCGAAGCGCACTCGACGGCGGCGACCCCCGATCCGCTCGACGTCTATTCGGCGGCGGTGGTGGGCGCCGTGGGGCAGGTGGGCCCGGCGGTGGTGAGTGTCTACACCGGCGGGGCCGAGGAGGCGGCGCGGGCGCGTGGCGGCGCGGGCTCGGGTGTCGTCGTGACCCCCGACGGCTATCTCCTCACCAACGAGCACGTCGTGCAGCGGATCGAGCGGGCGCGTATCGCCTTCGTCGACGGCCGCACCGTGAGCGCCGTGGTCACCGGCCGCGATCCGGCCACCGATCTCGCCGTGCTGCGCGCCGAGGCGTCCGCGCTTCCCTACGCGCAGCTCGCCGGCACGCAGCGCCTGCGGGCCGGGCAGCTGGTCGTCGCGGTCGGCAATCCCTTCGGCTACGAGTCCACCGTCTCGGCGGGCGTGGTGAGTGCGCTCGGACGCTCGCTGCGCAGCCGCCAGGGACGCCTGATCGAGGGCATCGTGCAGCACACGGCGGCGCTCAATCCGGGCAACTCCGGCGGCCCGCTGGTGGACGCGCAGGGCGCAATCACCGGCATCAACACCGCGATCATTCCCAACGCCCAGGGCATCGGTTTCGCGGTACCGGCGGCGACGGCGCAGTGGGTGCTCACCGAGATTCTCACCCAGGGACGGGTGCGGCGCGCGTGGCTCGGCATCGCCGCACGCGACCGGCCGCTCGACCTGCGGCTGGTACGGGCGCTCGGCCTTCAGGCCTCGCGGGCGGTGGAGATTCTGTCGCGCGAGCGCGAGGGACCGGCGGCGGAATCGGATCTGCAGCCGGGCGACCTGATCGTCGCCGTGAACGAGCAGGCGGTGGACGGCATCGACACGCTGCACCGGCTGCTCGGGGGCGTGCCGCCGGGAAGGGAGATTGCGCTCACGGTGGTGCGCCGGACGCGGCGTCTCAGCGTAGCGCTGACGGCGCGCGAGCCGCCGGCGACTTAGTCTTTCGCTTTTGCCAGCCGCGCGCTCTCGCGCTTCAAGGGGCGCGATACCGGACAGACTTCCTGCAGATACCCGTTGAGGGTATTCGCCAAGTTGTCGCGCACCAGACGGTAGTGGATGAACTGCCCGCGCCGCTCACCGGCGATGAGTCCGGCATTCTCGAGTATCGACAGGTGCTTGGAGATCGACGGCTTGGAGATGGAGAAGCGCTCGGCAATCTGGCCCGCAGTGAGCTCGGTGGCCGAGAGATACGCCAGGATCTTGCGGCGCACTGTGGAAGAGAGGGCCTCGAATACCTGGTCCAGGCTCATGCGGATCACCTTAATAATTAGCCTATTGACTAATTAGCTAATGACAGTAAAATGCTTAGCGAATGAGCTAACTATATAACAGAGGAGAGTGAGTCATGATGCTTTGGACGTATCTGGTCTATGTGGCAGTCAGCGTAGCCGTGACTGTGTGGGTGGGCCGGAGCCTGCACGGCAACGGACGCATCTTCCTGATCGAGAACTTCCACGGCCGGGAGCGGCTCGCCGATTCGGTCAACCACCTGTTGCTCGTGGGCTTCTACCTGGTGAACTTCGGCTTTGTCAGCCTGGCACTGCGTTACGGCGAAAAACCGACCAACCTCATCGAGGCGGTGGAATACCTCAGCACTAAGATCGGCCTGGTGATCGTGCTGCTGGGATGCATGCACTTCTTCAACATGCGCATGCTCGTGCGCTTCCGCGACTCGCCGCTCTTCGGACGCCTCGCAACAGCACCGCAGCCGGCGTGAAGACCGGTTCCCCGGGCGCGAGGCTTGCCGCCGGGCGCTGGTCCGGGGGGGCGCGTCCGGGGCTGGGCGGGGAGCGCAGCTGGCCGTGCTCTTACTCGCAGAGGCTCTCGAGATATCCCTGCGCCTCGGCCGAGAGGCGCTTCAAGGCCAGCGCCCGCGCCTTGGGCGCATCCACGATGTACTCGAGCGGCCCGGAGACCAGCATCTGGCGGATGCTCGGCGAGCGCACCGAGGCGCGCGCCATGCGATTGAGCAGCGTGAAGCCACGGTTGATCACCTTACCGGTGGCGCGGTTCTGCTCGATGGTGCGTGCCAGGTACTGCCCGAAGCGGGCGTAGAGGAAGTAGTCGTCGTCCCCGACCTGGAAGCGCGCTTCCGCGAAAAAGTCGGGAAAATTCCGCTCGAGATACTCGTTGAGACGTTGAAGACGGGGCCCAGGGTCGCTGTCAGTCGACGCTTTGCGCTGCTTCATTGCTCTGCCAACACCTCTCTGGCCGCCAGAAGGTAAGCGGCGGCGCGAATGTTGGAGCAGCGCGGCGCGCGATGCAAGAGCCGCAACGCCACACGGCTCACAAATTTTCCGCGCGACGCCACGCGGTCCGCGGCAGCCGGTAGAGAACGTGACGCGAGAGCGGATGCTCAGGCGGCAGCCGCGGATGCGCGAAGTCGCCGTGCGCGTCGCGCCGCATGCCGAGCCGCTCCATCACGGCGCGCGAGCGGGTGTTGCGCGGCACGGTGAATGAGACGAGCTCCCCGAGGTCGAGCGCGCCGAAGCCGAGCCCGAGGCAGGCGCGCGCCGCCTCGGTGGCGAAGCCGCGGCCCCAGCAGGGCGCCGCGAGCCGCCACAGGATCTCGACACAGGGCGTGAAGGGGGCCTCGAAGGAGGGGACGCCGAGCCCCACGCAGCCGACGAACGCGCCGCTCGCTCGCTCCTCCACCGCCCAGAGTCCGAAGCCGCGCCGTTCGAGATCCGCCGCGGCGCCCTCGATGAACCGCGCGCTCTGCTCACGGGTGAGCAGCGCCGGCATGAACTCCATGACCGTCGGGTCGGCGTTCAAGGCTGCGAAAGGCTCGAGATCCTCAGGTAGCCATTGCCGCAGGGTGAGTCGCGTCGTGGTGAGCGTGTGCATGGGGTCAGGTGCTTGCAAGAGCGTCAAGGGCCGGTATTATCGATCGCATAGTGACGACCGCACCGCCTTGGGTTGCGGCTGCTCCCCCTCAACGCTCGAATTGCCGGACAAGCCCTCGCACTTCACGGACGCCGCCGTCCGCGCACCGGCTTATCCGCCCGTCAGCCGCGTGTGGGATTCCTATGCAAGCCCCGTCTCCCGGACTCTATAAAGAAGCGTACGAGCGCGACAGCTGCGGCTTCGGCCTGATCGCAAGCCTCGACGATGCGCCGAGCCATTCCCTGGTGCGCACCGCGATCGCCTCGCTCAACCGCCTCACTCATCGCGGCGCCGTCGCCGAGGACGGCAAGACCGGGGACGGCTGCGGACTGCTCCTCAAGAAGCCCGAATCCTTCCTGCGTGCCATAGCCGCCGAGACCGGCATCCGTCTCAGCGAGCGCTTCGCCTCGGGGCTCGTATTCCTGTCGCGCCAGCCCCAGGCTGCCGGCGAGGCGCGCGTCCAGCTGGCCGCCGAGCTGCAGCGCCAGGGGCTCGAGGTGGCCGGCTGGCGACGGCTGCGGGTGAACCGCACGGCCTGTGGCGCCGAGGCCCTCAAGTCGCTCCCGGCGATCGAGCAGGTGTTCGTCAACTGCACGCTCGGCATCGACGAGGCGGGGTTCAACCGGCGGCTGTTCATGGCGCGGCGGCTCACCGAGAAGGCGCTCGCGGCGGATCCGGTGTTCCACGTGCCGAGCTTGTCGGCGAGCACCATCGTCTTCAAGGCCATGGTGATGCCGGAGCACCTCGCGGAGTTCTACCCCGACCTGGCCGACCCGCGGCTCGAGTCCTCGGTCGCGGTGTTCCACCAGCGTTTCTCTACCAACACCCTGCCGCAGTGGCGCCTCGCGCACCCTTACCGCTACCTCGCGCACAACGGCGAGATCAACACCGTGCAGGGCAACCGCAACTGGGCGCAGGCGCGCGGGCCGCTGCTCAACTCCCCGCTCCTCCCCGACCTGCAGCAGGTGCTGCCGCTGGTGTCGCTCTCGGGCTCCGATTCCCAGAGCCTCGACAACATGCTCGAGGTGCTGCTGATGGGCGGGCTCGACCCGCTGCACGCGATGCGGCTTCTCATTCCGCCGGCCTGGCACGGCCTCGACACCCTCGACCCGGACCTGCGCGCCTTCTACGAGTACTACTCGGTGCACATGGAGCCCTGGGACGGGCCGGCCGGAGTGGTGCTCACCGACGGGCGCTACGCCATCTGCACGCTCGACCGCAATGGGCTGCGGCCGGCGCGCTTTTGCATCACGCGCGGTCGCGTCCTCACCATCGCATCCGAGACCGGCGTGTGGGACTACAAACCCGAGGACGTCGTGAAGAAGGGCAAGCTCGGGCCCGGCGACATGCTCGCCCTCGACCTCGAGACCGGCACGCTCCTCACGACGCCCGACATCGACCAGCGCCTGAAGAGCCGCCATCCCTACAAGCAGTGGCTGCGCGAGGGCGTGCGCTACCTCGAGAGCGACCTGGTGGACGCGCGCCTCGCCGCGGAGCCCATGGACCGCGAGACACTCGCCCTCTACCAGAAGATGTTCAACGTCACCCAGGAAGAGCGCGACGACATCATCCGCGTGCTGGCCGTCGATGAGAGCGAGGCGGTGGGCTCGATGGGCGATGACACCCCGATGCCGGTGCTGTCGCACCAGGTGCGCCCGCTGTACGACTACTTCCGCCAGCAGTTCGCCCAGGTCACCAATCCGCCGATCGACCCTCTGCGCGAGACGATCGTCATGTCGCTGCAGACGCAGATCGGCCCCGAGTGCAACATCTTCGTGCCCGCTCCCGAGCATGCGCGCCAGATCGTGCTCGGTTCGCCGATCCTCTCGCAGAGGAAGCTCCGCCAGATCCTGGCGATCGAGGAGCTAAGCCACGAGTTCCTCGATCTGCAGTACGAGCCGGCCGAGGGCCTGCAGCGCGCGATCGTGCGCCTGTGCGCGCAGGCCGAGAGCGCGGTGCGCGAGGGCAAACTGGTGCTGCTTCTCTCGGACCGCTACCTGGTGCGCGGGCGCGTGCCGGCGCACGCGCTGCTCGCGACCGGCGCCGTGCATCAGCACCTGGTGAAGACGGGGCTGCGCTGCAAGTGCAATCTGCTGGTCGAGACCGGTACGGCGCGCGAGCCGCACCACTTCGCCTGTCTCATCGGCTACGGCGCCACCGCCGTCTATCCCTACATGGCCTACCAGGTGCTGTTCGAGATGATGCGCCGCGGGCGCGTCAAGCTCGACTTCGCGGCGCGCCTCGAGCTCGGCCGCAGTTACCGCGCGGGGCTGCGCAAGGGGCTGTTCAAGATCATGTCGAAGATGGGCATCTCGACCATCTCGAGCTACCGCAGCTCCCAGCTGTTCGAGATCGTCGGGCTCGCCGATGAGGTGGTCGAGCTGTGCTTCACCGGCACCGAGAGCCGCGTGCAGGGCGCTGACTTCGCCGATCTCGAGGCGGACGGCCGCTCCCTTGCCGCGCGCGCCTGGAACCCGCGCGAGTCGCTCCCCCAGGGAGGGCTCCTCAAGTACGTGCACGGCGGCGAGTACCACATGTACAACCCGGACGTGATCGCCGCACTGCAGGCCGCGGTGATTTCGGGCGACGTGTCCCACTACCGGCGGTTCGCAAGCCTGGTGAACGAGCGCCCGGCCGCCACTTTCCGCGACCTGCTCGCGCTCAAGCCCGCCGCGGCGCCGATTCCGCTCGAGGAGGTCGAGCCGGCCGAGGCGATCCTCGCGCGCTTCGACAGCGCCGGCATGTCCTTGGGCGCGCTCTCCCCTGAGGCGCACGAGGCGCTCGCCATCGCCATGAACCGCTTAGGCGCCCGCTCCAACTCGGGCGAAGGGGGCGAGGATCCGGCGCGCTATCGCACCGAGCGCAACTCCAAGATCAAGCAGGTGGCCTCGGGGCGCTTCGGGGTGACGCCCGAGTACCTGGTGAACGCCGAGGTGCTGCAGATCAAGATCGCGCAGGGAGCGAAACCCGGCGAAGGCGGCCAGCTCCCGGGCCACAAGGTCAACGACATGATCGCGACCCTGCGCTTCGCGCGCCCGGGCGTCGGCCTCATCTCACCGCCCCCCCACCACGACATCTATTCGATCGAAGACCTGGCGCAGCTGATCTTCGACCTGAAGCAGGTGAATCCGCAGGCGCTCGTGTCGGTGAAGCTCGTGGCCGAGCCCGGCGTCGGCACCGTGGCCGCAGGCGTCGCCAAGGCTTACGCCGATCTCATCACCATCTCGGGCCACGACGGGGGTACCGGCGCGAGCCCGTTGTCCTCCATCAAGTACGCGGGCACGCCCTGGGAACTCGGGCTCGCGGAGACCCACCAGACGCTGCGGCGCAACGAGCTGCGCCACCGGGTGCGCCTGCAGACCGACGGGGGCCTGAAGACCGGGCTCGACGTCGTCAAGGCCGCGATTATCGGCGCCGAGAGCTTCGGCTTTGGCACCGCGCCCATGGTGGCGCTCGGGTGCAAGTACCTGCGCATCTGTCATCTCAACAACTGCGCCACCGGGGTCGCCACACAGAACAACGTGCTGCGCTCGAAATACTTCACCGGCCTCCCCGAGATGGTGATGCACTACTTCCGCTTCGTCGCCGAAGAGGTGCGCGAGATCCTGGCCCACCTGGGCGTGCGCACGCTCGCCGAGATCATCGGCCGCACCGAGCTCCTCGAACCGCGTGCGGGCGGGAGCGAGCGCCAGAGGAAGCTCGATCTCACGCCGATCCTCTCGACCGCGGGTCTCGCCAGGGATGGAGCGCGGTACTGCACCACGCCCGCGAACGCGCCCTTCGACAAGGGCGCACTCGCCGAGCGCATGGTGCGCGACATGCTGCCCGCCATCGAGGCGAAAGCGGGTGGCGAGTGGACTTACGAGCTCAGCAACTTCAACCGCTCGATCGGCGCGCGGGTCTCGGGGGAGATCGCGCGGCGCTTCGGCAACTACGGCATGGCGGACGCGCCGCTCGTGGTGCGCTGTACCGGCAACGCCGGTCAGAGCTTCGGGGTGTGGAACGCCGGCGGGCTGCACCTCTATCTCGAGGGCGATGCCAACGATTACGTCGGCAAGGGCATGGCGGGCGGGCGCATCGTGCTGCGCCATCCGCCTGGTGCGCGTTACGTCGCGCGCGAGACCGTGATCAT
Source organism: uncultured Pseudomonadota bacterium (assembly GCA_963768485.1). Taxonomy (GTDB): domain Bacteria; phylum Pseudomonadota; class Gammaproteobacteria; order Steroidobacterales; family Steroidobacteraceae; genus 13-2-20CM-66-19. The sequence goes on along the minus strand of CAVYHZ010000005.1, from coordinate 592,109 downwards.
GGGCAACACCTGCCTCTACGGGGCGACGGGCGGTGAGCTGTACGCCGCCGGCATCGCCGGCGAGCGCTTCGCGGTGCGCAACTCCGGCGCCGTGGCCGTGATCGAGGGAGCGGGCGATCACTGCTGCGAGTACATGACGGGCGGGGCGGTATGCGTGCTCGGGCGCACCGGGGTCAACTTCGGCGCCGGCTTCACCGGCGGCTTCGCCTACGTGCTCGACCTCGAGCGCAACTTCGTCGACCGCTACAACCACGAGCTCATCGACATCAGCCGCATCCACCCGGAGGCCATGCAGTCGCACGTGCAGCACCTCGAGAGCCTGCTCGAGCGGCACGTCGCCGAGACCGGCAGCGTCTGGGCGATCGAGATCCAGAACGATCTGCGCACCTATCTGCCGAAGTTCTGGGTGGTGAAGCCCAAGGCGGCCTCGATCGACTCGCTCATCGAGAACCTGAGGCGCGCGGCCTGATGGCGGACAAGAACCTCCAGTTCCTCGACGTGCCGCGGGCCGATCCGGCCAAGACGCCGGTGGAGACGCGCATCCGCCATTTCGGCGAGATCTATGCGGCCTTCGATGCGGCCGGCGCGGCGAGCCAGGCGGGGCGCTGCCTCGCCTGCGGCAATCCCTTCTGCGAGTGGAAGTGCCCGGTCCACAACTACATCCCCAACTGGCTGAAGCTCATCGAGGAGGGCAATCTCTTCGAGGCCGCCGAGCTCTCGCACAGGACCAACTCGCTCCCCGAGGTCTGCGGGCGCATCTGTCCGCAGGACCGGCTGTGCGAGGGCGCCTGCACGCTGAATGACGGGTTGGGCGCGGTCACCATCGGCTCGATCGAGAAATACATCACCGACGAGGCGTTCAAGCGCGGCTGGAAGCCCGACATGAGCCACGTGCGCGTGACGGACAAGCGCGTGGCGATCGTCGGCGCGGGGCCGGCGGGCCTCGCCTGCGCCGACATCCTGGTGCGCAGCGGGGTGAAGCCGGTGGTGTTCGACCGCCATCCGCGCATCGGCGGACTGCTGACGTTCGGCATTCCCCCCTTCAAGCTCGAGAAGGAGGTGGTGGAGAAGCGCCGCGAGATCATGGAGGGCATGGGCGTCGAGTTCCGTCTCGGCGTCGAGATCGGCGCCGACGTCGCCTTCGGCGCGCTGCTGGCGCAGTACGACGCGCTGTTCCTCGGCATGGGCACCTACACGCCGGTGACCGGCGGGTTTGCCGGGGAGGAGCTGCCGGGCGTGTACGCGGCGTTGCCTTATCTCGTTTCCAACATCCGCCATGAGCTCGGGATCGAGGAGGGCGCGCTCATCAGCATGGCGGGCAGGCGCGTCATCGTGCTCGGCGGCGGCGACACGGCGATGGATTGCAACCGCACCGCCGTGCGCCAGGGTGCCGAGTCGGTCACCTGCACCTACCGGCGCGACGAGGGCAACATGCCGGGCTCGCGCCGCGACTACCGGAACAGCCGCGAGGAGGGCGTCGAGTTCCTCTTCAACCGCCAGCCGATCGAGATCGTCGGCGGCGAGCGCGTCGCGGGCGTGAAGCTCGTCAAGACCGCGCTCGGCGCGCCCGATGCGCGCGGCCGGCGCGTGCCGGTGGCCGTCCCCGGAAGCGAGCAGATCGTGCCCGCGGATGCCGTCATCATCGCCTTCGGCTTCCTGCCGAGTCCGCCCGCCTGGCTCGCCGCGCACGGCATCCGGCTGCACGACAGCGGCCGCGTGCGTGTCTCGGCGGGCTCCAGCAACGCGTTCCAGACGACGCACCCGAAGGTATTCGCGGGCGGTGACATGGTGCGGGGCTCCGACCTCGTGGTGACGGCGGTGTTCGAGGGACGCGAGGCGGCGCGCGGAATTCTCAATTCGCTCGGCGTCGCCTGAGCGCGCGCATAAAAAAACCCCGCTCGTCCTGAGCGGGGTTTTGATCGCTTCATCTGTCGAACGACCCGGTGGATCGCTGTCAGCTACAGCCCTGGCGCCAATGGGGCGCCAAGGGCCTGTCGCGTCGTCACGAGCATCTAACACTTCCCGGCTGAAACGTCTGGAGCGCAGCTCCGGCTTCTATCGCGAGGCCCGCATGGTTCTCCATGCGTTATGTCGTTCCTGACAGTGCTAAAAGTTAGCCGCTGTCGTACCCGTGCCCGCGTCGATTCCCGAGTTTTCTCTTTCTAAATCCTTTCGGCTCTTTGCGTGGACGCATCACCGCCGCAACGGCTGCCCCGGATCAGGGGCCTAAAATCCTTTGCGAACGGTACCTTCCGTACGTTAATTATACTGAATCCAATCCAAAAAACCATGTGGCAAGGAAGAGACATATGCCGGCGTGACGGGGCACAGGGAACGCCCGTCAGGGCGTGCGGGCGAGGCGCACCGTGAAGCGCGCGCCGCCGTCCCCGGGGAGGTCTCCGGCCGAGGCCGTGCCCCCGTGGAACTCGGCGATGAGGCGCACGATGTAAAGGCCGAGCCCGAAATGCGGCCGGCTGTCCCCGCCGCCGCGGGACTGCCACAGCGACTCGAAGAGCCGGCCGGGGGCCTCGGACGGCAGCGGCGGACCTGAATTCTCCACCTCGAGCACGGCCTCGGCGGGCTCGAGGGTCAACCGCACGGTGATGGTCGTCCCCACCGGGCTGAAATCCACGGCGTTCTCGATGAGCTTGTCCAGCATCTGCACGATGAGGTCCGGGGCGCCGTCGATAACTACGGGGCCCGGCGGCAGCTCCGCCGCGAAGCGCCGCTCAGGAAAAGCGCCGCTGTAAGCGGCCACCGCCGATCCGAGCAGCGGCACCAGGTCGAAACGGCTGCGCTCGGCGGCCCCGATCGCCTCCTCGACGCGCGTCGCGGCGCCCATGGCGAGCAGGATCGCGTTCAGCCGCTCGCTCCCCTGACGGGCCCGGTCGAGGTAGGTGCGCGCCGCGGCGGGTACCTGCTCGGCCTCGAGGTTGTCGAGCGAGGAGCGCACGATGGTGAGCGGCGTGCGGATCTCGTGCGCGAGCTTGCCCGCGAGCGTACGCAGGTATCCGGTGTATTCGTTCAACCGCCCGAGCAGCGTCGAGAAGCTGCGCGCCACGTCGCCGAGCTCATCGCGCACCTGCGTGCCGGGAAAGGTCGCCACGAGCCCGGTGCGCGTCAGGGCCGACTCGCTCGCCTCGCGCAGCCGCGACAGGCGCAGCGCCAGCCACGCGGCGAAGGCGAACATGAGGATCACGACCACGACCGAAGTCGCGAGCGTCAGGTTCAGCATGCGGGTGAGCGCGCGGTCGCGCAGCCGCAGCCACCGATCCGGAGTCTGCGTCACCTCGAGCGCGCCGATCGCGGCGTGGTGCTCGCGATCGTAGACCGGCACGCTGGCCTCGATCGGCGGCTGCGATCCGGGCTGATCGATGAAACGGCGGTAGAGCCGGGCGATGAGCGGCGGCGCGGGTCCGAGCTCGGCCAGCTGCTTGAGGGCGTCGACGCGTGCGAGCACCTGCCCGGAGGGCGTCGCCACCGAGAGCCTCAGGCCCGGCTGGGAGAACTGCGCGAGGTAGGCGGTGAGGTCGGGCGAGGCCACGATGAGATGGCCGAGCGTGTGCAGGTCGTCGGGATGCAGGCTCCCGTAGCTCACCGGCTCGCCGCCGCGCTGGTCGCGGTCGTCGACCAGCACGCCGAAGCCCTCGCCGAGCATCGACAGCGGCACGCGCAGCTCCACGCGATAGCCGCCGGCGTTCAACTGCCACGCGCCGCGGATGCGCGGCTCGAGCGGCGCGAGGCGCTGGCCGTATTCGCCGTTCTCGATGCTGCGTGCCGTGACCGCGCCCGCACCGGTCGCGCCGATGAACACCTGCTGCTCGCTCCCGTCCGGGTCGGTGAAGCCGAGCCAGACGCGATCGCCCATGGCGCGTGCATCGAGCGGGCTCGCGCCCGGGGCGTCGAACACCGGGTGCGCATCGCGCACGTCGATCACGAGGTAAAGCACGCGCTCGAACACGCCCGCGAGCACGCCGAAGCGATGCTGCGCATCCTTCTCGTACCAGGCCCAGGCGGCCGGATCGCGCGGCCAGTCCTCCGTATAACCGTCGACGAGCGGCGCCGCGGTGAGCGCCACGGGCCGCAGATCATAGAGGCCGGTCTTGAGCAGCGCATCGACCGGGGCTGCGTCCGCGCCCGCCGGGGCGCGATACAGAAGGTCGACCCTTCCTTGGAGCGAGGCGGCGAGCGTCTCGGCGACCGACTGGAGCGAAGTCTGCTCGCCCTCGCGTAGCGCCGACTCCATCTCGCGGGCGTAGCGCAGGTCCGCCCACGGCAGCACCAGCGTCACGAGGCCGAGTAACAGCAGCTTCAGGCGCAGCGACATCGGAGGGCGCGGCTACTCGAGCCAGCGATAGCCCATGCCGTAGACGGTCTGCAGCGCGTCGAACTGCGGCTCCAGCGCCTGGAACTTGCGGCGGATGCGCTTCACGTGGCTGGTGATGGTGTTGTCGTCGAGCACGACGTTGGCGGCGTCCATGAGCTGCTGGCGGTTGCGCACATGGCCGGGGTGGCGCGCGAGCGCGTGCACGATCCAGAACTCGGTGAGCGACAGGAGCACGACCCTGCCGTCCCACTGCGCCTGCATGCGCTCGGTGTCGAGCGTGAGCGGTCCGCGGCGCAGCACGTCGTCCGCAGCTTCGGGCTTGCGCAGCGCCTCGACGCGGCGGAACAGCGCGTTCACGCGCGCCGAGAGATGCGCGAGGCTCAGGTCCTTGGTGAGGAAATCGTCGGCGCCGAGGCGCAGCCCCGAGACCGCATCGAGCTCGCTGTCGCGTGCGGTCAGAAAGATGATCGGCAGCACCGGCGACAGCGAACGCAGCTGGCGGCACAGCTCGAAGCCGCCCTCGGGCTCATCCTCGAGCGAGATGTCGATGATCGCGAGATCGGGAAGGCGCGTGGCGAAAGCGCTCATCGCCTGCGCACGGTTGGCGTAGGTGCGCACCGCATAGCCCTCGCGCGCGAACGCCGCCGCGTAGTTGTCGCGGATGGCGGCTTCGTCCTCGACGATGGCGATCAGGCGCTTCATACGAGGAGGCTACAACCCCCGCGGCGCCTAAGAAAGCGCTGCGCGTCACCGGTTTCTCCTGCCGCGGCCGGCGCCACATTTCGCCACGATCCGTCGCGGCAGCGCCCGGATTGCGCCGTGTGCGCGCAATCCGGTCGCGGCCAAATGGTGCCCATGAGCCCGAAGAACGCCATGCGCCGCACACCCACGCCCCCCGCCACACCGGCTGCGGGGCGGCTCATGGACTGGCTGGCGTTCCTCATGCTGCTCGCCGGCAGCGTGGTGTGGCCGCGCTGATGCCGCGCGCTACGCCCGCGGCCTTGCGGCGCGCCATTGCAGGGCCGTTGAGCGGCTCCCCCGGACCGTGCTAGCTTGTCCCCAACAAGAACCAGAGCGCCGCCACACGGCGACGATCCCAGCGCGGCTCACTTAAGGGGAAGCAGTCATGTTCACCCAGGTACTCGACCCGCTCGGCAATCTGACGCTCACGTGCCTCGTGGCGCTGATCCCGGTGGTATCGCTGCTCGTGATGCTGGCGGCGTTCCGCTGGCCGGCGTGGCTGGCGACCCTCATCGGCTCCGTCATCACCTTCGCGCTGGCAGTCGCGGTCTGGAAGATGCCTACGGACGAGGGCTCGCACGCCTATCTCTACGGCGCGGCCACCGGCGTGTGGAACGTCGACTGGATCACCTTCTGGGGCATGATGCTCTTCAACACGCTCTCGATCAGCGGGCTGTTCGAGAACTTCCGCCGCTGGCTGATCAGCAAGGGGAGCCTGGACGTGCGCGTGCAGACGATCCTGTTCGCGTGGGCGTTCGGGGCGCTGCTCGAAGGCCTGGTTGGCTTCGGTTACCCCTGGGCGATCGTGGCGCCGATCCTGATCTCGCTCGGCATCTCCGACCTCAACGCGATCCGTGTCGCGGCGATCGCCAACAACGCGCCGGTGTCCTACGGCGCGCTCGGCGCGCCGATCATCGCCCTCGCCGCCGTTACCGGCTATCCGCTGCTGGCATTGTCGGGCTCGATCGGCACCATCGTCGCGGTGCTGGCGCTGCTGCCGCCGTGGGTACTCCTGTACCTCGTCTCGGGCAAGGAGGGGATGAAGGGCGGCTGGCCGCTCGCCGTGGTGGGCTCGCTCGGCTACATCGCGGGCCAGTACCCCGTGGCCCGCTACTGGGGGCCGTACCTGCCCGATGTCGCCGGCGCCATCGTGTGCTTCGCGGCGCTCCTCATCCTGCTCAAGGTGTGGAAGCCGAAGACGGTGCTCGGCTACGGCGGGGTACCCGTCGATGCCGCGACCGCCCGGCAGACCCAGTCGCACGGGCTCTCCTCCGGTGAGGTGCTGCAGTGCTGGCTGCCGTTCGCGGTGCTGCTCGGGGTGGTCGCGGCGTGGACCGGTCCCTGGTCGGCGTTGCCCAAGGTCAGCTGGCTCAAGGCGCAGGCCGTCGGCTGCTCGGCGCTCGCCAGCACCTGCACGGCGGCCAAGCCGTCTCTCACGGCGGCCTTCAGCTTTACCCCCTATGTCGCCGGCACCGCGATCCTCGTGTCCTGGATCATCGTGGTCGTGCTGCTCGTGGCGATGGGCAAGCTCAAAGGTGCTCAGGTCGGCGAGATCTTCCGCCGCAGCTTCCACCAGATGTGGGGCGCGCTGCTGGTCGGCGTGTTCATCTTCGGCCTCGCGTACACCTTCAACTATTCCGGCATGGCCTCCTCGCTCGCCAAGGGTTTCTCGAGCCTCGGCACCGCTTTCATCATCGTCTGCCCGATCCTGGGCTTCATCGGTGTGGCGCTCTCGGGCTCCAACACCTCGACGAACGCCATGTTCGGCAAGTTCCAGGCGCTGGTGGGTGCGCAGCTCGGCATGCCGCCGCTGCTCTTGCCGTCGTTCAACTCGGTGGGCGCCGAGATCGGCAAGCCGGTCGCGCCGCAGACCGCGAGCGTCGGCGTTTCGACCAGCAAGTTCGTGCGCAAGGAGGGAGACGTCATCCGCCACAATATGGGCTGGACGTTCATCCTGCTCGGCTACCTCATCGTGATCGCGGTGGCGTTCTACCTGCTCGGGCCGTCAGTGATGACCTTGCCGGCGGCAAGCGGCAACTAACGGCACGAGGGCGCGAGCGCCTGCAACGTGCTCTGACGCCTGGTCAGAACGCGTTAATGCCGGTCAGCTCGCGGCCGATCGTGAGCTGGTGGATGGTCTCGGTGCCCTCGTAGGTGATCACGCTCTCGAGGTTGAGCATGTGACGAATGGGGGCGAACTCGGCGCTGATGCCGGCGCCCCCGAGCATGTCGCGGCAGTCGCGTGCCACGTCGAGCGCCATGCGGCAGTTGTTCCACTTGGCGAGCGACACGTGTGCCGGTGTCATCGTGCCCGCGTCCTTCATGCGCCCGAGCTGCAGCGCGAGCAGCTGCGCCGTGGTGATGCGGCGCGCCATCTCCGCAAGGCGCACCTGGATCGTCTGATTGGCGGCCAGTGGACGCCCGAAAAGATCGCGGCCTGCGGTGTAGTCGAGCAGTTGCCTGAGGCACGCCTGCGCTGCGCCGATGACGCCCCAGGCGATCCCGAAGCGTGCCTGCGTGAGGCAGGAGAGCGGTCCCTTCAGTCCCACGACGCCGGGCAGCACCTGCGACTCCGGTACCACGACGTTGTCGAAGTAGAGCGCCGCCGTGACCGAGGCACGGAGCGAGAACTTGTGGTGGATCTCGGGCGCGGAGAACCCGGGCGTACCCTTCTCGATGAGGAAGCCGCGGATGCCGTCGGCCGTCATGGCCCACACCACCGCCAGGTCGGCGATCGCGCCGTTGGTAATCCACATCTTGGCGCCGTTCACCACCCAGTCGCCGCCGCGCTTCTTGGCGTGCGTCTTCATGTTGGCGGGATCGGAGCCGCCATGGGGCTCCGTGAGCCCGAAGCAGCCGATCACTTCGCCCCGCGCCATGCGCGGCAGGTAGCGCTGCTTGTGCTCCTCGGAGCCGAAGGCGTAGATCGGGTACATGCACAGCGAGGACTGCACCGAGACGAAGCTGCGGATGCCTGAGTCGCCGCGCTCGAGCTCCTGGCAGATGAGGCCGTAGCAGATGGCGTTCAGACCCGCGCAGTCGTAGCCCGGGATCGAGGAGCCGAGCAGTCCCTGCGCCGCGAGGCGCGGGATCAGCTCGCGCGGGAAGCGGTGCTCTTCGAAGCAGCGCTGGATGACCGGCAGTACCTCCTCGTCCACCAGCCGCGCGACCGAGTCCTGCACCAGCCGCTCCTCCTCGGTGAGCGTGGCGCGGACTGCGTAGAGGTCCAGCGGATCGAGGGCGGAGGCCTTCGCGGCGGACTGCACGACTTGCGCGGGTTTGGCCACGGCAGGCCTCCTCGATGCGGGCGGGGGCGCGTATCGTATCCTAAGAGGCTGCGAGGGGCGTTCACATGAAGATTCCCGAGATTCTGGTCGTCGAGACCATTCACAAGCCGGGCAGCCTCGCGCGGGTGCTGCAGGTGATCGGCGAGGCCGGGCTGACCATCGAGCACCTCTCGGCGCTCAAGCGCGACTCGGGCCGCACGCTGTGGGAGATCACGGTCGAGATGGACGAGGAGGCCGACCGCTCGCTCTACGACCGGATCGACCAGCTGCCGGTTGCGCGTTTCGTCGGCAAGTCCGATCGCGTCTTCAACCGCCACCGCGGCGGCAAGATCCGCGTCTCCTCCGCGCAGCCGATCAACTCGATGCAGACGCTGCGCGACGTGTATACCCCGGGTGTGGCGCGCGTGTGCCTGGCGATCCGCGACGACCCGGAAGCGGCGCACGAGTTCACCGCGCTCGATCACACCGTCGCCATCATCACCAACGGCACCGCGGTACTGGGGCTCGGCAACATCGGTCCGCTCGCGGGGCTGCCGGTGATGGAAGGCAAGGCGGCGCTGTTCGCCGACCTGGTCGGCATCAACGGCGTGCCGATCCTCATGACCGAAACTGCACCTGCGCGCGTGGTCGACATCATCGCCGGTATCGAGATGTCCTTCGGCGCGATCCAGCTCGAGGACTTCGCCGCGCCCGAATGCTTCGAGATCGAGCGCGAGCTGCGCCGGCGCCTGACCAAGCCGGTGTTGCACGACGACCAGCACGGCACCGCCGTGGTAACGCTCGCGGCACTCATCAACGGCGCCCGCAACGCGCGGCTCGATCTGCGTGCCAGCGTCGTCGGCCAGATCGGCCTCGGCGCCGCCGGTAACGGTATCGCGCGCCTGTTGTTCGCCTACGGAGTGCGCGAGATTCTCGGCACGGACCTGAGTCGCGACGCGGTGGCGCGCTTCGAGGCGCTCGGCGGCCACGGCACGACGCTCGCGGGCGTCATGCAACGCGCCGATATCGTGGTCGCGACCACCGGCGCCAAGGGCCTCATCAAACCGGAGTGGGTGCGCGAGGGCCAGGTGATTTTCGCGCTCTCCAATCCCGAGCCCGAGATCGAGCCGGTTGTGGCGCGCGAGCGCGGCGCCGCGTTCGCCGCCGACGGCAAGGGCATCAACAACCTGCTGGCCTACCCGGGGCTCTTCAAGGGCGCACTCGAGGCGCGCGCACGGCGCTTCACCGATGAGATGCTGATGGCGGGCGCCGAGGCGATCGCGGCCTACGCCGGAGATGAGCTGGTGCCCGATCCCCTCGACCGCGGGCTGCACGAGAAAGTGACCGAGGCGGTGCGCGCCGCCGCCCTCGCGAGCGGAGCCCCGGGCCCTTAGAGAGAGCGCCTCAGTAGCTCAGGCCGAAGCGACGGTAGGCGGCCGCCAGCAGCCACAACGGCCCGATCAGGAGGAACTGCAGGTCCTTGAAGAAGGACGGGCGCTTGCCTTCGATCGCATGCCCGATGAACTGACCCGTCCACGCCACCACGAAGATCGCGAGCGAGGTGACCCACAGCGGCCAGGGGAGCTGCGCCAGCGAGTAGGTGATGGTGAGTAGTACCAGGAAGGCGATCAGCACGCCCACCGCGAGCGCGCGCGACAGCGCGAAGTAGTACGCGACCGCGGCCGCCGCGGTGAGTGTCGCCCAGTTGAGCCAGGGCCCTGCCGCGGCGAACGCCGCCGGCACCGGCAGCGACCAGAGGAACCCCATCACCGACAGCACGATCGGCGGCACACACAGCCAGTGCAGCAGCTTGTTGGTCGGGTTCTGGTGGCTCGCGCCGTATTCGCCGAGCCACTCCGTCACGCTACGCATGCGCGCGGACGCTACGCCGGACGGCGGGACCGCGCAAGAAGTACAGCCGGCAAAAACGCGGCCTTATCAGTTCATTGGCCGAAATCACAGGAAGTGATTTCGGCGGACAGCACTCCGTCGGCCGCCGGCAAAAAGCGTCGTTTTTGCCGGCTTCGCCGCCGAAGGATCAGGCGGCGACCATGAAGCCGCGCAGCTTACCCAACGCGCTCGCCTCGATCTGGCGGATGCGCTCGGCCGAGACGCCGTACTTCTCCGCGAGCTCGTGCAGCGTCGCCTTGCCGTCGGATGTCCAGCGGCGCTCGACGATGTCACGGCTGCGTGCATCGAGGCGCGCGAGCGCACCCTTCAGACGCGCGCTCTCGTCGTCGGCGCTCTCGGCATCCTCGACCGCCGTCGCCGGATCGGCGTCCGGGGCCGACAGGTAGGCGGCCGGGCTGTAGGTCTCCTCTTCGTCGCTCTCGGGCGTCGGATCGAAGGACAGATCCCGCGCCGCGAGGCGCTTCTCCATCTCGGTGACCTCGCTCACGGTCACGCCGAGATCGCGCGCGACCGCGGCGGTCTCCTCGGCCGACAGCCAGGTGAGGTTCTTCTTCATGCGCCGCAGATTGAAGAAGAGCTTGCGCTGCGCCTTGGTGGTGGCGATCTTCACCAGCCGCCAGTTACGCAGCACGTACTCGTGGATCTCGGCCCGGATCCAATGAACCGCGAACGAGACCAGGCGCACGTTGACCGTCGGGTCGAAGCGCTTGACGGCCTTCATGAGCCCGACGTTGCCCTCCTGGATGAGGTCGCCGACGGGTAGCCCATAGCCGCTGTAGCCGCGGGCGATGTGCACCACGAAGCGCAGGTGCGAGAGCACCAGGTGCCTCGCGGCATCGAGATCGCCCTGCGAGCGGAAACGCTCAGCCAGGGCGCGCTCCTCCTCGCGTGAGAGCACCGGAATGCGGCCGACGCGCTCGAGGTAGGCATCGAGGCTTCCCAGCGGACCGGCGAGAGCCTGATCGCCCGTGCGGGCAACCAATGCGGTACCTGCAGTCATCTCATCTCCCGTGGACTTGGTGGTCATTCTAGCAGTCGGGTAGTTAGAGTGCTAAAGGCACTGGAAGTTCACCCCGAGGGGGGTCAAATAAGCCTTGAGAGCCAATAGCTTGGACGCGTCCTGCGGGGTCCGAAATCCCCCTTCCGGGGGGTGGGGGGCTCCTCCTCCGGCGGGCGGTCCGCTAGAGTCGCAGGCGGCTCTACACCCTATAAGAACGAAAGGGGCCCCATGATTAGTCTCCTCTCCCTCTGGCTGCCGATCCTGCTCGCGGCCGTCATCGTGTTCATCGCGAGCTCGATCATCCACATGACCCCGCTCTGGCACCGGAACGACTTCCCGCGGATGCCCCGGGAAGAGGAAGTGCTCGGGGCGCTGCGGCCGTTCGCCATTCCACCCGGCGACTACTTCCTGCCGCGTCCCGCGGGGCGGGAGGAGATGAGATCGCCCGGGTTCCAGGAGAAGCTCGCCAGGGGGCCGGTCGCCGTCATGACGGTGATGCCGAACGGGATGGTCAATATGACCCGCAACCTGGTGCAGTGGTTCCTGTTCCTCGTGGTCGTGAGTCTTTTCACCGCCTACATTGCGAGCCGCGCGCTCCCTGTCGGCGCCGACTATCCACGGGTCTTTCAGATCGCCGGCGCCACCGCCTTCATCGGCTACTCGCTCGCGCTCTGCGAGCTCTCGATCTGGTACCGGCGCTCGTGGACGCTGACGCTGAAGGGCTTCCTCGACGGCCTGATCTACGCCGCGCTCACCGCCGGTACCTTCGGCTGGCTCTGGCCCCGCTAGGCGTGTGACCGGGCGCACGGGTGGCGGAGCTCGCGCGGGCGGCGCCGGTGAAAGTTAAGAGTGCGTCACGCTGCATGACATAAGCCCGTGTTTTGATAGACTCAAACGGGGCTTGAGCTTTCGGGCGGGGCAAGACATCGATGAATCACGTTCGCGGTGCATGGATCCCGGCAGTCCTCTGCCTGGCGTTCGCGGGGCTTGCCTCCGCACAGACTCAGGGACAGGCCGTGCGGGTCTCCATCAAGGAGCCGGCGCTGCGCTCGAGCGCCGCGCTGGTGCTCGACGCGACCGGCTCCTCGGTCCTCTATGCGCGCCATTCCGACGTCGCCATGCCGATCGCCTCGATCACCAAGCTCATGACGGCGCTGGTGGTCATGGAGGCCGGCCAGCCGCTCGATGAGACGCTCGAGATCACTGCCGAGGACATGGCGCACGGCAAGGGCGCGTTCTCGCGCCTCACGCCAGGCGCCACGCTGACGCGCGGCGATCTCATGCACCTGGCCCTCATGGCCTCCGAGAATCGCGCCGCGCACGCGCTCGGACGCAACTACCCGGGCGGCGTCACGGCCTGCGTGGCGGCGATGAACGCCAAGGCGCGCGCGCTCGGCATGACGAGTGCGCGTTTCGTCGAGCCGACCGGGCTCTCCGATGAGAACGTGGCGAGTGCCGAGGATCTCTCCAAGCTGGTGATGGCGGCGGCCAAGGTGCCGGCCATTCGTGAGTACTCGACCGACTCGAGCTACGACGTGCGCGTCGGGCGCCAGCGCCTCACTTACCGCAGCACCGACTCGCTCACCTCCAAGGCCGACTGGGACATCATCGTGCAGAAGACCGGCTACATTGCCGAGGCGGGACGCTGCCTCGTGATGCAGACGATCATCGAAGCACGCACGGTGGTGATCGTGCTGCTCAACTCCTACGGCAAGCGCAGCCGCGTCGCCGACGCGCGCCGCATCCGCCGCTGGATGGAGAGCGTCGAACACACCCACGGCGCCGCCGCCGCGACCTGAAGCGGCTTGGCAGGCGGCAAGAGCCGCCGTTTTTCCCATTGACTAGGCGCGCGGCTCGATGGCCGAGAGATGACGCGCGGCTGAGATCCACGCCCCGAGCCAGCCGAGCGCCGCACCCGCGCCGAGCAGCGCGCCGATCTCGGCGGGTGTGGGGCCTAAGAGCTCGAAGCGGCTGCCGTAGAGCCGCGCCAGGTTGGCCACCGACTCCCCGAGCAGCGCCAGCGCCAGCGCCAGGATGCCCCAGGCGAGCAGCGCGCCGCCGAGGCCGTACAGCATGCCGGTGTAGAGGAACGGCCGCCGCACGAAGGAATTCGAGCCCCCGACCAGCTTGATCACCTCGATCTCGGCGCGGCGGCCGGCGATCTCGAGGCGGATGGTGTTGCCTATCACCGCGAGCACACCGACGCCCAGCAGCGCCGCCGCCATGAGCAGCAGCCGGCGCAGCACCTCGAGGATCGCGTTGAAGCGCATCACCCACTGCGAATCCACCTGCACCAGGTCGACTTCCGGCCAGGCGGTGAAGTAGCCGCGCAGCGTCTCGAGCGCGGCCGCGGAGCTTGACGCCGCGCGCGGTCGTACGTGCAGCACGTGCGGCAGGGGATTCTCCTTGAGCGCGGCGAGCGCCTCGCCGAACCCCGAGTAGGTGCGGAAGTCCTCGAGTCCCTTGTCGGCCGGAATGAGTGTGACCTCGGCGACGTCGGGACGCTGCCGCGCGGCGGACGCCAGCTGCTGCGCCTTGGCGAGCGGCACGTCGGTCTTGAGGTAAACGGAAAGATCGATGGCGTTGCCGAAGTTGCCGGTGGCGGCCTGGGCGTTGGTGACGAACAGCTTGAGGCTCGCCGGCAGCGCCAGCGCCAGCGCGATCACCAGCAGCGTGAGGAACGTCGATACGGGGCTGCGCGCCAGGCGGCCGAGCGCACCGAGCAGCGCCTGCAGGTGGCGGGTGAGCGCAACGCCAGGGCTCATCGGGTCGCCACCACGCTCGGCAGCGCATCCGGCGCCTCGCCTCCCTGCAGCAGCCCGCCCTCGAGAGTGATCACGCGCTGGCCGAACTCGCGCACGATGTGAAGATCGTGTGTGGCGATCACCACCGTGACGCCGACGTCCTGGAAGCGGCGGAACAGGCGCATCACCTCGAGGGACAGATCGGGATCGAGGTTCCCGGTCGGCTCGTCCGCGATCAAGAGCGGCGGCTTGCTCACCACCGCGCGCGCGATGCCGACGCGCTGCTGCTCGCCGACCGAGAGCTCGAGCGGGAGCGAGCGCTCGCGACCGAGGAGCCCCACCTGGTCGAGCGCGGCGCGCACGCGCTTGTCGATCTCCTTGAACGGCGCGCCGGCCACGGCGAGCGGCAGCGCGACATTGTCGAACACCGGACGATCGGCGAGGAGCTTGTGGTCCTGGAACACCACGCCGATGCGGCGCCGGAAGGCGGCGATGTGCCGAGCCTTGAGTGTGCGGGTGTTCTTGCCGTTCACCACCAGCGTGCCGCGGGTCGGCCGCTCGAGCAGCGCGATGAGCTTCAGTACCGTGCTCTTGCCGGCGCCGGAGCGGCCGGTGAGGAACACCATCTCGCCGGTGTGGATGTTGAAGCTGACGTCCTTGAGCGCCTCGCGCCCGTTGGCGTAGCGCTTGGAGACGTGCTCGAACACGATCATGGCGTGCGTGCCTCGCCCGGGGCGTTACCCGGACCGTCCACCAGGGCGGCGGCGAACCCGTCCGCGTCGAACTCGCCGAAGTCGTCCAGCCCCTCGCCGACGCCGACGTAGCGGATGGGAATGCCGAGCTCCTGCGCGATGGCGATCACGATGCCGCCGCGCGCCGTGCCGTCGAGCTTGGTGAGCACGAGCCCCGTGACGGCGACCGCGGCCTGGAACTGCCGCGCCTGGGCGAGCGCGTTCTGCCCCTGATTGGCATCGAGCACCAGCAGCACCTCGTGCGGGGCGGACGGGTCGCTGCGCTCGATGACGCGCCGGACCTTCTTGAGCTCCTCCATGAGGTGCGACTGGTTGTGCAGCCGTCCGGCGGTATCCGCCAGCACCACGTCGCAGCCGCTCGCGCGCGCCTTGCGCAGCGCATCGAACACCACCGCGCCCGGATCGGCGCCGGGAAGCTGCGCGGCGAAGCCGGCGCCGGTGCGCTCGGCCCATATCTTGAGCTGCTCGATGGCAGCCGCCCGAAAGGTGTCGCCGGCGGCGAGCAGCACACTCGCACCCTCATCCCGGCAGCGGCGCGCGAGCTTGCCGATGGTGGTGGTCTTGCCCGAGCCGTTGACGCCGACCACCAGCACGACGAAGGGCTTCACGGCGCGATCGATGACGAGCGGCCGCGCGCAGGGCGCGAGGATCGCGACGATCGCGGCGCGCAGCGCGCGCCGCAGCGCCGCGGCGTCGGCGAGCTCGTTGCGCGCGACCCGCTCGCGCAGCTCCCCGAGGATGCGCGCCGTGGCCGCGACGCCGACGTCCGCGCCGAGCAGGCGCGTCTCCAGCTCTTCCAGGAGCTCGGCGTCGATGCGCCCCCGGACGAGCTCGCCGAGATCGCGCGTCAGCCAGGAATCGCCGCGATTGAGCCGCTGGCGCAGCCGCGTGAGGAACCCCGGCTGTGCGGCCGGGGTGGGTGCGGCCTCTTTGGGGGCGCGGTCGAACACAAGCGCCATTGTAGCGGGCGCGGCCGGGTGCGGCCGCGCCGCCGCGCGAGTACCGCCGCCGCTGTTACGGCTGGATGACCGGCGGCACGTTGACGACGATCTCGGCGCCGTTCGAGAGCGCGAAACTGATCGCCTCGCCCTGCATCTCCGCGGTCACCGCCGGCACCACGTCGTCGATGATCGAGCCGTGATCGCCGAGGACGAAGTTTACGTACGCGCGGAAGCCCCCCGCCGGACCGATCACCGGAATCGGCGGCGCCCCGGCAGGCGAGGCGACGCGCGTCAGCGCACCGGCAGCGCCCGCCGGACCGTAGGCCGAGGCGGTGATCAGGGCCTGGGTCGCGGAGTTCGGCACCACCTGGTCGGGCGGTGAGAGCCCGGTCGGTGAGGCGGCGTCGGGGCCGCCACCCACCACCTGCAGCAGGTGGATCGGGTGCTGCGCGGTCGCGAGCGCGATGTAGTTGACCGGATCGCCCGCATCGATGACGGTCTGCGCGTCGCGGAAGAACTGCGCGTAGAGCGTCGTGCCGGGCTGCAGGCCCTGCGCTTCGAGCCCGGCGTTGATCTCCGGCGCGAAGGTGGGTGAGTCGATCAGCAGCGTCGAGAGCACGCCGCCGGGGTTGGCGAGCGTCGCCGTGTTGATCAGCGGGCCGGCGCCGGGCGCGTTCACGACCGCCATGAAGGTGGTGCCTTCGATCGCGCCGAGCGAGTGGCCGAGATAGTGGATGCCGGCGGGGTTCACGCCGGCCGCGCCGATGGTCATGGCCGGCAGCGAGCGCGCGAAGGTCACGAGGTCGGCGACGGCCTCACGGTTGTTGTCGCGCGAGGTGAGCAGGCTCGTCAGGTTGATGAAGTGCGAGCCCGAAGGATCGACCGCCGGCGGACTGATGACCGCGAGGTCGAAGGTGCGCTCGATCGAGCCGGTGCCGGCGGGGATCAACCCGGTGTACAGCGGGTTGGCATCGGTCGCGAAGAAGGGATCCGAGGTGGACGTCACGCCGTGCAGCGGCAGGTCGATGGCCACCACGACGAAGCCCGCATCCGCGAAGGAGTCGGCGACGCCGAACATGTCCTCGCGGTCGCGCGTGATGCCGTGCTGGAAGATGAGCACCGGCCAGCCGCCGGCGGGCGGAGTAGCGCCGGCCGCGGACTGCGCGTTGGGGACCGTGACCAGTACCGGGATCAGCAGGTTCTGCGTCGCCGCCGGCAGCGGGTTGTAACGCGTCACGAAGGTGCTGGTCGCATCGAGCGGGAAGGGCGGCGCGTTCCACGAGGCCGTGAGCGGCGCGCTCTTGCTCAGGTAGTAAGGGATCTGCAGCACCCCGACCCAGATGTTGGCGTGTCCCGGCAGCAACGGGTTCACCATGCTGGTGTTGATGGGCGTCGGGTTGAGCTTGAGGGTCTGCGGCTGCGCGGTCGCCGACATCAGGAGCAGCGTGTCCGTGGTCGACCCGGTGGTGAAGCTGAAGGACAGCACGATGTTGGCGGGATTGAGGCTCTGCGCCAGCGCCGGAATCTGCTGCGCCAGCGCGCCCGCGATCGCCAGATGCGCACCGGTCAGCTGACAGACGCCGTTCAGCGTCGCGTTGGTGATGCCGGGGCAGGTGGGCCCGCCCGCGGCGAGCGCCGCCTTGATGGCCGCGTAGTCCGCGTCCGGCTGGGCGGGGTTGCCGGAGGCATCGGCGATGCCGTTGTTGAGGAATACCAGATAACCCGTGCCGGTCGTGCAGTTCGCGCCGAGGAACTGGCCGCCGCTGATGCAGGTACTCGGCATGAGCGGATGGAGCGGGGTGATCTCGAGGATGGTGCTGCCGACGCCGACGTCGGTGGCGAGCGCCGCCGTGAAGTCGACGCCCAGGGTGAGCGGCGCGCCGAGTACCCCGACCGTCGCCTTGGTCTCGTTGTCGGTCATTACCGGCACGATGATCACCGAGGCCGGTGTGAAGGTCGCCGGGTTGAGCGGCGTGCTGAAGGTCTCGCGGATCACGGCATTCGTCGAGAAGCCGTCGAGCGCGTTGACCGCCGCCTGGTTGGGCTCGAGCGCGTTCGCCGGCTGGATGTTGAGCGTGCCGTCGGTGGAGCCGGCGAAGTACAGGTCCGTCGGGTAGGGCAGCTGGCCGCTCGTCAGGTTGAAGAACGCGGTCGCCGCGGCCGTCGGGGGCGGGGGCGTCGAGCCGCCGGGATTGCCGTTGCCGGAAGAGGGATCGGTCGGGCCGATCGTGTCGTTGTGCTGCGAGCAGCCGCCGACGAGCAGCCCAAGCGCGATGATCCCGGCCGCAGTGAGGTTTCGCATATCCCTACAACTCCTGACTCTATGAACCGCCTGACGTCTCCGGGCGCCTGCAGCGCGCCGCGCGTGCCGTGGTCGGTATTCTTCGTAGCTGCCCCACCGGTCGCGACCCCTCCCGCCGGTGCTGTTCGAGTGCTTGTGGACGAGGCGACCTAGAGTACGCTTACGGCGAGAATCGTGGCAAGGTGCGCACCCCACCAGGAAACGCCGTGGCGTCGAGCCGCAAATCCGCCGCCCGCAGCCGCGCTCCCGCCACGCGCGGCGCCGACGCGCGCGTGCTGCGCATCATCGGCGGCACCTGGCGCGGCAGGAAGCTGCGCTTTCCCGCGGTGGAGCTCATCCGCCCGACCCCGGACCGGGTGCGCGAGACGCTGTTCAACTGGCTCGGCGCGCGCATCCAGGGCGCGCGCTGCCTCGACCTGTTCGCCGGCAGCGGCGCGCTGGGCCTCGAGGCGCTGTCGCGCGGCGCGGCGGCGGTCACCTTCGTCGAGCGCGACGCGGCCGCCGCGCATGCGCTCGCGGCGACGCTCAGCGCCTGGGGCGCGCCGGGGACCCAGGTGGCGCGCGCCGATGCACTGGTGTTTCTCGCCGGCGCACCGCAGCCCTGCGACGTGGTGTTCCTCGACCCGCCGTTCGGCGCCGGGCTGCTGGGCCCGGCCGCGGCGGCGCTCGAGCGTGGCGGCTGGCTCGCGCCCATGGCGCTCATTTATGTCGAGTGCGCCGCGCGCGAGGACCCGCCGGCGTTGCCGGAGAGCTGGCGGGCGCTCAAGGGGAAGCGCGCCGGCGAGGTCGGGTATCATCTCTACGCGCGTGGCCAGGCAGGGGGGCTCGAGGCCTAGATGAAGCTCAACGCCGTCTATCCAGGCACTTTCGATCCGATCACCAACGGGCACCAGGACCTGGTGCGGCGCGCCGCCCGTATGTTCGAGCGGGTGTTCGTCGCCATCGCCGCCAACCCCAATAAGACGCCGATGTTCCCGCTGGCGATGCGGGTCGACCTGGCGCGGCGGGTACTCGTCGACCTGCCAAACGTCGAGGTACTCGGCTACTCGAACCTCACCGTCGACTTCGCGCGCGAGCACCAGGTGGGGGTCATCCTGCGCGGCCTGCGCGCGGTGTCGGACTTCGAGTTCGAGTTCCAGCTCGCCAACATGAGCCGCCATCTGGAGCGCGACATCGAGACGGTGTTCCTCACGCCCCAGGAGCAGTTCACCTTCATCTCCTCGACCCTGGTGCGCGAGGTCGCGGTGCTCGGCGGCAACGTCAGCGAGTTCGTGCACCCGATCGTGGATGCGGAGCTCAAGAAGCGGCGCCGGACCTGAGAGCCGCGGCCGCCGCTTCAGCGTTTCCTGCGCGGCGCGCCGGCGCGGCGCCGGCTCGTAGTACGTCCCTTGCGCGTGGCACGACCTTTGGCCTTCGTGGCCCGGCGCTGCACGCGCCGTGGCTTGGCGCGGCGGCGTTTCGCCACGCGCGGCAGCCGCACGCGCTCGGCCGGTGCCGGCAGGGTGCCCGCGCGCGCGAGCTCGAGGGCGCGCCACAGGTACCAGGCCGCCGCACTGCGGTACGGCCGCCAGCGTTCGCCCCAGGCGGCGAGCGCCCTGGGGTGCGGGAGCGCGCGTAGCCCGTAAGCGGCGCGAAAACCGGCGCGCACCCCGAAATCATCGACCGGCAGCACGTCCGGGCGATCAAGATGGAACATCAGCAGCATCTCCACCGTCCAGCGGCCGACACCGCGCACCTGCGTGAGGCGCGCGACGATCGCTTCGTCGTCGAGCTGCGCGAGCGTCGCGCGGTCGGGCACCTCGTCGGCGAGTGCCCGGGCGGCGAGATCCTTGAGCGCCGCGACCTTGGCGAACGAGAAGCCGGCGGCGCGCAGCTGCGCAGCCGGCGCGGCCAGCACCTGCGCCGGTGTCGGGAAGGTGCCGGCCCCGCAGGTTGCGACCAGACGCCCGAGGATGGTGTTGGCGGCGGTGCCGTTCAGCTGCTGGTGCGCGATCGCCTGGGCCAGGATCTGGAACGGCTCGCAGCCGCTCTCGAGCTCGAGCCGGTAGGGACCCGCGGCGCGGATCACGCCCCCCATCACCGGATCGACGGCGGCGAGATGGCGCAGGATTACTTCTGACATACGGGGCAATAGTACGTCGAGCGCTGGCCCTGCGTGATGGCGCGCACCGGCGCGCGACAGCGGCGGCAGGCCAGGCCGGCGCGCTCGTAGACATAGAGGCGCTGCCGGAAATAGCCCGGCGAGCCGTCCGCTCCGAGGTAATCGCGCAGCGTCGTGCCGCCGGCGCGGATCGCCTGCTGCAGCACCGCGCGCACTGCGCGCACCAGGCGCGAAACTTCCAGGCGCGATAGCGAGCGCGCCTGGCGGCGCGGGCGGATGCGCGCGCGAAACAGCGCCTCGCTCGCGTAGATGTTGCCGACACCGACCACCAGGCGGCTGTTCATGAGGAGCTGCTTCACCGCCACCCGCCGCCTGCGGGTGATGCGCCACAGGTAGTCAGCATCGAAGGCGCGCGACAGCGGCTCCGGCGCGAGCTGCGCGAGCAGCGGATGCTGATGCGGATCGCCCTGCACGTAGATGAGGCTGCCGAAGCGGCGCGGGTCGTTGAAGCGCAGCGCGCGACCTGAGTCGAGCACCAGGTCGAAGTGATCGTGCGGCAGCCGCGGCGCGGACGCCGGCACGACGCGCAGATTCCCCGACATCCCCAGGTGCACGAGCAGCGTGCCGGACTCGAGCGTGAGGAGCAGATACTTGGCGCGCCGCCCGGTCGCGAGGATGCGCTGCCCGGCGAGCTCGGCCGGAAGTCCCGCGGGCACCGGCCAGCGCAGTCGCCGCTCGTAAAGATGGAGCGCGCGGACGCGACGCCCGCGCGTGTGCGGCGCAAGTCCGCGCCGCGTCGTCTCGACTTCGGGGAGCTCCGGCACGCGCCCTGCGCGCGCGGCGCGCTACTTGATCTTCGACTCTTTGTAGGCGACGTGCTTGCGCGCGACCGGGTCGAATTTACGCACCTCGAGCTTGTCGGGGTGCAGTCGCTTGTTCTTGGTGGTCACGTAGAAGTGGCCGGTTCCGGCCGAGGACAGCAGCTTGATCTTCTCACGCATGGGGGACTCTCCGGATGCGGCCGCTTCAGAGCTTCATGCCCTGGGCGCGCAGCTCGGCGACGACCTTGTCGACGCCCTTCTTCTCGAGGGTGCGCATGCCACTCGTCGTGAGGCGCAGCGTGATCCAGCGCTTCTCGCCCTCGAGCCAGAAACGCTGCGTGTGCAGGTTCGGCAGGAAGCGGCGGCGCTTCTTGTTGTTGGCGTGGGAGACGCGGTTACCGACCGCCGGCTTCTTCCCAGTGACCTCGCAGACGCGCGACATAGATGCAACCTTGAGAGAAATCAGGTACTTAGAGATTTACCCGACAGCTGTGGCGGCCCCCGGGCCGGGCTTTATACCAGCCCGGGAGCGGGATCTCAAGAAGGCCGGACGAGAGGCCCGGCCGGCCCACGCCCGCGGCCCGGGTAAACTGCCGCGCCTTGCAGGGGAGATCGCGGCAATGACGACTGCAACCCGGACGGTCCTCTGGCTTCTGCGCGCACTGCCCGGACTGATTCTGCCGGCCGCCGCGGCGCTCGCGGCACCATCGCAAAGTCCGGCCCCGCGCCCCGAATCCATCACGGCTTATGTCGGCGCGACGCTCATCGATGGGACCGGAGGGCCTGCGCTCGCAAACTCCGTGATCGTCGCGCAGGGAGATCGCATCACGGCGCTCGGAAGTCAGGCGGACACGAAAGTGCCGCACGGGGCCTTGACGGTCTCTCTGCGCGGACGCACCGTCATTCCGGGGCTCATCAACACGCACGTACACCTGGCGAGTCCCCCTCTGCCGCAGGTCGCGAGAGCCTACCTTCGCAGGGAGCTCTACAGCGGCGTCACCGCGGTCAGGGACATGGCCGGAGACGCCCGGCTGCTGGGTGAGCTCAAGCGTGAAGCCCTGCGCGATGAGATTGCCTCGCCGGACATCTACTATTCGGCCCTCGTCGCAGGACCGGAGTTCTTCTCCGATCCGCGCGTGGCGGTTTCGCTGCAGGGATGGACTCCCGGTACCGCACCCTGGATGCACGCCGTGGATGAAAAGACGGACCTTCGCCAGCTCATCGCCGAGGCCCGGGGAACGGGTGCAACCGGGATCAAGATTTACGCCGACCTGCCGCTCGCGCTGATTCGGGCGGTGACGACGGAGGCACACCGCCAGGGCATGAGAGTCTGGGCCCATGCATTCGTGCCGCCAACCCTCCCTTCGCAGGTCGCCAGCGCCGGCGTCGACTCCATGAGCCACGCCGATCTGATCGCCTACGAGCTGGCGAATCCGCTCCCCCAACGATTCAAGGATCTCTCAGCGGTCGACCCCTCGGCAGCACAGCCCGATCCGCGTATCGATCGCGTGCTCGCCTTGATGGCCCACAACCGCATCGTTCTCGATGCTACAGTGAACGTGAGCTATCTGTACCCCTCGAAGAAGTTTCCGCCGGGGGTCGCGCCCGCCATTGCAGGTGAGGCGTTTCGACACGGCGTGCTGCTGTGCACGGGCACGGACGATGACCCTGACTTTCGCAGCGCGGACAGCCGGCTGCTGGATGAAATCGAGCGTCTGGTGCGCGAGTCGCATGTGAGCTCCATGGACGCCATCCGTGCCGCGACCGCTAACGGTGCGCTGGTGCTCGGACTCGAAAACCAGATCGGGACCCTCGCGAGCGGCAAGACCGCGAACTTCGTGGTGCTCAAGCGCGACCCGATCGCGGACATTCGCAACCTGCGCAGCGTCGAACTCGTGGTGAAGCATGGCAAGCGCTACCCGCGCTCGCAGTACGTGCCCGCGCGGATCAGATGAGTCCCGCTTCCGCGAAGGAGAAGCAGGTGCCGTCGCCGATGATGAAGTGATCGAGCACCCGCACGTCGATGAGGGCGAGCGCATCGCGCAGCCGCCGCGTGATGAGCTCGTCCGCCTGGCTCGGCTCGAGCACGCCGGAGGGATGGTTGTGGGCCAGGATCACCGCGGCCGCGTTGTGGGCGAGCGTCTGGCGCAGCACCTCCCGCGGATGCACCCCGGCGCGGTCGATGGTGCCGCGGAACAGCTCCTCGAAGGCGAGCAGCCGGTGGCGGTTGTCCAGGTACAGGCAGCAGAACACCTCATAGGGGCGGTCGCGCAGCTGCGCCAGCAGGAAACTGCGGGTCGTTTCGGGCGCGGCGAGCGCGGGTCCTGCCCGCAGCGCCTCGCGGAAGTGCCGCCGCGCGAGCTCGAGCGCCGCCTTCAGCACCGCGTAGCGCGCCGGCCCGATGCCGCAGCGCGCACGAAACTGCGCGCGTTCGGCGTTCATCAGCTCACGGAGCGAGCCGAACTCGCCGAGCAGCGCGCGGGCCAGCTCCACCGCCGAGCACCCGCGGACCCCTGACCCGAGCAGCACGCCGAGGAGCTCGGCGTCCGAGAGCGCGTGCGCGCCGCGCGCGAGCAGCTTCTCGCGCGGCCGCTCGGCGTCCGGCGAATGGCGGGTGGTCATCACGTTCCGTTCTAAGGGAAGCCGCCGTGAGTCTAAGGAGGCCCCGGGGCACGCGGGGAGGGGATGAAAGCGCTGCGAAGCGGGCGTTTTCCGCATTCCGTGGCACCCGTTGCGCTGCCTGCACGCCCCGGTGAGATAATCTCCAGCCGAGAGGCAACCTCCATGCATGGCAAGCGCATCCTTCTCGGTGTGACCGGCGGCATCGCCGCCTACAAGAGCCCGGACCTGGTGCGGCGGCTGCGCGAGCGCGGCGCCGAGGTGCAGGTCGTGATGACCGCGGCCGCACGGGAATTCGTGACCGCCACGACCTTCCAGGCGGTGTCCGGGCGCACGGTGCGCACCGATCTGTGGGACGCGGCGGCCGAGGCCGCCATGGGCCACATCGAGCTCGCGCGCTGGGCCGAGGTCGTGCTGATCGCGCCCGCGACCGCCGACTTCCTCGCGCGCCTCGCGAGCGGGCGCGCCGACGACCTGCTCGCCACGCTGTGCCTCGCGACCGAGGCGCCGATCGCGGTGGCGCCGGCCATGAATCACCTCATGTGGGCCAATGCGGCGACCCGCGCCAACGTCGCGCAGCTCAGCGCGCGCGGCGTTACGGTGCTCGGTCCGGGCGCCGGCGATCAGGCCTGTGGCGAAGTCGGCGAGGGCCGCATGCTCGAGCCGCTCGAGCTCGCCGAGCAGCTCGCCGCGCTCACCGCCGCGGGCGGGGAGCTCGCGAACGTGCGTGTGCTGATCACCGCCGGGCCGACGCGCGAGCGGCTCGATCCGGTGCGCTTCGTGAGCAACCGCAGCTCCGGGAAGATGGGCTTCGCGGTGGCGCAGGCCGCGCGTGCCGCCGGCGCCGAGGTGGTCCTGGTGGCAGGCCCCGTGAGCCTGCCGACGCCGCCCGGCGTGCGGCGCATCGACGTGGAGAGCGCCGCCGACATGCTCGCCGCGGTGCTGCGCGAGCTCGCCGGCACGCACGTCTTCATCTCCACCGCGGCGGTGGCGGACTACCGGCCGCTGCGCGCGGCGCAGCACAAGATCAAGAAAACCAGCGACACGCTCGAGCTGTCGATGGAGCGTACGCCCGACGTGCTGGCGACGGTGGCGGCGCGAGCCGATCGGCCGTTCGTCGTCGGCTTCGCCGCCGAGACCGAGTCGGTGGAGCAGAACGCGCGCACCAAGCTCATGAAGAAGAATCTCGACATGATCGCCGCCAACGAGGTCGGCGACGACAAGGCCTTCGACGTCGACGACAACCAGCTGATCGTGCTCGCCCGCGGCGCGCGCTACGAGCTCGGGCGTGCCGGCAAGCCGGCGCTGGCGCGGGGACTCGTGTCGCTCATCGCGCGCGAGCTCAGCGCGCGCGCCGACCGCTCACAGCGCGGCACGGCACTCGCTTAAATCACCCGCATGAGCTCCACCCGGCGTGCGCTCAAGGTGCGCATTCTCGATGCGCGCATCGGACGGGAGTTTCCGCTGCCGGCCTACGCGACGGAAGGCTCGGCGGGGCTCGATCTGCGCGCCTGCCTCGAGGCGCCGCTCGAGCTCGCGCCGGGGCGCGCCGAGCTCATTGCGACCGGCCTCGCGATCCATCTCGAGGACCCGCAGCTTGCGGCCGTGATCCTGCCGCGCTCCGGCCTCGGCCACCGCCACGGCATCGTGCTCGGCAACCTCGTGGGCCTCATCGACTCCGACTACCAGGGGCAGCTCATGGTGTCGTGCTGGAATCGCGGCACCGAGCCCTACACGATGACGCCCGGCGAGCGCATCGCGCAGCTCGTGGTGGTGCCGGTGGTGCAGGTGGAGCTCGAAGTGGTCGCCGACTTCGCGGCATCCGCTCGCGGCGCGGGCGGCTTCGGACACTCGGGCAGCGGCTGAGCGGTGAGCGCGCGCCGCGCGCTTCAGTCGTTCGAGTGCAGCGTATGGAGCTCGCGGTAACGCTCGATGTCGGCCTGGAACTGGGCGCGCAGCTTCGCCTCTTCCTCTTGCGAGGTGGCGAGCCCACTCGACTGGGTGCGCATTTCGTTGACCGTGTGCACCAGGTCCTCGGCCAGATCGTCGGGCATGCGCCGCGCGGCAGCTCCCGCGGCGTAGGGGCGGAAGCTCAGGGCACGTGACTGCAGCGCGCCGAGCCGTGACCGCAGGCTCTCGACGTACTGCTGCGCGGCGTTGCGCTGCGTGTGCAGCTGGTCGAGCCGCGCGTCGCGCAGTGCCTCGATGTCCTTCACCGACGTGTAGGTGGTGACGAGGAAACTGTCGTGCTGCTTCTGCTTGATCTCCGCGGCGCGCTCGCGCGCCTCGGTGGCGAGCTGGTCCGGATTCTTCTGGCCGTCGAAATGCTTGACCGGAATGCCCTGGGGATTCATGACCTCGCGGTCCTTGCCGGCGTATTGCGCCGGGATCTGGTCGCCGTAATGCACGACGCCCTGATCGTCGACCCAGCGGTAGGTCGTCGTGCCGCTCGTCGACTTGCTGCTCCGAGGCGTCGGCGCCGCGCCGGCCGCGCCCGCGGCCAGACACGCGGCGATGAGCCAAGCCAGCACTCTCAATAGGCGCAGCGACATGCGGGCTATCTTCGGCCGCCCACATGGCGCTGGCAAGCTCAGCGCGCGCCGTAGCGCGTCCGGTAAGCGTTCAGCTCCGTGAGCTGCTGCGCGGAAATCCCCGGCACGCCGCCCGTCGGATGCGACAGGGCCTCGATCAGGTCGGAGAGTGTGACGATGCTCACACATTTCAGACCCTGGTCGCGCTCGAGCTCCTGCACCGCACTCAAGTCTCCCTGGCCGCGCTCCTCGCGGTCGAGCGCCAGCGCCACGCCGACCGGCTCGGCGCCGCTCGCGCGGATCAGCTCGAGCGACTCGCGCACCGCGGTGCCCGCGGTGATCACGTCGTCGACGATGAGCACGCGCCCGTGCAGGGTCGCGCCCACCACCAGCCCGCCCTCGCCGTGGGTCTTGGCTTCCTTACGGTTGTAGGCGTAGGGGACGCTGCGTCCATGGTGGATGGCGAGCGCCGCCGCCGTCGCGGTCACGAGCGGGATGCCCTTGTAGGCGGGACCGAACAGCATGTCGAAGGCGAGCCCGGAACGGACGATTGCCGCCGCATAGCAGCGGCCGAGCACCGCCGCCGCCTCGCCGTCGCTGAACAGCCCGGCATTGAAGAAATAGGGGCTGTCGCGCCCGGACTTCAGGCGAAACTGGCCGAAGCGCAGCGCCTCGCGTTGCATGGCGAGCGTGATGAAAGTGAGCTGGTATTCCTGCATGTCATATCATTGTTCGGCTTGCGCGTGATCACCGTCAATGTCTGCGGCATCCGCTCGGCGGCGGCCAAGGGGCTGTTCCGCTGGCTGCGGCGCCAGCGCGCCGACTTCATCTGCCTGCAGGAGACCCGCTGCCGGCCCGAGCAGCTCACCGGCCATGACGTGGAGCTGCCGGGCTATACCAGCCATTTCTGCGATGCCGAGCGCAAGGGCTACGCCGGGGTGGCGATCTATACGCGCCATGCCGTGGATCGTGTGGTGCGCGGCTTCGGGGTGGCGGAATTCGACCGCGAGGGCCGCTACCTCGAGGCGCGCCTCGGCGACCTGTCGATCGTCTCGCTCTACCTGCCCTCGGGGTCGGCGGGCCCCCAACGCCAGGCCTCCAAGTTCCGCTTCCTGGAGGCCTTTACGCCCCACCTGGCGCGCCTCAAGCGCAGCCGGCGCCGCGTCATCCTCTCGGGCGACTGGAACATCGCCCATCGAGCCATCGACCTGCGCAACTGGCGCTCGAACCAGAAGAACTCCGGCTTCCTCCCCGAGGAGCGTGCCTGGATGGATCACCTCTTCGGCCCCGCCGGCTACGTGGATGCCTTCCGCGAGGTGCGCCGGGGACCGGATCTGTACACCTGGTGGTCGAACCGTGGCCAGGCGCGCGCCAACAACGTCGGCTGGCGCATCGACTATCAGGTGGTGAGCGCTGCCCTTGCCGGCCGGGCGCGCCGCGCCTCCATATACAAGGAGAGGCGTTTCTCGGACCACGCCCCGCTCATCATGGATTACGCGCTGTGAGCGGCGCACCGGCGTCGCGGCCGGCGCGCCTCGGCGAGCTGCTCGCGAGCCCGAAGATGCTGGCGGTGCTGGCGCTCGGCGCGGCTTCGGGCTTTCCCAACCAGCTCACCGAGAGCGCACTGCAGGCCTGGCTCAAGGACGCGGGCCTCACCAATACCGCGATCGGCATCACCTCCTACGTGGCGCTGCCGTATCTGCTCAAACCCCTGTGGGCGCCGCTCATCGACCGTTATCCGCTGCCGTTCCTCGGCCGGCGCCGCGGCTGGATGCTCGTCATGCAGCTCGCGCTCGCGGCGGCTATCGGGCTGCTCGCGCTGCAGAACCCGGCGGCCTCGCTCGGTGCGCTCACGGCCTGCGCGCTCGCCATCGTGTTCTGCTCGGCCACCCAGGACATCGCGATCGATGCGTGGCGCACCGACGTGTCCCAGCCGGAGGAACGCGGGCCGGCGGCGGCCGCCAACAACCTGGGCTACCGCACCGCGGCGTGGCTCGCCGCCGCGGTGGCGCTGCTGATCGCCGATCACTTCGGCTGGCGGCTCGCGTACCTGACGCTCGCCGGCGCGATGCTCTTCTTCTGCCTCGCATCGATCCGTGCACCCGAGCCCCCCTACCGCCACGCGCCGCCGCGCACGCTGCGCGAATCGCTCCTCGCGCCGCTCAAGGAACTGCTCGATGGCCCCGACGCGGTGATCCTGATCGCGGTGGTGATGCTCTTCAAAGTCGGCGATGCCTTCGCCAACAAGCTGTTCACGCCCTTCATGATGGACGTCGGGTTCTCCAAGACCGACATCGCGCTGATCGTGAAGTCGTTGTTCACGGCGAGCGCGCTCGGCGGCTCACTGCTCGGGGGTGTGCTGATGGTGCGCCTGGGGCTGGTGCGCTCCATGCTGATCTTCGGCGTGCTGCAGGCGCTCAGTAACCTCCTCTACTGCGCCCTCGCGGTGGCCGGCAAGAGCTACGCTGTCATGGTGGCGGCAGTGGTGATCGAGCACGTCGCCGGCGCCATGGGCAACATCGCGCTGGTGGCGCTCATCATGGCGCTGTGTGACGTGCGGTACAGCGCCTTCCAGTACGCGTTGCTGTCGGCGCTCGCGCTGGCGCCGCGCTATACCCTCGGATACCCGGCGGGCTGGATCGCCGACCACGGCGGCTGGTACGTCTATTACATGACGAGCTTTGCGCTCGCGTTTCCGGGACTTGCGATGGTGTGGCTGACGCGTGCGCGCATCGCGGCGCTCGATCAGCTGCGGGCGCGGGAGGCGCCGTGAACGGCGTGGCGCTCGATGTCGAGCGGGTCGTGTGCCGCGAGACGGAACTCGGCGCGCAGGGAGTGCGCGCTTTCACCATCGGCGGCGGCGACTGGCCGCTCAGGGGCTTCGTGGTGCGCGCCGGCGCGCAGCTGCGCGGCTACGTGAACCGCTGCCCGCACGCGGGCCACCCGCTCAATCTGCTGCCGGACCGGTTCTTCACGCCCGACGGTGCGCTGCTGCTGTGCTCATCGCACGGCGCGCTGTTCGAGAAGCTCACCGGGTACTGCGTGGCGGGACCGTGTGCCGGAGCCTCGCTCACGCCGGTGCCGCTCGAGGTGAAGAGCGGCTACGTGCTGGTCGCGGACGGGGTGGATATCGGCGCGCTGGCGGCGGCGCAGTCCTGACAACAGCGCTCGCTCACTCGAACAGGTCGATGCCGTCGAGCGGACTCAGGCGCAGCTCGCGATCCTCGGCGAGGCTGTCCGCGCCGCGGGTCTCCTCATCGCCGCCTTCGACTTCGACGGATCCGCTGCCGTCCTCGGGCGGCTCTTCGGCCGCCTCCAGTGTGCCCTCGTCCCACTGGGCATCCCAGTCCTCGACGTCCATCTCCTCCACGGTGCCGTCGAAGTACTGAATCTCGATGGTGCCGTCGTCGTCATCGACCGCGACGACCTCGAACAGCTGGCCGCCGTTCGATCGATACCAGTCGCCGATGCCAGGGTGAGGAGCCGTCATCGTCGCCACCTCCGCGCGGTGCGCCCGGCTGCAGCTGCTATGCTGAGGGCCGAGGCGCCCGACGCAAATCATGTTGCGCCTCACCCGTGACGCTTTCAAGAAGCAATTGGCGCCGCACAGCATCAATGTTCGCGCAGTCCGTGAAATTCTTCGTGGTGTTCTTCGTGGTGGTCGACCCGGTGTCGCTCATTCCGCTCTTCACCGGGCTCACCGCGGGCGCGAATCCCGCCTTCAAGCGGCGCATGGCGCTGCAGGCGGTGGCGATTTCGGCGGTCATCCTGCTCCTGTTCGCGGTCGGCGGTGCGGCGTTTCTGCGACTCATGGGCATCAGCCTCGAGGCGTTTCGCATCTTCGGCGGCTTATTGCTGTTTCTGCTGGCGCTCGAGATGGTTTTTGCGCGCGAGTCGGGCGCGCGCACCTCGAGTGACGAGGCCGCGGAGGCCCGCCGCCGCGCGGACATCTCGGTATTCCCGCTGGCCTTTCCCTTCATCGCGGGGCCCGCGGCGCTCACCACCATACTGCTGTGGTTCGGGCGCATCCAGCTGCCGGCCCAGACGGGCCTGTTCGCGGGATTGATCGCCGCCGCGGCGCTGGTGCTCGCGATCGTGCTGGCGCTGCTTTGGGTCGCCGAGCCGCTGATGCGCGTGATCGGCGTGACCGGCGCCAACGTGGCGAGCCGCATCCTCGGGGTGATCCTCGGGGCGCTGGCGGTGCAGTTCGTGCTGGACGGATTGCGGCAGGCCTTCGGCGCGTCCTGAGGGGCCGCCGGCGGCCTTCAGCCCCGCCGCCGGAAGGTGAGGTCCCACACCTCGTGTCCGAGACGCACGCCGCGGCGCTCGAAGCGCGTCGGCAGCCGCTCCGCCGGACGCGCGCTGAAGCCGCCCTCGGGGGCGAGGTTCTCGAGCCCGGGCGCCGCGCCGAGCACCGCCAGCATCTCCTGCGCATAGGGCTCCCAGTCGGTGGCGAGGTGCAGCGTGCCGCCCGCGGCGAGCGTGCGCGCGGTGAGCGCCACGAAGGGCGGCTGGATCAGCCGGCGCTTGTGGTGGCGCTTCTTCGGCCAGGGATCGGGAAAGAGGATCAGCACCTCAGCGAGGCTTCCCGGAGCGATCTGCCGCTCGAGCACCTCGACCGCGTCGTGGCAGATGACGCGCACGTTGCCGAGGGCGCGCTGCTCGAGCGCGAGCAGCGCCCGGCCGACGCCCGGGCGGTGAACCTCGATCCCGAGGTAGTCGCGCTCCGGGTGGGCTGCGGCCAGTGTCACGAGGTTCTCGCCGTTGCCGAAGCCGATTTCGAGCGTGCACGGCGCACTCCGCCCGAAGGCCGCGGGCAGCTCGAGCGTTCCCGGGCCGAAGTCGATGCCGTACTTCGGCCAGAGCTCCGCGAGCGCGCGCTCCTGCGCCGCGGTGATGCGTCCGGCGCGCGTGACGAAGGAGCGGATCGAGCGCGGGTGGACGGTGTCGGGCATGGTGGAGGGATCCTAGCGCGCCGGAGCATGCGGCGCCGCGCACGGTTCCCGTGATATAAGCGCGCGCTACGTTCACCGGGCCGCGGAGGGTCCAATGCTGAAATCACTGATGCTGGGGATGGTGGGGGTGTTAGGGCTGGCCGGCACGGCGTACGCCGAGCCGGGCAAGGGCGCGGACTCCCAGCCGCCGCCGCCGGATCTCAAGAGCCTCTGTCACATCGACGTGAAGGGCGATCTCAAGGACGAGTGGCGCCGGCTCCCGGAGGCGCAGAGCTCCGTGACCCAGCACCACTTCGGCGCAGGCGGCAAGGCGTTCGACTACACCGCCACCGCCGGGACCCTCATCGTGCGCGATGACGAAGACCGGCCGATCGCCAGCATGGGCTACGTGGCCTATACGCGCCATCCGCTGCGCGACGGCGAGCAGCGGCCCCTGACGTTCGCCTTCAACGGCGGGCCCGGCTCCTCCTCGCTGTGGCTGCACATGGGGGCACTCGGGCCCAAACGCGTGGTGCTCAACGATCCCAATCCGGTGCCGGCCGCGCCCTACCGTACGGTAGAGAACCAGTACGGCCTCATCGACAAGAGCGACCTGGTGATGATCGACCCGGTGGGCACGGGCCTCTCCCACGCGGTCTGCAACCACAAGGACGATGAATTCTGGGGAGTCGATCCCGACATCGACTCCATCGGCCGCTTCATCGCCCAGTATGTGAGCGACAACGACCGCTGGATGTCGCCGAAGTACCTGCTCGGCGAGAGCTATGGCACGACCCGCGGCGCGGCGATCGTCAATTACCTGCGCGCGCGCCGCTCGCTCGAGTTCAACGGCCTGATCCTGGTGTCGGTCGCGACGGATATCGAGGCGATCTTCGCCCAGCTGCCGGGGAACGACCGGCCCTACTCGGTATATCTGCCGGGCTACGCCGCGGTCGCCTGGTATCACAAGGCACTGCCGCACCAGCCGGCCGCGCTCGAGCCGTTCCTCACCGAGGTGCGCACCTATGCGATGGGGCCGTACACGGCGGCGCTGCTGAAGGGCGATGCGCTGAGCGACGCCGAGCGCGACACCGTGGCCGCGCAGCTGCACGAGTACACCGGGCTCTCGACCGAGTATCTGAAGTTCGCCAACCTGCGCGTCTCGGAGAGCATGTTCGATCAGGAGCTGCTCAGGAAGGAGCGCAAGACCGTAGGCAGGATCGACGGGCGCTTCGTCGGACCCACCCAGGATCAGCTGGCGCGGGACATGGAATACGACCCGCACCTTGCGGCCATCGGATCCGCCTTCACCGCGGCATTCCTCGACTACTACCACGGGGAACTGAAGTTCGGTCAGGGCAAGACCTACTTCACGACCAACTTCGGGATCGGCAACAAGTGGAAATTCACGCACCACACCGATGGCGGCGACCAGCCGATCGTCAACTCAGGCGTGGACCTCGCCCAGGCGCTGGTGCAGGACCAGAATCTCAAGGTGCTGGTGCTGAACGGCTACTTCGATCTTGCCACGCCGTTCTCGGCCACCGAGTACATGATGACGCACCTCGGAGTGCCGCCGTCGGCGAGCGCGCGCATCCAGATGAAGTACTACGAGGCGGGCCACATGATGTACATCCATCCGCCCTCGCTCGAGCGGATGAAGAAGGATCTCGACGCCTTCATCGACTCGACGTCACACCAGTAACCGGCAGCACCATCTGGGCACGGAGGCCCGGATGGTTGTCGATGAGCTCGAGCACGCCGCCGTGGAGCCTGGCCACGGCGTCGACGATCGAGAGCCCGAGTCCCACGCCCGGGGTGCCGCGGCTGGCGTCGCCGCGGTAGAAGCGCTCGGTGACTTTAGGTCTGTCGGCGGCGGCGATGCCGGGGCCGTTGTCGGCGACCTCGATGGCGACCGAGCCGTCGGGGCGCGCGCCCACGCACACGTGGATCGCGCCGCGCTCAGGCACGCACTTGAGCGAATTGTCGATGAGGTTGCTGAGCGCCTGCGCGAGCAGCACCGGGTCGCCGGCCACGGCGGTAACGCCGCTGGTCTCGAACGAGAAGTCCACACCCTTCTGCTCGGCGGCCGGCTCGTAGAATTCGACCACTTCGGCTGCGACCCTTGATGCATCCACCTGCACGAAGCCGGAGCGGCGTGCGCCGGTATCGAGCTCGGCGAGCCGCAGGAGCGCCGCGAAGATGCGCATGACGCGGTCGACGTCGGCCACCGCGCCGTCGATTTCCGCGAAGGTCTCGGTCGGCTCGGGACGCGTGAGGGAGAGCTCCTCGAGGCGCGAGCGCAGCTCCGCGAGCGGCGTGCGCAGGTCGTGTGCGATGGAGTTCGAGACGTCGCTGATGCCGTTGATCAACCGCTCGATGTGATCGAGCATGCCGTTGATGGTCTGCGAGAGCGTCGCGAACTCATCGCCCGAGCCCGCCTCCGGCAGCCGCTTGCGCAGGTCGCCCGCCATGATCGCGGACACCGTGGTGCGCATGCCCTCGACGCGCGCCAGCAGCTGGCGGCGGATGAGCAGCGCGCCCGCCACCCCCACCACGAACAGGAAGGTGACCGCCGCGGTGAGCCCCCAGGCGAACTGCCGCTCGAGCGGCAGGTAAAAGCCGAGGTCGCGGCCGACCAGCAGGTGGTAGCCGCCGGGCAGCGTCTCGCGCAGCACCAGCGTGTGCACCGGCTGCCCGCCGAGCTGATCCACCATCACCGCATGCGTGCCTGAGCCGTCGGGGATCTCGCGCGGCCAGGCGGCGAGGTTGCCGGCGAGCGGCCGGTAGTCGGCATCGGTGAGCAGCAGCGTCCGTTCACCGACGATGTGCAGCCGCAGCCGCGACTCGATGTGCGCCGTGAGCCCCCGGGGTCCCTCGCGCGCGAACACCTCCGCGAGGTGTTGCGCATCGGCGTGCAGGATCTCCTCGCGCCCCGAGAAGATGCTGACGTTCCACGCGTACCACAGGAGCACCGCGAAGGCGACCAGCGCGGCGAGCCCCAGCATCAGGTAGCCGATCGCCCAGGTGACCGGGGAGGTGTGCAGCCAGCGGCTCATGGCTGGTCGGTAAGCATGTAGCCGGCGTTGCGCACGGTGCGCACCAGCGCGCGCTCGCTATCGAGCTCGAGCTTCTGGCGGAGCTTGGAGATGTGCACGTCGACCACGTTGGTCTGCGGATCGAAGTTATATTCCCATACCGCCTCGAGCAGCATGGTACGCGTCACCACCTGGTTGGCGTGGCGCATGAGGTACTCGAGCAGCTTGAACTCGCGCGGCTGCAGCGCGACGGCGCGGCTGCCGCGGGTCACGCGCCGCGTGAGGAGATCCATGCGCAGATCGCCCACCTGCAGCGTGTGCTCCGCCTCTCCGCCGCCCGTGCCGCGCCGCCCGAGCGCATCGACACGCGCCAGCAGCTCCCCGAACGCGAAGGGCTTGGTGAGGTAGTCGTCGCCCCCGCCGCGCAGCCCCTTGATGCGCTCATCCACGCCGTCGAGAGCCGAGAGGATCAGGATCGGGGTGCGGTTCCCCCCCTTGCGCAGCGTCTCGATGATGGCGAGGCCGTCGATGTTGCCGGGGAGCATGCGGTCCATGACGATGACATCGTGTGGCTCGCCGGCGGCCAGGAACAGGCCGTCGCGGCCGTTGCCGGCGTGATCGACGGTGTGGCCCGCCTCGCGCAGGCCCTTGATGACGAAGCGCGCGACCCTCTCGTTATCCTCGACCAGCAGGATCTTCACGGCTCAGCCCTGTGCGGCTTCAGGCGCCACGGCGCCTGCGCCGTGCGGATGCTTACGGGCCCAGCGCACCACCAGGCGGTCGAGGTACAGGTAGATCACCGGCGTCGTGAACAGTGTCAGCATCTGGCTCAACACCAATCCTCCGACCATTGTATAGCCGAGCGGCTGGCGCAGCTCCGAGCCCGTGCCGCGGCCGAGCATCAGCGGCAGGGCTCCCAGGATCGCCGCCATGGTGGTCATCATGATGGGGCGGAAGCGCAAGCAGACACGCCTTGCGGATCGCGGCTTGCGGCTCGAGGTGCTCGTTACGCTCGGCGTGGATGGCGAAGTCCACCATCATGATGCCGTTCTTCTTGACGATACCGATCAGCAGGATGATGCCGATCGTTCCCACGATCGACAGGTCGAAGTGGAACAGCATCAGCATCAGCAGCGCGCCAACACCCGCCGAAGGAAGCGTCGAGAGAATGGTTAGCGGGTGAATGTAGCTCTCATAGAGCACGCCGAGGATGACGTACACCACCAGCAGCGCCGCCAGGATCAGCAGCGGCAGGGTCTTCAGCGACGACTGGAAGGCCTGCGCGGTGCCCTGGAAGGTTCCGGAGATCGCAGCCGGCATGTGGATCGAGGCCGCGATCCTCTGGATCGCGGTGACGGCATCGCCGAGCGCGGCGCCGGGCGCCAGATTGAAGGACAGCGTCACCGCGGGGAACTGCCCCTGGTGATTGATCGACAGGTAGCTGGTGTGGCCGGTGTCGAACTTCGTGAACGCGGACAGCGGCACCTGCTGCCCGGTGGTGGGCGACTTGATGTAGATCTTGTTGAGTGTGCCGGGCTGGCCGAGGAGCGCCGGGCTCACCTCGAGCACTACGTGGTAGCTGGCGAGCTGGGTGAAGTACTGGGTCACCTGCCGCTGCCCGAAGGCATCATAGAGCGTGTTGTCGATGAGCGCCGGCTGGATGCCGAAACGCGCCGCCTGGTCGCGGTCGATGACCAGCGACAGCTTGGTACTGCTCGATTGCTGGTCGGAGGCGACGTCGGTGAGCTGCGGCAGCTTCTTCAGCTCTCCCAGCAGCCGCGGAGCCCACTCGTTCAGCTCCTCGATGTTGGCGTCCTGCAGCGTGTATTGATACTGCGTGCGTGAGGGGCGCCCGCCGACGTTCAGGTCCTGCGCGGCTTGCAGGAACACCGTGCCGCCCGGCACCGCGGCGATCTTCCTGCGCAGCCGCGTGACGACCTGATCCGCGGTCACATCGCGCTCGTCGCGCGGCTTGAGCCCCAGAAACACGTAGCCGTTATTGATCGGGTTGCTGCCACCGACGAAGGCAGCCCAGCCCGCGACCGCCGGATCATCCCCGATGACTTTCATGAGGCGCCGCTCGACGCTCACCATCTCATCGAAGGACACGTCCTGCGGTGCATCGGTGATTCCGGCGAGGACCCCGGTGTCCTGCTGCGGGAAGAAGCCCTTGGGGATCACGACGTAGAGCAGCACGGCGGTGGCCACCGTGGCGAGGAAGGTAATCAGCGTGGCGCGCTGGTGGCGCAGCACGAAGTCGAGTCCGCGCGTGTAGCGCTCGATCAGCCAATGGAAACCATGCTCGAGCGCCATGTAGAAGCGCCCGTGGCTGACGTGGCGCTCGTCGCGCAGGAACAGCGCCCCCATCATGGGCGAAAGGGTGAGCGAGACCACCGCCGAGACCGCGATGGTCATGGTCACGGTGACTGCGAACTCGTGGAACAGCCGGCCGACGAGCCCGCCCATGAGCAGCAGCGGGATGAATACCGCCACCAGCGAGATGCTGATGGAGAGGATCGTGAAGCCGATCTCGCCCGAGCCCTTGATCGCGGCGTCGTAGGGCGAGAGACCCTCCTCGATGTGGCGGTAGATGTTCTCCAGCATCACGATCGCGTCGTCCACGACGAAGCCGACGGCGATGGTCAGAGCCATCAGCGACAGGTTGTCGAGGCTGTAACCGACCACGTACATCAACGCGGCGGTGCCCAGCAGCGCGAGCGGAACGGTCACGCCGGGAATCGCGGTGGCCCAGAAGTTCCTCAGGAACAGGAAGATCACCATCACTACCAGGCAGATCGCCAGCACCAGCGTCAGCTCTACGTCACGCACCGAAGCCTGGATGGTGACGGTGCGGTCGATCACCTGGTCGAGCTTCAGCGACGGGGGTACCGAGGTCATGATGTGCGGCAGCGCTGCCTTCACTTCCTGCACGTCGTCAATCACGTTGCTGCCAGGGAGCTTATGGATGAACAGCAGCACCCCGGTGCGGCCGTTCTGGAAGGCGACCGACTGGGTGTTCTCCGGGCCGTCGACGGCCACCCCGATGTCGCGGATGCGGATCGGCGCGCCGTTCTTGTATGCGACGATCACGTCATTCCAGGGAGCCGCTTTCAGCAGCTGGTCATTGTCGTAGATGGTGTAGTTGTGTTGGGCGCCGGTGATCGCCCCCTGTGGGGAGTCGACGGTCGCCGCGGTAATGAGATTGGCGACGTCCTCCAGCTGCAACCCGACTGCGGCGAGCTTCACCGGGTCGATCTGCACGCGCACCGACGGTTTCTGCTGCCCGCCGACGCCAACATTGGCGATGCCCGGCAACTGCGAGAGCTGCTGAGCGATCACGGTCTCGGCGTAGTTGTCGACCTCGGTCATCGGCATTACGTCCGAGTGCACCGCGTAGATGATGATCGAGTAGTCAGCCGGGTTGTATTTGCGGTAGGAGGGGGGCGAGGGCAGGTTCTTCGGCAGCTGGCCACCCGCGGCGTTGATCGCCGACTGGACGTCGCCCGCCGCCGCATCGATGTTACGGTCGAGCTCGAACTGCAGCGTGATCTGCGTACCGCCGAGCACGCTGGTCGAGGTCATCTGCGCCACACCGGGAATTTGCGCGAACTGGGTCTCGAGCGGCTGTGCGACCGAAGATGCCATGATCTCAGGGCTCGCACCCGGCAACTGCGCGCTCACCAGGATGGTGGGGAAGTCCACCTGCGGCAGCGGTGCCACCGGCAGGAAGGGAAAGGCGGCGACGCCGATGAGCGCAAGGCCCGCCATCAACAACGTCGTGGCGACCGGGCGCTCGATGAAGGGCCGCGAGATGTTCACGGCGCGGGGTCGGCGGCGCCGGTGGTGGCGGTGTGCGCCGGCTGCGGCACGTGCGCGGGCGCGCCGGCGCTCACGGCGGTGGCGTTGGCACGGATGAGCGCGCCGGGCTGCAGCCGGTAGAAGTTGCTGGTCACCACGCGGTCGCCGGCCGCGAGGCCCTTCTCGACGACGACCACGTCACCGACCGGCTCGCTCGCGGTGACCGGCGCCATTCTCACGGTGGAATCCGCCTGCACCGCGTAGGCGAACAGACCGTCGGGGCCGCGCTGCAGCGCGCTCGCCGGGATGGTGAGCACCTGGCGGCGCATCTGCGTCTGCACCCGCACGTTGACGAACTGGCCGGGCCAGAGGTGGCGCTGCGTGTTCGGCAGCGTCGCCTTGACGCGGATGGTGCCGGTGGTCTGATCGATCTGGTTGTCAATCAGGGCCACGGTGCCCTGGTCGAGCTCAAGCTTGTCATCGCGCGACAGCGCCACCGCCGTGACCGGCCCGCGCGCGAGCGCCGCGGAGAGTTGCGCAAAGCTCTCCTCCGGGAGGCTGAAGATGATCGAGATGGGCTCGAGCTGCGTGACCACCACCATGCCGGTGGTGTCGGTCGCATGCACGTTGTTGCCCGGATCCACCAGCCGTATGCCGGTGCGTCCTTCGATCGGCGAGGTGATCGTGGTGTAGTCGAGGTTGGTACGTGCGCTGTCGACCCCCGCCTCGTCGCCCTTGACCTGCGCGATCAGCTGCGCAATGAGCGCCTTCTGGGTGTCGACGGTCTGCTTGCTCGCCAGGTCCTCGGGGGCGAGCAGCTCGTAGCGCTCCAGGTCGCGCCGTGCGTTCTCGAGCTGCGCGCGGTCCTTGTCGCGCGTGGCGATCGCCACGCCGAGCGCCGCCTGGTAGGGGCGCGGGTCGATCTGCACCAGCAACGCGCCCTTCTTCACGTCCTGTCCCTCGCGGAACGCCACCCGGTCGATGCGCCCGTCGACGCGCGCAGTGACGGTGACGGTGTAGAAGGCCTGCACCGTCCCGAGGCCCTCCAGGTACTCCGGCACGTCGCCGCGCGCGGCGGTCGCGACGTCGACGGCCACCGCCGGCGGGGCTTTCGGCGGCGGCGGGGTCCGATGACTGAGCCAGTACCACGCACCCAGCGCCACACAGAGCGCGACCGCGCCGCCTGTTGTTGCGCGCCGGTCGAGGTCCTCGAAGCGCAGCTTCACAGCAGCCCGTCCTTCTGCTGCCAGCCGCCGCCGAGCGCCTGGTAGAGCGACACGAGCGACTGCAGGTGCGCGTATTTCGCCTGCGCCAGGGCATCCTCGGCGGTGAACAAGGTGGTCTCCGTGTTGAGAAGCGTGAGTACGTTGATGGTGCCGGCGTGCATCTGCCGCTGGGCGAAGCGGTAGGCGCGCCGCGCCTGCTCGGTCGCCTGCTGTTGGCGGCTCACCTGCTCGGTGGTCTGCTGCACGGCGACGAGCGCGTCCTCGACGTTGGCGAGCGCAGAGATCACCGCCTTGTGATAGTCGGCGAGCAGCTCCTGGTACTGCGCCTTGACGAGCGAGTAGCCTCCGAGCAGCGCGCCGCCCTGGAAGATCGGCTGCGTGAGGCCCGCGCCGAGCGACCACACGCGGCTCGCCGGAGTGAGCAGCGTCGCGAGTGCCGGGCTCTCGTAGCCGCCGTCGGCGGTGAGATTGATGGCCGGAAAGAAGGCGGCGCGCGCCGCGGCGATGTTGGCGTTGGCGGCCATCAGCTGCGCCTCGGCGGCGGCCACATCCGGGCGCCGCGCGAGCAACTCCGACGGCAGCCCTGGCCTTACTTGAGGCTGGCTCAGGGCATCGAGCCCTCCGCTCGTGACGTCGACGGCCTGGGGGGTGAGCCGACGAGGATCGCGAGCGCGTCGAGGGTCTGTCGGAGCTGCTCGTGCAGCGGCGGAATCGATGCATTGACGGTGGCAACCACGGTTTGCTGCTGCGCCACGTCGAGCGCGGTGGCGATGCCGGCGCGCTCTTCGAGCTCGAGGCCATGCAGCGCCTGGCTTGCGTTGGCGAGGTTGGAGTCGGCGATTGCGAGCCGGTCGCGCAGCTCGAGCGCCTGGAAGTAACTGCTCGCCACCCCCGCCATGACCGTGAGCTCGATGGTGGAGCGGTCGTAGCGGCTCGCGTTGGCGGCGGCGGTGGCGGCGGCGAGCTGCGCGCGGTTCTTGCCGAAGAAGTCCAGCTGGTAGCTCGCGGTCAGCAGCGGATTGAAATCGTTGCCGGTCGCGAAGGCTGCGTTGCTGCCGCCCGGCTGCGGCCCCCGGGCACGGGTCGCCTGCGCCGCAATGCCGAGTGTCGGCAGGAGCGGCGCGCGGGCGATGCGCCGCTCGGCGTCCGCCTCGCTCACCCGTGCCACCGCGGCGCGCAGATCATCGTTGGCGCGCTGCGCCGCGGCGATGAAGGCATCGAGATCGCTCGAGTTGAAGCCGCGCCACCACTCGCTCGAGGGCCACTCGGGCGCGGCCGGATCGGCCGGCGTCACCCAGTGCTCGGGTGGCGCGATGTCGGGCTTCTGGTAGCGCGGACCCAGGCTGCAGGCCGCGAGCACCATGAGGCCGCCGGCGAGGGCGCCCACGCCGAGCGCGCGGACAGGCGAGCGCCGGGGACGGCGCATCGTTCCCGGGAAGGACAGCCAGGCGTGCATGGCGCCACGTTAGCCTCCGGCAGGTTCTCCCCCGGTGGGCGAATGATTAAAGTCGGTTAATCTCTCGAACGGGGGATGGCCGCCGGCCCCCCCGGGAACGAGTCTGTGGAGGGGAGGGCCTATGTCCATCAAGCTGATCGTGAATGGTGCGAGCCGCGAGCTCGACGTCGATCCCGCCATGCCCCTGCTCTGGGCGATCCGCGACCACCTCGAGTTGAGCGGCACCAAGTTCGGGTGTGGGATGGCGCTGTGTGGCGCGTGCACCGTGCACATCGACGGCGCCCCGACGCGCTCGTGCATCACGCCGGTGTCGGCGGTCGACGGCAAGAGCATCACCACCATCGAGGGGCTTGCGACGGCGGCCGGCAAGGCGGTGCAGGAAGCCTGGGTAGCGCTCGACGTGCCGCAGTGCGGCTACTGCCAGAGCGGACAGATCATGTCGGCGGCGGCGCTGCTCGCGGGCAACCCGAAGCCGAGCGATGCCGATATCGACGCCGCCATGGCGGGCAACATCTGCCGCTGCGCGACCTACGTGCGCATCCGCAGCGCCATCCACCAGGCGGCCGGCGCGCTCGCCGCGCCGCAGAGCAAGGGGGCATGACCGATGTACCTGCGCCATCGCGAAGACGGCGGCCCCGGCCGCACCACCGGCCTCAGCCGCCGGCAGTTCCTCGAGCTCACGACACTGGCCGGCACGGGCCTGACACTCGGCGTGGTGTTGCCGGGCTGCAGCCCGGCGGGCACGGGCGCCGGCACCGCGGCGGGCCCGAGCGCTCCGCTCGAGATGCCGTTTGTGCGCATCGCACCCGACAACACCGTCACCGTGATCTCCAAGCATCTCGAGGCGGGCCAGGGCGTGTGGACCGGGCTGCCGGCGATCGTCGCCGAGGAACTCGATGCGTCCTGGGAGCAGATGCGGGTCGAGAGCGCTCCCGCGAAGGTGCCGATGTACGGCAACCTCGCGATGGGCGGCAAGGTGCAGCTCACCGGCGGCTCCACCGCGACCGCCAATTCCTGGCAGCAACTGCGTGAGGCCGGGGCCACTGCGCGCGCCATGCTGGTTGCCGCGGCCGCGCAGCAATGGAAAGTGCCAGCCGCCGAGGTGACCGTGAGCGAAGGCGTCGTGGCGCACGGGCCTTCGGGCCACAAGGCGAGTCTTGGCGAGCTCGCGGGAGGCGCCGCGCAACAGCCGGTGCCGACCCAGGTGAAGCTCAAGGATCCGGCGAGCTTCAAGATCATCGGCCGCGAGCATTTGCCGCGGCTCGACGCGAAGCCTAAGTCGACCGGCACGCAGCAGTACGCCATCGACGTGCGGCTCCCCGGCATGATGACCGCCGTGGTGATGCGGCCGCCGCGCTTCGGCGGCAAGGTGAAATCCTTCGACGCGGCCGGATCC
This sequence comes from uncultured Pseudomonadota bacterium, assembly GCA_963768485.1. Taxonomy (GTDB): domain Bacteria; phylum Pseudomonadota; class Gammaproteobacteria; order Steroidobacterales; family Steroidobacteraceae; genus 13-2-20CM-66-19. The sequence goes on along the minus strand of CAVYHZ010000005.1, from coordinate 550,205 downwards.
AGGGCCGTGCCCGGCGTGGTCGACGTGGTCGAGATCCCGCGCGGTGTCGCGGTCGTGGCGCGCGACATGTACTCGGCCAAGAAGGGCCGCGAGGCGCTCAAGGTCAGCTGGGACGAGTCGGCGGCCGAGAAGCGCGGCACGACCCAGATCATGAAGGAGTACCGCGAGCTCGCGCGCGGCAAACAGGCGCTGGTCGCCGCGCAGTCGGGCGATGCCGGCCAGGCGCTCGCGCACGCCGTGCACCGGGTGGAGGGCGAGTTTGAGTTCCCTTACCTCGCGCACGCCACCATGGAGCCGCTCACCGCGGTCTGCAGTCTCGGCGCCAACCAGTGCGAGATCTGGGCGGGCTGCCAGTTCCAGACGCTCGATCAGGCCACGGCGGCGACCATCCTCGGCCTCAAGCCCGAGCAGGTCACGATCCATACGCTCGCCGCCGGCGGCACCTTCGGCCGCCGCGCGACGCCCGATTCCGACTACGTGTCGGAGGTCGCCTCGATCGTCAAGGGGACCGGCGGCAAATACCCGGTGCGGCTCATCTGGACGCGTGAGGACGACATCACCGGCGGCCGCTACCGACCGCTCAACTATCACCGCGTCGAGGCGGGCATCGACAAGGACGGCAAGGTCGCCTGGCGGCAGCGCCTGGTCGGGCAGTCGATCATCGGTGGCACGCCGTTCGAGGCGATGATGATGAAGAACGGTCTCGATCCGACCGCGGTCGGCGGCAACGCCGCCGAGGAATACGACCTCGATCACACGCATGTCAGCTGGACGCGGCCGAAGGTCGGCGTGCCGGTGCTGTGGTGGCGCTCGGTGGAGAACACGCACACCGCCTATTCCAAGGAGGTGATGATCGATGAGCTGGCGCAGGCGGCCGGAAAGGACCCGGTCGCATTTCGCCTCGCGTATCTAGGCAAGCATCCGCGGCACGTCGCGGCGCTGAAGCTCGCGGCCGAGAAGGCCGGCTGGGATCAGCCGTTCGCGAAGCAGGGCGGCCGCGGCCGCGGGATCGCCGTGCACGAGTCCTTCGGCACGGTGGTGGCCCAGGTCGCCGAGGTCACCGTGGTGGGCGATCACCTCACGGTCGATCGCGTGGTCTGCGCAGTGGACTGCGGGATTGCGGTGACGCCGGACGTGGTGCGGGCGCAGATGCAGAGCGCGATCGGCTACGGGCTCTCGGCGGCGCTCTCGGGGAAGATCACGCTCACCGATGGCCACGTCGACCAGACGAACTTCCACCAGTACACGGTGCTGCGCCTGCCGGACATGCCGCGCACCATCGAGGTGTACATCGTGCCTTCGACCAATGCGCCCTCGGGCGTGGGCGAGCCCGGCACGCCGCCGATCGCGCCGGCGGTCGCCAACGCGGTGCGCGACGCCACCGGTGTGAAGCTCCACACGCTGCCGTTCGATCTCAGCGCCGCGCGCCGCGCGCGCGCCTGAGGCTGCGGCTCAGACGGCCGCGAAACTGCGCGCCTCGGCAGCCCAGGCGGGCGCGCGCTCGAGCGCGCCCGGTACTTCCTCGGGCTCAGCGACCACCTGCCACATGTCGAGGTGGCGGCGGTCCATGAAGCGCTCCGCCACCGCGCTCTCGAGGAGCGCGAGCAGAGGCGCGAAGAAGCCGCGCGTGTTCACCAGCACGATGGGATTGAGGTACAGGCCGAGCCGCTTGAGGGTAATCGCCTCGAGCAGCTCCTCGAGCGTGCCCGAGCCGCCGGGGAGCGCGATCGCGGCATCGCTGCGCGTCAGCATCAGGTGCTTGCGCACCCGCAGGTCCTCCACCAGCTCGAGCTCCGTGAGCCCGTGGTGTCCCCATTCGAGATCCGCCATGAAGCGCGGCAGGATGCCGACGACGCGTCCGCCCCGCTCGAGCGCGCCATCCGCGAGCGCCCCCATCGAGCCGGCCGCGCCACCGCCGTAGACGATGCCGATGCCGGCGCCGGCCAGCACCGCGCCCAGGCGGTGTGCCGCGGCGCGGTAGTCGGGATGCGCGCTGCGGCTCGATGCGCAGTAGACGCACACGGCGCGCTCGCGCGGCCGCGTGCCGGTGGTACTCATGGATGCGCGCCTTTCGAAGCCCGGGGCTGCGATTATAGGACGAGCCGCGGCCGCGCCCGGCTGCCAGCCGTTCTGACGTACAATCACCCGCCGCGCGCGGGTGTAGTTCAATGGTAGAACTGCAGCTTCCCAAGCTGCTAACGTGGGTTCGATTCCCATCACCCGCTCCAATTTCCGCCCAGGCGGGCCAACGACAGCCAAGACACTGCGTGCCCGCTGGCGCGCTGAGATGCTCGCCCCTGTTGGCGCGCGTTGGCTGCCGCTTCACACGCAATCGCAACCCGAGACGGCGACAGCGCGCACTCCACTGAACTGCGAAGGTGGCGCGAAGGCGTACTGACGGCCATTGGCCGACGCCGGCGGCAACACCGTTGATAGCCACAAAGCGGGCTCTCTCTTCGGAATCATGTTCAGGGCAGCCAGAAATGGTTAGCCTGCCGCGTCGTCAGAGGGCCAGGACTTTCGGGCCGGGGAACGCCGGCCCGCTCGTTACGTGCCCATCGCCTCTGTGCGCGGCGGGCCGCTGAAGATCAAGCGATTGCAATAATCAATCCCGAGGAGTTCGCCATGGCAAAGCTGAAGCTGACCTACTTCGATTTCGACGGCGGGCGCGGCGAGCCCGCGCGTCTTGCGCTACACATCGGCGGTATTGCGTTCGAAGACCACCGCATCTCGGGCAAGGACTGGCCTGGCGTGCGCGACAGGACGCCGTTCCTGGCGATGCCCACGCTCGAAGTGGACGGTAAAGTGGTTTCGCAGTCCAACAGCATCAATCGCTACGTCGGCAAGCTGGCTGGCCTGTACCCCAAGGATGACTGGCAGGCGTTGCTGTGCGATGAGGTCATGGACGCAGCTGAGGACATCAGCACCCGCATTGGACACACGATCGACCTGGCCGAGGACGCCAAGAAGAAGGCGCGCGAAGAACTTGTTGCCGGGCGCATCACGCGATACCTGGAGCAGTTTCAGGCCCGGCTGAAGGCGGCGGGCGGGGAGTATTTCGCTGACCAGCGCCTCACGGTGGCGGACCTGAAGGCTTTCATGTGGGTCCGCTGGCTACGGTCTGGGGTGCTGGACCACATTCCGAAAGATCTCGTGGACCGAGTCGCGCCGCTGCTGGTCAAGCACTGCGAGCGCGTGGCGAGCCAGCCAGGTGTCGTGGAGTACTACAGACGTCGCAAGGCAGCGTAGCTTTCAGGCTGAGCGCGACGAGGGATCTCCCGCCGGGAGAGAGATCCCTTGTCGCTGTGGCAACTGTGGAGTGAGCCTTGCGGAGATGAAAATCGAGCGCAGAGCATTCTTTCTCACGGCAGGTGCTCTTGTTGCGATCGCATGGCTAGGCGTGGCGCCCGGCGGAGATCTGAAACCCGAGGACCGCGTCTGTACACAAGATGCGGAATGCAAACTGGTTGAAGTGCCTTGCACCTGTGGACAACGCCATCTGGCGGCCAATCTTCAGCACTACAAGCGCTACGAACGACACTCCATCTGCACGCGCGCCGAGATTTCGCACTGCGCCAGAGTGGGCGCACCTGTCCCGCAATCCGCTGTTTGCCGAAGTGGACAGTGCGAAGTCGAAGCGACGAAGTAGATTTCTCCGAAGCAGACTTTCCCGACGGCGCTTCCGGCAGCAGGCGGCCAGGAACCGCCATACAGATGCAGGCATCGATTTTCAGCAAAGCGGTCGTTCGAACGCTACCGCGCGGTTAGCGCAGATCTTGCAATGTGCGGGTAGCTGTGTAATAACTACGCCATGCGTAGTACGCGATACGTAGTAAAGCCCGAAAGCGAACACGAGCAGGGCTACTATTCGGACCCACCCCTCTTGGTGCTCGCCAGTTTGGCTGGGGGGCCGAAACACGGTCACGCGATGATTGAGGACATTGCCGCCCTGTGTGGAACGCGGCTTGGTCCAGGGACGCTTTACGGTGCCATCTCGCGCTTGGAGCACCAAGGCTTGATTGAGCCCCTTGCGCCCGAAGAGCGCCGTCGGCCGTATCGCCTTACCAGCTTGGGGGCGCGCGTTCTTCGCGCGCGGTTGACAACCCTTCAGCGGTTTGCCAAGGCCGGGACAAAACGGCTGCGGTGGGTATGAGGCACTGCATTGCTTCCTGGCTGATGCGCCTCTATCCCCGCGATTGGCGGGATCGCTACGGGGATGAGTTGCAGGAGCTTCTTGAGTCCAGCGAGACTGGAATTTCCGTAATCCTCAACATCATAGGATCAGCGCTTTACGAACATCTTGTTCCAGCTTCCAGGGTCGGAGGTGCCATGAACGCTTATTTCAGTTCGATGCTGGCGTTGGGCAAGCGGCCGAGCGCCTTCGTGCCGATCTCGATGTCCATGGTTGCGCTCGTCATGCTTCTGGTTGCGATTGCCGTCTCTAGCGGGGTTCGGGAGCCCGACGAGGGCGCCGTGGCGCACCTCTGGCAGATCCTCATGGCTGGCCAACTTCCCGTGCTGGCATTCTTCCTGATCAAGTGGCTCCCGCGTGAGCCGAAAGCGGCACTGTCGCTGCTGACTCTGCAGATCCTTGCGGCGCTCGCGGCGATGGCGCCGGTCTATATCCTCGGACTTTAACTGACAAGCGAGTTTGACCCGGGCGCTAGCGGCCAGACGCGGCCCCTGAGTCCGACTCGTCAGGTTTCCCGATAGCGGACGGAGCGTGGGGTCGGTAGCCGCCAGAAGCTGCGGGCTGAGCCGGTGGCCCAGAGGCATCAGTCGTTAGCGAGCGCCGGCACCTTGACTGCTGCGACTCTTGCGCACGTACTCGGCTGGCAGCTGATCCGCATCTCGTAGTTCCACCGTTACCGATCGGGCATGCTGGGAGATAAATGCAATGTCGCGGCCCATCGTGTCGCTCGGCGGAAACGACGCGAAGAAGCCGGGCGGCAACCTCGGCAGACCCACGAGGTTCCGACAAGTGAGCGGTCGATCGGATGAGTACTTGTAGATACGCGTGCACCAGACAACTACGCGCGTATCTTCGCGATCTCCCTCACGACCCTCCGGCGTGTACCAGACGATTGGGTTCGGCAAGATCGGTGACACCATCCGAAGAAATTGCCAGCCACACCTTCCGCGCTCAAAGCGGTCAACTGCGAAGCTTCCCCGGTAGGCATCGCCTGCGTTCTCAAGTGGCAGCTGCAGCGCGGGCAGGTGGAATCGGTTCTCGTCGCTCCAATCGCAGCCGACTGGTGGACTTGAGTGTACCGAGGGAGTCCCCTCGTCGTAGGTCGTAAACTCTATGCCGTACTGGACATCAAATTCTGCCGATGGTGTGCGGGTCGGACTCCACATAGTCGCCCGTTTGCGTGAATGCTGATCCTATTGTCGATTTCCTGCGGCCTCGTTCGTCGTGGTAGCGGGTTCGAATGGGCTTCAGCGTCACGAGGCTTTGCGAGCTGCGGCGCGACCGGCAGTAGTGGCTTATTTCAGGAGCTCGACTATGCGTTTACGACCAGGTTCAATATTGGCAGGAGTTTTGGCATCAATCTTGGCGCCTTTGCTGATAGCCAGGGCTGACACTGACGCTGCGCGCCACACGGGAACCCCACCGACTGTGGAGAGTGCGCTAGCAGCCGAGGAAGACCTCGCGAGGGCGATGCGCGAGAACGATGCAGATGGCATTGCGCGCATGCTATCAGACGACTGGGCGGTCATTTCCGCCCACGGCGATGTGGCAGAGGGCAAGGACGTTTTCCCCTCGGGTATCAGATCGGGCGTACTGACGCGAAAGACCTATGAGATTTCGGAGCCGAGGGCCCGGGTTGTCGGAAATACAGCCGTAGTGACAACGAAGGTTCACCTAGCCGGCATATTTAACGGCAAGCCTTTTGACGTGATGGAGCGTGTAAGCGACGTCTTCATATGGAAGGACGGGACCTGGAAAGCAATCCTGACGCAAGAGACCTTCATCCGTTGAAGTATCTCCCCCTACGATTGTGCGTCGCCCGAAGCAATCCGTGGGCCGCAACCTCATTTGATGAGCGTAGCGTGCGTGACCGAAAGCACGGACCACGTAGACGCTCATTTCGACCGCTCGAGGGCCGTTTGGGACAGTCGCGGCCTGGACCGCGCGTGTTCGGTGAAGGCGAGCGGGAGTTTACGGCGACCCCCCCCAACTTGATGTCGCAAATTGCGACCCCAAGTTCGCGAACTCCTCTGTGGTGAGCTCGCACACTCGGATCGCCCGCGTAATGTCTTCTACCGTGGCTAATGCAGACTCGCGAGCAGCCATTCATGGAGCGTATCGGGTTGTCCCGAGAACTGTTCCACCGAAATAGCCACCTATTCGCTCAGATAAGGCCAATCACTGTCGAACTACGGTTAGTACGAATCCCGTACAAACGGCAATTGACGTAGGTTGCAAAAATGAATTCGAAACGCCGTGTGAGAGAAGATGTCGCGATTGTCGCGGTGGCCGTGGCGGGCTTGTGGTGCGGATGTGCCGCTGCCGCCGATTCGGTCCAGCCCACAGCCGAGGGCATCGCAGCCCGCTCGGGGTGCGGCGCCGCGCCGCCCGCAGGAGTCATCGCGGGCACGACCGGCTCGCGCACCGTGGTCGTCGACGGCAGTAAGCGCTCCTACCTGCTGCACGTCCCCGCCGGCTACGACAAGGACAAACCTGCGCCGCTCGTGCTGAACTTTCACGGGTTCATGAGCAACCCGGAAACGCAAAATGCGGCGAGCGGGTTTGGCGCGATGAGCGACCGCGAGGGCTTCATCCTCGCCACTCCCGACGGCGGAATCGGCTGGCGTTTCGCGCAATCGGCGCGCGAGACGAACACAGCCTTCGTGCGCGAGCTCGTCACCAATCTGCGCGCGGACCTGTGCGTGGATCCCAAGCGCATCTATGCAGCAGGCAAGTCGCAGGGCGGGTTCATGAGCAGCTGGCTGGGCTGCAAGGCCCCTGACTTGTTCGCCGCGATCGCGCCCGTCTCGGGAATCTACGAGCCCCCGGCCGGGTGCGCATCGATTCCGATCATCGAGTTCCACGGGAGCGCCGATTCGATGGTGCCCTTCGGCGGCGGACACATTCTGGTCCTGGGTAACTTCCCCGGCGCCGTTGCGGTGATGGACGAGTGGGCGCGCGTAAACGGATGCGGCGGCGCTCCTAAGATCGAGCAAGTCACGCCGCACGTACGCCGCGCGACCTACAACGACTGCAAGGCGGCCACTGTCCAGTACCTCACGGACGCGGGCCACACGTGGCCTGGGAGTCCGGTCAAGGAGGGCGACAAGACGGCCCCCGCCGACCTGCCGGCCTCGCAGCTCATCTGGGAGTTTTTCAAGGCGAACCCCAAGCCCTGACGTTCCGATGGCGACGCGTGCTTTGCACCGATCGTGTCGCTTCACACGCAGATCACACGCGGCCGGCAGCTTGGAGGCTTGCGGATCCGGCCGTTGGACGCGGCCCGATGTGGATTCGATTCGGGAAACGAGGATCCCGGGGTTTTTGTGAAGCGGTCGCAAAATGCGACCGGTTCAGTGTTTCGATTTCATCCGATGTCAGCCGGAAGAGGACGCGGCAGCGTACGCCAGTTCTGTCGGCGCGCCCCCGCGGTCCAAGCCGCGAAGCCATTCAATCGCTGCTTCCCGCGAAGGGAACATTCTCGCTTCCGTCCCAAGCCTGCAAGCCGCTCGAATGTAGAACTCCACGTCTTTAGCCGTCCCCGGATTCGCCGGTACGATGAACGCTTCCGGTCCGCGATCGCTGGCTGGTCGATGCGTTACATCCAGCGCGAGAGACGCAACTTCGCACAGACCGGCGCCGCCGAGATAATCGCGGCAGTTTATGAGCGCTTGCCGCAATCCGGTGGCCCTCGCCAATTCAACTACCGCAGCGGCCAATGAGCGAAGCTCAGCTGCGGTCACCTTATCCCACAGCCTCACCTCGATCGCCGAAAGCTCGGATGATGCTTTGACCTCGAACGGCATAATTAGCTCCCGGGACAGCTCTGTAGCGACGGTACACTCACCGGACTGCGAGCGCCGTACGCATTTCCCCGGACGAGGCCACTCGCGGTTTCGGGTCGACTCCGGCCGCTCATTGTCGGTCCTGTCTGCTCTCCCATCACTCGCGCCATTGCGCGTTTCGCGGCGATGAGCTATGAATCACTGTTCAAATCAAGCCCACTCATAGGAGATGTCACCTATGCGTAAATCAAGGTTGGCGGCTCACCTGTCCCTGGCCGGTATCGTCACCGGAATCCTCACTGCCTCACCGGCCTCTGCGCAAGGCGCGGATCCTGTTCAGGAAGCGGCTACCGGCGCACAGCACGCCGGCCTGGCGGCCCAGGCGGCGACCATCGAGCAGGTCCATATGCACCTCCACCACACCGTCAATTGTCTGGTGGGACCGAAGGGGCAGGGGTTCGATGCGAATCAGGCGAATCCGTGTCAGAAGCTTGGCAATGGGGCGATTCCTGACACGACCGATCCGGCGCTGAAGGCCAAACTGACTGCGGCTCTCGCGAAAGCGCAGGAGGGGCTGAAGTCCGACGACCCGACTGCGGCAAAGAAAGCGGCCACCGCAGCGCAAGCAGCGCTCAAATAGTCCCAGATGGATGGTGATTCGCGACGCGCCGCATTGCGGCGCCTGACGGCGTGCCTGTTTGCCGGTGCGGCGGCCTGGATCTCAGTGGCGCGCGCAAGAGAACAGAAGGACCTCGTCTGCGCCAAACCCAGCGCCCTCAGTGAGGCGCAGAAGCAGCAACGCAAATTGGACAACTACACCGAGAAATCGCCGGATCCGGGTAAGACCTGTGGCGGGTGCGGCTTCTTTACCCCCGGGGCCGGCGCTGCGGATTGTGGCAAATGCGCGCTGTTCAATGGTCCCGCCAATCCGCAGGGCAGGTGCGATGATTGGACGGCGCGCGCCTGATGCTCCTGGAACGACCCGGCCGCTGATCCGCGGGGGCGTTAACGCCGCGCCAACTGCCGTGTCATGTTGTCCTGGATCTGGGACCGTGAAAGCGACGGACCCAATCCCGTGTTGAGGTAGTAGAGCGCCTTGAGGAAAGCCAGATCGCCGGCGGTCATCGCCGCAGGCTGCTCGCGCGTGCCGCAGCTCGATGACATCAGATCCAGGATGCTCGGCAATACATCGCAATGATCCGGTGATTGCGCGAGCGAGAGCGTCAACATCGCCAGGGCGTCGGCGAGCGTCGCGACGGTGTAGCCGGCGGCCCTGGTCGTGTCGACCACCAGGATCACCACGCCGATCCCGATCCCACTGCCGCTGCCGCCGCCCAGGCGGGTTCCGAGCCTGCCGCTGCCGAGATACTTCTCCTCGACCTGTGGCCAGACGGGCTGGACGTCGAGCCCGACCAACGCCACGTCGGTATTGAGGACGCTGGCTCCGCCCCGCGTCGTTATATAGAAGCCCTGGATGGCGTGGTCGCTCCGATAGGCGATGAGCTCACGCTGCCCGCCGGAATACCGGATACCGAAAGCCGCCGTCGCCCACTGGACGACGTCGTCCATTTTTTCGCGCGGGTTGCTCGTGAAGACGATCTGTACGTTGGCCTTGCAGTGCGGGTCCGGCTCCACGGGCGCGCCAACATACGCGGCCAGCGCGCGCAATCGCGCCGTTACGTAAGCGTTGTCGGCGGGACTCAACCCGACCGTCAGCGGGCAAACGCTCTGCTTGCCGCCCCGCCAGCGCGCCAGGTTGCGTGCCGTGCTGGTCGTCACATAGCGCACCGTCGCGTGGTGCGCGATGAACTGAGACAGGCTGTCGCCCGAGAGTTCCTGCGCCGCAGGAGGGATCGGGGTCGTGACTGTGACATCGGGAGTCGGCGACGCCGCACTTGCGTTCGCGTCGGACGCGATCGACGGCAGGCCGGTGTGGGAGATTGGGTCGGTGCGAGCGGACTGGGCCAGCGGCGTACGCGGTGCCGCTGCCAAGGCCAGCGCCATACCCAGAGCGGTGAGTATCGGTCGTTTGTGTCGTGACATGTCCGTGGACCTCCGACGAGCCGAGCGTACTCTGCGGCCGGCCGGCTCGCCAGCCCAGGCCCGCGGTGTAACGTAGCTTGCCCATGAGCCCGCTGCGCCGACTGGCATTCGCCCTCGGCGGCGCAATCTGCGCCGTAAGCGTCGCGGCTGCGTGCCTCATGCTCGCTTTCGTACTCAATTTTCATCGCCGCCCGCCCGACAGCGATTACCCGGCGCCACACTCCGCGCTCGAGGCGCAGCGCCAGGATCTCGATTATTTCGCCAGGGCGATGGCGCTCGACCGGGCGTTCCCGCCGGCCGCGCGCCAGGCCGCCGCGGCGCGCCTCGCGGCCCTCGAGTCGCAGCCCGAAGTGCTGCCGTCGCCGCAGTTGCAGGTCGCGCTGATGCAGGTCATGGCCCTGGCGGACAACGGCCATTCCCGCATGGATCCGACGGCAGCCAGCGGCACGCGGGTCCTGCCTTTACGGGTCACGCTGTTTGCCGAAGGCTTCTATGTGATGCGGGCGGCCCCTCCCTATCGCGAGCTGCTGGGCGGACGGGTCGAGCGCATCGATGGTCAGAGCATCGAGCGGATCCTGCCGCAACTCGAGACGCTGAGGGGTGGCGTCGCGGGTTTGCGCCGGCAGAACGCGGCGCAATTCATCGTCGTGCAGGATCTGCTGTACGGGTTGGGCATCGCCGCGGATCCCCGGGCCTCGACCTGGACTGTCACGCTACCCGATGGCGCAGTAGTGACGCGGCGGCTCGAGTCCTATGCGCTCGCGCAGGGTCACGACCTGCCCGATGGAGATCGCTGGCTCTCGAGCGAGCCTGCCGACGGGGCGCAGAAAGACTGGATCGCTTATCGCCCGCGGTCCGGTGAGCTGCCGCAGACATGGCGGGATTTCGGCGATCACTTTCGTCTGTTCCCGGCCGCGGAGAGTTGCGCCAAGGTGGTGCGACTGCAGGCCATCGCCGACACCGATGGCGAGAAGATCGCGCCCTTTCTCGCCTCCACCGAGGCGGCGCTGCGCGCGGCGCCGCCGTGCGCGGTGATCGTGGACCTGCGCGGCGACGGTGGCGGCGACTACACCAACACCTGGCGGTTCGCGCACGCGCTGCCGCATCTGCTGGCGCCGGGGGGGCGCATTTTCATCCTCACCGATGCGTTGACCTTTTCCGCCGCCATCACCACCACTGCGTTCATCAAGGACGCCGGCGGCGATCGGGTGACGATCATCGGCGAACCGGTCGGCGACCGATTGTCGTTTTTCTCCGAGGGAGGCCGCGCGTGCCTGCCGAACCTCAAGGTGTGCCTCTATTACCAGAGGGGCAAGCACGACTACGGTGAGGCCTGCGTCGATTGGCGTCAGTGCTTCTGGCTCAACTGGCTCTATCCCGTTCGAGTCCGGAGTCTGCAGCCCGACATTGTGGTGCCGCTGAAGTTTGACGATTGGAACGCCGGCCGCGACGCTGCCTACGTCGTCGCGCGCGACCTCGCAACGAAGGCCACTCCTCGCTGACTGCTCGATCCGGCGCCGGTCGACCTGCAGACCTACGGCGGTGGCGCCGAGCTGCGCCACGACGCGGCACTTCACCAGGACGGCGCGGCGGGGCGGTTCTGCATTTCTTTTAAGCCGTTCACACTCCTTGCGCCCGGCGGCCAAGTCCGTGACCATTCGGTGACATTCGCCCCCGCTGCGGGTGGGTAAAGTGCCCGAATGCACCAGCTCGGTGTCGTAGGCCTCTCCTATCGCCATGCCGGCGTCGAGGAAGTGGCGCGCTTCGCCGTGCCGCGGGCCGAGATCGCCGCGCGGCTGCCGCAGCTGCGCACCCGGCTCGGCGCCGCCGAGATCCTCTACGTCGGCACCTGCAACCGCGTCGAGGTCGTGTACGCGACCCCGGACGGCAACCCCGCGGGAGACGCGCGCGAGGCCGTGTTCGGGCTGCTGACCGGGCGCGATGCGGCCCCCGGCGAAGCGGCGCGCACTTTGCGTGCCTGGACCGGCGAAGCCGCGGTCGAGCACCTGATGCTGCTCGCCTGCGGGCTCGACTCCGCGCAGACCGGTGAGCAGGAGATCGCCGCCCAGCTGCGCGATGCTTGGGAGGAATCGCGCGCCGCGCACACCTGCGGCCCGCTGCTCGACCGCCTCATCGGCGAGGCGCTCGGCATGGCGCGGCGCGTGCGGCGCATGACGGCGCGCGTGCGTACTCCGTCGCTCGGCGATCTCGCGGCCGAGCGGGTACTCGCGCACCTGCACGGCGCGCCCGGCGTGACCGCGCTCCTCGGCGTCTCTCCCATGACGCGCCGCTGCGCCGGCATCCTGCATCGCGCTGGAGCCCCGCTGGTCATCGTCAATCGCACCGTGGCGAGCGCGCGCGAGTTCGCGCAATCAGTCGCCGCCCCGGTGCTCTCGCTCGAGGAATTTCGCAGCTCGCCGCCGCCGCTCGCGGCGCTGGTGCTGGCGGCGGGCGGCAGCGCGGCGGTCCTCGATGCGGCATCGCTCGGACGGCTCGCGGGCGCGGCCGGCGATGCGAGCGGCGCGCCGCTCGTCATCGACTTCGGCGTGCCACCCAACGTCGAGCCGGGCGCGGCGCAGCAAGCGGGACTGAAGCGCCTCGGCATGAGCGATCTCATCGAGGCCGCCCAGGGTCAGCGCCTCTCGCAGCTGCTGCGCCTCGCCCCGGTACGCGCCGCGATCGATGAGCGCCTGGCGCATCTGCGCGCCGAGCTCGCGACGCGCGCGCTCGGTCCGCGCCTGAATGATCTGCGCTCGCGCTTCGAGGAGATCGCGGCGGAGGAAGTGGCGCGGGCGCTGCGGCACGAGCTGCGCACGCTCGATGAGCGCCAGCGCGAGCAGCTCGAGCGCTTAGGGAGCGCCGTGGCGCACCGCCTCGCGCACCTGCCGCTCGCGGGTCTGCGCGCGGCCGCGGTGCACGCCAGCGCGGATGCCGTCGATGCATTCTTTGACGCGGCCAGGCCCGGGCGCACGCGCCCGGCGGCCCTGAAGGACGAGACATGACCGTACCCGTTCGATCCGCCGAGCTGTACGCACGCGCCTGCCGCGTGATCCCCGGAGGCGTGAGCTCTCCGGTACGCGCGTTCCGCGCGGTCGGCGGGACGCCGCTCTTCATGGCGAGCGGCGCGGGCGCGCGCATCACCGACGCCGACGGGCGCAGCTACCTCGACCTGGTGAACTCGTGGGGTCCGCTGATCGCCGGCCACGCGCACCCGGCGGTGGTGGCGGCGATCCGCGCAGCCCTCGAGCGCGGCACGACTTTCGGCGCCCCCTGCGAGGGGGAGGTGCTGCTCGCCGAACGCGTGTGCGCCGCCTACCCGGCGGCCGAGCAGGTGCGCTTCGTCTCCTCGGGAACCGAAGCGGTGATGAGCGCGATCCGCGTGGCGCGCGCTTTCACCGGGCGCGACCTGATCGTCAAGTTCGCCGGCTGCTACCACGGGCACGCCGACCACCTGCTGGTGGCCGCCGGCTCCGGGCTCGCGACCTTCGGCAAACCCTCATCCGCCGGCGTGCCGCGCGCCTTCACCGAGTGCACGCGCGTGCTGCCGCTCGACGACGAGGCGGCGGTCGAGGCGCTGTTCGCGGCCGAGGGTGCGCGCATCGCCGCCGTCATCATCGAGCCGGTGCCCGCGAACCACGGGTTGCTGGTCCAGCGGCGGGAGTTTCTCGAGACGCTGCGCCGCGTGACGCGCGCGCACGGCGCACTGCTGATTTTCGATGAGGTGATCTCGGGCTTTCGCCTGGGTCCCGGCGGCGCCGCCGGGCTGCTCGGGATTGCGCCCGATCTCGCGACCTTCGGCAAGGTGATCGGCGGCGGCATGCCGGTCGGGGCCTTCGGCGGCGCACGGCCCATCATGGCGCGGCTCGCACCGGACGGCGACACCTACCAGGCGGGCACGCTCTCGGGAAATCCCGTGGCCATGGCGGCCGGCCTTGCGACGCTCGACCTGCTCGAGCGCGAGTCCGGCTGGCAGCGGCTCGAAGCGCGCGGCGCCGAGCTCGAAGCGCTGCTCAAACCGGTGCTGGCGCGCGCCGCGTTCCCGATACACCTGGTGCGCGTCGGCTCGCTCGTCTGGATGTCTTTCCACGAGCGGGGCGCGCCGCGCACCGCGGCGGCGCTTTCCGAGCGGGAGACGGCGCGCTTTGCCAGGCTCTTCCATGCGCTGCTCGCGCGCGGGGTGTACCTGCCGCCTTCGGCCTACGAGGCCTGCTTCCTGTCGCTGGCGCACTCGCGCGCGGATCTCGAGGAATTCACCGCGGCGCTCGGCGCCGCGCTGGCGGAGATCCCGTGAAGTCGACGCGCGTCTTCCAGCTCACCGCGCTCGCCCTGGTGGTGGTCTCCGCCGTGCAGGTCGGCTGGTGGCTGCTCGACCAGCACGCCTACACGCTCGAGAAGGTGCAGTCCGAGCGCGCGCTGTATGCCGGCCAGGCACGCGCCGCGCAGGCGCTGCTCGATGCGGGTGTTCCCGCGGCGCGCATCCACGAGCTGCTGCCCGACATCACGGTCGGCCAGGGGCGGGCGATGCTGTCGGAGGCTGCCGCGGAGGCGCTGCGCTCCGAGGAGGCGCGGCGCTACCGGCAGTACGCCTGGGAGGGCTCGTTCTTCCTGCTGGCGCTCGCCGTGTGCATCGCGGTCATTGCGCGCGCGCTCTCCGCCGAGGCGCGCGTGCTCGAGGAGCAGGATCACTTTCTCGCGCTGGTGTCGCACCAGTTCAAGACCCCGCTCGCGAGCCTGCAGCTCTCGCTCGAGACCATGGCGCTGCGGCCGCTCGCGCCCGAGCAGGCCCGCACGCTGATCGACCGCATGCTCGCGGATCTCTCGCGCATGGAGCTGATGGTCACGCAGATCCTCGAGAGCGCGCGTCTCGAGCGCGGGCGCGTCGATCTCAAGTCCGAGCCGGTGGAGCTGGCCGCGGCGGTGGCGCACGTGCTCGGCGCGCTCGACGAGCGCGCCCGCGCGCAGCGCATCACGCTGACGAGCGAGGTCGCCGCGGGCCTCGCGGTGCGCACCGACCCGCTGGCGCTCGACGTGATCGTGCGCAACGTGCTCGAGAACGCGCTCACGGCGGTGGCCGCGGCGGGCGGCGGCAGCGTCACGGTCAGTGCGCGCGCCGCGGGCGATGAGGTGGCGCTCAGCGTTCGCGACAGCGGCGTGGGTTTTCATCCCACCGACGGCGCGCGCCTCTTTGAGAAGTTCACGCGCCTGCACCCGGGCGGCGGCAGCTCTCACTACGGCACGGGCCTCGGGCTCTACATCGTCGCGCGCCTCATGCAGCTTGCGCAGGGCCGCGTCACGGCCGAGAGCGCCGGCGTCGGCCAGGGTGCCTGCTTCGTGCTCACCTGGCCGGCCGCCGCGGTGCCGCGCGCATGAGTACGCCGTCCCAGGCCGCGAGCCGTGTGCTGGTGGTGGAAGATGATCCGCACCTCGCGGCCGGCGTCATGGAGAACCTGCGCGCCGAAGGCTACGAGGTCGCCGCCGCGGGCGACGGGCCGGCCGCGCTCGCCTGGCTCGAGCGCGCGAGCTGCGCTCTCATCGTGCTCGATGTGATGCTGCCGGGGCTGGACGGCTTCGCCGTATGCCGCACGCTGCGCGACGCCGGCAATAACACGCCGGTGCTGTTCCTCACGGCCCGCGGCGATCCCGCCGACCGCGTGCGCGGGCTCGAGGCGGGGGGCGACGACTATCTCGCCAAGCCCTTCCACCTCAAGGAATTCCTGCTGCGGGTGCGCGCCATCCTCAAGCGCTGGGACTGGTACCGCAGTGCTTCCGCGACCGCCGCCACCGCGGTGCTCGCCTTCGGCGGCAACGAGGTCGACTTCCGCGCCTTCCGCGCGCGCGCCTGGAACGGCGAGGCGCAGGAGCTCACGGAGAAGGAGGCGATGATCCTCAAGGTGCTGGCCGAGCATGCCGGTGAGATCGTCTCGCGCGAGGACCTGCTCGAGCGTGTGTGGGGTTACGACGTGTTCCCCTCGACCCGCACGGTCGATAATTTCATCCTGAGACTGCGCAAGCGCTTCGAGCGCGATCCGGCGAGTCCGCGTCACTTCCTCACCGTTTGGGGCGTCGGTTACCGCTTCCTCATCGAGGGCGAGCCGTGAGCGCGCGGACGCTGCGTATCGGGACGCGCGCCTCGGCGCTCGCGCTGTGGCAGGCGCGGCACGTCGAAGCGCTGCTCCGCGCCGCGCCGGGCGCGCCGGCGGTCGAGCTGGTGCACATCCGCACGAGCGGCGATGCGCAGCGCGAGGTGCCGCTGTGGCGGACCGAAGGGCGCGCCTTCTTCACGCGCGAGATCGATGAGGCGCTTAGCCAGGGCACCATCGACGTCGCGGTGCACAGTCTCAAGGATCTGCCCACGACGCTCGCCGCGGGAACCACGCTCGGCGCGACGCTCGAGCGCGAGGATCCGCGCGATGCGCTCGTGAGTCGCGCGGGAGGCGGCCTCGCGCAGCTGCCGCCGGGCGCGCGCATCGGCACGAGCAGCCTGCGGCGCCGCGCCTTCATCGCGCGGGCGCGTCCGGATGCGGTGCCGGCGGAGCTGCGCGGCAACGTGCCGACGAGGCTCGAGCGGCTGCGCGCGGGCGACTACGACGCCATCGTGCTCGCCGCCGCCGGGCTCACCCGGCTCGGGCTCGCTGCGCACATCACGAGCTACCTGCCGCCCGAGCAATTTCCGCCGGCGGTGTCGCAGGGCGTCATCGGTGTGTGCGCACGGAGCGATGACGACCGGGTGCTCGAGTGCCTCGCGCGGCTCGACGACCGGTCCGCACGCCTCGCGGTGAGCGCCGAGCGCTCGCTGCTCGCGCGTCTCGAGGGCGGCTGCCAGGTGCCACTCGGCGCGCTCGCCGAGCTCGCGGCCGATGGGCTGCACATGAGCGCCGCGGTGTGCGCCCTCGATGGCTCGCGCGAGCTCCGGGCCCGGGGCTCGGTGAGCGCCACCGCCGGTACGGCGCTCACGGCCGCGGATGCGGTCGCACTCGGCGCGCGTCTCGCTGACGAGCTGCTCGCCGCCGGCGCCGCGGCGCTCATCGCACACGAGCGCGCCGGGCTCAAGGTGACGGAGCCATGAGCGGCACGGCGCCCCCGAGGCCCGTCGTGGTGACGCGGGCGGAGGCGGCCGACGGGCCCCTGAGCCGCGAGCTGCGCAGCCTCGGCCTGGAAGTGGTCTCCTGGCCGGCGGTGAGCGTCACCGCCGGCGATACCAGCGCGCTCGAGGCGGCGCTGGCGCGCCTCGACTCCTTCGGCTGGATCGTCTTCGCGAGCCGCCGCGCGGTGGCGGCGGTGCTCGAGCGCGTGGCGACGCCCCCTGCCGGGGCGCGCATCGCCGCGGTCGGACGCGCGACCGCGCTCACTCTCACGGAGCGTCACTGGCCGGTGCATCTCACGCCCGCCGAGGCAAGCGCCGCGGGGCTCATCGATGCGTTCGCCGCGCAGTGGCGCGGTGCGGATACCGGCGCGCGGGTGCTCTATCCCGCGAGCTCGCGCGCGCTGCCGACGATTGCCGCGGGGTTGCGCGCGCTCGGCGCGGTGGTGACCCAGGTCGAGGCCTACCGCACCGAAGGGGCGGTGCTCGACGTCGGCGAGTGCCGCGCATGGATCGAGCGCGGCGGACTCGGCGCCGTCACCTTCGCGAGTCCTTCGGCCGTCACGGAGCTGGCGCGCGCGCTCGGCGAGCGGGACTTCGGGCGCCTGCTGGGCGATGCGCCGCCGGTCGCAATCGGCCCGACCACGGCACGCGAGCTCGCCGCGCGCGGCTGGCACGCGACGCTGGCCGAGAGTGCGACGCTGCGCGGGCTCGCCGTGACCACCTTCCGTGTGATGCAAACCAGAGCCTGAAACGAGATCGCCCATGCCATTCCCCGCCGAGAGACCCCGTCGCACCCGCCAGTCGGCCGTCTGGCGGCGCATGGTGCGCGAGACGCGCCTGACCCCGGACGCGCTCATCTATCCCCTGTTCGTCGTGCCGGGGCGGGGCGTGCGCCAGCGCATCGCGAGCATGCCCGGCATCTTCCAGCTGTCGGCCGACGAGGCCGCAAAGGAAGCCAGGCGGGTGGCGGCCGCGGGGGTACCGGCGGTGCTGTTGTTCGCGGCTCCCGGGCACAAGGATGCGCACGCGAGCGCTGCGCGCGACCCCAAGGGTCTCGCCGCGCAGGCGATCGCCGCCATCAAGGACGCCAATCCCGAGCTGCTCCTCTGGGCGGACGTGTGTCTGTGCGGCGCCACCGACCATGGGCACTGCGGCCACGTGCACGACGGCGGCATCATCGATAACGACTCCTCCGTCGCGACGCTCGCCGAGGTTGCGCTCAACTACGCGCGCGCGGGCGCGGATGCGGTGGCGCCGAGCGACATGATGGACGGCCGCGTGCAGGCGATCCGCGCGCTGCTCGACCGCGAGGGGCTCGCGGCGACGCCGATCGTCTCCTACGCCGCGAAGTTCGCTTCCGCCTTCTACGGGCCGTTCCGCGAGGCGGCGGAGTCGGCGCCGGCCTTCGGCGACCGCCGCTCGTACCAGATGGATCCGGCCAATGCCCGCGAGGCGCTGCGCGAGGTGCTGACCGACGTCGGCGAGGGCGCCGACCTGGTCATGGTCAAACCCGCCGGCCCCTACCTCGATGTGATCCGCCAGGTCCGCGACGCCGTGCGCGTGCCGGTGGTCGCCTACCAGGTGTCGGGCGAGTTCAGCCTCATCAAGGCCGCGGCCGAGCGCGGCTGGATCGATGAGCGCGCGGCGGTGCTCGAGACGCTCACCGGAATCGCGCGCGCCGGCGCCGATCTCATCATCAGCTACTTCGCGCCCGAAGTGGCGCAGTGGCTGCGCACATGAGCGGCAGCACCTTCCTCGCCGCCTGCCGCCGCGAGCCGGTCGCGCACCGACCGGTGTGGATCATGCGTCAGGCGGGACGCTATCTCCCCGAGTACCGCGCGCTGCGCGCGCGGGTGGATTTCGAGACCCTGACCCGCAGCCCCGAGCTCGCCGCGGAAGTGACGCTCCAGCCGCTGCGGCGCTTCGAGCTCGATGCGGCGATTCTCTTCAGCGACATCATGACGCCGCTGCAGGGCATGGGGGTGGGGCTCACCTTCGAGCCCGCGCCCGTGGTGCGCGAGCCCATTCGCACGCGCGCGCAGATCGAGGCGCTGCCGGCGCTCGAGCCCGCGCGCGACGTGCCGTTCGTGCTCGAGACGATCCGCCTGGTGCGCGCCAGCGTGCCGCGCGCCACGCCGCTCATCGGCTTCGCCGGCGCGCCTTTCACGCTGCTGTGTTATCTCGTCTGCGGCCGGCCGTCGAAGGAGTTCGCCGCGGCCCGCAGCTTCCTCTACGCGCAGCCCGCCGACGCCGGGGCGCTGCTGACACGCCTGGCCGATGCCATGGCCGCCTACCTCGCGGCGCAGGCCGCCGCCGGCGCGCAGGCGCTCATGCTGTTCGAGTCCTGGGCCGGGCTCCTCGGCGTGCCCGAATACACGCGCCTCGCGCTGCCGGCGGTGCGGCGCACGCTCGCGGCCTTGAGGCCGCTCGGCGTACCGCTCATCTACTATCTCAACCAGGGCAGCGCCCTCATGGGCGCCATCGCCGATCTCGACGTCGACGTGGTCGGCGTCGACTGGCGTTCGCCGCTCTCGGAGGTGCGCCGCGTGTTGGGGCCCGGCAAGGCGGTGCAGGGCAATCTCGACCCGGCGGCGCTGTTCGCCTCGCCCGAGGACCTGAAGCGCTCGGCCGCCGCGGTGATCGCCGCCGCCGGGGACGCTCCCGGGCACATCTTCAATCTCGGCCACGGCATCTGGCCCGATACCGACCCGGACGCCGTGGCGCGCCTGGTGGACTTCGTGCATGAGCGGTCCTGAGGAGCTCGCCGGGACGGCGACGGCGTATTTCCGCGATCTGCAGGCGCGCTTTTGCGCGGCCTTCGAGGCGTTCGAGCCGGCGAGCCGCTTCGCGGCGCGCAGCTGGACCAAGCCCGACGGCCATCGCCTGAAGGGCGGCGGGGAGTCGCGGTTGATGCGCGGTGAGGTGTTCGAGAAGGTCGGCGTCAACGTGAGCCACGTGTGGGGCACACTCGCCCCGGAGGCCTGGGGGCAGGTAGCGGGCGCGACCGAAGCCGCCGGCCGCTTCGTGGCCTGCGGCATCTCGCTGGTGGCGCACATGGCCAACCCCTACGTGCCGGCGATGCACATGAACCTGCGCTATCTCGCCACCAGCCGCGCCTGGTTCGGCGGCGGCTCGGATCTCACGCCCACGTTTCCTTTTGAGGAGGACACGGCGGATTTTCACGCCGCGCTCGCGGCGGCCTGCGAGGGCTTGCGACCCGGGGCGTACGCGGAATACAAGGCCTGGTGTGACCGCTATTTCTACCTGCCGCACCGGCAGGAGCCGCGCGGCGTCGGCGGGATCTTCTTCGACGATCTCCCCGCCGGGGCGGCGGGGGCGGAGTGGGCGTTCGTGCGCGCGGTCGGGGAGGCGGTGCTCGGCGTCTATCCGCGCCTGGTGGCGCGGCGCAAGGACACGCCCTACGAGGCGGCGGAGCGCGAGCAGCTGCTGGTGAAGCGGGGCCGGTACGTCGAGTTCAACCTGGTGTACGACCGCGGCACGCGCTTCGGCTTCAGCACCGATGCGGATCCGGATGCGTATCTGATGAGCCTGCCACCGGTGGTGAAGTGGTAGCCGGCGGGCGGACCTTGCGCGCCTCCAGCCAGCTGACCGGGGTCGACCGGAACAGCTGCACCGTGCGCTCGCTGGCGGCCCGCCAATGCTCGTTCAGCGCCGCGGCGAACGAATTCAGCACCTCGCCCGGCGGTTTCCACATCTGCCGCCACACCGGTCGCATCGCCACAACGGCCTCCTTCCCCTCGAGTTCCGGTTAGAGGATCCCGAGTGTGGCCGAGTTCCGCGAAAATCTGTTGCCCGTCAGCGACGTACTGCATTTAAACCGCGACCGGCCGCGGCGTCTCTAACTGACCGATGACACTCGCACAGGTCGAGAGCTCGCGGATTGACTGGGAGGGGGCGCTGGTCGAGCGCGCCCGGGCCGGCGACACCCGTGCCTTCGAGCGGCTGTACCGCGAGCATGCCGGGCGGGTCTACGGGCTGTGCCTGCGCATGACGCGCGAAGCGCACCTGGCGGAGGACTGTACCCAGGAGACCTTCATCAACGCCTGGCGCGCGCTGGCGCAGTTCGAGACGCGCAGTTCGCTTGGCACCTGGCTGCACCGCATCGCCGTCAACGTCACGCTGGGGAAGCGTCGCAAGGCGGGTCGCGAGGAGCCGCTGCCGGAGGGTGAGATCGAAGACGAGGGGTTCGAGCCTCACTGGGCGCTCGAGACGCCCGTCGAGGTGCAGGAGATCGAGGATGCGATTGGAGCGCTGCCGGCGGGCGCCCGGGATGCACTGGTGCTGCATGCCCTGTACGGGTATTCGCACACCGAGGCTGCGCAGATGCTGGGACTCGCGGAAGGCACCTGCAAGGCGCAGCTGCACCGCGCGCGGAAGCTCCTGCGCGAGCGTTTGAACGTGGAGGTGAGTTGACATGACAGAGCAGGGTCGCAAGGGCGTGATCCGCTCGCTGGGCGAGCTGCCCCAGGGCGTCGAGCCTAAGGCGGACCTGTGGCCGCAGATCGAGGCGCAAATCGCCGGCCGCGCGCAGGCCGCGCCGGCCGTGACGGCGCCGCTCAGCCGCGCCGCCAGCGGCACACGGCTCAGGTGGCTCGCGGCGGCGGCCATGGTGGGCTGCGTCGCAGTGGGCGTGTGGATCGGCCACAGCGTGCCGCTGGGCGGCGCCGCGGCGCCGCCGCTCGCAGCGGCCGGGCACCCGGCCGCGGGCGCACTGCAGACGGCATGGGTCACGGACCCGCGTTACCAGCGGGAGCACGCCGAGCTCATGCGCTCGCTCGGGGCTCAGGTCGCAGCGCTCCCGCCGGCGAGCCGCACCAAGGTGATGGCGAGCCTCACGACGATCCGCGAGGCGAAACACAATCTCGAAGAGGCGCTCGGCAAGGATCCGGGCAACGCGCTGCTGCAGGAGCTGCTCGTGAACACTTACCAGGATGAGATGCGCGTCCTCACGGACGTGCGCGAAGCCAGCGACGCTGGCAAGGGGATCTGACATGCAGAAGACTTACCGGATGCTGCCCGCCGTGATCGCGCTGCTCGCGAGCGCCGTGGTTCGGGGCAGCGATACCACGGGTAATTTCGAGCAGGAGGTGGCCGCTGACGCCAAGGGCACGGTCGAGATCTCCAGCACCAGCGGCACGATCGACGTGACCGGTTCGGACAGGGCCGCGGTCAGCGTGAAGGCCCAGCTCGGCCCCGAGGTCGATCACGTCGAGGTCAAGAGCTCGGGCAACCACACCGTGGTCCACGTCATCCTGCGGCCGCACGGTTCGGGCATTTTCAACTGGGGCCACGACGAGACGCACCTGCGGGTGCAGGTCCCGAAGGACAGCGAGCTCGACGTCTCCGGCGTCAGCGCCAACGTGACCTCGAGCGGCGTGCTCGGCGCGCAGCGCCTGCACAGCGTCAGCGGCGACGTCGTTGCCGATACCGGACCCAACGACATCGAGGTCAAGTCGGTGAGCGGCAACGTCAAGGTACGCGGCCATGGCCAGCCGGCGCGGCTGCGCCTCAACACCGTCAGCGGCGACATCGAGCTCAAGCACGCGGCGGGCGAGCTCGAGACCAGCACCGTGAGCGGCCAGGTCTCGGCGGAGCTCGACCCGGCGCGCGCCTTTCATGCCCGCAGCACTTCCGGCGACATCACCTTCGAGGGGCGCCTGGCGCGCGGCGCCGACGTCGACGCCCAGTCGGTCAACGGCGACCTCAAGGTGCACGCCGCATCCGAGGACGGCTTCCAGTACGAGCTGCAGACGCTCTCGGGCGACATCAGCAACTGCTTCGACGCGAAGGCCGAGCGCAGCGGCGAGTACGGTCCGGGCCACAAGCTCGACGGCACGCGTGGCGGCGGCAGTGCCCACGTGCGCCTGAAGACCATGAGCGGCGATCTGAACCTGTGCGATCGATGAGTCGCGCGGGGGCGTAGAATCCCCCGCGTGCCTGCTTCCCAAGAGTCCGCCGACCACCCGCAATCCCCGCTCGCCGCCCCGCTCCTTCAGTGGCACGCGCGCGCGGGCCGGCACGATCTCCCCTGGCAGACCGACCGCACGCCCTATCGCGTATGGGTGTCGGAGATCATGCTGCAGCAGACCCAGGTGGCGGCGGTGCGTCCGTACTACGAGCGCTTCATGCGGCGCTTCCCCGACCTGGCGACGCTTGCCGCCGCCCCGGTCGATGAGGTACTGCACCTGTGGTCAGGGCTCGGCTACTACGCGCGTGCCCGCAACCTGCACCGCGCCGCGGCGCTGATCTGCGCGCGGCACGGCGGCGAATTTCCCCGTAGCTTCGCCGCGGTGTCGGAGCTGCCGGGCGTCGGCCGCTCGACCGCCGGCGCGATCCTCGCGCTCGCCCACGGGGAGCGCTGTGCGATCCTCGACGGCAACGTGCGGCGCGTACTGGCGCGCTACTTCGGTGTCACCGAGGGCATCGCCACGGCCGCCGCGGTCAGGCGGCTGTGGCAGCTGGCCGAGCGCTGCACACCGCACGAGCGGCTGCCCGAGTACACCCAGGCCATCATGGATCTCGGTGCCACCGTATGCACGCGCGCGCGCCCGCTGTGCGCGAGCTGCCCGCTCAGCGATGGCTGCTGCACACGGCGCACCGGCCGCCAGCGGGAGATTCCGGCGCCACGCGCGTTGCGCCCGCGTCGCAGCCGCGAGGTGTTCATGGTGGTGGCGCTGCGCGCCGACGGCGGCGTGCTGCTCGAGCGGCGGCCGGAGAGCGGCGTGTGGGGCGGGCTGTGGTGCCTGCCGCAGTTCGACACCGCGGCCGCTGCGCGTGACTACATCGAGGAGTCGCTCGATACCCGCGCGAGCACGGCGCGAGCCTTAAGCACCATCGAGCATGCCTTCACGCACTTCGATCTCGTGATCGCGCCCCTGCTCGTGTCCTGCGAGGGCGCCGCCGCCGTGGAGGAGGGTACGACCCTCTGGTATAACGTGCGCGCGCCGGCGCGTATCGGCCTGCCGGCGCCGATCGCAGCGCTGCTCGGGCCGCTCGCGCGCGAGCGCGTGCCCGAGAGTCCCCGGCCGGCGCAGCAACCCGGAGCGTAGCGTGTCGCGAATGGTGCAGTGTGTGCTCTTGAAGCGCGAGGCGACCGGTCTCGACCGCCCGCCCTATCCGGGCGATCTCGGCCGCCGGATCTTCGAGAACGTGTCGCGCGAAGCCTGGGCGAAGTGGCTCGGGCACCAGACCATGCTCATCAACGAGTACCGGCTGACGCCGATCGAGCCCAAGGCGCGCAAGTTCCTCGAAGGGGAGATGGAGAAGTTTTTCTTCGGCGCGGGCTCGAGCGCGCCCGAGGGGTACCAGCCGCCGCCCAAGGGCTGACGCGCGACTCTAGAGGTGAATCAGGCCGCGCTTGTGCGCGACCGCGACCGCCTCGGTGCGGCTGATGGCATCCAGCTTGGTGAGGATCGCCTTCACGTGCGTCTTGGCCGTGCCTTCGGTGATCGTGAGGCGGCGCGCGATGTCCTTGTTGCTGCGCCCCTCGGCGACCAGCTGCAGCACGTCGAGCTCGCGCTGCGTCAGGCTCGGCTTGCCCATGCGCTGCAGCGCCTTGGCGGCCACCGTGGTCGAGGTGTAGGGACGGTCCTCGCTGACCGCGCGGATCGCCGCAAGGATCTCCTGGCGCGGCGCGTCCTTCAGCAGATAGCCCTTGGCTCCCTGCGACAGGCACTGGAAGATGTCTTCGTCGCCGTCATAGGTGGTCATGATGAGAATGCGCGCCTTGGGGTTGAGCTCGAGCACGCGCTGCACCACCGCGACGCCGTCGCGCTTGGGCATGCGCAGATCGAGCACCAGCACATCCGGGTGGTACCGCTCGTAACAGGTGATCGCCTCGTCGCCGTCGCCGGCCTCGGCGACCACTTCCATGTCGGCCTGCTGGTTCACCATGGCGGCGAGGCCGTCGCGTACGACCGGATGATCGTCCGCCAGCACGACGCTGATTCCTTTCTTCATTACGGCGGCCATCAGGGGACTCGCTTGGCCATGCGCACGCTGACGCGCGTGCCCGCGCCGGGCTGGCTCTCGATGAGCCACTCGCCGCCGATCGCCCCGGCGCGCTGGCGCATGCTCGAGAGCCCGAAGCCCTGCCGCGCGTAGGTCTCGGGGCGCTGCTGCATGCCGACGCCGTCGTCGGCGATCGACATGGTCCAGTGGGCGGACTCATCGACGGTCGTGATGCGTACGTTCTGCGGGCGGGCGTGGCGCACCGCGTTGCTGACCGCTTCCTGCGCGATGCGCAGCAGCTCGTGCTCGAACTCCGGCTTCAGGCCGATGATCATGCCGCCGGCCTCGAAGGTGCAGGTGACGCCGCCCGGCACCGTGGAGCGGTCGGCGAGCTGGCGCAGAGCGAGCTCGAGACCGGCGCGGCGTGTCTGATCGAGGCGCAGCGCCATCACCGAGCGGCGCGCCTCGGCGAGACCGTCGCGCGCCAGGTCGCGGATGCGGCCGAGCGTGATCGCGAGCTCGGAGTTGCGCTTCTTGCAGGAGGGAAATTCCTCGGCGGCGCCGAGCTGCATGAGGATGCCGGTAAAGGCCTGCGCCAGCCCGTCGTGGATCTCCTGGCCGATGCGCGTGCGCTCCATGAGCACCGCGGCTTCCTTGGCCGAGTAGGCGAGGCGTGTCAGCTGCACGGCGAGCGTCGCCTGCTGCGCGAGCGCCACCAGCAACCCGCTGCGCTGCACGTCGCGCGCGTCGCGCCGGAAGGTCAGGATGAAGAAGCCGACGCTGCGCGCGCCGAACACCAGCGGATAGAGCACCGTGCCGACCGCGCCTTCGCTGCGGTGAAAGGCGCGCACGCCCGGCCAGATTTCCTGCTCGTGCTCGCTGGCGACGTCCGCGTAGTACGGCTCGCGCAGCTGGCCATAGCGCTCGGTGAAGGTGGAGTCGGCGACCGGAGCGCGCGTGGCGTACTGCGGCTCGGCGAGCTTGCCGTCGCGCACGTGGGCGATGATGCGCCACTCCTGCACCGAGTCCTTGAGGACGATCACGGCACCCGAGATCGCGTCGAACTGGCGGGTCGCCTCGAGCAGCATGGCGCCCATGAAGCTCGACAGGTCGGTCTCGCCGGCGAGCCGTTCGAGGTTGCCGGCGATCACGGCGTTGGCCTTGGCGAGCTCGACGAAGCGCTCCTCGGCGGCGTGCTCGCGCTCGTGGCGCACGTCGTCGACGAGGCGCTCGCGATGCAGTGCCGCGCCGATCACGCCGGCGGCGGTCTCGAGCGCCGCGAGCTCGGCGGCGTCCACGGCACGATGCTGGCGCGTGTTGTCGAAGCTCACCACGCCGATGAATTCGCCGGCGACGAAGATCGGCACGACGGCCTTCGAGCGCGTGCCGATGCCCTCGAAGGCGGCCGCGTGCCCGTCGTGTGTCTCGTCGGGGCTGAAGCAGACGCTGCGCCCGGCGCGCAGCTCCGCGCACAGCTCGGAGAAGTTGCGCTCATCGCAGGCGCAGCTGCGCGGCTCCTGGCGGCTCGCAGCGACGCCGTCCGCATTCCACTCGCTCACCAGCACCAGCAGCGGCTCGCCGTTCGGTCCGGTGGAGGTCTCCATGAGGTTGACGCGATCGACGTGCGCGGCTTCGCCGATCAGACCGAGTACGCCCGGGATTGCGCCGCGCACGTCGGCCGCTTCGAGCAGCAGGCGGCTCGCCCGCGCGGTCGCGGTGAGCAGCCGCTCGCGTCCCTGGAGCGACTCGTTGATGCGGGTCAGCTCCTCCGTGCAGGGGAATTCGCCGGTGTCGAGCAGGGTCGGATTGGCGGCCATGGGGCTTTGAGTCTCGGGGAGCCGGTGGGCTTTGAGGCGGGAGTTTAGCGCGCCGCGCGCCGCTTCCACGCGGGGTGCTCCACCGGCAGGGGCGGGCGTCACTCTTAAGAGAGAGCAGCGCTGGCGGGGCCTCGACGGCCGCGGCGAGTGACTTCACTTATCGCTGTCCGAACCAGCACAAGAATCAACGGCTTAGCACGGCGATTGCTTGACGCCCCGCGCCGCGGCCGGTCTAATACGCGGCCTTCCCATCCGGCGGCCAGGTAGCTCAGTTGGTAGAGCAGCGGATTGAAAATCCGCGTGTCGGTGGTTCGATTCCGCCCCTGGCCACCATTCAGACTACGCTTCGGCCACGGAATGTGGGGATGCATCATCGGGCTGTAGGTTGACGTTTTCCAGCGTTTGCAGCGGTTGTGTATCCGTGAATCCAGTGCGGGAGTCGAGCTCGATATGCATCGCGATCAGTCGCTGCTGGAGAGCGACACGCAGCCCCTCTGCTTGAGTGCCATTGAGCTGTTGCGGCACTTCCATCGGCTCGCCAACGAGGATGTGGATCTCCGCGCGTGGCTTCGGTATCACTGTGCGATCCCATGATCTGTGATTCACCCAGCAAGACGATGTGGAAGCCGCAACCGGCAGCAGCACGCCGTGTGTCTTGCGGGCCAGCGTAAGGATGCCGAGCTGCACGATGCCGCGAGGGCCGCGCGATCCGTCTACTGCGAGGCAGGAGTTGAGTTGGAGATCCTCTCGCTGCGCCTTGATCATTTCCACGAGCGCGCGCGCGCCACCAGCCCCAGAAGAACCGCGCGCAACGCGATAGCCGAGGCTTTCTTCGACCTGTGCCATCAGGTCACCGTCGGTGCTTCGCGAGCACATCAGCATCCAGCGCCCCCGTTTCGGTTGGCTGAAGTAATGGAGAAGTTGAAACGTTCGGGCGTGGAGGAAGGCGCCCACGACAGGCCGATCCGCGTTCAAAAGGTCCGCCAGCCTGCCTTCGTTCTCCGTGACGTAATGCCACGAATTGCCGAGCCAGCGATACAGGCAACGCGCGACCGGTGGCCCAGTCCAGCGGACGATGAATTCGCGTATAGGTTTCCTACGCTTTTGGGTCGCGCCGATCCGAGTCACGGGGCGCTCCCTCCGTTTGACAATGCGACCCCCTTGCGGCTGCCGGATGCATGGGCGCTCGCGAACTGGCCACCGGCCATGGCTCCGACGATGGCGAGCTCGCCGGCCAGCGCGACCACGGCGCAGATCTCCGCGAGTTTGCGCGCGTGGCCTGCGCCACTGCAGCCCAGCATCGACAGGCATTCACGCGCAGTCGGCAAATAGGTGCCGCCGCCGACGGTGCCTATAGTCAGGTTCGGCAGGGTAATTGAGGCGTACACCCCGCCCATCTGCGTGCGCTCGACGCGGGTCAGCGCTGTAGTGGCTTCCGCGACGCAGGCAACATCCTGACCGCAAGCGATGAACATAGCTGCGAGCGCGTTGGCGACATTGCCCTGCAGGCCGACGGCTCCTATCTGCACAGCGCCATTGATGCCAAGGCGCCAAGCGCGCTCCATCTTTTCGGCGTTGATCCTCCAGTACCGTTCGAGCTGTTTTGGGTGCAGCACTATCTCCGCACTGACATTGCGCCCGCGGGTTGTGCGAAAGGCCATCGGTGTGGCGCGCTTGTCGCCCGAGAGCATGGACTCGAGCAGCCACGAGCGCGGCGTCTTAGGCATGTCCACCAGCAGTCTTTCGCACATCGCCTGAGTGGCCAGTGTCACCATATTCTGCCCCGCTGCGTCTCCGGTAGAGAACTCGAACAGCACGTAGACCGTGTTCGCGACGATCGACGCTTGCGCCGTACGCAGGCGGCAGTACCGCGACGTGGCTGCAGTGATCTCCTGAAGCATCATCAAGCGTGAGGGAAGCCAGTGGGCGAACTCCCCAGCTTCCGCCAGATTCGCAAACTCGAAGCACGGCGCACGCCCGATCTGTTCGTCACTGCAAAGAGCCGATGTACCACCGCAGCGGTTCATGCCGTTGAAGGCATGCTGGAGCGATGCGACGAGCGTTCCTTCGCTGGTTGCTAACGGAACGAAGAATTCGCCCTGCGCTGCAGTGCCGTTGATGCGCACCGGGCCAGCCACGCCCAGCGGCACCCGCGCGAAACCCAAGAACCCCTCGATGCTGCCCTCTAGCAACGATGGCTCGATCTCCGGGCCCGCGCCGCTGATCTGCTCGATGTGATAGCCCGCCTCTTGCAGGCGCCGCCTGCGCTCCAACAGTGCTTCGCGCGACGAGTCGGTGGTGGCCGGCAAACGATGGCGTGCAGGCGCTTCCCGTTCGGAGCTTGCGCATGCCGCAGAATTCAGCGGCCGGAGGCTTGCTCCGTTGTCATTGTTCACGTTTGTACTCACATTCGCCGCTCTACGGGCGAATATGGACCCCTTGCCCGCCATCCTATCCCGCGGAGCCACGCTCGCGGGCGACAATTAACAGCTTGACGCGGAACACGCCCCTTTCCTTTGGCTCGCTATGGTGTCCAATGAGATCTCTTCCGAACACGGTGAATCAGGTAATTATCCCTCACGATGGGATAGTCTCAGACATTCAGACGATGGAATTTTATGCGGAATCAGCTACTTACCTGTCTTCCGCAGCTACATTGAAAATCCGCGTGTCGGTGGTTCGATTCCGCCCCTGGCCACCATTCAATTCAGGTTCGTTCCGATCACATAGGTAACGAACTATTCCGGGCACATCAATGACACTTTTGCGCCGAAGGGGTTTTCGGCGCCGGTGACCCGGTCCGTCCGGTTGCTCCTGCCCGCGAGTGAGCCCTTTTCGGCCCGCATTGCGCGCATTGGGATAGAGGGTGCCCGATTGCCCGGACGGGTGCCCTGCGTCCGCAGGGGGTGTTGCCGTGAATCGAACCGCCATATTGCCGTGGGTTGTCCTTATCACCGGCGTGATCGGGCAGTCGCTCGAAGCCCAAACGCCACCCTCGCGACCTCTCACGATGTCGCCGCTGCCCGGAGCAGGGGCCGCCGGCGCATCCGCGGCGGTGCTGGCCAACTTCCCCGTCCCAACGGGCGGGACGCGGCAGTCCTTCACCTCGAACCGTGGAAGCGGAACGTGGCAGGAGCGCGCCCTCTACCTCGTCGGCGGTACGGTGGATTCGGCCGCGGGCTCCTATGGTCAGCAGATCAAGGCCGCCGGATGGGCGCCGCTCTCGACCTTCTCGCAGGGGTCGATCGCGACGCAGAACTACCAGCTGACGCAGGACTTTCTGCTCGGGAGGAGCAAGGCCCACATCGTCGCGGCGATGGACGCGAAGCTCGGTACGACCGTCTCGGCGACGATCACCACCGTCTTCGCTGGCCCGATGCCCGCGCTGTCGGGGGATGTGACAGCGGCGCCGGCGACCGGTGCGACCAGTTCCCCCGCGGATCAGGGTGGCAACGACCCCGCGAATTTTCCCCGTCTGCCTGGATCGGTCCGGGCGTCGTATGACCTGCAGGGAGCGTCATCCAGTCCGCGTGAGTCGGCGGTCTACTCAGCGAACGCCACGGTCGACAGCGCCGAGGCTTTCTATGCGAATGGATTACCGCCGGCCAGCTGGAATGAGCTGACGCGGTTCTACGCCATCGACGACGTGCGCCACACACAGCGGCTCGAAGCCATGTGGCAGACGACGGGGCGCAAGGCCTCCGTGACGGTGGACGCCGTGGGCGCTGGCGGCAGCGCCGTGCACATCGTGGTCACGACCGACACAACCGTGGCGGCAGCCGCAGCAGCACCCAGCGGGCCGGTCGCGCCCCCCATCGCGCCCCCCATCGCGCCAACCGTCGCCGGCGCGGCACGCGCGAGTCCTGGCACGGCGCTGCCGGGCGGCAGTTCGCCAGCGCTTCTCAACTCTGGGACTGCCACGAACGGCACCACGCCATCCCTCGGTGCCGCGCCAGGAGCCTCTACCGCAGTGCCGATCGGGACGCCCGCGAACGCCCCTCCGCCCGTGGCATCGAAAGTGATCACAGGGGTCCCGGCGGTCACTGGCCTCGCTGTGACTCCAAAGAGCCCGGTGCAACATCGGGTCGGGTGGCAGTGCGCCGCCGGCGGCGAGGTCCTGTGCCCGACTAGCGACGGCTCAGACTCCCCCATCAAGTACACCTATGAAGTGTCGAAGAAAGACCCGAACGACACGACCTTCATAACACTAAGCCCAGCGACAGTGTTCCTCGCCTGGGCCTGCCCGCCGGGTTCGACCTACGACCAAGATGGCAACTGCAGTCCGGCGACTCCTTATCTCGCCGCGGACGTCACGGCGTTTTTCGTGGCGCAGACAGCCTTTCGCGTGACCCGCAAGGATCCGACCGGGGGGCACACCCAGGCCTACGCGGACTTCGTCTATGCGTCCCCGCCTCAGCCGCAGGAGCCCGGCGGCTTCACCGCGAGCGAGTCACCACTCGGGCAGGTGAATATGGCCTGGCAGGCGGTTCCGGCTGCGGTGGCCTACGGGATTTCGGAGAAGGGCAATTCCGCGCCACCGGCACGCGTGACAACGACGAGTACCACATTCAAGTCGGTGAAAGCCGGCACGCACACGTACCAAGTGGCGACGGAGTACGCGGCCATCACACCCACCCCCAGCCTGCCCGAGGCGACGGTGGTGGTGCACCCGGTACCCCCGGCGCACGCCGCCCCCTACCTCAGCAAGGGTGGCATCGGGAGTGCGGCCGCTGCCAGTCAGCACATGGCGGCCTACCAGTTCCATAGTAATTCCTCCGGGCTCATGACTCTCGGCAACACGTTCGGGCTCCTCACGGGCTGGGACGGCAATGGCTTCCCCACGTTTCGCTCGCCGGCCGCCGCGTCGCGCTATGCCAACGCGACGGAGCTTGGCTTGGGTCGCTCGGTCATTTGCTGGCAGTGGCCGGACACCCTGGGGGCAGTCACGATCGGCCAGGTCACGTTCTGCATCGCCGGAAACCACGGCGCGCCGGTCGGGGGTGGGGCGCTGGTGAATCCATCGACCCTGCTCGCCAATGCCTCGGCTGGAGCCAGCTCATACGGCGTCATCGTGACCTCGCCCACGATGGGGCAGTTCTTCGCGAACTTCGTTCCGGATCCGAAGGCTTACGACGGCCAACACGATCCGCTCCAAACGGCCGACACGGATTGGGGGGGCGGCTGGGTGCTCTCAACCACGACGACGCTCGACAGCGAGGGTGCCAAGTACACCCCGCACGCGTGCCTGGCCTGCCACGGCGGCACGTTCAATGCGACGACCGGGAAGGTCACCGGCGCCTCGCTGCTGCCCATCGACCCGGGTCAGGTAGTGTTTGGCAACACGTCAGGATCCAATCGCGCGGCCAACGAGGAACCCATACGGAAGTTGAACGCAATGGTCGCCGCATCGATCCCGGCGGCCTCCATCAGCAAATACATCAACGGCCTCTACGGAGGGAACGTCAACACGCCGGGCACGCTCGCTCAGGCGAGCTACGTCCCCGCGGAATGGTCGCAGCAGGCGGACATATTCACCAAGGTCGTCAAGCCCAGCTGCCTGATGTGCCACCTGGCGGCGCCTACTTCCTTCGGCACGGCATCCGGCTTCTTTCAGAACAAGGCGTTGATCTATACCGACGTGTGTGTCGGACACACGATGCCGAACGCCGAGACGCCGTTCACCAACTTCTGGACGGCGACCGGGAGCCTCGGCAGCGTCAATGTCAACCTCGCGGGCCTCATGCTCGCGGTTCTCGGCTACAACAGCTGCCCGTAGAGTCCGAGTTTGATGTTAGGTGTTAGATTCCGAAATCGCGTGGGCCTGGAAGGGCAGCGACAGGACTCCTTTGTCGGTCAAAGACTTAGCGAATTCCAGGGAGCTATATTGTATCGCATTTTGGACTAAATTTAGAGATTAGTCTATATTGTGATACATGCCGGCCAAGCAACCGCCCTCCTACCCGACCCAAAAGCGCATCCTCGCGGCGCTCGGTGAGCGCCTGAGGCTTGCGCGCCTGCGCCGCAAACTCCCGATCGACATTACCTGTCAACGTGCCGGCATCTCGCGCATGACGCTCTTTCGGGTTGAAGCTGGAAGTTCCGCGATCGCACTCGGAACCCTCCTGCGGGTTCTCTCAGTCCTCGGACTCGAAGGCGACCTTGACCTCATCGCAGGCGATGACAAGGCAGGCCGACTCCTTCAGGACCAAGCCCTCCCGGTACGAAGGCGCCGCGGCGCGCGTGCATCCGGACCTCAGAACACAAAGGGCAGGCGCCGTGACGGATGACGTGGAAGTCTGGCTGGATGCCGACTTTCTCGAGCGAACGCGCGTCGGCACGCTCTCTCACGATCGCGGAACATTGCGCTTCGCCTATGAGACAGCCTGGCTCCAGAATCCTCAGGCCTTCGCGCTCGACCCCGATCTCTCCTTGGGCGAAGGGACCTACTTCCCGAACGCCGAAGCCGGCAACTTCCGTGTCTTTGCCGACTCCGCTCCCGATCGCTGGGGTCAAACCCTCATGAAGCGCCGTGAAGCTCTCGCCGCAAAGGATGAAGGCCGTAAGCCCAGGACACTCTATGCCTGGGACTTTCTCTTAGGCGTCGAGGATGTAAGCCGCCAGGGCGCACTGCGCTACCGTCGCCCTGGCGAGGAGGCCTTTCTCGCGCACGACACCTTGACCGTGCCGCCGGTCGCGAATCTCAAGGAGCTCGAGGTCGTGGCACGCGCGATCAGCGCGAAGCGCATCGACGATCTCACAGCACTGCGACAGTGGCTGAAAGTCCTGGTGGCCCCCGGGGCGTCGCTCGGCGGTGCTCGTCCGAAGGCGAGCTTCACCGAAACCGATGGAAGCTTATGGATCGCGAAGTTTCCCGCGCACGATGACACGCGCGATGTCGGAGCCTGGGAGGCACTCACGCAGCGGCTGGCCGCCCGCGTCGGAATCGAGGTGCCGCAGTCTGAGCTGCGCCGCTTCAGCGGCGAGTACCATACCTTCTGCGTACGCCGCTTCGATCGTTCGTCCGACGGCCGGCGCTTCTACGCGTCCGCGATGGCCCTGCTGCGCCGGAATCAGAGCGAGGGCACGAGTTACCTGGACCTTGCGGAGTTCGTACAGTCGCGCGGAGCCAAGGATCACATCGATTCCGATCTCGAGCAGCTCTTCCGGCGAGTGGCGTTCAACGTCGCGATCGGCAACCGCGATGATCACTTAAGGAACCATGGGTTTCTTCTCACACCAACGGGGTGGCGGCTCGCCCCCGCCTTCGATCTGAATCCGAACATAGATCGCGCCGATCACGTCCTGAACATCGACGAGTCGGACAACCGTCCGAGTCTTGCTACTGTCATCGAGACGGCCGAGTGGTATGTCGAATCAAAGGACCGCGGTCGGGCGATCGTCGCGGAAGTCCTGAACGAGACGCGACACTGGCGACGTGCGGCGCAGGCCCTCAGGATCGCTCGTGCCGACATCGAGCTGACTGCGACGGCGCTTGCAGAGTCGGATGCCACTCATGACTAGCCCGTCGGGGTCAGGGTTCGATACTGAGCGATCTAATCGGACCAGGTACGCCTCAAATCTCGCGTCCAGTAAACGCGCCGTGCCGTGACCGCCGTCAACTTGACGGCGTGCGGGCCCGCTCAGCCGCCGTGGCAGTGGTGGTTGGTGGCGAGCTGCGTCAGACGCGCCAGGCGCGGATTGGCGGTCAGCTGCTGACCGGCGCTGCTGATCGAGTCGCCGGTGATGTTCATCAACGCGGTGTCGGTAGGCTTGCTCTCGGCGATCATGCGCTCGTTCGAGGCCTTCTCCCGCGCCTGCACCACTTTCTCGGCGGCGGCTGTTGCGCGGCCCTGCACCACGCCCATCGTAGCCGCTTCCGTGGCGCGATCGGCCATGCTTGCCGCCTCCATCGTGGCGCTGTCCCTGACGACTTCCTCCTGCACCTCGGCGACATGCTTATTGAGCAGGGCCGCCTCCCTGGCGGCGGTGGCCTGTCCCTCGGCGACCTTGGCCTTGTCGGGCACCGTGTACTGCTGCTGCTTGAGCTCCGCCAGGATCTGATCGCAGCTCATCTGCTCATCTCCGGGCTGTGAGGCGCGCGGGTCGGCGAGCGCTGCGTTGTAGGCCTGCTGCGCACCCATCATCTTCTGGCAGGCGTCCGCTGAGATCGGCATGTTGGGCATGTTGGCGATCGTGGCGCAGTCGGGCGGGGCGCCCGGGGTCGGCTGGTTCTGAGGCGGCGGCGTGTGGCGGTGGAACAGTCCGCCAAGCATCGAGCTGCCGCCGGCACTGCCGGCCGGATCAGTTCCGCTCGTGGAGCTGGTAGCCGGTGATGGCGCTTGGGCCTCGCCGCTCGCCGGGGAGGCGATGCTGCCGGCCAGCTGAGTCATGAGCGGCGTAAGTACGTCCTGGCCGTCGGCGCCGGCCTTGCCCTGCAGGGTGGCCGATTTCAGCGGCGTGCTGGAGCCTACCGTCATCAGGCGGTACTCGACCGAGACGGTGTCGCCGCGCTTGATGCCGGACTGCTGCATGCTCGGCAACTGCGATATGGCCTGCTGCTGCGCGGAGGCCGCCTGAGCGTTCATGGCCCCCTGCGCCGCGGTTTGCGCCACCTGCTCCAGGGCGCCGCCACCCATGCGACCGCCGCCGGCCATGGCGCTGAGCGGCAGCATGCTGGCGAGCGGGGCGAGCCTATTGAACAGGCCGCCGCCGCCGTGTTTTTGCTGCACGTTGGTGTAGAGCACGTGGCTGCAGTGCCTGGCGCGCGCCTCAGCGTCGATCTGCTCGGGACTGGCGGCATCGAGCGCCACCACCTCGATGCCCGGCCGGCGCAGCTGCTGCATGAGGCCCTGGCGCAGCGCACCGGACACGTTGCCGGCGCCATCGCCGAGCTGCCCGTGCGGCAGGGCGACCCCGATGGTCATGGGTGCCGCAGGCGATTGCGCCGCCAGCGAGCTTGATTCGGCCAGGTGCAGCACTGCGGCGGACAGCAGCAGGATCGCCAGGCGGGTGAGCGTGGTTTTCATAATCTTCCCCCAGGGGCGAGTGGGTGCCCATCCGTTAGCGCGCGGATTGGGGGAAAAGCGGCTCAAGCGTGGCGCGCGGGTTCAATGCGCCAGCCGGGCTCGGGTTTGCGCGTCTTAGAGGGTAGGTCACGGCTTGGGGGTCCAATGACACTGGCAGCTGCGGGCGGCGCCGGACACCGGTGCCCTTGGGGTTTCCCCCGTACGGGGAGCCGCTTCAGGTGCCGGGGCGGGGATGGTAGGGTGATGCGGAGGTGTTGGTTTGCAACAGACCCCGCTCATCGGTGCCCGCGATGGATCCTAAGCCGGGCGGAGACATCACGCGCTTGCTGCTCGAGTGGCGCGGTGGGGACCCGGCGGCCCTCTCGGCGCTGTTCCCGCTCGTGTACGAGGAGCTGCGTATCATGGCGGCGCGGCACCTGCGCGGCGAGCGCCAGGCGCACACGCTGCAGCGCACCGCGCTGGTCCACGAAGCGTTTTTGCGGCTCGTCGACCAGAAACAGGTCGACTGGCAGGGACGCTCGCAGTTCTTCGCCATCGCCTCGCAGATGATGCGCCGCATCCTGGTCGACCACGCGCGGCGCCGTCTGGCACAGAAGCGCGGCGGGAACGCGCAGCGCCTGAGCCTTGAGGACATCGCCGGCGATGAGGGTGAGCACGCCGCCGGGCAGGCACTCGATGCGCTCGCCCTCACGGAGGATCCGCGCGTCGACCTCGCCTCGATCGATGCCGCGCTGCAGCGCCTCGAAGCCATGGACCCCGGGCAGGGGAAGCTCGTCGAGCTGCGGTTCTTCGGCGGGCTGAGCATCGGCGACACCGCACAGGTGCTGGGCGTATCGCCGGCGACGGTGAAGCGCGAGTGGGCCATCGCACGCGCCTGGTTGCAGCGCGAGCTCGGCGCAGGGGGCGACGGATGACGCCCGAGCGCTGGCAGCGCGTCAAGGACGTGTTCTCGCAGGCGAGCGAGCTCGACAGCCGCTCGCAGGGACCGTATCTCGAGGAGGCCTGTGCCAACGATGCCGAGCTGCGCTCGGAGGTCGCATCGCTCCTGAGTGCGCACAGCACGCGCGAGGCCTTTATCGACCGCCCGGCCGGGGACTATCTGCCCCGCAGCGGGTTCGAAGCGGTGCCCGAGGATCTGCGCGGCCGGCGGATCGGCGCGTACGAGTTAACCGACTGTCTCGGCCGCGGCGGCATGGGCGAGGTGTGGCGCGCGCGGCGCGCCGACGCTCAGTACGAGAAGGAAGTCGCCGTCAAGCTGGTGCGCGTGGGTTTCGACACCGGGTTCGTGCTCCAGCGCTTCAAGGCCGAGCGGCAGATCCTGGCGACGCTCGAGCACCCGAGCATCGCGCATCTGATCGACGGCGGCGTGACCGAGAAGGGGCAGCCGTATCTGGTCATGGAACTCATCGACGGGCGCCCGATCGATGAGTACTGCGAGGCGCACGGCCTGCCGATTGCCGCGCGGCTGCGTCTGTTCCGTGAGGTGTGCACGGCGGTGAGCTACGCGCACCAGCATCTGGTGGTGCATCGCGACCTCAAGCCCGGCAACATCCTGGTCACGCCCGAGGGGGCGATCAAGCTGCTGGACTTCGGCATCGCGAAGCTGCTGCAGCCGGCTCCCGACGCGAGCGCATCGGCAGACGCCACGCGCACCGCCATGCGCGCGCTCACCCCGGCCTTCTCCAGTCCCGAGCAGGTGCTGGGGCTGAACATCACGACCGCGAGCGATGTGTACTCGCTGGGGGTGGTGTTGTTTCACCTGCTCGCCGGACGCGGCCCGTATCGCACCCGGCTCGCCTCGACGCAGGATGCAATCCAGGACGTGTGCGAAACCGAGCCGCTCAAACCAAGCGCCGCCGCCGCGCAGCTCGTCGGCAAGGCGCGCACGCTGCCGGACCGCGAGCTGGATGACATCACGCTCAAGGCGCTGCGCAAGGAGCCCGAGCGGCGCTACAGCTCGGTCGAGCAGTTCTCCGAGGACCTGCGGCGCTACCTGGCCGGGCTGCCGGTGATCGCGCGTGGCGACAAGCTCTCCTATCGGGCCGGCAAGTTCCTGCGCCGGCGTCGGGTCGAGATCGCCGCCGGGGCTGTGGTACTGGTGGCGTTGCTCGTCGGGATCGTGGCGGCCACACGCGAAGCACGCATCGCCGAGCAACAGCGCGCACGCGCCGAGCGGCACTTCGCCAGCGTGCGCCAGCTCGCCAACACCTTCATGTTCCAGGTGCAGGATGCGATCCGCGACCTGCCCGGCGCGACCGCGGCGCGCGAGCTGCTCTCCAGGACGGCGCTCGAATACCTGGACACGCTCGCCAGGGAATCGGCCCAGGACCCGAAGCTGCAGCTGGAGCTCGCAGCCGCCTACGACCGGCTCGCCGACGTGCAGGGGCAGGCCAATGCCGCCAATACCGGCCATCCGCAGCAGGCACTTGAGGGTTACGCCAAGGCGGCCGCCCTGTATGAGGCCCGACTCGCCGCGGATCCGGCTGATGCCGCGACGCGCGTCAACCTGGCGATGACGCACCTGAAGCGCAGCCGCCTGCTGCTGTTCATCAGCGGGGACCCGCACG
Source organism: uncultured Pseudomonadota bacterium (assembly GCA_963768485.1). Taxonomy (GTDB): domain Bacteria; phylum Pseudomonadota; class Gammaproteobacteria; order Steroidobacterales; family Steroidobacteraceae; genus 13-2-20CM-66-19. The sequence goes on along the minus strand of CAVYHZ010000005.1, from coordinate 511,720 downwards.
CCGGGGTCGCGGAATCAGAACGGGCCGTGACTCTCCTGGAGTCGGCTGCTGTGGCACACCCCGACGATCGCGCGGTGCGCAGCAAGCTGGCGACGGCATACCGCGTACACGCCTTTCACCTGGAGCTGGCGAACCACCAGGACACCGCGATCGCGACCGCGGCCAAGGCGGTCGCGACGCTGGAAGAGCTGAATGGCCGCTATCCGGGCGATCACGACCTCGAATTCCAGCTGGCCGGCGCCTACGCCGACTCGGCCACCGTCGCCCAGACTGCCGTCCTGGATCCGCGCTTGATCGCGCGCTACGAGAAGGCGCTGGCGATGCAAAGGAGCCTGCTGGCGGCGGATCCCGAGCACGCCCTGCGGTATTGGCGTGGGGTTTTCGTCAACACCTACAACATCGGCCGCAACTTTTACGCCAACGGCGACTATCAGGCGGCGCTGAGCGAGTTTCGCGAGGCGGCCGCTGCCGGGACGCGGGCCGCTGGAGACAGGAACAACATCCAGGCTCAGCAGGATTCGGCCCGCGTGGCCTGGAAGCTGGGCGCGACGCTCGCCGTCCTGGGCCGAACTGACGAGGCCTCTGAGGCGCTCGCCGCGGCGGAGACGTCCCTGCAGTCCATCGCCACGCGCGGCGGTACGCTCGAGGTCGAGTTCCTGCGGGCGGAAACTGACGAGGCCTTCGGCCAGCTCGAGATACGCCGCGCTGCGGCTGCGGCCGAGCGCTCAGCACAACTGCAGCACTGGGGCGCGGCTCACGAGCGCCTGGTCTCGAGCCTGCAGCGCTACCAGACCGTCACCCGGGGCGGCGCGACGCTCGAGCCCATGGATCAGCGTGATATCGCCCAGGCAACCGCCGATCTCGCCCGCAGCGAGGCCGAGATCGCGCGGCTGCAGGGCGGGGCACTCAATGCCGCGCAGGCGACCCACAATCAGAGCCGCTGATGCTGCCCGCGGCCGGCGCGGGCAGCACGTCCTCGAGGCGGTTCGTGCCTCGGCGTAAGTAGTAACGGATGAACGCCGGAAATCTCAACCTGCCGAACGCCATCTCGGCGCTGCGCATCCTGATGGTGCCGTTCCTGGCGCTGCTCGCATTTCGCGGCTCAGGCGCTGCCTTCACGATCCTGCTGGCCGCGTCGCTTCTGATGGATGCCCTCGACGGCTACCTGGCGCGACGCCTCAATCAGCAAACGCCGCTCGGGGCTCAGCTCGACAGCTGGGGAGACTTTCTCACGGTGCTCGTGTACCCGGGCGCGGCGCTCTCGCTGCAACCGGTGCTCCTGAAGCGGAACACCCTCTGGGTAACGCTCGCGGCCGTCGCCTACTTGAGCCCTATCGCGTTTGGTTTCCTGAAGTACGGACGCCTGACGAGCTATCACACGCGACTCATGAGTCTGTGCGCATATCTCATGGGCGCCGCCGCGGTCGTCTTCTTCGCCGGCTGGTCCGACCTGCCGCTGCGCGGAGCATGTATCGTTCTGGTGCTGGCCGGAGCCGAGGAGATCTGCATCACCGCGACTCTGCCCGCGTGGCGCTCGAACGTCCGCGATCTGAAGCACGCGCTTGCGCTTCGCGCTGCAGGCGATATGGCGCATTGAACACTACGACGGTCGCCGGGAGTTGACTCGTTCGAGCCGCACCTCGTTGTACTTGTGCAGCTCGCGCACCTCGTTGACGGCGCCGCTGCGGTTGCGCACGAAGACCATGAGATGAATGCTGCCCTGCTGGTGGAACACCAGCGGCGCGAGCGGGATGAGGCGCGTCGCCGACTTGACGTCGGAACCGCCGTAGAGGTCGCCGTCACGCAGGAATACCCGATAGCGTGACGTGGCCCGCTCGTCGTAACGGTACTCGCCGAGCAGCTCCTTCCAGCCGCCGGCAGAGGCGTTGGGGACGGGCTCGAGATCGCGCGGCACCACCGTCACCTGTGTGGCGACCATGACCCACGCGTCCCCGGAGCGCCGATAGGTGTCGGTCTCCACGTAGGTGGTTTTCAGCTGTTGGGCGAAGACGTTCTCGCGCTCATCGAGCCAGTAGTGCACCACGGCCGCCGTGCCGAGCGTACGGACCGTGAGGTCACGGACCTTGATGTCGCCACTGAACCCCGAGGGCAGGGGCTTCAGGTCCGCGAGGAATTTCGTCTTGCCCGTGACGATTCCGTCCTCGGTCGTAATGAGGCAGTCGGGATCGAGCACCCGGTCCCAGACAGCCGGTGCGCCGTCGGTCACGGCATCGACGAGGGCCTGGGTGGTCGTACGGAACCAGGCGGCATCGTCTTCATCAGCGGCGGCTGCCGGCAAGGGTAAGCACAGCAGCGCGAGGCAGCTCATGAGGCATCTGGCGGCGACCATATGGCGTCTCCCTGAGATTGCCGCACAATGTACGGGATTTCGTGTCCGTGCCAGCACAATCGCGGTGACCTATGCTCGAATCACTGAGTCACATCGCCCTCGTCGTCAAGGACCCGGCCAGGACGGCCGCGCTGTTCACCGAACTGTTCGGCGTGCGGGCGATTGAACGCAAGGACGAGGAAGGTCATCAGGAGATCTTCCTGAGGCTCGGAGGAGTCTGGATCGCGCTGGTGGGCGCACCCGTCGAGCGCGCCCGGACCGGAGACCATATCGCCTTCCGCGCCACACCCGAGATCCTCGAAGCGACCGTCGTCAGGCTCGAGGCGCTGGGACGCGAGTACATCAGGGCGCGCTCCAGCCGCGCTCTGTACTTCTTCGACTACGACGACCACGTGTTTGAGCTGGATACCGAAGACATCGATCAGCAGCTAGGCGGCTAGAGGGATCGACGGTGGCTGGGGCTCGACTCCGTGCCGGCAAAGCCTTGCAGCGCTGGGCGTCGCTGCGCGCCTATGGACTCATCACCAGCACGCTGTTCGGGGCGGCTACTCCGCCGCTGAAGATGCGCGCGCGTTTCGAGCGCTTTGCCCGGGTGTCACGGGGAAAGCTGCAACGCCGGTTTCCCGCACTGCGTTTTGAGGACCACAGCGCCGATGGCCTCGCCGTCGAATCGGTCCGTGCCGTCGCAGCTCCCAGCCGGGTGATCCTTTACCTGCACGGCGGAGCTTTTTTCATGGGCTCTCCGGACTCGTACCGCAGCCGCGCCATGCGTCTGAGCTATCGCTGCGGCGCGGAGGTGTTCGTTCCGGCTTATCGCCTGGCACCGGAGCATCCGTATCCCGCGGCGCTCGAGGACGCGCTGGCGGCCTGGAAGCTGGTCTCGACTCTGCGCCACGGCACGCCGGCCTTGCTGGCAGGCGACTCGGCGGGAGGCGGTCTGAGCTTGAGCCTGCTCGTGCGGCTGCGGGACCTCGGCCTTCCCTTGCCCGAGGGTGGCGTCCTGCTGTCGCCGTGGACCGATCTGACGGTCTCGGGCGCATCGGTCGACCGCAATCACGGCAAGGATCTGTGGTTCACCCGCCGGCACCTGCAGATCTGGTCCAGGTACTACGTCGCGCGCGCGGACCCAGACGCGCCTTACCTCTCGCCCGTCTTTGCGGACCTCGCGGGACTGCCGCCGCTGCTGCTCCTCGCGGGCCAGAACGAGCTGCTGCTCGATGACGCACTGCGTGTCGGGGAGGCGGCCAGAGCGAGAGGCACCCACGCCACCGTGCTCGTCGGCGCAGGCATGCAGCACGACTGGCCACTCACTCTCCCGTGGCTCGAGGAGAGCCGCCTCGCATGGAATGCAATTCGGGCGTTCGTCGAGGGTAGAAAGACAGCGGCGGCGCGGGAATGACTCCGGCGCCGCCGCTGGGGGCCGCAGAACGCGCGGGGGGGTGGCGCTACTGCAGGTTCGGGAGCGAGTGATCGCTCCCGGCTAGTGTGCAAGCCGAACGTGAATGAAATGTGACGGTGCGCGCCGTCCGCACTCAGTTGTAGTTCCGCGCCCGCGCCTCGATCCAGCGCCCGACCTGCTCGTGCAGGATGGCGAGCGGCATCGGGCCGTCATCCAGAACCGCATCGTGGAAGGCGCGGATATCGAACCGCGCGCCGAGTGCCTCCTCGGCCCTGCGCCGCTCGGCAAGGAATTGCAGCTCGCCGATCTTGTAGGCGAGCGCCTGAGCGGGCCAGGCGATGTAGCGCTGCGTCTCACGCACCACGGAGGTCTCGGGGAGCGCGGTGTTCTCACGCAGGCAGCTCTCCGCCTGCTCGCGGCTCCAGCCCTTCCAGTGCATGCCGACGTCCATCTCGAGGCGGCACGCGCGCCACATGTCGAAGGACAGCCGGCCGAAGCGCTCATAGGCGTTGCGATACACGCCCATGTCCTCGCCGAGCTGTTCGGCGTAGAGCGCCCAGCCCTCGATGAAAGCCGTGGGCTCGTCCCTGCGGCGGAACTCCGGCAGGTCGGTGCGCTCCTGGGAGAGCGCGATCTGCAGGTGATGGCCCGGGACACCCTCGTGCAGGATCCACGCCGGGAGACCAAACAGCGGGCTCTGATAAGAGTGCGCGCCGACGACCACCGTGCCGGGGGCGCCGCGCTCGGGGTCGCCGAGATCGTAACCGCTCGATGAGGCCTCGAGCTCCGGTGGCTTCACGCGGATCGTCCAGGTGAGCCGCGGCAGCCGGCCGAACCAGACCGGCAGCAGTCCGTCGATGCGCTTGCCGATCTCGCTCGCCTTCTCGACGTAGGTCTGGAGGTCGGGCGCGTAGAAGCGCTGGTCGGTTCGCAGCATGGCGATGAACTCAGGCAGCGTCCCGCTGAACCCGGTCGAGCGCATGGCGCTTTCCATCTCGCCGTGGATGCGCGCCACCTCGCGCTCGCCGAGCGCAAACACCTCATCCGGGGTCATCGCGGTGGTGGTCGAGCGGCGCACCTGGAAGGCATACCAGGCGCGGCCGTCGGGGAGAGTCGATGCGCCGAGCTGCGTGCGCGCGTGCGGCAGGTAGTCGCGCTCGAAGAAAGTCTCGAGCTTCGCCTGCGCGGGCTTGACCGACCGCTCGATCGCGGCCAGAGCCTCGGCCCTCAGCGCCTCACGGCGCTCGGCCGGGATGGTCGCCGGCAGATCCTTGAGGGGCGCGAGCAGCGGACTCGCCGCGGCGGGCTGATCGGCGGCGAGCCTGAGAATCGCGAGCACGGCGCTCGCCGTCGGCCGCGGCTGCACGACCCGTGTGGCGACGCCGCGCCTGAGGTTCTCGATCTCCTGGTCGAAATACGCAGGCAGCGCCCGCAACCGCGCGATCCACGCCACCGCATCGGCATCGCTGCGGATGACGGTGGTCTCGGCCGCGTAGTTGCCGGTGTTGAAGAAGCCGTCGCCGTTGTCGAAGGGAATGCGCGCCTCATCGAAGCGCGCCGCCTCGATCCGCGTGCCGAGACGCCACTCGAGGAGGGCGCGTGTCAGGGCATCCTCGCTCCCGGCGGGCGAGGGAGGGAGCGCGGCGAGCCGCGCCTCCAGGGCCCGCAGCGCCGCGGTGCGCTGCTGGTCGGCGCTCAAGGTCACGTCGGGCCAGCCCGGACCATCCTTCGAGTCGGTTTGCCGCTCGATGGCCGACTCTTCCGCGATGACCTGTTGCAGGGCATCCCCGGCGGGGGCTGCAGAGAGCAGCAGAGGGAACACTGCGAGGAGGCTACAGGCCGTGAATCTCTCAATAGCGCGCATGGGCGTTGGTCAGCTCTCACACTTCCAGTCGATCGCCGGGGCGGCCGACCAACTGGTACAACACCGGCATCAGAAAGACGCTGATGAGCAACCGCGTGAACAACCCGCTGACGATCACCAGGGCGAACGGCCGTTGTGAGTCGGTCCCCACACCGGTGGCGAGCGCGACCGGCAACAGCCCGAGCGCCGCCACCAGCGCGGTCATCATGATGGGCCGCAGCCGCAGGGTCGCCGCCTGGCGAATCGCCTCGTTGAGCTCGGTGCCGTCGCGGCGCAGCTCATTGACGTAAGAGATGTAGACGACGGCGGTCTGTACCGACACGCCGAAGAGCGCGAGAAAGCCGATGCCCGAGGACACCGAGAACGGCGTACCGGTGAGCCACAGCGCCACGATGCCGCCGACCGGCGCCGACAGCACCACGCCGAGCACCGTGATGAAGGGGAACTTGAGGTTGCTGTAGAGCGCGAACAGCAGCACGAAAATCAGCAACAGCGTCAGCGGCAGGATGACACGCAGTTGTTCGCGCGAAGCGGTGTAGTCGGAGTACTCGCCTCCCCAGTCGAGGCGATAGCCCTGCGGCAGACTCACCGCGCGGCTGACCTGCTGCATGGCATCGTCGACGGCGCCGGCGAGGTCGCGTCCCTCCACCGAGAACTGCACGCCGATGTAGCGCGAATTGTCCTCGCGATAGATGAACGAGGCGCCGTTGCTCACCTCGATGTCGGCGAACTCCTTGAGCGGGATCTGCTGCCCGCCGGGTGTCGCCACCAGGATATTGCCGATCTCCTCGGGGTTGTCGCGGTACTGCTGATCGAGACGCACGATGAGATCGAATTGCTTCTCCCCCTGCTCGACCTGCGTCGCCGCGTCCCCGCCGATCGCCGTCTGGATGAGGGCGTTGATGTCGGCGACATTGACGCCGTAGCGCGCGATGCGGGCGCGATCGATATTGATGGTCAGGCTCGGCTGCCCGAGCTCCTGCACCAGGGTGATGTCGGTGATGCCGCGCACCCGCTCCAGCACCTTCTTGATCGCCTTGCCCTTCTGTTCGAGCGTGCGCAGGTCCGTCCCGAAGACCTTCACGGCCAGGGCGCTCTTCAGGCCGGTCTCCGCCTCGTCCACCGCGTCCTCGGCCGGCTGCGTGTAGTTGAAGGTGATGCCGGGAAACGCCACGAGCTTCGCGTTGACCGCCTCGATCAGGCCGGCCTTGTTGCGGTAGCGGCTGTGCCACTGCGAGTAGGGCTTGAGTCCCACGTAGAACTCGACGTTGAAGAAGCCCGTGGAATCGGTGCCGTCGTCGGGCCGGCCGAGCTCGGAGGCTACCGTCGTCACCTCGGGGAAGGAGTGCAGCACCTCACGCACCCGCGGGGCGATCTTCGAGGCCTCGTCGAACGAGATGGTGTAGGGCATCGTGGCGCGCACCCATAGCGCGCCCTCGTCCAGCTTCGGCATGAATTCGGCGCCGATGCGCGGGATCAGCAGCAGCGCGAGGCCCAGTAGTGCCGCGGATGCCAGGATCGTCTGCCAGGGGCGCATCAGACAGACATCGAGACCTTTGACGTAGACCGACTTGATGGCCTCGAACGCGGCATTACGCCGCTCCTGCACCCCGGGGCGCATGAACCACGCACACAGCACCGGCAGCAGCGTCAATGTGACGAGCAGCGAGCCGACGAGCGCGAACACCATGGTGTCGGCCATCGGCTTGAAGAGTTTCCCGGAGGGCCCCGAAAGCACGTAGATCGGCAGAAAGCCCGCGATGATGACCGCGACCGCGTACACCAGCGGGCGATCCACCTCGGCCGCCGCGCCCTTGATGATCTCGAGGACGTCGGCCCGCCCCGGCGGGCGGGCCGCCATGCGGCGGAAGATGTTTTCCACCATCACGACTGCGCCGTCCACCAGGATGCCGAAATCGATCGCGCCGATCGACAGCAGATTGGCGGAGGCGTTCTGCAGATCGAGGCAGACGAAGGCGAACAACAGCGCGAGCGGGATGCTGGCGGCGACGATCAGCCCGGCGCGAAAGTCATACAAGAAGAATATCAACACCGCCACGACCAGCAGCATGCCGCGCAGCAGGTTGCCCTCGACGACGTCCTTGGTGAGGTCGACGAGGTCGCTGCGGTCGTAGAACGGCACAACTTTCACATCCGCGGGCAGGATGGCGGAGTTGAGCTCGCCCGTCTTGGCCTCGACGCCCCGCAGGACATCCTGGGTCTTCTCGCCGGTGCGCAGCAGGATCACGCCCTCCACGGCGTCGTCCTGATCCTGATAGCCGAACTCCCCGAGTCGTGGGGCGATACCGATCACGACACGCCCGAGATCCTTCACCAGTACGGGCGTGCCGTCGTGCACCGCCACCACCACGTTGCCGATGTCCTCGACGGTCTTGAGCCGGCCCATGCCGCGCACGTAATAGAACTGGCCACCCTGCGAGTAGAAGCCACCGCCGGCGTTGCCGTTATTGGCGGTGAGCGCGTCCTCGACCTGCTGCACCGACAGGCCGATCGAGGCGACCCGCGCCGGGTCGAGCAGCACCTGGTACTGCATGGTGCCGCCGCCGAAGCCTGAATCGTCCGCGACGCCCGGCACTGAGCGGTATGCCGGCTCGATGGTCCAGTCCTCGAAGGTCTTGAGCTCCATCGGCGAGCGGTCCGGACTCTGCAGCACGTAACGATAGATGAGGCCCGAGGGCGCCGACAGCGGCGCCAGCGTGGGAGCGACGCCGCTCGGCAGGCTCAGCTCGCTGATGCGGTTGTACACCTGCTGCCGGGCGAAATAGTCGTCGGTGCCGTTCTGAAACGTCAGGATGACGTCCGACAACCCGTAGAGCGAGATCGAGCGGCTGATGGTCAGGCGCGGCAGTCCGTTCATCTCGCGCTCGATGGGTACGGTGATGAGCCGCTCGATCTCCTCCGCGGCCTGCCCCGGCCACTGGGTGATGACTTCGACCAGCGGCGGCGAAAGATCCGGGTAGGCATCGACCGGCAGGCGGTTGAGCGAGCGCGCGCCCGCGCCGATCAGCACGATCGTCAGGAGCACGACCACCAGGCGCTGCCGGAGCGAGGAGCTGACGATCCGGTTGATGATCGAGGCGGTGCGCGGCTCCGGAGCGACCGGTGGCGGCGGAAGCGCGCTCATTGGCTCTGCATGAACTGGACGAAGAGTCCCCCGGCGACCACCACCTGGTCGCCGGCGGTGAGGCCCGCCGGGACTTCGTACCGGTCCGCTACCCGCGCGCCGAGTGTGATCTGCCGCCGCGCGAAGCTGCCGTCGGGCTGCGCGACGTAGACGAACGGCAGGTTCTCATCGTCGCGCAGGACCGCCGATATCGGCACCAGGAGTCCGGCGCTCTCGGCGTGTGAATGGATCAGCACGCGCACGTACATGCCCTTGCGCAGCGCACGCTTCGGGTTCTCGACGACCACCCGCACGTCCACCGCGCGGGTATCGGGGTCGACCAGCGCGGAGATCTTGTCGACCCTGCCGGCGAAGTCGTGTGCATCGACTCCGGTCACCACCTCGGCCGGATCGCCGACATTCACCGCGGCCAGATCCGAGCCGAACAGGTGCGCCATCACCCACACGCGCGACAGGTCGGCCACCGTAAAGCACGGCGTGGTACCTGCCTGCAGCAGCTCGCCGGGCGTGATGAGCTTCTCCACCACGGTGCCCGCGACCGGCGAGCGGATGATCCCGCCCGGATCCGCGACGCTGCGGCCCTGGTCGATTGCATCGATGACCTCGGAGGGCACGCTGAGCGCGACCAGCGCCCGCAGCGCCGCGTCGCGGTCCGCTTCCGCGTTGGCGGCATCCGTCTGCGCCTGTGCGAATTCGCGCTGCGAGACGCCGTCATGCTGCACCAGATCCTGATCCTGCTCGGCGATGCGCCGGTCGGTGCGCGCGGTCGCGAGCGCCTTCTGGTAGGTGCCGACGGCCGTCGCGAAGTCGGGCGAGTCCACCCGCGCCAGGGGCTGGCCTCGCCTGACCTCGTCCCCCTGTGCGACCAGGAGGCGCGACACGGGACCGGAGAAGGGTGCGAGGACGCTGGTGGCCTGGTCGTTGTCGAAATCGACCGCGGCGGTGGTTTCCAGCGTACGGCGATAGTGCGCCGGCGCGAGGGTGAGGAGCTCGACGTGCCCGCGCTGGGCGGCGGTCAGCGTCACGTTGCTCACTTTCACCGTGGGAGTGCTGCCGGCATCGCGCGACGTGCAGCCGCCACCGCCAAGCACCGCCGCCACGGCGGCGACTGCCAACGCCGTCTCAGTCCTCATGGGGCGTTCCCTGCCAATTCCTGCCGATGCCACCAACCACCGCCCAACGCCTGAAACAGCGCCGCCGTATCGGCGTAGCGGCTGGCCTGCGCCTGCACCAGGTTGATGCGCGCCTGCTGCCAGGCTTGCTCGGCGCTCAGCAGCGCGAGGTAGCTCGCATAGCCGTCGCGCCACTGACGCTCGGCGAGGTCGAGCGTCACTTTGGCAGCATCGGCTGCGGCGGCCGCTGCCTTCAGCCCTTCGGCATCCTCCGCGAGCGCCGCCAGCGTGTCGGCCACGTTCTGGCACGCCGCCAACACGGTGCTGCGATATTGCGCGGCGGTCTGCTGATAGGCGGCCCGCGCCCCGCGTTCCTGGTGCAGCAGGGCTCCGCCCTGGAAGATGGGCACGGTCAGGTCGGCGCCCACCGACCAGAAGCCGGTGCCGCTCGTGAGCAGCTGGTTGATGGCGAGCGCGGTGCTGCCGGTGGTGGCGCTGAGTGTCACATTGGGAAGGCGGTTCGCCACCGCGATGCCGATCCTGGCACTGGCGGCGTGCAGGTCGGCCTGCGCCTGGCGCACGTCGGGGCGCTGTATGACGAGATCCGCCGGCAGGCTCACCGGCAGATCCTGCGGCAACGTCAGGCTCGCGAGCTCGAAGCCGCCCTGCGGCGCCTGGCCGGGAAACTCGCCGGCCAGGTCCGCCATGAGATCGCGCAGTTGCGCGGCCTGCTTGATGAGCGGCGGCAGCGTCGCCGCAACCTGTGCCAGTTGCGATTCCTGCGCGGCGACGTCCAGTCCGCTGGCGTAGCCCCTGGAGAACTGGTAGCGCAGGATCTGTACGGCCTTGGTGTTGAAATCGATGAGCTGGTGCGTCGCGTCGATCTGCTGCTGCACCGAGCCTTGCTGGATTGCCGTGACCACCACATTCGCCGTCAGCGTGTTGTAGGTGGCGATCATCTGGAAGCGCGCCGCGTCCGCCTGCGCAGCCAAGGACTCCACGGTGCGCCGGTTCAGACCGAAGACATCCGGCACGTAGGCAACATTCACTTCTGGTGTGAAGAGATTGTACAGAAGGACGTTGGAGGCCGGCGTCGGCGCGATCGTGCCCGCCTGCCGCTGGCGGGTGGCGGAGAAATCGCCGGCGATACTCGGATAGTAGACCCCGCGCTGCGCCAGCACCTCTTCGTGTGCCACCGACAGCGCCGCCTGCGCCGCCTTGAGGTCCGGGTTTTTTGTAAGCGAATGTTCGATCAGCTCGCTGAGCGGAGCCGAATGAAACAGCGTCCACCAGTCTGCCGGGATGTCGCCGCCCGGCACGAAGTGTTGGGCGTCACCGCCGGCGATCCCCGCGGTGCTCGCGGTAGAGGCTACGGGGCTCGTGGCGTAGGCGTCGGCGTCCGGTGCGGCGGGCTTTTTGAAGTCAGGACCCACGGCACATGCGGCTGCGAGCAGCGCGCCGAGCGCGGCAGCGCACGCAAGCAGGGCAGAGCGGGGGAACGGGCTCATACGGACCAATCAGGGGACGCAGCGCGCGTCGAGGCGGGCGCTCGGTAAGTGCTCGGGTGGCATGTGCCTCCCAGAATACCGCGCCGGAGGAGGGCCGTCTGCGTGGAACGTCGCGACGGTCCGGCCGGCGACGACTACGGTCCTTTACAGGTTGATCCCGAGGGCGACCGCCGCGTAGTTTAGAGACACCGAGAGGTGACTCGCGATGTCGAAGATTCCCGCGGGCGTCGGCCCGAAATATCCCCACGTAGTGGTGCTGATCGGCGCCACCGGCGATCTCGCGCGGCGCCGGCTCCTGCCCGGCCTGTTCCATCTGTCGAACGGGTTCATTCCCGGTTGCCGCATCATCGGCGTGTCGCTCGATGAGATGACGGCGGACGCCTTCCGGGACTTCGTCCGTCAGGCGTTGCAGGAGCACGCGACCCGCAAGGTCACCGACGAAGCCTGGAACCGCTTCGCCCCCAACCTCGATTACGTTTCCCTGAGCGCCGGCGCGAGCGCGCTCAAGGCGGCGGTCGAGAAGGCCGAGAAGTCCTTCGACGGCGCCGAGACGCGCCGCCTGCACTACTTGAGCGTGCCGCCGAGCGCGGCGCTGTCGGCGGTGCGCATGCTCGGGCAGGCCGGTCTGGTCGAGCGCGCGCGCATCATCATGGAGAAGCCCTTTGGCGTGGACCTGAAGAGCGCGGTGGAGCTCAACGCGCGGCTGCACGAAGTGTTCGAGGAGCAGCAGATTTTCCGCATCGATCATTTCCTCGGCAAGGAGCCGGCGCAGAACATCCTGGCGTTCCGCTTCGCCAACGGGCTGTTCGAGCCGATCTGGAACCGCAATTTCATCGACCACGTGCAGATCGACGTGCCGGAGACGCTCGATCTCGGCAAGCGCGTCGGGTTCTACGAGACGATCGGCGCGTACCGCGACATGGTGGTCACGCACCTGTTCCAGATACTGGCGTTCATGGCCATGGAGCCGCCCACGGCTCTCGGCCCGGCGTCCATTACCGAGGAGAAGAACAAGGTTTTCCGCAGCATGCTGCCGGTCAAGCCGGCCGACGTGGTGCGCGGCCAGTTCTCGGGCTATCGCGCCGAGCCGGGTGTCGATCCGGAGTCGGACACCGAGACCTTCATCGCCCTCAAGTGCTCCATCGACAACTGGCGCTGGGCCGGGGTGCCGTTCTACCTGCGAACGGGCAAGCGTCTTGCGGAGGGGCAGCGGATCATCTCGATCGCTTTCCGCGAGCCGCCGCGCAGCATGTTCCCCGCGGACTCGGGCGTCGGGGCACAGGGCCCCGACCACCTCACCTTCGATCTGGCGGATGCCTCCAAGATGTCACTGTCGTTCTACGGCAAGCGCCCGGGGCCGGGCATGCGACTCGACAAGCTGAGCCTGCAGTTCGCCATGCACGACACCGGGCTCGCCGGTGAAGTACTCGAAGCCTACGAGCGGTTGATCCTCGATGCCATGCGTGGCGATCACACGCTGTTCACGAGCGCCGAAGGCATCGAGCGACTGTGGGAAGTATCCACGCCGCTGCTCGAGGCGCCGCCGCCAGTGCGGCCGTATGCACCGGGATCCTGGGGGCCGAATGCGATTCACCAGCTGATCGCGCCGCACACCTGGCGGCTGCCGTTCGAGCGCGCCTGGCGCAACCCCAACGCGACGGGCGACTGAGCCCGGCGAGGCGTCGGGAGGTGGCGGGGGCGGCGGAGGGGGAGAACTCCCACCGCCACCGCCAACATCCCCCGACGAGCGCCAGCGTCATTCAACCAACGCGACCCGGCAGTCGCTCGAGTCACGGTTCCACGGGCCATCGCAGCGTGACACGACGCCATTGATCGCCTGAGTACCGAAGTGACTGCTCGCCAGCGACCCGGTCGCGAACGTCAGCGTGAAGTTCGAGAACTGCACGATCGCCTGGGTGGTGCTGATGCTCGGATTGGGCGCGCCGCCGAGGACGCAGATCGTCACCGCGGAGGGGTTACCGAACGGCGGGTTGCCACCGTTTCCGGTGACGTAGGCGGTACCGGTGACCACGAAGCCGCCGGCGACCGGGGGCTTGAACGTCGGGCACGAGGCCTTCCAGTTGACCGGATCGGTCGGATCGTCATGCACCACGCCGTCGCTCACCGTGATGTGGTGGGTATGCGGGCCGAGTTTGGTGGGATCATGGCTCGGATCGGTGTTGGCGAAGTCCGCCGTCTGCATGGTCATCTCCGCCGCGAACGCCGCACCGCCGCGCTCGTTCAGGCTCAGCGACCACTTGCCGTGCATCTCGTAGGGACCTCCGGACACCGTCGGTGCCGGCGGCGTGTAGTCGTTGAATACGCCGCTGAAGTGCGCCGGCAGCGGGGGCGGACCCCACGCGAACGCCTGCGTGGCTGCGCCGGTCGCCATCGCCAGCGCGACCGGCACGACCAGAGCTAGCGCCGTACGGCCGGGAACGAGGCGTTTCGAGACTGTGCTTTTCATGAAGAATCTCCGGGTTGGTTGCTGGCTCGCCCGGAACTTACGCGCGCCCCATCGCAACTCTCAAAGGGTGAGACAAGGAGTGCCGTGCTGTGCGGCCCAATGCCGCGCATTGCCGCGCCGTAAGCACCCTGCCTTAGAATGACTCGCCCCATGAACGAGACCCCCACCGATGGACCGCGCCCGCCGCCGCCGGCTGCCGCGGGGCCGCGGCTGGACTCATGGAAGAAGATCGCCGCGCACTTCCGGCGCGACGTGACCACGGTGCAGCGCTGGGAGCGCCGCGAGGGCATGCCGGTACACCGGCACCTGCATGACCGGCAGGGATCGGTGTACGCATTTCGCGCCGAGCTCGATGCCTGGTGGGAGACGCGTCGCGGCCGGTTGCCGGAGGCGGGAGACGGGGCGCCCGAGCCTGCGGCGGACGCTACGGCCGCCGCCGCACAGACGCGCAGGCGCTGGTTGCCCGTGGCCGCGGCCGCCGTGGCGGTGCTCGCCCTGGCGTACGCGGCGTTCAGGATCATCGCGCCCGGGGAGTCGCCCTGGCGCAACCCGCTCGCGAACGCCCGCTTCACCCGTCTGACCGACTGGCCGGGCATCGAGCAGGCGGCGGAGATCTCGCGCGACGGGCGCTGGGCGGCATTCCTCGCCGACCACGACGGCCAAATGGATGTGTGGTTGACGCAGATAGGCAGCGGCGACTACCGCAACCTGACTCGCGGCACGCGCGCCGGGCTGGTGAATCCCGAGATCCGGCCGCTCGGCTTTTCCGCCGATGGCTCGCTGGTCACCGTGTGGATCCGCAGTGCCGACGGCTCGCGGCCCGAGGACATCAGGCTGATGGCCGCCCCGGTCGCGGGCGGTGAGCCGCGGGACTTTCTTCCGGGCGTCGCCGAAGTCGCCTGGTCGCACGACGGCAAACGCACCGTCTATCACACGACCGCCCCCGGGGATCCGCTCTTCGTGCGCGACGGCAGCGTCGCGCGCCAGATCTACATCGCGCCGGCGGGCGTGCATTGCCACTTTCCGCTCTGGTCCGCTGACGACAGCTACATCTACTTCGCGCGCGGCACGCCGCCGAATCGCTGGGACCTGTGGCGCATCCGGCCGGCCGGCACCGGGCTCGAGCGCGTCACCTTCCACGACGCACGCGTGAGTCACCCGGTGCTGCTCGATGCGCATACGCTCCTCTACCTCGCCGGGGACGCGCAGGGCGCGGGGCCATGGCTGTACGCGCTGGATGCCGGGCAGGGCGTGCCGCATCGCATCAGCTTCGGACTCGAGCGCTACTCATCGCTCGCAGCGAGTGCCGATGGCGGGCGGCTGCTCGCGACCGTGGATGAGCCGAATTTCAGCATCTGGAGCGCGCCGCTCGACGCCGCTGCCGCCGGACTGCCGCCGGTCGCACTCGTCTCATCGACGGGGCTTTCGCCGCGCGCCGGGCCCGACTACCTGCTCTATGTCGCGACGCGGGCCGGCCGCCAGGGCATCTGGAAGGCGCAACAGGGTCAGAGTCGCGAGCTCTGGAGCGATGCGCACGCGACCATCGTCGGCGCGCCGACGATTGCAGCGGACGGCCGGCACATCGCCTTCACGGTGGCCGACGGCGAGCAGACCACTCTTTATACGATGGACAGTGACGGCGGCTCGGTCAAGGCGCTGGCGCCGGCACTGGCACTGCGCGGCAACCCGGCCTGGGCCCCGGATGGGCGCTCAATCGTGTCCGCCGTGCTGCGCGACGGTGAGCCACGTCTCGCGAGCATTTTCCTCGACGGCAGCCCGGTGCGACCGCTCGTGTCCGAGTACTCCACCGACCCGGTCTGGTCTCCCGATGGCCGGTTCTTGCTCTATTCGGGCGCGGATGTCGGCACGACGTTTCCGCTGCGGGCGGTTGCGGCGGACGGCAGACCCTACCCGATTCCGCCCCTGATCCTGACGCGCGGCGCCCGGCGGGTTGTCTTCAGCCCCGACGCGCGCTCCATCGTGGTGTTGCGCGGCGACGTGGGGCACAAGAATTTCTGGCGCGTGGATCTCGGCAGCGGAGCGCAGCGGCAGCTCACCGAGCTCGCGCCCGAGGTCGTCATTCGCGACTTCGATCTCTCGCGTGACGGTGGCGCGGTCCTGTACGACCGCGTTGAGGAGAGCTCACGGATCGCGCTCATCGAGCGCGGCAGCTAGACGGCGGTCTGCCCGCGCCGCGCGAAGAGCCAGTGCTGCAGGGCGAACAGCACGATACCCAGGCCGAGCGCCTCGTGGGTGAGCTGTGCGAAGCGCAGCCAGCGATCGCTGCTCAGGAAGAAGAGCGCGAAGCCCGTGAGGCCGAGGAGCGCCAGCAGCGCGGCGAACACCGCGCCGCTCACCCGGCGCAGTCCCGCCGTCCACCACAGCAGCACGTGGCGCGCCGACACCCAGCCGAGGAGGTAGGCGCTGCCGATGGCGAGGATGCCGTGCGCGAGCAGCAGCGGCGACTCGAACGGATGCGGCGTGCGGCCGAACTGCTCCTGACGTGCGAAGAACTGATCGAGGACCAGCCACACGATTCCGGTCGCCCACAGGAGCGTCGACACCAGGTACACGGCCAGGCGCTGGCGCCGCGGCATGCGCCGGTAAACATGGGCGCTTCCCCGGTGCGTGTGCGCGCGCACGCCTTCAGCCCGCCGCCGGCCGCAGCAGGCTCTGCCACAGGGCCATCAGCCAGCGCACGCCCTGCGTGACATGCTCGGAGGACAAGGTTGCCCCGGAGATGTTCTTGATGTCGACGCCGAAGCGCACCTCAGCGAGCGCACTGCGGTGGTCGAACTGCGCCCGCCAGGCGGGGTTACGGATCTCGCCGCCGTGGCTTTCGCGGTAGGACATGATCTCGAGGTTGCAGAGCGCGCCGCCTGCATCGATGCCGACCGCGTAGGTGATCAGGTTTTCCTTGCCGATCACGTCATCGACAAAGACGTATCCGAGCAGCACGCCGGCGCGCGTCGCCTTCCAGATGCGGATGTTGCCGTGCGGTGGCTGTGGGCCGGCCTGCGCGAGAAGGGTCTGCAGCTGCGCGGCACTCGGTGCCACCACCACCGGAGTGAAGGAATCGGCCTCGGGAAACACGGCGTGCTGGGCCGCATCGAGACTCAGGTAGTCGGCTGCCACGACCACGGGCACCGGCAGCAGCGCCGCCAGCACGATTCCGGGGATGGGTAACAGCTGGCGCACGGTGAACTAGTCGCCGGTGGTAACGTGAATCATTATCATTTACGCAGATGCGAACCACAACGGCGCACGCCGGCGACCCCCGGCCCGATACCGTCTCGAGGCTGCGCGTGGCGCTCGGCACGTTCGTCGCCATCGAAGCGCAGGCGCACGCGCCGCGCATCGCCGAGGAGGCGATCGCCGCGGCCTGGGACGCCATCGTCACGGTCGAGCGTGTCATGCATCCCGAGCGTGCGGGCAGCAGCCTTGCCGAGCTCAACGACGCAGCGCCCGGCACGCGGGTGGAACTGCACCCCTGGACCTGGGAGGTGCTGCAACTCAGCCGCGAGCTGCACGCCGCCTCGGACGGCGTCTTCGATCCGTGTCTGCCCGGATCGGCGAGCCGGCTCGATGCACTCGAGCTCATCGAGCCGCACTGCGCCTGGACGCGCGAGCGGCTGCGCATCGATCTCGGTGGCATTGCCAAGGGCTACGCGGTCGACCGAGCGCTCGAGGCGCTGCGCGCCGGGGGCTGCGCCGGCGGGCTGGTCAACGCCGGCGGCGATCTCGCCGTCTTCGGCGAGCACAGTCACCTGATCCACTGCGGCGGCACGCCCGAGGAGCTGGTGTTCGAGCTGGCCAACGCGGCACTCGCGACCAGCGATGCGGCCGAGCCGCGCCGTCCGCCCGAGCATCGTGGTCTCTACCACGGCGTCGACGGCCGCAGCGTCATCGGGCGCGCGACGGTCACGGCGCCGCGTGCAGTATGGGCCGACGCGCTCGCCAAATGCGCACTGCTGTGCGCGCCGCCGCAGCGCGCGGCGCTGCTCGCGCACTACGACGCGCGCCTGCTCAGAACGCAAGGCCCAGCCCCAGATCGATCCGCGTGAAGTCCTTGTTGAGGTCGAACGACTGATAGTCGACCTTGAAGACCACGTGCGGAGTCACGTAGAAGTTCGCGCCGACCGTCCAGACGCGATCGCGATTGACGGGCCAATAGCCGTAGTCGCCGGGGTCGGCCGACAGCGGCACGCTGCCGAGCGGCAGCACCGGACCTGCGGTGCCCTGGTAGCTCGCGCCCATGTCGTAGTACTCCCAGCGCACGAACGGCACGAGCCGGTAGTCGCCCTGCTCGAAGGCCTGCCAGGCGCCCTGCAGGTACCAGCCGTAGAACTGCGAGGGGATGGGATTGGGCGAGCCCGGGTTCGAGGCATTGGCGATTGTGAGGTTGCTGATGGCGCCGTGCGCGTAGAGCGCCGACAGATCGAACGTGCCCGGCGTCCAGCGCGCGTGCGTCTCCCAGAGCGTCACCCGCTGGTCGCCCGGAATCGGCGCGTTCGGGGGCGCCGGCACCTTGACCGCGTCCCCGGTGCTGATGGCGGCACCGACGTCGAGGCCCGGGATGCCGTAGTAGTTGAGCGCGACGTACTGACTGAGGTGCTGGGCGTTGCTGAGCCCGAGCTCCTGGTGCGTCGCCTGCAGCGGCGCCGAGTCGCTGTCCTCGAGATCGAGCGCGGTGGTGTAGAGCGGGAATTCGGGTGCGAAATTCCACTTCGACAGATCGAATCCCGTGGTGAGCCCGGCGTTCCAGTTGAAGCCGGAGGGCGTGTCGCCATGCAGGTTGAGCCCGCCCTCGCGCCAGGTGCTGGGGATGATCAGCGTCTCGACGAAGTTCCTCTGTACTCCGTAGAAGTTGGTCGGCTCATGATGCTCGTTGAGGAAGCCGAACGGCATGAGGAAGAGTCCCGCGCGCAGCGCCACTTCATCGTTGAGCTGGCGGTCGATGTAGAACTGCTCCACCTCGAACTCGCCCACGTCGGCGGCGGATGCCACCGCGTGCTCGACCTCGAACTCGGAGTTGAATTCCGTGCGATCGTTGAAGGTGTAGCCGATGCCGAATACGGCGCGCGCGAGATCTGCCTCGGTGCGCTCGTTGTCGTGCGTCGGGTGGGTGTAGTAGGCCTCCCCATAGCCCCAGAGTTTGAGTCCGCCGAAGGGCGAGGCGGCGTAGCCGGACTGCGCGGTGAGCGGCCCCGCCGCGGACGGCGGCACCGGATTCGACGGTGGTACCGGGTTCGCTGTGGGCGCCGCTGCGGCGCCAGCGGCGCCCGGTGCAGGGTTCGCGGCCAGTGCGGTCCCCGCGGGCGCAGCGCTCGCCGCCAGCTGCCGCTCGAGCTGCTGCTCGCGCTCGAGCAGCTGCTTGTTCTGCTCCACGAGCTCGCGCAGCTGCGCCTGCACGGCCTGTAGCTGTCCCGCGAGCGCGTCGATCTGCTGCTGCTCGGGGGGCCTGGCGGCGGCAGGGTCATCCGCGCGCGCCGCACTGACCGCGGCGGCGCTCGCGGCCAACAGCAGCGCAGGCCATGTGCGGTAGGGGCGTCGATGTGAATGAAATCGTGGCTCGGGAGTCATCACTTCGGCCCTCATCGGGTCTGCGAGACCCGGTAACGCTAATGCTATCGCGAATCATTCGCATTTACAAAAGCATCATGCGGGTCACTGAGTGCGCGCGCCGTTGCGGTAGATTTCGTTAAGTGCCGAGCAGCGATCCGCCCTCCACCCAGGACCCCGAGCTCCTGCGCCGCCTGCTGCGGGCGAAGGACCGGATGGATGCGGCTTACGACGAGGACTGGCCGGTCGAGCGCCTGGCGCGGGTCAGCCGCGTCTCCGCGGCGCACTTCGCGCGTTCCTTCCGCCAGGCCTTCGGCGTGCCGCCGCACCGTTATCTCCTGACACGGCGCATCGAGCGCGCGAGCGCGCTGCTGCGCGACACCGATCTGCCGGTCACCGAGATCGCATTTCAGACCGGCTGGCGCAGCCTCGGCACTTTCGGACGCATCTTCCGCGACATCACCGGCGCAAGCCCCGGAGTGATCCGCGCGCGCGAGCGGGCGGCCGCGTACCAGCTCGGACGTACCCCGGGGTGCTTTCTGAGTGCCGCGCACCGCCCCGACCTCACGATCGCAGTTTCGGAGAAGCGGCGCCGCGTCGCGAACGCTATAAAGCGTCCCAGACTGAAGGAGGTCCGATGAGCCAGCATGTCGAAGTGATCGGTCTCTATGTACGGGACCAGGACGAGGCGCTCGCGTTTTACGTCGAGAAGCTCGGTTTCAGCGTCCACACGGACGCACGCAACGGGGACTACCGCTGGCTGACGGTCCAGCATCCCGACCAGCCGTCGTTGCAGCTCGGGCTGTTCGCGCCCGGTCCGCCGGTGCACGACGCCGCGACCGCGCAGACGCTGCGCGCGATGGTGGCCAAGGGTGCGATGCCGCCGCTGGTCATGATGGTCGACGACTGCCGCGCCGCGCACGAGCGCTTGCGCGGGCGGGGTGTGGAATTCACGCAGGAGCCGGTCGAGCGCTACGGCGCCGTGGACGCCTCTTTCCGTGACCCCTCGGGCAACGGCTGGAAGCTGATGCAGGCGCGCCGCTGAGCCGGGCCGGCGCACGCGCAGCCTGACGGAACGGGGAAGCGCGATCGACAATCCGCGGCAGGGATACACGCGGGAGTCAGAAGATGAAGCCAGTCGCTCGCGCGGCGTCGCTCGCAGTTGTGCTGGTCTGCGCGCTCAGTGCCTCGCGTCCTTCTTGCCGGTGTGCCGCGCGGCGCGCGGCTCGAGCGGCTCGGCACCCGCCATGGGCGCGGGGTTGAGCCCGACGTAGGTCACCAGCTCACGCGTGTCGATGAACGGCCCCTTCTGGCTGCGCGGCACCGGGCCGCGACGGAGCTTGCGCCACAGGTCGAAGAGCGCCAGCGTGGCGGTGAGCGTGCCGAGGATGCCGAAGTAGGCGCGCGCACCGAAGGCCGAGATGAGCCCGCCGGTGATCACCGGACCGAAGGCCGCCGCCGTGCCGTTGATGAGCAGCAGCGCGCTGCTCGCCGCGACCATCTGCGCGGGCTCGAGCTTGTCGTTGACGTGCGAGACCGATAGCGAATAGAGCGTGAGCGCCGCGCCCGAGAAGAGCGCCGCGAGAACCAGGAACACGCCGTGCGGCAACGGGCCGAGGAGCTCGACCGCCGCGGCCACGAGCGTTGCGACCAGGCACATGGTCGCGATCATGGTGCGCCGGTCCATGCGGTCGGAGAGCCGGCCGACCGGGTATTGCGTGAGCACCGCGGCGAGGATGCTGACGGCCATGAACTCGGCCACGCCGCGGGTGCCGAGGCCCGTGAGGCGGGCGTATACCGGTCCCATGGAAAAGAAAATCGAGGAGATCATCCCCGAGATCGCCACCGCTACCACGCCGACCGGCGAGTTGCGGTACAGGTCGCGGAAGCGCACCCGCTGCGGCGCAGCGGGCCGCGCGACTTCCTGCGCCGAGGCGACGATCGGCACCATGGCGACCGAGATCAGCGCCGACACCAGCATGAAAGGCTGGGTGGACTCGGGACCGGAGAGCACCAGCAGGAACTGCGCGGTCCCGAGCCCGACATACAGAACCAACATATAGATCGCGAGCAGCTGGCCACGGTTGGTGCTGGAGGCGCGGTGGTTGAGCCAGCTCTCGGCCACGACGTAGATCCCGGCGAAGCACACGCCCGAGAGCAGCCGCATCAGCGCCCACACTCCCGGATGAACCCATGCGCCGTGCACCAGCACCGCCACCGAGGCTAGGGCCGCGAGGGTGGCGAACACACGCACCGGGCCTACGCGCGCGAGCAGCTGCGGCGCGAGGCGGGTACCGAGGAGATAGCCCACGTAGTAGCACGACATGATGATGCCGGTAACCGTGGTCGGGAAACCCTCGATCGTGGCGCGCACGCCGAGCAGCGTGCTTTGCAGGCCCGCGCCGAGCATGAGGATGCCCATGCCGAGCAGCAGCGGCCAGGTTGCGGCAATCGGGTTCACCGGTAGGCGCGCATCATAACCGCTCCGTCGTGACGGGCATGCCGTATCGCGACACCCGCGGCTCCGCGTGCGGCGGGCAGCGAGGGACGGCTCGGCACTGCCGCGCGCCGGGTCGCGCCCGATGGGGATGCGCACTGCACCGAACCGGCATAGCATCCGTGCCACCCGTCCGGTCACGAAGGCGCCCGCCATGACGACAGTCACGATCAACGGCAAGACCCTCGAAGTGAATGCGCGCGGCGACACGCCGCTCCTGTGGGTGCTGCGCGACCACCTGGGGATGACGGGTACCAAGTTCGGCTGCGGCGCCGGGTTCTGCGGCGCCTGCACGGTGCATCTCGCGGGTACGCCGGTGCGCTCGTGCCGCATCCCGCTGTCCTCGGCGCAGGGCGCACAGATCACGACCATCGAGGGCATCGGCGCGGACAAGATCGGCGCCGCCGTGCAGGCGGCCTGGGACCGGATCGACGTGCCGCAGTGCGGCTACTGCCAGTCGGGCCAGGTGATGGCGGCGACTGCGCTGCTCACCAAGAACCCGAAACCCAGCGACGCCGACATCGACACCGCCATGAACGGCAACATCTGCCGCTGCGGGACCTACGCGCGCATCCGCGCCGCGATCCACAGCGCCGCCCGGAGTCTCGGGGGCAACCCATGAATGCCATAGTGAAAGCGTCCCGCCGGGACTTCCTCAAGGGCTCCGCCGCGCTCGGCGGGGGTCTCATCGTGGGCTTCTACCTGCCGCCGGCCGGTATCGCCGCCGATCTCAAGCCGATCAGCGCGAACGCCTGGGTGCGCATCTCACCCGACAACCAGGTGACACTCGTCTGCCACCGCAACGAGATGGGCCAGGACGTGTACACCTCGCTCGCGCTGCTGGTGGCCGAGGAGCTCAACGTCGACGTCCACAAGGTCGCGATCGAGCAGGCGCCGGTCGATCCGGTCTACATCAACTCGCTCCTCGGCGCCCAGATCACCGGCGGCAGCACCAGCATCCGCGACGCCTGGGTGAAGCTGCGCGAAGCAGGCGCCACGGCGCGCGTGCTGCTGACGAGCGCCGCGGCGCAGCGCTGGTCGGTGCCCGCCGGGGAATGCGTCGCCGCGGACGGCTACGTGAGCCACAAAGGCGGGCGGCGGGCGAGCTATGGCGAGCTGGCCGAGGCGGCGGCGAAGCTTCCGGCGCCGCAGAACGTGCTACTCAAGAAGCCCGCCGACTTCACCCTGATCGGCAAGCAGCGCCACCGGCTCGACACGGCGGTCAAGGCGCGCGGGCAGGCGAAATACGGCCTCGACGT
Organism: uncultured Pseudomonadota bacterium; assembly: GCA_963768485.1. Taxonomy (GTDB): domain Bacteria; phylum Pseudomonadota; class Gammaproteobacteria; order Steroidobacterales; family Steroidobacteraceae; genus 13-2-20CM-66-19. The sequence continues at coordinate 488,557 of CAVYHZ010000005.1, read as the reverse complement.
CAGCCTCCCCGGCATGGTGTACGCCTCTCTCGAGCAGTGTCCGGTGCCCGGCGGCAAGGTCGTGACGGTCGATGACGGCAAGGCGAAAGCGATGCCGGGTGTGCTGGCCGTGGTCAACATCGGTGAGGGGGTCGCCGTGGTCGCCGACCACTACTGGACCGCCAGGAGCGCGCGCGAGGCACTCACAATCAGCTGGGATTACGGTCCGGGCGAGAAGCTCGACACCGCGCAGATCCGCGCGACCCTCAAGGACGCTGCGCACAAGGACGGCGCCATCGTGCGGCAGGCAGGCGATGCCGCTGCCGCGATGAAGAGCGCGGCGCGGACCGTGAGCGCCGAATATCACTCGCAGCTCCTCGCCCACGCCACGCTCGAGCCGATGAACTGCCTCGCGCTGGTGGGCGAGAAGGGCTGCGATATCTGGACCAGCACCCAGTTCCCGCAGGGCGCGCAAGGCATCGCCGCGGCGCGCAGCGGCGCCGCCCCCGCGCAAACGCGCATCTGGCCGCAGTTCATCGGCGGCGGCTTCGGCCGCCGGCTCGACGTCGACTTCATCGGTCAGGCGGCCGCGATCGCCAAAGCGATGCCCGGGAGACCGGTGAAGCTCATCTGGACGCGCGAAGACGACACGCGCCACGATTTCTACCGGCCCGCGAGTTTCCACACGCTCGCCGGCGGGCTCGACGCCCAGGGGAAGCTCGTGGCATTCGACTACAAGATGGTCTCCTCCTCGATCACCAACCGGATGTTCCCGGGGGTCGTGAAGGACGACCTCGATCCCTTCATGACCGAAGGCTCGGCCAATCTCGCCTACGATGTGCCGAACGCGCTGCAGCGCGTCGTGATCCAGGAGTACGGGCTGCGCTCGGGCTACTGGCGCTCGGTGAGCCATGCGCTGAATGCGTTCGCGATCGAGAGCTTCTTCGACGAGCTCGCGCACGCGGCGGGCCGCGACCAGGTCGCATTCCGCCTCGAGCTGCTCGAGAAGCTGCCGCGCCAGCAGGCGGTACTCGAGCGCGTCGCCGCCGAGGCGGGCTGGGGCAAGCCGCTGCCCGCGGGCACCGCGCTCGGGCTCGCGATGATGGAGAGCTACGAGACGCACCAGGCACTCATCGCGCGCGTGTCGAAGTCCGGCAAGCGTCTGCGGCTCGAGCGCCTGGTCTACGTCGTCGATCCCGGGATCGCGGTGCACCCGGACCAGATCGTCGCGCAGATCCAGTCGGGCGCGGTGACCGGGCTCATCAACACGCTGCGCAACAAGATCACGCTCAAGGACGGGCGCATCGAGCAGAGCAACTTCGACGACTTCCCGCTGCTGCGCATCAAGCAGATGCCGCGCATCGACGTCATCGTGATGCAGGGCGGCGAGAAGCCCGGTGGCATCGGCGAGGTAGGGGTGCCGCTCGCAGCTCCGGCGGTCGCGAACGCGGTGTTCGCGCTCACCGGCACGCGCGTGCGCTCGCTGCCGCTCGCGGATTCAGGCATCGAGTTCGTGTAGCCGGCGCTGGATCCAGAACCGGTACATGCCGGTGAAGGTGTCGGGGTGGTCCGCCTCGAAGGCGGCCCAGTTGCGCAGGTCGGTACACGAGGGGTCCGCACCGAAGCGCGCGCGGTACTGACCGAGCACGTGCGGATCGAGCTCGAAGCCGAGGAAGCGCAGGTCCGCGGCGCCGAGGAACGCCGCAATCTCGGCGAGCGTCAGCTGCCGCTCGGTGACATGAAATGCCAGGTCGCGGCAGTCGCTCATCGAGTAGAAGGCGTAGCTGCGGGCCAGCGATCTGACCTCGGCGCTGGCGTGCGCACCGAGTGCGTCGTGGCGGAACCGCCGGATGTCCTCGGGGGTCGCGGCGTAGCCGCGTGCCGCGATGAATTCGCGTGCCCGCACCACGGCGCGTCGGGCGATGCGGCTGTAGAGACCCAGGCACATGCACCCGCCCGGCCGCAGCCGCGATAACAGGATGCGCCAGCCCTCGAGCGGGTCGGCCAGATGATGCAGCACGCCGATCGCGCTGACGACGTCGAAGCTGCGCTCGAGGCTGCCCAACCCGAGGATGTCGGCCTGCGCGTACTCGATGTTGGTCACGCCCAGCTCGCGTGTCTTGCGCTGCGCGTAGGCGAGGCTGGCGAGACTCAAGTCCACCGCCAGCACGCGCGCCGCGTGGAAGCGCCGCGCGACGGCGATGGCATCGGCGCCCGTGCCGCAGCCGGCGACCAGCACGTCGGGGCCATTCTCGGCGGCGAGCGGCGCGAAGTGCGCAAACGGCAGGGCGCGGCGCAGCTCCGCGTTGAAGGGCAGCGGCTGCCCGCGCAGCGGCATGCGCACCCAGCGCGGGTAGGGGTTCTCCTCGTACTGCGCGCGCACGGCCGCGGACACGCCGCCGCCGAGTGGCGTGAGGCGCGCCATCCCGGCGCGTAACGCCTCTTCCTCGAGCGGTTCGCGCAGCTGCTGCCTCAGCACCGCACCGACCGGGTCGTCCTCGGCAACGGCGGTCAGCCGCTCGGCACCGCGCAGCTCACGCAGCGGTGCGCAGGCCGCGAGCGCCAGCAGCACCAGCGGCGGCACGGCGGCGCCGGCATCGAGCGCCGCCTCGAGCCGCACGCGGCAGTCAGCGGCCGCCTGCTGCTCGGCGGCGGTGAAGTCGAAGACGTATTCGTTGATGAAGCACTGCTGCGCGAGCGCGGCATAGAAGGGGAGCGCCGCGGCGTCGCCGTCGGAGGCGTCCCCGTCCGCGGCGGCCGCCTCGAGCAGCGCGTGGCGCGCGCTGGTGAGGAAACGCTCGAATGGGACCGACTTCACCGGCACCGCAGCGAGTACCGCATGCAGGAGGCGGTTGGCGACGAGCGCCCCGAGGCCGTCTGCGCCGTAAAGGACCGCGCGCGGCAGACGCGCCGGCCAGTATTGCCCGGCACGGCGCACGCAGGCGGCGAGCGGCGCCTCGAGCAGGAGGAGACTCACCGCGGCGGCGCACAGGTCGTGCGGCAGTCCCCAGGCTTCGGCGATCGCGGTCGCAAGCGTCGCGCGCACCAGCGGATCGTCGCTGGTGAAGTGGGTGCGCGCGGCGCAGCTCGCGAAGGCGGCGCGTGCCGCCGCGTCGCCCTGCTGCGCGAGGGCGCGCGCCAGCTGCGGCAGTGCCTCCGGGTACTTGCCGCGATACATCGCGAGGATGCCGAGGTTGAAATGCGCCGCGGCGCAGTGCGGCTCGCAGGCGAGCGCCTGCCGAAAAGCGTTCTCGGCCGCCTCGAAATGCGCGCTCGCCAGGAGGATGCCGCCGCGGCCGAGGTGGGCGGCGGCGCAATGCGGGTCGGAGCGGACCGCGGCGTCGTAGCGCTCCAGCGCCTCGGCCAGGCGTCCGTTGCTGCGCAGCCGGTCCGCTTCGGCAAGCAGCGCGGCCGCGGTGCGCTGCGGCCCGGCGGGCGTGCCCTGCTCGCTCCCTGCGCCCGCTGCGGCGAGCGGCTTGCTCTCGAGATCTTCCATCGACTCATCGCCCGGGGTGATGAGGCAATGGTCGCACGGGCGCTTGTCCGGTCGCTACCCGCGGTCGATGTTCCGCGCCGGCCACGCGGCGGTCGCCAGCACCAGCAGCAGCGCCGCGGCCGCAACGCGGATCAGCGATGCGAAGTCGTCGTTCCCGATGAGGTAGGGAGCGAGCAGCGGGCCCGAAGCGAGTCCCATCTTCGAGCAGAAGCCGCCGAGCGTCGCGCTGCGCCCGGAAGGGTCGAGCGCGGCGCACATGCTGAAGAGCCACGGGATCACGAACGACCAGGCGATGCCGGTGACGATGTTGGCGGCAACGAAAACCGCCGCCACGTCGCTGCGCAGGAACGCCGCGGTCGCGGGGATCGTAAGCAGCAACGCCGTCATCAGCGGACGCAGCCGCCCGAAGCGCACGCCCACCCACATCGCGAGCAGTGAACCGAGCGCGGCGATCCAGTCGGCGGCGGCGAGGGTATCGCTGACGAACGCGGTGCTGAGGGAATAGTGGCGTCCGAGCGGAATGATGAAGGCGAACAACGCCATGTTGGCCGCCTGGAACAGGAAAATCGCCACGAGCGTGGCGGCGAGCGGCCGACGCGGCACCACTGCGCGCGCGGCCGTCAGCGCGGCGCGTCCGAGCGCGTAGTCGGCGAGCAGCGGCAGCAGCGCGAGCGTGATCGCGCTGATCGCCGCAAGTGACAGGAACAACACCCACGAACCCAGGCGTGCCGCGAGCTCCGGCAGCCACAGGAGCCCGACGCCGCCGAGCAGCACCTGCAGCGTGAACTGTGCGCCGTAGGCGCGCTGCGGCACGCGGGTCCGCGCCATCACCGCGAGTGCGATGCCGATCGACACTCCGCCGCACAGGCCGTGGAGCGAGCGCAGGGCGATCAGCACCGGCAGCGAAGTCACCGCCATCGAGACGACATCGAACGCGATCAGTGCGCTGAGCGCGACCGCCTGGACGCGCTTCCAGGGAAAGCGTCGTACGATGAAAACCGCGGCCAGCGCGCCGAGCGCGGCACCGTAGACGTTGGCCGAGGCGACGTAGCCGGCCTGCACATTGCTGTAACCGAGCGCATCGCGCAGGCCCGAGACGATCGCCGGCAGCAGGTTCACATAGAACATGCCGGCGGTTCCCAGCATGCCGAGGAACGCCGCGGCGAGCAGCCCGTCGGGGGCTGCGCGGGCGCTCCAGGACGGGGGGGTGCGGCCCACTCAGCTTCTCCGGCAGAACGGCCGGATCCGGTCCGCCGCGCGGGCAGCGCGCGCGAACGCCCACACCCCGCCGTCGCTGAAGTAGTAGTAGACGATGCCGTTCGGAAACAGGACGACCTGGATGCCGCCATAGCCCGACATGAAGGGCACCCAGGCGGGCTGCGTGCAGCCGAGAGAGGCGGCCGCATTCCACGCCCAAACTCCATCGTGATAGCGCACCTCGGCGCTCGCCGCCGGGAGACCGCGCTGCGCGGGATCCCTCTGCAGCGCGGCATTGAGCATCGCCGCGTCGATCACCTGCTCATTGCCGATGCGCCCGCCCTGCATCATGAACCGCGCGAGCTTCACGACGTCATCGCGCTTGAGCGTCAGGCCGTAACCGGTGAAGGGCTGAGCACTCGCATCGCGCACGCGGCGGGTGACATCCACCGCGGGACTGAGTCCGAGCGGATGCCAGATCGGGCCGACCAGCAGCGCGTCGAAGAAATCGGCCGCGGGACCCGAGCGGCGGCGCTCCCAGGCCGCGAGCGCGGTTCCGAGCAGGTAACTGTCGGCCGTGTGATAGACCCAGATCGTGCCCGGGTCTGCCTTGCGCGGGTAGTGCGTACAGGCGAAGCGGATGCGGCTCGCATGATCCTCGGCGGCGAAGAACGGGTCCATGTCGTCCCCATCCTCGTCGTGCTCGCGGGCATCGGAGTTGTAGTGCCCGGTCGCCATGTCGAGCGTCGCGGCGACGGTGACGTCGTCCCAGCCGTGACCCGCGCATTCGGGAACGAGCGAGCCGATGGTCGCCGCGAGCACCGTGGAATCGAGCTGCGCGGCGCGCATGGTGGCGAGTGCGCCGACGAGTGTCTTGGCGAGCGAATACGAGGGCAGGTCGAGTTCGTCGCAGTACGGATACGGGCCGAAGCGCGTCGCGCAGCCGCCGGTGTAGTGCACGCCGTCGACCGACAGGCCGTAGAGAGTCATATCCTCGGCAGGGATCTCGAGCGGCGAACCGAACTCGCCTGGGTCGGCGCCCGGTTGGTCGAGCGCCAGTTGCGCCATGGGGCGGGTCGGCACCCGCCCGGCGAGCTCGCGTTGGTAGCGGGCGATGAGCTCGGCTTTGGCCGCGACCGGACCCGCCAGGTAGCGCGCCCGTGATTCGCCCCATGCATCGAACTTGAAATAAAAGCAGGTCTCCTGGCCGATTTCCCAGGCGACGTTCGAAATCCGTCCCGCGTCGGCGAACAGGAACGTCAGCACGCCGTTGTGCATGCAGTTGGCATTGCGCTCTTCGAGCGCGAATGGCAACGCCGCGCGCGTCAGCCCGCGATCGCCATCCTGGTCCCAGACCCGCCCGGGCTCGAGCACGAACTCCCACTCGGTGTGCTCGGCGCGCACCGCACCGCGCTCGAGCGGGATGAGAGCCGAGCCGCTCTGCACGAAGGCGAAATCGAATGCTGGCAGGCGCCGTGCGGCACCGTGATTCTCGTCGGCATCGTGCCACGGATCCTTCAGCACGCGGAACGCGCCACCCGGCAGCTCCGCTGCGAGCACGAGGCGGCCCTCGAACACGTGACTCGGAGCACGCGCGCCCGCGGGCGGGGCGAATGCCGTCATCGCCCAGGGACCGGGCGCGGTCCTGGCGCCCCCGAGATCGGCCCGCGTCAACGCGCCGGCAAGTGTTGCCCGCATGCCGGCCGGCGGCGCATCGGGCGCGGCGGCCGCTGCCGCCGCAAGCAACGCGGCGCATAGGGCGATCAGGCGCATTCGAGCGTCTCGATGCCGGCTGCGGCGAGCTGGCTGCGCAGCGGCACCAGCTCGACGGTGTAGCGGCGCCAGAGGCCGACGGAGGAGTTGTAGATCGGCTGGCGCACCTGCGCCGCGCTCGCCGTCAGGGTGGGAGCGCTATTGCGCTCGAACTCGAGCACCCCGGGCTCCCACTCGAGGCCGCAGTGCGCGATGAGACGGCGGCTGACGGTCTCCTGGCTGGCGATGAGTTCTTCGTAAGCGACCTCGAGCAGCGCACCTTTCAGGGTGCTGCGCCAGTGTTCCATCAGGCCGTCGTAGGCGATGTAGTACTGCGCGAGGTCATCGAGCGAGTAGGAGAACGGGTAGGCCATGCGGAACAGAGTCTTGTACATCGCATAACACACATCGAGGGGCGCGCGGCGCACGTGGATGAAAGTCGCGGATGGCAGCGCCGCCCGGATCAGCCCGAGGTAGAGAAAGTTGAGAGGTGTCTTGTCGATGATGCGGCGCGCGCCATTATCGGGCAGCGTGCGGCAATACTCCGCTCCGAGGCGCGCGGGGTCGATGAGCGCGGCCTGCCGGATGAGCTCCTCCTTGCCGCGCGCGCCCGCAGCGCAGCGCGTCACCGCGGTGGCGAGATCGGTCGACTCGCCGCGGCTCGCGACGGCACTGTGCGAGCTCACGATCCGGTCGACGAGCGTCGTGCCGCTGCGCGGCAGTCCGACGATGAACACCGCCCGTTCATCGGGGAGACCCGGCCGGCGGTTCGCCCACCAGGCGGCATTGAAGGAGCGGGCGATCGCTTCCATCGCCCCGGTGTCGGCGGTCACCCGGTAGCTGAGGCGCTGCCGCCGTGCGTCCGCGCCGCGCCTGAGCGCAGCGAAAGCCCGCGCGTACTCGCCCAGATCCTCGAGTTCCCGGGCGAGCGCGTACTCGAGTGCCACTTGGCGCGCATCGCCGCGCTCGGTTGCGGCCAGCTGCGCCTCGATGGCGGCGACGTGGTTGCCCGCGGGCGTCTGCCGGCGCAGCGTCGCCCGGTTGTACCATGCGTCGGCGTCCTGTGGCGCGAGCGCGATGATCCGATCGTAGGTGCGCTCGGCATCCTCGAGCCGTCCGATCGCCGTGAGCGCCGCCGCCCAGTTGTACAACACCCGCGGATCATCCGGCGCTTGCCGTGCGCAGCGCTCGCTGCAGCGCTCGGCTTCGACGTGGCGGTTGAAGTGCGTGAGGAGCTGCGCCGTCTGCTGCCGCTGCGCGAGGCTGAGTCCGGCGCACCCGGCCAGCTCGAGCAGCCGCGGCAGCGCCTCGGCTGCACGGCCTGCGGCGGCCGCGCGCTCGATCCAGGCAAGCAGCCCCGGTGGGTCGGCGGGAGGCCCGGTGCCCGTCACGAGCGCACCCGCGCGGATCAGAACTTGAGATTGAGCGTCAGTCCCACGGTGCGCGGCAGGGCGTTGAGTCCCTTGGAGTCGTTGCCGTAGAAATTCTGCGCCGGGGAGGTGCCCATGTAGGCCTCAGTGTATACGCCGGTGAAGGCCTGCGCGTCGGTGATGTTCTTGATCCACAGGGTCGCCGACCAGCGGCCGAAGGGATAGCTCGCGGACGCGTTCCAGATCCAGAATCCCGGCATCGGGTAGTAGAACTTCGGCTCCCCGAGATACGGGTTCGGGGCGGGCACCGTGTTCGGGGACGAGGTGGAGGAGAACAGCGTGTCCTGCGTTGCCGACTGATAGTAGAGGTCCGAGCGCAAGGTGAGCGAGCTGCCCGCGAACGGCACGCGGTAGTCGAGTGCCAGGTTGAATTGGTTCTCGGGCGAGCCCGGCAGCTGCGCCCCGTTGGTGTTGATGATGTAGACGCCGTCGGCGGAGACCGCATCGGCCGCGAGCCGCGCCTGGGTGTAGGTGTAGCCGAGGCTGTAGTGGAAGTGGTCGCCGAGGCGCGCGGCGAGTTGCAGCTCGACGCCCTTGGTGACCGCTTTGTTGACGTTCTGCACCGCGAAGAAGCCCCAGTTGGTGGTCGCGGTGTTGATCTGCGGGTTCTTCCAGTCGACGTAGAAGACGTCGGCGTTATAGGTGAACCCCTGCACCTCGCCCTTGAAGCCGACTTCGTAATCGACGTCGGTATCGGGCTGATAGGTGAGCCAGCTGGGGCTTTCGGCGAAGTAGCCGGTGGTCGGCACACCGTTCGAGCCACCGCGCCGGTAGCCCTGAGCCACGGTCGCGTAGAAACGGTTCGAGGGCGCGAACCGCCAGGAGAAGTTGCCCTTGAAGATCGTCTTGTTGACGTCGCTGACGCCGCTCGATTCAGCGGCGTTGAAAATCGAAGCGTACAGGCCCGCGGTCTGTTGCTCGTTCACCTCGTCGCGGTCGCTGAAGGTGCGCAGGCCTGCGGTGAGCTCGACGTCCGGCGTGATGTGCCAGGTGAGCTCGCCGTAGAGCGCCGAATCGCGGAAGTGCTCCTGCTGCAGGTAGGTGAAGTCCTCATTTCCCACCACCGCGCTCGCGAAGGCCGGGAAGGCGGCGTCCCACCACTGCTGGAACCCCACCATGATGCTGTCCTGCGAACTGTACAGGCTCTGGTTCTGGTAATAGGCCCCAATCACGTAGTCGAAAGTTTCGCCGGGCCTGGAGACCAGCCGCAGCTCCTCGATCGTCGCCTTGTCGCCGTAGCCACGCACCGCGGACTCGAGCGGCCGGGGATAGTTGTAGTAAAACTCCGCCCACCAGTTGTTCTGCGCGTAGAAGCCGGTGCTGTCGCTGGTGATGTCGCCGTGATGGTTGTACTGCGAGGTGCTGGAGGTGAGCGTTGCGAAGCCGAGATCGAGCGAGGCTTCGAGCGCGGCGAGATACACGTCGCGGTTGGCGGGCTCGAGCTCCATGGCGCCCAGCTGGTTCGCCTGGTAGGGCACGCCGAAGCCGTCGTCGCCGAGCGTCGTGGCGCGGCGGCCGCCGAAGTGGTCGTCCTGGCCGGTGAGGCTCAGGTTGAGGGTGAAGATGTCGGACGGCTGCCACTTGAAGGCGAGGCGCGCGTACGTCTGGTGCGCGAAGTCGGCGTCCTTCACCGACTGATACACGGCGCCCGGTGAGGTGATGCTGCCGCCCGCGGGCGGAACCGGGACGCCGTCGGGGCCGAGCACGTAGACGTTGCGATACTCGGTCTCCCCCGGGTACTGGTTGTGCGTGACCGTCAGCCGCAGCGCGCTGGTGTCGCTCACCGGGAGGTTGAGCGTCAGCGTGCCCGATGCGCCGGCCTGGTCGGAGGACTCGACCTTGGAGCCGCTGACGCTCAGGTCGCCATCGAACTTGCCGATCTCTGGATCGCGCAGGATATAGCGCACGGTTCCGCCGATGGCGCCCGAGCCGTAGAGCGTGCCCTGCGGACCTTTGAGCACTTCGACGCGATCGATGTCGGTGAGCAGGAAGTTGGCGAAGATCGGCGTGTCGTTCACGTAGGTCGAGACGGTAGCCGCGGCCGATACGGAGTAGTCGCCGAGAGCGGAGCTGTCGACGTTGAGTCCGCGGATGCGGATGCCGTTGGTGACGCTGGCGTTGCGGTCGCCGCGGTCGATGACCGAGACGCCGGGGATATCGCGCATCAGCTCCGCGGTGTCGAGCACGTGGTTGTCCGCGATGTCGCTGCCGCTCACGACGCTGATGTTGTACGGCACGTCGAGCACGTTCTCCGCGCGGCGCCGCGCGGTGACTATGACCTCCTGCAGCGGAGCGGCGGTATCTGCCGCGGCGCCGGCCTGCTCGGCCGCCGCCGCCGTGGTGTCGGCGTGGGCCGCCGCGGCGCCGAGGGCGGCGATGACGGCCGCGGCGATCGGCGAGCGATAGAGCGCTGCTGCAAGCTTCTGTTTCATGTGGATCACTCCCCCCGGGGCGTCGTTGGTCAGTTGCGGCTGCGCCGTGTGCGGCGGCGCCCTGCAGCGGTGCCGGCCGCCGCAAGCCGCACCGCCCCGAGCCCCTCGAGCGCGGGCGCGGCGCGCCGTTTCGGGCGGTAGCCCGGGAACTTGAGCGCGCAGTCGCGAAAGCTCTTGAGCGGCTGCCCAAGCCCGTGCCAGCCACTCGCGCGGCAGCGGCGCAGGTAGTCGAGATCGAGCTGAACGGCGATCACCTCGCGCGTCGTGCCCGCCTGATGGATCACCTCGCCGCCCGGGCCGCACACCACCGAGCGGCCGGCGCCGAGTGGGCCGGCGAGATTGATGTCGAGGAAATAGCACTGCTGCGTGGCCGCGGTGGCACGCGCGATGGCGAGCTCGACGTCACGGTCGATGGAGTTGGTGAGCGTCGGATGCAGGATCACTTCGGCCCCGAGCCACGCGAGCGAGCGGGAAGTCTCGGGAAACCATGCGTCGTAGCAGATCGAGATGCCGAGGCTGGCGCCGCCGGCTGATCTGACCACGAAGTCACTGCCCGCCGTGACACCGCGCTCGTAGGGCGTCCACGGAAAGATCTTGCGGTAACGGGCCACGACGCGGCCGGCGGGGTCGATGAGCGGCGCGGTGTTGAAGATGTGCTCGCCGCGGCGCTCGTACAGGCTCCCGGGCAGCAGCCAGATCTTAAGCTCGCGTGCCACCTGGCAGTAGCGCCGCTCGACCGGCCCGGGGAGGCGCACGGCCTGCGTGGTGCGCGTGCCGAAGCTGGCGAGCTCCGGGAGCATCACCATGTCGAGCCACGGATAACGGCCCTTGGCGGAGCGGATCTCGCCGATCAATTCCGCGACGTTGTCCCCTGCGGCCAGCTCCAGCTGCAGTCCCGCGACTGAGAAGATGCTCACCGCTCCACGCCCGTCCCCCTTGAGTATCCGGGGATGGTGGCAGCCGACGGGGCGGCGGCGATAGCGCCAGTTGGCGTCTAGTGATTGGACCAGCCGCCGTTGGTGGCGGCGGTCGGGCTGAGTTTCGCCATGTTGTAGAGACGGCCGTCGGGGTTGAACCACTTGATCGCGCAGCCGTCGAGCACGGTGTAGTAGCCGACTGCGTCGCCGTACGCCCAACTCCGCCACTGCCGGAACCAGAGGTCGCCGTCCACCCACCAGCGGCCGGTGTCGCGATCCTCGTCGGCGAATCCCGACCGCCCCACCATGCGGCCGTCGGGCAGCAGATCGATCGTGCATGGATCGCCGTACACCGTCTCCAGGTGGATGGTGCGGCCGCTCAAGCGTCGGCGGATCTCCTCGCCCCGCAGCCGCTCCCCTACGCAGTTGTCGAGCCGCTCCGCGAGGCCCGCGTCCTGCACGCGCACCAGGTCGGCGAGCTTCACCACCGCGGGCCGGATGCGCTCGACGCGGATGCCGCGCACGCTCATGCGGAAGCAGTTACGTGGATGATCCTCGGCGGCGTAATAACGGTCGACCGGCTCGATGTGCACGCCGCCGCGCGCCGCATCGGCCATCAGCTGCACGGCATCGAGCTCCGGCGGTCCCTGCACCCAGCATGAGGTGCCCCCGGTCGCCGGCGCCGTCACGACCGAGCGCTGCAGGTGGTAGTTGAGCGCATCGCGCAGCGCGATCCAGCGCTCGCGGAACACCTGGCCGAGCTGCGCCAGCATGGCGTCGTAGTGGCCGAGCGCCATGAAGAGTGCCGCGGCGCGCTGGTCGTGCGGCGGCGGATGGCGCACGGTGAGGCGCCGCAGCTCGCGCGCTTCTTCGATGAGCTCGCGCGGCGCCACCAGGAATCCGAGCCGCAGCCACGGGGCGAGTACCTTGGAGAGGCTCGACACGTACAGCACGCAGCTGTGGCGGTCCATGGCGCGCAGCGCCGGGTGGGGCTGGCCGAGGTAGTTGCGCTCCGAGTCCGCATCGTCCTCGATCACGACGATGCCGTGCGCCGCGGCCTTGTCGAGCAGGCGCTGCCGGCGCTCGTTCGGCATGGTCACCGCGGTCGGCACCTGGTGGCTCGGCGTGAGGTAGAGCACCTCGCAGCTGTCGACCGCCTCATCCACCACCAGCCCCTCGGCATCCACCGGCAGGTGGGCGATCGCGGTGCCGCGCAGCGCGAGCAGCGCGCGGAAATCCGGGTAGCCGGGTTCCTCGACGCCCACGCGCACGCCGGGTCGCACCAGCAGCTGCACGAGCAGCCATAGCGCCTGCTGCGCGCCGACGGTGATCAGGATCTGCTCGGGAGCGGCGATGATGCCGCGGCGCGGCAGGATGCGGCTGCGGATCTGTTCGATCAGCATGGGGTCGTCGAGGTCGCGGCTGCGCGCCGACCACTCGCGGATCTCGCGCGAGGCGAGCGCCAGGCGACTCACCTCGCGCCACTCACTCATCGGGTAGAGCGAAGGATCGACGCTGCCGTCGAGGAAGGAATCGCCCGCCGGGCGCGCGGGGTCGGGTAGGCCGAGCGGGCCGCGGGTACCGGGGGCGACCTGGATCCGCCGCGTCCAGTCGATTGCGCCACGCCCGCCGCGGGCGGGCTCCGCGCCGGCCATGCGTTGCGGCTGCATGACCGGGTTGGGGTAGATGCCGCTGCGCTCGCGGGTGAGGAGGAACCCCTCATCGAGGAGCTGCTGATAGGCGAGTACCACCGTATTGCGCGACACGCGCAGTTGCTCGGCGAGCCCGCGGGTCGACGGCAGCCGCCTACCAGCCGGCACCGCTCCCGAGACGATGAGCTCGACCAGCTTCTCGCGGATCTGGTTCTGCAACGACAGGGGGCTGCCCGGATCGAGATAAATGAGCGGCTCGGCCATGTCGGCTATTATCTCCTGACCGTGAGGCTCCGCGGCACACCCTTGCCTTCGCTACGGCACCCGCTGCTGCTGGCGCTCATCGTGTTCGCCGCCGGGGTGGCCGGCGCCGCCGCGGCCACGCCCGCGACCCTCTCGATCTACTTCATCGACGTCGAAGGCGGGCAGTCGACGCTCATCGTGACGCCCGACGGGCACTCGCTCCTCATCGACACGGGCTGGGCGGGCGATGGCTCGGGCTTCAGGCCCGGCGACCCGCATGCCGCACGTGACGCAAACCGCATCGTCGCCGCGGCGCGCGACGCCGGCGTCACCCGGATCGACACCCTCCTCATCACGCATTTCCATCCCGATCATGACGGCGGGGTGAGCGAGCTCGCCCAGCTCATGCCCATCGGGGTCTTTGTCGATCACGGCGCGCCGGACCCTGAGGCCGGCAGCAACGTGCCGGAGACGGCGGCCGCGTTCGCGGCCTACGAGAAGGTGCGCGCCGCGGGCACCGCGCACCTCATGCCGCGACCCGGCGCGCGGCTGCCGATCGCGGGACTCGAGACGACCGTGGTGAGCTCCGCCGGCGCGACGCTCTCACAGCCGCTGCCGGGCGCCGGACGCAGCAACGCACTCTGCCCGGCGCAGGCGCTCGCCGCCCGCGACCCTTTCGAGAATCCGCGCTCCACCGGGGTCCTCATTCGCTACGGCCGGTTCCGCTTTCTCGACGTCGGCGACCTGAGCGGCACCCCGCTCTACGCGCTCGCCTGCCCGCGGGACCTCATCGGGCCGGTGGACGTCTATCTGGTGGCACATCACGGTGGACCCGACGTGGCCGATCCCGCGACCTTTGCGGCGTTCCGGCCGCGCGTGGCCGTCATGAACAACGGCTTAGCCAAGGGCGGGGCGCGCGTCACCTATCAGGCGCTGCACCAGGTGCCGGGGCTCGAAGACGTCTGGCAGCTGCACCTGTCCGCCGAAGCGCTCGACAGCAACTTCCCGGACGCCTACATCGCGAACCTCGACGAGCGAACCGCGTACTGGATCAAGCTCACGGCGTACCGCGACGGCTCGTTCCGCATCGAGAATCCGCGCACCGGCGCCTGGCACGACTACGGTGCAGGTGACCTCAAGGCACGGTCGCGAGGCTCGCCTTCTCCAACGCCTGGTCGAGCGCCGGCAAATCCTGGCTGAGGATCCCCTGGTAGTCGGCATCCGCCGCCGCCACCTCGCCCTCGAGCGCCTTGAGGTTCGCGAGCTGCGCCTCGGTCGGCGCGAAGTCGGCGCCGCCGGCGACGTCACCACCGCCGGTGCCGACCTCGGCGTTGAGCCAGATGAGGTCGAGATAAGCGCCGTCTGCCTCGATGAAGTACTTGTCGTCGCTGTCGCGCAGCGACCGCGAGACCAGCTTGGATTCGGCGGCCGCGAGCTTCTTGTCGAGACTCTCAGCCGCCGCCAGCAGCTCCTTCTTCTGCTGCTCCTCGGCCGCGCTTGCCACGCGCGGTGCGGCTGATGCGGGCTCGCCCTCGCGCTCGTCGCCTTCCTCGGCGAGCGGCGCATCGTGGCGCGCGTGCGGCCGCGCCGGCCGCAGCATGGCCTCGATGACCTCGAGCTGTTTGCGCTGCCACTCCATGCGATTGACGGTGTCGGCAACGTGCGAGATGTCGTCGCGGATCTGCAGCAGCGTACGCACCGAGAGCTGGATGTCCGCCTGCGACCCGGGGGCGCGCGGATCGGCGAGCACGGTGAGCGGCGCCGACAGGGTCTCACCGTCGACCTGCAGGCGTACCGAGTAGCTGCCAGGGGCCGCGATGGGTCCCACCTCCGCCGGGCGCGAGCCCCAGTGCGTGATGGGGCGCGAGTCCTCGTCGCGGAAGCGCGGCTCGTCCCAGACGCGCGGGTTGTCGGGCGCGACCGTGCGCAGTGCCACGAGGCGCGGTGACTCGTAGCGCAGATCCCAGCTGATGCGGTTGATGCCGACGATCGGGTCGTGCGACTCGAGACGGCGTATCACGTTGCCGCCGCTATCGAGGATCTCGAGCCGCACCGGGTCCTTAGGCTTGGCGGCGAGGGAGAAATTGACGGGCGCGGAGGCGTCGGCGACGAAGCGATAGGCCTTGCGCGGCTCGTAGAGCACCACCGGCGCGGCGCTGCGCTGGCGGGCCTGCTGCTCGAGCGGCGTGATGTCATCGAGGATGTAGAGCCCGCGGCCGTAGGTCGAGACCACGAGGTCGTGGAACTGCTTCTGCACCACCGCCCAGGTCACGGGCGAAGGCGGCAGCCCGTTGCGCAGTTGGCTCCAGTGCCCGCCGTCATCGAGCGAGTAATAGAGGCCGTTACCGGTGCCGGCGAACAGCAGCCCCGGCGCATTCGGGTCGTCGGTGACGGTGCGCACGTAGGAGAGCTCGTGCTTCGGCAAGTCGCCGCTGATGCGCTTCCAGGTTCTGCCGAAATCGCTGGTCTTGTAGATGAACGGATCGCGATTGTCGTTGAGATGCAGATCGACGCTCACGTAGGCGGTCGCGGCATCGAAGCTCGAGGGTGCGATGCTGGTGATGGTGCCGCCGGAGGGCACGCCCGTCATATGGGCGCTGACGTTGACCCAGTTGGCGGCGCCGTCCTTCGTGTACCAGACCTGGCCGTCGTTGGTGCCGGCCCAGATGAGCCCCTGCTGCACCTTCGAGGGCGCGATGGCGAATACCACCTCGCCGTAGAACTGGCCGAGGTTGTCGCCGACGATGCCGCCCGAGGGTGCGATGTGCGCCGGGTCCCTGGTGGAGAGATCCGGGGACACGACCGTCCAGCTGTGGCCGGCGTCCGTGGTGCGGAAGATCACCTGGCAGCCGTAGTACACGGTGTTGTGATCGAAAGGGTCCACCGCGAGCGGCGGCGTCCAGTGGCAGCGGTACTTGATGACGTCGGGCGGGTAGTCGAGCGTGTGCTTCCACGGGCTCACCGAATGCGCTTCGTGGTAGCGCGCGTCCCAGCGGGTGACCGTGTCGCCGTAGCAGGTTGCCCACACGACGCTCGGATCGGCGAGGTCCGGAACAGTGAACCCGGATTCGCAGCCCCCCATGTGGCGGTCCCAGCCTTCCTCGCCGCCGCGCGACACGCTCGGGCCGCGCATGTTGCCGTCGTCCTGCATGTTGCTATAGAAGTAGTAGGGGATCTGCTCGTCGACCGCGACGTGGTACATCTGGCCGATGGGCAGCTGCACGCGGTGAAAGCCGCGCCCGTGGACCGTGGTGATGATCAGCCCGCCGTCGTCGGTGATGACGAAGCGGTCGGGGTTCGCCGGGTCGATCCAGATGTCGTGGGTGTCGCCACCCCAGCGCACCTCGTGGAAGTTCTCCCCGCTATCGAGTGATTGCCAGAACGAGCTGTTGGCCACGAGCACCTCGGCATCGCTGCCACTCGAGACCGCCATACGGATGTAGTACCCGGCGCGGCCGATGAGCGCGCGCTGCGAGTTGACGCGGCGCCACTCGCGGCCGGCGTTATCCGAGCGCCACACCGAGCCCTGATCGCGCGTCTGGATCAGCGCGTAGAGGCGCTTGGAATTCGTCGGCGCGATGGCGACGTCGATCTTGCCGAGCGGTGACTCGGGCAGGCCGTGCTTCTCCAGGTGCTGCCAGGTGTCGCCGCCGTCGTGGGTGAGATAGAGGCCGCTGGCGGGGCCGCCGCTCAATTCGCCCCAGGTGTGCATTTCCACCTGCCACATGCCGGCGATCAGCGTGCGCGGGTCGTGCGCATCGAGCGCGAGTCCCGAGCAGCCGACGTTCTCGCCCGCGAACAGTACGCGCGTCCAGCGCTCGCCGCCGTCGGTGGTGCGGTAGACGCCGCGCTCCTGTTGCGGTCCGGTGGTCCGCCCCAGCACGCAGGCGTAGACGATGTCGGCATTGGCCGGATGCACGATGATGCGGCCGATGCGGCCTGACTGCGGCAGTCCCTTGAGGACCCAGGTACGGCCGGCATCAGTGGACTTGTAGATGCCGTTGCCCATGACATCGCTGTCGCGGATCACCCAGGCTTCGCCGGTGCCCGCCCATACGGTGCTGGTTTGCGAGGGCGCTACCGCGAGCGCGCCGATCGCCGCCACGTTCTGCTTGTCGAAGATCGGCGCCCAGCGATTGCCGCCGTCGCTCGACTTCCAGACGCCGCCGGATGCCGCACCGGCGTAATACACGGAAGGATCGCCCGCGATGCCGGCGATCGCCGCGATGCGGTTGCCGATGCGCGGGCCGACGAAGCGGAATTTGAAGTTGCCGAGGTGCTCAGGCTCCGCCGCGGCCGCGCTCGCCGGAGCCGGCGCGGGAGGAGCGGTGGCGGCGGCGGCCACCGCGGCGGCGGCCAGCAGCAACGTGAGCCCGTAACGCAATGTTCTCGTTCGCATCCAGGTCGCTCCCCTTCGCGGCCCCCGCAAGGACGCCAACCTTACATCAGCTTCGGTTAGTATTCCTGCCAGACCGGGCGGCCGGATAATCGACACCTTACGAGCCGCGGACCACCGCATGAACCGCCTGATCATGATCGTCGCGCTCGGCGCCACGTACTTCGTGTTCGCGATGCTGCTCAACAGCGTCGCCCCGGTGATCCTGCAGTCGATGTTGACGTTCGGCGTCGACAAGGTCGCCACCTCGACCCTCGATGCCTGCAAGGATCTGCCGATCGCCATCACCTCGCTGTGCGTGGCGGCCTACCTGCCGCGGCTCGGCTATCGCCGCGCCATGATCGTCGGCCTCGCCTTCGTCGCGCTCGCCTGCACGGCGATGCCGCTGGTGCCGGGATTCCTCACGACGCGCCTCATGTTCGTCGCGGTCGGGATGGGCTTCGCGCTCATCAAGGTGGCGGTGTATTCCTCGATCGGCCTGCTGTCGCCGGAGCCGAGCCGCCACGCGAGCCTGACGAGCCTGCTCGAGGGGCTGTTCATGCTTGGCGTGCTCTCGACCTCCTGGGTGTTCAGCCTGTTCATCAACCGCAACGCGCCCGGCGACCCGGTGTGGCTGCACGTCTACTGGCTGATGGCGGGCATCGCGGCGGCGGCCGCGCTGCTGGTGGCGTTCGCGCGGCTCGATGAGTCGGGCGCGCACGGCGCCGAGGTCACGGTCGGCTCGCCGCTGCGCGGCATGCTGAGCCTGCTGGAGGAGCCGGCAGTGCTGGTATTCCTCGCGGCCGCGTTCCTGTACGTGCTCATCGAGCAGCAGGTGCAGACCTGGCTCCCGACCTTCAATCGCGAGGAGTTGAAGCTCCCCGTGACCCTGAGCGTGCAGCTCGCGAGCCTTTATTCCGGTGCGCTCGCGTTCGGCCGTCTGAGCGCCAGCGTCGCGCTGCGGCACATCTACTGGCGCAACCTCCTGGTGGGATGCCTGGTGGTGGCGGCGGCCATGCTGGTGCTGTCGGTACGTGCCAGCGCCGCCGGTGCCACCGACTGGGCGAGCCTGCCGCTGGCGGCGTATTTCCCCGCGGTGCTCGGCCTGTTTCTCGCGCCCATCTACCCGACGATCTGCTCGACCATGCTGAGCTCGCTCCCCCTCGATAAGCACGCGGCGATGACCGGGCTCATCGTGGTGTTCTCGGCACTCGGCGGGACCTCGGGCTCGTTCATCACCGGGCGGATCTTCGCGGCCACCGACGGCCGCACGGCCTTCTCGCTCGGCCTGCTGCCGATGGCGCTGCTCATCGGCGCGCTCTTCTGGTTCGACCGGCGGCTGCGGCACCGCAGCACGGTGCAGCCATGAAGGGCCGCGTGGCGCTCGTGACCGGTGGCGGCCGCGGCATCGGGCGCGAGGCGGCGCTGCTGCTCGCGGCGGCCGGCGCGCGCGTCATGATCACGGCGCGCACCGCGGACGAGCTCGCCGCCGTCGGGCTCGAGTACGTCGCCGCGGACCTCGGCACCGTCGCGGGCTGCGCGTTCGCCGTGGCCGAGACCGAGCGGCGCCTCGGCCCGATCGACGTCCTGGTCGTGAACCACGGCATCGGCTCGGCGCACGAGCGTCTGATCTGGGAGCAGGATCCCGAAGTCTGGCGCGAGACCATGCGCGTGAATCTCGACGGCCCGTTCGAGCTCGCGCGGCTCACGGTCGGCGGCATGTGTCAGCGTGGCTTCGGCCGACTGGTGTTCACCGCCTCCACCGCGGGCGAGAAGGCGGAGCGCTCCGGCAGCGCCTACACCGCCTCCAAGCACGGGTTGATCGGGCTGGCGCGCGCGGTCGCGCAGGACGCGGGTCCCTGCGGCGTCACGTCCAACGCCGTACTGCCTGGCTGGGTGCGCACCGCGATGGCCGAACGCTCGGCGCAGACCGAGGCTGCGCGGCGCGGCGTCTCGACCGAGCAGGTATGGCGCGAGCGCGCGGCCATCTATCCACAGAACCGCGTGCTCGAGCCGCGCGAGGTGGCCGAGGTGATCGCTTTTCTCTGCAGCGACGCCGCCGGCGGTGTCAACGGCGAGGCGGTCACCGTGGCGCTCGGCGGCATCTGGTGAAGGAGCGGCGCGGCCGCGCGCGCTCGCGCCTCAGGGCGTGCCTTTCACCAGCGTGCCGCCCTTCATGACGATCGCGACGTTTTCCAGCACGCGGATGTCCTTGAGCGGATCGCCGTCGACGGCGATCAGATCCGCATAGCGCCCGGGCGCGATCGCGCCCACGTCCGCGGTCTTGTCGAGCGCCTCCGCGGCGCTCCTGGTGGCCGCCTGGATCGCTTCCATGGGCGTCATGCCCCACTCGACCATCCTGGCGAACTGCCGTGCGTTGTCGCCGTTCGGGTAGACGCCGCCGTCGGTGCCGAAGAGCATCTTCACGCCCGCGGCGTGCGCCGCGCGGAACGTCTGGCGCTGCTTGAGCCCGATCATGCGCTCCTTCGCGAGACTCTCGGGGAATACGCCGTTCTTCGCGCCGTCGGACAGGATGTAGTCGTCGTTGTAGATGTCCATGTCGAACCACGCGCCGTGCTCCTTCGCCAGGCGGAAGCTCTCGGCGTCCGCAAGGCTCGCGTGCTCGATGGTGTCGACCCCGGCGCGCAGCGCGTCGTTGATGCCCTCGGTGCCGTGGGCGTGCACCGCGACCCGTAACCCAAGCCGGTGCGCCTCCTCGACCACCGCCTTGATCTCCTCGAGCGAGAGCTGCTGGGCGCCGACGCTGTCGCCCTTGGAGAGCACGCCGCCGGTCATGCATACCTTGATCACCTGCGCGCCGTACTTGTGCACCTTGCGCACCAGCGCCCGGTACTCGTCCGGCGAGTTGGCGATCTGGGTCGAGGGCGTCGTGATCGAGGGCGGGAACTGCGTCGCATCGCAGTGGCCGCCGGTCGAGCCGATCGCATAGGTCGCCGGCACGATGCGCGGACCCTCGAGGTAGCCGCGGTTGATGCCCTGCATGAGCCCGACGTCCTGGTAGCCGCTCGAGCCGACGTTGCGCACCGTGGTAAAGCCCGCCGCCAGCGTGCGGCGCGCGTTGGCGGCGCCGACCGTCATCCAGAAGGCGTCGGTGTATTCGAGCCGCCGGTAGCCGCTCAGCGTCGGGTCGGAGGTGAGGTGCACGTGCATGTCGATGAGGCCGGGCAGGAGCGTGCGGTCGCCGAAGTCGAGCCGGCGGGCACCGGCAGGCACCGCATCGCCCGCGCGGCCGACGCTCGCGATGCGCCCGTCGGTGACGACGATCTGGGGGCGCTCGACCTCGCGGCCCGCGAGCACGTCGATCATGCGCGCCGCGGTCACCACGAGGGTGTCCGCACGCGCGATGGCGGTGAGGCTGAGGGCAGTGAGTGCGGCGGCGGCGAGGGCGGTGGTACGCATCGGATCTCCGGAGTGTAGGCAGGACGCGCGGTATTACAAGCGGGTGACGGCCCCTGCCGCCGCCCGCCGCAGCGTGCGCTGCTGCGCACTTTCGGGCCCGCGCCGGCCTGCCGGCCGAGTGAAATCAGCGATTTCTGCGACGCCGTAGACATCTGCGGCCGCCGCGGAGCGAGCACATTATGCCGGTTGCGCAGAGGCTAAGGAGGCTACGCCGTGTTCCGTGGATTCCGTTTCCAGGTCGTTCTTCCCGTGGCGATCGTGGCGCTGCTGCTGGTGAGCGCCGGTGCAATCGGCTTCTCGCTCTGGGCCACCCACCACGAAGAGCGGGTGGTGCGGCAGCAGGTGGTGGACAACGTCACCGCGATCCAGGCGGCCTTCGTCACCACCGAGACACTGATGGAGGAGCGCACGCACGGCGGCATGAACCTCCTCAAGGACCAGATCGCCGCACGCGGCGGGGCCGAGAAGGGCCCGCCGGTGCAGGTGGCCGACAAGACGGTCCCCGACATCCTGGTCGGCGGCAAGAGCGCAGCCGGCAACTTCGAGATCGTCGACTACGTGACGCGCATGCTGAAAGGCACGGCGACCATCTTCTCCAAGGACGGCGACCGCTTCGTGCGCATCACCACCAACGTGCTGAAGGACAACGGCCGGCGGGCCGTCGGCACCGAGCTCAACAACACCACCAGGGCCTATGCGGCCTTGAGTCAGGGTGTCGCCTTCTACGGCGTCGTCGACATCCTCGGCAGCCCCTACATCACCGGCTACGAGCCGCTCTATTCCAAGAGCGGCGACTACATCGGCATCACCTACATGGGCTACAAGGCCGAGCTCCCGGTACTCGAGGCGGCGCTCGACCACGCGCGCGTGCTGCAGAGCGGCTTCGTCGCCGTGGTCGATGACCAATCGGTCCGCTACCTGCCGTCCTGGACCACGAAGGATCAGGTGCAGCAGCACATCGACAACAAGGACGGCTCCTGGGTCGTCGCGCGCACGCCGCTGCCGGAGTGGGGTCTCTCCATCGTCTCCGCCTACCCGGTCGATGAGCTGCACGCGGTGAGCCGCTCGATCGGTTACGGGGTCGGCCTCGCGGGCCTCCTGATCGGCGCGGCGATCTCGCTGACACTGTTCCTGCTGCTCGACCGCAAGGTGCTGCAGCTGCTCGGCGGCGAGCCGCGACTGGCGGCGGACTACATGAAGAAGATCGCCGAGGGCGACCTCGCGATCGACATCGGCGTCGCCGGCAAGCGCGAGGACAGTCTGATGTCCTCCCTCAAGGTGATGCAGCTGAAGCTCAAGAACCTGGTGGCGGCGGTGAGTGGCGGCGCGGCCGAGGTCAATGCGCAGTCGCGCAAATTCGAGAGCGCTTATGACGCCTTCCAGCGCGGCCGCGACGATGCCTCCTCCCAGGAGCTGCTGAAGCAGACCAAGGGCATCAGCCGCACGCTGGCGCTGCTCGAGAAATCGATCGGGCGCTTCAAGCTCTCGGCCTCCTGAAGCGGCCCGCGCTACTCGCCGGTCGCGTTGATCTCGCGCACGCACTCGAGGAGCTTCTCGAGGGCGTCGCGGTGGTGTTCCTTCACCTCGGTGGCGATGCGGTTCAGTGCTCCCTGAATCGCGCGCACGTCACCGCCCGCGTTGACGGCATCCACCAGCGCCTGGCCGCGGGCGCCGAACTGATCGAGGCAGAAATCCGCCAGCGAGAAACGCGCCTGAGCCAGCGAGACGCCGGGGGCGAGTTGCAGCGGCGCGGGGGCCGCCCGGCCCGGAGCCGCCGCCGGTGCGGCGCCGCGCGGCGTGGCGCTGCGCGGCGTGGCGCTGCGGGGCGCGCTCGCCTGCGCGGGCCGGGGCGCCGGGGCTGCCGCGGCCGGCGCTGCGGCGCGCGGCAGCGTGGTGCCCGAGCTCTCGAGGTCCGTGTCGTTGGCCTCGCGTACACAGGCGGTGAGCAGGCTCAACCGATCCGGGCAGCGCTTGGCGACTTCGGCGGTGATGATGTTGAGCGCCTCCTGCAGGCGCGGCGCATCGGCGCACAGCTCGATGACGTCGGCGTAGTACTGGCCGTCGGCGCCGAAATGGCTCAGACAGAAGTTGGCGAGTGCAAAGCGTGTCTGACTGAGCGACACGCCGGGTTTGAGGCGCAGTTCGTCCGCGAAGCGGTTCTTGGAGTCAGCCACGGCGTGGCACCATGGCGCGCGATCTTACGTCGTTTGCACTCAATCGTCTTCCAGCGCCGGCACCCGGGCATCCACCTGCGCCGCGATCGCTGCCGGATCGGCGCCGGCCACCGGAAACGACCCCGACCAAAGGAGCTTGCCGTCTGCGACGCTTACCAGCTCCACGGTGAGGCTCTGCGCCGTCGCCGCCGCCGGGTTCACGGAGCCGAACAGCACGTACTTCGCTTCGTGCGCGTGCGCGGCTTTGGCGGCTGTCGCGGCCTCGAGCGGCGTCACCGGCTCCTGCATGAGTCCCACGTGGCCGTGGTGGGTGAGCGCGATGCGGCCGTAAACCTGCGCGAAGGCGGCGTCGGCGAGCTTCTTCGCGGACGTATCCCCGGCGGGCGCCGCGAACGGGATGGCGAGGAGCGGGTTCTCGGCGGCCGCGAGATCCTTGCCCACCTCGCTCGAGAACGCCTTGGCCATCTCGATGCTGAGGCGCGTGAGGTCGCCGGCGTTGGTGCTGCCCTGGTAGCTGTCGGCGATGTCGCGGAGCTTCCTGGCATCGGCCGCTGACACCTCGCCGGCGGCCGGTGCGGCCTTGCGCGCGGGCGTCTCCTCGCGGTCGTGGCGACTGAGCGGCGTGCACGCCCGGGTGACGATCACGAACGCCAGCCAGATCCATACGATCCACCGGATCCAGCGTGGCAGGCGGCGGAAGAATACCCAGCTCGCGGTGAGCGCCCAGCCGAGCACGTGCGCGAAGAAGCGCAGCCGTTGCCCCGGCTCCTCGCGCGGGAATTCCGGGTACTCGCGTAGCACCCGCTCGCGCGGGCCACGTGCGGGTGCTTCCGAGGCGCGCCGGCTGGCCGACGGCGGCGCCGGGGCCTGACCCGCCAGCAGGCGGCGGCACAACCCCTCGAGCGCCGGCACCGGCTGCCCGCCGGGTACCCGCGTCCATTGCACGCCGAGGAACCGCTCCGGAACGCGCGCCCGGGCCTGCGGCGTGTCATCGATGACCACCGGCAGCAGAAAGGGGTGATCGTCGGCCATGTCGAGGGTGCGCTCGACGGCGAGGCGCCACTCGCGGCGGAAGTAACCTTCCAGGCGCGTATCCGTTTGCGCGGAGATGACCGGCATGAAAAAATCGCACTCGCGTATCTGGCGGCGGATCTTCTGGTCCCACGCGTCTCCTCCGCCGAGCCCGCTCTCGTCGTACCAGACCTCGAGTCCGTAGCTCTCGAGAGCGTCCCTCAGGGCCTGTGCCGCCTTGCGATCCTCGGAGGCGTAGCTCAGGAACACCGACGGCGGAGGCGGCGGCGGTGGGGGCTTGAGCTCGTCGGGCGCGGCGGTGGTCATCGGATGGGCGGAGCGGATCGGGTGAGCAAGGTTAGGGCAAAAGTGCGCGGATTTCACTTGGAGGCGAACGCGTGACCGACCCGGTGGTGCAGGTGGCCGGTGTCGCCAAGACCTATGCCGGGGGTCTCACGGCCCTCCACTCGATCGACCTGAGCATCGAGCGCGGTGAGATCTTCGCGCTGCTCGGCCCGAACGGTGCCGGCAAGACCACCCTCATCAACATCATCTGCGGCATCGTGACGGCGAGCGCCGGGAGCGTCCTGGCCGACGGTCACGACATCGTGCGCGAGTTCCGCGCGGCGCGCAGCAAGATCGGGCTCGTGCCCCAGGAGCTGCACACCGACACCTTCGAGAGCGTGTGGGCCACCGTGACCTACAGCCGGGGGCTGTTCGGGCGCGCGCCCGACGCCGCGCACTGCGAGCGGATCCTGCGCGACCTGTCGCTGTGGGAGCGCCGTGACGCGAAGATCATGACCCTCTCCGGCGGCATGAAGCGGCGCGTGCTGATCGCCAAGGCGCTCGCGCACGAGCCGAGCATCCTGTTCCTCGACGAGCCGAGCGCGGGTGTCGACGTCGAACTGCGGCGCGACATGTGGCAGCAGGTACGGCGGCTGCGCGCGGGCGGCGTGACCATCATCCTCACCACGCACTACATCGAGGAAGCCGAGCAGATGGCCGACCGCATCGGCGTGATCCACAAGGGCAGGCTGATCGTGGTGGAGGACAAGACGCTCCTGATGCGCAAGCTCGGCAAACGGCAGCTGATTCTGCACCTGCAGCAGCCGCTCGCAGCGCTGCCGGCGGGGCTCGCGGACTATCCCCTCGAGCTCACCGAGCACGGCAACACGCTGGTGTTCACCTTCGACGCCCACACGCGCGAGACGGGTATCGCGACGCTGCTGAAACGCCTCGGCGAGCTCAACATCGAGTTCCGCGATCTGCACTCGAGCGAGAGCTCACTCGAGGACATCTTCGTCGGCCTGGTGAGCGAGCGCACATGAACGTGCATGCGATCCGGGCGATCTACCGCTTCGAGATGGCGCGCACCTTCCGCACGCTCATGCAGAGCATCGCAGCTCCGGTGCTGTCGACCGCGCTCTACTTCGTGGTGTTCGGCGCCGCCATCGGCGGCCGCATGGGTAACGTCGACGGCGTCAGGTACGGCTCCTTCATCGTGCCGGGCCTCATCATGCTGTCGATCCTCACGGAGAGCGTCTCCAATGCCTCCTTCGGGATCTACCTGCCCAAATGGTCGGGCACGATCTTCGAGCTGCTGTCGGCGCCGGTGTCGTACGTCGAGGTGCTGATCGGCTACGTGGGCGCGGCCGCCACCAAGTCGGTGATGCTCGGCGTGCTGATCCTGGCGACGGCGCGGGTGTTCGTGCCGTACGAGGTACTGCATCCGGTGTGGATGGTGGCCTTCCTGGTGCTGACGGCGCTCACTTTCAGCATGCTCGGCTTCATCATCGGCCTGTGCGCCGGCAGCTTCGAGCAGCTGCAGGTCGTGCCGCTCATGGTGCTGACGCCGCTCACCTTCCTTGGCGGCGCCTTCTACTCGATCAGCATGCTGCCGCCGCTGTGGCAGAAGATCACGCTGTTCAACCCGGTGGTCTATCTCATCAGCGGATTTCGCTGGAGCTTCTTCGGCACCGCCGACGTCAACGTGGTGGCGAGCGCGGCGGCGACGCTCGCCTTCCTCGCGCTGTCGATCGCGGTCGTGGCGGCCATCTTCAGGACCGGATACAAGCTCAAGAACTGACCCGCGGGGCTCCCGGCGCAGCCTCGCGTCAACGTGCTGTCCCGAGGTCCTCGAAGCGCACGTTGCCGATGCGGTACGACTTCCAGTCCCTGAAGTCGAAGTGCCACCACTCGAACTCGTAGACCGTGAAGCCCTCGGCCTCCATGTGCGCGCGCAGCAGATCGCGCCGGCGGCGCTGCGCCGCGGTGCCGCCGCTGTAGGTGGGCCAGGCGCGCTCGGTGGGCTCATCGTAAAGGCTCGGCATCGCGACCGCGCGGCCGGTCTGCAAATCGTAGAGCGTCAGGTCCACCGCGCAGCCGCGGTTGTGCCGCGAGCCCTCGGCCGGATCGGCCACATAGCGGTGCAGCTCGGGCGGCATCGCATCCCAGAACATCTTCGTGACGTACCAGGGCCGGTAGGCGTCGTGCACCAGCAGCCCGTAACCCTCGCGCCTGAGCGAGCGCGCGACGCGCACCAGCGCCTCGGCCGCCGGCCGCTGCAGGAAGGCGCGCGCCTCGCTATAAAACGGCGTGCCGAGGAAGTTGCGCGTGCCCGCGTAGCGGATGTCGAGTCTGATTTCCGGGTCGAGCGTGGTGACCTCGACCAGGTCGGCCGGCCGGAACTCGCCCGTCTCCGCGGGCGGCGTGGCCGCGAGTGCCAGCGGCAGCAGCTCGGCCACCGGCCGCACCGGCGTGACGTGGAAGACGCCGCCGGAAATCGCCGGGCCGTCCGCGTGCGCTGCGAGCGCCAGCGGCAGCGCCAGCGCCAGGGCGGACAGGATCCTCACGCGGCGGCGTGGCAGGCTCATTCCGCGTTCGCGTACGCCTTGATCAGGTCGTTGAGGAAGTCTCTGCCCACGTACAGGGCACGGACGCTGCGCCGCTCGTTGAGCCCGTGCACGCCGTTGCCGTCGGGGTCGCCCCAGAATCCCGGCACGCCGTACACCGGGATGCCGATGGCCTCGAGGTAGATGCCATCCGTCGCGCCGGTCGACATGGTCGGCACCAGCGGCACGCCCGGGAAGTAGCGGGCCACCAGCTTCTCGGCCGGTCCCATGATCTTCGGATCGAGCGGCGGCGGCTGCGCGATGGGTCCGCGGGCGCGAGCCGCCGTCACCGTGATGCGCGGATCGTCGATGGCGGCGATGAGTGCCGCGCGGGTTCCCTCGACCGTCTCGCCGGGGAAGATACGGCAGTTCACGTTGGCCGTGGCGCGCTGCGGCAGGGCATTCTCGCGTGGCCGCCCGCGAGCAGCGTCGCCACGCAGGTGGTGCGCAACATGCTGTGGAAGCTACGATCGCGCGACACGATGGCCTCGGCCGCGTGGTCGTCGGGATTGCCGGCGAGCGCCACCATGGCCTGCCCGAGCTCGTCGTGGCGCGCCGCTCCCGCTTTGGCGAAGAACGCGCGCGTGGTAGCGGTGAATTGCACCGGGAACTCGTGCTCGCGCACCTTGATGAGCGCGTCGCTCAGCTCGTAGATCGCGTTGTCGCGGATCGGGATCGAGCTGTGGCCGCCGGCATTGGTGGCCTCGATGGTGTAGTTCTGCGCGGCCTTCTCGCCGACCTGCATCGACTCGACGACCAACTTGCCGTGTCCGTCGGTGCGGCCACCGCCGCCCTCATTGAGCGCGAAGGCCGCCGCGATCAGCTCCGGCTTGTTTTTGGCGAGCCAGTCGGCGCCGTTGAAGGCCTCGGTAGTCTCCTCGCCGCAGGTGAGCGCCATCTTGATCGTGCGCCGGGCGTGATATCCCTCGCGCTTGAAGCGCATGAGGGCGTCGACCCAGGTGGCATCCATCCCCTTCATGTCCGAGGTGCCGCGCCCGTAGAAATTGCCGTTCTCCTCGATCAGGGTGAACGGGTCGCGGGTCCAGTCGGCGCGCTTCGCCGCCACCACGTCGAGATGGCCGAGCAGCAGCATCGGCTTCGCGGTCTTGGAGGTTCCCGCGAGCACGGCGACGATGCCGCCCTCGAGCGGATGCTCGGGGACGGAGAACAACGTGATGTCGCGGTCGGTGAATCCGGCCTCGCGCAGGTGTGCGGCAACGCGCTCGGAGAGGAGCGTGCAGCTGCCCTTCGGGTAGCTGGTGTCGGTCTCGACCATCTCCTTGTAAAGCGCACGGAAGGCGAGCTGGTCGGGCCGCAGTGCCTCCATCGGCGGTTCCTGCGCAGCGCTTCGGCCGGCGAGGGCGAGGGCGAGATACACGGCACCCAAAATTCGTACGAGCATGGGCTGATCTCCGCTAACGGCTGTGCGCGAGCTGTGCACTGTACATGAAGATTACGGCGCGGCCGCAGCGAGCGCGGGCTGCCGCAACGCGAGGGCTATGGCGCGCACCAGCGCGCGCAGGTCCGCGTGCTCGAGGTTGGTCAGCACCGCGATGGCGGCGTGGCTCTCGGGGATGATGAAGAGCTCGGTGCTCGTGCCCGACTGGCCGCCGGTGTGCATCACGAAGCGCCCGCCCTCCGGCAGCGCAAAGCCGAGCCCATAGGGGTCCTTGCCGCTCACCGCCGTGGCGGTCCACATTTCCTTCAGGGTGGCGGCTTTCAGCAGCTTGTCCTCGAGCAGGGCCTGCGCGAAGCGCACCAGGTCCTCGGCGTTCGTCACGTAGCCGCCGCCCGGGATCTTGTAGCTCGAGTCCATGAGTACGGAGTTCTTCAGTGCACCGTCGAGGAGCTGATAGCCGCGGGCGCGGTGCGGCACGATCTCGAGGCTGTCGTCGACGAAGGTATGGGTCATTCCCGCGGGCTTGAGCACGTGCGCGGCGACGTAGTCGGCGAAGCGCTCGCCCGCGGCGCCTTCGATCGCGCAGCCGGCTACGGAGTAGCCGTAGGTGCTGTACTGGAAGCCACTACCGGGCTTGAAGAGCAGCGGGTCATTCGCAAAGAGCGCGAACCCGTCGGCTAGCCACTGGTAGTGATGCGTGTATTCCGGCTCGCCCGGATTGTAGTGGCGGATCCCGGAGGTGTGCGACAGCAGCTCGCGTGTCGTGATCGGCCACTGCTTCTCGGGAAACGGCGCGCAGTAACGCTGCACCGGCGCATCGAGGTCGAGCTTGCCCGCTTCGACCAGCGTCATGGCGGCGACCGCCGTGATGGTCTTGGCGATCGAGGCGGTGCGGTACAGCGTCTCCCGGGTCGCCGCCACGGAGTTCTCGAGGTCCGCGGTGCCGAAGCCCTTCGAGTAGACGATCCGGCCGCCCGTCATGGCCGCGACCGTCACCGCGGGGATCCGCTGCCGCTGCATCGCCTCGGTGACGATGCGGTCGAGGCGCGCGTCCGCCGCCTGCGGGGCTGCGCCCTGGGCGCTTGCGAGGGACGCCGCGGCGGCGAGCAGCAGCGTGAGAGTCGCGGATCCGGTCTTCATGTGCATCACTCCCGTCGGGAGATATTATCAATGCGATGATCGCATTGCGCGCCGCCGACCTGTTGGATCTCCTCGAGCCCGCCGAGACGGTCGCGCTCATCGAGGCCGCAGCGCTTGCGGCCGAGAATCGCGACTGCGTCGTGCCCGCGCGGGGGCACATCCACTGGCGGGAGGGGACGCTGCTCACCATGCCGGCGATCGGCGCCGGCTTCCTCGGCGTCAAGCTGGTGTCGGTGGTCCCGGGCAACGCCGCGCGGGCGCTGCCGGTCACCAACGGCGTCATGCTGCTCGGCGATGCCGGCACGGGGTTGCCGCTCGCCATCATGGACGCGGCGGCGCTCACCGCCATGCGCACCGGCGCCGTGGCGGGTGTCGGTGTGAAACACCTCACGCCCCCCGACGTCGCCTCGATCGGCGTCGTGGGCGCCGGGGTGCAGGGCGCCTGGGCTGCGATCACGGCGTGCGCGCTGCGGCCCATCCGCACGGTGTTCGCCGTGCGCCGCTCGGCGGTGAGCTTCGAGCGCTTCCTGGCGACGCTCGCCGCCCACGCTCCCGGTGTCACGGTGACCGCCTGCGAGAGCGCCGCGGAGGTCCTGACCCGCACGGCGGTCATCGTGACGGCCACGACCGCGGCCGAGCCCGTCCTGCCGGATGATCCGCCCCTGCTCGCGAACCGGCACTTCATCGCCATCGGCTCCTATGAGCGCCACATGCGCGAGCTGCCGGATTCCGTGCTGCGGCTCGCCGGTCACCTGGTACTGGATTCGGAATTCGCCCGCCACGAGGTCGGCGAGGCGGTGCACGCGGTGGCGCAGGGCCTGCTCACCGATGCGGATCTTTTCACCATCGGCGCACTGCTCGCCGGCAGACGCCGCGTCGACGTCGCCGGCACGACTGCGTACAAGTCAGCCGGCATGGCGCTCTACGATCTCTACGTCGCGCAGGCACTGTACGCGGCGGCGCGCCGCGGCGGTGTCGGGCAGGAGGTTGTCTTATGACTCGCGTACTCGTCACCGGGGCTTCCGGCGGCATCGGCTCGGCCATCTGCCGCACGCTCGCGGCGCGTGGCGTGAGTCTGGTGCTGCACTACCAGTCGGGACGTGCGGCCGCGGAGGCCACCCGCGCCGCGCTCGCGGGCCAGGGTCACACCCTGGTCGGCGGCAATCTCACCGATGCGGCCGATATCGAGCGGCTGTGGCGCGAGGCGAGCGCGGCTGCTCCGATCGAT
Source organism: uncultured Pseudomonadota bacterium (assembly GCA_963768485.1). Classification (GTDB taxonomy): domain Bacteria; phylum Pseudomonadota; class Gammaproteobacteria; order Steroidobacterales; family Steroidobacteraceae; genus 13-2-20CM-66-19. Next base: position 457,821 of record CAVYHZ010000005.1, on the reverse strand, counting down.
GCCGTGGTGAACAACGCCGGCATCTTTCCCAACCATCCGCCGCTCACGACGGATTACGCCGGCTGGACCGCGGCCTGGCAGCGCACGCTCGCCATCAACCTCACGGGGCCCGCGAACCTCGCCTGGTTCGCCGCGCGCTCCATGACGGAGCGCGGCGGCGGGCGCATCGTCAGCGTGTCATCGCGCGGCGCGTTCCGCGGCGAGCCGCTGGCGCCCGCATACGCCGCGAGCAAGGCGGGCCTCAACGCCTTCAGCCAGTCTCTCGCCAAGGCGCTCGCACCCAAGGGCGTTTACTGTTTCGTGGTGGCGCCGGGCTGGGTGGCGACGGCGCGCGTCGCCACGGCGATTGCCGACGCGGCGGTGATCGCCGACCAGCCCCTCGGGCGCGTTGCCACACCCGAGGAGGTTGCGCAGGTCGTCAGCTTCTGCGTGCTCGAGGCGCCGCCCAGCATGACCGGCGCGATCCTCGACGTGAACGGCGCTTCTTATCTGCGTTGATTGGCCGAAATCGCCTGCGGCGATTTCGGCGGACATTACTCCGGGTGCCGCCGGCGAAAGGTGTGACTTTCGCCGGCTGCGCGTCGGGGAGCGATTTCGGCGGACATTACGCCGGATGCCGCCGGAAAAAAGCGTGGCTCGATCGCACCGCCACAATCACCTCGGCAGCCGAGCACTCCGTAGCAGGGTTGGCGCACGGGTTTTTGCCGGCTGCGCATCAGGGAGCGTGGCTGGTGCGGCTGATGAAGTCCGCGACGTTGTCGTGCAGCTGCTTGAGCGAGCTCTCCTTGGCATACACCATGTGTCCCGAGTCGTAGAAGCGGAACTCGATGTTGCCGACGAGGCTCTGCGGAATCGGCAGGTGCTGCATCTCGTAGACGCCCTGGAAGAAGGGCGTCGCCAGATCGAAGTAACCGGCGTGCAGCTGCACCTTGAGGTTCGGGTTGAGCTTCATCGCCGCGGCGAGATCCGGCATGACGTTGGCGGCCTGGCGCGCCGAGAGCGGCGCGCCGGTCTGGCCCGGCAGCTGGTGCGCGAAGTTCCAGGTGCGGAAGGTCTGGATGCTCGGGTGGAACTCCTCGCTCTGCCCGAAGTGCAGCTCCTTGCGCGCGTAGTCGTTGAAGGCAGCCACGTAGGCCGCGCCGATCGAGGCGGACTGCGGGTCGTAATCGGCACGCTGGCTGAGCGGATCGATGTCCGGTCCCGAGAAGCGTGTGTCGAGCCGTCCCGTGGTGATGCCGCCCTCGGCCTGCAGATTCTGCCGGAACTCACCGCCGTCGATGCGCAAGTCCGCCCTGAGGATGTAATCGACCGGCAGCCCCGTGTAGTCGTGGAGCTTGCCGGCGACCGCGGCCCGCTCGCTGGCGCCGAGTGAGGAGCCGGCGGCGAGTGCCCGCGCGTAATCACCGAGCGCGAACTGCTCGACCTCGGTGAGGAACGCCTCGAGATTCGGGTGCTCACCCGGCAGCTTCTTGTGGTACCAGGCCGTGGCGGCGTAGGTCGGCAGCGCGGTCTCGTAGGGCACATCGATGCCGGGATTGCCGGTGGGGCGATCCGGGCTCAGGTCGAAGTTGAGGATCTGCGAGAGGAGGATGACGCCGTTGAGATCCACGGAGCGCTCGCTCGCCAGATAGCGGGCCACCACGGCCGAACGCGGCGTGCCGTAGCTCTCGCCGAAGAGGTACTTGGGCGAGTTCCAGCGGCCGTACCTGGTGAAGAATTCCGTGATGAATTGTGTGAAGGCGTAGGCATCGGCGTCGACGCCGAAGAACTCCTTCTCCTTGTCCTTGCCGGCGATGCGGCTGAAGCCGGTGCCCGGTGCATCGATGAACACCAGATCGCTCGCATCGAGCAGGCTGTAGGCGTTGTTGACCAGCTGGTACGGCGCCGCGGGAGTGTGCGTGTCGGTCGATGTGACGATGCGGCGCGGCCCGAAGGAGCCCATGTGCAGCCACAGCGTCGCCGAGCCGGGACCACCGTTGTAAAGGAATGTAATGGGCCGCTGCGTGCCGCCGTCTTTCTTGAAGTAGGCGACGTAGAACATCGAGGCAACGGCGGACGGGTTGTGCTCGCTGTCGTCGCCGGCCTTGGCGCCGGGATCCGTCGGCACGTCGTCCCAGCCGCGCGGATGAACGATGAGCGTGCCCGCGATTGCCTCGTAGGCGATTCCGTGTCCGCCCACCGTGACCGACCCGCTGGTCGTGACCGCCTCGGCCTTGAAAGGCTCGAATTTGCGGCTTTCGGGCTTTTCCGGCGCGCCTTCGGGCTTGCGGTCCTGCGGCGCCGCGCCTTCGGGGGGAGCGGCGAGCGCGGCACCCACGACGAGGGCTGCAAGCAGCGCGCAGCTGCGGCTGAGAGTGCGGCGAGGATTCATGGCTCTTCCTTCTTGGTGGCGGCCTTTCAGGGTGCGAAAGTCTAGCCGAGGCGGCGGTTGGCCGCATTAAACCGCGCGCGCGAGTCGCACGCCGCGCGGTCTTCAGCGGCTGACGCCGCTCGTGCTGACCGCGTAGGCACCCGAGAGTGTCATCACCAGCAGCGCTTCGCAGCTCACCGCGACGGAGAGCTCGATGCGCCCGCGGCCGGCGCGGGCGAGCATGCGCCGCAGCTTCTCGAGGTCGGCGGGCCCGGGCGCACGTGCCGTCGCCCGAAAGGGTGCGCGCGCCGGCGCCAGGAAACGCGCGCTCGACTCGTGCAGCGCCACCTCAGCGTCGATGGATTCGGCGCTGCACCAGCGGGTGAGCAGCGCCCAGCCGGCGAGCGCCGCCGCGGAGAAGAGGCTGCCGGCAAAGGCGGTGCCCTTGTCGTTCAGGTTGGCGGCGAGAGGCGCGGCGATGGTGAGCGGCTCGACCTCGACGATCGTGAGCCCAAGGGCGCGCGCCGGCGCGATGTGTGCCATCAGGTACGCCTGCAGGGAGTCGCGATCGAGAAGCTGCATCGGTCGAACGCCGCGGCCTCAGGGTGCGCTGCGCAGCGTGACGTTGGAGAACCACAGATCCTTCCAGCGTTTGACCTTGTCGGCGGCGGCGAGCGCCTTCGGCGAGGCCGTCTGCTGCGCGCCGAAGGCCACGCCCTCGACGACGTTGACGTTGACCGCCGCGTACACCCGTCCGGCCTCGCGGTAGAGCGGCGCGATGAGCACGCCGCAGTGCCGGCACAGGAGCAGCTCCGCCTGCCCGCTCCCCTGGGCGTAGTGGCCGCAGTCGCGCTCGTCGCGGATCTGAATGAGGAGCGAGCCCTGGGGATCGGAGACGTAGGCGGCGCGGTGCTTGCGGCAGAAGTCACAGTCGCAGGCGCGCGGGTTGTAAGTCCCGGCGCTGCGCGTCAGCTGCAGCTCGACGCGGATGTTGCCACAGTGACAACCGCCGCCCAGTCTGTGCATGGGGGAACACTACTACAATGCGGCGTTGCCGTGGAGCGCGAGCCATGAGTGAAGTCGAAGGGGAGCCGATCTCGAGGATCCTGAGCGCCGCGACCTTCGCCGCCGAGCGCCATCGCGACCAGCGGCGCAAGGGCAAGGACGCCTCCCCCTACATCAACCACCCGCTGGCGCTGGCGAGCCTGCTGGCCGGCTGCGGCGAGCGCGACGCGACGCTGCTCATGGCGGCGCTCCTGCACGACACCGTCGAGGACACGGCCACCACCTTTGGGGACCTCGAGCAGGCCTTCGGCCTGGACGTGGCCGGCATCGTCCGCGAGGTCACCGACGACAAGGCATTGCCGAAGGCCGAGCGCAAGCGGCTGCAGGTCGAGCACGCCGCGCGCTTGAGCCGCCGCGCCATGCTGGTGAAGCTCGCCGACAAGATCTGCAACCTGCGCGACATCCTCGTTTCGCCGCCCACCGACTGGACCGTGCAACGCAAGCGCGAGTACTTCGACTGGGCGAAGGCGGTGGTCGACCCGATGCGCGGCGTCCACCCGCCGCTCGAGGCGCTGTTCGACGAGGTCTACGCCCGCAAGCCGCCGCTCCCGCCGTGAGACCTAAGTGCGCGCGGCGGACGGTGCGATCAGCGCGGCGAGCCAGGCGCGACGGCCGCTGCCCCGGCCGGCCGCGCACGTATGATGCGCACTTGAGCGGTGCGCTCGGGGAGAGAACGCCATGCCCGCAGATCGGTTTGCAGCGCCCCTTGCCCTTGCCCTTGCGCTATTCGCCGTCACGGCGCTCGGCGCCACCCCGGCGCCCGAGCGGCTGCCGCCGACCATGCGCGCCGTCGCCATCGACCGCACCGGCGGCCCCGAGGTGCTGACAGTGCACGCGCTGCCCGTGCCGACCCCCGGACCCGATGAGATCCTCATCGCACTCGACACCGCCGGCGTCGGGCCCTGGGATCTCGACGTGCGCGAGAAGCTCGCGTACTACCGTGAGAAGAGCTTTCCGGTGGTGCTGGGTGTCGACGGTGCCGGCACGGTGGCCGCGGTCGGCGCCGCGGTGCGCGACTTCAAGGTCGGCGATGCCGTTTACGCCTATGCCTGGGACAACCCCAGGGGCGGCTTCTACGCCGAGTACGTGGCGGTGCCCGCGAAGGCCGCCGGGCACGTGCCCGCGGGCCTGAGCTTGCGCGACGCGGGCGCCGCCGCGGTCACTGCACTCACCGCGCTCCAGGGGGTCGATGATGCGCTGCAGCTGAAGCCCGGGGAGACGCTCATCATCCACGGAGCATCGGGCGCCGTCGGGACGCTCGCGGTGCAGTTCGCGAAGCTGCGCGGCGTGCGGGTGCTCGCGAGCGCCTCGGGCGATGACGGCGTCGCGTTGGCGCGGCGGCTGGGCGCCGAAGCGGCGATCGACGGCCATCACGGCGACATTCGCGCCGCGGCGCACGGGTTTGCGCCCGCGGGGGTGGATGCGGTGCTGGCGCTCGCCGGCGGCGAGGCGCTCGAGGCCTGCATCGACGCTCTCAGACCCGGCGGCCGGGTCGCCTACCCGAGCGGCGTGCAGCCGCCGCCGAAGACGCGCGCCGGCGTTGCCATCCTCAAGTATGACGCGCTCACCGGGCCCGCCGAGTTCGCGCGCCTCGGCCAGGCGATCACCGCCGCGCAGCTCAGCGTGCCGATCGCCGCCGAATATCCGCTCGCCGATGCCGCCCGGGCCCACGAGCGCATGGCCGCCGGCCACCTGCTCGGTAAGGTGGTGCTGAGGATCCGCTGAGTACTCAGGTCTGGGGCGGCGCGCCGCCCTCGGCGCGGCGGCGCGCGACGAAGGCCTCGAGAGCTGCGCTCACCGCCGGATCCACCGGCGGCGGCTGGAACGCGGCGAGCGTGTTGCGCCACACCGTGCAGGCGCGCTGCGTCGCGGTCTTCGCACCGTCGTCGAACCACTGACCGTAATTGCGCCAGTCGGAGACCAGCGGGCTGTAGAAGGCGTCGCGGTAGCGCTGCATGGTGTGCGCCGCGGAAAAGAAGTGTCCGCCCGGGCCCACCTCGGCCACCGCCTCGACGCCGATGTCGTCCGCGGTCGCCGGTACCGGCTGGAAGAGCTCGGCCATCATCTGCAGCATCTCGACGTCGAGGATGAATTTCTCGTACGAGGCGGTGAGCCCGCCTTCGAGCCAGCCGGCCGCGTGCAGCATGAAGTGGCAGCCACCGAGCAGCGCGCCCCACAGGCTCATCTGCGATTCGTAGGCAGCCTGCGCGTCGGGGGCATTGCCGGCGGTGGCGCTCGAGCAGCGCCACGGCAGGCCGATGCGCCGCGCCAGCTGTCCGGCGCCGAAGGCGGCCTTGGCGTATTCGGGCGTACCGAACGCCGGCGAGCCCGACTTCATGTCGACGTTGGAGGTGAAGCTGCCGTACATGACCGGCGCACCGGGCCGTACCAGTTGCGCGAGCGTGATGCCGAACAGCGCTTCGGCATGCGCCAGCGTCAGCGCCCCCGGAATGGTGATGGGCGCCATGGCGCCGGCGAGCGTGAACGGTGTGACGATCATCAGCTGGCCGTTGAGCGCGAATTCGATGATGCCGTCGGTCATCGGCAGGTCGAGCTGCAGCGGGGAGTTGGTGTTGCAGATGCTGTAGCAGCGCGGCTCGCGTCTGAAAGTGTCCACGTCGATGCCGTGCGCCACGCGCAGCATCTCGAAGTTGTCGGCGAGCTGTGCGGCGCCGCGGCAATAGAAATACGGCGCTTTGTCGCCGAGCGTGAGCTGTGCCAGCGTGGTATCGAGGTGGCGCTCGTGTACCGGGACGTCGCCGGGCTCGGTCATCTGGCCGAGCACGTGGATCACGTCGAAGGACTGCGACAGCCGCACCAGGTCGCGATAGTCGGCGAGGGTGCCCTGGCGCTTGCCGCGCTCGAGGTCGCTCACGCTCGGCGGCCCCGCCACCGGCGCGAAGATCACGTGCCGGCCGCCGACGTGGCAGGTGCGCTGCGGATTGCCAGCCACGAGATTCACCTCGCGCGGCGCCGTGGCGAGCGCCGCGCTCACCATCGCGGGATCGAGCCGCACCATCTGCGTCGCCTCGTCCACGCGCGCGCCGGCGGCGGCGAGTACCGTGCGCCCGCGCGGGGAGAGCACGCGCATGCCCTGTCGCTCGAGGATCCCGAGCGCGCCGAGATGCATGCTCTCGACCTGGTCGTCGGAAAAGATCCGCACCGGCTCGAAGGGATTGACGAGGTTGCGGTAGCGCGTCGAGCGCGGTGCCTGGGGGGCGGCGGGGGCGCCGCGCTGCGGCCGGCGGGAGGTCATGGGGCGCCCCGCTGCTTCGCGATCCATTCGTTCACCAGCTGCTCGAGCAGCGTGAGCGGCACGCCGCCGTTCTCGAGTACCACGCTATGGAAGTCCTTCAGGTTGAACTTCGGTCCGAGGGCCGCCTGCGCCTTCGCGCGCAGCTCCAGTATCTTCAGCTCGCCGACCTTATAGGCGCAGGCCTGTCCCGGCATCGCCATGTAGCGCTCCACCTCGGAGGTCACGTCCGCCTCGTTCTTGCCGGTGGTGGCGACCATGTAGCGAATCGCCTGTTCGCGCGTCCAGCCGCCGGCGTGGATGCCGGTGTCGACCACCAGGCGCGCGGCGCGCAGGAGCTCGAGCTGCAGCCGCCCGAGATTGCCGAAAGGATCGTCCTGGTACATGCCGATCTCGGCGGCCAGCTGCTCGGCGTAGAGCGCCCAGCCCTCGGCGTACGCGGTGTAGAGAGTCTGCTGGCGGATCAGGGGCAGATCCTTCAACCCCAGGGCGGTGGAGATCTGCAGGTGATGCCCGGGAACGCCTTCGTGATAGGCGAGCGTCTTCATGCTCCAGGTGGGCACCTCGCCCATGTCGCGCAGGTTGGCGAAGAAGATGCCGGGCCGCGAGCCATCCATCGCCGCCTGCTGGTAATAGGCGCCCGAGGTCCCCTTCTCCTGCGAAGGCGGCACGCGCTCCACCCGCAGCCGCCTGGCGGGCAGTGTGCGGAAGTACTCCGGCAGTCGCGCGCTCACCTGATCGAGTATCTGCTGATAGCGCGCCAGCGCCTGGTCACGCCCCGCGGCATCGTTCGGCAAGAGGAAACGCGGGTCCTTGCCGAGCGCCGCCATCCGCTCGCCGACGCTGCCGCGCGCGAGTCCCTGGGCGCCGAGCAGCGTGTCCATCTCCCCGGTGATTCGCGCGACCTCGGCGAGGCCGAGCGCATGCACCTGCTCGGGCGTGTAGTCGGTGGTGGTGTTCTGTTTGAGGGCGAGCGCGTAGTAGGCCGCGCCGTCGGGCAGTCGCGCGACGCCCGCACCCTGGGTGGCGGCGGCGGGTCGCAGCGCCTCGAGTGCCGCGCTCATGCGCGCATAGGCGGGGTAAACCCGGGATTCGACCGCCTGCACCGCCGCTCCTTCAAGCTGCACCCGGGTTGCGGCGTCGAGGGACTTCACCTTTTCCATGCGCGCCGTGAAGGTCGTCACCAGCGCGCTGTCCCTGGGCGCCGCGCTCACCGTGTCGTGGATGACGATGAGCGAGCGCTCGAGGAGCGAGGGCGGCAGCAGCACGCCGAGCTGCGCCTGGCGCTCCATGGCGGCGGTCACCTGGTCGAGCTTCCCACCCATAGCCTCGAGGCGCCGCACGTAGTTGCGCGCGGTTTTCAGGTTGCTGACGACGTGGGTGGTCTGCATGAAGCTCGCGAGCTCCACTTCGACGCCGAACATCGGGCTCACCGGATAGAGCTCATCCCCCTGCAGCCAGGCGAACCGCCGGAACGCGAGGCCCGTCTGGTACTGGTCGATCAGGATGTCGTAGGTGATCTGGTCCTGGCGGCTCAAGGTCGCGCGGTCGAAGCGGTGCACTTGCGCGAGGAAGCGCTCGAGCTGGGTGTAATCGGCGTCGCGCTGCGCGGGCGTATAGGGGGCGAGCTCGCCCGAGTGGTGATCGAACACCGTACCGTCCGTGAGGCCGACGGCGGTGAACATCTCGGGGTTGCGCATCAGGAACTCGAGCGCCTGGCGGTTGGCGAGCATGTTGATGCTGAAGGGCTTGCCCCACACCGTGCGGTAGCCGGCCCAGCCGAGTACCGCCAACAGTGCGAGCGCGATCCACCCGGCGATCCGCCATCGTTGCTTCATCGGGGGCAATAGATCGCAAAGGGCACGGGCAGGTCAAGGGCCGCAAGCGGTGCGGCGGGCGGCGGCCGCGCTATAGTGCGGGCCATGAGCAGCATCGCAGGCGTCGCCGAGATCCGCGGTCACTTCCCGGCGCTCGAACGCCGCCACAACGGCTTACCGGTCGCGTACTTCGACGGTCCGGGCGGCACGCAGGTGCCGCGTGCGGTCGCGGCCGCGATGACCGACTACCTCCTCAACCACAACGCCAACACGCACTGGGACTTCCCCTCGAGCCGCGAGACCGACGCGGCTCTCGGGCGCTCGCGCGCCGCGCTCGCGGACTGGCTGGGCGGCGCTCCTCAGGAAATCGTCTTCGGCGCCAATATGACCACGCTCACCTTCCATCTGGGACGCGCGCTTGGGCGCGGCTGGCGCGCCGGTGACGTGGTGGTGGTCACCGAGCTCGATCACCACGCCAACTCCGACCCGTGGCGGTGGCTCGCCGGCGAGCGCGGCCTCGAGGTGCGCACCATCCGCATGCGGCGCGAGGACGGCCGGCTCGATGCGGACGATGCGGCGGCGAAACTCACCCCGGGCGTCAAGCTGCTGGCGCTCGGCGCCGCCTCGAATGCGCTCGGCACGATCAACGAGGTGGCGCGGCTCACCGCGCAGGCGCACGCGGTCGGGGCACGGGTATTCGTCGACGGCGTGCACTACGCCGCCCACCAGATACCGGACGTGCGCGCCTGGGACTGCGATTTCTTCGCCTGCTCGGCCTACAAGTTCTACGGCCCGCACGTCGGGGTGCTATGGGGGCGGCGCGAGCTCATCGCCGCGCTCGATGCGCCGAAGCTCGCGCCTGCCTCGTCCGAGCCCCCGGAGCTGCTCGAGACCGGCACGCTGAACCACGAGGGCATCGTCGGGGCCGGTGCCGCGGTCGACTACCTGGCGGGACTCGCCGGCGGGAACGGGCCACGCCGCGCGCGCCTGGCACGCGTGGCGCAGGAGCTGCACGAGCGCGGCGCGGCACTGTTCCGGCAGTTGTGGGACGGGCTGAAGGAAATCGGCGGCATCCAGCTCTACGGGCCGCCGCCCGGCACGGCGCGTACCGCGACCCTGTCGTTCGCGGTAGCGGGACGGGAGAGCGCCGCGGTGGCGGCCCTCCTCGCCGAGCGCGGCGTGTTCGTCTCGCACGGGGACTTCTACGCGACCACCGCGGTCAGGCTCCTCGGACATGAGCGCGATGGCCTGGTGCGCGCCGGTTGCGCCGCCTACACCACCGCGGAGGAAGTCTCCCGGCTGATCGAGGGCGTGCGGCAGATCGCACGCAGCTGAAAACGAACGAGCCCGGCCGCTTGTGGCCGGGCTCGTCGATCGAAGCGCTCCGGATGCGCAGCGGCGCTTACTTGTGCTTGTTGGCGGCCTCGGCGGCCATCTTCAGCTCGTTATTGACCTGGTCGAGCAGCTCCTTGGCCTTGGCGGCGTGGCCGTCCATGTCCCACTCGTTGGCGGCCTGGGCGGCGGTGACCTTCTCCCACGCCTGATGCGAGAGGCGCTGGGCGGCGGCGAGATTCGGATGTCTCTTGCCGCTGATGTCCTCGACCGGCGGAGCGGCGAATGCAGCCGAGGCGATGAGTAACAGCGCGGCGGAGCTCAGCGTCAACTTGATCATTGCGACTCCCTAAGCGGTGAGGTGTTGTCATCGAACGGCCCGGGTGGGCCGGACCGCGCGCAGTGTCGTCCCGGTACCCCCCGGAAAGCAAGCCGCGCCGCGGGGGAGCTGCCGCACGCGCGCGCGATCTGGGCGGACGGTCACACTGCCGGCTGCGACCCTCCCGGCGGGTGCGCCCGGCGTGGTACCTTGGGCGCCGGCAGCCACCTATATAAGGAGTCAGGCAGCGAATGCCCAGCAGAGTGCCTGAGGGCCAGAACCGCGGCTGGATCATCGCCATCGGCGGCGCGGAGAACAAAGAGAACGATCGCCATATTCTCGAGCGCTTCGTCACCGCCTCAGGCGGTAGCGGCGCCGACATCGTGGTCATCCCGACGGCGAGCCGCATGCACGAGACCGGGCCGCGCTACGAGCGCGTGTTCGGCGACATCGGCGCGGGCCGCGTGAGCGTCATGGATTTCGACACCCGTCGCGATGCCTGCGAGCCCGGACGCCTCGAGCGCCTCGAGCAGGCGAGCGGCATCTTCTTTACCGGCGGCAACCAGCTGCGTCTCACGACGCTGCTCGGCGGCACGCCGGTGGCGAAGCTCATCCGCGCGGCAAACGCGCGCGGCGTGACCGTCGGCGGCACCAGCGCCGGCGCCAGCATCCTCTCCGAGCATATGATCGCCGCCGGGGACGAAGGCTCGGCCGTGGTCGCCGGGAGCGTGCGCCTCGCCCCCGGCCTCGGGTTGACCAACCGTTTCATCATCGACCAGCATTTCCGCCAGCGCGACCGCCTCGGACGGCTGCTGACGGCGCTCGCTTACAACCCGTTCGCAGTGGGCATCGGGCTGGACGAGGACACCGCCGCACTCATCGGACCCGACGAGACCGTGGAGGTGGAGGGGAGCGGTGGCGTGACCATCGTCGACTCCTCCGAGGTCAGCTACTCCTCCATCGACAGCGTCGAGGAAGGGCAGCCCGCGTGCGTGCTCGGGCTGAAGCTCCACGTGCTGGTGCCCGGCGCCACCTTCAATCTGCACACCCGTGCCGCCAGTGCCGGCACCCTGCGTAAGTCGAAGGAGTGACGCCGCCGTAGCTTCGACCCGCGCGCTTTGGTTGCCTGCAACAACTATTACACCGAGCAACGTCCATGCGCATCCTCGATCGTTCCGTGTACGTCGGTCCCTCGCTGTACGCGCACTTTCCCGTCATCCGCCTCGAGCTCGAGCTCGGTGCGCTCGAGGCCTGGCCCACCGGGCGCTTAGGCTCCGGGTTCATCGAGGCGCTCGCGGCAGCGCTCCCCGGGCTCGCCGAGCACGGCTGCTCCTACCGCGAGCCGGGCGGCTTCTTCCGCCGCATGCGCGAGGGCGAGGGCACCTGGCTCGGCCACGTGCTCGAGCACGTGGCCATCGAGCTGCAGAACATCGCCGGCGAAGCGGTCACCTTCGGCAAGACCCGCAGCGCCGGCGCCACAGGCGTCTACACCGTCGTGTACGAGTACGCCCAGCGCGACGAGGGCATCGCCGCGGGCGAGCTCGGCCTGCGCCTGCTCGCCTCGCTCCTGCCGCCGGAACTCACGCCGAAGGACTCGGTGCCGGCCGGCTGGAGCTGGCCGGAGGCCCGCGACCAGTTCATCCGCTTCGCGCAGCGGCGCGCGCTCGGCCCCTCGACCATGTCGCTGGTGCGTGCCGCCGAGGCCCGCGGCATCCCGTGGCTGCGCCTGAACGACCAGTCGCTGGTGCAGCTCGGTCACGGCAAGTTCCAGCAGCGCATCCAGGCCACCGTCACCGGGCGCACGTCGCACATCTCGGTGGAGCTGGCGAGCGACAAGGAGGAGACCAACAAGATCCTCGCGGGACTCGGCCTCCCGGTACCCAGGCAGGAGCTGGTGCAGAGCGAGACCGCGGCGGTGCGCGCCGCGCGCCGCATCGGCTTCCCGGTAGTGACCAAGCCCTACAACGGCAACCACGGCCGCGGCATCTCCATCCGCCTGACGACGGATGAGGAGGTGGCGCATGGCTTCAACGTGGCGCGCGAGCACTCGCGCTCGGTGATCGTCGAGACCTTCCTCGAGGGCGACGACCACCGGCTGCTGGTGGTGAACGGCGAGCTGGTGGCGGCGACCCGCCGCACGCCCGGGCACGTGGTCGGCGACGGCGAGCGCACGATCGCCGAGCTCATCGAGGTCGTGAACCTCGACCCGCGCCGCGGCGTCGGCCACGAGAAGGTGCTCACCCGGCTCGAGCTCGACGCGCAGGCGCACAAGATGCTGGAGAAGATCGGGCTGACGAGCGCATCGGTCCCGGAGCGCGGCCAGGTGGTGTACCTGCGCTCCACTGCCAATCTCTCCACCGGCGGTACCGCCACCGACGTCACCGACGTGATCCACCCCGACAACCGCGAGATGGCCGAGCGCGCCGTGCGCGCCATCGGCCTCGACGTCGGCGGCGTCGACTTCCTCTCGAAGAACATCACCGAGAGCTACCGCAGGATCGGTGGCGGCATCTGCGAGGTCAACGCGGCGCCCGGCTTTCGCATGCACGTGGCGCCGAGCGAGGGCACGCCGCGCGAGGTCGCCGCCCCGGTGATCGACATGCTGTTCCCGGCGGGCGCGGCCTCGCGGGTACCGATCGCCGCGATCACCGGCACCAACGGCAAGACCACCACCGCGCGCATGCTGGCGCACATCGCCAAGATGGCGGGTTTCACCCCCGGACTCACCACCACCGACGGCGTCTACATCGACGGCCAGCGCACCGTATCGGGCGATATGACGGGGCCGGTGTCGGCGCGCATGGTGCTGGCGGACCCGCAGATCGACCTGGCGGTGCTCGAGACGGCGCGCGGCGGGCTGCTGCGGGCCGGCATGGGCGTCAACGAGGTCACCGTCGGCGCAGTGCTCAACGTGCAGGCCGATCACTTAGGCCTCAAGGGGATCGACACGCTCGAGCAGCTCGCCGAGGTCAAGCGCATCGTGGTCGAGGTGGCGAGCGACTGCGCGGTGCTGAACGCCGACGATCCGCTGGTGATGAGGATGTCCGGTTACACCGAGGCGAAGCACATCTGCTACGTCACCATGAACCCGCAGCACACGCTGGTGCGCGAGCACATCCGCGCCGGCGCGCGTGCCTGCGCACTGGAAGCCGGCGTCAACGGCCAGATGATCACGCTCTACGACCGTGGCGGGCACATTCCGCTGCTCTGGACCCACCTGATTCCGGCGACCCTCGAGGGGCGCGCCACCCACAACGTGCAGAACGCGATGTTCGCGGCCGCCATGGCCTTCTCGCTCGGCATGAAGCTCGATGCGATCCGTCAGGGGCTGCGCACCTTCGACTCGACGTTCTTTCAGGCGCCGGGCCGCATGAACGTCTTCAACGAGCACCCCTTCAAGGTGCTGTTCGACTACGGCCACAATGCGCACGCTGTCGGTGTGATGGCCGATCTGGCGCAGCGCCTCGACGTGGCCGGAAGGCGCATCGTGGTGCTCGCCGGTCCCGGCGACCGGCGCGACGAGGATCTGATCGCGATCGCGCGCGCCGCTGCCGGGCGCTTCGATCACTACATCTGCCGCCGCGACGACGGGCTGCGCGACCGCGGGCCCGAGGAGGTGCCGCGCCTCCAGGCCGCGGCGCTGCGCGAGGCGGGGGTGCCGGAGGCGGCGATCTCGATCATTCCCGACGAGCAGCAGGCGATCGAGGCGGCGCTCAACATGGGTCAGCCGGGTGACCTGGTGCTGATCTTCGCCGACGCGCTGGTGCGCTCGTGGAAGCAGATCACCAAGTTCAAGCCCGCGGGAGTCGCCGCGCGCGCCGCCCAGCCCGAGCCACGGCCGGCACCACCCGAGCCGCGCCGCGCCAGCGAGGACGGAGCGTTCGCCGGCGCCTTCGGCGCCGAGGGCGGCCGCGGGAGCGAGGCCGGGCCCCCGGCCCCGAGCCTCGACGGACTGATCCGCGACGAGCGCGGCGTGCGCTTCGCTCCGGAGGCCGACGACTGAACACGCCGGCAGCGCTGCCCTTCGCCGCCTCGCGGCGTCTCATCGGCGCGAACCTCTTCTTCGCGTCCGCCGGTGCGCAGCTCGAGACTGCGGGTTTCGCGCCCGAGGAGGCGCTGCTCGAGGAGTGGCGGGCGCGCGTCGCACGGGCGCGCGCGCAGCTTCGCTGGAGCGAGCCGGGACTGGCCGCGCGGCGCCACGCCGGCGGCGCCTCGCTCGCGCTCGCCGCACCCCTCGATCAGCTCTACACCGCCACCGAGGTCAACGAATGGGCGCTGTGCGCGGCGCTGGTGGCGCGCGATGCGGCACGCTGGAGCCACCTCGAAGCGGCGCTCGTGGCGGCGGCACTCGAGGACGCGTCCGACCCGGCGACGGTGATTGCGCCGGTGCTGGAGGAGCGCGCGGCGCTCGAGCGCCTGGCGCAGCTGGCCGCGGCTGAGGCGCGCCCCGATCTCTTGCAGCTCATCGCCGGCGCCGCTGCGCACTCGCTCCCCTACGTGCTCGATGACACCCTGCTGACGCTCGGCGCCGGCGCCGGCGGACGCGACTTCGAGCTCGGCGCGCTGCCGGCGGCGGGGACCCTCGACTGGCGTGCGCTCGGCGACGTGCCGACTGCGGTCGTCACGGGCTCGAACGGCAAGACGACTTCGGTGCGCCTGCTGGCGGCGTGCGCCGAGCGGCACGGCTGGCCGGCCGCTTACTGCTGCACCGATGGCATATTCCTCGGCGGCACGGCGCTCGAGAGCGGCGACTACTCGGGTCCGCTCGGGGCGCGGCGCGTGCTGCGCGAGCGGCGCGCGCACTGCGCGCTCATCGAGACGGCGCGCGGCGGGATCCTGAGACGCGGCATCGCCGTCTCGCACGCGCACGTGGCGCTGGTCACCAACGTGAGCCCGGATCACTTCGGCGAATACGGCATCGACGATCTCGATGCGCTCGCCGACGTGAAGCTGTCGGTGGCCGGCGTACTCGGGCCCGGCGGGCTCCTGGTGCTGAACGCCGCCGACAGCCGCCTGGTCGAGCGTGCGCCGCGGCTCGCCGCACGCTTGCGCTGCAAACTCGGCTGGTTCGCGCTCGATGCGGATGCAGCGCTCCTCGGCGCGCACCGCGGCCGGGGAGGTGCGACCTGCGGAGTACGGGGCGGACGGCTGCTGCTGCATTTCGCGGGCGTCGATCACGATCTCGGCGCGGTAGCCGACATGCCGCTCACGCTGGGCGGCAGCGCCACTTACAACGTCGCGAACCTCGCGGGTGCGGCGCTGGCGGCCGCCGGACTCGGTGTGGCGCCCGCCGCGATCGCCGCGGTGTGCGCCCGTTTCGGCGCGTCCGCGACGGATAACTTCGGGCGCCTGATGCGCTTCGAGCGCGACGGCGTGCAAATCCTCGTCGACTATGCCCACAACGTCGAGGGCCTGCGGGGGCTCCTCAGCGTGGCCGAGCAGCTGCGCGCGGACGGCGGGCGCCTCGGGACGCTGCTCGGCCACGCCGGTAACCGCCAGGACGCCGAGATCGAGGCGCTGGCGCGCGTGGCGGCGCAGTTTCATCCACAGCTGGTGGTCGTGAAGGAGAACGAGGCGCACCTGCGCGGCCGCACGCCCGGGGAGATCCCGCGCATCCTGCACGCGGCGCTGCGCGCCGCCGGGTTGCCGGAGGCGGCGCTGCCGATCCGCCCGAGCGAGCTCGAGGCGGTGCAATGCGCGCTCGCGTGGGCGCGCCGCGGCGACGTACTGGCTTTACCGGTGCATTCGGCAGCGGCGCGCGCCGCGGTGCTCGAGCTCCTCGGCGGGCCCGCGCGGCCGGGCTAGGAAACCGTGGCCTGCAGCGCCGTCCAGCCGTTCCAGATGATCTCGATGCCGATACACATGAGGATGAAGGCCGACAGGCGCACCAGCACCTCGAGTCCGGTGGCGCCGAGCAAGCGCCCGATCGTCTCGGCGAAGCGGTAAGCGAGGTAGATGCTGAGCCCGATGGCGATCAGGCCGAGCATCGCGCCGGTGGCGTGCTCGGCGAGCTGCGAGATGGGCGGCAGGCCCGCGGCCTTGCGGCTGCCGATGGTGATGGCGACCGACATCGAGCCCGGTCCCACCGTCAGCGGCATGGTGAGCGGGTAGAAGCTGCCGACCTTGCGCGCCGGCGCTCCCGGAGGGCCGCTGTCGATGGCGTGCTCGGACAGCTGCTCCGCCGTCAGCAGCTTCCAGCCGAGTGCGGTCACGACCAGGCCGCCGGCGATGCGTACCACCGGCAGCTGGATGCCGAACACCTCGAGCAGCCACGGCCCGAGCACCATGGCGCCGAGCAGCAGCAGGAAGCCGTTGATCGCCGCCTTGCGCGCCAGCACGCGGCGCTCGGCCGTCGACAGGCCCGCGGTGAGGCCGAGGAAGAACGGCGCCGACTCGAGCGGATTGACGATCGGGAAGAGACCCGCGAAGGTGAGCAGGAAGGCGCTCGCAACCGCACTCATGAATGCGCCGCCGCCAGCAGCCGCTCGATGAGCGCCTCCACCGGACGCGCCGTGCCGTCGTCGACGTGCAGCTCGCCGTAGGCGCGCCCGTGCACCAGCCCGTCACGGCCGACGAGGTAGAACGCCGGCCAGTACTGGTTGCCGAGCGCGTTCCAGTAGGAGTAGTCGCCGTCGATCATGACGGGGTAGTCGATCGATAAGCGTGCCACGGCCGCGCGCACGTTGTCGCTGGAGCGCTCAGCGCGCAGCTCCGGGGTGTGTACCGCGACCACCACCAGACCCGCCGCGGCCTTGTCGTGCGCGATCTTTTCCACCCACGCTCTGGAGTTCAGGCAATTGACGCACTCGAACGCCCAGAACTCGACCAGCACCACCTTGCCGCGCAGCTGCGCGAGTGTCAGTGGCGCGCTGTTGAGCCAATCGGCGCTCGCGCGGTGCGTGAACTCGGGGGCAGGATAGGGCAGTTGCTCCGCCGCACCGCTGCAGCCGAGCAGCGCGCCGGCACCGAGCACCAGCGCGAGCAGCGCTCGGGCGCTGCGTCTCACGGCGCGCATGATCCGCGACCTTTCATATACCATCCGGCCCAATGACCGCCGGCAGTATGAACGGCAAAACCTGCCTCGTCACCGGGGCGACGCACGGCGTCGGCCTCGCCACCGCGCGCGCGCTCGCCGCCGCCGGCGCCACGGTGCTGGTGCATGGGCGCGACGCCGAGCTCGGTGCGGCGGTCGCGGCCGACATAGGCCGCGAGAGCGGCAATCGCGCGGTGCGTTTCGTGCGCGCCGACTTCCTGCATCTCGAGGAAGTGCGCGCGCTCGCCGCCGAGCTCGCACGGCTGCCGCGCCTCGATGTCCTCATCAACAACGCCGCGCTGATCGACACGGCCGGGCGCTGCACCGCCGAAGGGTATGACGCGACCTTCGGCGTCAACCACCTCGCGCCTTTCCTGCTCACGAACCTGTTGCTGCCCAAGCTCACCGCCTCTGCCCCGGCGCGCGTGATCGTCGTCGCCTCGCAAGCGCACCGGCGGGCCGGCTGGCTCGACTTCGACGATCTGATGAATACGCGCGTCGGCTACCTGCGTGCTTATGGGCGCTCGAAGCTCGCCAACCTGCTGTTCGTGCGTGCGCTCGCACGCCGCCTGCGCGGCAGCGGCATCACCGTCAACGCCGCGCATCCCGGCGTCGTCAGGAGCCGGCTATTCCGCGGCCTTCCCGCGCCACTGCGCTTCGCGCTGGCGACGGTGCTGCGTCCATTCACCCGTTCGCCGGAGCAGGGCGCGCGCACCAGCGTGTACCTCGCCACCGCAGCGGAGCTCGAGCGCGAGTCCGGGGGCTACTACCGCGACTGCCGCCGGATCGAGCCCGCCGCGGCGGCGCGCTGCGACGAGGCGGCGGGGCGGTTGTGGAGCGAGAGCGTGCGGCTCACGGGACTTGCCGCATGAGCCGCGCGTTCACCCGCGAGTCTGACGACGATCCGGGCGTGGTGCCCGAGCGTGCGCTGAGCCCGCACCCGAACTTTGTCACGCCGACCGGGCTTGCGGCGCTCGAGGCGCGGGTGCGGGCGCTGGAGGGCGAGCGCAGCGCCGCGCGTGGCGCCGGGGATGCCGCGCAGCGCGCGCGGATCGAACGCGATCTGCGCTACTTCACGCAGCGGCTCGCGAGCGCGCGGGTGGTCGTCCCGTCGCAGGCTCCCGAGCGCGTGCGCTTCGGCGTGCGGGTCAGCTTGCGCACCGCGACGGGCGCAAGCCAGACCTTCCGCCTCGTGGGCGAGGACGAAGCGGACGCGGCGCGCGGGCTCGTCAGCTGGGTTGCCCCTCTCGCGCAGGCGCTGCTCGGTCACGAGCCGGGCGACGTGGTGCGCTTCCAGGAGGGCGAGCTCGAGATCCTCGAGCTCGGGCCCTAGCGCCGTGCGGCGCGACTTCTAGAAATGGCGTGACAGGTAGAGCACGCCGCCGTCGATCTTGTAGAAGCTGTCGGGCCGGGGCCCCTGGGGGTCGGTCGGCAGCACGTGATCGCGGGCGATGTTCTGCGCGTGACGCAGATCGAGAGCCAGGTCCCACCCCGGAAACGCGCTGAGGAAATTGCGCCACTGCACCCCGGCGCCGTAGTAGATCGAGTAGGCGGGCGTCGCCAGGTCGTAGCGGTCGACACCGCCGAACAGGCTCGCCGCGAATGCCTCGCTGAAACGGTAGCGATAGTCGATCGGGCGGACGCCGAGGAGCGAGTGCCCGTCGACCGCGTCGATCTCGAGCCGGACGCCCAGGTCGTTGTTGGCCGACACCGCGCGCCGCGCGCCGAGACCGAAGTGCGCGCCCACGCCGACCGGGCTGGTAGTGATCGGCGTAGCGCCGTCGAGGTCGAGGCGCACCTGGCTGGCATTCACGCCCGCATCGACGAACAGCTCCGCGCCGTGCGTCACCGACGCCGCATCGTCCGAATCCGTGTCCTGCGCGCCGTCGTCGTCGCGCGAGCGGGTGTCGCCGCCGTAGCGGATGAACAGTTCGAGGCGCGTGAAGGAGCTGGCGTCCACGTCCCGTCCGGTGGTTGCCTCGCCGCCGAGCGTCACGCCGTTCCAGGGGTGCGAGTAGCTGAGCGTCAGGTCGTAGTAGTGCGAGTAGGGAAAGGGCAGGGGCTGCCCCGGGGTGTACTGGCGGCTGTCCCCGCCGTAGTAGCTCTCATTGGCGAGCGTACGCGCGCGCAGCTGCAGGTAACCGCCGAACGGCGGCTCCCAGCCGAGGCGCAGCATCTGGCTGCGCGCGCCGACGCTGTCACCGAAGTTGCGCTGGTCGGCGCCCCAGGTTCCGAGCACCAGCCCGTAGTTGGTCATGCCGTCGGCGTAGATGAAGTGTACGTACCAGAGGTTCTGCCACTCCGAGACTTCGTAGGTCGCGTCGAAGTGGCGCCCGAGGCGCGGGAAGTCGATGCCGGCGGACAACGCCGCGTTGCCGAGCAGGTAGCTGCCGCCATCGGAGTTGTCCTCGCCGGCGTATTGGAAATACACCGCGAACGGCGTCTTGCCGGGAAAGATGAAGCGGCTGATGTAGGAAGCCTGCTGGTTGCCCTGGTTCTGCGACTCGCCGCTCGGCTTGAAGAAATGTGTGAGCAGCGCATGCGCCGAGTCCGGCAGTCCGCTGCCGCCGCCGTACTCGAGGTTACGATTCAGGCCGAGCGACCAGCCGGGGAAGGGCTCGATCGAGAACTGCGTGCTGAAGAAGCGCGGATCGCCGCGGCTCGAGACGCCGTTGTAGGTGATGTTGTCGCCCGGCGGGCTGCCGGCGCCGGTTTGCGACAGACGCCCGAGGATGAGCTCGTACTGAATGCCGAGCCGCGTGAGTGGCTCCCAGTTCGAGAGCGTGACCGAGGGCATGGTGGGACTCTCGGTGCTGAAGAGCATGCTGCCGGTGTCGGTCATCGGTGAGAGCCAGTGGTCGCGGTAGCCGGCGTCGAGCTGCGCCCAGCTGGTGCCGACGCTCACCATGGAGCCGGTCGCCTGGGTGCGTCCCGAATAGCCGATACCGCCGGCGCTCACCAGCAGGTAGTCGCTCGGCTGCACGTAGCCCTGCGCCGAGAGCTCCCAGTCGTCGTTGCTCGTCATGCCGTGCTGGTTCGGCAGCACCACGTGCGCGCCGCTGCTGGCCGCGGCGCTGGCGCTCGCGTGGGTCAGCCCGTGATCTCCCGAGTAGCGCTCGAGATAGCGGCGTACGCGCGCGCACAGCGCCGCGTCCTTCTTGCAGGCGTCCGGGAGCGCTGCCTTGACCAGTTCTACCGGGAAGGGGCGCTTGAGGATCGGCTCATCGGCGAGGATCAGTACACGCTCGACCTGGCGCTCCATCTCGGGCTCGAGATTGAGCGGCAGGTAGGCGCTGAGCGCGTCCGCGTGCGCTGCGCCGCACAGCGCGCCAGCGAGGCACGCGACTGCGGCCGGGCGCAGATGTCTTCGGAACCGTGACGGCACGATGCTGCGTACACTCCTCGGCGTGTGCGGGCCGCGGGCGCCCGCACGGGAGTACACACAGCGCGTGCGTGCCCGTCAAGCGCCGTGGGCGCGCTGCCGTGCAAGCTGCCGGGCGAGCACCGCGGCGACGATGCGCTCGAGGCGCGCACCGTCGAGCTCGAATACCCCCTGCGCAGCCTGCAACCCCGCAGCGCCGCTCAGCCGCCGGTTGGCGCGATACAGCCGCGTGCGCACCGTGGTGATGTTGAGGCCGAGCACCGCCGCGGTCTCCGTGCCGCTCACACCCTCGACTACGCGCAGCACGAACACTGTGCGGAAAACCTCGGGCAACGCATCGACGCCCGCCTCGAGCGGGTGGCGGTAGACGGGCAGCGGTCGCTGCGCAGCGGCCGCCGCGACGCTGGGTGCGCGCAACCGCTCGAGTGCGAGGCGCGTCAGCCATACTGCGAACTTGCCCGCCGGCTCGTGGCGGCGCAGCTCCTCGAAGGCCGACGCGTAGGCCTGCTGCACGGCATCCTCGGCCGCGCTCTCCTCGCCGAGCGAGCTGCGGGCGAGCCGGTAGAGGCGCTGTGCGTAGCGGCGCGTGAGCGTTTCGAGCGCCACCGCATCCGCGCCGCGCGCGCGCTCGACGAGCAGCAGGTCGGGAAGGCCGTGGGTACCGCTGGCGGCGGCCGTCCTGGCGCGTTCGTCGGTCACCGGATCGAGCATGGGCGCGAACCTCGTGTGTGTATCCTAGGAGCCATGAAACTCGCGGCGGCGTGGCTGTCTCTCGTTCTGTGCCTGCGAGCGGCAGCGGCCGAGCCGCTCGTCCACCCGCAGTGGTGGCCGGCGCCCGCGGTCGCGCGCGCCGCGGATGCGCCGCTCGAGGCGCGCATCGACGCGCTGCTCGCGCGCCTGACACCTGCGCAGAAGGTGGGGCAACTCATCCAGGGGGACATCGACAGCCTCACTCCCGACGACCTGCGGCACATTCCTCTCGGCTCGGTGCTGAACGGCGCCAACTCCGCCCCGCGTCACGACCGACTGGCCTCACCGCGTGAGTGGCTCGAGCTCGCCACGCGGTTCTATGAGGCGTCCACCGCGGCGCCGCGGGGCCTGCCGGTGCTGTGGGCGACGGACGCGGTCCACGGCCTGAACGACGTCCAGGGCGCGACGATCTTCCCGCACAACATCGGACTCGGTGCGGCACGCGATCCGGCGCTCCTGCGCCGCATCGGCGCGATCACGGCACTCGAGATGCGCGCGACCGGGCTCGACTGGACCTTCGCTCCGACGCTGGCGGTGGTGCGCGACGTGCGCTGGGGACGCAGCTACGAGAGCTACGGCGAGGATGCGCAGCTGGTGGCCGCGAGCGGTGCCGCCCTGATCGAGGGGCTGCAGGGGCGCCCCGGCACACCCGCCTTCCTCGATGGTGCGCACGTGCTCGCGACCGCCAAGCATTTCCTGGGCGACGGCGCTACCGGCGGCCGCGACGAGGGCGACAGCACCGCGAGCGAGACCGAACTGCGCGACGTGGATGCCGCCCCCTACGTGAGCGCCATCGCCGCCGGCGTGCAGACCGTCATGGCCTCGTTCTCGAGCTGGCAGGGCGTGAAGATGCACGGCAACCGCGCGCTCCTCACCGAGGTGCTCAAGCAGCGCATGGGGTTCGACGGGCTCGTGATCGGCGACTGGGACGGCCATGCGCAGCTGCCGGGTTGCAGCGGCGTGAGCTGCCCGGCCGCGGTGAACGCCGGGATCGATGTGCTGATGGCGCCGGGCGGCTGGCACGATCTCTACACCAACATGCTTTCGCAGGTGAGCTCCGGGGCGATCTCCGCAGCGACACTCGATGCGGCGGTGCGGCGCGTACTGCGGG
This sequence comes from uncultured Pseudomonadota bacterium, assembly GCA_963768485.1. Classification (GTDB taxonomy): domain Bacteria; phylum Pseudomonadota; class Gammaproteobacteria; order Steroidobacterales; family Steroidobacteraceae; genus 13-2-20CM-66-19. The sequence continues at coordinate 435,409 of CAVYHZ010000005.1, read as the reverse complement.
TGAAGCTGCGCGCCCACCTGCCGGAGGAGGGCAGTCCCGCCGGCCGGCCATTCGCCGGGCACTTTGAGCTTCTCGGGGCGCCGGCGCACCGCGCCGTGGCGCGCCGGGCGGTGCGCGAGTCGCTGGTGCTGCTGAAGAACGACCAGGGGCTGCTGCCGCTCAGCTCCCACGCGCGCGTGCTGGTCGCCGGGGAGGCCGCCGACGACGTGGCGCAGCAATGCGGCGGCTTCACCCTAGACTGGCAGGGCACGCGGCCGGCGAGCGACATCCGTCCCGCGCAGTCGATCTACGCCGGCATCCGCGTCGCGGTGACCGCCGCCGGCGGTCGCGCCGAGCTCTCCCGCGAAGGCCGCTTCGCCACGCCGCCCGACGTCGCCATCGTCGTGTTTGGTGAGCGGCCCTACGCGGAAGGCGCCGGGGACATTCCTTCGCTGACGTTGCCCGACGAGGCGCGCAGCCTCGAGCTGCTCAAGCGCCTGCGCGCCGGCGGCATTCCGGTGGTGGCGGTGCTCATCTCGGGACGGCCGCTCTCGGTCGAGGCGGAGCTCGCCGCCGCCGACGCCTTCGTCGCGGCGTGGTTACCGGGGGCCGAGGGCGGCGGCGTCGCCGACGTCCTCTTCAGGGCGCGCGATGGATCGGTGGCCCATGATTTTCGCGGGCGGCTGCCCGTCACCTGGCCGCGCACGCCGGCCGCCGCGGCCGGCACCCCGCCAGGGCCGCTGTTTCCCTTCGGTTACGGACTGCAGTACGCCGCGCCGCGTTGAGCGCGCGTCACGACTCGGCGCCGCCGCCGGCGCCGACCGCCACCCAGGCGAGATCGGAGTTGCTCACGGAGCCCAGGTTGAAGGCGCGTGCGGCGGCCGCCATGCGTGTCAGGGCCTCGCGCAGCGGCATCGGCGGGGCGCTCGCGCCCTTCTTCACCTTGTGGAAGCGCACCGGGTTGATGCGCGCGACCACGTAGTTGCGCAGGTACGGCGACTTGAAGCCACGTGCCTGCAGGGCGGCGATCAGGACCTTGACGCGCGTGTCGATCTCGAGGAGGCGCGATGCGAATCCCTCGCGCTCGCGCAGGCTCGCGGCGAGTCCGCGCTCGCTGAAGCGATCCACTTTCTTCAGGAACGCGCTGTAGGCGCCGCCGGCGAAGCGCGGCGCACGCTCGTAGATGAGCCCGAGGGTGAGGAGCTCGGGCGCCTCGAACTCGGCGGCGAACTCGAGCTCCGGATCGCGTCCGCGGCTCTTGACGAGGTTGCGCGCCATGCGCACCACCTCGAGGCTGCGGTCCTTGAGGTTGTGGGCCTTCTCGGTGTTGAGTGCGAGGATGCGGTAGGCGAGCGTTTCATCGGGCGAGATCAGCGCGGTGAGCTGCTTCATGCCGAGCACCTTCGCAGCCGCCAGGCGATGCCGTCCGTTCGGCGTCCACAGCCGTCCGTCCTCGCCGCGCACCACGATGATCGGATCGAGGAAGGCCGCCGTCTCGTCGATCTTCTGCGCGAGGCGCTTGGCGTGGGTCGGTGAGAGGTCGCGCTGGAAGGGCGTCGGCTGCACCGCGGCGAGCGGCAGGCTCGCGATGAGGAGCGCGCGCCCACCGAGCGGCTCGTGGTAGGCGCCGATCGGCGCCCCGCCCGCTGCGCGTACCAGCGCTACGAGCGGGGCGAGCGAGGGCTCATCGAGCGAGGCCGGCACCTGACTCGCATCGAGCCCGCGCGAGCTGGCACCAGGCGCCAGGCGCCCGCGGCGGCGTTTGGGTGCGGCGCGCGGCCTCGCGGCCGCGGCGGATTTGGCTTTGGCCATGCCAGCCTCGTCGCCCGGAATCGGTGTGCGAGAATGACGGATTCCTCGGGATGTTGCCATGAATTCGCCGCTCCACACGCTGGGCGCCGCCGCGCCTCTGCCGGCGCAGCGCATCGACGCCGCCGGCCTCGCGCACGTCGACAGCCGCGCGGTGCTCGCGCTCGCCCTGCCGTTGATGGCCAACAGCGCCGTGCAGATCGTCCTCAATCTCACCGACATGTGGTTCATCGGGCGCATCTCCACCAAGGCGCTCGCGGCGGTGGGCGCGGTGCAATGGCTGGTGGTGGTCGCGGTCCTGGTGCTCGGCGGCGCCGGCACTGCGGTGCAGACCATCGTCGCGCAATCCTACGGCGCGCGCCGCTACCGCCGCGCCGCGCAGGCCACCTGGACGGCGTTGTGGGCGACGTTGTGTGCGCTGCCGCTGTTCATACTGGTAGGCGCGGCGCGCCACCTGCTGTTCGCACCCTTCGGCCTCGACGCCGAAGTCGAGCGGCTCGCGGGCGCCTTCTGGTTGCCGCGCGTGGGGGGCGCGGCGACGGGAGCGGCCGTGTGGGCCATGCTCGGGTTCTTCAACGGCACCGGGCACCCGCGGCTCACGCTCCTCATCACCGCGGTGACCACCGTCGCCAACGCGCTGCTCAATCAGCTGTTCATCTTTCGACTCGGCTGGGGCATCGCCGGCTCGGCCTGGGCGAGCAACGTGGCGCAGGTGCTCGGGCTGGCGCTGGCGCTCGCGATCTTCCTGCGCCCCGATTACCGGCGCCGCTACGGTTCGCACCTCACCTGGCGCCCGCACGGCCGTCGCCTCCTCGAGCAGCTCAAGCTCGGGGTGCCAATGGGGCTGTCGCCCGCGGCCGACCTGCTCGGCTACGCGATTTTCCAGATGATGCAGACACGGTTCGGAACGGTGGGCGGGGCAGCGACGCAGATCGTCACCATCCTTACCTCCATCGCCTACATGCCGGGTTTCGGCATCGGCTGCGCTGGCACGACGCTCGTCGGCCAGTCGATCGGCGCGGGCGCGCGCGACTGGGCGTTCACGGTCGGCAATCGCGTGATCCTGCTGGCGGCGCTCTACATGGGAGCGATCGGGGTGATCATCGCCCTCGCGGGTCCGTGGCTGCTGCCGCTATTCGCCGGCGCGCATGACGCCGATTCGGTCGCGGCGGTCGCGCTCGGCATGGATCTCCTGTGGCTCGCCGCCGGCTATCAGTTCTTCGACGGCCTGAATCTCGGCAGCAGCCTGTGCCTGCGCGGCGCCGGCGACGTACGCGTCCCGGCCGCGCTGGTGCTGCCGGTGTCGATGCTGCTGCTGCTGCCGCTGGCGCACTCCTTCACTTTCCCGCCGGGGCAGGGCTGGGTGCATTTTCTGCCGCAGTTCGGCTGGGGCGCGGTCGGTGGCTGGGTGGCGGTGCTGATCTATGTCATGGTGCTGGGGTCGACGCTGTATCTGCGCTGGCGCTCGCGCGCCTGGCAGGCGATTCGGATCTGAGGCCGGGACTCGATGTTCTTCCTGCTGAAGAGACTGGGCAAGACGCTGCTGCTGCCGCCCGCGGGACCTTTGCTGCTCGCGGCGCTCGGCGTGTGGCTGGTGCTGCGAGGCGGCGGCGCGAGCAACGCAGCCCGTAAGGCCGGCTGGGCCTTGATCCTCGGTGGCCTCGGGACGCTGTGGGTGCTCTCGACGCCCGTGGTTGCCGATGCGCTCACCCGGCTCGCCGAGCGCTACCCGGCGCTCGACCTGCGGCAGCCGCTGCGCGCGCAGGCCATCGTGATCCTCGCGGGGGGCGAAGCGCGCACCGCGCCGGAATACGGCGGGCCGGCCGCGGGGTTCGAGCTGCTCGAGCGGGTGAGCTACGGCGGTTACCTTGCGCGCCGCACCGGCCTGCCGGTGCTCATCTCGGGAGCCCCGCCCGAGGCGCTGGCGATGCGCGCCGTGCTGGCGCGCGACTTCGCGGTCACGCCCCGCTGGGTGGTGAGCGACTCGCGCGACACCTTCACCGACGCGCAGCTGGCGGCGCAGCTCCTGCGCCCCGACGGAGTCGCGAGCGTGGCGCTGGTGACGAGCAGCAACCATGAATGGCGGGCGGCCCACGAATTCATGAGCAGCGGCCTTCAGGTGGTGCCGGCGCCGGTGCACGTCTGGGCGCCGCGCCCGTACCAGCCGAGCGATTACCTGCCGGAGCCGCTCGCACTGCTGCGATCCAGCGAGGCTCTGAACGAGGTGCTCGGCGAGGTGGTGCGCCAGGTGTTCGCCGCGACTCACCTGCGCCGGCACCGCGTTGAGGCGCCAGCGGCGCGATGAGCGGCGACGTAGCCGTTACGGTGTTTCGCGCGCGTCAGCGCCGCGCCTGTGAGGAGCGGCTGCTGGTGCTCACCGCGGTCGGCGTGGTGGGCGAGGTGGTACCGTCGTACGGTGAGTTCCTGCTGCAGGTGGATGCGCAGGACGCCGCCTACGCTGCGCGGCACCTGGCGCAGTACGAAGCCGAGAACCGCGCCCCGCCGCCGGCGCCCCCGCCGCCCGAGCTCAAGCCCTACGCCTGGGTCGGCTGTGCCGGCTACGTCGCGGTGCTGCTCGGCGTCCCCTATGTGATGAGCAACGGCCTCGTGCGCCTCGATGCCTTCGATCTTGGCACGCTCGACTGCGCCCGGGTGCAAATGGGTGAGTGGTGGCGGGCGTGGACGGCGCTCACCCTGCACCTCGACGGACCGCACCTCGCCGCTAACCTCGGCGCAGGCGTCTGGTTCGGCTACCTCGCGGGCCGGCAGATCGGCAGCGGCACCGCCTGGCTCCTCACCGTGACGGGTGCCGCGCTCGCGAATCTCGGCGAAGGACTCATCGGTCCCCCCGAGCACAGCGCCGTCGGCGCATCCACGGCGGTGTTCACCGCGCTCGGTCTCATGTCGGCCTACTCCTGGCGCGAGCGGTTGCACCTGCCGCAGCACTGGGGGCGGCGCTGGGGTCCGCTGGTGGCGGGAGTGATCCTGCTCGGCTGGACCGGCTCGGCGGGTGAGGGCACGGATCTGGTGGCGCACCTCGCCGGCTTCACCACCGGCGCGCTGCTCGGCGTGGCCGCCGCCGCCGGTCCTCTGCGGCGACTGCTGGCGCGCATCCCGGGATGGCTCGCCGGCGCTGTGGCGCTCGGTGAGATCGCGCTCGCCTGGGCGTTCGCCCTGAGGAGCTAGCCTGCGGTGCAGCCGGCAAAAGTCGCGCCTTTTGCCGGCGGTCTACGGAGTGATGTCCGCCGAAATCGCCGCAGGCGATTTCGGCCCATAAACTCAGGGTCCTTCGACCGCGTAGGCGCGCGCCTTGAGCGTCGCGAGCGCGCCGTGTTCGCCGAGCAGCCGGTCCATGGACTGCACCGCGAGCGTGCCGCGGTTGCGCGCCAGGCTGTCCTCGACCACCGTGAGCCAGTCGTCCTGTGCGCGCGCGATGAGCGCGCGCACCCGCTCGGAGGTCGAAACGGCGACGATGCACGCGGTTTTGTCGTCGGCGTGCGGCAGCTGGCGCAGCGTGTCGACGTCGCCGAGCGCCCAGGCGCGCGCCCGCGCCTGCATGGGACCTAAGTCGGACTCGAGCCGCGTGACCACCGCATCGAGGCAGGCGATCTCGGCCGACAGCGGCGTCGCGCCCACATCCTTCAGCACGTCCACCGGATCGTCGATCTTCAGCTTGTCCTGACGCACGCGCACGCCCTGCTCGCGCGCCAGTGTGAGCACCGTGGCCTGCACCTCGTTGTGGAGCGCGAGTCCCGAGGCATCCAGCACCCGGGTCGTGAGGCGCTCGGCGGCCAGCATCGGCCGCAGCTCCTCGAGGCGGCTGTCGTGCGCATCGTACTTCGCCTCGAGCGCCGTCACGCGCGCATAGAGTGCCGGCGGAAGTGTGTCCTTGAGCGGCAGCCGGTCGGGGGGCTTTTGCATGCGATGCCACTGAATGAACACCCGCAGCGCGGTGAAGGGATTGGCACCGATGCCGTAGCTGGGCCAGGCGGGCACGACTTCCTGGGACTGCGCCAGCACCTCGCGCACCGCATCCGGCTGCCACACCATCTTCTTCGGCAGCGGGGTGACCGTGCCGAGGATCCACAGTACGTGATCGCCGCGGCGCACGGTCCACATCCGCGGACCCTGGTGCTGCCCCTCGACCAGAACTTCGGGAAGGGCCGTGTCGGCTGCGGGCGGCGCCGTGGCGGGCGCGGGCTGCGTGCGCACCGCGGGGCTCACCGCGAGCAGCAGCGCTGCGATGAGCGGCGGCAGGGACGCGTGCGCGGATCCGGCCAAGCTCAGTCGGTCGTCGGCACCGAGCGCGGGGCCGGCTCAGTGGTGCGGCGGTAGACGCGCGTCAGCTCGACCGCCTTCAGCTCCGCAGGTCCAATGTGCACCTTGTCGATCAGCTGCGTGCCGTCGGCGGAGAGGGCGTAGCGCTCGATCACGTTCGCGCCCCACTGCGCCTTGATGTTGATGACGTACTCGCGCCCGTCCCAGCCGGAGGTCTGGTCCGCCACGCCCATCTCGGCGGACACGACGCTGCGCCCGCCCGGTGTGTAGCTGCGCTGCGTGGTGCCGAAATCGAGCGTCAGCTCATCGCTCGCCTGGCGTACCGTGAGGTAATCGCCGCGTGCGATCACCTGGGAAAGCACGTGCATCATCGGCGAGTGCCGCAGTGGATCGGGGCGCGGCGCTCCATGGGGGCCGCCGGCGGCGGGCTCATCGGCCCCGAGCGATGGGTTCACGTCGGGGGCCTGCGTGCCGCCGGCGCCACCGCGGCCGGCTCCGCCGCGCGGCGCTATCACGTCCGCGGCCGCCGCAGCCTGCGCGGCCTGACGCCTGAGGATCTTCTCGGCTTCGGTGCGCATCCTGGCGATCACCTGCTGCGGATCGTCGCTCGCGGCGTGATCGAGCTTCCAGTTTCCCGCGAGCATCACGCCCGCGGGGTTTTCGGCCTTGGGAGCGTCGGCGCAGGCCGCGAGCGTCACGGCCACGCCCGCCGCCACCAGCGCAGCATGGACTTTCCACATATGGGCGTATCCTCGCACGATGACCCGGCGCAAGGCCACGGAGCTCGAAAACCTCAAGGGACGCATCACGCGCCTCGATGCCGACAGCGTTGACCGGCTCTACGGGCTCGAGCCCGTCTACGAGCCGGGCGCGGACCGAATCGCGGGGCTCGCGCCCGAGGAGTTCGTCGCGGTGCGCTGCCCGTGGTGCGGCGAACGGCTCGAGACGCGCGTCGACGCCACCGCGGGCGACGGCGCCTACATCGAGGACTGCGAGGTCTGCTGCCGTCCGATCGAGTTGAGCGTCGAGCGCGCCGAGAACGGCGCGCTGCTCTCGGTCGCCGTCAGGCGACTCGATTAGTCAGTGCAATCCGCTTATGCGACGCCGCCCTCGAGGAAGGTGAGTGTGCGCGCAGCGGCGTCGAGCCGCACCCGCGCGCCGAGCGGCACCGGCTCGTTGACCTCTCCATGGCCGATGGGAAAACCGGCCGCGCACGGCAGGCCGGTCGCGACCGCGAGCTCGCGCAGCAGCTCGGCGGCGCTGAAGTCCGCGCCCTTTTCCTCGCAGTTCACGAACATGCCGAGAGCGATCCCGCGCACCCGCTCGAACGCGCCCGCGAGTGTGAGATGTGTCCACATGCGATCGAGCCGGTACGGGCGCTCGCCGACGTCCTCGAGCAGCAGGACCGCGCCCTCGAGGTCGGGCATGTACGGCGTTCCGAGTACGCGTGTCAGCATCGACAGGCTCCCGCCGAGGAGCGGCCCCTCGGCCGCGCCGCCGACGCAGGTCTCAACGGCACGCAGCGGCGGCGGCGGGGAGGGCGACTCGAGGAGCGAGAACAGCCGTGTGCAGGTCGCCGGCGGCAGCAGCGGCAGCTGCGTCAGCACCGGGCCATGGATGCTGACCGTGCCGTGGCTCTGCAGCCACAGGTGCAGCGCGGTGATGTCGGAGAAGCCGACCAGCGGCTTGGATTGGGTTGGCGGTAGTGCCGGGAGTCGCCCTAAGAGTCGGGTCGCCCCGTAGCCGCCCCGGACACAGAACACCGCCTTGACGGTGGGATCGAGCAGGGCGTCGGAGAGCTCGGCGAGCCGCCGTTCGTCGGAACCGGCGAGATAGCGTTGCCGCTCGAAGAGCCCGCTGCCGTAGCGCACCTCGTAGCGCGCGGCGATGAGCGCCAGCCCGGCCTCGAAGGAAGCACGGTCGAAGGAGCTCGCCGGCGCGATCACGGCGACACGATCTCCGGGCGCGACGGCCGGGGGAGGCTGGAATGCGCGCTTGGTGGTCATGTGTTGTACGCTGCGACTGTGGCGCGTCGAGCGAGGATCGTCAAATGATCGCCTTCGTGTTGTGGCTGCTGCTCCTGGTGGTGTGCTGGCCGCTGGCGCTGGTGGCGCTGGTGCTGTACCCGCTGGTATGGCTGTTGCTGCTGCCGTTCCGGCTGGTCGGGATCGCGGTCGAGGGGGTGTTCGAGCTGCTGCGGGCGATCATCCTGTTGCCGGCGCGCGCGCTCTCCGGCAGTGGCGCTCGGCACCGGAGCTGATGTCCGCCAAAATCGCTCCCCGGTGCACAGCCGGCAAAAGTCACGCCTTTTGCCGGCGGCCCACGGAGTGATGTCCGCCGAAATCACCTCCTGCGATTTCGGCCAATCAACTAGTCCGCGAGGGCCTTCAGGTCGCGCATCAGTGCCGCGCGTCCACGGTCGAGCTGGTCGACCTTGAGCGCCGCATCGCGCATCGCGATCAGATCCTTCACCGGCGCCTCGTGCAGCCGCCGATAGGCGTTGCGCGCCGTGAGCCACAGGCGATTGATCCTGGCATAACGCGCCGCCACTTCGCGGCGCAGCGTGATCACGGCCAGCGGACTCGCGTGCATCAGCGACCCCAAGCTTGCGCGGGGGCGTAAGCATGCCGGGTGCGCGTGACAGGATTACGACAGGCGATTCTCATCGGGCGCTATGACGCGCGCAAACCGCCGCGCGCGATAGTGCAGACGTCACAATTCCATCCGCTGTCCGCACCTCAGCCGGTTGGCCCTGCCACCTGTTCGAGCGCACGTAGGCGCGCCCTCAGTTCCCCGATCTCCCGTTCGCCGAGCCGCGTGGCGCAACCGCTGACGATGCGCTGCCCGCGCTCGAGCAATCCCGCCTGCAGGGCGGGGTCGGGACTGGTCGCGGCGATGTCGCCGAGCGCGCGCAGCATGCGCAGGCTGACGGCGACGTCGCCCTGCGAGTACAGGCGGATCTGCTCGAAGGCCGCATCCGCCAGCCGCTCGAACCCGATCCACGCCACGATCACCCGCGGCACGCCGGGCAGGTCGAACAGCAGCGCATCCGGCGGCTGCCGGGCGGCGAAGCGGATGAGAATGCGGCTGAGCTGATCGATGCAGCTGATCGCGGTGCTCGGATCGTTCACGGCGGGCGAGATTGCCCGTAGGGCGATGTCGACGATCTGCAGCACCCCGAACTCGACGTCCTGCTGCAGCGTGCGCGACGGACCGATATCGAACGCGCCGAGGAGCGCCACGCGGCCTGCCGATGGCAGGCGCTCCGCCCTGGATACGGCCATCAGAGGCACACCTTGCGGCACGAACTGCCCAACCCGGCGCAGTACGCGAACAGTGACGCGATGATCTCTGGCCACCTCAAGGAGACGCTCGAGATGGATGAAGCGAATGTAGCCCGACTGACTGCTGGGCAGCGTCGTGTCGAACGAGAGCTCCGGCGGTGGCGTCTGTGTGCGCAGCGACTCTTCGCGGCGTGCCGCGGGCATCATCTCGTCGATGACCGTCTCGGTCTCGGAAGCGATCTTGTCGATGATCTGGTTGACGTTGATGGCGCGGGAGATGTGGTGGATGAAGTACAGCAGCCAGCAGACACACGCCAGCGCGAGCACCACCGCTCCGAGGACGGTGGCGACCGGTGAGAACGGCGTCGGCAACGAGCGCGCGGCGGGGAGTGCCGCCACGCAGTAGAGAAACGTGCCGAGGAAGATGCCGAGCGTCCACTGCGTCACCCGGTCACGCGTGAAGCTCAGAATGATGCGGGGCGAGAACTGCATCGAAGCGAGCGTGAGCGTCATCAGCAGGATAGCGAACACGATCGAGACCACCGTCATGATCGAGGCCGCAATGCCCGCGAGGATCACCTGGGCAATCTGCGGGTCGGAATGCGAAGGGAACAGCACGGCCGGCACCCAGCTGCTCATCGCGGGGATTGCTTCCTCGGCCCATGACAGGAGAGCACCGGCGCAGCCGAGCGTCAGCGCGATGGCGAGCGGCCGCACCAGAAAGCCGCCGCGCAGGTTGTAGATCGCGCGGCGAAACAGCAGTACCAGACGCTCGTTCACGACGGACCTGTCGACACTTCGATGTTGGCGATGGCTTGCGCTCGCATAGGTACTTTCCGGGGGCGGCGCGGACCCCGGCTTTCTAAGGCATTACCCGCATTTGCTTAGCATTTCGCAGCGCTCGCGGCTATGTGTCAATGAGGGGGAATACGCTTTGAGCCGCGGTGCGGGCTCGCTAGCCTTCAGTTGCCGAATATTCACCGCGGAAAGGGGAGAGCGCAACCATGCATGTCTGCGGCGTCCGCGCCGGGGGAAGGCTCGGTCTGGCGATGTTGGGGTGCACGCTGCTGTGGGCGTCGCCGTCCTTCCCGCAGGATGTCCCCGCCGACAGCCGCTCGGCCGATGAAGTCGCGCAGCTTCGCAGGCAGGTCGAGGAGCTGCGTCGGCTCGTCGTGACCCTGCAACAGAGCGTCGCGGAGTTGGGGGCAGCCAACACCGCCCACAGCACGAATGCGCCAGCCGTGGCCGCGGTACCCGGGGCGCAAGGCGGCCCCGCACCCACGCCGGATGGGGCCGCAGGCGGGTCGGCCCCTGCGCCGGGGCCCGCACCGGCAGCAGTCGCTGCCGCCGCTCCCGGCGCTGCGCCGGCGACTGCCAAGGCCGGCGCCGACTTTCTCCGCGGGCTGACCGTCAATGCGCTGCTCGATACCTATTACGAGTACAACTTCGATGCTCCGATCGGCCGGGCCAACCTGCTGCGCGCCTATGACGTGAGCAGCAACAACTTCAGCCTCAACCAGGCCGATCTGCTCGTGGAGAGCGCCCCCGATCTGAGCTCCGACAAGCGCTTCGGCATGCGCGTCGACCTTCAGTTCGGACAGGCGAGTGAGACCCTGCAGGGCAATCCCGCCAACGAGCTGCGGCCCGAGGTCTACCGCAACGTGTTCCAGGCGTACGGGAGCTACTGGATTCCGATCAATGGGAACCCGCTGACGCTCGACTTCGGCAAATGGGCCAGCTCGCTCGGCATCGAGGGAAACTACACCAAGGACCAGTGGGATTACTCGCGCTCGTTCTGGTTCGACTTCCTGCCCTTCTATCACTCGGGACTCCGCGCCAGCTACAAGGTCAACGACATGCTGACCTTGAATTACTGGGTGACGAACGGTACGCAGCAGACGGAGGCCTTCAACAACTTCAAGGACGAGCTCGTCGGCTTCGTGCTGCAGCCCACGGCGAATCTGTCCTGGACGTTCAACTATTACCTGGGCCAGGAGCATCCGGACGTCATCTACATTACGAATCCGGGCCCCGGACAGCAGAATCTGCCGAGCCAGCAGGGGACGGCGTTTGAGCCGATTCCGAACGCTCCGAACGGAGAGCTGCGCATCTCCGACACCTACTTGACGTGGCAGGCCACTCCGGCGCTGTCGCTCGCGGCCGAAGCCGACTATGTCACCGACCAGCTGTACTCCTACTCCCCGTATCAGCGCGTGACGGGCGGCGCGCTGTACGCGCGCTACCAGGCGGCCCCGCGATTCTGGCTCGCCGCCCGCGGCGAGTACCTGGCCGACCCCGCGGGGCTCTATAGCGGCGTGCCACAGTACCTGAAGGAGGCAACGCTCACGGGCGAGTACAAGGTCGCCGATGGGTTCCTGGCCTTCCTCGAGTGGCGACGCGACGCATCGAGCCGGCCCTACTTCCTCACCTCGGCGCTCTACGCCTACAACAGTCACCAGGACACCCTCGGTGTCGGGCTCGTCTGGTGGCTCGGGCAGAAGGAGGGGTCCTGGTGAGTGCGCCTGGGGGCCCCGTCTGCAGCCAGGGACGTTTCTTAACAGCCATCTCACCCGGCGCCGGCTAGGTTTATCGGCCCGCGGCCGCTCTCGTTCGTGACTCGTTACGAAAGGCTGATCGCATGGATATCGTGTTCGTCGTCGTGATCCTGGTCTTGTACGCCGTAACCCACTGGGTGGCGTCGGCAATTTCCGGGCTCGGAGGCATCGAGTGAACGCCATTTACCTCGTGAGCGGGCTCCTGACCCTCGGCCTGTTCGTATACCTGCTGTACGCGCTGTTCCGGCCGGAGAAATTCTGATGACCGCCGCATCGCTGATCCTGTCATCGGGTTCCTCGCGCTGGTGCTCTTGTGCGTGAAACCGCTCGGCCTCTACATGGCGAACGTGATGGAGGGCCGCCCGATCTGGCCGCTGCGCATCGGTGCACCCCTCGAGCGGTGGATTTACCGGCTGTGCGGCATCGATCCCGGCCGTCGAGATGGGCTGGAAGCAGCTACGCCGTCGCGCTCCTTGTGTTCAACGCCCTGGGCGCGCTCGTGGTGTACGCGCTGCAGCGCCTGCAGCTGTGGCTGCCGCTCAATCCGCAGCACTTCGCGAACGTCACGCCCAGACTCTGCGTTCAACACCGCGGTGAGCTTCATCACGAACACCAACTGGCAGGGGTACTCGGGCGAGTCGACGATGAGCTATCTCACTCAGATGGCGGGGCTCGCCGTGCAGAACTTCCTCTCGGCGGCGACGCGGCATCGTCGTGGCGATCGCGCTGATTCGCGGCTTTGCGCGTCACAGCGCCGCAGGCGATCGGCAATTTCTGGGTCGACATGACCCGCTCACGCTCTACGTGCTGCTGCCGATCTCGTGCTCGTGTCGCGCTGGTGCTGGTGTCGCAGGGTGTGCTCCAGAACTTCAGCGCCTACAAGGACGTGACGACGCTCGAGACTGTCACGTACCAGCAGCCCAAGACCGACGCGGCCGGCAACCCGGTCAAGGATGCAAGGCGGGCAATCCCGGTCATGGAGAACGCGTCGACCCGAGACGCAGACGCTGCCCATGGGACCGATCGCCTCGCAGGAAGCCATCAAGGAGCTCGGCACCAACGGCGGCGGGTTCGTCAACGCGAACTCCGCACATCCGTATGAGAATCCGACGCCGCTCTCCAACCTGCTCGAGATGCTGGCGATCCTCCTGATTCCCGCCTGCGCTCACCTACACCTTCGGGCGCATGGTCGGCGACACACGCCAGGGCTGGGCGGTGCTGGCCGCGATGGCGGTGCTGTTCGTGGCCCTGTTCGCGTTGCACGTTGTCCAACGAGCAGCGCGGCAACCCGCTCATCGCGCACGCTCGGCGTCGATCAGACCGCGAGCGCGCTGCAGCCGGGCGGCAACATGGAGGGCAAGGAGGCCCGCTTCGGCATTGCCGCTTCGGCACTGTTCGCGACCGTCACCACCGGCACCTCGTGCGGCGCGGTGAACTGCGATGCACGACTCGTTCACGCCGCTCGGGCGGCTTCGTGCCGCTGTTTAACATGAGCTGGGCGAGGTCGTGTTCGGCGGCGTGGGTACCGGGCTGTATTCGCATGCTCATCTTCGCCATCGTCGGCGTCTTCATCGCCGGCCTCATGATCGGACGCACGCCCGAATATCTGGGCAAGAAGATCGAGGCGTTCGAGATGAAGATGAGCTCGATCGCGATCCTCGTGATGCCGTTCATCGTGCTGCTGGGCACGGCGGTCGCCGTCAGCGTCGACGGCGGGCCAGGCCGGCGTCGCCAATCCCGGCGCGCACGGGTTCTCGGAAATCCTCTACGCCTTCACCTCGGCGAGCAACAACAACGGCAGCGCGTTCGCGCGGATCTCGGCCAACACGCCCTTCTACAACACCGCGCTCGGGCTCGTGATGTGGCTCGGCCGTTTCTGGCCGATCGTTGCGGTGCTTGCGATCGCCGGTCGCTCGCGGCCAAGAAACGCGTGCCGGTGACCTCCGGCACCATGCCGACGCTACGGTCCCACGTTCGTCGTCCTGCTGATCGGCACGGTGCTGCTGGTCGGCGCGCTGACCTTCGTGCCGGCGCTCGCGCTCGGGCCCGGTGGTCGAACACCTGATGCTGTGGGGTGACTGATATGGCTCAGCCCATCAAAGAGTCCACTCCGCTGCCCGCTGCGGGCGCGGCTACCGTGCCCGCCGCGGAAGCCGCGGCGGCGCGTGAGCACGCGGCAGCGCGCGCGGCGTATGCGCACCGCAAGCTGTCGATGTTCGACCGCACGTCTCATGACTCCGGCGCTCGCGGATGCGCTCCACAAGCTCGACCCGCGAGTGCAGTGGCGCAATCCGGTGATGTTCGTCGTCTACATCGGCAGCATCCTGACCACGGTGCTCTGGGTCCAGGCGCTCGTGCGGCAAGGGCGAGGCGCCGGCCTGGTTCATCCTGAACGTCGCCATCTGGCTGTGGTTCACGGTGCTGTTCGCCAATTTCGCCGAGGCGCTCGCCGAAGGGCGCAGCAAGGCGCAGGCGGCGGCGCTGCGCGGCCTCAAGCAGACCGTGTGGGCCGAAAAAGCTCGCCGATCCGCGCCGACCGCACGTCGCCAGGCGCGGGTGCGCGCCGACGACCTGCGTCGCGGGCGACGTCGTGCTGGTGGAGGCGGGCGACTACATCCCCGCCGACGGCGAGGTCATCGAGGGCGCGGCTTCGGTCGATGAGAGCGCCATCACCGGCGAGTCGGCGCCCGTCATCCGCGAATCCGGCGGCGATTTCTCGGCCGTGACCGGCGGCACGCGCGTGCTGTCGGACTGGATCGTCGTGCAAGTCACCGCCAATCCCGGCGAGACCTTCATCGATCGCATGATCGCGATGGTGGAGAGCGCCAAGCGGCAGAAGACGCCGAACGAGATCGCGCTTACGATCCTGCTGGTGGCGCTGACGCTCGTGTTCCTGTTCGCCACCGCGACGCTGCTGCCCTACTCGCTCTACAGCGTCGCGGTGGCGCAAGCTCGGCACGCCGATCACGATCACGGCGCTGATCGCGCTGCTGGTCTGTCTGATTCCCGACCACCATCGGCGCCCTGCTCTCGGCGATCGGCGTCGCGGGCATGAGCCGCATGATGCAGGCCAACGTCATCGCCACCTCTGGCCGTGCGGTCGAGGCGGCCGGGCGACGTGGACGTGCTGCTGCTCGACAAGACCGGCACGATCACGCTCGGCAACCGCCAGGCCGCGGCGTTCATTCCGGCCGCCGGGGTCGACCGAGGAGGAGCTCGCCGATGCCGCGCAGCTCGCCTCGCTCGCCGATGAGACGCCGGAAGGCCGCAGCATCGTCGTGCTGGCGAAGCAGCGCTTCCAGCTGCGCGAGCGCGATCTGCACGTCGCTCCATGCGACCTTCGTGCCCTTCTCGGCGCACACGCGCATGAGCGGCGTCGACATCGGCGAGCGGCAGATCCGCAAGGGCGCGCCGATGCCATCCGAAGCAGGTCGAAGGCCTGGGGCAGGCGCTTCCGCAAGGCAGTGCAGGCGCAGCGTCGACGACGTCGCGCGTCGCGGCAGCACGCCGCTGCTGGTGAGCGACGGGCCGCGCGTGCTCGGCATCATCGAGCTCAAGGACATCGTCAAGGGCGGCATCAAGGAGCGCTTCGGCGAGCTGCGCCGCATGGGCATCAAGACCGTGATGATCACCGGCGACAACCAGCTCACCGCGGCGGCCATCGCCGCCGAGGCGGGCGTCGACTGACTTCCTCGCCGAGGCGACGCCCGAGGCGAAGCTCAAGCTCATCCGCGAGCATCAGGCCGCAGGGCAGGCTCGTGGCCATGACGGGCGATGGCACCAACGACGCGCCGGCGCTCGCGCAGGCGGACGTCGCGGTGGCCATGAACACCGGCACGCAGGCCGCCAAGGAAGCCGGCAACATGGTCGACCTCGACTCCAACCCCACCAAGCTCATCGAGGTCGTCGAGACGGGCAAGCAGATGCTGATGACGCGCGGCTCGCTGACGACGTTCAGCATCGCCAACGACGTCGCGAAGTACTTCGCGATCATTCCGGCGGCATTCGCCACGACTTATCCGCAGCTGGACGCGCTCAACGTCATGCGTCTGGCGAGTCCCGTTCTCGGCCATCCTCGTCGGCGGTCATCTTCAACGCGCTGATCATCGTCGCGCTGATTCCGCTCGCGCTGAAGGGCGTGAAGTACCGGGCCCTCGGCGCCGCGGTGCTGCTGCGGCGCAACCTGCTGGTCTACGGCCTCGGAGGCATCCTGATTCCGTTCGTCGGCATCAAGCTCGATCGATCTGGCACTCGTGGTCTCGCACCTCGTCTGAGCGGAGGATCGCATCTATGACACTCAATCTATCCGTCCGGCGATCGTCCTGTTCCTGATCCTCACGGCGGCTGACCGGCATCGTCTATCCGTTCGTGGTCACCGGAATCGCGCAGGTGCTCTTCCGCGCGCCAGGCGGGCGGCAGCCTGATCGTCAGGGACGGCAAGCCCGTCGGCTCGGCTCTGATCGGCCAGAACTTCACGTGAGCCGAAGTATTTCTGGAGCCGCCCTTCGGCCACGACCCCGCAGCCCTACAACGGCACCGGCTCCACGGGCTCGAATCTCGGTCCGCTGAATCCCGCGCTGATCGATGCCATCAAGGCGCGCATCGAGGCGCTGCACGCTGCGGACCCTGACAACAAGGCGCCGGTCCCGGTCGATCTGGTCACCGCCTCCGCGCAGCGGACTCGATCCGGAGGAAAGCGTTGCCGCCGCCGTACTACCAGGCGGCGCGCGTGGCGCGCGTCCGCGGTGTGAGCCCCAGGCACAGCGTGCAGGCACTGATTGCCGCGCATGCCGAGGGTACGTTGTGCTGGGGGTTCTCGGCGAGCCGCGCGTCAACGTCCTGGAGCTCAATCTGGCACTCGATGCGCTGGCAGAATCGGGAGCTCTGAGCATGGCCGAAGCCCGGCCGGATCCCGACCAGCTGCTCGAGCACGTCAAGGCCGAGGAAGCGCGCGGCACAGCGCGGGCGGCTGCGGATCTTCTTCGGCGCCTCCGCCGGCGTCGGCAAGACCTACGCGATGCTGGAAGCGGCGCGCAACGTGCGCGCCGCGGGCACGGATGTCGTGGTCGGCTACGTCGAGCCGCACGGGCGCGTCGAGACCGAGCGGCTGCTCGAGGGCCTGCCGCGACTGCCGACGCCTGCCGGTGAGCTACCGCGGCATCGTCCGGCAGGAATTCGACCTCGATGCGGCGCTCGAGCGCCATCCCGCAGATCCTGCTGGTCGACGAGCTGGCGCATTCCAATCTCGTCGGCGGCGAGCCCGCGCCGCGCCATCCCAAGCGCTGGCAGGACGTCGAGGAGCTGCTCGCAGGCGGGAGTGAGCGTCTGGACGACCGTGAACGTCCAGCATCTCGAGAGCCTGAACGACCTCGTCGCCAGACCACCGGCATCCGCCAGCGCGAGACGCTGCCCGATCACGTGTTCGACGAGGCCGACGACAGTCGAGCTCATCGATCTGCCGCCCGATGACCTGATCGCGCGGCTGCACGCCGGCAAGGTGTACGTCGCGAGCCAGGCCGGCACCGCCGTCGAGCGCTTCTTCCGCAAGCAGAACCTGATGGCGCTGCGCGAGATCGCGCTGCGCCGGGTGGCGGACCGGGTCGAGGCGGCTTCGCGCGAGCTGCCCGCCGATCGCGCGCAGGCGCGCGCGGCGCGCGACCGGGTGCTGGTGGCGATCGGGCCGGATGAGCAGGCCGAGCAGCTGGTGCGCGCCGGCAAGCGCATCGCGGACGCGCTCGATGCCGAATGGACCGTGGTCTACGTCGAGACGCCGCCGCTGCTGCGGCTCTCGGAGAGCCAGCGCAACCGCCGCATCGAGGTGCTGCGCCTCGCCGAGTCGCTCGGTGCCGAGTCGGTGACGCTCGACGGTCCGTCGGCCGCCGAAGCGCTGCTCGAATACGCGCAGACGCGCCACGCCACGCGGGTGATCGTCGGCTCGCCCAAGCGGCGCGGCTGGCGCGCGTGGCTGCGACCCTCCACCGCCACGGAGCTCGCGCGCCGGGCGCGCGGCTTCGACGTCGTCCTGATCGCCTCGGCCGAGCGCAGCTCCCGCGGTACGTGCGCAGCGCGGAGCCACCGCCGGCAACCCACCGCCATTCGCTGGGACCGCTACGCCGGGGCGGTCACCGATCACCGCGATCTGCACGCTGATGGCCTTTGCCATGTATCCGCACTTCGAGCTGTCCAATCTCGTCATGGTTTACCTGCTCGGCGTGACGGTGGCGGGCTTGAAGCTCGGGCGCGGGCCCTCGGCGCTGACCGCGCTGCTGAACGTCGCCGCATTCGATTTCTTCTTCGTGCCGCCGCGCTTCTCCTTCGCGGTCTCCGACGCGCAGTACCTGGTGACCTTCGGCGCCATGGTGACGATCGCGCTGGTGATCGCGACGCTGACGGCGAGCGTGCGCCAGCAGACCCGCGTGGCCGGCGCGCGCGAGCGGCGCACGGCGCTGCTCTATGCGATGAGCCGCGAGTTGTCGGTGACACGCGGCATCGCCCGCCATGGCGCGGGTGGCAGTGCGGCACGTCGCCGAGGTGTTCCAGTCCCAGGCGACGGTGCTGCTGCCGGATGCGGCCGGCAAGCTGCACTTTCCCGCCGAGCCGCCGCTCGAGACCTCGTTCCGCGGCGCCGACCTCGCCGTCGCGCAATGGGTCGCCGATCACGGACGACGCGCCGGGCTCGGCTCCGACACGCTGCCCGCGGCGCGCGGCCTGTACGTGCCGCTCGGCGACGAGCAGCGCACGGTCGGTGTGCTGGCGGTGTTGCCCGACAACGCGCGCCGCGTGCTGCTGCCCGAGCAGAGTCACCTGCTGCAGACCTTCGCCGGGCAGATCGCGCTCGCCCTCGAGCGCGCGCAGCTCGCCGAGATCGCCGTGCAGTCGAGCCTGGCGGCCGAGCGCGAGACGCTGCGCAACACGCTGCTGTCATCCATCTCGCACGACCTGCGCACCCCGCTCGCGGTGATGGCCGGTGCCGGCAGCACGCTCGCGCAGCACGGGGGAACGCTCGATGAGGCGACGCGGGTGCAGCTGGCCCGCTCCATCGAGACCACGGCGCGCGAGATGTCGGAGCTCGTGTCGAACGTCCTCGACCTGGTGCGCCTCGAGTCGGGCCAGGTGGCGTTGCGGCGCGACTGGCAGACGCTCGACGACCTGGTCGGCAGCGCGCTGACGCGCCACCAGGAGAGCCTGAGCAGCCACAAGGTGGAGACGCGGCTGCCCGCCGACCTGCCGCCGGTGTGGGTGGACGGCACGCTCGTCGTGCAGTTGTTCGCCAATCTCTTCGACAACGTCGGCAAGTACACCCCGTCCGGCACGCGCGTGTCGGTGTCGGCGGTGCCGCTCGGGGATTTCGTGCAGGTTTCGGTCGAGGACGAGGGTCCCGGGCTGCCCGCCGGCGACCCGGCGCGGCTGTTTGAGAAGTTCCAGCGCGGTCAGGACGAAGGCGCCGTGGTCGGCGTCGGCCTCGGGCTCGCCATCGCCCAGGCGATCGTGCGTGCCCATGGCGGGGAGATCGAGGCGCAGCGGCGCGAGGGCGGTGGGGCGCGCTTCGTGTTCACACTGCCTTGCAGCGAAGGCCCACGGGTGGCCGCGGATGCGCCCGCATGACCGAAGCGATGCACCAGGTGCTGGTGATCGAGGACGAGCCGGGCATCCGCGCGGTGCTGCGCGTTCTCCTCACCGCCGAAGGCTACCGCTGCATCGAGGCCGACACGGCGCTGCGCGCCGAAATCGAGGCGCGCAGTCACAAGCCCGACCTGCTGCTGATCGACCTGGGGCTCCCCGACGGCGACGGACTCAAGGTGATCCGGCGGGTGCGCGAGTGGTCGACGGTGCCGATCGTCGTGCTGTCGGCGCGTGCGATGGAGGAGCAGAAAGTGGCGGCGCTCGATGCCGGGGCCGACGACTACATCGTCAAGCCCTTCAGTGCACCGGAGCTGCTCGCCCGGCTGCGGGCGGCGCTGCGCCGCGTGACGCACGCCGCGCCCGCGGCGGTCCTGAAGTTCGGGCCGGTGCGCGTCGACCTCGCGCGGCGCGAGGCGCACGCCGCCGACGGCGAGCTGCACCTGACACCGCTCGAATATCGTGTGCTCGGGTGCCTCGCGCAGCAGCTCGGCTCGATCGTCATGCAGCGGCAGCTGATCCGCGAGGTATGGGGGCCGGGCCGCGAGGATGACTCGCGCTCGTTACGGGTGTGCATCAAGAACCTGCGGGCCAAGCTCGAGCCGGATGCGCGCCAGCCGCGCTATCTCATCACCGAGACCGGGGTCGGCTACCGGCTGCGCGCGGACGAGGACGCCGCCTGAGCGGATGCGGCTGATCTGCTGCGCTGCGCGCCATCGATCTGAGCGGGCGTGCCGCGAGGCTTCCGCTATCATTGCGCGACCTCGCCAGCCCAGGGGCTTTTATCCATGCGCCGCAATAACCTGTTGGTGTTGGCGGACTGTCGTGCAACGCCATTTCCCAGGTGCAGGCGTCGGATGCGCGTATCGAGAAAACGCTCGGTGTGCGCGCCCACGAGAGCAAGCCGCTCAAGGCGGACGTCACGGTGGCCGGCGATCCGGCGGCCTGGCTGCACGACGGCGTGCAGGGTTTCCTGGCGCAGAACTCCGTGAGCTTCCAGGGAAACGGGCCGAAGCTGCTCGTTTCACTCGACTCGCTGCACACGGTCGAGAGTGTCTGGCACCGCGCCAGCTACGAAGCGAGCGTCGCGCTCACCGCGGAGCTGCAGAGCGCCGCCGGCAGGAGCTGCTGGAAGGAGTCGGTTCAGGGAACCGCCGGTAACTATGGTTATGCCGGCAGCGTGACGAACTACCAGGAGACGCTCAACGGTGCGCTCGATGCCGCGAGCACGCACCTCGGCGAGTCGCAGGGGTTCAAGACGGCGCTGTGCCAGTGCACAGGCTGGGGGGCTGCGCCCTCAGGTGAGTGAGACGACCAGCTTGGCCGAGTGGCTGCGCCAGTTGATGGGAATGATGAACGAGCGCAGCCCGGGCTTGTGCGGCAGCTCGGGCTTCTCGCCCGAGAGCACCGAGGGCACCGAGATGACGAACTCGCGGCCGAAGTCGCGGCGCGCGTTGCCCGAGATGGTATTGGCGACCTCGCCGACCAGATCGCGCATGGTCTCGTGGCTGAAGTCGTTCTCCTGCATCTTCATGAGCAGCACGGTGAGCATCGCCTTGGGCGCGGTGAAGAACACCACGCCCTCGCGCTTGCCGGAGATGTTGATGACGCCGGTGTACTCGTGCACCGCCGGAGTGCCTTCGAGCAGATAAGGCGAACCGATCGAGGCCGCCTGCTGCGCCGCCACCTCGAAGAAGTTCGTCGTGCCGTCGACGAAGGTCTTGAGCTCCTGTTCGTGCAACATCAGCGCATCAGCTCCGCGAACGCCTCGTTCAGCTGCCGGTCGGTGAACGGCTTGTTGAGGAAGCCGTTCGCGCCTTTCTCCATCGCCTCCACCGCGGTCGCCTTGTCGGCCAGCGCCGAGATCACCAGGATGCGTACTTCGGGCTTGAGCGCCACCAGGGCGCCGATGCACTCGATCCCGTCCATGCGCGGCATGGTGAGATCCATGGTGACGACGTCCGGGTCGGTGCGCTTGAACAGCTCGATCGCCTCGATGCCGTTGCCGGCCATGCCGACCAGCTGCAGCTCCTCGAACTGCTGCGAGCGCTCGATACGTCGCCGCATGATGTTCGAGTCATCGACGATCATCAGCTTCATGGGGCGCCGGGCGTTCATCTTAAGGGTGCGCCTTCAGGCCACGGCGCTGTTGCCGGCGGCCTGGCCACCGGGGAGGGAGATCTTGAAGCGCGTGTACTTGCCGGGGTGGGTGCTGACGCCGATCTTGCCGCCGAGCGCATAGACGCTGCGTGCCACCACGTCCATGCCGACGCCGCGCCCGGCGTCCATCGAGACTTCCTCCTGGGTGGTGAAGCCCGGGCGGAAGATGAGCGCCATCGCCGTGCGGGTATCCATGGCGGCGGCCTCGTCCTCGGTGATCAGCTGCTGGCGCACCGCGGCGGCCTTCAGGGTGTCGGGCGCGATGCCGGCGCCGTCGTCCTCGAACACCAGGTCGAAGCCTTCGACGCCGCGCTGGAACGCCACGCTGACGATCCCGACGTCCTGCTTGGCGAGGGCGCGGCGCACTTCCGGGGCCTCGATGCCGTGCACCGCGGCGTTGCGCAGCATCTGGATCAGGCAGTCCTTGACGGTCGACACGTAGGACGCCGGCACTTCGTTGAGGCCGGCGAGCTTCAGGCGGAAGCGCTTGCCCTGGTCGTGCGCCAGCCGTTCGGCGAGGGAATGGAGCGCCGGCGCCAGGTCCTCGGCGCGCCGCGCGAAGGTCTGCGCGCCGCGCGGCTGGGCCTGCGGCGGCGGGGCGGGCGGCGGCGGTGCCGGTGCCGGCGGGGGCGCGGTGAACTGCTGGGTGCCGCTCATGCGCTCACCCGCCGTGCCCTCCTTGAGGGCCGTGAGGCGCCCGGCCATGTCGCGCACCGAGCGCAGGTGCGCCAGCAGGTCGTCGAGCTTGAGCACCATCGGCAGGAAGTCGTTGCCGGAGAGCTCGGCCTTCTTCTTCAGCTCGCTGACGATGTCCTCGAGCGAGTGCACGCGGGCGGCGATGCTGGAGAGATTGAGCGCCGAAGCCTCGCCCTTGATCGAGTGCAGCTCGCGGAAGAGCCCTGAGAGCTTCTTGCGGAACTCGGCGTCGGTGCGCGCCGGGTCCTTGAGGATGGTGTTGACGAGCTTCAGTCCCGTCTCCGCCCCGTCGAGGAACGACACCAGCTGCAGCGGGTCGATGTGCATCATCGCCAGCATCATGTCGACCTGGGCGTTGGCGTTGTCCTGCGACTCCTGCAGCTCGCGCGCCAGCAACACGCCGGAGGTGATGTCGCCGACCGAGCACAGCACGTGCTTGATGCCGGCCGGCCCCATGACGCGGTGGAAGTCGAACTGCAGGTAGCGCGACTCCTTGCCGCCATGGCCGTTTTCCATGGTGATCTCGAGCTGGCCCAGCGGGTTGATGCTCTTCATCAGGTTCTCGTGGGCGCGCTCGCCCCACAGGAGCTTGATGTACTTGGTGGCGGTGGCGAGGGTCGCCGCGGGCACCAGGTCCTTCAGCAGCTCCTCGAACGAGAGTCCCGCGAAGTCCTCGCGGCCGAACATGCGGGTGAGGGCCTCCGACCACACCGCGCCGATGCGGTAGTTGGCGTCGAGCAGGAAGAAGCCCTCGCGCACGGTCTTCAGGATGTCGCGCGTCTGCTCCTGGGCCTCGCGCGCGACGCGCTCATGGCGGGCGCGGGTCAGCTGGAACCAGGCGGCCGCAGCCGCCAGCACCAGCGCCGCCAGCACGCCGATCGACAGCATGGCGCGCAGCCTCGAGGCGGCATCCGAAGCCTCGTGCTGGAGCGACGTGGCGAGGCTTGCGAGCTGCCCCTGCAGCACCTTGGCGTTGTCGGTGGCGAAGATCTGGGCGCGCTTCACCTCGGCATAGTGGGCGCGCCCGTCGCGCGACAGCGAGCTGCCGGCGGTGTCCGAATCCACGTACGGCTGACCCGTGAAGGTCACTACCGGCTCGATCACCGGACCGTATTCGCGCCACAGCTGCAGCGCGCGGGTCAGCTCGGGCGAGGTGACCGAGCCTGCGGCGTTGAGCTCCTTCAGCTGCCGGTCGAAGCGCCGCACCGTGCCCTGCAGGTCCTCGAGCGCCTGCCCGGAGTAGGCGCGCGTTTCGAGGCGATCGCGCAGCGCGGTGAGCTGCTGGGTGATGTCGTCGGGGTAATTCTGCAGCGTGCTGGCGGCCTGCAGCGCGGTGATGTTGGCGCGCATCTGCGTCGCCAGGCGGAAGCCGATGAACAGCACCGCGCCCATGACGAAGGCGAGCACCGTGCCGATGCCGGCGGTGACGAGTTGGCGACGGCGTTCAGTGCCGCTCAGAGTCATCGGAGCCTCTCCTGTACTACTGCTTCGGCAGCTCGAAGCGCACCAGGGTCCTGGTGGGCACTTCGACCGCGTTACCGTCGACGATCACCGGCGCATATCTCCAGCGCTTCACGGCGCTGACGGCGGCCCGGTCGAACACGCCGGCGGGCGTCGACTGCAGCACCTGCACGTCGCGCGTATCCCCCCTGGCATCGACCGTGAACGACAAGAGCACGCTGCCCGCGACGCCCTTCGACAGCGCGGCCTGCGGATACTCGGGCGGCACCGTCTTCAAGGCCTTCAGGCTCGCGGCGAGCGTCGCCGGGTCGACGGCGCTGCCTGCCTTGGGCGCGGCAGCGCTCTGCTGCACGGCCTGCACATCCTTCGGATCGGCGCCGAAGCGGCGCGCGGCGGCGAGCTCCTGGTCGGCGCTCTTGCCGGACTGGAGGTTCGCGCGCGCCCGCTCGAGGAGCTTGCCGACGAGGTCGTGGCTCACGGGCAGGAGCGCGGTGTTGTCCGGATCGGCCGCCTGCAGCTGCCCCAGGTAATACGCGGCGCTGTCCTGGGCGGGATCGGTGAGGCGGCCGTCGCGCACGCGCTCGCGCGCCAGCTGGGCGAAGCGGTCGCCCTCGGCGCGAGCGGCTTTGGCCTGGGAGCCGGCCAGGTCGCGCTGGAAGGCGCTGATATCGGTGGCCGACATGCCGGCGGCGCGCGCCTCGTTGAGCCAGCGATCCGATTCGGCGGCGTTCCTGGCGGCGGCCGCCTCGCGCGCCTTGCGCAGGTACGCGGCGCTCAAGTCGTGATCGGCGCGCTGCGTGGCCGGGTTCGAAGGTGCGGCCGCGAGCAGCTGGCGCAGGTAGCCCTTGGCGCTGTCGTCGGCCGGGTCGATGAGCTTGCCGTCGCGGATGCGATCCTGCACGAGTCCGGCGAGACGCTGCACCCTGGCGTCGTCCTGGCGGCGGGCGATCTCGCCGCGCCACTTGGCGAGCTGTTCGGCCGGCAGCATGCCCGACTGCTGCGCCTGGCGCAGCAGTGCCGCGGCGCGCTCGGGGTTGCCGTCGGCGAGCGCCTTGGCGAGCTGCGCGTTGGCGAGCCGCGCGCCGAGGTCGCCGACGCGCGGATCGTCGGGAACCGCGGCGCGGAAGTTGGCGAAATCCTGCGCCGCCTCGTCGAGCCGGCTTGCGGCGAGCGCCTCGTCGAAGCGGCTCGCGATCACTCCGGCGACGCGCGCGAGGCCGTCGCGGGCCTCACCGTTACTCGCGTTGGCCGCGACCGCGGAGCGGTAGTACAGCAGCGCATTGTCGCCGGCGGGTTCGGTGTAGCGGCGCTCGTGCATGGCAAGACGCGCCTTTTCCAGCAGCTCGTCGACCTTGCCGTGCACGATCGAGAGCTCGGGCGTGGGCGCGGGGGGGAGTGCCGCCTCCGCGGGCTCGGCGGCGGGCGCGGGCGCCGCCTCGGGTGCGGCAGCGGGCGCCACGGCGGGCGTGGTGGAGGTGGCGGGTGCGCCCTTGTCGCGCGTGAAATACCAGCCGGCGGCGGCGAGCGCCCCCAAAGCCAGCACCGCGACGAGCGCGAGCGTGCGGCCCTTGCCGCCGCTCATGCCGGGCACCTTGAGGGCGGCGGCACTGCGGGTCGATTCGACCTCGAGGTCCTCGGGCAGGTCGGCCGTGGCCGGGGACAGCGCGACGGGCGCGGGAACCGCGGGCTTCCTGCGCGCCGTCGCCTCCTCGATCACCCCGGCGAAAACCGCGAGCGTCTTGCGGGCGTCGACCGGCGAGGACGGCAGAACTGCGAAGACCGGTGAGCTTTTGACGGCCGAGGCGACCTGCCGTTCGAGCGTCGCGGGGGCGAACACCAGGATGACGGCCTGCGGCGCACGCGCCTGCACGGCCTCGATCGTGGGACGCACTTCGCTCACCTGGTGGGCATCGAGCACCAGCACCTGGCCGCGCCGGGCGTGGCCGCCGAGGCTCTCGAGCGCCGCCTCGACCGAGTCCACCGGACGGATCGATGCCTGACCGGCGAGCGCCTGGCCGAGCTCGAGCAGAAATTCATCGCGGGTGGTGATGGCCGTGACGTCGACGGACGGCTGGACGTTGGGCGCGGTGCTGGCGCTGCTCGCGGGCGTTGCCGCGGCCGGGTTGCGCGATGTTCTGGATCCTGCACTGGCCACGTGGCGTGTCTCCACCTTCATTGCGGTCACTGACGAAGCGAAAGAACCGTCTCCGTCCGTGAAGCGAGGCAGCCGCAAGCAGCACATCCGCGGCGCGGAACTCCTCGGCGATGAGGATATGTAGCCTCGGAGAAACGGGAGTGCGTCAGTTCACAATAACGACAGGGCACGTCGGGGCGCGGCGACGGCGATGGCCAAAGTCAGAGCCACTGCTCGCTTCGCGCACGCCGCGGAAAAAAGCCGCGCCGCAGCGGCATGCGCCGTGCTGTGCGGTCAGCCGCAGCGCTGCCTTTAGCGCCGTGCCGGCCAAGTGCCCGCGACAGGGCGCAGCGGCGCCCCGGAGCGGTGCCCGCCTGCACCACCGGCGCGCCCAGCGCGCCGGCCTTCCCTGGCGCGCTTAAATTTCAGCCACTTAAGCCCCCGCCGCGCGCCGCGCCGGCGTCCGCCGCCCGCCGCGGTGGCATCCGGACCCTCTGGCGTGAACAATCGGTTGCTGTGACACTCTTAACGTAATCAGGACCCGGGGATCAGAAGGGCGTCACTTTTTATCCGGAAAGTTGGGACTAAGTTAAGAACGTAGGGGCGGATCTACCGGTGTAGCCGGCAGCCCAAGGACGGGACGGGTGGGAGCTCAACGGAGGAAGAGACCATGCGATCTGACTCGGAATCTCGCGCCTCGCGCGCCACGTTCATCGACACTCTGAGTTCCTTCAGCAAGCTGCACCGCGCGCAGCGCTGGGAAGGCACTTTCGGCGACTTCCTCGCCACCATCCTGCCGGCGAACCCGAGCGCGCTCGCGCGCTCGAGCCACGAATACATCTGGGACATGCTGCGCTGGCACGGACGCAGCGCGCCGCCGGACGCCGGCGAGAACGCGCGCGCGCGCGAGCTGTTCAAGCTCGAGCTGTTCGGCATCGACGAGCCGCTGTCGCGCGTGGTCGACTACTTCAAGGCCGCGGCCGCGGGCTCGGACGTCGGCCGGCGGCTGCTGCTGATGCTCGGGCCGCCGTCCGGCGGCAAGTCGACGGTCGCGATACTGATCAAGCGCGGGCTCGAGGAGTACAGCCGCACGGATGAGGGCGCGCTCTACGCGATCCGCGGCTCACCGCTGCGCGAGAACCCGCTCAACCTCATTCCCACGAGCCTGCGCGCCGAGTTCCGCGAGCGCTACGGCATCAACGTGCAGGGAGAGCTCTCGCCCTGGGCGCGCGACTTCGTCGAACGCGAGTTCGAGGGCGACTTCGTGCGCGTGCCGATCGAGCGCGTGTTCCTCGCCGAGGCCTCGCGCGTCGGCATCGGCACCTACGCGCCGCACGACCCGACCACCGCCGACATCGCCGACCTGGTCGGCTCGGTGGATCTCGCCAAAGTCGCGCAGATCGGCGACGAAGGCGACCCGCGCGCCTGGTCGTGGTCGGGTGCGGTGTACGCCGCCAGCCGCGGCGTGCTCGAGATGATCGAGATCCTGAAGGTCAAGCGCGAGTTCCTCTATCTGCTGCTGACGCTCACGCAGGAGAAGAACGTCAAGGTGTCGCGCTTCCCGCTGATCCACCTCGACGAGACCATCCTCGCGCACACCAATCTCGCCGAGTTCCACAAATTCCTGCAGGAAAAAGAGAACGAGGCGCTGCTCGACCGCATGGTGATCATCAAGATCCCCTATGCGCTCTCCTATAACGACGAGTCGCGCATCTACCACAAGCTGGTCTCGGGCGCGCCGGCGTTCCGCAACGTGCACCTCGACCCGCACGTGCTGAATCTGGCCGCCGTGTTCGCCATCCTGACGCGCCTGGTAAAGCCGGAGCGCGAGGGGCTCGATGTCGCCAAGAAGCTGCGGCTGTACGCCGGCGAGGCGGTCGAGGGCATGCCCGAGACCGAAGCCGCGCGCTTGCGGGCCGAAGTACCCGACGAGGGGCTGACCGGCGTGAGCCCGCGCTTTGTCATCAACGCGATCTCGAACGCCATCACCCGCGGCAATACCCACAGTCTCACCAGCATGGAGCTGCTGCTCGCGCTCAAGGACTCGATCGAGAGCGACGCGCGCATGGACGCCAAGCAGAAGAAAGCCTGGATCGACCACCTGGTCACGGCGCGCAAGGAGTTCTACAACCGCTGGGTCAAGGAGGACGTGCACCGGGCGATGTTCGCTTCCTTCGAGGACGAGGCGCAGCAGCTGCTCGAGAAATATCTCGACGAGGTCGAGGCCTCGCTCGATCACCGTCAGGTGAGCGACCCGATCACCGGCGAGACGCGCGCCGCGGACGAGCGCTTCCTGCGCTCGGTCGAGGAGAAGATCAAGGTGTCGGACTCCGGCAAGGTGTCGTTCCGCCAGGAGGTGGTACGCAAGGCCATGGTGGCGTTCAAGGCCGGGGAGAAGTTCAAGCTCGGGAGCCATGCGCGCATGCGCGAGGCTATCGAGCAGTATCTGTTCGAGGAACGGCGCGATGTGCTGCGTCTCGTGACCTCGACGGCGCGCCCCGACGACGAAGCGCGGCAGAAGATCTCGGTCGTGCAGCAGCGCCTGGTCACCGAATACGGCTACGACGAGCACAGCGCCAAGGAAGCGCTCAGCTACGTCACCACACTGCTCGCGCAGGAGTAGCGCTGCCCCGAGAAAAGGAGTACCAGTACTTCCATGGACGAAGCGGGCGGCAAAGGCGGCGGGCAACCCCCCTTAAGCGCCGCGAAGTGGTACGAGCTGTTCTCGCGCGGCGCCCGCGACTGGCTGCGCCACGACGAGAAGGTGCGCGAGGCGGTACGCGCCAATCTCCCCGAGATCATCGCCGGCGGCGAGGTCATCAATGACGGCGCGCGCACCGTGCGTGTGCCGGTGCGCATGCTCGAGCACTATCACTTTCGCCTCCGCCGCCCCGAGGAGCAACAGGGCGCCGGCCAGGGCAAGGCCAAGCCCGGCGACGTGTTCTCCGATCCCTCGCAGAGCCAGGGCCCGGGCGAGAAGGGCGCGGGCGGGCGCGACGAAGGCGAGGTGCAGCTGCTGCTCGAGTTCAAGGTCGACGACATCGTCGACTGGCTGTGGGAGGAGATGCAGCTTCCCAATCTCAAGGCGCGCGTCGGACCCTCGGACGAGACCGACTGGACGCGCGAGGGCTGGGACCGCCGCGGCGCACGCTCGCGGCTCGACCGCCGCCGCTCGTTCAAGGAGCTGGTGAAACGGCGCGGGAATCCGGGCGCCACTCCGACCTTCACCGACGAGGACCTGCGTTTCCGCCAGCTGGCGCGGCGCAAGCAGCCGGCGATCCACGCCGTGGTGTTCTTCATGCTGGACGTATCGGGGAGCATGTCCGACCGCGACCGCAAGCTCGCCAAGACCTTCTTTTTCTGGGTGGTGCAGGGCCTGCGGCGCGAGTACCGCTCGCTCGAGACGGTGTTCGTGGCGCACACCACCGAGGCGTGGGAATTCAACGAGCCGGAATTCTTCCAGGTCTCCGGCACCGGCGGTACGGTCACCTCGACCGGGCTCCTCAAGGTGCGCGAGATCATCGACGCACGCTACAACCCGGGCCGCTGCAACATCTATCTCTTCTACGCCTCCGACGGCGACAATTCGGTGAGCGATGCGGGGGAGGCGCGCGCCGCGCTCGCCTCGATCGCCGCCGACACCTGCTTCACCGGCTACGTCGAGGTGTCCTCGGGTCTCTCGCGGCAGCTCGCCACCGAGATCGGCAAGCTGTGGGGCGAGTTGTCGGGCGCCGGGGTTGCCACCGGCAGCTATGCGCTCGCCGATTTCGACGACGTGTGGGGCGCGGTGCGTCACTTCTTCTCGGCGGAGACGGCGGCTCCGGCCGGCGGATGAGGCGCGCGTGAGCTCCGACTGGCGCGACTACATACGGCGCATGGAGGAGCTCGCCAGCCGCTCGGGGCTCGCGTTCCACCCGGTGGACTTCGAGGCGGTCCCCGACAGCTTCATGATGGAGATCGCGGTCTACGGGCTGCCGGTGCGCATGCCGCACTGGTCGTTCGGGGTGCGCTACATCTACCAGCTGATCCAGCGGCGCATGGGCAACTCGCGCCTGTTCGAGGTGGTGTTCCCCGGCAACCCGGGCCACGCCTACCTCGCCGCGAGCAACGGGCTCGCCGAGAACATCCTGGTGACGGCGCACGTGCTCGGCCACGCGGACTTCTCGCGCAACAACCTGCTGTTCCGCCGCTGCCAGGAGCAGGTGAGCGAGCACATCGTCGAGCACGCCGCCAATCATGCCCGCGCGATCCAGCAGATCATCGAGACCCACGGCGCGCAGCGCGTCGAGACCGTGCTCGATGCCGCGCTCGCTCTCGAGCAGCACATCGACATCGACCAGTCGCTGCGGCGCGAGCGCTACCCGGACTACATCGAGGCACCGAAGGTGCTCGCCGACGACGGCTTCCGCAAGCGCTTCGCGGCTCTCGATCCGGTCGCCGCCAGCACGGTGGAGGCGAAGAAGCGCGCGCCGGTGCCACCACATCCGGAGCGCGACCTGCTCTGGTTCGTCGCCAACTACGCGCCCGAGATGGAGAGCTGGGAGCGCGACATCTTCCTCGCGGTGCGCGAGGAGTCCTTCTACTTCTACCCGGTGTTCGCGACGCAGATCATGAACGAGGGCTGGGCGTCCTACTGGCACGCGCGTCTGCTGCGCGAGGCGGACTTCGTGCCGCAGCAGTCATATCTCGACGCGATCAAGTGTCATTCCGACGTGGTGCGGCCGATCGCCGCGGATGCGCAGGTGTCGCTCACCATCAATCCCTATCACCTCGGCTTCTCGATGTGGGAGAAGATCGTGGAGCGCGACGGGCTCGAGGCTGCGCGCCGGATCATGGAGCAGGACGACGACTTCGCCTTCGTGCGCAATCACCTCACCCGCGAGCTGGCGGACGAGCTCGGGCTGTTCCGCTACAGCGCGCGCAGCGACGGCCAGATCAAGGTGCTCGAGCCCGAGATGAGCGCGTTGCACGAGGCGGTGCTCGCGCCGAAATACAACTTCGGGGCTCCGGTGGTGTGCGCACGGCACGTGCGCAACGACGGCACGCTGGAACTCACGCACGACAGCGGCGCCGACGGCCGCGGACTCGACCTCGAGCGTAGCCGCAAGGTGCTCGAGTACCTGCAGCGTGTCTGGCGGCGGCCGATCGTGCTTACGACCGTGAATCAGGCCGGTTCTACGCTGGAGCTGACGGCCCCTTAGCCGGCGCCGTGGGGGCCTGGGTGCCCGGCTTGAGGCGCTCTCCGTCCCAATACTCCTCGTCCTGGGAGGTCACGATGGATACCGGGTCGCTGGCGGGAAAACTCTCCTCCAGCGCCTCATCCAGCGCCCGCTCGATCTTCTCGCGTGACTGGTTCATGGCGGCTGCATCTCCTTACTTTCCTATGGTACCCCCTGGAAGTAGCCGCAGGCATGTCGGCGGGAGTAGGCTTTGAGCAACCGGTACCGGTGATGCTCCGCAGGCGGGCGTCGAACAAGGCAAGATCCGGGAGCATCCAGCATGGGGCACCCCACTTCGGGCATCCGTAATATCGCGCTGGTAGGACCTGCCGGCGCGGGCAAGACCTCGATCACCGAGACGCTGCTGCTCTCGGCCGGCGCCACCCGCGCCCGCGGCAGCCTGGCGCGCGGCACCACGGTGTCGGATTTCGATCCGCAGGAGAAACGGCTGCAGCACTCGCTCGATACCGCGATCTGCAGCTTCACGGCGGACGGCACCCGCATCAACCTCATCGACACGCCCGGCTACGCGGACTTCCTCGGCAAGACGCTCTCGGTGCTGGAAGCGGTCGAGGCGGTCGCCATCGTCGTGAGCGCCGTGAACGGCGTGGACACCCTCACCCGGCGCCTCATGGATTTCGCGCGCGAACGGGGCCTGTGCCGCCTCATCATCGTCAACAAGATCGACAGCCGCGACGCGCACTGCGCGCAGGTGCTCGCCCAGCTGCGCGAGTCCTTCGGCGGCGAGTGCCTGCCGCTGAATCTCCCCGCCGGCGGCGGCGACTCGGTGGTCGACTGTTTCTTCCAGCCGCACGGCCGGGCCGCGGATTTCTCCTCGGTCGAGGCCGCCCACACCCAGATCATCGACCAGGTGGTCGAGCTCGACGAGAAGCTGATGGCGCTCTACCTCGAGCAGGGCGAGGAAATCTCCCCCGAGCAGCTGCACGACCCGTTCGAACAGGCGCTGCGCGAGGGACACCTGGTGCCGGTGTGCTTCGCCTCGGCCGAGACCGGCGCCGGGGTCGCGGAGCTCCTGCAGATCATCGTGCGGCTGATGCCCAATCCCGCCGAAGGCAACCCACCGCCATTCCTCAAGGGCACCGGGGCGGACGCCGAGCGCGTGCCGGTGGCGCCCGATGCGGCGCGACATGTCATCGCGCACGTCTTCAAGGTGAGCATCGATCCTTACGTCGGCAAGCTCGGGGTCCTGCGCGTGCACCAGGGCACGGTGCGCCAGGGGAGCCAGTTGTTCGTCGGCGACGCGCGCAAGCCCGTGAAGGTCGCGCATCTCTACAGTCTGCTCGGCAAGGACACCAGCGAGATCCAGGAGGCCGGCCCCGGCGACATCTGCGCGACGCCCAAGGTCGATGAGCTGCACCTGGATGCGGTGCTGCACGACTCACACGACGAGGATCAGTATCACCTGTTGCCCGTGGCGTTCCCGCCGCCGATGCTCGGCGTGGCGATCGAGCCCGAGCGGCGCGGGGACGAGCAGCGGCTCGCCGACACGCTCCACAAGCTCACCGCCGAGGATCCGTGCGTGCGCATCGAGCACCATGCGGCGGTGAACGAGACCGTGCTCTACGGCATGGGCGAGTTCCACCTGCGCGTACTGCTCGAGCGCATGACCGAGCGCTACGGCGTGCACGTCAGGACGCACCCGCCGAGCATCCCCTACCGCGAGACCATCACCCGCCCCGCCGAGGGGCATTG
The DNA here is from genome assembly GCA_963768485.1 of uncultured Pseudomonadota bacterium. Lineage (GTDB taxonomy): Bacteria > Pseudomonadota > Gammaproteobacteria > Steroidobacterales > Steroidobacteraceae > 13-2-20CM-66-19. Next base: position 402,501 of record CAVYHZ010000005.1, on the reverse strand, counting down.
CCGCCACAAGAAGCAGACCGGCGGCGCCGGGCAGTTCGGCGAGGTGTTCCTGCGGATCGAAGCGCTCGGGCGCGGCGCGGGCTTCGAGTTCGTCGACGACGTGGTCGGCGGGGCGATTCCCGGGCAGTACATCCCCGCGGTGGAGAAGGGCGTGCGGCAGGTGCTCACCGAGGGGGCGCTCGCCGGCTTTCCGATCCAGGACGTGCGCGTCACCGTGTACGACGGCAAGCATCACGCGGTCGACTCCAAGGAGGTGGCGTTCGTGTCCGCGGGCCGCAAGGCTTTTCTGGACGCGCTGCAGAAGGCGACCCCGATCGTGCTCGAGCCGATCATGCGCCTGGAGATCACGGCGCCCGCGAGCGCCATCGGCGACATCACCGGCGACCTCGCCACCAAGCGCGCGCGCATCTCCGGCAGCGACACCCTCCCCGGGCAGCGGGCGACGCTCAAGGCGCTGGTGCCGCTCGCGGAGGTCTCCGAGTATCAGTCGCGCCTCAAGGCGCTCACCGGCGGCCAGGGCGCCTACACCATGGAGCTGAGCCACTACGATCCGGTGCCGCCGCGCAGGCAGCAGGAGCTCGCGCAGGCGTGGCGGCCGCGGGAGGCGCAGGACTGAAGGTGGCGGCCGAAGCGCCGCCCCGGCGGCGGCCATTTCTCGCGTTCGTGCGCGCCGGGACGCGCTCGCTCCACGGGCGGCTGATCGCCGAGGACCCCGGGCGCAACTGGGACTGCTGCGTCAGCTGGTACGTGCCGCCGCCCGAGGAGGCGTTGGCCGAGTACTACTCCCACGGCGGATTCAACAAGCTGGACGGCTTCGTCGAGTTTGCCCGCGAGCTACCTATTTACCGCGAGTACAGCTACGTGATGCTGCTCGACGACGACGTGTACCTCAGGCCCGGCGATCTGTCGCGCTTCTTCACGCTGTGCGCGCACTACCACACTTTCCTGGCGCAGCCGGGACTGCGCTGGTTCACGCACACCACCATCAACGCGCTGGTGCGCAATCCCGTTTGCGTGCTGCGCAGCGTGACCTTCGTCGAGGTGATGGCGCCGTGCTTCTCGCAGGCGGCGCTCGCGCAGCTCCTGCCGACCTTCGGCATGACGCGCAGCACCTGGGGGACGGATCTCGCCTGGGCCGCACAGATCGACGGCCGCCACCCGATCCAGGTGGTGGACGCCGTCGGCATGGATCACACACGCACCGGCGACGGCCGGCCCACCGCCTTCTATCGCAAGCTCACCGAGATGGGCGTCGATCCGGGCGAGGAGCTCGCGCGCGTGCGGCGGCTGTATCCGCAGTTCCGCGGCTCGCGCACGCTTAAGGGTGGCCACGTATACCGGCCCGGGATCCCCTCCTGGGCGGCACCGTTCCTGATGCGCCTGGTCGAGCAGCTGAAATTCATCGTGCGCATCCGCAAGAAGACGCTGTTGCACGTGCGCGCCTGGCGGGCGCGGGTCGAAGACGCGCTGCGCGCGCGATCTTGAATAAGCTCGCATCGGACATCCTGTCACGATGCTCGCGGCGGCGCGCCAAAAGCGCGGTTTCGGCGCGCCGCTCGCCGCCTGCGGCGGCGGGCACATCCATGTGCCTGGCCCGCGTCGTAGCGAGGTCTCAGGACCTGGGGCGCTGATCGAGCAGCGCGCGGATCACCGGCCAGCGGTTCTCGATGAGGCCGAGCGCCTCGGCCTGCCGCCCGGCGAGCACGCCGAAATCCTTGCCGAGGTACTGCGCGATCAGCGCGTCGAGATTGTCGGCGAGCACGCGCGAGCCCGGGTCGGGATTCAACACGATGCCGAGCCCGGTGGGGGGCGTGGCGATGGTGCGCACCGTGAGGTCCGGGCGCAGCGTGCGCAGCAGCAGCATCAGCCGCCAGATGTCGCCGCTCCAGAAACCGGTGACCTGCTCGCGCCGCGCCGTGCGCTCATCGAGCGGGTAGCAATCGTGCATCAGAATGACGGACGCGCGCGAGCAGGCGCGCTCGACGTTGACGAAGTCGCGCAGCGCGAACTCGAAGTGGTGCATGCCGTCGATGAAGGCGAGCTCGACCGGTGCCCCGCCGAGCTCGGCGCGGGGGTCGTACTTCGCGAAGAACCCATCCGAGGTCTCGCGATAGAGAGCCACGTTGGCGGGCGGCTCGCCGGGGAGGTTGGGCTGCGGATCGATGCCGAGCACGCGCGTCTCCGGCAGCACGCACGCAAGCGAATCGCCGCGCGAGACGCCGATCTCGAGGTAGGTGCGCGGACGCAGGTGTCGATGGATGCGCGCCAGCACGCGGAAATAGTTCTCGCCGGGGAGCGAGAGGCGCGACATGAGCGTGTAGGCGCGCGAGTAATCGGCGCGCTCGACGGCCGCGCGACACAGGGCGAGAGCCGCGCCGTCGCGCCCGAGCCAGTGGTTGAGGCGCGCGCGGCGGAACAGCGTACGCGCGGCGCGCTGCGCGTCCTCGCTCTCTCGTTTCGGCTCTGCTGCCATGCGGCTAGTCTAGCCGCCCGGCGGCTGGCCGGAGTACTGCCGCGCGTACCACTGGCGGTACTCCCCGCTCGCGACGCCGCGCCACCAGCTCTCGTTGCCGAGATACCAGCGCACGGTGTCCTCGAGCCCGGTCGCAAGCGCCGTGCCGATGCTGAAACCGAGGCGCTCGCGGATCCTGCCGGAGTCCACCGCGTAGCGGCGATCGTGCCCGGGACGGTCGCGTACGTGCTGGATGAGGCTCGCCGAGGCGCGCCCCGCGGAGGCGGGGCTGTGCGGGAAGCGCGCGGCCAGCGAGCGCTCGGCGGCGAAGGCCCGGTCGAGCAGCTCGCACACCCTGCCCACCACGGTGAGGTTCGGCTCCTGGGTCGAGCCGCCGACGTTCCAGGTTTCCCCGGGCGCGGAGCGTGTGAGGATCAGCTCGAGCGCGCGGCAATGGTCGCTCACGTGCAGCCAGTCGCGGATCTGCAGGCCGTCGCCGTAGATCGGCAGCGGCCGGCCCTCGAGGATGTTGAGGATGCACAGTGGCAGCAGCTTCTCCGGAAACTGGTAGGGACCATAGTTGTTGGAGCAGTTGCTGATGGTGCACGGCAGGCCGTAGCTGTGCGCGTAGGCGCGCACCAGGTGATCGGCGGCCGCCTTGCTGGCCGCGTACGGCGAGTTGGGCGCGTAGGGGGTGGTCTCGGTGAAGGCCGCCGCGCCGGAGCTAAGCGACCCGTACACCTCGTCGGTCGAGACGTGATGGAAGCGGCAGCCGCGCCGCAGCGCCTCCGCGCCCCAGGCAGCGCGCGCCGCATCGAGCAGCGCCTGGGTACCGAGCACGTTGGTGCGCAGGAACGTCGCCGGGTCCTCGAGCGAGCGGTCGACGTGCGACTCGGCGGCGAAGTTCACGATCGTATCGAGCGCCTCCTCGGCGATGAGTGCGGTGATGCGCTCGCGCTCGCCGATGTCGCCGCGCACGAAGCGCAGCTTCCCGGTGTCGATGAGCGGGGCGATGCTCGCGAGGTTGCCGGCGTAGGTGAGGGCGTCGAGCACCACCACGCGGTCGGCCGGGTACGCGGCGCACCAGTAGTGGCAGAAGTTGGCGCCGATGAAGCCGGCGCCACCGGTGACGAGCAGCCGCTTCACCGGCCGGCTCCGCCGTCGGCGAGCTGCGCGAGCGTCGCGCGCAGCGCCGTGCGCCAGTGCGGTGCGGCGGCGCCGAGCAGACTCTCGGTGGCGCGCTTGTCGAGCACGCTGTAACCCGGGCGCGCCGCCCGCGTCGGGTAGTCGGCGGTGCCGATGGGGACGATCGCCGGCACCGCGGCGAGGAGCTTCAGGCGCAACGCCTCCTCGGCGATCGCTACCGCGAAGTCGTACCAGCTCGCCACTCCGGAATCGCACCAGTGCCACAGGCCCGCGGCGCGGCGCGTGCCGAGCGCCCAGAGCGTGCCGGCGAGCCCGGCGGCGTGCGTTGGCGCACCCACCTGGTCGCTCACCACACGCAGCTGCGGGCGGCTCCTCATGAGCGCGAGCATGCGCGCCGGGAAGCCGCCGTCGACGCCGTAGAGCCAGGAGGCGCGCACCACGGCCGCGCTCCCCGGGAGCTCGCGCAGTATCGCGGCTTCGCCCGCGAGCTTGGTGCGGCCGTAGACCGAAAGGGGATTCGGCTGCGCCTGCGTGTCGTAAGGCCGCCCCTGGCGGCCGTCGAACACGAAATCGGTCGAGACGTGCAGCAGCCATGCGGACGCGGCACGGCAGGCCTCCGCGAGCACCGCGGGGCCGATGGAGTTGGCGCGCGCGGCGTCCTCGGGCGCGCCCTCGGCGTCATCCACGCGGGTGTAAGCCGCGGCGTTGATTACCAGCTCGGGCGCGAATGCGGCGCAGGCCGAGCGCACCGCGTCTGCATCGGCGATGTCGAGCTGCGCCCGGGTGAGCGAGCGCACCTGAGCGAGCGCGGGGGCGGCCGCTGCGAGCGCGCGGCCGAGTTGTCCGCCGGCGCCGGTGATGAGCACTCTCACGCAAAGCACTCGGCGCGCGCGAGCGGCTCGCCCGTGCGGTCCTTGTCGGAGAGCAGCGGCGCGCGCCCGGCCGGCAGCGGCCAGTCGATGGCGAGCGAGGGATCGTCCCACCGCAGGGTCCGTTCGGCCTCGCGCGACCAGTAGTCCGTGACCTTGTACTGCACGTGTGTCTCATCCGACAGCGCCAGGAATCCATGCGCAAATCCGGGCGGCACCCACAGCGACCGCGCCGCGGCGGCCGCGAGCGGCACGGCGAGGCTCCTGCCGAAGTGGGTCGAAGAGCGGCGCAGGTCGACCACGACGTCGAAGATCGCGCCGGCGAGCACCCGTACGAGCTTTCCCTGGGTCTGGCGGATCTGGTAGTGGAGCCCGCGCAGCACGTACGCGCGCGAGCGGCTGACATTCTCCTGCACGAAGCGTGCGCCGATGCCCGCCGCGGCGAAGTCGCGCTCGTTCCAGCTCTCGAAGAAGGCGCCCCGCACATCGTCGAATTCCCGGTGCTCGATCAGCATGACGCCGGGGAGCGCGAGCGCGGTGGCGCGCATCAGAACACCCGCTCGCGCAGCACGCTCTCGAGATATTCGCCGTAGCCGGTGCGCTTGAGAGGCTCGGCGAGGCGCGCGAGCTGCGCGCGGTCGATGAACCCCTGCCGGAAGGCGATCTCCTCCGGGCAGCAGATCTTCAGGCCCTGGCGCGACTCGACGGTCTCGACGAAGTTGGCGGCCTGCAGGAGCGAGGCGTGCGTGCCGGTATCGAGCCACGCGGCCCCGCGCCCGAGCACCTCCACCCTGAGGTCCCCGCGCGCGAGGTAGGCGCGGTTGACGTCGGTGATCTCGAGCTCGCCGCGGGCCGAGGGCTTGAGGGCGCGGGCCACCGCCACGCAGTCGGCGTCGTAGAAGTAGAGCCCGGTCACCGCGTAGTGGGAGCGCGGCGCCGCGGGCTTTTCCTCGAGCCCGACCGCACGGCCCTCCCCGTCGAACTCCACCACCCCGTACGCTTGCGGGTCGCGCACGTAGTACGCGAACACGGTGGCGCCGCGCTCGCGCGCCGCCGCGGCGCGCAGCTGCTGCGGCAGCCCGTGGCCGTAGAAGAGGTTGTCGCCGAGCACCAGGCACACGGCATCGCGGCCGATGAAGTCGGCCCCGATGGTGAGCGCCTGGGCGATGCCACGCGGCTCAGCCTGGACCGCGTAGCGGATGCGCGTGCCCCACTGCGAGCCATCGCCCAGCAGCCGCTCGAACAGCGGGCGGTCATCGGGGGTCGAGATGAGCAGCACGTCGCGGATTCCGGCAAGCATCAGCGTCGCCAGGGGGTAATAGACCAGCGGCTTGTCATAAAGCGGCAGCAGCTGCTTGGAGACCGCCCGCGTGACCGGATACAGTCGGGTGCCGGATCCACCGGCGAGAACGATGCCTTTGGTGATCATGATGTTGAGACGCCTGAGCGCGGGGCATCCTAGCGTGCCACCGCGGCTCCTACCAAGCGCCGCGGGGCGCGCCCCGGTTCGCCGGGCCGCGGCCTGCGTGTTGGTGCTGCTGGCGGCGGCCCTCGGGCCCGCCGCCCTCGCCGGCCCCGGGGATCCGCCCGCGAAGCCCAAGGCGAGCTCGTTCGCCCCGCATCACACGCGCAGCCACGTCTACGGTACGCCGATCGCCAAGCCGATCCTGCACCAGCGCAAGAAGCCGGCGAAGAAACCCGCGCGAGCGCCCGCCGCACCGATCGAGTAGTCAGGCGTGAAGGGCCTGCATTAGAGTGGCCGCGTGCTCACGGCCGCCGAACTCGATACCCAGCTCACCCGCGCCTCCGCCTCTTTCGACCGCGGCGAGCTTGCGCAGGCCGAGAACACCTGCCGCTCGGTGCTGGCCGCGCATCCGAACAATGCCGCGGCGCTGCACCTGCTCGGACTGGTACGCGCGCGCGGCGGCGACCGCACGCAGGGCGAGCAATTCCTGCGGCGCAGCGTCGAGCTCGAGCCCACCGACTCGCGGCTGCGGCTGAACCTCGCCACTTTTCTGCGGCGCGCCGGGCGCCTCGAGGAGGCCGAGCGTGTCTATCGGCGCGTGCTGCAGCTCGCGCCCGGCGAGCGCGGTGCACGCCACGGACTGGTGCTGACGCTCGACAGCCTCGGCCGCGGCCGCGATGCGGAGCTGCAGTGCCGCACGCTCATCGACGCCGACCGCGCGAACCCGGACGGCTGGTCGGCGCTCGGCTTCGTGCTCGCCAACCAGAACCGCCTGGTGGAGGCCGAGGGCGCATACCGCCAGGCACTGGCGCTCAATCCCGGCAACGCCGCGCTCTACCGCCGGCTCGGCTCGCTGCTCGCGCAGCTCGAGCGCGCCGAGGAGGCGCTCGCGGCCCTGACGCGCGCTCGCGCCCTCGGCGTGCGCGGTTTCGAGCTGGAATTCGCCCGCGGCCGCGCGCTGTCGCAGCTCGGCCGCATGGCCGAAGCCGAGCGCGCCTACGAGGCGGCGGTCGCGCTGCGGCCACGGCACGCGGACGCGCAGCTTTATCTCGCGCGCGTCCGCCAGGGGCTCGGCGACCCGGATTTCTCGCGCTCGCTCGCCGCCGCGGTGCTGGCAGCGCGCGACGACCTGAATCTCCAGGAGGCGCTCGCGGGGCTGCTGCTCTCCGCCGGGCGCGGCGACGTCGCCGAGAAGCTGCTGCGCGAGGAGCTGAAGCGCGCCGGGCCGCTGCCGCGGCTGCGGTATCTGCTGTCGCGCGTGATGCGCGAAAGCGAGCGGCTGGCGGAGGCGGAGACCGAGGCGCTGGAAGCCGCCGCGGCGCTGCCCGAGGAGCCGGGGGTGATCGAGAACCTGGTGTCGATCCTGCTGTCGCGCGGACGGCCCGAGGAGGCACAGCCATTCATCCGCGCGCAGCGCGCCCGCATGCCCTGGGCACAGGGCTGGATCGCGTACGAGGCACTCGCGGCGCGCGTGCTCGGACAACCGCTCTATGCGGAGCTCTACGACTATCAGCGCCTGGTACGCCCCTACGAGCTGCAGGCGCCGTTCGGCTACGCCTCGATGGCCGAGCTCAACACCGCGCTCCTCGAGGTGCTCGCGGCGCGCTACTCGGCCGACACCTATGCGCTCGGCGACAGCCTGCGCAACGGCCGCCAGACGACCCGCAACCTGGTGATGGATCCGAACCCGGTCATCCAGGCGCTGCTGCGCAGCTTCGATGAGCCGCTGCGCAGCTACCTCGCCGCGATCGGCCGCGGCGCCGAGCATCCGCTGAGCGCGCGCAATACGGGCGCCGCGCAGATCGCGGCGGCCTGGTCGGTGCAGCTCGGCCGCGGCGGCCTGCACGTCAATCACTACCATAACCAGGGCTGGATCAGCGCCACCTGCTACGTGCAGGTGCCCGAGGAGTGTGCCGACACCGAATTGAAGAGCGGCTGGCTGCGGCTCGGCGAGCCGCGCTTCCCCACTCCGGGTGTGGGCGCCGGCTGCGTCGTGCAGCCGCACGCGGGGCAGGTGGTGCTGCATCCCTCCTACATGTGGCACGGCACGAGCGCGATACTCGGCTCGCAGCCGCGCACCGCCGTCTCCTTCGAGGTGCTGCCCGCGGCGACCGGCGGCGCCTAGCGCGCGCCCGCCGGGCTCGTCTTCCAGCTCACCCGATCACCCACCTTGAGGCCGAGGAGCCCCGCCTCGCCGCCGCGCAGCTCGAGTACCGCGGCCACCGGCACTTGCGAGCTCAGCAGATCGAGCCGCAGCGGCGGGGCGCGGTCGATGATCTTCACCACCCGGCCGCCGGCGGCGATGAACAGCATGTCGAGCTCGATGTAGGTGTTCTTCATCCAGAAGGTCACGACGCGCGGCTTGGGAAACGGAAAGATCATGCCGCGCTCGGCTGGCAGATCGCGCACGAACATCAGGCCCTGCTCGCCGCGCTCGGGGGTGTCCGCCACCCACACGTCGAAACGGAATTTGCGCGGCGCGCCGGCGGCATCACGCTGCACCACCTCGAGCGCCGCGCGCGGCCAGGTCGACAGATCGAGCGGGGGGGCGGTGAGGTCGCCGGCGGTGGCCGCGGCCGCGCCGAGCAGCAGCACGGCGCAGGCCGCACGCAGGACAGTGGTACTCATGGGTCTCCCGTTAGCGGACGGCGTCGTCGCCGAACACCGCATTGCCCGCGAAGTCGAAGCTGCTGACGAGGATGCGCTCGGCGTTGTTGAGAGTCGCAGCCGGGGCGACGCAGAAGCCGCGCGCGACGATGCGATAGCGGCGCGGCGCTCCCGCGGCGTGCAGCCGCTGCTGACTGAGCGTGTCGACGGTGCAGTGATCCGCGCCGCGCGTGGTGTAGAGGCGCTGCGCGCCTTCGACGATCAGCGTGAGATTGGTCGGGAGCGAGCGGCCGGCGCGCCCCTCGCGCGCCGCGCTCACTCCGAACACCAGGCGCAGCCGCCGGCCGTCGGCGCGTTTAGGCCCCGCGAACGCCACGCGGATGCCGCTGCCGTCGGGGCGTGGGCCGCCGTCGCACTCGAGCTCGGCGTTACGCCAGTCGATGTCGAGATTGAGCGCGCCGCGGATGCGCGCTTTCAGGTAGCCGTTGCCGGTCGGCAGGCAGCCGGCGGGGGCGGGAGTCGCCGCCGGCGGCGCCGCCGGCGGCATCACGATCGGTGGATTCGCGGCCGGGACCGCCGGCCCGGCGACACACGGCACAGCCGCGCATCCGAGGAGCGCACAGACGAGTAGCGGCGGGCGGCGCAGCATGCCGCCTTAGTGTAGCGAAGGGCAATCGATTGGTGGTGCGTGTCGGTTACGCCCCGGGCACGACTAACATCGCCTTGGCGAGCCGCGCGTGCACACGGACCACGCCGCGCGCGAGGTGCAGCAGCGCAGTCAGCAGCACGACGCCGAGGACGGCGAGAAACAGCGCGCCGAGTACCGGATGATCCGGCGCCCACGGCTGGCCGTTGTGCATGAAGATGTGGTCGTTGAGGTCGAAGTCGATCCAGCCGGCGTAGTACCCGATGAGCGTGAGGAGCGTGCCGATGAAGGCGGCGCTCACGGCGAGACCGCTCACCGCGATGGTGAAGTAGGCGATACCGAGCGGCAGCATGAGCACCAGGTAGGCGAGGGTGGTCCAGGTGCGCACGTCCGACAGCATCTCGCCGATGCGCTTCCACCAGCCGGCTGGCGGGCCCGGATGCATGGGGCGGCGCGGCATGCGCTCGCCGCTGATCGCCTCGATGAGCCGCCCTTCGCCGAGTGCGATCACGCGCGTGATGCCGATGAAGGCGAGGAAGAACGGCACGCCGATGATGAGGATCGCGAAGCCGAAAGACAGCGAGAGCCCGGTCACCACGATGGTGAAGTACACGATGCCGGTGGCGAGCGCGAGCAGCATATAGAAGAGTGAGGTGTAGCTGCGCGGATCGAGATACACGCCGAAGAAGCGCTTCCAGCTGCTCGCGCTGGTGGCCGCGGCGGGTACCGGGGTCTTCAAGGCCGCCTTCACCTTGGCCTCGGTGTCGCGGTAGGCGCCCGCGACCTCCTCGGGCGCGCCGTAGGTGCTCGCGATGAGCTCGAGCACGTCCGCCTCCGACTTGCCGGGGTGCGCCGCCACTTCGGCGCGCAGGTACTCCTCGGAGTCGTAGAGCGCGTCCTGGATCAGCGCCGGATCCTGGCCCTCGAGCGCGGCGCGCAGCTGCCTGAGATATTCGTCGATCGAGCGGGGGGCATGAGCACTCATGGAGCGGTTCCTTCAATGAATCGGTCGACGAAGCCGCGCGTCTGGCGCCAGATGCCGCTCCACTGCGAGAGCAGTGCGCGGCCTTCCTCGGTGATGCGGTAGTAGCGGCGCGGCGGGCCCGAATACGAGGGCACGACGCGGCTCGTCAGCTGGCCGCCGGAGGCGAGGGCACGCAGCACCGGATAGATCGTGCCCTCCTTGAAGAGCGCCTCACCCTCGTTGGCCTTCTGCAGCCGCTTGGCGATCTCGTAGCCATAGAGGTCTTCGGTACTGCGGTCGAGCACGGCGAGCAGCACGAGCGCGACGAGACCCGCGTTGAGGTCTTTCTGGAACTTGCGTGCCTGGGTATCGTCCATTTGCTAGTACTATAGACTCGATAGTACTAATAATCAACTAATACTGTAGAGATACCTCGGCTATACAACATAAGGCTGTAACCCACTGACTCGGCACGCGCTCCGGGGCTGCTAGACTTCGAGCAGAAATCACTCGAAGGCCGCGGATGAGAAACTCGCTCCTCGAAGTCACTCCGGTGATCCCCGGGAGCCTCGCGCGGCTCCCTCAGCTTGCCGGCAACCTTTTCTTCAGCTGGCACCGTCCCATCCGGGCGCTGTTCGAGGACCTGGATCCCGAGCTCTGGAAACAGACCAACGGCAATCCGCGCCTGATGATCCGCTGCGTGAATCAGTCGGCGCTCGAGCGCTGCGCGCGCGACGGCGGCTATCTCGAGCGCTATCGCGCCGCGCTCGAGACGCTGGATGCGTACGTGGGGGCGGGCACGCATGGGCCGAATGAGCCGCTGATCGCGTACTTCTGCGCCGAGTACGGCTTTCACGAGAGCTTTCCCATCTACTCCGGCGGCCTCGGCGTGCTGGCCGCCGACTATTGCAAGGCGGCGAGCGATGAGCGCGCCAACTTCGTCGCCGTGGGACTGCTGTACGAGCAGGGCTATTTCACGCAGCAGGTCGACAACGACGGCATCCAGCAGGCCGAGTACCGCGAGCGCGATCCGCGCGACCTGCCGGTCGAGCCGGTACGCACCGCCACGGGCGACTGGCTCAAGGTGAGCGTGCGCATCGCGGGTCGCGACGTGGTGGCGCGCGCCTGGAAGGCGCAGGTCGGCCGGGCCGCCGTGTACCTGCTCGACACCAATTGCGCGGAGAACGCGCCCTCCGATCGCGACATCACCCATCGCCTCTACGGGGGCGACGATTCGACCCGCATCCGCCAGGAGATGATTCTCGGTATCGGCGGCGTGCGGGCGCTGCGCGCGCTCGGCCTCACGCCCGCGGTCTGGCACCTGAACGAAGGCCACGCCGCGTTCCTGATCCTCGAGCTGCTGCGCGAACATCTCGCCGCGGGGCTGCCCTTCAACGCGGCGCTGGAGGCGGTGGCCGCCGAGTGCGTCTTCACCACGCACACGCCGGTGGCGGCCGGACACGATGCCTTCGGGCACGAGCTCGTGGTCGCGCACTTCGGCGATTTCATCCGCGACCTCGGCATATCCGTCGAGCGCTTTCTCGATCTGGCGCGCGCGCCCGCCGCTCCGCATCTCTTCAACATGACTCGCCTGGCATTGAATGGCGCGCGGCACGTGAACGGCGTCAGCCGCATCCACGGCGGCGTGTCGGCGCGGCTGTGTGCGGATGAGTGGCCCGAGGTGCGCCCCGAGGACAACCCGGTCGGCTACGTCACCAACGGCGTGCACGTGCCGACCTTCCTGCACCAGCGCTGGACCGATTTTCTGGACCGCGAGCTCGGACCCGAGTGGCGCGATCGGCTGCGGGATCCGGAGTTCTGGAGCGCGCTCGAGCGCATCCCGCACGAACGCTACTGGGCGACCGCGCAGGACGTGAAGTCACGCATGCTCGTGGCCGTGCGCGAGCGACTGCAGCGCGAATACGCGCGCAAAGGCCTCGTTTCGGCGCAGCTGCGCCACGTTACGCGCTTCCTCGATCCGCTGCGGCCCGGTGTGCTGACCATCGGCTTCGCGCGGCGCTTCGCCACCTACAAGCGCGCGACGCTCCTGATGCACGACCGCGCGCGTCTGGCGCGCCTGCTGCACGACCCCGAGCGCCCGGTGGTGCTCCTGTTCGCCGGCAAGGCGCATCCGGCGGATGAGCCCGCCAAGCAGGTGCTGCGCGAGATCCGCCAGCTGATGATGAGCCCGGAGTTTCTCGGCCGCGTGGTGTTCCTCGAGGACTACGATCTGCAGCTCGCGCGCAGCATGATCTCGGGCGTCGACGTGTGGCTCAACAACCCGATCGCGCCGCTCGAGGCGAGCGGTACCTCCGGCATCAAGGCCGCCATCAACGGCCGGCTCAACCTCTCGATCCTCGACGGCTGGTGGGCGGAAGGCTGGATGCAGGACAACGGCTGGGGCATTCCGCCGGCCAACGTCGCCGACCCCGAGCGGCGTGACGCGCTCGAGGCCGACATGATCCTCGATACGCTGGTCGAGGAAGTGCTGCCGCTCTACTACGACAAGAGCGCACCGGCCTGCCCGCCGGAGTGGGTGCGGCGCAGCAAGCGCGCCATGGCCACCGTGATCCCGCGCTTCAACATGCGCCGCGTGCTGTTCGACTACACCCGCGGCCTCTACCAGCCGGCGATCGGACAGTACCGGCGGCTCGCCGCCGAAGAGTTCACCGGGGCGCGCACGCTCGCCGAGTGGAAGCAGCGGGTGCGGGCGGCGTGGTCCAAGGTGAGCCTGAAGCTCCTCAAAGACGCGACCCGCGACCTGCCGCGGGGGGAGCGTCTGCGGCTCTCGGTGGCGGTGGCACTCAACGGGCTCGGCCCCGCCGACGTGCGCGTGGAATTCCTCGGCCGGCGGCTCCTGCCCCAGGCCGACCGCACGCCGCCCCCGCTGTGCTCCTTCGACCAGCCCGCCGCGAACGGCCTGTGGCGCAGCACGCTCAGCGCCGCGGACGGGGGCGAAGGCGGGGACACGGTGTTCGCGCTCGACGTGGAGCCGGAGGAGTGCGGCCAGTTCGCCACCGAGGTCCGCATCTACCCCTGGCACGAGCTCCTCACCCACCCTTACGAGCTCGGCCTCATGAAGCGGCTATGAACGGCGCGCATCCCGGGGTTGCACACCCGGCGCGCCTTGCGCTGTAGTAACGCCCATGAGCCGCCAGCCCGCCCGCGCATCCTCCGGCCGTTACGTGAGCCGACTCACCGGCGGCACGCTCGCGGTCATCATGGCGGGCGGCCGCGGCGAGCGCTTGCGCGATCTGACCTTGAGCCGCTGCAAGCCGGCCACCCCCTTCGGCGGCAAGTTCCGCATCATCGATTTCGTGCTGTCGAACTGCGTCAACTCCGGCATCCGTCAGGTTTCGATCCTGACGCAATACAAGGCGCAGTCGCTCATCCAGCATGTGCAGCACGGCTGGGGCTATCTGCGCGGCGAGTTCGGCGAGTTCGTGGAAGTGGTGCCGGCGCAGCAGCAGGTCGGTGAGCACTGGTATCGCGGCACGGCGGATGCCGTGTACCAGAACGTCGGGCTGATCGCCTCGCACCGCCCCAAGCACGTGCTGGTGCTGGCCGGCGATCACATCTACAAGATGGACTACGGTCCGATGATCGCCTACCACGTCGAGAAGGGCGCCGACATCACCGTCGGCGTGGTGGAGGTCGCGGCGGAGCAATCACGTCACTACGGCGTGCTGACCGCGACCGAGTGGAACCGCGTGACGCGCTTCGCCGAGAAGCCCGCCGTACCGGACGCACTGCCGGGACGTCCGGGCACCATCCTCGCCTCGATGGGCATCTACGTCTTCAACGCGCCGCTGCTCGAGAGCATGCTGACCGCGGATGCCTCGAGCGAGGCCTCGAGCCACGACTTCGGCAAGGACATCCTGCCCGAGGCCATCACCGGCGGCCGCCAGGTATTCGCCTACCCGTTTCAGGACGTGAAGACGCGCGCGCAGAGCTACTGGCGCGACGTCGGTACGCTCGATGCCTATTACGACGCCAACATCGAGCTGGTGCACGTGCGCCCGGAGCTCAATATCTACGACGAGGACTGGCCGATCTGGACTTACCAGGTGCAGCAACCACCCGCGAAGTTCATTCTGGATGAGGACGGGCGGCGCGGCATGGCCGTCAACTCCATGGTGTCGGGCGGTTGCATCATCTCCGGGGCCGTGGTGCGCGAGTCGCTCCTGTTCTCCGACGTGCGTGTCGAGGAGCGCACCACCATCCATCGCTCGGTGGTGCTGCCGCACACCAGCATCGGCCGCGGCTGCCAGATCACCGGCGCGATCATCGACCAGGACTGCGAGATTCCCGATGGCATGACGATCGGCGTCGATCGCGCTGCGGACACGCAGCGCTTTCACGTCACCGAAAAAGGCGTAGTGCTGGTCACCCCCGACATGCTGCGCAAGCTCCGGACCTGAGCGGCGCCGCCATGGCCACCAGCGCACGCCTGCCGGTCGTCCTCCTCTGGCACATGCACCAGCCGCAGTATCGCGACGCGATCAGCGGTCAGTACGTGCTGCCGTGGACCTACCTGCACGCCATCAAGGACTACACCGACATGGCGGCGCACCTGGAGGCGAACCCTGCGGCGTGCGCCGTGGTCAACTTCTCCCCGGTGCTGATCGAGCAGCTCGAGGACATCGGCGCGCGCATCGGCGCGCACCTCGCCGCGGGCGCGCCGCTCCCCGATCCGGTGCTGGCGCTCCTCGGTCCCGATCCGCTGCCCACCGAGCCCGCCGCGCGCCTCGCGCTCCTCAAGGCGTGTCTGCGCGCGCAGCGCAAGCAGATGATCGAGCGCTTCGGGCCCTACCTCGAGCTCGCGACCATCGCCGACACGCTGGCGACGCCTGAGCGCGTCACTTACGCGTCCGATCATCTCATCCACGATCTCGCCGTCTGGTATCACCTGGCGTGGCTCGGCGAGACGGTACGCCGCACCGACCCGCTGGTCGCGCGGCTCACCGAGCGCGGGCGCGACTTCAGCGCCGCGCAGCGCCGCGAGCTCCTCGAGCTGATCGGGCGCCTCGTCGTCCAGGTCGTGCCGCGTTACCGCGCGCTCGCCGCGCGCGGCCAGTGCGAGCTGTCGGTGACGCCCTACGCGCATCCCATCATTCCGCTGCTGCTCGACTTCCGCTCGGCACGCGACACGGTGCCCGGCATGATCCTGCCGGAGCACGCCACTTACCCGGGCGGGGCGGTGCGTGCGGCCTGGCACGTCGCCGAGTCGATCCGGGTGTTCACGCGCGCTTTCGGCGAGCGGCCGGTGGGCTGCTGGCCCTCCGAGGGCGCGATCAGCGCCGCAACGCTCGAACTCCTTTCGGCGCACGGCTTCCGCTGGGCCGCGAGCGGTGGGGCGGTGCTGCGCAACAGCCTGGCACGCTCGTACGCCCAGGCGGCCGACGAGCTGCGCAGCTACAACCGCCCGTACCGCCCGCAGGGCATCGCGCTCAACTGTTTCTTCCGCGATGACAACCTCTCCGACCTGATCGGCTTCACTTACGCGACCTGGCACGGGGATGACGCCGCTCACAACCTGGTGAACGAGCTGACGCAACTCGCGCGCCGCTACGACGGCGACGGCAATCACGCCGTGCTGATCGCGCTCGACGGCGAGAATGCCTGGGAGCACTTCCCGTTCAACGGCTACTACTTCCTCAAGTCGCTGTACGCGCTGCTCGCCGACCATCCGCTGCTCGAGCTGACGACGCTCTCCGGATGCCTCGCGCGCGGCCTGCAGGCGGCGCCGCTCCCCGAGGTCGCCGCCGGCAGCTGGGTGCACGGCACGCTCGCCACCTGGATGGGGGACCCCGCCAAGAACCGCGCCTGGGACCTGCTGTGCGAGGCGAAAGAGGCCTTCGATCGTCTCACGCCGGCGATGCGGGACGCGCCGGCGCGCGAGGCGGCCTGCCGGCAGCTCGCACAGTGCGAGAGCTCCGACTGGTTCTGGTGGTTCGGCGACTACAACCCGGCCGAGTCGGTAAGCCAGTTCGACCGTCTCTACCGCCGGCAGCTGGCGACGCTTTACCGGCGGCTCGGCCTCGAGGCGCCCGCGAGCCTCGCCCAGCCGGTGTCGGTCGGCACGGGCTCGCCCGAGCACGGCGGCGTCATGCGCCGCGCCAGCTGAGCTTCAGGGAACGCCGCGTGGCCGGCATGCGCTTGCCCGTGTTCGACCGGCGCCGCGCCGCAGCGCTGCTGCCGCTCTCGGCGCTCGAGGCGCCGCTCGGACGGGGCGGGCGAGCCTTCATCGACTGGCTCGCCGCGGCGGGTTTCAGCGTCTGGCAGATCCTGCCGGTCGGACCCACGGGAGAGGACGGCTCACCCTACTGGGTGCGCTCGGACGCGGCCGGCAACCCACGCTTCCTCGACCCGGCGGAGCTCCCGGCGGCCGATGCGCCGATCGACGCCGGCTTCCGCGCCGCCGCCGCCGGCTGGCTGCCCGACTACACGCTGTTCGAGGCACTCACGCGCGAACACGGCGGTGCGCCGTTCTGGGCCTGGCCCCGGGAGCTGCGCGACCGTGAACCCGCGGCACTCGAGGGCGCGCGCGTGCGGCTCGCCGCTGAGCTCGGCTCGCTCGAGCGCGAGCAATACGCCTTCGAGGTGCAGTGGCAGCGGCTGCGCGAGTACGCGCACGGCCGCGGCGTGCGGCTCTTCGGTGACCTGCCGTTCTACGTCGCACCTTCCTCCGCCGAGACCTGGGCGCACCGCGAGCTGTTCCAGCTCACCGCCACCGGCGAGCCGGCATTCGTCGGTGGAGTCCCGCCGGATTATTTCTCGGCTCTCGGGCAGCTGTGGGGCAACCCGGTGTACGACTGGCATGCGCAGCGGCGCGAGGGGTTCCGCTGGTGGGTGGCCCGGGTCGGCGCGCAGCTGGCGCGGCTCGACCTCCTGCGCCTCGATCACTTCCGCGCACTGGCGGGCTACTGGGCCGTGCCCGCCGGGGCGAGCGATGCCCGCGGCGGCGCCTGGCACAGCGCCCCGGGGGCCGAGCTCCTCACGCGCCTGCGCGAGGAGTTCAGCGATCTGCCGCTCGCGGCCGAGGATCTGGGTCTGATCACGCCCGACGTGAACGCGCTGCGCCACGACTTCGGTCTCCCGGGCATGCGCGTGCTGCAGTTCGCCTTCGACGGCGATCCTGGTAATCCCCACCTCCCGTACCAGTACGAGCGCGGGAGCGTCGCCTACAGCGGCACCCACGACAACGACACGACGCTCGGCTGGTACTCGCATCTCGATCCCGGCACGGCGCAGCGCGTGAATCTCTACCTCGGCGCGAGCGGGGCGGCGGTGCTCGAGGCGGCGCTGCGCGCGACGCTCGGCTCGGTGGCGCGGCTCGCGGTCATTCCGGTGCAGGACCTGCTGGCCTTGAGCTCCGCAGCGCGCCTCAACACACCCGGCACGGTGAGCGGCAACTGGGGCTGGCGGCTGCCGCCCGAGGCGCTCACGAGCGAGCTGGCGCGCCGCTACGCGGCGCTCAACTCGGCGTACGGACGCACTCAGGAGCCGCCGTGACCGTTAAGCGGGCCGCCATCGCCCTGTGCGCCGTGAGCGCGCTCCTTACATCGGGCTGCGTGCTTAGCCCCAGGTTCACCACTCCGACGCTCACGGTCGCCAGCGTGCAGGTCGAGGGGGGCGATCTGCTCGAGCAGCGGCTCAAGGTGCGCGTGCACGTCGAGAATCCCAACGACCGCCGTCTGCCGATCAAGGGCGTCGCCTATACGCTCGAGATCGAGGGCCAGCCGTTCGCGAGCGGCGAGTCGGCGGCGAGCTTCGTGGTGCCGGCGCTCGGCGCGACGGAGTTCGACATGAACGTGACCACCAACATGGCCGCCACGCTCATGCGGCTGCTGGCGCGCGGGCCCGACGCGCTGCAGAGCGTCTCCTATCACCTCACCGGGAAGATCTCGCTCTCCGAGGGCTGGCTACAGTCGATTCCCTTCGAGCAGCGCGGTACGTTCAGGCTCCAGTAGACGCCCCGCGCCGCTAGCCGCCGCTCAAGCGCCGGTAGATAGCGAGGTACTCGCCGGTGCTGCGCTGCCAGGAGAAGTCCTGGCTCATGCCGTTGCGCTGTAGCTGCGCCCAATGCGCAGGTTGCGCATAGAGGTCGAGAGCCGCGTCGAGCGCCCAGGTGAGCGCCGGAGCGTCGAAGTCGTTGAACACGACCCCGGTGCCGCGGCCGCTCGCGGCGTCGTAGTGCTCGACCGAGTCGGCGAGTCCCCCGGTGCGGCGCACGACGGGGACGGTACCGTAACGCAGGCTGTACATCTGATTGAGGCCGCACGGCTCGTAGCGCGAGGGCATCAGGAACAGATCGCTCGCCGCCTCGATCCAGTGCGACTGCGCCTCATCGTAGCCGGCCTCGAACGTCACCCGTCCGGGGAAATCGCGCGCCAGCTCGGTGAAGAACTGCTCGTACTTGGCCTCCCCGCTGCCGAGCGCGGCGAGCGCCAGCGGGCGCGCCGCCAGTACCTGCGGCAGCGCCTCGAACATCAGCTCGATCCCCTTCTGCGCCGCGAGGCGGCTCACGACTCCGGCAAGCGGAACCTCAGGAGCGGTCGTGAGGCGCGTGCGCGCGAGGAACTGGCGTTTGAGCTGCGCCTTGCCCGCGAGATGCGCTGGATCGTAGTGCACCGGCAGGAACCGGTCGCGGCGCGGATCCCATTCGTCGTAGTCGACGCCGTTCAGAATCCCGGTGAGCGCCGCGCCGCGCGCGCGCAGGTCCACGTCGAGCCCCATGCCGTACTCGGGCGTACAGATCTCGTGGGCATGGGTCGGGCTCACGGTCGTGATGGCGTCCGCGTAGAGGATGCCGTGGCGCAGCGCGTTGATGCGTCCGGCCGCGAGATCGTCCTGGTGCAGGAGATAGGTATCGGTGGAGGGCAGCCCGAGGTCGGCCACGTCGGCTGCCGGGAAGATGCCCTGGTAGCCGATGTTGTGGATCGTGAGCACGGTGTGCGTCGCCGCGAAGGCGCCTTCGTGGCCGACCCCGGTACGCAGGTAGAGCGGCGCGAACGCCGTATGCCAGTCGTTGCAGTGGAGAATCCGGGGGTGAAAGCCGAGGTGCTGGCAGGCGCTGAGAGAAGCGCGCGTGAAGGCGATGAAGCGCAGATGCTCGTCGGGATCGGCCGTATAGAGGCTCGCTCGCGCATAGAGCGCCGGGCAGTCGACCAGGTACACCGGCACGCCGGCGCCGGGCAGCGTGGCCTCGAGCACCGAGAGCTCGTAGCGGTGGGACCCGAGCACGAGCGGCACCTTGGTGAGACCGGCGACCGGGCGCGCCCCGAGCGCCGCACGGTCGATCGAGGAGTAGAGCGGCGTGAAGAGGCGCGCGTCGTGCCCGTCGGCGTGCAGGTACTTGGCCAGGGCGCCCGCGACGTCGGCGAGCCCGCCGGTTTTCGACAGCGGCGCCACCTCGGAGGCGAGCAGGCAGACGGCGAGTTTCACAGGGCGGCACTCATTGATGAGGCAGATTTCCGTCAGGTTAAGATGTGCCGATGCGGCGCTTCCTGATCGGGCTCACGCTGATTGTGCTGCTTGCCGTGTCGATTGGCACGGGGGTGACGGTCGCCCGCTGGCCCCATTGCCGGCACGTTTGCCCGTGGCTCTGCGCCCGGGACTCAGTGTAACCGCAAGAATCGGGTCGCGGCGCGCGGTGGCGCGCCTATCATGCGGACCTATGTCCACGAGCACCACGACCTTTATCGACAGCCGCGATTTCCGCCGCATCGCCCGCGCGATCCGCTTCATCGACGCGCATTACCGCGAGCAGCCGCGCCTCGCGACCATCGCCTCGTACGCGGGGCTTTCCGAGTTCCATTTCAACCGGCTGTTCCGCCGCTGGGCGGGAATCACGCCGCGGCAGTATCTGGCGTTCATCACCGCGCGCGCGGCGCGCGGCGTGCTGGGCGGTGCTGCCTCGGTCCTCGAGGCCTCTTATGCCGTCGGGCTCTCCGGGCCCGGCCGCCTGCACGACCTTCTGGTCACGCTCGATGCGGTGACGCCGGGGGAGCTCAAGGCACGCGGCGCGGGCCTCGAGATCCGCTACGGTTTCACCCCGACGCCCTTCGGAACGGCACTCATCGCGAACACGGCCCGGGGCCTGTGCCATCTTGGCTTTCACGACCGCGGCAGTGAGCGTGCGGCAGCCGCGGGCCTCGCCGCGGGGTGGAGCCATGCACGCCTGGTGCACGACGATGAGGCTGCGCGGGCGACGGCGGCCAGGATTTTCGCGCCCGGCGGCGCGCCGGCGGCGGTGCCGCTGCGCCTCTCGGTCCGGGGGACCAATTTTCAGCTCAAGGTGTGGCAGGCATTGCTCGAGGTGGGGGCACACGGCCCGACCACCTACGCCGAAGTGGCCCTCGCCGCCGGGGTCCCTGGCGCCGAGCGCGCCGTCGGGAACGCGGTCGGCGCCAACCCGGTCGCCTGGCTCATCCCCTGTCACAACGTGCTGCGCACTGACGGCTCGCTCGGGGGCTATCGCTGGGGCGAGGAGCGCAAGCGCGCCATGCTCGCTTTCCAGGCACGCGACATAATCCGGGGGTCCCCACAGCGGCCCGGAAGGCTCCCGGCTGACCGGAGTGTCTCTGCATAACTGTATGTTTTAATTAGAAAAACAGAAAACTCAGCAGGGCGAAAGACCTGGGGAAGTGGTAAGCTTGACGCCGTTCTCCCCGGTGTCATCGAAGCGATCCGAACTGGCGTGCGGCGGCCCCCGACGGCTTCTCGCGCGCGACGAAACATCATGTCCGCCTCGCCCTACAAGCAGCTCGAGCAGGAATTCAAACGCCTCCACGCCTTTCGTGGGGCGCTCTCGCTCCTGCGCTGGGACGCGGCCGTGATGATGCCGCGCGGCAGCGCCGACGTTCGCGGGGAGCAGCTTGCCGCCCTCGAGACCGAGTACCACGCGCTCCTCACGGCTCCCAAGATCACGCGGCTCCTCGACCGGGCGCAGGCCAATACCCAGGGACTCGCGGACTGGCAGGTGGCGAACCTGCGCGAGATGCGCCGCCAGCGCGATCACGCGATCGCCACCCCGGTGACGCTCGTCGCCCGCCTCGCCAAGGCCGCCTCGCGCGCCGAGTCGCGCTGGCTCGAGGCCCGCGCCCAGGGAAAGTTCGAATCTTTCGCACCCCACCTCGAGGAGGTGGTGCACCTGGTACGCGACAAGGCGGCGCTCCTCGGCCAGGCGTTGAACCTCGCCCCCTACGACGCGCTGGTGGATGAGTTCAGCCCCGGCATCACCACGGCCGACATCGACGCCATGTTCAAGGCGCTGTCGCGCCGCCTGCCGTCGCTCATCCGCGAGGCCATCGCCGTGCAGGAGGGCCATCCCGCGCTGCCGCTCACGGGCAAGTTCCCGGCCGGCAAGCAGCGCGCCCTCACCGTCGAGGTCATGAAGGCGGTCGGCTTCCCCTTCGATCGCGGGCGGCTCGATGAGAGCGAACAGCCCTTCACTGAAGGGTTCTCGGGCGACATCCGCGTCACCACGCGCTTCGTGCCCGAGGACGTGTTCTCCGGTCTCCTCGGCGCGCTGCACGAGACCGGCCACGCCATGTACGACCTCGGGCTCCCGCAGGACTGGCGCGACCAGCCGGTGGGGCGCGATCGCGGCATGGCGCTCGAGGAGAGCCAGTCGCTGCTCCTCGAGATGATCGTGTGCCGCAGCCGCCCGTTCGTGCGCTACGTGCAGCCGCTGCTGGCGAAGCACTTTTCGGTGACCGGACCTGAGTGGGACGTCGAGAATCTCTACGCGCATCTCACCAGGGTGCAGCGCGGTCTCATCCGCGTGGACGCCGACGAGCTCACCTACCCGCTGCACATCATGCTGCGCTACGAGCTCGAGAAGCAGCTGCTCTCCGGCGAGCTCGCGGTGCGCGATCTCGCCGAGGCCTGGAACGCCGGCATGGAGAGCCGCCTCGGCATCCGCCCGGCGAACGATCTGGAGGGCTGCCTGCAGGACATTCACTGGGCGGTCGGCTCCTTCGGCTACTTCCCCTCCTACGCGCTCGGCGCCGTGATCGCCGCGCAGCTCTACGAGAGCCTGCGGACCGAAGTCACGGCGCTCGATGAGCAGCTCGCGCGCGGGGAGTTCACCGGCCTCTTCGGCTGGCTGCGCACTCAGGTGCACGGCCTTGGCGCCAAGGTGCCGGTGCAGGATCTCCTCAGGAGCGCGACCGGCAAGCCGCTCAACGCCACCTCCTTCATCCGCTACGTCGAAGCGAAGTACCTGGAGAGCGCCACCAGCGTGGCGGCGGCCTGAAGCCTTAAGGCAGGCGAGCCGTCGTGACGCACCCGAAGTCCTCCCGCACGCTCGAACGCCTGGCCGCGCGGCTGCGCGGCGGGGTCGGCAAGGCGATCGCGGATTTCCGCATGATCGCCGACGGCGATCGCATCATGGTGTGTCTCTCGGGCGGCAAGGATTCCTACACGCTGCTCGATCTGCTCCTGTCGTTGCAGCGCAGCGCGCCGGTGCGCTTCGAGCTGCTGGCGGTGAACCTCGACCAGAAGCAACCCGGCTTTCCGCAGGAAGTCCTGCCGCGCTACCTCGAGAGCGTGGGCGTCCCGTACCGCATCATCGAGCAGGACACCTATGCGGTAGTGAAGCGCGTCATTCCCGAGGGGCGGACGCTGTGCGGGCTGTGCTCGCGTTTGCGGCGCGGGGCGCTGTACCGCTTCGCCGCCGAGAACGGCATCACCAAGATCGCCCTCGGCCATCATCGCGACGACATCGTCGAGACGCTGTTCCTCAACCTCTTCTTCGGCGGGCGCCTGAAGGCGATGGCGCCCAAGCTCCTGTCGGACGACGGCCGGCACGTCGTCATCCGCCCGCTGGCCTACGTCGCCGAGCGCGACATCGCCCGCTATGCGCGCGGCCGCGCCTTCCCGCTCATTCCCTGCACGCTGTGCGGCTCGCAGCAGAACCTGCAGCGGGTCGCCGTGAAACGCATGCTGGCCGGGTGGGAGCGCGAGTTCCCGGGCCGCACCGAGACCATCTTCCGGGCGCTGCGCAACGTCGAGCCCGAGCATCTCGCCGACCCCCGCCGCTTCGATTTCGCGAGCCTCGACTTCGCCCGGACGCCGCCGATGAGCGAGCGCGACGAGGACTCGCTCGAGACGGCGCTCGCCGCGCACAGCGCGCACGCCTGACACCCCGATGCCCGCCCCCTCGCCCGGCAACGTCCCCGAGCTGCCGCTCGCCAACTGTTACTGGGTCCTGCCCGGCAGGCTCCTCGCCGGTGAGTATCCGGGCGGCGCCAACCCGGCTGCGACCCGCGAGCGGCTCGCGCGCCTGATCGCCGCCGGTGTCGGCTGTTTCGTCGATCTCACGGAGGAGGGCGAGCTCGAAGCTTACGCGCCGGAGCTTCCCGCCGACGTGGCGCACGTGCGCCGCCCGGTCGCCGACCACGGCGTCCCGCAGCTGCGCGAGCGCATGAGCGAGATCCTCGAGAGCCTGCGCGGCGCTCTCGCCGGCGGGCGCGCCGTGTACCTGCACTGCCGCGCCGGCATCGGCCGCACCGGCATGGTGGTCGGGTGTTTCCTCGCCGAGCGCGGCCACGCCGGCGAAGCCGCGCTCGATGAGCTCAATCGCCTCTGGGGAGCCAGCGCGCGCTCGGCGGGCTGGCCCACAGTCCCGGAGACCGACGAGCAGGCCGACTACGTGCGCAGCTGGTCGGCGGCGCCGCCGGCCGAGCCCGACCCGCTGCTCGATCCCATGACACTCGCGGTGGCGCGCGGGCTGCGCGGGCGCTTCCTCGGCGCGCTGCTCGGGCTTGCGATCGGGGATGCGATCGCGGCCGCGACCCAGTACCGGCGGCCGGGGCGCTTCGCGCCGGTCGGGGATCTCCTCGGCGGCGGGCCCTTCGACCTGCCGCGCGGCGGCTGGAGCGACGACACCGCCATGGCGCTGTGCCTCGCCGAGAGCCTGCTCGAGTGCGACGGTTTCGACGCCCGCGACCAGGTGGCGCGCTATAGCCGCTGGCAGCAGGAGGGTCACCTCGCCGCAACCGGCCAGTGCGTCGGGATCACGGCCGGCACGGCGCGCGCGCTGGCGCGCGCGCAATGGCGCCGGCAGGCCTTCTCCGGCTCGCACGACCCGGAGGCGCTCGATCCCGAGCCGCTGTCGCGCGTCACTCCGGCGGTCCTCTACTTTTTCGCCGACCCGCCGCTCGCCGTCGGGCAGGCGGCGGAAGCCGCCCGCACCACCTGCCAGGCGCCGGCGGTGCTCGATGCCTGCCGCTCGCTCGCGCGGGCGCTGCAGGCGGCGCTCGCAGGGGAGGGGCTCTCAGGGATCCTCGCCGCGGGCGCGCCTCGCGGGCCGGTCCCGGCCGCCTCGGCCGCTGAGCCCGCCGGCGCCACCGCGCCGCAGGCGCTCGCCGCGGCCCTCGAGGCGCTCGCCCGCACCGACAGCTTTCGGGATGCGGTACTCGCGGCCGCCAACCTCGGCGGCAACTCGGACGTGGTCGCCGCCGTGACCGGGGCGCTGGCCGGAGCCCACTACACTCAAAGCGCCATCCCCACTTTGTGGCGCAACAGTTTGATGAAGCAACAGTTGATCGCCGGATTCGCCGACCGCCTGCTCGAGCGCGCACTCGTCGACCTCGCCGGCTGACCCGCGCGCGGCGCGCGCCGCTAGAGACACCTCCGGCGCGCTTCGGCTAAGCTCGGCGCCTCACGTATGTCCTCCACTCGCGCCGCCGGCCGCCGCTCATCCGCCGGGCGCTCCCGCCGTGGCGGGCGCCGTCGGGTGCGCCCGTGGGCGAGGCTCACCGACGAGCAGCTGCTGCAGCTGCGCTTCTGCGATCTGAAGCTCACCATCGAGCGCTCGCCGCTCGCTCCGCAGTTGCGGCGGCTGTATGCCGATCTCGCGCGCCGCGGCATCGCGGTGCGCCCGCACGTGTGGCTGTCGGAGGAGTGGTTCTCGCCGGATGGCGTACCGGGATTCGCGGTGCCCTTCTATCTCGCCCACCCGCGGCTCGAGCGCCTCGAGCGGCGCATCATGCACGAGGCCGAGGGGGGCGATTCGCGCCTGGCGCTGCGGATCCTGCGCCACGAGGCCGGACACGCCATCGACAACGCCTATCGCCTGCGGCGCCGCAAGCGCTGGCGCGAGGTCTTCGGTCCCGCTTCGCTCCCTTACCCGGCGCGTTACCGGGCGCGTGCCGGCAGCCGCCGCTACGTGCACCACCTCGGCGAGTGGTACGCACAGGCGCATCCCACCGAGGATTTCGCCGAGACCTTTGCCGTGTGGCTGACGCCAAAATCCGCCTGGCGCACCAGCTACGCCGACTGGCCCGCGCTGCACAAGCTGCGCGCCGTGGATGAGCTGCTCGCCGGCGTACGCGCGCACCGCCCGCCGGTGCGCAATCGCACGCGCATCGAGCCGCTCGACAGCAACACCCGCACGCTGGCGCAGCACTACCGCGCGAAGCTCCGGCACAACCGCCTGATCCGCCGCGGCCTCGCCGACGAGCTGCTGCAGCGCGCCTTCACGCGCGAGCGAGCGCGCCGCGCCACGGTGCGTGCGGCGACGCTGCTGCGCGCCGATGCGCGCCGTCTCATCGCGGTGGTGGCGCGCTCGCTGCGCGTCGAGCCCTACAGTGTCGCCCAGGTACTACGCATGCTGATCGAGCGCAGCGAGCACCTCAAGCTCTACCTGCGCGGCAATCGCCGCGACGCGCAGCGCTACACGCGCTGGATGCTCGAGCGTCTCACCGGACTGTATTCCCAGGGCGAGACTCCCCACCTGCCTCTATGAGACGACTGCGCGCGCTCGTCGTCGTGCACGCGAGCCTGGTGCCCCCGGAAAGTCTCGAAGGCCATAGCGACAAGGAAATCGAGGAGTGGCGTACCGAGTACGACGTCACTTCGACGCTGCGCCAGCTCGGTCATGAAGTGCGCTGCGTCGGCGTCCTCGACAGCCTCACGGAACTGCGCAGCGCGATCGCCGACTGGGAGCCCGACGTCGTCTTCAATCTGCTCGAGGAGTTCGACGGCATCGTCACCTACGACCAGCACGTGGTGGCGTTCCTCGAGCTGATGCGCCAGCCGTACACCGGCTGCAACCCGCGCGGGCTCCTGCTGTCGCGCGACAAGACGCTCGCCAAGCAGCTGCTCGCCTTCCACCGCATCGCGACGCCCCAGTTCGCGGTGTTCCGGCGGGGAGCGCATGTGCATGTGCCGCGCAAGCTCCGCTTCCCGCTGTTCGTGAAATCGACGGTCGAGGACGCCTCGCTCGGCATCGCCCAGGCCTCGGTGGTGGAGGACGCGGCGCGCCTCAAGGAGCGCATCGCTTTCGTGCACGAGCAGATCAAGTCCGACGCGCTGGTGGAGGAGTACATCGAGGGGCGTGAGCTGTACGTCGGCGTCATGGGGAACGAGCGTCTCACGCGCCTGCCGGTGTGGGAGATGGTGTTCGGCTCGCTGCCGGAGTCCCTTGCCGCCATCGCCACGCGCAAGGTGAAGTGGGACAAGCGCTACCAGGCGAAGTACGGCATCACCACCCGCGCCGCCGACGATCTGCCGCCGGCGGTACTCGCCACCCTCGACCGGCTGGCGCGGCGCATCTATCGGGCACTCGGCCTCTCCGGCTATGCTCGCATGGACTTCCGGGTCAACCCGCAGGGGCAGGTCTACGTGCTCGAAGCCAACGCCAATCCCAATCTCGAGGCCGCCGAGGATTTCGCCGAGTCGGCGCGCGCCGCCGGCACCTCCTACGGCGAGCTGCTCGAGCGCCTCATGGATCTCGGACTGAAGTACCGCGCGCAATGGCGCGCCACCTATGGCTAGGCGCGCGCGACTCGCAAGGCTCGGCGCCGCGCTCGGCTGCGTGGCGCTGGTCGGGCTCGGCGGCTGTGCCGCCGGCGGCGCCAAGGGCAAGGCCGCCAAGCTGACCGACAACGACCTGCTGCTGATGCTGACAATCATGCCGGGCCGCTACGACAACACCGCCCAGGCCGAGCTCGACGTGCGCAACAACACCCATCCGCAGCACGAAGCGGTCGTGCTCATCATCACCCACGTCTACACGCCGCGCGTCGGCCACTACGTGTACGACGTGCAGGAGTCCGCGGCCGACAATCCGAACCGCGTGCTCGCCCACAAGATG
This sequence comes from uncultured Pseudomonadota bacterium, assembly GCA_963768485.1. Classification (GTDB taxonomy): domain Bacteria; phylum Pseudomonadota; class Gammaproteobacteria; order Steroidobacterales; family Steroidobacteraceae; genus 13-2-20CM-66-19. The sequence goes on along the minus strand of CAVYHZ010000005.1, from coordinate 375,245 downwards.
TGGAGCTTCGAGCTCAACGACAAGCATGTCATCGTGCACACGCTCTACGAGTTCAGCGAGCCCTCACGCTGGCGCGACGGCTACCTCAACAAGGATCTCTTCACCAGCGTGCAGCTCGAGGACTTGCAGCTCGAGGCCTGCAAGCTCAACTGGGACAAGAAGGGTGACGCTGCTTTCGCGGCCGTGCACGACCCGAAGATCTGTCCCGCCGCCGGCGGCGCCGACGCGGCGCCGGAGATGGAGCTCAGCGCGGACGCGCTTTCGGTCGGCGACTATAAGTTCGTGCGCAAGGGACGTTAGGCGGCGCCATTCATTTCGACGAAGTGCTCGGCTGCTGAGGCGAGTCTTTCAGGTGCGCATCGAGCCCGTGCGCATTCATTTCGACGAAGTGCTCGGCTGCTGAGGCGAGTCTTTCAGGTGCGCATCGAGCCCGTGCGCATTCATTTCGACGAAGTGCTCGGCTGCTGAGGCGAGTCTTTCAGGTGCGCATCGAGCCACTCGAATACCGCGTGGTGCCACTGCAGGCTGTCGGCGGGCTTGAGCACCCAGTGATTCTCGTTGGGGAACACCAGCAGGCGGCTCTCGACGCCGCGGCGCTGCAGTGCGGTGAACACCCCGAGTCCCTGCGTGTAGGGGATGCGGAAATCCTGCTCGCCGTGAATGACGAGTGTCGGCGTGCGCCAGCGGGCGACGAACTTGGCGGGGTTGAATTTCTCGTAGAGCTCGGGGGCGTCGTAGTACGTGCCGCCCATCTCCCACTCGGGGAACCACAGTTCCTCGGTGGAGTAATACATCATGCGCTGCTCGAACACGCCGTCGTGGGTGACGATGCAGCGGAAGCGGTCGGGCCAGTTGCCCTCGATCCAGTTCATCATGAAGCCGCCGTAGGAGGCGCCCAGCGCGCACACCCGTGACCCGTCGAGCCACGGATAGCGCTCGAGCGCCGCGGCGAGCCCCTTTTGCAGGTCGACCAGGGGCTTACCGCCCCAGTCGCGGCTGATGGAGTCGGTGAACGCCTGGCCATAGCCGGTCGAGCCGTGAAAGTCGATGCCCACCACGCCGTAGCCGTGGCCGGCGAACACCGGCATGTTCCAGCGATAGTGCCACTCGTTACCCATGCTGCCCTGCGGTCCGCCGTGCACGATGAAGGCCACCGGGAAGCGCTTGCCCGGCTCGAAGCCATAGGGCTTCATCACGTAGCCATACACCGTCTCGTCGTTCCAGCCCTTGAAGCTGAATTGCTCGAAGCCGGTGAGGCTGCGCGCCGCCAGCAACTCGTGGTTGACGTCGGTGAGGCGCCGCAACGCGCCGCCGCGCGCCGGCAGCGCGTACAGATCATGCGGACCGGCGAGACTCGCGAGGCTCACGACGATCGTCTCGCGCCCGGCGCTGTAGTCGGCCACCTCGCCCTGGCCGACGAGCTTGACGGGCTTGCCCGTCTCGACGTCGATCGAGTAGAGCGCGCGCTGGCCTGACTCGTCGACGCTCGCGAGCAGATGGCGCCCATCGGGCAGCACGCCGAGGCGCCCGACCGAGCGGTCCCAGGAGGCGGTCAGCGCCCGCACGGCACCGTTGCGCGCGCTGCGCAGCATCACGTGGAAACGGTCGGACTCGAAGCCCGGCCGGTCCTGCGCGAGCCAGGCGAGGTCGCCGTTCGGGAGGAACACCGGCTGCGCATCCCAGGCGGGATTGCTGGCGGTGAGGTTCGTCGGAGTGGCGGAGCCGTCGGCGGGCACCTGGTAGAGATCGAAGTTGGTCGACCACGGCTCGCTGCGCCCGGCGATGCGCGCCGAGAACACCAGCGTCGCGCCATCGGGGCTGAAGGCGTAGTCCTCATCGCCGCCGAAGGGCTTGCCGGGAATGTCCGCATCGAACCCCTTCGATACATCGACGGGCACACCCGCCTTGCCATCGGCGCCGAGCCGCGTCGTGAAGAGGTGCGAGCGCGTGCCGTCGCTCCAGGTGTCCCAGTGGCGCACGAACATCCGGTCGTAGACGCGGCCGCTCGCCTTGTCCTTTTCCTTCGCGTCGAGGCGCGCCCTGGTGCAGGCGAGGCCGGCGCAGTCCGGGAAGACGGCCAGCGAGAGAGCCAGCGCGTCGCCCCTGGGGGACACCTTGAATGAGCCGACGTCGAGCGGGTAGTCGCTGATGCGCTGGAGGTCGCCGCCCACGAGCGTGAGCCGCCACAGCTGCGAGCTGCCGCCGCGCTCGGAGAGGAAATAGAGCGTACGCGAGTCATTCGCCCAGCGCGGGCTCGAGTCGTTGGCTGTGCCGTCGGTGAGCCGCGCCGGGGTTGCGCCGTGGCGCAGGTCGAGCAGCCAGAGGCTGGTGCGACCCTTGTTGGCCTCAAGATCCGTCTCGCGCTCGACGAAGGCGACGTAGCGAGCGTCGGGCGAGAGCTGCGGGTCGCTCACGCGCTTCAATACCACCAGGTCCTCGGGCGTGAACGGCGCGGCGTGCGCGAGCGGCGCGCAGCCCAGCGCGAGCACGGACAGGAGTGCGCGGAGCCGGGACACGGACCTGAGCATGCTTTGGTCTCCTTCAGCCGACTTCGTCGCTGGCGATCGTCCAGGGCTCGGCGCGCGCGCCCTGGAGCCACTCCTGCAGGGCGCCGTCCTCGAGCACTGCCGCCATGTACCAGCGCGCGGTGTCGGATACCCGTGCGCCGTAAGTGTTGAAGCGCAGCACGACCGGCGCGTACATCGCATCCGCGATGCTGTACTCGGCACCGAACAGCCACGGGCCGCCGGCGCCGAAGCGGTGCCGGCAGTCGTTCCAGAGCTCATCGATCCGCTCGACGTCGGCCGCGAGTGCCGCCGGGGAAGCGGCGCGGCGGTTGCGGGCGCGCGCGTTCATGGGCCACAGCGAGCGCAGCGTCGGAAATCCCGAGTGCATCTCCGCGGCGACCGAGCGCGCCACGGCGCGCGCCTCGCGCGCGCGCGGCCAGCCGCGGCCGGTGAGCTCGGCGGCGTACTCACAGATGGCGAGCGAGTCCCACACGGCGAGGTCCCCGGCGCGCAGCACCGGCACCCGGCCGCTCGGCCCGCAAGCGTCCAGCCGCTCGTGGCTGTCGGGCTGGTTGAGCGGTATGAGCAGCTCCTCGAAAGCGACGCCGAGGTGCTTCAGCGCGATCCACGCGCGCAGTGACCACGAGGAATAGTTCTTGTTGCCGATGGCGAGCGTGAGCTGTGCCACTTCAGTGGTAACCTTTGAGCCGTGCTGAACGACGTGCGCGCCGTCGCGTTCGATCTCGATAATACACTCTGGGATGTCGAGCCGGTGCTCGCGCGCGCCGAGATGCGCCTGCTCGAGTGGCTGCGGCTCAACTGTCCGCGCATCCCCGAGCAGCTGTCGCTCGCCGACATGCGCGCAGCGCGCGAGGAGCTCGCGCGCGCCGAGCCCCACAACGCGCACGACGTGACGTACCTGCGTCTCACCGCGCTCGAGCGCCACGCGCGCGAGTGCGGCTACGGAGCCGAGGTTGCGGCCCGCGCCTTCGAGGTGTTCCTGGCGGCGCGTTGCGAGGTCGAGGTGCTGGCGGACGTGCGCCCGGCGCTGGCACGGCTCAAGCGCGTCTTCACGCTCGCCTCACTCAGCAACGGCAATGCCGATCTCGGGCGCATCGGTCTCGATGACGCCTTCACGCTCTCGCTCAACGCGCGGCAGATCGGTGCCGGGAAGCCCGACCGGCGCAGCTTCGAGCACCTGGCGCGCTCGCTCGGGCTCGCTGCGCACCACATCCTCTATGTCGGCGACGACCCCTGGCTCGACGTCGAGGCCGCCCGCGCCGCCGGATGCCGCAGCGCCTGGATGAACCGCCGTGCGAGCCCCTGGCCGGCGGAGCTCGCGCCCGCCGAGCTCACGGTGTGCGACTGCGGCGAGCTCGCCTCGAGGCTCGGGGCTTGAGGGCCGGCGCGCCGGCTCAGGCCGGGAGCGCGCGGCCGCGCGTCTCCACCACCACCAGCCACGAGATGAGGCCGGCCGCGAGCGGCACGACGCCCAGCCAGAAGAACACCTGCGTGAGCGCCGCGCCCGAGCCGCCCGCGGCCGCGGACACCGTGCCGACCACGTAGGGGCCGAAGGCGGCGAGCACCCGGCCGGTGTTGTAGCAAAAGCCCGCTCCGGTGGCGCGCACCCGCAGCGGGAACAGCTCCGGCAAATAGAAAGTGAAGCCGCCGAAGATGCCGTAGACGCCGGCGCCCACCAGGGCGAGGAGCGACAGCCGTGTGTGCGGCTCGAGTGGCAGACCGAAGGTCGCGAATAGCGCGAGCGCCGAGTAGAGGAAGTAGATGACGAACATCGGCCGCCGGCCGAGGGCCCGTGCCAGCGGCACCGCGGCGAAGGTGCCGAGGAGTCCGCCGAGATTGAAGGACGCCGAGGCGTGCGCCTGCCACGCCGCGGTGAGTGCCTGGGTTTGCGCGGCGGGCAGTCCCATGCCCCTGGCGCTCTCGGCCGCGAGGCTGCTGCCGAGCAGCGGTACGAAGGCGTTGCAGCCCCACCAGCCGAGGATCGCCGCCGTGGCGACGAACAGCCCGCCGAGCGTCGCCGCCCGCAAGCCCGGCGTGAACAGCTCGCGCGGGCTCACCGAGCGCGCCGTGCCGCGGCCCGCTTCCCAGCGCTCGCTCTCGCGCAGGAACACACGCACGCACAGCGCGAGCACGACCGGCAGCAGCCCCGCCAGGAACACGTAGCGCCACGCGCTCTCGGGCCGGCCCGCGAGCCACACGCCGGTGATCTGGTAGTTGACGAGACCGGCGAGGATCACGCCGAGCGGCGAGCCGGTCTGCATGATGACGCCCGCCTCGACGCGGCGGTTCTCGGGCACCACCTCCGCAACCAGCGCAGCTCCGATGGCCCACTCGCCGCCGATGCCGAGCGCGGCGACCGCGCGGCACAGCATCAGCTGTCCGATGTTGGTGACGAGGGCGCAGGCGCCGGTGCCGAGCGCGTAGACCGCGATGGTGAGGAACAGGGCGCGCTTGCGGCCGATGCGGTCCGCCACGTAGCCGCAGGCGATACCGCCTGCCGCCCAGCACACGAGCAGCGTCGAGGTGATGAGTCCGTTCCAGAATACGGTGGCGGACCTGGCGGCGGCGGAGTCGGGCGGCAGGTGCAGGAGTGCCGGGATGCAGTTACGCGCGACGAAGTTGAAGAGCACGGCGTCGTAGACATCCAGTCCCCAGCCGGCCCAGCCCGCCGCGATCACGACCCAGTGATAGCCCGAGAGACCGAGGAAGGTCCTCTGTGAAGCAGTTAACGGAGTCATCTGCACGGTGAGCCCCCCGCGCGGCAGTTAGCACTCCCGTGAGTGCGCTGCCAGATTCTTATGCGCACAGTTTGCACCCGTTCGCGCAACGCGTCACGGTATCGGCGGCGCGCTTGGAGAGAACCTTTATCGGGGCCGTTACAGCATAGCGAGGAGGAAAGCGGACCATGAGTGCCGATGCCGAACGAGTCGTGCCGGTGGCGAACCTGCAGGAGTTCTTCCGGGACAGCCTGCACGGTGCTCTCACGCGGGCGCATGTCGCGGTCGAGGATCAGACCGAGCACTACGTGGTGAATCTGCTCACCCTGTTCTCACGCTCCGAGGCGCTCTACGAGGCAACCCCGGGCGCGGTGCGCCTGAAGCCGCTCGTGGTCATGCTGTGCGAGGCGCTCGAGGCGCCGACCGAGAGCGAGCGCAACCGCGCCCTGCAGCGTCTCGGCGACGTGTCGCTGTTCGTCGCGGGCTTCTTCGCGCGCAGTTTCGCCGCGCGCCTCATCGACATCGACTACCACATCGCCATGGGCGGGCACGCCTACGGCGAGCTCGCGCAGCGCCAGGCGCGCGGCCGCGGGCGGGTGCTCGGCGCGGTGTTCGCCGAGCTGTCGGCGAAGTTCCAGCCGATGGTGGACGCCCTCAACGACATCAGCGAGACCTCCTACCGCCATAGCGACCGGGACGTGCTGCGGCTCTACGAGCTGTGGCTGAAGACCGGGAGCGCACGCTGTTACTCCATTCTTGGGCGCCTCGGCGTCACGCCGACGCGCGAGCGCGGCGGCATCGCCCGCGAGCATTGAAGGGCGCACGCGCGTGCTGTTGTCGCGCCTGCAGGAGCTGATCGGCGGCATCTACGACGTGCGCGTCGCCTATGACGTGTACGATTTCCTGGTCACCGACCGCGGGCAGCTGCCGCACGCGCCGCATGGCGGGCTCGCCGACGAGGAGCTCATCCTCGCGCAGAGCGCCGACGGCAGCGAGCTGGCGCTGTCGCTGTATCTCGACCCCAGGCTCCTCGAGCGCCTCGCGGGCGCCGATCCGCTCACCGAGCTGAACGGCGCCAACCTCGGCGACTGGTGGACCGCGCTCGAGGGCGTCAGCCACTTCCTCTATCTCGCCTGGAACGCGGGGCACGACAAGCCGGTCTCGCTGCTCGAGCTGGAGATGCAGGCCGAGGTCGACAAGTACGTGGCGAGCTACTGGCTCATGCGCCGTCAGTACCCCGGTCACTTCCCGGCGGAGCTGCGGCGGGCGCTGTTCGAGCGCACCCACATCGATCCGCGGCTGGCCGCGGAGCGGCGCGAGCTGTACCGGGAGGCGAGTTGCTATGCCGCGCGCTTCTGCCGGCGCCTCGAGCGGCGCCTCGCCGCGCACGGCGATGGCGAGCGCGAGGTGCTGACGGAGCTGCGGCGGTTCTATCGGCTGGGCAACGCGCGCAAGCGCGCGCACATCGACCGGACGTCCTAGTCGCCGTCCCGGTCGCGCTGCTTGCGCTCCTCGAGCTCGCGTTTCATCTTGATCCACTCGGAGAGCTTGCGCAGATCGGTGCGCGAGGTGCTGCCGGGGCCGGTTCTGGGATAGGTCGCGGTATGGCGCGCGTACGGGTCGTAGCTTTCCTCGCTCTTCAGGGCGAGCTGCGGATTGCCGAGGACTTCGAGCACCGGGCGCTCGTAGTCATCCGGTGCATCACGCCATTCGACCGAGGCCTGGCCACGGTCGTCGTGCACGACCAGACCGATACGCCGCCGCTCGGTATCGCTCACCGCTGCGGTCGATTCCTGGGGCTGTCTTTTTCTGCTCGTGTCGTCCACGGATTATGGTGCCCGGCGCAAGACGCGCTTCACGTTTCGCAGCGTAACTGCGTAGCCACTCCGCGTTCTGAGATCTGCGTCACGGATCAAATGGCGACACTTGTGTTGGTTATGGCAAACCGCGCGCGCAGCAGCCCGATGATCGTCTTGGCGTCCGTTATGTTGCCATCGAGTGCCCAGTCGCAGGCGGTATCGAACGGCAACCAGTGGATTTCGATGACCTCGGCGCGCTCGTGCGCCGCGGCGGCGGGAGCGATTCCGGTGGCGAGGTAGAGGTGCAGGACTTCGGTGAACACTCCGGGCGAGGACAGGCAGGTGCCGAGCGCGGCCCAGTGACGCGCGCTCACGCCCGCCTCCTCGGCGAGCTCGCGTTGCGCGGTGACGAGCGGCGGCTCGCGTGGCTCGAGCTTGCCCGCCGGCAGCTCCCACAGCCACCCGCCCGCCACGTAGCGGTACTGACGCAGCAGGCACACGCGCCGCGCCGCATCCACCGCCACCGCCACGGCGCCGCCGGGGTGATGGACGACCTCGAGCTCGGCGCGATGGCCGTTCGGCAGCACCACCTGGTCGGTGGTGACGCGGATGACGCGTCCGGTGAAGTGCAGGGTCTGGCTGTCGGGTTTCATGAGGCGCATCGTAACCCGCGCGTCCGGGCGCCGGTCGCCAGCCGCGCGCGGCCACGGGTATAGTCGGCGCGCCCATGGCCACCACCGCGCACCTGGATAAGCTCAACGCCGCGCAGCGCAAGGCGGTGACCTACGGTGAGCCGCTGCCCGAGAAGGGTTTCGCCGCCGGTCCGCTCCTGATCCTCGCCGGCGCCGGTACCGGCAAGACCGACACCCTGGCGCACCGCGTGGCGCACCTGGTGATCCACGGGGTCGATCCGGCGCGCATCCTGATGCTGACCTTCACGCGCCGCGCCGCCCAGGAGATGCGTCGCCGCGCGCACGAAATCACCAAGCAGGCACTCAACGAATCGATGGGCGGGGTGAGCGCCACGATCTCGCAGCGCCTCGGCTGGAGCGGCACCTTCCACTCGATCGGCAACCGCCTGCTGCGCCACTACGCGGGCCACCTGCAGCTCGATCCGCACTTCAGCGTCATCGATCGCGGCGACTCCGCCGATCTCATGGACAGCCTGCGCGCCGAGCTCGGGCTCGCCGCGCGCGATCAGCGCTTTCCGCGCAAGGACACCTGCCTCGCGATCTATTCGAACCGCGTCAACACGCGCGCGCCCCTCAAGGAGACCCTCGAGCGGCACTACCCGTGGTGCCTGCAGTGGGAGACGGAGCTGACGGCGCTGTTCCGCGGCTACGTCGAGCAGAAACAGCACTCGCACCTGCTCGACTACGACGATCTGCTGCTCTATTGGCACGGCATGATGTCCGAGGCGCGCCTCGCGCAGCACATCGGTGCGCATTTCGACCACGTGCTGGTGGATGAGTACCAGGACACCAACCGGCTGCAGGCGGAGATCCTGCACGCAATGAAGCCCGACGGTGCCGGGCTCACCGTGGTGGGCGACGACGCGCAGGCGATCTATTCGTTCCGCGCCGCGGCGGTCGAGAACATCCTCGGCTTCGCGCAGCGCTTCCAGCCGCGTGCCGAGGTGGTCGCGCTGGCGCAGAACTACCGCTCGACCCAGCAGGTGCTCGACGTCGCCAATGCGGTGATGGGCGAGGCGCCGCGCGAGCAGCGCAAGTACCTGCTGTCGGTGCGCGGGCAGGGCACGCGGCCGCGCGCCGTGACCGTCGACGAGCTGCAGACCCAGGCCGAGTACGTGCGCACCGAGGTGCTGAGGCGCCGCGAGGCCAACGTGCCGCTCAAGCGTCAGGCGGTGCTGTTTCGCAGCGCGAGCCACAGCGACGTGCTCGAGGTCGAGCTCACCAAGCACAAGATCCCGTACGTCAAGTACGGCGGGCTCAAGTTCCTCGAGGCGGCGCACGTCAAGGACCTGCTGTCGGTGCTGCGCTGGGCCGACAACCCGCGCAACAGCCTGGCCGCTTTCCGCGTGCTGCAGCTGCTGCCGGGCATGGGGCCGGTGAACGCCGCCGCCGCGATCGAGCACATGGAAGCCGGCGGCAACACCTTCGATGCGCTCACGGGCTTCAAGCCGCCGCAGACCCACGACATGGACTGGCGGCGGCTCATCGAGCTGATGCGCGCGCTCGCCGACCCGCAGCTGCAGTGGGCCGGCCAGGTACACCAGGCGCGCGAGTGGTACCAGAAGCACTTCGAGCGCATCTACGAGCACTTTCACACGCGCCTCGGCGATCTGGATCAGCTCGAGCATCTCTCCGGCCAATACCCCTCGCGCGAGCGCTTCATTACCGAGCTGACGCTCGATCCGCCGCACGCCACCAGCGATCTGTCCGGCCGGCCGACGCTGGAAGAGGACTTCCTGGTGCTGTCCACCATCCACTCGGCCAAGGGCATGGAATGGGACACCGTGTACGTGCTCAACGTGGTGGATGGCAGCTTCCCTTCGGAGTTCTCCACCGGCAAACCGGAGCTCATCGAGGAGGAGCGGCGGCTGCTGTATGTGGCGCTGACGCGCGCCCAGAACGACCTCGCGCTCGTGATGCCGCTCAAATTCCATGTCACGCAGCAGTCCCGTCAGGGCGACTCCCACGTGTACGGCGGGCGCAGCCGCTTCATGACGGAGAAGGTGCTGAAGACGCTCGAGGCCACCACTTTCCAGGGCTCCCGTCCCGGCGACGACTCGCTCCAGGGCACTGGCGAACAGCAGGTCACGGTCGACGTGGGCGCGCGCTTGCGCGACATGTGGTAGGCGCCACGCCGCGCCGCCCCCGGGCGCCGCGCTAACGGGCGGGCTTGACGAACTTCAGCGTGAAGCGGTCGCTCTCGCCGATGGCCGCGTATTTTTCGCGGTCCTTGTCGCCGAGCTCGTAGGTGGGCGGCAGCGTCCACACGCCCTGCGCGTAGTCCTTGGTGTCTTTCGGGTTGGCGTTCACCTGCGAGCTCGCCTCGAGCCTGAAGCCCGCCGCCTCGATCAGCTTGACGGCGTAGTCCTCGTTGACGTAGCCGCTCTTCGCCTTGGGGTCCTGCGGCACGGCGGGGTTGCCGCGGTGCTCGACCACGCCGAGGACGCCGCCGGGCTTCAGCGCGCGGAACATGGTGGCGAAGGCCGCGCTCGCCTCATCGCGCCCCATCCAGTTATGGATGTTGCGGAAGGTGAGGATCATGTCGAGCGTACCGGGCGGCACCGCATCCGAGCCGTCGAGCGGGAAGGTCACGACCGCCACATGCCCGTAGAGCTGCGCCCGCGTGGCGAGCTTGCGCCGGTACTCCGCCAGGCGGCGCGTGTTGTATTCGCTCTTCGGGTCGGCGGCGACCACGCCGGCGTAGTACCGGCCTTTGTCGGCCAGCAGCGGCGCCAGCACCTCGGTGTACCAGCCCGGCTCCGGCCACACCTCGAGTACGCTCATCTCCGGGCGGATGCCGAAGAACAGCAGCGTCGCCTTCGGGTGGCGGTAGCGGTCGCGCGCGCGGTTCTGCTCCGAGCGCTGGTCGCCGGCGAGGATGCGGTCGAGCGCGAGCGAAGTGCTCTGGCGCGTGCTGTAGGTGGTGCAGGCGCCGAGCAGCAGCGCCCCGGCGGCGAGCGCCGCCCATTTGTTGTTGTTGACGATCGCCATGATGATTCCGTGACAAAAAACCCCGCAGCGAGCGGGGTTCCTTGTGCGCTTGAACGGCAGGCGCGACAGTTCAGCGACGGAAGGGACCGCCGCCCTGGCGCGGGCGCTGCGGGCGCTCCTGCGCCTCGTTGACGCGCAGCGGACGGCCAGCCATCTGGAAGCCGTTCAGGGCCTGGATCGCGGCCTGTGCCTCGCTCTGCGGCATGTCGACGAAACCGAAGCCGCGCGGCTTGCCGGTTTCGCGATCATTGATGAGCTTGACAGACTCCACCTTGCCATGGCGCTCGAACAAGGCCTTCACGTCCTGCTCGGTGGCGTTAAAGGGCAGATTGCCTACGTAAATCGTCGTCACTGGGAAGTCTCTCTATGAAAAGGCGGACAGCGGCGAGCCGCACGCGTCGGTCGCATGAACCGCGTGAACGATCAAACAGGTCAAGGCTTCAAGGCACACGATCGGTTTCAGTCAATGCGCAGCGCTTGGGCCGGCGGCCTGCACCTGCGTTCGCGCGCGGAAGAGATGCGCGGGGCGGGAGAGGAGGTCAACATTCGTACAAAGCGCACTCAACCACGACGGATACGAACGCCCGTGGCATGCTACTCCCGGCCCCAGCGGGACGCAAACTCCAGGGTTTTCATGGAAGCCTTTCTCGTCTCCGCCGGTGTCGTGGCGCTGGCCGAGCTCGGTGACAAGACACAGCTGCTCGCGCTGCTGCTGGCGGCGCGTTTCCGCGCGCCCGTGCCGGTGATCGCCGGGATCGTGACCGGGGTACTCGCCAACCACCTGACGGCTGGTGCGGTCGGCACGCTGCTCGCTTCACTGCTGTCGCCCGCGGTACTGCGCTGGCTGCTGGCCGCCTCCTTCGCCGCCACTGCCGTCTGGATGTTGGTTCCGGACAAGGAGCCGGTGGGCGGCGAGCAGCGCGGTCGCTTGGGGGCGTACGGCACCACCGCGCTGACGTTCTTCCTGGTCGAGATGGGCGACAAGACGCAGCTCGCCACGGCGGCGCTCGCCGCGAGATATCACATGCTGGTAGCCGTGGTTGCCGGCACTACGCTCGGCATGCTGATCGTCGACGTGCCGACGGTACTGCTCAGCCGCACGGTCACCGAGCGCGTTCCGATGCAGCTGGTGCATCGCATCGCCGCGGCGGTGTTCGTCGCGCTCGCGGTACTGGCGCTGCTGCAGCTTTAAGCCCCGGCGGGCTCCAGGTACGCGTAGCCGTCGAGCTCGCTCTCGTAGAAGCGCTTGAGCGCCTGGCTCTCGGCGATGGTCATGCGGCCGTCGCGGATGGCGCGCTCGCAATCGCGCGCCAGGGCCGGGTAGAGCTCGGCGACGTCGTACTCCATGTACTCGAGCACTTTGTTGGCGGTGTCGCCCTTGACGATCTCCTCGATCCACCAGCCGCCCTCGTCGTGCAGCCGCACGTGCACCACGTGGGTGTCGCCGAAGAGGTTGTGCAGGTCGCCGAGCGTCTCCTGGTAGGCGCCGACCAGGAAAGCCGCCATGTAGTACTTCTCGCCGGCCCGGAGCTCGTGCAGCTCGAGGGTGCGCTTCACGTCGCGCAGCGACACGAAATGATCGATCTTGCCGTCGGAATCGCAGGTGATGTCGGCGAGCACCGCGGTGCGCGTCGGCCGTTCGTCCAGCCGGTGGATCGGCATGATCGGGAACAGCTGGTCGATGGCCCAGCTGTCGGGCAGCGACTGGAACACCGAGAAGTTGCAGAAGTAGGTGTCCGAGAGGATCGCCTCGAGGTCGTCGAGCTCCTCGGGCAGCCGCTCGAGCTTGCGGCACTGGTCGCGGATCTTGGCGCAGGTCGCCCAGTAGAGCCGCTCGGCGAGCCCGCGGAACTCGAGCGACAGGAGGCCGAGGTTGAACATCTGCAGCACCTGCTCGCGGGCGGTGAGCGCATCGTGGTAGCACTCGACCAGGCGCCGGTCGCTCACGGCGCGGTAGGCCTCGAACAGGTCCTGCACCGGCTGCGGCAGCTCTTCGCTCCCGGAGTAATCCTCGGCCTCGTAGCCGGTGACACGGAACTTGTCGAGCGCGGACGACCCGAGCGCATCGAAGATGAGCACGCTGTGATAGGCGGCGACCGCGCGCCCCGACTCGCTCACGATCATCGGGTGCGGGATGTCGCGCGCGTTGCAGACACTCGCGATACGGTAGACGACGTCGCTCGCATACTCGTTCAGCGTGTAGTTCATCGAGGAGGCGAAGTTGGTGCCGCTGCCGTCGTAGTCGACGCCGAGCCCGCCGCCCACGTCGATGTACTTGAGCCCCGCCCCCATGATCTTCAGCTCCGCGTACACGTGCGCCAGCTCGTTGATGGCGTCCTTGACGCGGCGGATGTCCTGCAGCTGGCTGCCGGGGTGGCAGTGCACGAGCTGCAGGCAGTCGAGCATGTCGTGTGCCTTGAGCACGTTGAAGAGCTCGAGGATCTCGGTGATGAAGAGCCCGAACTTGGACTTCTCGCCCGCCGAGGCGCTCCAGCGCCCCGAGCCCTCGCTGAAGAGCTTGACGCGCACGCCGATGCGCGGGCGCACCTGGTAGGCGGCGGCATGCTTGAGGATCAGCCCCAGCTCCTCGAAATTCTCCACCACCGGGATGATCGTGCGGCCGAGCTTGGTGGCGAGCGTCACCGCCTCGATGTAGCTGTCGTCCTTGAAGCCGTTGCAGACGATGAGGCGCTCGGGGGCGTTTTCGGTCATCGCCATGACGGCCAGGAGCTCGGGCTTGGAGCCCACCTCGAGCCCGAAGCCATACTCGCGTCCGTAGCGGTAGACCTCCTCGACCACCAGGCGCTGCTGGTTCACCTTGATGGGGTACACCGCCGCGTAGCGGTTCTTGTAGTCGTTCTCGGCGATCGCGGAGGCGAAGGCATCGTGCATGCGCTTCAGCCGGTGCGCGAGGATGTCCGAGAAGCGCACCACCACGGGCGTCGACAGGTCGCGCGCCTGCAGCCCCTCGACCACCTCGTAGAGGTCGATCTCGCGCTCCACCGTGGTATCGGGGCGCACCACGACATGGCCCGAGTCGTTGATCGAGAAGTAGCCCTTGCCCCAGGCGGCCACGTTGTAGAGGTCGAGGGACTCCTCGATCCCCCAGGGCTGCGCGGGGTTGAATTTGCGGTTGCCGTTGAGGGCGATCTTGGGATCGGCGGCCACGGCCGGCGTTATATCAAAATTGCGTGGCGAGTGAGAGTGCTGCGTCACACATCGTCGGGGCCACGCGCCACCGCGCGCGCCGGATCGCGGATCCACTCGCTCCACGAGCCGGCGTAGAGCTTCGCTCCGGGAAGTCCGGCGAGCTCGAGCGCGAGCAGGTTGTGGCAGGCGGTGACCCCGGAGCCGCACATCGCGACCACCGCATCCGGCGGCCGGCCGCGCAGCGTCGCGGTCCACGCGCGGCGCAGCTCCTCGGGCGGCAGGAATTGGCCGCGCGCGTCGAGGTTGCCGGCGTAGGGGTGGTTGTGCGCGCCCGGGATGTGGCCGGCTACCGGATCGATGGTCTCGTTCTCGCCCGCGAAGCGGTCGGGGCTGCGCGCGTCGATGAGGAGCGGGGCTCCTCGCGCGAGGTCGCCGCGGCCGAGTGCCGCAGCGAGCTCCGCCGTGCCGGTCACGCGCTCTGCGGCTGCGAGCGGCTCGAAGCGGCGCGGCGGGCGCACGCTGGGCGCGCTCGCCACCGGGAGCCCGGCGCGTTCCCAGGCCGCATAACCCCCGTCGAGCACCGCGACGCGCTCGTGACCGAGCCAGCGCAGCAGCCACCAGAGCCGCGCCGCGTAGGCGCCCGGCCCCTGGTCATAGGCGACGACCTGCACGCGCGCATCGATGCCGAAGCGGCCGAACGTGGCGGCGAGGGCCACCGGGTCGGGCAGGGGATGGCGGCCGCTCGCTGCCGTGCGCGGCCCCGAGAGCTCGTGATCGAGGTGCGCGTAGAGCGCGCCGGGGATGTGACCGGCGGCGAAGGCCTGCGCGCCCCAGGCGGGGCGGGCGAGATCGAAGCGGCAGTCGATGCTCAGCCAGTCGGCATCGCCCAGGTGCCGGGCGAGCCCGGCGGCATCGATCAGTGTGGCAGCCATGCGTGCATTTTCGGCTCCAGGCACTTGTCGTTACAATCACCGCAGCACCTTCCGCGGGGGACCGATGGCAATCGACGTCTACTGGGGCAGCGGTAGTCCCTACGCGTGGCGGGTGCTGCTCGCGCTCGAGTACAAGCGGCTCCCCTATACCAGCCACCTGCTGCAGTTCTCCAAGCAGGAGCACAAGTCCCACGAGATGCTGGCGCTCAACCCGCGCGGGCGCGTGCCGGTACTGAAGGACGGCGACTACGTGTGCTTCGAGTCGCTCGCGATTCTCTACTACCTCGATCTGAAGTACCCGCAGCCGCCGATCTTCGGGCGCACGCCCGAGGAGGCCGGGGTCATCATGCGGGTGATCTGCGAGTACCAGGCCTACATCGAGCCGCAGCTGCGTACCATCGTCCGCGCGGTATTCAACGGTGAGGGCGATCTCGCCGGCGACGAGGTCACGAGCGCCATGCACGCGGTCGCGAGCGAGGCGCGCACCATCGAAGGGCGCCTCTCGAAGGGCGACTGGGTGGTGGGAGAGGCGTGCTCGGCGGTCGACATGGTGATCTTTCCGGGCATCCAGCTGCTGAAGCGCGCGCTGGAACGCCCCGAGGCGCGCGAGCTGTCCTCGCGCTTCATGCCGGTGGAGGTCAACTATCCGGCGCTCGGCCGCTGGCTCGAGCGCGTCGCCACGCTCCCGGGCTACGAGCGCACCTACCCGCCGCACTGGAGATGAGCGCGCGGCGCGCGCCGCGTGACCCGCGCACGGCCGATTGATACGCTCCGCACTGGCGGCGCGCGCAGGGCGCGGCCGCTCACTGTCTACCTAAGCAACGGGCATCATGAGCAACGAGCACAAAGTTCACGTCGAGTTCCCCGGGCGGATTCTGTTCATCGGCTTCGGCAGCATCGGCCAGGGCGTGCTGCCGCTCGTGCTGCGCCACATCGGCGTGGCTCCCGAACGCATCACCATCGTCACCGCCGAGGACAAGGGGAACGAGGAGGCGGCGAAGTTCGGCGTCAGGTTCGTGAAGGAGCGCCTGACGCGCGAGAACTACCGGCGCGTGCTCAATCCGCTGCTCGGGCGCGGCGACTTCCTCATCAACGTTTCGGTCGAGGTCTCGAGCATCGCGCTCATCAAGCTGTGCTGGGAAAAAGGTGCGATGTACATCGACACCTGCATCGAGCCCTGGCCGGGCGGCTATACCGATCCGACCGTGCCGGTGGCGCGCCGCACCAACTACGCGCTGCGCGAAGAAGCCCTGGCGCTGCGCGCGGGCAACGAGCGCGCTCCGACCGCGGTGCTCACCCACGGCGCCAACCCGGGGCTGGTATCGCACTTCGTCAAGCAGGCGCTGCTCAACATCGCGCAGGACACCAAGGTCGAGGCCGGCAATCCCGCCAGCCGCGCCGAGTGGGGCGAGCTCGCGCGCCGCCTCGGCGTCAAAGTGATCCACGTCGCCGAGCGCGACACCCAGGTCTCGAGCAAACCGAAGCAGCCCGGCGAGTTCGTCAACACCTGGTCGATCGACGGCTTCGTGAGCGAGGGCTCGCAGCCGAGCGAGATGGGCTGGGGGAGCCACGAGCGCAACTTCCCGCGCGACGGCAAGCGCCACGACTTCGGCTGTCTGGCCGCGATCTATCTCATGCAGCCCGGGGCTGCGACGCGCGTGCGCACCTGGACGCCGCGCGCCGGGCAGTTCCACGGCTTGTGCATCACCCACGGCGAGGCGATCTCGATCGCCGACTACTACACGGTGCGCGAGGGTGCGCAGGTGGTGTACCGCCCGACGGTGCACTACGCCTATCACCCGTGCGACGCGGCGGTCATGTCGGTGCACGAGCTCGCCGGCCGCAACTACGTGCAGCAGGAGCGCCAGCGCATCCTGATGGACGACATCACCGCGGGGATCGACGAGCTCGGCGTGCTGCTCGCCGGTCACCGCCGTAACGCCTACTGGTACGGCTCGCAGCTATCGATCGGCGAGGCGCGCCAGCTCGCTCCCTACAACAACGCCACGAGCCTGCAGGTGACGGTGGCGGTGCTCGCCGGGGTCATCTGGGCGATGGAGAACCCGAACCTGGGACTGATCGAGCCCGACGAGATGGACTTCCGGCGCGCTCTCGAGATCTGCATGCCGTATCTGGGTCCCGTGTCCGGGGAATACACCGACTGGACGCCGCTGCACGAGCGCGAGCGGCTCTTCCCCGAGGACATCGACAAGACCGATCCCTGGCAGTTCAAGAACGTCAGGGTGTTGTGGTGAGGCGCTCGTACTCGATCGACACGATCAGGTAAGTACGCTCGCCCGCGGGAGTCGCGACCGCGATCTGCTCGTCGAGCCGCCGGCGCAGCAGCGCCCTGCCTAAGGGCGAATCCATGCTGATGTATCCCGGCGCCATGTCGAATTCGTCCGGACCGACGATGCGGTAGCGCGACTGCGCGCCGTCGTCGGCTTCGAGCAGCACCCAGGCGCCGAAGAACACGCGCCTGGGGTCGGAGGGCGGCTGATCGACGATCACCATGCCCTCGAGGCGGCGGCGCAGGAAGCGCACCCGGCGGTCGATCTCACGCAGACGCTTCTTGCCGTAGGTGTACTCGGCATTTTCCGAGCGGTCGCCCTGGGCCGCCGCCGCCGCGACCGCCTGCGTCACGCGCGGCCGCTCGCCGCGCCAGAGCTCGTCGAGCTCGGCACGCAGCCGCCCGGCCCCCTGTGGGGTGATGTACTTCGAGGCGGCCTCCTGCGGCGGGGGCGTGCGTCCCATTGCGGGGAAATCCTGTGAGTTATGTCGCAGCCCTTTTTACAGAACCCGGGGGTTCTGTGGAACATCTCACGGACTTGCCGCGCGCGCTGGCACTAGGCTGTCAAGCGTGGCTACCAAGTACTACACGCACTTCGTAACCGGCACTCCCAAGACGCGCAGCGTGCCGGGCAACGAGTGGAGCGGGGTGGTGGAGCTGAGGGAGCCGCTGACGCAGGGACGGGCCAACCGCGAGTTGCGCTCGCTCCTGGCACAGAGTTTTGACCTGGATTCGGACGAGATCCGCATCCTGCACTGGGCTCGATTGCACTGAATCCCCTGGCGGACTTCCTTCCCTTCATCGAAGGTCCGCCCTTCTAAGCCCCAGGCCTAAAAACCTGGGGTTTTTTTTCGCCCTTGATCGACGCCGCTTCGGCCCCCATGTGACAATTCCCGCCCCCCCCAGGGCCACCCAAGGCCGGGCTTGTCTTGCGAGGAGAATCCGATGCGTGCGTGGATGGTCGCGTTGCTCTCGGCTGCGGTGCTCATGCTTTCCGGCTGCGGCTACAACAAGCTGCAGCAGCAGGACGAGGCCGTGAAGGCCGCCTGGTCCGAGGTCGTAAACCAGTACCAGCGGCGGGCGGATCTGGTTCCGAACCTGGTCAACACCGTCAAGGGCTTCGCCGCCCAGGAGCAGAAGGTGCTGATCGGGGTCACCGAGGCGCGCGCCCAGGCGACTTCGATCCAGGTGACTCCCGGGGTGCTCAACAACCCCGAGCAGTTCCAGAAGTACCAGGCCGCACAGGGCCAGCTGACCCAGGCGCTCAGCCGCCTGATGGTGGTGGTGGAGCGCTACCCCGACCTCAAGTCCGATCAGAACTTCCGCGACCTGCAGTCGCAGCTCGAGGGCACGGAGAACCGCATCACGGTGGCCCGCAATCGCTACATCGAGGCGGTGCAGAGCTACAACGTCACCGTGCGCTCCTTCCCGGTGAACCTCACGGCGAAGATGTTCGACTTCCAGGTGAAGCCCAACTTCACGGTGGCCAACGAGCAGCAGATCGCAACGGCGCCGACCGTGAGTTTCGACACCAGCACCCCGGCCGTGCCCGGCACTCCCGCGCCGCAGGCTGCGCAGCCGCCCGCGAAACAGTGACGCGATGAGCGGCTCGGCGCCCCGGGCCCGCCGCGCCGCAGCGGCCGCGCTGCCGGTACTGCTGGGCCTCACACTCTGCGCAGCGGGCCAGGTGCCGGTGCCGCCGCTCAGCGCGCGCGTCACCGACCTCACCGGCACGCTCACCGCGGGCCAGCAGACCGCCCTCGAGCAGAAGCTCGCCGCGTTCGAGTCCGCCAAGGGCTCGCAGCTCGCGGTGCTCATCGTTCCGACCACGCAGCCCGAGGAGATCGAGGAATACTCGATCCGCGTGGTCGATGCCTGGAAGCTCGGCCGCAAGGGGGTCGACGACGGTGCGCTGCTGCTGGTCGCCAAGGACGATCATCACGTGCGCATCGAGGTGGGCCGCGGCCTCGAGGGCGTGCTCACCGATGCGCTGACCAACCGCATTCTCGATGAGACCGTGAAGCCCGCCTTTCGCCAGGGGAATTACTACGGCGGCATCGACGCCGGCCTCGATCAGATGATGAAGCTCGTGCAGGGCGAGCCGCTGCCGCCTCCCGAGCAGGCGTGGCAGGGCGCGCGCCGCCCGCACGGCGGCGGCGGGCTGCTGCTGCCGCTGCTGTTCGCGGTCCTGGTGGGCTCGACGCTGCTGCGCGGCATCTTCGGGCGCACGCTCGGCTCGGTGCTGACCGGCGCGGGCGCCGGGCTCCTGGTATGGATCGCCGGCTATGCGCTCGTGCTCGCCGGGCTCGCCGCGCTCGGCGGATTCGCGTTCACGCTGCTCGGCGGCCTCGGGCGCGGCAGCGGCTGGTCGAGCGGCGGGTTCGGAGGGTTCGGCGGTGGCCTGGGGGGCGGCGGCTTCGGCGGCGGGGGTTTCGGTGGCGGAGGATTCAGCGGCGGAGGCGGGGGCTTCTCCGGCGGCGGCGCCTCGGGGAGCTGGTAGGCCATGAAGATCCTGAGGCTCCTGCGCCATCTCGTCACCACGCGCTTCACTACGCGGCGGCACTTCTCGCGGCCGGTGCGCGCGGCGATCGAGGAGGCGATCCGTGAGTGCGAGGCGCGCCACGCGGGCGAGATCCGCTTCGTGGTCGAGACCGCGTTCGATTTCCCCGAGCTCTGGCACGATCTCGCACCGCGGCAGCGCGCACGGCAGCTCTTCGGGCTGCTCGGGGTGTGGGACACCGCCCACAACAACGGCGTGCTGATCTACGTGGATCTGGCCGATCGCGTCGTCGAGATCATCGCCGACCGCGGCATCGCCGCGGGCGTCAGCCAGGCGGAGTGGGAAGCCGTGTGCCGCCAGATGCAGCACCACTTCCGCGAGGGGCGCTTCCGTGAGGGCTCGGTGGCCGGAGTGCTCGGCGTCGGGGCGCTGCTCGGGCGGCATTTCCCGGGAGCCGCGCCCGGGGGCAACGAGCTGCCCAGTCAGCCGGTGCTCCTGTAGTCATGCGGCGACGGCTCGCCGGTGGCCGCACATCGGTCATAATTCCCTCCTTATGAATATCGTTCCGCTGCGTGCGGCGGCTGCGGCGCTCGCGGGCTGCTGCCTGCTCGCCGCCTGCTCGCTGTTCGGCCCGCTGCGCCATCAGGCCGCGCCGCCACCGGCGCCGGCGGCCCCCGCGCCTCCCGCACTGCCGCCGCCGGTGGCCACGGAACGCTTCGAGCTCGAGCCCGGGCAGAGCGTCGTCGGCGCCGTGCAGGTGGTCGCCGCTGGCAAGGACGACACGCTCACCGACATCGCGCGGCGCTTCAATGTCGGTTACGAAGAGATCCTGCGCGCCAACCCGAAGGTCGACCCGTGGCTGCCGGGCGAGGGCACCGAGATCATCGTGCCGAGTCAGTTCGTGCTGCCGAATGCGCCTTACACCGGGGTGGTGATCAACATCGCCGCGATGCGCATCTATTACTTCCCGCCGGTCAAGGCGGGGGAGCGCACCGTAGTGATTACCCACCCGATCGGCATCGGCAAGGTGGGCTGGCGCACGCCCGAGGGGGTCACCAAGATCGTGCGGCGCCAGAAGGATCCGATCTGGCGTGTGCCGGTCTCGGTGCGCAAGGAGCATCACGACAACGGCGAGGATCTCGACCCGGTGATCGGACCGGGCCCCGACAATCCGCTCGGCAAGTACGCTTTCTACCTGCAGTGGCCGAGCTACCTGATCCACGGCACCAACAAGCCGGCCGGCGTCGGCCTGCGCTCGAGCCACGGCTGCATCCGCCTCTACCCCGAGGACATCGAGCAGTTCTTCAACATGGTGCCGATCGGTACCCAGGTGCGGGTGGTGAATCAGCCGTTCGAGTTCGGCTGGGGCGACGGGCAGCTGTACCTGCAGCCCTACGACGTGCTCGAGGACGACGCGCGCGACTGGAACAAGGCGCAGCGCAAGCTCCTCAGCAAGGAGCTCGCCGCGACGCTGCAGCAGGAGCTGAAGCGCCACCACCAGCAGGTCGACTGGGAGCTCGTGGCCTCACTCACCAGAAATCCGCGCGGCGTGCCGGTGCCGATCTCGACCACGGATGCGAGCCTCGAGCAGGTGCTCGCCGGGGCACCGCGGGTGCAGAACACGCTGCCCGAGGGCTCGACCTGGGACGGCAAGTCGGATCTGCCGATGGATGAGGCATCCTTCAAGCAGATCGTCTCGGAGATCGAGCCCGGCGCGCCGGCTCCGGCGCCTGCTGCGGGCGCTCCGGCACCGGCCGCGGCGGCGCCTGCCGGCGTGGCGCCCGCCGGCGCGGTACCCGGGAAGACGCCACCACCGCCTCCCAAGGACGGTGGTGGCTCGTGACCGATTCCCCCGAGTCGCCTGCCCTGGCGCTGTCGAAGAAAGACTCGCCTGCCCCGGCGCTATCGCAGTGGCTCCAGCTGATGCTCGCCGAGATCGCTGCCAAGCGCGAGGCGCAGCAGCGCGCAAGCGCCGAGGAAGCGCTGCGCGCGGCCGAGCGCGCCGCTCACGGCACCGGTCCACGTTAAGTCGCGCGCCCGGCGAGACTGTCGGCGTCGGCCGACACCCTGTGCTAGAGTCCCCGCGCACAACACCAAGAGGCGTTTGAGTGGCCAACAGCCGCGCGTCCGGCGCACAACTCGCCCAACAAAGCCGTGACTATCAGGCCATCGACGGCGTCGCTACCGGGGTCGCCGCCTTCGTCGGCCGCACGCTCAAGGGCCCGGTTGCGCAGCCGCTCACGGTCCGCAGCTTCTCCGAATTCCAGCAGCACTTCGGCGGTCTGTGGCAGCCCTCGACGCTGTCCTACGCCGTCGAGCAGTTCTTCGAGAACGGCGGGCGCGAAGCGCGCATCGTCCGCGTGGTCAACGGCGCGCGGCCGCCGACGCTGAGCCTGCCGGCGGCGGGCGAGACCCTCACACTGATCGCGGTCAATCCGGGCTCGCGCGAGTACCTGCGCGCCTCGGTCGACTACGACGGACTCTCGGCGGCCGAACCCGATCGTTTCAACCTCGTGGTGCAGCGCGTGCGCACCGCGGGCTCGGAGCTGGTCGAGGACCAGGAGATCTACCGGCGCATGTCGATGACGCCCGGCGTGAAGGGTTGCATCTGCGAGGCGCTGCTCGAATCGAGCCTGGTGCGCGTGCACGGCGCACTCCCGGCGCAGCGTCCGGACCGCTCCGCCGGAGGCCCGGGCGGCGTCGCGGCCGGCTACACACTCTCCAATCCCGACGGCGATGACGGCGCGCCGCTCACCGACTACGACGTGATCGGCGCGCACGCACGCGGCACGGGACTGTTCGCGCTCAGCGCGGCGCCGCGCTTCAACCTGCTGTGCATTCCGCCGCTCGCACGCGAGCAGGACGTCGGCATGTCGACGCTGTTCGTGGCGGCGCGCCTGTGCCGCGAGCGCTGCGGGCTGCTGGTGGTCGATCCGCCCGCGTCCTGGGACAGCGCCGCCGCGGCGCTCGAGGCGCTGCGCAGCTGGCCGTTCCGCAGCGACTGCGCGGTGATGTACTACCCGCGCATCCAGGCCTTCGACCGCCTGCGTGGCCGGGTCGAGACCTTCGCGTCCTGCGGGGCGGCCGCCGGGATGATCGCGCGCTCGGACGAGAGCTGGCCGATCTGGACGCCGGTCGAGGCTGAGGAAGCCTCGCTCCGTCCGGGGTTGCGGCCGGCGGTGACGGTGTCGGATGCCGAGCGTGCGCGGCTGGCGCAGGCCGGAGTCAACACCCTGCAGGCGGTGCGCAGTGCCGGCCGCACCAACCCGGGGCCGCGCACGCTCGCGGGCGATGGCAACAGCGCTTCCGACTGGCGCTACCTCCCGGCGCGGCGGCTCGGACTCTACGTCGCCGCGAGCCTCGAGCAGGGCACCCGCTGGGTGCTGCTCGAGCACAACGGCCCGGCGACCTGGGGCCGTGCGCGCGCGCGCGCCGCGGAGTTCCTCGACTCGCTCGCCGCGCAGGGCGCCTTCGCCGGGGTGACGCCGCGCGACAGCCACTTCGTCATCTGCGACGAGCGCGTCAACGGCGCGCAAAGCGTCGCCGAAGGTAAGTTCAACCTGCTGTTCGGCTTCGCCACCACGCGGCCCGGGGAGTTCGACACCTGGCTCGTGACGCACCGTGCGGGCGTGAGCCGCGTCCGCCCCGTGTCGGTGAACCGCCAGGCGACCGCGCAGCAGCGCGTCGAGTGGGAGATCCAGACTTCGATTCTCCGTGGGGGAGTTGTGGGCTGATCGATCGGACAAAATCGCCTGCGGCGATTTTGTCGGACATCAGCTTCGTTGCCGGGCGCCAAAGGTGCGACTTTGGCGCCCTGCGCCTCAGTCGCTCTTGCCGAAGCCGCCCCCGCCCGGAGTGAGGATCGTGAGCTCGTCCCCCGCGGCCACGTCGAAGCGCGCCGTGGCGCCGAGCGTCTCCAGTGCGCCGCCCGCCGCGCGGCGGATATGCGCCGCGCCGAGCGCCCCCGCCTCTCCCCCGGCGAGCCCGAAGGGCGCGATGCGCCGGTGATTGGCGAGCAGTGCGCCCGAGAAGGGCGCGCGGAACTCGAGCCGCCGCACCACACCGTCGCCGCCGTGATGGCGCCCGGCGCCGCCTGAGCGGCGCCGGATCGCGAACTCGCGTACCAGCACCGGGTACTGCGCCTCGAGGATCTCCGGGTCCGTGAGCCGCGAGTTGGTCATGTGGGTGTGCACGGCATCGCAGCCGTCGAAGTCCGGCCCGGCACCGGCGCCGCCGCAGATCGTCTCGTAGTACTGCAGCTGTGCATCCCCGAAGGTCAGGTTGTTCATCGTCCCCTGCGAGGCGGCGAGGATCCCGAGCGCGCCATAAAGCGCATCCACGATGCACTGTGAGGTCTCGACGTTGCCGGCGGCGACCGCCGCCGGCGGGCGCGGATCGAGCATCGAGCCCGGCGGGATCACGATCTCGAGCGGCTCGAGGCAGCCCTCGTTCAGCGGAATCGGCCGCTCGATCAGCGTGCGGAACACGTACAGCACCGCCGCGATGCACACGGCGCGCGGCGCGTTGAAGTTGTGCGGCCCCTGGGGTGAGGTGCCGGTGAAATCGACGCGTGCGCGGCGCGCTGCGCGGTCGATGTCGATGCGCACGACGACGCAGAAGCCGCCGTCCATCTCGTAGCGGAACTCACCGCTCGCCTGGGCTTGAATCGCGTTGCGCACCGAGAGCGCGGCGTTGTCCTGCACCTCACGCATGCGCGCGGCGAGGCCGGCGAGCCCGTAGCGCTCGAGGGCCCGGCCGATCTCGGCGATGCCGCGCGCGTTGGCGGCGAGCTGGGCGCGCAGGTCCGCGAGGTTCTGCTCGGGACGGCGCGCCGGCCAGCGCCCGGCGGCGAGCGCGGCGCGCAGCTCGCGCTCCCGCAGCCGCGAGCCCTCCACCAGCTGGAAACATTCGAACAGCGCCCCTTCCTCTTCTATGTCGCGGCTGAAGGGCGGCATCGAGCCGGGCGTGACCCCGCCGATATCGGCGTGATGGGCGCGCGAGGCGACGAAGAAGTCGGGCGCCGGGCCGCCGCCGCCGCTGAAGACGGGCGTGACCACCGTCATGTCGGGCAGGTGGGTGCCGCCGTGGTAGGGGCTGTTGAGGAGCCAGGAGTCCCCGGACTTGAGCGTGCCGCGCCGCGCCTCGATCACCGCGCGCACGCTCGCGCCCATCGAGCCCAAATGCACCGGCATGTGCGGTGCGTTGGCCACCAGTCCGCCCTGCGCGTCGAACAGCGCGCAGGAGTAGTCGAGGCGCTCGCGGATGTTCACCGACTGCGCGGTGGCCTTCAGCACCTCGCCCATCTGCTCGGCGATGTGCATGAAGAGATTGTTGGAAATCTCGATGCGCGCCGGATCGGTGGTGTGCTCGCCGCCGTCGGCAGTTGCGGCGTGTCTCTCGAGCAGCACCTCCCCGCCCTCGAGGCGGCGCGCGCGCCAGCCGCTCTCGAGCACCACGGTGCTGTGCGGCTCGACGATGAGCGCAGGTCCCGTGAGGGTGCCCGCCAGACTCGCCATGGAGACGAGCGGCACTTCGCGCCATCCGGCGAACCAGGCGCGCGCGGTCGGCGGCAGCGCCGCGTGCGCCGCCGGCGCGGGGGCCGTGAGCCTTGCTGCGTCGAGTGAGTTGAGGCGCGCCTCGGCGCGCAATGCCTCGATCACGACGTCGAGGCTGTGCGCGGCGAACCCGAAGCGCTTCAGGTGCTCGGCGTGGAAGCGCTCGCGCACCTCATCGAGGGGGCCGAACGGCACCGACAGCGTCACGTCGCTGTCCCCGGCGCGCACCTCGAGCAGCCACGCGACCCGCAGCCGCTGCGGCGCGGCAGCGAACGCGGCGAGCTCGGCGCGCGTGTGCGCCTCGAGCCGCTCGAGCTCGGCGCGCGCTTGCCCGAGGCCCGCCGCGGTGAGCGGCGCCCGCAGACTCGCCCGGCGCACCGCCAGGCGGTCCGCCACGCCGATGCCGAACGCCGACAGCACGCTCGCGAGCGGATGCACCAGCACGCGGCGCATCCCGGCGGCGCGCGCCACGCGGCAGGCGTGCTGGCCGGCCGCGCCGCCGAAGCAGAACAGCGTGAAGTCGCCCGCGTCGAGCCCCTGACGTGCCGACACCTGGCGAATGGCGTTCGCCATCGACTCGACACCGACCTCGAGGAACGATTCCGCCACGAGCTCGGCCGAGCAGCCGTGCGCCACCTGCGGACTCACCTGCGCGGCGAGCGCGCCGAACTTCTCCGCGACCACCTGCGCGTCGATGCGCGCGCAACCGTCCGGGCCGAACAGCGCCGGCAGCGTGTCGGGACGCAGGTGGCCGAGCAGCACCTGCACGTCGGTGAGCGTGAGCGGCCCGCCGCGCCGGTAGCACGCCGGTCCCGGATCCGCAGCCGCCGAGGCCGGGCCCACCGCGAAGCGGCCGTCGCGGAAGGAGAGGATCGAGCCGCCGCCGGCGGCGATGGTGTGCACGTCGAGCATCGGCTGCGTGAGGCGCACACCGGCGATGGTGTGCTCGAAACGCTGTGGCAGTGCGCCGTCGATGAGCGACACGTCGGTCGAGGTGCCGCCCATGTCGAAGCCGATGAGCTTGGGTAAACCGACGCGCTCGCCCACCCAGCTCATGCCGATCAGCCCGCCCGCCGGCCCCGACAGCACACTCCCGAGCGCGTGGAACGCCGCTGCATCGGCCAGCCCGCCGTTGCTCTGCATGAAGGCGAGGCGTGCCCCGGAATCGAGCGCGGTGAGCTGCGCCTTGAGTCCCTCCACGTAGGCGCGCAGCGGCAGCGCCAGGTAGGCGTTGAGCACCGTGGTGTCGCCGCGCGTCACGTAGCGCACCAGCGGCGAGAGCTCGTGCGACACCGAGACCTCCTCGAAGCCGAGCTCGCGGGCCAGGGCCGCGGCGGCGCGCTCGTGCGCGCCGTGGCGCCAGCCGTGCACGAACACGATGGCGAGCGCACGCCGACCGGCGCGGCGGACGCGCACGAGGTCCGCGCGCAACCGTTCGAGGGCGAGGGGCAGCAGCACCACGCCTGCGGCGTCGATGCGCTCCTCGGCCTCGATGACCGCGGCATAGAGGGGCTTGGGCAGCACGATGTGGCGCGCGAAGATGTCGGGGCGGTTCTGGTACCCGACGCGCAGCGCATCGGCGAATCCCGCGGTGGTGACGAGCACCACCGGCTCGCCGCTGCGCGTGAGCAGCGCGTTGGTCGCCACCGTGGTCCCGACTTTCACCTCGGCGACCGGTGCCCCGGGGGCCACCGCGGCGCGCAGCGCGCGCGCCGCGGCGAGGCCCGGATCGGTGTCCGCGGCACGCCCGGCCGGCACCGACAGCACCTTGCGGATGTGCAGCGCACCGTCGGGCGCGAGCCCCACCACATCGGTGAAGGTGCCGCCGCGATCGATCCAGAACTGCCAGCCCGGTGCCGACGGTGGCGCCGCCTCCGATTGGCTTAACGTTTCCATTGCCTGCATTATTCGCCCATGCTGATCCGGCACCCAAGCCCGGCGATGGCAGTGTGGAGGCGCGCGTGACGCGTCACGTCGTCTTTTCCCACGGGCAGGAGAGCGGTCCCTGGGGCCGCAAGATCACCTCGCTCGCCGAAGTGGCGCGCAGTGAAGGCTACGAGGCGCACTCGGTCGACTACCGCGGCATCGACCAGCCGCGTGCGCGCGTGGCGAAGCTGGTCGACTTCTGCAAGGAACTGGCCGGCGACCTCGTGCTGGTCGGCTCGAGCATGGGCGGCTACGTGGCGGTCGCCTCCGCCTCGCTCCTGCACGCCCGCGGTGTGTTCCTCATGGCGCCGGCGCTCTACCTCGAGGGGCTGCCGGAGCTGCGCGCCGGCGGCGTCGATTGTCCGGCGGCGGTGGTGCACGGCTGGCGCGACGAGGTGGTGCCGTTCGAGCACAGCGTGCGCTTCGCGCAGGCCAACCGTGCGGCGCTGCACCTGCTCGAGGGCGATCATCGGCTGCACAACCAGATCCGCGTGATCCAGAACCTGTTCGAGTACTTCCTCATCGCGCTCGACCTGCCGGCGATCGCCTTCGAGTGAGGTGCGGCTGCCTCGCTCAACGCCGCAGGCGAATGGCGCGCTCGGCGAGCGAATCGACCAGGCCCGGCGCCACGAGGCGCGCCCAGCGCCCGAGCCGCCCGCGCCGCGAGGTGATGAGGAGGCGCTGGCGCCTGGCGATCGCGTGCATCATGAGGTGCGCGCACTGCTCGCTCGTCATGATGCGCGGCTCGTCCATCGGGGTCTTGCCGAGCGCTCGGCCGTCGGGCCCCAGCGCCCCCTTGTGCAGCTCGCTCTTGACGAAGTCCGGAGCGACGATCGTCACGCCGACGCCGCAGCTGCGCAGCTCGATGCGCAGCGATTCGAAGAAGCCGACCATCGCGTGCTTGCTGGCGGCGTAGCCGGTGCGCTCGGGCACACCGGTGAGCCCGGCGAGGCTCGCCACCGCCACGATCAGCCCGCGCGCGCTCTTGAGATACGGCAGCGCCGCCGCGGTCATGCGCACCGCGCCCAGGTAGTTGACGGTGAGCAGCCGTTCCAGTCCCTCGAGGTCGGCGAGCTGATCGAAGCGCGCCCACATGGTCATGCCGGCGTTGTTCACCAGCACGTCGAGTCCGCCGAAGCGCTCCACGGCGCGTGCGACGGCCGCGTGGCAGTCCCCGGCGACCGCCACGTCGCCGGGAACGGTGAGTACCTGCGCACCGCGTGCCGCGCATTCCGCGGCGGTGGCGCCGAGCCGCGCCGCGTCGCGTGCGTTGAGCGCGAGCCGCGCCCCGGTGCGCGCGAGCTCGAGCGCCAGCGCGCGCCCGATGCCGGTCGAGGCTCCGGTGATCAATATCGTCTTGCCGGCAAAAGTGTCCATTTGCGCCACGGCTGCCTGGTACCGCTCGATGGTGGCGGCGGGACATCATAGGACGCTGATTTGACTGCTGCTTGCCGCCCCGCGTGGCCGAGTCGTAGACTCCGACGCGCAGGTCTCGTGTTGCGGAACAAACAAGAACCCGGCGTGCAGGCGCCAGCAGCGAACCAGTCGCAATCAGGTACCCGGACGACACGCCGGGCCGCAAGGCAGCAGGGGGAGACATGAGGAAAGTTCACATGGGGCGTCGTGGGTCACTGGTCGCCCCGGCGGCGGTCTGCCTGGCGTTGTGCGCGGCACCGCAGGCTGGTGCGTTCAATTTCTCCTCCGGCGACTGGAGCGGCTCCTGGGACACGACCATCGGCTACGGCCAGGGGTGGCGCATCGGGGGACGCAACTGCGCGTTCATCGCCATCGCCGACGGCGGTTGCGGCTACGGGCCCAACATCGACGACGGCGACCTGAATTACCTCAAGGGCAGCACCTTCACCGAGGCGCTCACCGGAGTCACCGAGTTCTCGCTGAACTATAAGGACAAGGCCGGCGTGTTCGTGCGCGGCTCGGGCCTTTACGACTTCTATGTGATGGGCGGCTTCGCCGAACGTACGCCGCTCTCACCAGGCGCCAAGGACGTGGTCGGCAGCTACACCCGGTTGCTGGACGCCTTCGGCTACCTGCGCTGGGACATGGGCACGATGCCGTCCGAGTTGCGGCTCGGCCGCCAGGTGATCGACTGGGGCGAGAGCACCTTCATCCCGGGAGGCCTCAACCAGGTCGACTACTTCGACGTCACGGCGCTGCAGGTGCCGGGTGCCGAGCTCAAGCAGGCGCTGCTGCCCGATGAGTCGGCGGTGCTCAATCTGCAGCTCACCAAGAACCTCAGCACCCAGCTCCTCTACCTGTTCGACTGGCACGAGGACATCATCGAGCCGGACGGCGCCTACTTCAGTACCAACGACATCGCCGGTGCCGGCGGCAACAAGGTCGTGCTCGGCTTCGGCACGGTCTCCGACCAGGGCGTCGACTTCACTGCGCTCGGCGGCGGCCTCATCGGCAACTTCCAGTCGATCCCGCGCCTGCCCGACGAGCGCCCGCCGAATTCAGGCCAGGTCGGCATCAAGCTCAAGTGGTACCTGCCGAATTTCAGCCAGGGGACCGAGCTCGGCTTCTACTTCCTCAACTACACCAGCCGGCTGCCGGTCATCTCGATCCAGTCCGGCACGCAGGCCGGCTTCGGCAACGCCTGGGGCGCCGTCAACGCCGTGGGCGCCGCCGCGCAGGCGCTCGCCGCCGGCCTGCCGTTCGCGGAGGCGGTGGCCACCGGCTCCGCCGTCGGCCAGCAGGCCGCCGCCGCGCAGGGCGGGAACCTGAGCGCGGCCACCGCCACGCAGTACGCCACCATCGGCGCCAACACGCTGCGCGCCGGCGGCAACGTCAACAACCAGGCGAGCAACCTCGCGGCCAACGAATTCGCCGCGACCCAAGGCTACTTCGAGCAGTTCCCGAACGACATCAAGATGCTGGGCCTTTCGTTCAACACCCAGATCCAGGCGACCGGTACGGCACTGCAGGGCGAGGTGGCCTTCCGCCACAACGTGCCGCTGCAGCTCGATCTGCCCGAGCTGATCTACGGCTCGCTCAGCCCCTTCGAGACCGGAATCGCCAAGCTCCTCGGCGAACCGACTACCGGGCCGGGGCGCTGCGTGCCGACCTCCGCCACGCCCATCACGGGTTGCAACCAGTTCGGCCTCTACGGGCTCGGCCAGGTGGTGCAGGGCTACGAGCTCAAGGACACCTGGCACTTCGACGTCACCGCGACCCAGGTGTGGGCCAACGTCCTCAAGGCGTCCCAGGCCGTGCTGGTCGCCGAGGCGGGGGCCGACTATGTGTCGCTGCCGAACAAGTACTCAGGCGGCCCGGAGGGCTTCGGCCTGCGCTTCGGCGGCCCGGGCACGCTGAGCGGTAACCCGAACCTCGGCGGTTACCCGCAGTTCCCGGCGGTGAACGGCCAGTGCGTCAACGCGGGCTTCCAGTGCGTCATTCCGGGCTCGGCGTTCGCCAGCGACTTTGCCTGGGGCTACGTGCTCGCCGGACGCCTCGAGTACGACAATCTGATCGGCGACTGGAACCTGCTGCCGCACGCCACCTGGAGCCAGGACGTGAGCGGCGTGTCGCCGGGTCCGGGAGGGGCGTTCCTCGCGGGCCGCTATGCGAGCACCATCGGCGTGACGGCGAGCACCCGGCAGCGCTGGGAGCTCGACGTCTCCTTCACCCACTACGGTGGTGCCGGTCAGTACAACCTGCTGGGCGACCGCGATTTTCTCGCGGCCTCCATCAAATTCTCATTCTGAAGGCGGGGGCTGCAATGAAGACGCTGATCAGCTTAGCGGCGGCGATGCTCATCGCACCCGTCGCCTTCGGCGGGGTGAGCCCGCAGGAAGCGGCGCGCCTCGGTGCCGAACTGACGCCGCTCGGCGGTGAGAAGGCCGGTAACGCGGACGGCACCATTCCCGCCTGGACCGGAGGGCTGAAATCCGCGGCCGATGCGGGCTTCCCCAATTACCACTCGGGCTCCCACCACCCTGATCCCTACGCCGCCGACAAGCCGCTGTTCACCATCACCGCAGCGAATGCGAGCCAGTACGCCGCGAAGCTCACCGAGGGGCACAAGGCGCTCTTCAAGACCTACCCCGACTACAAGATGATCGTGTATCCGACGCGCCGCAGCGCGGCGGCGCCGGAGCACGTGTACGAAGCCACCAGGCGCAACGCCGTCAGTGGCAAGCTGGTCCCCGGTGGCAACGGCATCACCGGCGCACTCGGCGGCGTGCCGTTCCCGATTCCGCAGTCGGGCGTCGAGATCTATTGGAACCATGTGACGCGCTGGCGTGGGCTCGCTGCTTCGCTCGAGATCGGGCAGGCGCCGCTCACCGCGAGCGGCAGCTACACGCTGGTGAACTTCAAAGAGGAGTTCTACTTCCAGTACTACGAGCCCGGCATGACCGAGGCGAAGATGAACAACATCCTGCTGTTCTTCACGCAGGAGACCACCGCGCCGGCGCGCCTCGCGGGCGAGATCCTGCTGGTGCAGGAGACGCTCGACCAGGCGAAGGAGAATCGCCGTGCCTGGGTGTACAACCCCGGCCAGCGCCGCGTGCGCCGCGCGCCGAACGTCGCCTTCGACAACCCCGGGACCAATGCCGACAACCTGCGCACCTCCGACCAGTTCGACATGTACAACGGCAGTCCCCAGCGTTACGACTGGACGATCGTCGGCAAGAAGGAGATGTACGTCCCCTACAACGCGTACCGGTTGCAGGATCCGAAGATCAAGTACAGCGAGATGCTGCCCAAGAACCACCTGAACCAGGACCTGGCGCGCTACGAGCTGCACCGGGTCTGGGTGGTCGACTCCAGGCTCAAGCCCGGCCAGAGCCACCTCTACAGCCGCCGTACGCTGTATGTGGATGAGGATTCCTGGCAGATCCTCGCCATCGACTGCTACGACGCGCGCGGCCAGCTCTACCGTGTCCAGGAAGGGCACGCGATGAACTACTACGATCTGCCGTCGCTGTGGACGACGCTCGAGCTGGTCATGGACCTCTCCAACGGGCGCTACCTGGCGCTCGGCCTGCAGAACGAGGAGCCGAAGTCCTACAACTTCGACATCAAGCGCTCGCCCGAGGACTACCAGCCGAGCATGCTGGAGCGCCGCGGCATCCGGTGACGCGGTGGAATACCGGCGCGCAGCGCTCGCGGCGCTGGTAGCGGCGCTCGCGGCACTGAGCGCCGCCGCCGGCGCGCCCGCTGCGCCGGCTTCGGCGCAGCGGCTGCCCGCGGAAGCCGCGCGCCTTGCCGCCCACTCGCTCCTGATCGCCCTCGCCGCGGCCGGCGACCGCCTGGTCGCCGTGGGCGACCGCGGCATCATCGTTTACTCCGACGACCGGGGGCTGAGCTGGACGCAGGCGGCGAGCGTCCCGGTGCAGGCGCTGCTCACGGGGGTGTGCTTCTTCGACGCACGGCGCGGACTTGCGGTGGGCCACGACGAGGCGATCCTCGCGACCGCGGATGCCGGCGAGCACTGGCATCTCGTGCACGAGGCACCCGAGGCACAGCGTCCGTTGCTCGACGTGTGGTGCGGCGCGAACGGTGCGGCCATCGCGGTCGGCGCCTACAGCAGCTATCTCACGAGCACCGATGGCGGCGCGAACTGGAGCGAGCGGGCGTTCGCGCCGAGTCCGGCGCCGCGCGCGCCGGATGCGACGCACGCCGGCGCGGCGGGTGCGGCCAACGCAGCCGCCGGCGGCGGCTATCATCTGAATCGCATCGTGGGCAGCGCCGCTGCACGACTCTTTATCGCCGCGGAAGCCGGACACCTGTACCGCTCGGATGACGCCGGCACGCACTGGCGCGAGCTCGCCTCGCCGTATGCTGGCTCGTTCTTCGACATCCTGCCGCTGGGCGGTGAGACGCTGCTCGCCTGCGGCATGCGCGGCAATCTCTTCCGCTCGGACGACGGCGGCGGGAGCTGGCGGCACCTCGACACCGGCACCATGGCGATGCTCGACGGTGCGGCGCTCCTGCCCGGTGGCACGGTCGCCATCGTCGGCCTCTCCGGGGTGGTGCTGGTGAGCCGCGATGCAGGCGCGTCCTTCAGGCTCGAGCAGCAGAGCGACCGCAGCGGGCTCTCGGCCGCGGTGGCCGTCGGTCCCCAGTCCCTCGCGGTGGTGGGCGAGGGCGGCGCCCGGGTGCTCACCCTCGGCGCGGGCACTGCCTCTGCCGGAGCGGGGCACTGATGGCGGGCGGCACGGGCACGGCGGCGCTCGATCAGCCGCTGCCGGGATTCGGCGGCGCCCTCGAGCGCCTCATCTTCGGACACCGCACGCTGATCCTCGCCCTGTTCGCGCTCGGCACGGTGATTCTCGGCGCGGTGGCGTGGCGCGGGCTGCGCATCGACACCTCGTTCACCAAGACGCTGCCGGTGCATCACGAGTACATGCGCACCTATCTCGATCCGAAGGTGGCCGAGTTCCAGGGCGCCAATCGCGTGCTGGTGGCGCTCATCGCGCGCGACGGCAACATGTTCACGCCGGAGTTCTTCGCGGCGCTGCGCAAGGCGACGGATGCGATCATCGTCATGGACGGCATCGACCGCACGCGGGTGCAGTCGATCTTCACACCCAACGTGCGCTACCTGGAGGTGGTCGAGGACGGCATCGAGGCCGGCAACGTCACGCCGGAGGATTTCACTCCCACGCCCGAGAATTTCGCGCGGGTGCGCGACAACATCCGCAAGGCCGGCATCATCGGCCGCCTGGTGGCCAACGATTTCTCCGGGGCGCTGGTGAGCGCGATTGTCCTCGATCAGGACGCGCAGGGCCGCCCGGTCGACCCGATCGCGGTCGCGCGCGCGCTCGAGCGGGAGGTACGCGAGCCGCTCGCGGGGCACGGCATCGACGTGCGCATGATCGGCTTCGCCAAGGTGGTGGGCGACATCGCCGACGGCGCCGCGGCGGTGGTGCTGTTCGCCGGCATCACGCTGGTGCTGACGCTGCTCGCGGTGCGCCTCTACTGCCAGTCCTGGCGCATCGCGTTGGTGCCGGTCGTATGCTCATGCGTCGCCGTGATCTGGCAGCTCGGTGCGCTCGTGGCGCTGCGCTACGGCATCGATCCGATCGGCCTGCTGGTACCGTTCCTGATCTTCGCCATCGGCGTCAGCCACGGGGTGCAGAAGATCAGCGCCGCCTCCGATGCCGCACTCGCCGGTCTCGACAGCGAGGGCGCGGCGCGGCGCGTGTTCCGCCAGCTGCTGCTGCCGGCGGTGGTGGCGCTGCTTGCCGACCTGGTGGGCTTCGTCACCATCCTGTTGATTCCGGTGCAGGTGATCCGCGAGATGGCGATCACCGCCAGCATCGGTGTGGCGATCGTCATCCTCACCGACCTCGTGCTGCTGCCGGTGCTGGTCTCCTACGTGCGTTTCGCCCCTGGCTACCGCGCGCGCGTCGAGCGGCGCCAGCAGCAGCTCGCGGCGCTGTGGCGCCGCATGGCGGGGATCACCGCGCGCGGGCCGGCGCTGGCGATCATCGCGGCGGCGGCGCTGCTGGCGCTGGCGGGCTGGTGGAAGGGGCGCGAGACGCCGATCGGCGATACCCAGCGAGGGGTGCCGGAGCTGCGCGCCGATTCGCGCTACAACCGCGACAACGATGTCATCACCACGCGCTTCTCGATCGGCGTGGACGTGCTGACGGCGATCGTCGAGTCGGACCAGCCGCTGTGCGTCAGCCACGACCTCATGACGGCGGTCGACCGCTTCGGCTGGCACATGCGCAACGTCGCAGGCGTGCAGGAGGTCATCACGCTGCCCTTCATCGCCAAGGTTGCGATCGCCGGCTGGAACGAGGGGAGCCTGAAGTGGCGCAGCATTCCACGCGAGCAGACCCAGCTCACGCAGTCGACCCGCTACATCGAGACCAGCACCGGCCTCCTGAATGAGAACTGCGACGTCGTGCCGGTCATGATCTTCCTCACCGACCACCGCGCCGACACCATCGCGCGGGCGGTCGCGGCGGTGAAGCAGTGGCGCGCCGCCAATCCGCTCGCCGGCGCGCGCGTGCGGCTCGCCGCCGGCAACGTCGGCGTCATGGCGGCGACCAACGAGACCGTCAAGGCGAAGGAGCTGCTGATCCTTGCGGGCGTCTTCGGCGCGGTGATCCTCATGTGCCTGCTCACCTTCCGCTCCGTGACCGGCACGGTGCTGGTGGTGGTGCCGCTCGCGCTGGTCTCGGTGCTGGTGTACGCCGTCATGGCGCTGGTCGGCATTGGGCTCAAGGTGTCCACGCTCCCCATGGTGGCACTCGGCGCCGGCATCGGCGTCGACTACGGCATCTACCTCTTCAGCCGCATGCAGGAGTTCCTGCACCAGGGCGCGAGCGTGCGCGATGCTTACGAGCGCACGCTGCGCGTCACCGGCGCGAGCATCATCTTCACGGGCGTGACGCTCGCCATCGGGGTCGCCGGCTGGGTGTTCTCGCCGCTGAAGTTCCAGGCGGACATCGGCATCATGCTGACCTTCATGTTCCTGGTGAACATGCTGGCGGCGATCATCCTGCTGCCGGCCCTCGCCGCGTGGCTGATCCGCCCAGCTCACCTCGCAAGTACCTGAATCAGCATTGAATCCGGACTGGCTGCAGCTACTTGCCGGAACCGCCGATGTGCTAAGTTGGCGTCGTGGACAAGACGATCACACGTTACCGAAGCCTTGAGGCGATGAAGAGAGCCGAGTATCCGGCGTGGCAGCGCGTGCCCGCGCAAGAGCGACTGCGGGCGGTGATGGATCTCACGCTGGAACTGTACGCTCTCAAGGGCCACGCCGATGTTCCCAGACTTCAAAGATCTCTTGTCCGCATTAAACGCCCACCGGGTTAGGTACCTCATCGTCGGGGGATATGCGGTTGGATTCCACGCGCAGCCCCGGGCCACCCGCGATCTCGACATCCTGATCAGTGCCGATGCCGCCAATGGCGGCGCGCTATATGCCGCTCTGGCGAAATTCGGGGCGCCTCTGGAGGGGCTGACCGCACAGGATCTCGTCGAGCCAGGTAGCTTTTTCCGCATGGGCACTCCGCCGGTAATGGTGGACATTCTCTCGCGCATCAGCGGCGTTGATTTCGAAGAGGCATGGCAGCGGCGCGTGGACGTCGCAATTGACGGTTCGCTTAGCGTGCCTTTCATCTCGCGCGAGGATCTGCTCGCCGCAAAACTTGCTGCGGGCCGACCGCAGGACCTGGCTGATGTCGCGGCCTTGGGATCGGATCAGTCGCGCGATGTGCCGGAGCAACGATCCGGCGCCGTAGCTCCGCATGGAGCGGACCCGGTGCTCGAGGCGCAAAGAAAGGGACGCGAGGAATGGCTCAAGCTGCGGCGGATGCCGGGCGCAGCCGCGGATCCTGAGGAGACTCGCGCTCGGGCGCGAGAGGACTGGCTGAGGCTCCGCGAACAAGAGAGCGGCGGCTCAATCTCGCAAGGCGAGTCGGCGCAAGAGCAGCCGAGCCGGGACCCTGAGAAGAGTCTCGACGCCGGGGTCGACGAAGACCCGGAGATCTGACCGGTTACCGCCGGTACCCGAAGCCGCGTGCCATCAGCGCCGCACAAGCGAGGATCACGAGGATCAGCGTCAGCTCGAGCATCAGGCACAGGCGCACCCGGCGCGTGCGCTCGGTGCTCACCTCCGGCACCCGGCCGGCGTTGAGCGCCGCTTTCCACGACAGGAACGTGATCGTCGGGTAGATCGAGATGAGCCCCGCGGCGAGGAACGCCGCGAGCTTGGCGAGGAAGAACACGTCGTGCAGGTAATACGCGCTCGGTTTCTCGAAGTACGCGACGCGCAGGGCCCCGATGACGAGCACCGCGCCGGCCGCCACGCCGAAGATGAGGTCGGTGCGCTGCAGGCGCCGCGCCTCAGGCACCGACAGGGGTGGCTTGAAGAGCGCCACCTCGACCGCCAGCGCCGCCACCAGGCTGAAGGCGGCGAGGTGGTGCAGAAAGGCCATCAGTGCGGATGCGGCCATGGCGCGTCCCTTCAGTCTTCCCAGCGCGGCCGCGACCGCAGGCGCTTGGCGCGTTGCGTGCGGTTCTTGCTCTCGAGGCGGCGCTCGCGCGCGGCGCGCGTCGGCGCGGTGGCCCTGCGGACCTTGGGTCGTACGAGCGCGCGCCGGATGAGCTCGGCGAGGCGCTCGCCGGCTTCGCGGCGGTTCTGCTCCTGGCTGCGGTGAGTGCGGGCCACGATGAGCAGCGCCCCGTCGGCGGTCAGGCGGCGGCCGCTCAAGTGACGCAGCCGCGCCTTGACGGCCTCGCTCAGCACCACGCTGCCGGCGAGATCGAAGCGCAGCTGCACCGCGCTCGCCACCTTGTTGACGTTCTGCCCGCCCGGCCCGGAGGAGCGCATGACGCTGACCGACAGCTCAGCGTCCGGAATCTCGATACCCGCCTCGACCGGCAGCGGCACGGGGGAGCCAAAGCGCGGCGCGCGCGCTTTTAGTCCGCGGCCCGGTCGAAGCCGGGTACGCCGGGAGCGCCGCCGCCCGGGGGCGTACGCCGCCGGGTCTCCTCGCGCATGCGCAGGTCGCGCTGCGGCACCGGGATGTGCACCCCGTGCGCGCGGAAGATCCGCCAGATCGCGCGATTCACGTCCGAGCGCACGTTGTTGACGCCGTTGACGGGATCGGCGATCCAGAAGCGGACCTCGAGGCGCATGCCGTTGTCCTCGAAGCTGATGAGGCGTGTGACCGGCGGCGGATCGCGCAGGATCCGCGGGTGGCCCTCGGCGGCCTCGAGCAGCAGCTGCAGCGCCACCTCCGGATCGTCGTCATAGCTCACCGTCACCGGCAGGCGGATGCGTACCCGCTGGTCCGAGTAGCTCCAGTTGATGAAAGGGCTCGTGATCAGGTTCTGGTTCGGCACGAGGGTGTCGACGCCGTCGCGATCGCGCACCACCACGTAGCGGCCGCGCAGCTCCTGCACCCAGCCGAAATTGCTGCTGCCGGTGTTGTCGCCCGTGTTGGCGGAGGTGAAGCTGATGACGTCACCGGGCTTGATGGACTTGTCCATCAGCAGCACGAAACCGCTGACGAAATTGCTGGCGACCGCCTGCAAGCCGAGGCCGAGACCGAGGCCCACGGCGCCGAAGAGCACGTTGAGCGTCGTGATGTCGACGCCCGCGGCGTTGATCCCGAGCAGCAGCCCGAGTCCGATCAGCAGGAATGACGTGAACTTCGAGACTCCGACCCGGGTCGACACGGCGACCTGCTCGAGCCGCATGAGGTAGCGCTCGGTCGCACCGGCGATGAGGCTCGCGACCACGACGAACGCGGTCACCACCACCAGGCCCTTGAGCAGCGCCCACAGGCTGAACTGGCTGCGGCCGGGGACCAGGCTCACCCGGCTGAGCGCGGATTCGATCTCATCGAGCCAGCCGAGCAGCGCCAGCGCCACGATGAACCCCAGCACCAGCGTGATGGCGACCTGGCGGCTGCGCACCCAGGAGTCGGGCCCGAGCAGCCGGCCGAGGACGTACACGCCGAGGCGCACCACCAGGAGCGCCGCCAGCAGCTCAACGGCGGAGGCGGTCAAGCCGGTAGCGAGCCCCGCCGCAGCGAGTAGCGCACGGCCGGCGAGCAGCGTCGCGAGCATCGCGAGCAGCGGCAGGAGCGCCAGCAGCGCCGCCAGCAAGCGCCCGGGCCAGGTCGAGCGTGCCGGCGCATCGGCCTCCTGCGCGGCTTGCCACGAGCGCGCCGCGCGTGCCGCGGCGAAACCGACCGCGAGCGCGATCAGGATCGCGAGGGCCTGGGAGAGGAACTGCGGGGATGCGAGCCGCAGGAGGAGCTCCCGCACGGCGCTTTCGGCATTACCCATCAGGCGTTCAGATCCGGGATCAACTGGCTCTCCAGGCGTGCGATCTGATCCTTGAGCATCAGCTTGCGCTTCTTCAGGCGCTTCAGTTGCAGCTCGTTGATGTGCAGATCGAGCGACAGCCGCGAGATGACCTCATCGAGGTCGCGATGCTCTATGCGCAACTGCCGCAGCTTCTCCACGTTGCGAAACAGCTCGCGGTCGACGTTGTCTTCGATTTCCGCCATGCGGTGGCCCAATCTCGGAATGTGGGCTGAACGGCCTGGAGCTGCTGGCGGCGGCCCCGAAACTAAGGGGAGCTTAGCCGAGCGGCGCGGTAAGTGCCACGGGCCGCCCTGGCAGCGGCTTAGCGGCCCCGCCCGGGGCGACCGGAGCGAGGGCCCCTGCCGCCGCGTGGGCCACCACCACCGCCGCGTGGGCCACCACCACCACCGCGTGGGCCACCACCGCCGCCGCGTGGGCCACCACCGCCGCCGCGCCGGCCGCCGCCGCCGCCGTGATGCGGCCGGTGGGAGCGGGGCGGCAGGCTCCCGGGCAGCACGTCACGCGCGAGCAGCTCAGGGGAGATCGAGCTCGCCGGGATCTTGTGGCCGAGGTAGTCCTCGATGTCAGGCAGGGCGACCGCGTACTCCTCGCAGGCGAAGCTGATGGCATCGCCTTCGGCGCCGGCGCGCGCGGTGCGACCGATGCGATGGACGTAGTCGGCCGGATCCTGCGGCAGGTCGAAGTTGAACACGTGGCTCACGTCGGGGATGTGGAGCCCGCGCGAGGCGACATCCGTCGCGATCAGCACCGCGAGCTTGCCGTCGTGGAAGTCGCGCAGGAAGCGCAGGCGCTTGTTCTGCGGCACGTCGCCCGACAACGCCTGGGCGTTGAAGCCGTTGGCCCTGAGCACGCTCTCGAGCCGCTCGGCGCTGCGCTTGGTGTTGACGAACACGAGCGTACGCACGGCCTCGCTCTGGTGCAGCAGGCCGATGAGCAGTGGTACCTTCTCCTCCATCGCCGGGTAGTAGATGGCCTGCCGGACCGCGTCCACGGTGCGCTTGTCGGGCTCGATGCGCACCAGCTCGGGGTTGTTCATGTGCTCGTAGGCGAGCTCGAGCACGCGGTAGGAGAGCGTCGCCGAGAACAGCATCGACTGGCGCCGCTGCGGCGGCGGGAGCCGGCGCAGGATGTAGCGGATGTCGGCGATGAACCCCAGGTCGAACATGCGGTCGGCTTCATCCAGCACCAGCACCTGCGCGTGGCGCAGGTCGTAGACGTGCTGCTTGAAGTAGTCGATGAGCCGCCCGGGCGTGCCGATCAGCACGTCGCAGCCCGCCGCGACCTCCTCACGCTGCTTGTCGTAGTCGATGCCGCCGTAAACCACCGAGTGCTTCAGGCCCGTGTGCGCGCCGAGCGTGAGCGCGTCATGGTGGATCTGCACCGCGAGCTCGCGCGTCGGCGCGACGATCAGGGCGAGCACCGAGGCGGGGCTGCGATTCGCGCCGGGACCGCGCGTGAGCAGCGCCTGGTACAGCGCGATGAGGAAGGCGGCGGTCTTGCCGGTGCCGGTCTGCGCCTGTCCGGCGACGTCGCGGCCCGCGAGCGCGAGCGGCAGCGTCTGTGCCTGGATCGGCGTGCATTGCGTGAAGCCCGCCTGGCGCACGCCCTGCATGACCTCCTCGCGCAGGCCCAGGGATGCAAAAGTCACGGAATCCGAGTGTGGATCAGTCATCAATTACAGCTGCAGCGTTATGCGAAAAGCGCTCCGGGACTTGAAAAACCCATCCGGAAGCGCTACAAAGTGTCTCAGTCAGCGGGCCCGTGGGTCCGCACCCGCCAGCCCGGTCATCCTTTTCCCCTAAGGGTCTGATACTCAACCGACGAGTTAGTGTAACCGTTTGACGGGTGCAACTGGCATCGCTTTTTCCCCCACGTGTGCCGACCCGCCCCGATTTTCCCACAGTCTTCAAACAACCATGACATCCACACTCTCTGTCTCAACGGAGGTTGAACCGCGTGAGTAGCCCGAACATCGTGCATACCACCGACGCCACTTTTACACAGGACGTTCTCAAGTCCGACAAGCCGGTGCTGCTGGACTTCTGGGCCGAGTGGTGCGGACCCTGCAAGATGATCGCCCCGATACTCGATGAGATCGCGAGCGAGTACCAGGACCGGATCAAGATCGCCAAGCTGAACATCGACGAGAACCCGCAGACCCCGCCGAAGTTCGGCATCCGCGGCATACCCACGCTGATTCTCTTCAAGAACGGCACGGTCGAGGCCCAGAAGGTCGGCGCCGTGTCCAAATCCCAACTCTCCGCATTTCTGGACAGCAACCTGTGAGAGGCTATTTAGGCAACCAGGGCCGCAACCGGCCCAACAAGGGACCGCGTCACGGCAACCGTGACGGCAACCGCATCGGTAACGGTGGCGGGCGTCCCGACGAAATGATCCACGATCCCGAGCCGTTCGACGCGGACGACTCCGAGATCATCAGCCCGGCGGAGCTCGTGCAGTCGCGCAGCTCCATGAACCTGACGGAGCTGAAGGCCAAGCCGATTCACGAGCTGGTGAAGATGACCGAGACCATGGGTCTCGAGAGCGTGGCGCGCTCGCGCAAGCAGGACATCATCTTCTCGATCCTCAAGGCGCACGCGCGCAACGGGGAGAACATCTACGGCGACGGCGTGCTCGAGATCCTGCAGGACGGCTTCGGCTTCCTGCGCTCGGCCGACGGCTCCTATCTCGCCGGCCCGGACGACATCTACGTGAGTCCGAGCCAGATCCGCCGCTTCAACCTGCGCACCGGCGACACCATCTCGGGGCTCATCCGTCCGCCGAAGGACGGCGAGCGCTATTTCGCGCTGCTCAAGGTGGGCGAGATCAACTTCGACTCCCCCGAGAGCTCGCGCAACAAGGTGTTGTTCGAGAACCTGACGCCGTTTCATCCGACCAAGCGGCTGAAGCTCGAGCGCGGTAACGGCTCCACCGAGGACCTGACCGCGCGCACCATCGACCTGGTCGCGCCGATCGGCAAGGGACAGCGCGGACTCATCGTCTCCCCGCCGAAGGCCGGCAAGACGATGCTGCTGCAGAACATCGCCACCGCGATCACCCACAACCATCCCGAGGTGTATCTCATCGTGCTGCTCATCGACGAGCGGCCCGAGGAAGTCACCGAGATGCAGCGCACGGTGAAGGGCGAGGTGGTCTCGAGCACCTTCGACGAGCCGGCGGCCCGCCACGTACAGGTCGCCGAAATGGTGATCGAGAAGGCCAAGCGCCTGGTCGAGCACAAGAAGGACGTGGTGATCCTGCTCGACTCGATCACCCGTCTGGCACGCGCCTACAACACCGTGGTGCCGTCCTCCGGCAAGGTGCTCACCGGCGGCGTGGACGCGAACGCCCTGCAGCGCCCCAAGCGCTTCTTCGGCGCCGCGCGCAACATCGAGGAGGGCGGGAGCCTCACCATCCTTGCCACCGCGCTCATCGACACCGGCTCGAAGATGGACGACGTCATCTACGAGGAGTTCAAGGGCACGGGCAACAGCGAAATCCACCTCGACCGGCGTGTCTCCGAGAAGCGGGTCTTTCCGGCGGTCAACATCAACCGCTCGGGCACGCGCAAGGAGGAGCTCATCACCGACCAGGGTGAGCTCGCCAAGATGTGGATCCTGCGCAAGCTCCTGCACCCGATGGACGAGCTCGCCGCGATCGAATTCCTGCTCGACAAGATGAAGGACACCAAGTCGAACTCGGAATTCTTCGAGGCGATGAAGCGGTAGCGGGAGACCGTTTGTCCGAAAAATCGCCGCAGGCGATTTTTCCCATGGATTTAGAGGCTTCGCCCGTCGAAGTGCGAGACCTTGAATCGGGCGAGGTCGAGGTCCGGCAGGCAGCGCACGTTGATCGCTACCGTGTCCGCGCCCTTGGGATCCTTGCCGAAAGCAAACGGCTCACAGCCGCATACCGCACAGAACTGATGTTTGATGTGGTGGCGGTTGAACGTGTACTCGCTGAGCGCTGACTCCGGCGTCTTCAGGTGCAGGGCCGCGCGTGGTCCGAACCACAACAGGAACCCCTTGCGGGCGCAGTGCGAGCAGTTGCACTCCATGACCTGCGCGATGTCGCCCTCGACCTCATAGGCGATGCGGCCGCAGTGACAGCTGCCCTGATGGGTCATGTGACTTCCTCCGGCCGGCGGGGTGCGAACAACCCTACGCCGCCGGGTACGCAGTGACAAGGCGGCGCCGGCCCATCCACCTGTGCGCAGCGTCACGTCGGCATCCGGCGACGCTGGTACAAGCGCCGCGCCCCTCAGTAAGATCGCCCCTACCTGCGCCTCCGGCGCCAAGGGAGCTCGACTCGCATGCGCATCCGGCTCGCGGCCGCCATCGTGGTTCTCGCGACTCAGTCGGGGTTAGCCGTTGCCGACGTCGACAAGCTCTCCGGGGCGCCGCTGCCGACGCCGCAGAAGCCCGAGCGCTCGAGCCCGATCCACGACCACTTCTATATTCTCGGCGCCTTCTATTCGCCGTCGATCACTACCAGCGTGCGCTACGACCCGACCACCGGCGTCCCGCCTGGAACCATCGGTACACCGGTGAATGCCGAGCGCGACCTCGGGCTCCCGGCGCGCCTGCACCAGGGACGGGTCGAGTTCATGTTCCGCATGCGCGAGCGCCACAAACTGCGCGTCGAGTACTACGAGGCGGATCGCTCCGCCAGCCAGGTGCTCGCCAACGACATCGTGTTCGGTGACCAGACGTTCCTCGCCGGACAGCAGGTGCAGACCTCGATCAACTGGCGCAGCTTCGGCCTCACCTACACCTACTCACTGATCCACACCGACAGCATCGAGCTTGGCACCGGAATCGGGGTGTTCGCCGTGCAGGCCGAGGCGATCGGGGCGATTCCCGCCACCGGCCAGGCGCAGGACGAATCGGCCGCCGAGCCGCTGCCGACGCTGCCGGTCGATTTCACCTGGTGCATCTCGAAGCGTTTCTCGCTCAATGCGCGCGGCAACTACGTCAAGGCCAACGTGAGCGGCTACAGCGGCTCCTTCACTGACCTGCACGCCGACCTGCAGTACCGCTGGAATCCGTACTTCTCGCTCGGTCTCGGCTACACCAGCATGCACATCTCGGTGAGCGGCGACAGCAGCAGCTTCGCCGGCGTCGTCGACATGAGCTTCAGGGGCCCCGAGGCCTTCATCAGGTTCAGTTACTGATCGTCGCGACATAGGCGCGCGCGAATTCCGGCGGCATGCGCACCGCGCGCCCCGTATCGAGGTTGATGCAGACGTAGTCGGTGCGGGCCCGCGCCAGCGTCTCGCCGTCGGCCGCGCGCAGCACCTGGAAGCGCCGCCCCACCCGCAGCCGCCCG
The DNA here is from genome assembly GCA_963768485.1 of uncultured Pseudomonadota bacterium. Lineage (GTDB taxonomy): Bacteria > Pseudomonadota > Gammaproteobacteria > Steroidobacterales > Steroidobacteraceae > 13-2-20CM-66-19. Next base: position 331,011 of record CAVYHZ010000005.1, on the reverse strand, counting down.
TCGCCAGCGGCGATCCAGGTGGCCACCTGCACCTGGTCCCCCGCGAGCGCCGCGTGCACGAAGTCGATCTCGGTGCGCAGCGCGGCCATGCCGCGCCGCAGCGCCACACAGCGCTCGAGCGGCAGCCCGAGCGCCGCCGAGTGCGACCACGCCGCGCGGTCGAGCCAGGTGAGGTAGACGGCGTTATTGACGTGATCGTAGGCGTCGATGTCCGCGGCGCGGACCTCGAGCTGCACCAGGTGCGCGCCGGGGAAATCGAGCGGCACGGCGCGCTTAAGCCGATGCGCCGCGCTCGCGGGCGATCGCGCGGAAGCCGATGTCGCGCCGGTACTGCACGCCCGTCCAGCGCACCGTGGCGGCGAGCGCGTATGCCTCACGCTGCGCCGCGGCCACGTCGGTGCCGAGCCCGACCGCGCACAGCACCCGCCCGCCGCTCGTGACCACGCGCCCGGCCTCGAGGCGCGTGCCGGCGTGGAAGATCTTGCCGGGGAGCCGGGCGGCGCGCTCGAGCCCCTCGATGACGTCGCCCTTGCGCACGCTGTCGGGGTAACCGCCCGCCGCCATGACGACGCCGAGGGCGGCGCGCGGGTCCCACTGCGCGCGCTCGCGGTCGAGGCGCTGCCCGAGCGCCGCCTCGCACAGGCCCGTGAGATCGGACCCGAGCCGCATCAGGATCGGCTGCGTCTCCGGGTCCCCGAGGCGGCAGTTGAACTCGAGCACGTTGGGCGTGCCGTCGGGGGCGATCATGATGCCGGCGTAGAGGAAGCCCGTGTAGGGCGTGCCATCGGCGCTGAGGCCGGCGATCGCGGGCTCGATGACTTCGCGCATGATGCGCGCGTGCACGCCTGCGGTCACCACCGGGGCGGGTGAGTAGGCGCCCATGCCGCCGGTGTTGGGGCCGCGGTCGCCATCGTCGCGGCGCTTGTGGTCCTGGGAGGTCGCGAGCGGCAGCACGTGGACGCCGTCGGCCATCACGATGAAGCTCGCCTCCTCGCCCTCGAGGAATTCCTCGATCACGACCTCGCGGCCGGCAGCGCCGAACTGGCCGGCGAACATCGCCTCGGCGGCGGCGAGCGCCTCGGCGGTGGAGGCGGCGATGACCACGCCCTTGCCGGCGGCGAGCCCGCTCGCCTTGACGACCAGCGGGGTCTTCTGGGCACGCACCCAGGCGGCATCGAAGTTGTCACGGGTGAAGGTCGCCGAGCGTGCCGTGGGGATGCCGTGGCGGCGCAGGAACTCCTTGGCGAAGGCCTTCGAGCCCTCGAGCCGCGCGGCCGCCTGCGTCGGGCCGAAGCACGCGAGGCCCGCGGCCGTGAAGGCATCGACGACGCCCGCAACCAGCGGCGCCTCGGGTCCGATGATGGTGAGATCGACGCGCTCCGTGGTGGCGGCGAGGCGGGTGAGGCCCGCGATGTCCTCGGCGCCGACCGCGACGTTGCGTACCTTGGGCTCGCTCGCAGTGCCGGCGTTGCCGGGCGCCACCAGCACCTCGGTGACGCGCGCCGCGGACGCGCACTTCCACGCGAGCGCGTGCTCGCGGCCGCCGCCGCCGACGATCAGGACCTTCATGGGCGGCGCACCTAGTGGCGGAAGTGCCGCATGCCGGTAAACACCATGGCCATGTCGTGCTGGTCCGCGGCCGCGATCACCTCCGCGTCGCGCACGCTCCCGCCCGGCTGGATGACCGCGCGGATCCCAAAGCCGGCGGCGACGTCGAGATTGTCGCGGAACGGCAGGAAGGCATCCGATGCCATGACCGCCCCCGCCACCACCAGCTTCTCGTCCGCCGCCTTCATGGCGGCGAGGCGTGTCGAGTAGACGCGGCTCATCTGGCCGGCGCCCACCCCCACGGTGGCGCGCTCGCGCGCCAGCACGATGGCGTTCGATTTCACGAAGCGGCACACGGTCCAGGCGAACCTGAGGTCCGCCATTTCCGTCTCGCTCGGCTTGCGTCGCGTCGGCACGCGCAGCTCGCCCTCCGGCAGGTCCTCGAGATCGCGCGTCTGCGTGAGCAGGCCGCCGGTGACGCTGCGCAGCTCGAGCGCAGCCGTGGTGCCTCCCGACAGGTCGCCGAGCACCAGCACGCGCACGTTCGGCCGCGCGGCGAGCACCTGGGCGGCTTCCGCGGCCACGGCCGGGGCGGCCAGCACCTCGACGAACTGCCGCGCCGTGATGACGCGCGCGGTCGCGGCGTCCAGCTCGCGGTTGAAGGCGATGATGCCGCCGAAGGCCGAGGTCGGGTCGGTGCGGTAGGCGCGCTCGTAGGCCTCGAGCACCGTCGTGGCGAGCGCTGCGCCGCAGGGATTGGCATGCTTGACGATGACGCAGGCGGGGTCGGCGAACTGCCGCACGCACTCGATCGCCGTATCGGCGTCGGCGATGTTGTTGAAGGACAGGTCCTTGCCCTGCAGCACCGCGGCGCGCGCGACGCTGGCGCCGCGCGCGGCCGGGTCGCGGTAGAAGGCCGCCCGCTGGTGCGGGTTCTCGCCGTAGCGCAGATCCTGGGCCTTCTCGAAGATGAGCGGCAGCGTTGCCGGGAAGGCCGGCTGCCGGGTACGGGCGCCGGGCTCGGCGGTCGCGAGCCACGCCGCGACCATGGTGTCGTACGCGGCCGTGTGTGCGAAGGCCTTGGCGGCGAAGCGCGCGCGCGTCGCCATGTCGCTTCCGCCCTGATGCGTGTCGAGTTCCTTCAACAGCTGCGGGTAGTCGGAAGGATCGACCACCACCAGCACCGACTCGTGATTCTTGGCGGCGGCGCGCAGCATCGCAGGTCCCCCGACGTCGATGTTTTCGATGGCGTCTTCGTAGCTGCAGTCGGGGCGCGCCACGGCGGCGGCGAACGGGTAGAGGTTCACCACCAGCAGATCGATGGGCGCAATGCCGTGCTGCGCCATGACCTGATCGTCGATGCCGCGGCGGCCGAGGAGGCCACCGTGGATCTTCGGGTGCAGCGTCTTGACGCGCCCGTCCATGATCTCGGGGAAGCCGGTGACACTCGCGACCTCGCGCACCGCGACGCCCGCGGCTGCGAGCAGACGCGCCGTGCCGCCGGTGGAGAGGATCTCGATGCCGCGCTGCTCGAGCGCACGCGCGAGCTCGACCAGCCCGGCCTTGTCGGAGACCGACAGCAGTGCACGGCGCACGGGGAGTGAGGGCATCGCGCTTCAGCCCCCCACGGCGGCCGGCGTCCGGCGCCGGCGGCTGCGGGCCTCAGGAGCCCGCGAGTCCGAACTGCTTGAGCTTCTTGCGCAGCGTGCCACGGTTGATGCCGAGAATCCCGGCGGCGCGGCTCTGGTTGCCCTGGGCGTAGTCGAGTACCACGCGAAACAGAGGCTCCTCGACCTCGCGCAGCACCAGATCGTACAGGTGTGCGGGCCGGTGCCCGTTCAGGCTGGTGAAATATTCGCTCAAGGCGCGCTCGGCGTGATTGCGCAGCGGCAGATCGCGTCCATTCACTCTGGCGGCGGCGGCTTCACGAGACCGAGTCTTCTTTTTTGCCGTCATGTAAGACCCCCGGAGAAAAACCGATCGTCAGGCCGCCATAGCGGCCTCGCCCACCCATGCGTCGAGAGCTTTAAGCGTCTGCGCGAACTGCGCGGCGGTACTCAATGCCCCCATCAGATCCCGCCGGACCGCCGCCGATTCGCCGCGCAGCTGTCCGCAATACCAGCCGAGGTGTTTGCGCGCGATCCGGACTCCGGTCTCCTCGCCGTAGAAGCAGTACACCGAGTCGAGATGCGCGAGGATGATATCACGCACCTCGCCGCGCAGAAGTGTCGGCGTCGCAAATCCGCTTTGCAGCTCACCGTTGACAGCGCGAAAAATCCACGGGCGTCCATGACTCGCGCGGCCGATCATTACTCCGTCGGCACCGGTGAAATCAAGTACCTCGCGGGCTTTTTTTCCGTCGTCGATGTCGCCGTTGGCGAACACCGGAATCGATACGTGCGCCTTGATGTCGCGAATCGTCGCGTACTCCGCCGTCCCGGTGTAGAAGTCCGCGCGTGTGCGCCCGTGCACCGCGAGCGCGGCAATGCCACAGCGTTCAGCGATGCGCGCGATCTCGACGCCGTTCATGTGCGCACGATCCCAGCCGGTGCGGATCTTGAGCGTCACGGGCACCTCTACCGCGCGCACCACCGCCTCGAGAATGCGCGCCACCAGCGGCTCGTCCTTGAGCAGTGCCGAGCCGCACAGGCTCCCGCAGACTTTTTTCGCCGGACAGCCCATGTTCAGGTCGATGATCTGGGCGCCGAGCGCGACGTTGAGCCGCGCCGCCTCGGCGAGCGCCGCGGGGTCGGCACCGGCGAGCTGCACCACGCGCGGCTCGGGCTCGCCCTCATGGTTCATGCGGTGGCGCGATTTGGAGCTGGTCCACAGCCGCGTGTCCGAGGTGAGCATCTCGGAGGCGGCGAGCCCCGCGCCGAGACTGCGGCACAGGATGCGGAACGGCCGGTCGGTCACGCCCGCCATGGGCGCGAGCACGACGGGCGAGGGCAGTGTCCAGGGCCCGATCCGCACCGCGCGATCCTTACCGGGCGCTCGTGTCGTTGGCGCAGGCCACGCCGCCGCGCATCGCGAGGCAGGCATCGAGCTCGAAACCGACCGCGTTCGAGCCCGGATCGACGAAGGCCAGCTCGGCATCGATGCGCTGGTCGACCCCGAGCAGTGCCTCCGGCGCCACGCTGTGCGGCAGATAGTCGCGCGGGGACACGTCGCGCGAGGCGATCCGGTTGCCGAAGCGGTCCTGAAGCGTCACGCGCAGCAGCGGCAGCGGCTGCGCCTTGGGACCCGCGTTGCGGATGCTGGCGCGTACCGTGATCGCACCGGGCCCGCCGGCGGCGGCCGCCGGCGCCACCACGGCACCGAGCTGGCGCACGTCGTAGGCATGCAGGTCCCAGCGTGGCATGAGCGGCACGCCGAGGGACGCATAGAGCGCGGTGAGTGCGGCGCCAAAGTGCGGATCGGTGGCGAGTGCGTCGCGCTGATGATTGATGGTCTGCGCCGCCAGCACGAGCGCCAGCAGCACCGCCGCGGCCGTCCACAGCCACGGCGCGCGCCGCGGTGCGGGCGCCACGGTCTCGAGCGGCCCCGTCTCCGCTTCAAGACCCGGCTCGGGTGCCTCCGGCGCGGGCGCGGGGGCTGCGGGAAGCGGCGCTGCCGTGCGGCGTTGCGGCGCGGGGGGCTTCTGCGGCGCGGGGGGCTTCTGCGGCGCGGGGGGCGGAGCCGCCGCCCCTGGTGCACGCGGCTCGTTCTCGACAATCTGCGAGAGGAGCGCGGCGTCGAGCTCGATGTCGAGGTCCTCGTTCGCGGCCGCGGGCTCGGGCGCAGGCGGCTCCTGGTTGGCGGCCACCAGCGCCTTGAACGAGCCGGTGGCCGCAGTCCATTCGGGATTCGGTGGCGCCGGAACGAAGACCGAGGCCGCGTCGGTTTTCTCGGGGTTGAACTCGAGCGCGTCCTCGGGGATTCCTTCCTCCTGCGCCGCGGGAGGCGGCACAGGGGCGCGCGCGGGGGGCGGCGGGGGAACAGGCGCGAGCGCGGGTTCGGGCGCGGGTTCGGGTTCGGGTTCGGGCGCGGGTTCGGGCTCGGGCGCGGGTTCGGGCTCGGGCTCGGATTCCGCCGCCGCCTCGGCGGCACGCGCAGCTCCCCGCTCGTCCGAGAGCTGGGCGAGTGCGTTGAAGACACTCGAGCAGCGGCCGCAGCGCACGTAGCCCTGCGCCACGCGCAGATCCGCCGCTGTCACGACCAGCGTCAGGGCGCACTTGGGACAGACGGTGAACATCGCTCGTTAGTGACGGCGCGCCCTGAGGCACGCCCAGTCGCCCCTCTCTCCGCAGCCCTCCACATCAAAACACGTGGCATAAGCGGCTGTCACGTCGGGTACCTCGTGCCGCATGAGCCCGGCAAGCACCGCGACGCCGCCCGGACGCACGAGCGCCGCGAACGCCGGCACGAGCGCGCACAAGGGTCCCGAGAGAATATTCGCGAGCAGCAGGCCGACGCCGGCGGGCAGCTGCGCGGCATGCTCGTGTACCCGCACCACCGCATCGACGCCGTTCGCGAGCGCGTTCTCGCGGGTGGCGGTGAGCGCCTGCGGGTCGATGTCGAAACAATGCACCTCGCGGGCCCCGAGCTTCGCGGCGGCGAGCGCCAGCACCCCTGAGCCGCAGCCGTAGTCGATGACGCGCTCGCCGCGCGGCGGATGGCGGTCGAGGCATTCCAGACACAGTGCGGTGCTCGGATGCGTCCCGGTGCCGAAGGCGAGCCCCGGGTCGAGCGTGACGATGACGGCGTTCGCCTGTGCGACGCGCTCGTGGCGCGGGCAGATCCACAGGCGCTCCCCGAAACGCATGGCGTGGAAGTCCCTGAGCCACTCGCGCTCCCAGACGCGCTCCGGCAGCAGCGCGGCGCTGACGCGCTCGGGCGGCAGGTCGAGGGCCGATGCGACCGCGGCGGCGACGGCGTGGGGCTCCGGGGCCGCGAGAAACAGCGCCGTCAGGCGCGTGGCCGGCCACAGCCGCATCTCGCCCGGCAACGGCTCGAGCACCGGATCGTCGCGCGCATCGGCGAAGGTGACCGCGGCTGCGCCCAGGGCGAGACACAGGCTCTCGGCCGCCGCCGCATCGAGCGCGCCGAGATCGAAGGAGACCGCGACCGAGCTCAACGCAATCCCAGCCGCCGCTCCAGGTAATGGATGTCCGTGCCGCCCTTCTGAAAAGCGGCGTGGTTGAAGATCTCCTGGTGCAGCGCCACGTTCGTCTTGATGCCCTCGATGACCATCTCGGCGAGTGCATTCTTCATGCGGGCGATCGCGGTGTCGCGGCTGTCGCCGTGCGCGATCACCTTGGCGATGAGCGAGTCGTAGTAGGGCGGCACGTTGTAGCCCGAGTACACATGGCTGTCGACGCGGATGCCGGGCCCGCCCGGGGCGTGCCACAGGCGGATGGGGCCGGGCGAGGGCACGAAGGTCTTGGGGTCCTCGGCGTTGATGCGGCATTCCATGGCGTGGCCGCGGATCTGCACGTCGCTCTGCGCGTAAGCCAGCCGCTCGCCGCTCGCGATCAGCAGCTGCGCCTTCACCAGGTCGATGCCGGTCACGAGCTCGGTCACCGGGTGCTCCACCTGGATGCGGGTGTTCATCTCGATGAAGAAGAACTCGCCATCCTGGTAGAGGAACTCCATCGTGCCGGCGCTGCGGTAGCCGACCGCGCGGCACGCCTCGACGCAGCGGTCACCCATGGTCTTGCGCTGTCTGAGGGTGATCCCGGGCGCCGGCGCCTCCTCGACCACCTTTTGGTGGCGGCGCTGCATCGAGCAATCGCGCTCGCCCAGGTGGATGACGTTGCCGTGCGCATCGCCGAGCACCTGGAATTCGATGTGGCGCGGCCGCTCGAGGAATTTCTCCATGTAAACCTGATCGTTGCCGAAGGCGGCGCGCGCCTCGGCGCGCGTGATGCCGATGGCATTCAGGAGCGAGGCTTCGGTGTGCACGACGCGCATGCCGCGGCCGCCACCGCCGCCGGAGGCCTTGATGATCACCGGATAGCCGATGTCGCGGGCGACGCGCAGGTTCTCGTCGCCGTCGTCCCCGAGCGGGCCGTCGGAGCCGGGCACACATGGTACGCCGTGCGACTTCATCACCTTGATCGCCGAGACCTTGTCACCCATGGTGCGGATGGTCTCGGCCTTGGGTCCGACGAACACGAAGCCCGACTTCTCGACGCGCTCGGCGAAGTCGGCGTTCTCGGAGAGGAAGCCGTAGCCGGGGTGGATCGCGACCGAGTCGGTCACCTCGGCGGCGGAGATGATCGCCGGCATGTTGAGGTAGCTGCCGGCGGAGGCCGGCGGACCGATGCACACCGACTCGTCCGCGAGCAGCACGTGCTTCAAGCTGTAGTCGGCGGTGGAGTGCACGGCCACCGTCTTGATGCCGAGCTCGCGGCAGGCTCTCAAGATCCGCAGCGCAATCTCGCCGCGATTGGCGATGACCAGCTTCTCGATCATGGCGGGCTTATTCGATGACGAACAGCGGCTGGCCGAATTCCACCGGGTCGCCGTTGCGCGCCATGATGGAGGTGAGCTTGCCGGCCTTGTCAGCCTCGATCTGGTTCATCATCTTCATCGCCTCGATGACGCACAGGACCTGGCCGACTTTGACCTCGTCGCCGATCTCGACGAAGGACTTCGCCCCGGGCGAGGGCGCCGCGTAGAAGGTCCCGACCATCGGGGCCGTGATGACGTGCTCGTTGGGTTTGGGCTTGGGTGCGCCGGCGCCCTGGGCGAGCGCCGCAGGCTGCAGCTCCGGCACCCGCGCCCCGACGGCGCCGGCCGGGGCAGCGGCGTGCACCACCTGCGCGACCGGCTGCGCCGCGCCCATGCGGCTGATGCGCACCCCTTCCTCCCCCTCCCTGATCTCGATCTCCGCGATGCCGGACTCCTCCAGCAGCTCGATCAGTTTCTTGATTTTTCGTATGTCCATGCCGGGAACACCCCGAAGGCTTGAGGGCAGAGGTTGGTATCTCAGGCGCGCGCGAGCCGCTGCGCGGCGGCGCGTACCGCCATCTCGTAACCGAAAGCACCGAAACCGGCGATCACCCCGACGGCGATGTCGGAGAAATAGGAGTGCTGGCGGAAGCTCTCGCGCGCGTGCGTGTTGGAGAGGTGCAGCTCGATGAACGGCACGTGTGCGCCGAGCAGCGCGTCACGCAGCGCGATGCTGGTGTGGGTGAAGGCGCCGGGATTGAAAATGAGGAACGCGATGCCATCCGCGCCCGCGCGCTGGATCCGTCCGATCAGCTCGTGCTCGGCGTTGCTCTGGAAGGCCACGAGCTCGTGGCCCGCCTCGCGCGCGAGCGCCGCGGCACGCTTCTCGATCGACTCGAGCGTCTCGGTGCCGTAGATGGCGGGCTCGCGGGTACCGAGCAGATTCAGGTTCGGGCCGTTCAACAACAGCACTCGGGCCATGACTGGCGCGTCTTCTTATCGGTTTGGATCGAACAAGCGCGGCGAATGTACCCCAATCGGAGCGCATTTGGATAGGTTCCTGGCGCGATCTGCGGGGATCTCGCCCAATCGAGCCTATTTGGCCGTGGAACCCGCCGATCTCGCCCGTACGACGGCCAGGCGCCGGATCTCGCCGTCGATCCGCCCGCGGGCGGCCTCGAGGTCCAGCCGTCCCGCCGCGAGGTCGGCCAGCCGCGCGAGGATGAACGTCGCCTCGTCCCGATGCAACTCTCCGACCTTGAGCGTGACGATCCGCCCTTGCGGGTCCGCGAATACCGTAAAGGGAAGCACCGTATCCATGCCGAATGCGCTGACGGCGGCGAGCCCTCCCTTCTCGCCCACCAGCACCGGGTAGCCGATCTTGAGGTCCTTGACCATTTTCTGCACGGAATCCGGGTGATCGACGGCGATACCGACTATTTCGATGTTTTTACCAGTGTTTTCACGCCGGATCGTCTCGAGAAGCGGAATTTCCCGGCGGCAGGGCTCGCACCAGGTGGCCCAGAAGTTGATCACCAGCGTCCGTCCGCTCCAGTCCGATAACCGGTGCGCCCTGCCGGCAAGGTCGGGGAGCGAGAAGTCCGGGAGCTGCTGCGGGGTCGGATCCCGGACGGGTGGGCTCGCGGGCACAGGCGCGGTCCCGGCGGGTGCCGCCGTCGGCGCGGTTGGCGCGGTTGCGCGCACGGGCGGCACGGGGCGCAGCGTCGACTGCTCGGGTGCGGTCAGGCGCTGCAGCAGGAAGCCAGCAGAGGCGGCGGCGAGCAGGACTCCGGCGACCGCGAGCGCGGCTGCGAGCGGGCGCCTGCGCCCGCTCACGGCGCAGCTTGGAGCGCCGCGCGGGCCCGGGCCGCGAAGGCGTCGGCCTTCAGGTATCCGACGACGCGAAAGTCACTGCGCTCGCGGCCATCGACTCCATAGAAGGCGATGGTCGGAGGACCCATGATGCCGAAGTACTTGAGCAGCGCCTGATCGTCGGCGTCGTCGGCGGTCACATCGGCCCGCAGCAGGGTGAGGTTGGCGAGCGCCGTCTGCACTTGTGGGTCGGTGAAGGTGTAGCGCTCCATCTCCTTGCACGAGGTGCACCAGTCGGCCGAGAAATCGAGCAGTACGCCGCGCTTCGCCGCGCTCGCCCTGGCAACCGCGTGCTCCAGATCGGCGACCGTGCGGATGCGCTGGAACGGCAACGTGTGCGTCTGGCGCGCGAAGGCGGGGATCGGGCTGAGGGGGTCCGTGCCGCCGAGCGCTGCACCCGCCGCGAGCGCGACTCCATAGACTCCGGCGGCGAGCCCCGCCACGCGCAGCGCCCAGACGGCCGCCGAGCGCATCCGCAGCTCGAACCAGACGAGCCACGCAAGGGTGAGTGCCGGCGCCGCCCACAGGAGCAGTGCCGCGCGATCGGGGACGATGCGCGCGAGCATCCAGGCGGCAACGCCAAGCATCATGACGCCGAAGAGCTTCTTGACGAAGTCCATCCAGGCGCCCGCCTTCGGCAGGAGCTTGCCGGCCGAGGCGCCGACGATGAGCAGCGGCGTCCCCATGCCGATACTCATGGCGAACAGCGCCGCGCCGCCGCGGACCATCTGCCCGGTCTGGCTGATGACGAGCAGTGCCGCCACCAGCGCCGGACCGACGCAGGTCGTGACGATGAGTGCCGACAGCGCGCCCATGATGGCGACACCGCCGAAGGTGCCGGCGGACTGGCGGTTGCTCACGTCGGCGAGGCGCGTCTGAATCACCGCCGGCATCTGCACCGTGTAGAGGCCGAACATGGACAGCGCCATCGCCACGAACACCGCCGCGAAGAGTGCGAGCACCCACCATTGCTGGAACAGCGCCTGCACCTCGTGTCCCATCGCCGCGCCGACGATGCCCGCGGCCGTATAGGTGAGCGCCATGCCGAGCACGTAGGTGACCGAGAGTGCAAAGGCGCGAGCGGTGGTGGTGTGCGCTCCGCCCCCGGCGATGATCCCCGAGAGGATCGGCACCATGGGCAGCACGCACGGCGTGAAGGCGAGCAGGAGCCCGGCGAGATAAAAGCCGCCGATCATGAGGAACACGTTGCCCGTGAGCAGCTGCGCGAAGCGCGACTGCTCCGAGGGACCGCCGGCAGCGCCCGATGCGCCGGTTCCCGGTCCGACGGCGGCACCGCTGCCGCCGGCGAGCGTGACGCTCACCGAGCGGGTGACCGGCGGGTAGCACAGCCCCGCCTCGGCGCACCCCTGGTAGGTCACCTCGAGCGGCAGTGCGAACGCGCCGCCCGCGGCGCGCGCCACCGGCACGGTGACCCGCAGCTCGTGGTGGTAGATCTCCTGCCGGCCGAAGTACTCATCCGTCTTGAACTGTCCCGCGGGGAACTGCGGCGCGCCGAGCTGCGCGGTGGTGCTCGTGGTCGCCACCTTGATGCGCGCGCGGTAGAGGTAGTACCCGTCGGCGATTTCCCAGTTGAGCTGCACCTGGTCGCTCCCGCCCGCGAGGGCGTCGAAGCGAAAGGCCTGCTCGGCGGGAAGGAAGTTATCGCCGCTGGTCTTGACGCCGCCGAGGACCGAGCTCAGGCCCTTCGGGGGCGCCGCGGCGGGCGAGGACTGAGAGGCTTGGGCGGCCGGCGGGGTCTGCGCCAGGGCGCTGGCCGCGCCGGCAAGCAGCGCCAGCACGAGAATATGTCTAATTCGAAGCGTCATATGCAGGCTTTATAGCGCAACCCTCAAGGGAGTGGCAGGAACTGGGGTTCATCCTGGAGAAGACCGTCGGCCGGGGCCAATAACGCCTCGTTCCCGAAAAAAGTCCGCTGGCGACTTGAATTCGCGTGGTGCCCCCCTATCATTAGCAGCCACAAGGGGAGAGTGCTAATAGCACCACCCTTGGGCGATAACCTATCCAATCATCAAGAGATTTTGTAAGGAGCGAACACCCATGAAGATTCGTCCTCTTCATGACCGCGTCATCGTGAAGCGCCTGGAAGAGGAGCGTACCTCTCCGGGCGGCATCGTGATCCCCGATACCGCGGCCGAGAAGCCGGTGCAGGGAAAGATTGTTGCGGTCGGCAAGGGCAAGATTCTCGAGGACGGCCAGGTTCGGCCTCTCGACGTCAAGGTCGGCGACAAGATCCTGTTCGGCAAGTACAGCGGGACCGAGGTCAAGGTCGACGGCGAAGATCTGGTGGTCATGCGCGAAGAAGACGTCATGGCCGTCATTGAAGGCAAGTAAGCGAGGATCACGAAATGGCTGCCAAAGAAGTTAGATTCAGCGACGACGCGCGCCAACGCATGTTCCGCGGCGTGAACGTCCTCGCCAACGCCGTCAAGGCGACTCTCGGCCCCAAGGGCCGCAACGCCGTGCTCGAGAAGAGCTTCGGCGCCCCCACCGTCACCAAGGACGGTGTGTCGGTCGCGAAGGAGATCGAGCTGAAGGACAAGTTCGAGAACATGGGCGCGCAGATGGTGAAGGAAGTCGCGTCCAACACCTCCGATGAGGCGGGCGACGGGACCACCACCGCCACGGTGCTCGCGCAGGCGATCATCCGCGAGGGCCTGAAGGCCGTGGCCTCCGGCCGCAACCCGATGGACATCAAGCGCGGCATCGACAAGGCGGTGATCACCGCCGTCGAGGAGCTGAAGAAGCTCTCCAAGCCCTGCAAGGACTCCAAGGCGATTGCCCAGGTCGGCACGATCTCCGCGAACTCCGACGAGTCGATCGGCAAGACCATCGCCGAGGCGATGGAGAAGGTCGGCAAGGAAGGCGTGATCACGGTGGAAGAGGGCTCGGGCCTCAGCAACGAGCTCGAAGTGGTCGAGGGCATGCAGTTCGACCGCGGCTATCTTTCGCCGTACTTCATCAACAACCAGCAGAACCAGACCGCCGAGCTCGAAAAGCCGGTCATCCTGCTGGTCGACAAGAAGATCTCCAACATCCGCGAGCTGCTGCCGCTGCTCGAGGGCGTGGCCAAGGCGGGCCGTCCGCTGCTGGTGGTCGCCGAGGACGTCGAGGGCGAGGCGCTGGCGACGCTGGTCGTCAACAACATCCGCGGCATCCTCAAGGTGGCCTCCGTCAAGGCCCCGGGCTTCGGCGACCGCCGCAAGGCGATGCTGCAGGACATCGCCACCCTGACCGGCGGCACGGTGATCTCCGATGAGGTCGGCCTGTCGCTCGAGAAGGCGACCATGAACGATCTCGGCGAGGCCAAGAAGGTTGTGGTCGAGAAGGAGAACACCACGATCATCGACGGAGACGGCAAGGCGTCTGACATCAAGGCGCGCATCGAGTCGATCCGCCAGCAGGCCGAAGAGGCCACCTCCGACTACGACAAGGAGAAGCTGCAGGAGCGCGTCGCCAAGCTCTCCGGCGGTGTCGCCCTGATCAAGGTCGGTGCGGCCACCGAGATCGAGATGAAGGAGAAGAAGGCCCGCGTCGAGGACGCGCTGCACGCCACGCGTGCCGCGGTCGAAGAGGGCGTGGTGCCGGGCGGCGGCGTGGCGCTGATCCGTGCCCAGAAGGCGCTCGATAAGCTCGAGGCGGCGAATGAGGACCAGACGGTCGGCATCCGCATTCTCGCCCGCTCGATCGAGGAGCCGCTGCGCCAGATCGTCGAGAACGCCGGCGAGGATGCCGCCGTGATCCTCAACCGGGTCAAGGAAGGCAAGGGCTCCTTCGGCTACAACGCTGCCAACGGCGAATTCGGCGACATGCTGGACGCCGGCATCCTGGACCCGACCAAGGTGACGCGTCTTGCACTGCAGAACGCGGCCTCCGTGGCGGGACTCCTCCTGACGACCGAGGTCATGGTGGCCGAGGCTCCGAAGGACGAGGAGCACAGCCATGCGGGCGCGCCGGGCGGCATGGGCGGCATGGGCGGGATGGACATGTAGGACCCTCTCTAAAGAGGTATCGATTCTAAAAGGACGAGCCGATAGGCTTTACATAACGGTTAGGGGTTCGCGCTCAGGCTCCATAGTCAGGACGCAGCCCCCAAAGACGCGGAACAAGACCCCCTATTCCGCGCATCATTCGCAGGCCCCCTCGTGGGGCCTGTTTTTTTGGTTTATCGTGTTTGGCCCATCCTCGCCGAGGAGGCCGCCATGGCTTCAGGACTAGCTCGCACACTGCTCCCCGCAGCGTGCCTCGTATCGCTCGCACTGAGTGCGTGCGGCGCACCACAGGGACAGGACGAAATGAGCTGGGCCCGGGCGGCTCTCGAGCGTAACGACCGGATCGAGATCGTCGCCGCGGACGCGCAGAGCCGCAGTTTCACCGTGCGCCTGAGGGACACGGGGGAGCTGCGCATGGTGCGCGCCGACCAGGTGATCGGCGCGCCCGGCATGCCGCCGGCGGCGGCCGCGCCGGCCAGCGCCGCGGCCGCGCCGGAGCCCGCGGCCCAACCGGAACCGCGGGGTGCCATGTCCGGCAGTGCCGCCGCGCCGGCCGAAGCCGCGGCGCCTGCGTCCGCGGACGTGAACGCGCAACCCGCGCCCGAGACGGCGAGTCCGCCGCCGGCGCCGAAGGTGTTCGCTTCGCGGGCTATGCAGCCCGGCAGCCCCATGCGGCCGGCTCCCGGACAGGTGCTCGAGGCCGGGCCCGGCTATTCGATCGAGGCGGGATCGGCTGGCCAGGCGGGTGCCGCCGCCGGCGCGCGCGAGCCGGGCGCCGCCAGTGCGGCGGTCGAGGTGCGGCACGAGCCGATCGTGTGCCAGGGCGCGCGCCTCCTGCATATCGATAACCTCAATCTCCAGTTCGACGGCGATGCCGTGAGCGCCGAGGACGGCTGCGAGATCCACATCACCAACAGCCGCATCCGTGCGACCGGCGTGGGCGTCTCGGCGCGCGCCGCCAACGTGCACATCGACAACAGCCTCATCGAGGGCGAGGCGGCCTCGATCGACGCGTCCCAGGGCGCGCAGATCTACACCGCCGCGTCGCGCTTCCGCGGCCTCTCCCGCCAGCTCGACACCGCCGTAGTGCACGACCTCGGGGGCAACGTCTGGAATTGAGCCGGGCAGGGGAACCCGGCAGCGAGGCTGACGCCGCCGCACGCGCGGCACTCGAGCGCGCCCCGGAAGCCGTACGCGCTTCGCTCCCGCGGGTATTTGCGGTGAGCGATTTTCTCGCCGAATCCTGTACGCGCGATCCGCAGCTGCTTGTCGCCCTCCTCGGGCGCGGCGAGCTCTCGCGGCGCCTCGCGCCCGCTGAGCTCGCCGCCCGTGCGCCGCAGTTCGACGCCGCGACTGCCGAGTCGCAGGTGCAGCGGGCGCTGCGCCGCTGGCGCCGCTACGAGCTCGCGCGCATCGCCTGGCGCGACCTCGCCGGCTGGGCCGATCTGCCCGAGACGCTCGCGGACTTGAGCGCCTTTGCCGATGCCGCCATCCGCAGCGCCGTGGCGTTCGCGCGCCATGCGCTCGTCCAGCGCTACGGCGAGCCGCGCTCCGCCTCCGGTGAGGTGCAGCCGCTCGTCGTGATCGGCATGGGCAAGCTCGGCGGCGGTGAGCTCAATTTCTCCTCCGACGTCGACCTGGTGCTGCTCTTTCCCGAGCACGGCGAGACCGACGGCACCCGTTCCATTGCCAACGAGGAGTTCTTCACGCGCCTCGCCCAGGCGCTGGTGCGCCTCCTCGAGGCGCGGACCGCCGATGGCTTCGTGCTGCGGGTGGACCTGCGGCTGCGGCCCTTCGGCTCCTCGGGCCCGGTGGTGGCGAGCTTCGCCGCTTTCGAGGATTACCTGCCGCGCCACGGGCGCGACTGGGAGCGCTATGCCTGGATCAAGGCCCGCGCGCTCACCGCCCCCGACCGCTATGCCGAGCTCGAGGCCGCCGCGGTGCGCCCGTTCGTCTACCGCCGCTACCTCGACTACGGTGTGTTCGAGAGCCTGCGGGAGATGAAGGCGCTCATCGAGCGCGAGGTCGAGCGGCGCGAGCTCGCCGACGACGTGAAGCTCGGTCCGGGCGGCATCCGCGAGATCGAGTTCATCGTGCAGGCGCTGCAGCTGACGCGCGGCGGCCGCGACCGCCAGCTGCAGACCCCGGCGCTGCGCACCGCGCTCGAGCGCCTCGGGGAGACGCACGTGCTGCCCGCCCCGGCGGTGGCGCAGCTCGCCGCGGCGTACGTGTTCCTGCGCCGGCTGGAGAACCGGCTGCAGATGCTCGGGGACGCCCAGGTTCATATCCTGCCGGCCGAGCCGCGCACGCGCATGCGCATTGCGCACGCCATGGGTCTCGCGGACTGGCCGGCGCTCTGTGCCGCTCTCGAGGCTCACCGCGCGAGCGTGCACGCGCACTTTCACGAGGTGATCCTCGGCGGCGGTCGGGCAGATGCGTCCACGGTGCGTATCGACCTCGGGCGCTTCTGGGACAGCGAGGCCGAGACCGCCGCACTCGGGGAGTCGCTCGCCGCCGCCGGCTTTACCGAGAGCGCGGAGGCCGCGCGACTGCTGCTCGAGCTGCGCGGCTCGCACCTGGTGCGCAAGCTCGATGAGCCGGGGCGCCGGCGGCTGCAGGCGCTGCTGCCCGCGCTGCTCGCCGACATCGCCGCGAGCGGCGCGCAACTCGCCGTGCTGCGCCGGATCCTGCGCATCATCGAGGCGACCGGCAAGCGCTCGGCCTATTTCGCACTGCTGCGCGAGAACGCCGCGGCGCGTGCGCGCCTGGTCGAGCTCGTCAGCCACGGCGAGTTCCTGGCCGCGCAGATCGCCGCGCACCCGCTGCTGCTCGATGAGCTGATCGACGCGCGGCTGTTGTCGCAGCTGCCGACGCGCGCCTCGCTCGAGGCCGACCTCGCCGAGCGCCTCGGGCAGCTGCAGGCCGAAGAGGACCCGGAACGGCAGGTGGAGGCGCTGTGCCATTTCCAGAGCGCGGCGCTGTTTCGCATCGCGGTCGCCGATCTGACCGGCGCGATGCCGCTCATGCGGGTGAGCGACCGCCTCACCGACGTCGCCGAGCTGATCGTGGCGCGCGCCATGGAGCTCGGCTGGCGGCAGATCACCGCGCAGTTCGGTGTGCCGACCTGCGGCGACGGCCGCCCGGTGAACATCTGCGCGGTGGGCTACGGCAAGCTCGGCGGGATGGAGCTCGGCTACTCCTCGGACCTGGACCTCGTGTTCCTGCACGACTCGCACGGCGAGCGCCAGGAGACCAGCGGTCCGAAACCGATCGACAACCAGCTGTTCTTCGTGCGTCTCGCGCAGCGCATCGTGCACCTGCTCACCATGCACTCCGCCGCCGGACGGCTCTACGAAGTGGACGTACGGCTGCGCCCGAGCGGCAAGGGGGGCCTCCTGGTCACGAACATCGAGGCATTCGGCGAGTACCAGCGTCGCGAGGCCTGGACCTGGGAGCACCAGGCGCTGCTGCACGCCCGCAGCGTCGCCGGCTCCGCGCCGCTACGCGCCGAGTTCGAGCGCGTGCGGCTCGAGGTCCTGTGCCACCACGTACGCCGCGAGAGCCTGCGCACCGAGGTGCGCGACATGCGCGCGCGCATGCGGCGCGAGCGCGCGAAAGGCGATGCCGGGCGCTTCGACATCAAGCAGGACGCCGGCGGCATCGCCGACATCGAGTTCCTGGCGCAGTACTGGGCGCTCGCCTGGGCCGAGCGCTTTCCGCCGGTGGTGATGTTCGCCGACACCATTCGCCAGCTCGAGTCGCTGGCCTCGGCCGACCTCATCCCGCAGGCGACCGTCGACGTGCTCACCGACGCCTACCGGGCCTACCGTGCGAGCGCGCATCACCGCGCGCTCGCCGACGAGGGACCTCTCGTGCCTGCGCAGGAGTTCGCCGCCACCCGCGCGGCGGTGATGCGCATCTGGGATGACACGCTGGGCGCGGAGCGGTCCGCGGGACAGGTATAATCCGCCTCATGGTCGCCACCGCCAGGCCGCTCATCCAGCCCAACGCGCAGAACCAGTACGACGTCACGGAAGAGGATCTGCCGTTGTCGTGCCCGATGCCGCAGATGTACCTGTGGAACTCGCATCCACGGGTGTATCTGCCGATCCGCGAGACGGGCTGGGCGAAGTGTCCCTACTGCGGCGCGGAGTACACGCTGCGCAGGTGAGTTCATTGGCTGAAAGTCGCCTGCGGCGCTTTCAGCGGAGAGCGCCTCAGCTACGTTCGACGCCGGGGCGAAAGGCGTGACTTTCGCCCCGGTGCCACCCTCAGGAGCTGGCGGTCAGCGCCAGAGCTGTAGGTTCGCCGGCAGCTCGGCATTTCCCGCCGCGTCGGGATCGAAGCCCGACGCCGCGCGCCCGCCGCCGTGCGGGCCCTCCTCAGCGTCATCGAAGGCCGTCGGCGGCGGCACCATGAGCGCCGCCCCGCCTTTGGCCTTCAGCAGCGCGTTGAGCCCAGGCACTTCCTTGTCGGTCAGTTTGCTGAACTCCGCCTGCGCGTCACTCAACTGGCTGCGCAGTCCGGCGATATTGTCGAGCTGGTAGGCCGAGGGCGGTCCATCCCAGCCGGTGATCGCTCCATAGAGCTGATCGGTGTGCTCGCGCAGCCGCTCTTCCCCGGTGATCGCGCCGCCCTCGGTGGTGGCGACGATCTCCTTGCGGATCTTGTCGAGCTGCTGATCGAAGTCGGCGAGCTTTTTCTGCAGCGCATCGCCGGCCGGGCGGCCCTTGTTCGCGGCGGCGACCTGCGCCCGCAGGCCCGCGATCTGCCCATAGAACTGCGTCTCGTCGTTGAACAGCGTGTACACCTGCATCGCCGCGCCGAACTGCGCCTTGCGGTCGGCGGTGGTCCAGGTGACGCGCCGATCGAGGCCGATGTCGACCCTGGTGTCGTAGGTCTTGCCGTTGTCCTCGATGCGCACCGTATAGGTCCCGGGCAGCACGCGCGGCCCCTGCGTGCCCGCGAACGCCACCTGCACGGCGGGTGGCACGTGCGGTGCCGGCAGATGCATGGTCCAGAGCACGCGGTTCAAGCCCCGGCGGCTGCTCGCCGGCAGCTCATCGACCACGTGACCGCTCGCATCCAGCACCTCGATCTTGAGCTTGCCGAAGAGGTGGCGGGTGCGCTGGTAGTAGGTGATCACGGCGCCCGCGGCCGGGTCGTCGCCGACGAACGCGGCGGCGCCATTCGGCCAGCCGCCGTTCGCCTCGATGCGCTGCTCGGCCGGCCGCGCCGCCACGAACGCGACGTCCTGTGCGAGCAGCTGCGGCGTCAGATGACGCAGCGGCGTGATGTCGTCGATGATCCAGATGCCGCGGCCGTGGGTCGCCAGCACCAGATCGCTGTCGCGCGGTTGCACTGCCAGATCGCGCACCGCCACCGCAGGGATGTCGCCGCCCTTGAACTGGCCCCAGTGGGCTCCCCCGTCGATCGAGATCCACAGGCCGAATTCCGTGCCGAGGAACAGCAGCTTCGCGTCGACCGTGTCCTCCTTGATGACGTGCGCGTAACCGCGCACGCCCTTGGCGTCCTGCGGCGTGACGAGCGGCGACCAGGTCTTGCCGAAGTCGCGGGTCACGTACACGTAGGGCGCCATGTCGCCGAAGGTATGGCGGTCGAAGGCTGCGTAGGCCGTGCCCGCTTCGAAGGCGCTCGCCTGTACCCAGTTGACCCACTCGCCCTTCGGCAGGCCCTTCACGTTGGCGACCACGTTCTCCCAGCGTCGTCCACCGTCGCGCGTCAGCTGCAGGTTGCCGTCATCCGTGCCCACCCAGAGGGTGCCCGCCGCGAGCGGCGACTCGCTGATCGAGTAGATGGTGGTGTTTATCTCCGCCACCGAGTTATCGACCGTCACGCCGCCCGACTGCTCCTGCTTCTGCCTGTTGGGATCGTTGGTGGTGAGGTCCGGCGAGATGCGCTGCCAGCTCTGGCCGCGATCGTGCGAGCGGTAGAGGAACTGTGACCCGATATAGAGGGTCGCTGGATCGGTGGGCGAAAGCGCGATCGGGGTGTTCCAGTTGAAGCGCAGCTTCTTGTAGAGCTTGAGCTCCTCGGCGCCGAGCCGCGGCTGGATGTCACGGACCTCGTGGGTGCGCATGTTGACGCGTCCGATCGTGCCGCCCTGCGCCTCGGCGTACACGTAGTTCGGGTCGGTGGGGTCGGCGAACATCCAGAAGCCGTCGCCCCCGAACATGTTCTCCCAGCGCGAGCTGGTGATGCCGCCCGGGTAGGCCGAGTCGCCCACCCAGGAGCTGTTGTCCTGCAGACCGCCGTAGACGTGGTACGGATCGGCGTTGTCGACGCTCACGTGGTAGAACTGCGAGATCGGCAGATTGTCCGACTTCCACCACTTGTTGCCGCCGTCGTAGGAGGTCCACAGCCCGCCGTCGTCGGCGGAGTAGACATGCTGCGAGTTGAGCGGATCGACGAGCACGTCGTGTACGTCGCCGTGCGCGCCGTTGAAGCCGCCGACGGTGGTGAAGCTCTTGCCACCGTCCTCGCTCAGGATCAGCGCGCCATCGGTCTTGAAGACCCGCTTGGCGTTCTTCGGGTCGACGATGAGGTTGGCGAAGTAGAACGGCCGCCACACCATCCAGGTGCTCTTGTCGCCTTTGTCCCAGGTGGCGCCGCCGTCGTGCGAAGTGAACAGCGCCGAGTCGGTCGACTCGATGAAGGCGTAGACGGTCTGCGCCTCGCTCGGCGCAAAGCTAAGTGCGATACGGCCATAGGGCTTTACCGGCAGCCCCTTGTTGGCGGCGGGGGTGAGCTCGGTCCAGGTCTTGCCGCCGTCGCTGCTGCGGAAGAGGCCGCTGCCGGAAGCGGCCTTGGGGCCCTCGCCGCCGGAGCGGAACGTCCAGCCCTTGCGGCGGAAGTCCCACAGGCTCGCGAGCAGCACGTCCGGGCTCCCCGGCTGCATCGCCACGCTGCCGCACCCGGTCGAGAGGTTCGCGCCCTTGAGGACCAGCTGCCAGGTCTTGCCGCCGTCGGTGGTCTTGTAGAGGCCGCGATCGGCCGAGTCGCTCCAGAGCTTCCCCGGTACGCAGGCGTAGACCGTGTCGGAATCGCGTGGGTCGACCACGATCTTCGAGACGCGCTCGGAGTCCTTGAGCCCCACGTTGGTCCAGGTCTCGCCCGCGTCTGTGGACTTGTAGATGCCATCGCCCACCGAGACGCTGTTGCGCGTCCAGGACTCACCGGTCCCCACCCACACGTTGTCATGGTGGGTCGGGTCGACCGCGAGCGCGCCGATCGACTGCGCGGTCGCCTTGTCGAACACGGGCTTGAAGGTCGTGCCGGAGTCGGTCGACTTCCACACGCCGCCGCTCGCCGCGCCCACGAATACCGTGAGCTTGCCCGAAGCGTCGGCGTAACCGGCGAGCGCGGCGATGCGCCCGCTCATGGCGGCGGAGCCGATATTGCGCACCCCGAGCCCGGAGATGACTCCAGAATCGGCGACCACCTCTTCGGCCTGCAGCACGGCAGGAATGTTCGCACCAAGGACGCACGCGCCGGCCAGCGCCAGGAATCGGAATCGCATGATGTTCTCCCCGGAATTACTTGGAGGCGGCAGCAGAGGGCTGCGGCGCCGGGAATCGGAATACGTTGCCGTCGGACACGGAGTTGACCTCCGCTTTGTCGATCTGGACCTTCTGCTTGTCGCTCGAGCCCTTCTCGCCCGAGACCTGCGAGAAGGCGAAGTACACGCCGTCGACCTTCTCGTAGTCGCCGAAATCGGTGACGGTCTCCTTCGGTACGCCGTGCTGGATGCGGCGGTCGACGGTGCGGATCTCGAGGAAGTAATCGGGATCGAGGTAGACGTAGCTGATGTCGCCGTTCGGCCGCGTGACGCGGATCTTGTGCGCATCGGTGCCGTCGACGTCCTCGGTACCGAGATACTCGAGCTTGTAGCCCTTGGCCTTGTAGTCGACGAGATCGCCGGCGAAGTCGGCGGCATTCTCGGCGAGCTCCTTGGCGTCGTCCGCGGACATCTTCTCGGCGTCCTTGCGGCCCTGGAAGGGGTTGATCTTCCAGCCCTGCGTGCCGTCGTAGGCCTGCACGAGCGTGAGACCCTGCAGCGTCCCCTCGAAGCGGATCGAGCCCGGGCGCTGCACCAGGGTGACGTAGCCGAGCTGCAGGGTGTCGCCGTTGACCAGCAGCTTGCCGGAGAGGCGCAGCGACTGGATGGCGTTGAGCCGTTCGGCTCCGCCCTTGGCCGTTACGTTCTTCGTGGCGAGCTCATCGGCGGTGTAGGCGTGAGCCTCGAATGCTGCGAACAGCAGCGCGACAGCGGCAAGACGGCGCATGCGCTTCTCTCCAGTCTCTCGGTTTGATGACACTATGATGCATCGGCGCAGCGGGGGAACCCAAGCGCGCCACGACGCCCGGGCGCACAGCTGACTCGTCCCGCCGCTCGGGTACTGGTTCTGGTAGTAGTTTAGTCCTCGTCCGCGGCGTTGACATCCCGCGGCGGCGCCAGGTCGGCCCGCAGCGGCGCGAGCCCGGCGGCCTTCAGCTGCCGGTTGAGGTCGGGGAGGTCATCCTGCAGGCGGCGCCAGTCCGCCATGAGTCCCGTGAGCGCCTCGCGTGCACCGGCGGCCGCGGCCAGCTGCGCGGCGGTCGGTGGCGCATCACCGCGCAGCAGCTCTGCATAGAGGGCGCCGACGTGGCCCTGTACGTCGGGCAGAAGCGCGCGGGGCGTGCCCGTCGGCCTGGCGCCGGCATCGTCCTTGGCCTCGAGGAGTGCCGTGAGCCGAGCCTGGTAGTCGCCGAGCGACTGCGCCGCGGTGCCGGTGGCCTTGAGGGCTTTCAGCTGCGCCTCTTCCGAGCGCGCGGTGAGCAGCGCCCGTGAGCTGTCGGTCAGGAGCGCCGCGAGCTCGGTCGCGAGGTGCAGCTGCCCGGCGAGCGCGCCCGCGGGCAGCTGTACGCGCGGATCGGGCCTCAGCGTCAGTGGCTGCTCGAGCCTGCGCCCCTCGACGGTGAGGCGCACCACGTACGCACCGGGCAGGGCGAGCGGTCCCTCCGGCAGCCGGGGCGTCGCGTGCGGCACGGCCGAGATCGGGTAGCCGTGCTCGGTAGCGACGGGTGCCGCATAGCGCAGGTTCCAGACCCAGCGATGCATGCCGGCAGATGCGGGGAGTGTGCGCGGGGATTCGAGCCAGTAGCCCGGAATCAGCTCGCGCGCCAGCTCCTCCGCCGTCGGATCGGCCGGGTCGTCGCTCGCGAAGCGGCGCACGAGGTTGCCGCTGTCGTCGAGTACCTCGAGCGTCACCGGGCGCCTCGCGTCGTGCGGCAGGAAATACTCGATTACCGCTCCGGGCGGCGGATTGGCCGCGAGTGGCTCATCGGGCGCAAGCGGCGTGTCGCTCCAGGTGCTGCGGTGCACGCGCCAGGCAGTGCCGGGCTTGAACAGCGTCGCCTCGCGCGGTGCGCCGCCCTGGAGCTGGCGCAGGCGCGAGATGTCGTCGAGCACCCAGAAGGAGCGGCCGTGGGTCGCCACGACGAGATCGTCGTCGTGGACCAGCAGGTCGCGCATCGAGGTGTGCGGCAGATTCAGCTGCAGCGAGTCCCAGTGATCGCCCTCGTCGTAGGAGATCCACACGGCCTTCTCGGTGGCGGCGAACAGCAGGCCCCGCCGCGCGTGATCCTCGCGCACCGCGTTGACGGGCGCATCCGCCGGCAGTCCCGCGTGGATCGCCTGCCAGCTCTTGCCGGCATCGCGCGTGCGATAGATGAACGGGTGCAGATCGTCGATGCGCAGGCGGCTCACCGTGACGTAGGCGGTGTCGGTATCGAAGTGCGACGCTTCGATCTGGGTCACCTTGCTCCAGGGCGTGAGCTCGGGGGGCGTGACGTCGCTCCAGTGCGCGCCGCCATCGCGGGTCACCCACACCAGGCCGTCGTCGGTGCCGGCCCAGAGCGTGTCGCTGCTGCGCGGTGAAGGCGCGAGGGCATAGATCACTCCGCGCTGCTCCTCGGCGCCCTTGGGATGCTGCGTGGCGACGCTCGCCGGCAGCGCGCCCGCCGCGCGTGCCAGGTCCGGACTGATCGTGCTCCAGGTCATGCCGCCGTCGCTCGTCTTGTAGAGGCGGTTGAGCGCGTAATAGAGAACGTGGCTGTCGAGGGGCGAGAACATGAGCGGCTGGGTGCGGTCGGCGCGCACTTCCTTGCCGCGGACCGGCACCGGTGTGACGTTCTGGATCTGTCCGGTGGACCAGTGGTACTTCGACACCTCGGTGCGGCCGGCGCCGTAGATGATGTCCGCATCGAGCGGATCGGGCGCCACGTAGCCGTACTCGATCGCGCCCACCGGGTGCCAGTCGCGGTCGGTGACCGAGCCGTCGTTGCCGCGCGTGGCGATGCACACCGAGCCGCTCTCCTGCTGCCCCGAGCAGATGCGATAGGGGAAGGTCGGCGTGACGCTCACGTGGTAGAGCTGCGCGGTCGGCTGGTTGAGCCAGCTGCTCCAGCTCTCGCCGCCGTTTACGCTGATGGCCGCGCCCTGGTCGCTCACCAGTGCGAGCACGTGCGGGTCGGCGGGGCTCACCCACATGTTCTGATAGTCGTCCCCCCCCGGCGCGCCGCGCAGCGCCGTCCAGCTGACCCCGCCGTCGACCGACTTCATGGTGACGAGACCCATGCTGTACACGACGTCGGCGTTGGCCGGATCGACGCGCAGCACGGTGAGGTCGCCGCCGCCGATGCGCAGCGATGCCCGCGGGTCGGTGGTGATGCGCCTCCAGTGCGCGCCGGCATCGTCGGAGCGGTACACCCCGAGTCCGGCGGCCGAGGAGTAATCGCCCGGCTCGGTCGTAGCGGCGACCGCGTAGATGCGCTGCGGTGCGCTCGGGGCGAGCGCGAAGTTGATCTGCGTGAGATCGCCCGGGAGCCCCTCGGCGAGGTGCTGCCAGGTGGTGCCGCCGTCACTCGACTTGTAGAGCCCGCCGTTGCTGCCCTCGAACTCGTTCTTGTCCTCCCAGGGGCCGAGGCGCGACTGCCACAGCGCCGCGTACACCACGTCCGGATGGGCCGGATCGAGCGCCACGCCCGAGCCGCCGGTGTCGGCGTCCTTGTAGAGCACGCGTTCCCAGCTCACGCCGCCATCGCGCGAGCGATAGATGCCGCGTTCCTCGTTCGGGCCGTACGGGTGCCCGAGCACCGCGGCGAACAGGTGGTTGGGATCGCGCGGGTCGACGGCGAGCTCCGGGATCTGCTGCCCGTCGGGGAGTCCGCCGCGCGTCCAGGTGCTGCCCGCATCGGCGGAACGATAGACGCCGTTACCGACCGAGAGGTCGGGCCGCCGCAGCCCCTCGCCGCTCGCCACGTAGACGATGTTGGGATCGGAAGGTGCGACGGCGATTGCACCGATCGACTGCGTCGGCTCGGCGTCGAAGATCGGCTGCCAGGTGCGGCCCGCGTCGCGCGTCTTCCACACCCCGCCGTTGACCGCGCCGATATAGAAGACGTTGGATTGGCCGGGGACTCCGGCGACCGCGCGCGTGCGCCCGCCGCGCATCGGGCCGACGAGCCGCCAGGCGAGGTCGGCGTACACACCTCCCGCGGGCGCGGCGTGCTGCGCGGGCGCGCCGCTCGCCAGGACGCCGAGGCCAGGAGGGGGAGCACCGCGAGGGGGAGCGCTGCATTGGGCCGCACGGGGAAATCCTTGTGGTTATTGACCGCGGACCGCGCAAGATACACCCTCGGCGCGCGGAACCGAAGGGCGGTGCGCGCCGTACGCCGGCGCGCCTAGCGGTACTGCTGGTAGGACTTTTCCTCGACGATGCGCGAGCCGAGCTGCGTGTTGATGCGCTTCTTGATCGCGGCACGCTCATCGTTGGAGACGTACACCGCGCGCGCCAGCTCGATGAACTCGCGATCGAAGGTCTGCTTCGCTTCCTGGTCGCGGATGCGGTCCTCGATGTCCCACAGCTGCTCGTTCACCTGCTGCAGCGCGTGCTCATCGCTCGCGCGCGCACGCGCCGCGCAGCCCGAGTCGCGCCAGGTGGCCTCCAGCAGCGCGAGCTCGAGTTTCACGTTGGCGAGCTTGGCGGCATCGAGGATGCGTACCGCCTTGATGCGCAGGATCGTGATCTTGTCGAGCAGCTCGCCGGGGGAGACCGGCACCAGGACATCGTTCATGGGCGCGATCCTAGCAACTCATCGAGCCGCGCGGTGACTTCCCCGACCTCGATGAGATTCATCACCCCCGGCTCCTCGATCTTGTGACCCCAGGGGAGCTCGAGCGGTTCGCAGCCGCGGAAGGCGTGCGCCGCGCGCGCGTAGGCATCGATGCACCAGCGCCCCGAGAGATACGGTCCGCTGCGCGCCGGGTTGGTCGCCGCGTAGAGGCCGATCACGGGCGTGCCGGCCATGGTGGCCATGTGCACGGGACCTGAGTCCGGACTCACCAGCACCGTCGCGCGCGCCAGCAGGGCGAGCAGCTCCGGCAGCGTGTCCCTGCCGATCTGGTTCACCAGCGCCACGCCCGCTGCCGCCTCGATCTCGGCTCCCATGCGCCGTTCGGCCGCGCTCGGCCCGCCGGCGAGGATCACGCGCATGCCGTGACGCTCGAGCGCGTGCCGGGCGAGCGCGGCGTAGCGCGCGCTCGCCCAGTTGCGGCGCGCGTGGCTCGAGCAGGGGGAGATGATGAGCGTCGGCTGCGCGTCGGGGATCAGCCGCTCGGCGTAGGCGCGCGCCGGCGCCGGCAGTGGCACGTCCCAGCGCAGCAGCCGCTCGCGGATGCCGAGCGCGGCGAGAAAACCGAAGAAGCTGTCGAGCACATGCTCGCGCGTGAGCGGGGCGATGCGCGCGTTGGTGAACAGCCACTGGAGCTCGCGGGCACGCGCGCGGTCGAAGCCGAGCTTGATGGGCGAGCGCACCAGCTGCGCGGCGAGACTGGCACGCAGCGCGACCTGCATGTGCAGCAGCACCTCGAAGCGGCGGTCGCCGAGGTGTGCCGCGAGCGAGCGCCGCGCGGCGAGTCCTGCGCGCTTGTCCACGGTGATAAACTCGACGCCTTCGATGAGGCTCATGAGGCGCGCTTCGGTCCGCCCGACGATCCAGGTCAGCTGCGTCGCCGGCCAGGCCTGCTGCAGGGTGCGTACGATTGGCACCACGTGGCAGGTATCGCCGATCGCCGACAGCCTGAGTATGCAAAGACTGCGCGGCGGTTCGGCAAGGGGCAGCATGATGGAGTCAGGTCTGTGAGTGGGCGCTGGGCGCTCGGCCCCGAGGTGAAACGCGGCGCCCTGGCGGGCGGCGCCATGCTATACGACGCCTCCCGGGTGAGCAATTTGAGCGCCGAGTGGTTCGCGCCCGACTACTGGCAATCCCTCGGTGCGCTCGAGAACGCGGCGAGCGGCCGTGGTGCCGCCTGGTTCCTGAGCGCGGGCGCGAAGCGCTACGTGCTGCGCCACTACCGCCGCGGCGGCCTGGCCGCGCGCCTCTCGAGAGATCATTACGCCTGGTGGGGCGAGGAGCACACGCGTCCATTCGCCGAGTGGCAGCTCACCTACAGCCTGCATCGCGCGGGATTGCCGGTGCCGGCACCGGTCGCGGCGCGCTATCGCCGCGCCGGCCTCGCCTATACCGGCGACATCATCACCGAGCGCCTCGCGACCGTCGGCTCGCTCGCCGAGTGCCTGCGGACCGGGGCGCTCTCGATCCTCACCTGGATCTCCATCGGCCGCTGCATCCGCCGCTTCCACGACCTCGGCGTGTGTCACGCGGACCTGAACGCGCACAACATCCTCCTCAGCGAGGACGGCGTGTATCTCGTCGACTTCGACCGCTGCCAGCTGCGCGGCGGCGGGTTGTGGCGGGATGCCAACCTGGTACGCCTGCGCCGTTCGCTCGAGAAGCTCACCTGGGGGCTGCCGCCGGAGCGCTTCGCCGAGGCGGACTGGCACGGGCTGCTCGACGGCTACCGCCAGTCCGAAGGCGCTCCCGGCCCTGAGCTGCCGGCGGCCGAAGGCTGACGGCTTGCGCCTCCTCTATCTCCTCGCCGTCTACTTAAGCGCTCCGATCATTTCCGTCGTGTTCCTGTGGCGCGGGATCCGCAACCGCAGCTACCGCGAGAACCTGCGCGAGCGCTGGGGATTCGGCCGCCGCGTGGCCCCGGGCGGGGTGTGGCTGCATGCGGTGTCGGTCGGCGAGGTGCAGGCATGCGCGCCGCTCGTCGGCGCGCTCAGGCGCAGCCACCCGCAGCTGCCGCTCACCGTCACCACCTTCACGCCGACCGGCGCGGCGCGCGCGCGGGCACTGTTCGGCGACGTCGCCGAGGTGCGCTACGTGCCCTTCGACCTGCCGGGCGCGGTGCGGCGCTTCTTCAGGCGCGTCGAGCCGCGCCTCGCGGTGATCTTCGAGACCGAGCTGTGGCCGAATCTCTATCGCGAGTGCCGCCGGCGGCGCGTGCCGCTGGTGCTGGCGAGTGCGCGCATCTCGGAGCGCTCGCTCGGCCGCTACCGCCGCCTCGGCGCGCTGTTCACCGACGCGGTGTCGAGCGCGGCGATCGTCGCGGCGCAGGGCGCGGGCGATGCGGCGCGCTTCAAGGCGCTCGGCGCCTCGCCCGAGAGCACCCACGTGACCGGCAATCTCAAGTTCGACTTCGAGCTGCCCGCGGGGCTCGCCGAGCGCGGCCGGCGCCTGCGGCGTGTCTACGCCGCGCGGCGGCCGCTGTGGGTGGCGGGCAGCACCCACGAGGGCGAGGAGGCCGCGGTGCTCGAGGCACAGCGCCTGGTGCGCAGCCGCCACGCGCAGGCGCTGGTCGTGGTCGCGCCGCGGCACCCGGCGCGTTTCGCCGCGGTCGCGGCACTTCTCGCCACCGCGGGAGTCGCCTGCGTGCGCCGCTCGGACGGCGGGGACGCGGCCGGCGCGGCGGATGCCGAGGTGCTGCTGCTCGATTGCCTCGGCGAGCTGCTCGAGTTCTACGCCGCCGCGGACGTGGCGTTCGTCGGCGGGAGCCTGGTGCCGGTCGGCGGCCACAATCTGCTCGAGCCCGCCGCGCTCGGAGTGCCGATCCTCACCGGCCCCCACAACTTCAACGGCGCCGAAGTCGCGCAGCTTCTCATCGCGCGCGGCGCCGCCGAGATCGTTCACAACCCGCAGGAGCTCGGCGCGCGCGTGAGCGCGCTGCTCTCGGACCCGGCAGCGCGCGAGCGCATCGGGTCGCAGGGGCGCGCATCGGTGGAAGGCAGCCGCGGAGCCCTGGCAAGACTCCTTGAGTTGATCGAGCCGTTGCTGTAGCCGCCGTCAGCGCAGGCGGCTGCCCTGGGGCTTCGGCCTCGGCGGCGGCGGCGCGTTGGGGCCTTCGGCCGGCGGTACGGTCGGAGCCAGCGTCTCGGGCGTCGGCACGGCCGGCGAGGTCGGGGCCGTGGTGGTGAGCCAGTTGTTGACCGATGCGAGCTCGGGCCGGTCGAGCGTGCCGGCCGCGAGGCGCAGCGTGAGCACGCTCACGATGTAGTCGTAGCGGGCCACCGCGAAGTTGGTCTGCGCCTGCACCAGATTTTTCCGCGCGTTCAGCAGATCGACCGAGGTGCGCGTGCCCACCTCGTAACCCGCCTCGGTGGCCTTGAGCGCGGTTGTGTTGGAGGCGAGCGCCTGGCGCAGCGCCTGCACGCGCGAGATGCCGCTGATGACGCCGAGGTAGGCGTCGCGCGCCTGCCGCTCGGTGGCGCGCGAGCTCTGCACCATCCCCTCCTTGGCGGCGATCCACAGGTACTCGGCCTGGCGCACCTTGGACTGAGTGAAGCCGCCGGCAAAGAGCGGCACGGTCAGCTGCAGGCCGATCTGCCGGTCGTTGAAATACGTACCGTAGGCCAGGGATTGTTCGGGGAAGCTCTCAGAGGGGATGCCGGCGAGTCTCTCAGAGAGGTCCTGGCTTTGCCAGGAACGCCCGGCCACGATATCGAGCGTCGGCAGATGGCCGCCGACCGCGACGCGCACGTTGTCGCGGGCGATGTCGGCCGCCAGACGGCTCGAGACGAGCGTCGGGTTCTGCTCGAGCGAGATGTCGACCCAGCGGCTCTCGTCGGCGGGCTCGGGGTTGAGCAGCGCCATATCGGCGCCGGGCTTGGCGAGCCGGTCGTACTTCTCTCCGGTGATCTCCTGCAGCTGATCCTCGGAAGTCGCGAGCGTGCGCTTGTCTGCGATCACGGTGGCGGCCGCCGTGTCGCGTGCCGCCTTGGCATCCTCGACGTCGGTGATGGCGATGAGGCCGACATCGAAGCGCGTCGTCGCCTGATCGAGCTGCCGCGAGATCGCCTCGAGCGCCGCCTGGTCCGCCTCGAGCGTGTCGTCGGCGGTGAGCACGTTGAAGTAGGCCTGCGCGACCCGCAGGATCAGCTGCTGCTCTGCTGCCTGGTAGGTCGCCTCCGCCTGCGCGACCTGGGAACTGGCAGCTTTAAGCGTCATCCAGTTCGACCACGAGAACACGTTCTGCCGGAGGTTGAGGCCCCAGGTCTTTGTCGTGGTGAGCGCGCTCACGGAGTCGGGGACGATCCCGTTCCCGAAGAAGAATGGCTGGGTGCCAACGTTCTCGTCGCGGGTCACGGTCGCAGTGCCGTTGAGCTGCGGCAGGAGCGCGGCGATCGCCTGCGGACGCGCCTCGCGCGAGGCGAGGCGGTTGGCATCCGCCTGGCGGATCACGGGGTCGTTCTTCAGCGCGTCCTCGAACACGCCGACCAGGTCCTTGGGGTGCGCGCTGGCGGCGAAACCGCCGAGCAGGCAGGCGAGTAATGCGGCACGTCTCACGGCGTCGATTTCCTGGGTTCCTTACTTAAAAGCTGAAGCGCGCCGGCCGCGGGGCGTTCACGAGCGGGTCGATCACCGTCTCGAACAGGCTCTCGGTCGCCCAGGCGTTCTGGCTGATGCGGCGCACCAGCCGCGCCTCCATGACCGGCGCCTCGCCGACCACCACGAACAGCCGCCCACCCACCTCGAGCGAGCGCTCGAAGCGCGCGTCGTACACGGGGAGCGATCCGGTCACGGCGATAACTGCGAAGCGCTCGCCGCCGTCGGCGCCAAGCGCGTCCGCGTTCACCACCTCGACATCGCTCATACCGAAAGCGGCGAGGTTGCGCGCCGCCAGGGAGGCGAGCTCGGCGTAGAGCTCGAGCGAGCGCACCCGGGCGCCGGCAGCGCGCAGGCAGGCCGCGACGAACCCCGAGCCGGTCCCGACTTCCAGCGCCCGCGTGCCGGCATCGGGATAGAGCGCCTGCAGCAACCGGCCGACGACGCTCGGGCGCAGCATGTGCTGCCGCTGCGGCAGGGGCACCTCGGCGTCCGCGTAGGCACGGAAGCGCTGCGCGGGGGGCACGAAGGCCGCGCGCGGCACCCGGCGCAGGATCCCGAGCACGCGCTCGTCCAGCACATCCCAGGCGCGTACCTGCTGTTCGATCATCTGCTCCTGGGGCTCGGCCGACTGCATGCCTGAAGGACTCCGCTACTTCACTTAATCAATATCGAAAAAGGCCGCAGAAAGTTACGGGTTTTCGCCCCTCCTGCCAAGCGGCAATGCGACGAGATATGGTGAAATGCCGACGGGGCGTGCGGACGGCGCGTTATGCTTAAGTGCGCCCACGACCCCAGGCACGAGAAGTCAAATCAGAGTGCTTTCGAGGGGTGTGTGCCCAACCCAAGCGGAAGGGCTTAGAAGTATTCCAGATGTCGATCCTCGGGCTGTTGTGCCTTTTCTGCGCGCTCATCGCAGCTCTGTTCCTCGTGCTCTATGGGCTGCAACGGCGCGACCTGAAGAGCGTCGAGCAGCTGTCCCAGCAGCTGCAGCGCATCGCTATTGGCGGGCGGCTCCCGGGCCGGGTCGAGGTCGACAGCGACAAGGCTGAGCTTGCCGCCCTGGTCACCGCCGTGAACCACCTGCTCACCCGTTCCGGTCCTGGCGAGCACGACGTGGCGCAGGCGCCACGGCTGTTCGCCGACCTGGGCGAGCGCATCCACGAGGCCGTGCTGGTGCACCGCGAGGTGATCCTGTACGCCAACCGGCAGTTCGCCAGCTTCGTCGGTGTCGATCGCGTGGAGCTGATCGGTCGGCGGCTGGGGGACCTGGTGCCGCCCGAGTACTCCGAGCTCGTCAGCGAGAACATCCGCCGGCGGCTCTCCGGGGAATCGGCCGCGGAGCGCTACGAGATCGACATGGTGGGGCTGCAGGGACAGATGAGCCGCCTCGAGATCGCCTCCACCGTGGTCGACTACGACAAGGGGAACGCGCTGCTCATCACCGGGGTCGAGATCATCCCGACGCAGACCACGCCGGCGCTGCGTCTCGGGGGCGAGAACCTCGCGACGCCGCAGCAGCTGGCGCTCAACTCGCTCGCCGAGGCGGTCATCGCCACCGACGATCGCGGCCGCATCACTTACATGAACCCCGCCGCCGAGCGGCTGACCGGCGCCGACGTCCTGCAGGCCGCGGGCAAGCTCCTCGAGGAGATCGTCAGCCTGGTCGATGAGTCCGACCGGCGGCTGATGTCCGATCCGGTGCACCAGGCGCTCACCAGCGGCGCACCCGTGACCCTCGGCCGGCGCGCGCTGCTCTTGTCGCGCAGCAACGCCAGCGAACGCTCGATCGAGCTGTCCGCCTCGCCGGTGCGCAACGAGGCCAAGGAAATCGTCGGCGCGGCGGTGCTGCTGCACGACGTGACGGAGCTGCGCGGGCTGGCACGGCAGATGTCCTATCAGGCGACCCACGACGCGCTCACCGGGCTCGTCAATCGCCGCGAGTTCGAGCGGCGGCTGGAGGAGGCGATCGAGAGCGGCCACCGGGGCGATGGTCAGCACGTGCTGTGCTACCTCGACCTCGATCGCTTCAAGCTGGTCAACGATACCAGCGGCCACCTGGCCGGCGACAGCATGCTGCGCGAGGTGGCCAAGCTTCTGCGCGACGCGGTGCGCGACAGCGACACGGTGGCGCGTCTCGGGGGAGATGAGTTCGGCATGCTGTTGATCGGCTGCCCGCTGGAGAAGGCGCGACAGATCGCCGACGACGTATGCCGCTCGGTGGGCGACTATCGCTTCGTCTGGAAGGAGCGGATCTTCAACATCGGTGTATCGGTCGGACTGGTGGAGATCTCCCGCGAGAGCGGCTCGCTCGAGGAGCTGATCGCCGCGGCCGATACGGCCTGCTACGTCGCCAAGAAGCAGGGCACGGGTCGCGTGGCGGTGTACTCGGCGCGCGACGAGGCCCTCGCGCGCCATACCGGCGAGATCCAGTGGCTGCAGCGGCTGCAGGGCGCGCTCAAGGAGAACCGCTTCCAGCTGTACCACCAGGTGATCGTGCCGGCGCACGGTAACGAGGGCGGACCGGCGATGGAAGTGCTGATCCGGTTGCGCGACGAGAACGGCCAGGAGCTGCCGCCGGCGGATTTCATGCGTGCGGCCGAACGCTACCGGCTGATGGGGCTGGTGGACCGCTGGGTGGTGCAGACGACTTTCGCCGCTCTCGGGCGCGGCGCCATCCTGGTGCAGCCCGACCGCAGCGTGGCGATCAACATCTCCGGCCAGACCCTCGGCGACATACAGTTCCTCGAGTTCGTGGTCGAGTGCCTCGACAGCACCGGGGTCGCGCCGGCGCAGATCTGCTTCGAGATCACCGAGAGCGCCGTGGTCGCCAACCTCGAGCAGGCGCGGCGCTTCGTCGGCGTGCTGCACGGCATGGGGTGCCAGTTCGCCCTCGATGATTTCGGCTCCGGCGTCGGCTCCTTCTCCAATCTCAAGAACCTGCCGCTCGACTATCTCAAGATCGACGGCTCGTTCATCCGCAATCTGGCGCGCGACACCGTGAACCAGGCGATGGTGACCGCGATGATCAAGCTGGCGCGCACGCTCAACTTCAAGGTGATCGCCGAGCAGGTCGAGGACAGCGCCTCGGTCGAGGCGGCGCGGCGCATGGGAGTGGATTACCTGCAGGGCTACGCCATCGGCCGGCCCCAGCCGCTGCAGCTGGCTGCCTGATTGACCGGGAAAAATCGCCTGCGGCGGCGATTTTCCCGGACATCAGCTAAAGCAATGGCACCAGCAGCAGCGCCACGATGTTGATGATCTTGATCAGCGGGTTGATCGCCGGGCCCGCCGTGTCCTTGTAGGGATCGCCGACCGTGTCGCCGGTAACCGCGGCCTTGTGGGCATCCGACCCCTTGCCGCCGAAGTTGCCTTCCTCGATGTACTTCTTGGCGTTATCCCAGGCGCCGCCACCGGTGGTCATGGAGATGGCGACGAAGATGCCGGTAACGATGGTGCCGATGAGGAGCCCGCCGAGCGCGCGCACACCGGCGCCGCCGCCCATCAGGGTGTTCATCACCAGCACCAGCACGATCGGCACCAGGATCGGCAGCAGCGACGGCAGAATCATTTCGCGAATCGCGGCCCGCGTCAGCAGATCGACCGCCCGCGAGTAGTCCGGTTTCTCGGTGCCTGCCATGATGCCTTTGATCTCGCGGAACTGACGCCGCACCTCGTTCACCACCGCGCCGGCGGCGCGGCCCACGGCCTCCATGGCCATGGCGGCGAAGAGGTATGGCACCAGCCCGCCGATGAACAGGCCGATGATCACGGCCGGATCCGACAGCGAGAAGGTGGCCGCCTTGCCGGCGGCCTCGAGGTTGCGCGTGTAGTCGGCGAACAGCACCAGCGCCGCGAGCGCGGCCGAGCCGATCGCGTAGCCCTTGGTGACCGCCTTGGTGGTGTTGCCGACGGCATCCAGCGGATCGGTGATGTTGCGTACTTCCTTCGGCAGCCCCGCCATCTCGGCGATGCCGCCGGCGTTGTCGGTGATCGGGCCGTAGGCATCGAGCGCCACGATCATGCCGGTCATCGACAGCATGGCGGTCGCGGCGATCGCGATGCCGTACAGGCCGTTCAGCGTGTAGGCGCCCCAGATCGCCAGGCACACCGCCACGACTGGCAGCGCCGTCGACTTCATCGACACGCCGAGGCCGGCGATGATGTTGGTGGCATGACCGGTCTGCGAGGCGGCCGCCACCTTGCGCACCGGGCTGTACTCGGTCGCGGTGTAGTACTCGGTGATCATGATCATCGCGGCCGTGAGACCGAGCCCGATGAGCGTGCAGCCGAACAGCGGCGCCGCGCTTCCCGGCATGATCTCCCGGGTGATGAAGTAGAACGCCACCGCCGACACGATGCCGGACACGATCACGCCCTTGTAGAGGGCGTTCATGATCTTGCCGCCCTCGCGCGTCGAGACGAAGAACGTGCCGATGATCGAGGCGACGATCGAGGCGGCGCCGAGCGCGAGCGGATAGATCACCGCGGCGTAGGCCGCATCGGCCCCGCGGCGGGTGAAGAGCAGGCCGCCGAGCAGCATGGTGGCGACGATGGTGACCGCGTAGGTCTCGAACAGATCCGCCGCCATGCCGGCGCAGTCGCCGACGTTGTCGCCGACGTTGTCGGCGATCACCGCGGGGTTGCGCGGATCGTCCTCGGGAATCCCGGCCTCGACCTTGCCGACGAGGTCGGCGCCGACGTCCGCACCCTTGGTGAAGATGCCGCCGCCGAGGCGCGCGAAGATGGAGATGAGCGAGCCGCCGAAGGCGAGCCCGACGAGCGCGTGCAGCGCTTCCTCGCCGCCGACGCCCGCCTGCCGCAGGATCGTGTAGTAGCCGGCGACACCGAGGAGTGCGAGGCCGACCACCAGCATGCCGGTGATGGCGCCGCCGCGGAAGGCGACGGTGAGCGCGGCGTTCAGCCCGCTGGTAGCGGCCTGCGCGGTGCGCACATTGGCGCGCACGGAGATGTTCATGCCGATGTAGCCGGTGAGGCCCGAGAGCACCGCGCCGATCGCGAAGCCCCCGGCGCTCGCCCAGCCGAGGCGCGAGAAGCCGATCAGCACGAACAGCACGAGGCCGACGATGAGGATGGTGCTGTACTGGCGGTTGAGGTACGCCTTGGCGCCGGCCTGGATGGCCGCGGCGATCTCCTGCATGCGGGCGTTGCCCGCCGGCAGGCGCAGGATTGCCGCCGTCGAGAACACGCCATAGAGAACGGCGAGTACGCCGGCGCCGATCGCAAGCCACAGCCACATGCTGAGATCCATCGAGAAACCTCCCCCAAAAAAGGCCGCGAACTATAGCACGGCGGGGGTCGGCGACGGCCGGCGCGCCGGGGCTGCGCCGCAGCGCAGCAAGCTCGCTAATTGGCTCGGCCTCGGACCTCCTGTCCTCAGCCTCGCGGCTGCCGGCGAAAGGCGCGGCTTTCGCCGGCAACCCGCCGCCTGCGGCGGCGGGCACCTCCGTGTGCCTTGGTCAGACCTTGAAGTCGGCGAGCTTGCGCTTGACCGGGACGCCGCGGATGCGCACGTAGTCCGGCAGGCCGTTGCGATAGGGGGGGTAGGCCTCGCCCGCCACCAGCGGCTCGAGGTAACGCCGGCAGGCCTCGCTGATCCCGAAGCCGTCCTCGCGCAGGTATTCCCTGGGGAGCTTCTTCTCCTTGTTGGCGACCTCGGCGAGCGGCACGTGACCGATGACCCAGCGGTAGGGCTTGGAGGACTTGCGCACGATGGTCGGCATCACCGCGTTCACGCCCTTCACGGCGAGCTCGACCGCCGCCTTGCCGACCGCATAGGCCTGCTCGACGTCGACTTTGGAGGCGATGTGGCGCGCGGAGCGCTGCAGGTAGTCGGCGACCGCCCAGTGATACTTGTAGCCGTGCGCCTCGCGCACCATGTTGGCGACCACCGGGGCGACGCCGCCCAACTGCGTGTGGCCGAAGGCATCGCGGGTGCCGGCGTCGGCGAGGAACTTGCCGTCCTCGTAAGCGGCGCCCTCGGAGACCACGATGACGCAGTAGCCGTAGTCGGTGACGCTCTGCTTGACGCGGTCGAGGAAACGGCGTCCGTCGAACGGCACCTCGGGGAAGAGAATCACGTGCGGCGGCTCATCGAGGCCGCGGCCGGCGAGCCCGCCGGCGGCGGCGATCCAGCCGGCGTGGCGTCCCATGACCTCGAATACGAATACCTTGGTCGAGGTGCGCGCCATCGAGGCGACATCGAGCGCCGCTTCGCGCGTCGAGACCGCGATGTACTTGGCCACCGAGCCGAAACCGGGGCAGCAGTCGGTGTGCGGCAGATCGTTGTCGACGGTCTTCGGCACGCCGACGCAGGTGACGGCATAGCCGAGTGAGGCGCCGAGCTGCGACACCTTCAGAGCGGTGTCCATCGAGTCGTTGCCACCGTTATAGAAGAAGTAGCGGATGTCGTGCGCGCGGAACACCTCGATCAGCCGCTCGTACTCGCTGCGGTTCTGCTCGAGTCCCTTCAGCTTGAAGCGCGCCGAGCCGAAGGCGCCGGCCGGGGTGTGCATAAGCCCGCGGATGGTGGCGGCACTCTCGCGGGCGCAGTCGATGAGGTCCTCGGTGAGTGCGCCGATGATGCCGTGGCGCCCGGCGTACACCTTGCCGATGTGTTTCGAGCGCATCGCGGTCTCGATGACGCCGCAGGCCGAGGCGTTGATGACGGCGGAGACGCCGCCGGACTGTGCATAGAAGGCGTTGGCGCGGACGGGCTTTTGCATGATGGCGGCAAGAATACCGCAGGCCGCACAGGCCCGGGCGGCGTGTTTGACTTGGGCCGGGAGCGCTCGGTAACGTGGCCGCCTCGCGTGCCGGCAAGCGCCGCGCTCTCGCACTGAACAAAACATGCGCATCGTCCTGTTGGGGGCTCCCGGTTCCGGCAAAGGCACCCAGGCACATCGGCTGGCCGAGAGTCGCGGCATTCCGCAGATCTCCACCGGCGACCTGCTGCGCGCCGCGGTGACGCGCGGCACGCCGCTGGGACTTCAGGCCAAGGCGGCCATGGAGAGCGGCGCTCTGGTGGACGATGCGCTGGTGCTCGGCATGATCCGCGAGCGCCTCGCCGAGCCCGACGTGCGCGCCGGCTTCATCCTCGACGGCTTCCCGCGCAACCTGGTGCAGGCCGCGGCCCTCGACGGCCTGCTGGCCGAGCTCGGCCAACCGCTCGATGCGGTGGTGCAGTTCGAGGTCGCGAACGATGAGCTGGTGCGGCGGATCTCCGGCCGGCGCACCTGCGCCGACTGTGGGCGCGTCTTCAACGTCCTCACCTCCCCGCCGAGCGGTGCGGCCGCCGTCTGCCCCAGGACCGGCGCACCGCACCGGCTGATGCAGCGTGCCGACGACAACGAGGTGACCGTCGCCGAGCGGCTGCGCGTATACGCGGAGAAGACGCGGCCGCTGACGGAGTTCTATCGCAAGCGCGGCATCCTGCGTGTCATCAACGCCGAGGGTCAGGTCGATGCGGTGGCGCGGCGTCTCGCCGACTCGCTCACCGGGGCACCCGCCGCGGCGGCGGCCGCGCCGGTGCGCAAGAGCGCCGCGAAGCGGACCCGTCCCAAGAGCGCGGCACGCACCAAGGCGCGCCGCGGTCGCGCCGCGCGCGGCGGCGCACGGCAGCCCAAGAGCGCGCGCCGCAAGGCCCCGGCACGCGCCGCGCGCAAGAGCAGCCGCCGCGGCGCGGGCGCGAAACGCCCGAGCGCCCGCCGCGCGGCACGCCGCCGCACCCGCCGCTAGGTGTTGCTCACAACGCTGCGAGCAGCCGCTCGCCGAGCACGCCGCGGCGCCAGCCGCGCAGCACCGCACCGTCACGCCGCCCGTCGGCCAGCAGCTCGAGGTCGCGTCGCGTAGCCAGCACTTCGGGTACCAGGCCGAGCTCGGCCGCCACCGTCTGACTGATGCCGCCGAGTTTGCGAACCAGCGCGTGGCGCTGCGGGTCCACGGGCGGACGTGCGGGCACGGGCGGCGGCGGATCGTCGATCCCCGCGGCGGCGACGCAGGCGAGCAGCTGCGCGCCGCTATGCCTCACGACCCCGGGCGGCAGCTCAGGAACGGCGGCCAGCTCGGCGGTCGTGCGTGGCACGCGCAACACGATCTCGCGCAGCGCGCCGTCCTCGAGGATCCAGCCGCGCGGACGATCGTGCTCGAGCGCCTCACGCTCGCGCCAGGCGGCGAGGCTGCGCGTCAGCCGCTCACGCCCGGGATCGAGGCCCTTCAGGCCCCGCAGGCGTTGCCAGGCCTCCTCGGGATCGATGGTGAAGGCGCCCGCATCGGCGAGCCCGGCGAGTTCCTCGGCGAGCCACGCGAGACGCCCGAGACGCGCCAGCTGCTCCTCGAGCGCCGTGGCGAGCGGCACCAGGTAGCGCACGTCATCGAGCGCGTATTCGATCTGCTCGGGCGACAGCGGCCGCCGCGACCAGTCGGTCCGCGTGTGCGACTTGGCGAGCTCGCGGTTGAGCAGCCGGCGTGCGAGCTCGGCGTAGCCGATCTGCGCCGGGAAACCGGCGAGCCGGGCGGCGATCTGGGTGTCGAACACCGGACGCGTCAGCCCGGCGATCGGGAACAGCACTTCCAGATCCTGGCGCGAGGCGTGCATCACCTTGAGCGTGCCCGGGGCGGACAGGAGCGCCGCGAGCGGCGCGAGCGCCGGGAGCGAGAGCGGATCGATGCACGCGGCCTCGCCGGCACCGGCGAGCTGCACCAGGCACAGCCGCGCGTGATAGGTACGCTCGCGCAGGAACTCGGTGTCGAGACCGACGCGCGGCTGCGCGCCGAGGCGCGCGCAAACCTCGGCCAGGGCGGACGCTGTCGTGACGGGTGTCTGCAAACGCTCAGTCGATGATCTGTACAATCGGGCCGCCCATTATGCGCACGCGCCGCCACGACCGAAAGCCATGACGGAGATCATCAGAGTGATCGTGCAGATCGCGCTGCTCAAGCGCGGGCCGCAGGACCTGCCGGTGTCGCGAACGCTGCTCGTGCTCACGGTGTGCGCTTACGCGGGGCTGACCGCTCTGGTGAGCGACCTTTTGGCCCCCGGGGGCACCTCACCGCTGCCGCTCGCGGCCGAAGTGGCATTCACCCTGGTGTGGTATGCGGCGCTGCTCGCTGTCCTCGGCCGCCGCGAGCGCTTTCTGCAGACCGGCTGCGCGATCTTCGGCGTGCAGGCGCTCCTCATGCAGCCGCTGCTGGTGTCGGTGTGGCTGATGAAGCGTTACGGGCAGGACGCGACCTGGCAGCTGCCGATCGCAGTGGCGGGACTCGCGGTCGTGATCTGGATGGTCGCGGCCAACAGCCACGTGGTGAAGGCGGCGCTCGAATTTTCGAGCGCGGCGAGCGTGGGGCTGGTGATCCTCGAGATCGCCTGCGGACAGCTGCTGCTGTTCACGCTGTTTCCGCCGCTGCCGGGTTGAGGCGGGGCGCGCCATGCACGTTCACATCCTCGGCATCGGCGGCACCTTCATGGGCGGCGTGGCGGCAATCGCCCGCGCCGCGGGCTGGCGCGTCACGGGCTGCGACCGCGATATGTATCCGCCCATGAGCACCCAGCTCGAGGCACTCGGCATCGAAGTGACGGCGGGCTTCGGTGCCGAGCAACTCGCGCTCGCGCCCGACGTGGTGGTGGTCGGCAACGTCATGACGCGCGGCATGCCGGTCATCGAGGCGCTGCTCGAGAGCGGCCGCCCATACGTCTCGGGACCGGAGTGGCTGGCGCGCGAGGTGCTCAAGGACCGCTGGGTGCTGGCGGTGGCGGGCACCCACGGCAAGACCACGACCTCCTCGCTCCTCGCCTGGATCCTGGAGCACGCCGGTCTCGCACCCGGGTTCCTGATCGGCGGTGTGCCGGCGAATTTCGGCGCCAGCGCGCGTCTTGGCAGCGCGCCTTTCTTCGTCATCGAGGCAGACGAGTACGACACGGCGTTCTTCGACAAGCGCGCCAAGTTCGTGCACTACCGGCCGCGCACCGCGGTGCTGAACAACCTCGAGTTCGACCACGCCGATATCTACGCCGACGTCGGCGCGATTCAGCGCCAGTTCCACCACCTGGTACGCATCGTCCCCGGGGGCGGGCGCATCGTCTGGAACGCCGCCGACGAGCGGCTGCGCGAGACGCTCGCCATGGGCTGCTGGACGCCGCGCGAGGGCTTCGCACGCAGCGCGCGCCCGGATGCGCTGTGGAGCGCGCGCGCCGCGCCCGGAGCCGAGGATTTCTCGCGTTTCGAGGTGCTCGAGGCGGGACACCCCCAGGGTACGGTCGAGTGGCCGCTGATCGGCGCGCACAACGTCGACAACGCACTCGCGGCGATCGCCGCCGCGCGCCACGCCGGCGTGCCGGTGCAGCACGCCATCGAGGCACTCGCGCACTTTCGCGGCATCGCGCGGCGCATGCAGCTGCGGGGCGTTGTGCGCGGCGTGAGCGTCTACGACGATTTCGCACATCATCCCACCGCGATCGCCACCACCGTGGACGGCCTGCGCCGGCGCGTCGGCGCCGCGGCACGCATCGTCGCGGTGCTCGAGCCGCGCTCGCACACCATGCGCATGGGAGTGCACCGCGACACGCTCGCCCCCGCGCTCGCGGGCGCCGACGAGATATGGCTCTACACTCCGCCGGATCTCGGCTGGGACGCGGGTGCGGTGCTCGGCGCCTTCGGCGCGCGTGGCCACGCGGCGGCCGATGTCGGCACGCTGGCGCGCGAGCTGGCGCGCTCGGTGCGCGCCGGCGATCACGTGCTCGTCATGAGCAACGGCGGCTTCGGCGGCCTGCACGGGCAGCTGCTGGCCGAGCTCGCGCGCTAAGGCGGCCCGCCGGACAGGAACCCGGTCAGCACGTTCAGCACCTCCTCCATCCGGTTGCGCACCTGTGGCCGGTCGACGAGCGATTCGGCGGCGCCCTGCGGCCGCTCGAGGAGCTCGAGCGCGGCGCTCTCGATCGGGCGCGCCGCGAGCTCGGCCCGCACCGCGAGTCCGGCGCGCACGCAGCACTCGATGCGATGGGCCTGGTCGTGCGCGATCGGCACCGCGACGCACGGCAGCGCGCAGGCGAGCGCCTGCAGCAGCGTATCGCCGCCGTTGCACACCACGAGGCGTGCACTGCGGATGAGCTCGAGCAGATCCTCGGGCGGCAGTCGCGGTGCGACCTTGAGGAGGGCCGTCCGCTCGGCCTCGGCGCCGCCTGCCTCCGCGCCCACGAGCAGCGTCGGCGTGCCGTGACGCGCGATGCGCGCGGCCGCGGCGGCGAAGATCGCCGGCGCGTGCTCCGCCCCGGGATGAGCGCTGCCGCCGCCCGGCACGATCAGCACGTAGTTGCCGGCCTCGAGACCGAAGCGCGCGCGGCACGCGGCGGCGCGCTGCGCCTCGGGCGCCGGCAGCAGGGTATCGATGAAACGCACGGCCGGACGAGCCAGTGCGCGCAGCTTCAGCCGCTCGAGCGGCGTCAGCGCACCGGCTATGAATCTCGGGTACGCGATCCAGTGCTCGTCGATGAGGCGCATCCAGCCGAGACGGAACGCCTTGCGGCGCTGCCGGCGCCGCGAGCTGACGTAGACGATGCGGGCGCCCGCGGCATGCGCAGCGCGCAGCTGCGCCGTGCGTCCGGCGTTGTCGAACACCACCACCTGCGGGGCGAACGCGGCGATCAGCGCGCTCACCTCGCGCGTGTGGAAGGTCGCGGAGGAGGGCAGGAGCGTCGTCGGGAACGGCGTGCCGGCGGCATAGGGGGCGGCGCGACTGAGCGCAAAGTGCAGTCCGACACCGGGCAGGCGCTGCGCCAGCGCCGTGGCGACCACCAGGCAGCGCGCGTACTCTCCCATACCCCGGGGTCCGGAAACCGGAATGAACAACAAGCGCTGGCCCGGAGTCGGCACAGCTGCGGATGGTAGAGTACCGGCACCGGCCAAGTCTCCCGTCGTACGATGACGCCGCTCCTGTTCTTCGATCCGCTCTGCCCGCGACCTTACAGCGAGGCGACCCTGCGCGCGGGCGGGCTCGCGGGCACCGAGGCGAGCACGGTGCGCATCGCCGAGGCACTCGACGCCTGGGTGGCGCAGCACAACCGCACCACGGTCGAGGGCCGCTACCGGCCGCCGAGCGCCGTAGCGCACGTGCGCCAGGTGGTCGTGCTGCGCGACCCGCGCGCGCTGCGCGATGCGGCGCGCCTGTTTCCCGGGGCACGCCTCACGCTCTGGGTGCACGACCGCATCGAGCCCGGCTCCTCGCGCGCTCGCTGGTTCAGCGCCGCCGCCGGTGAGCTGCGGCGGCTCGGGCCCGACATCGTGTGCGTGTCCGATTATCAGCGCGAGCGGGTGGCCGCCACGGTGGCATTGCTCCCGGGGTGCGAGCGCGTGGCGGTGCGGCGCATCTACAACCCGGTCGACGACGCCATCGTGCCCGATGGCACGCCGGTCGATCCGGCCAAGCTGGTGTTTTTCTCCTCGCCCAATAAGGGCCTGCGCTACGCGCTCGATGCGTTCCGTGCGCTCAGGCGGCGCATGCCGGACCTGCGCCTCAGCGTCGGCAACCCGGGCTACAAGAGTTTCGCCGGCGCGGATCTCGATGGCGTCGAGTGGCTGGGATCGCTGCCG
This sequence comes from uncultured Pseudomonadota bacterium, assembly GCA_963768485.1. Lineage (GTDB taxonomy): Bacteria > Pseudomonadota > Gammaproteobacteria > Steroidobacterales > Steroidobacteraceae > 13-2-20CM-66-19. The sequence continues at coordinate 287,753 of CAVYHZ010000005.1, read as the reverse complement.
CACGCGCGCGTGCTCGCCGAGTCGCGCGCGGCGCTGTGCGCCTTCAACCCGAACTTCGTGATCCCCGAGACCTTCGGGCTCGTGTTCGCCGAGGCGCACGCGGTCGGGACGCCGGTGCTGACGCACGACTGCGGCGCCGCCCGCGAGGTGCTCGGCGACGACGCGCAGCTGCTGCCCGTGCGCCTGGCGCAGCGCGCCTACGAGGCGCCGCTGCACCGCCTCGAGCCGCGCTGGCGCTCGCTCCCCGCCCGGCTCGCCGATCGCCTCGGCCTGTTCGATCCCTACATCGAGCGCATCGAGCGCTGGCGCGCAGGGGAGCGGCCGAAGGTCGGACCCGATGCGCGCTTCCGCCTGTCGGTGGTCGCCGCCGAGTGGCGCAAGCACCTCGCGGCCTGAAGGGACGCTTAAAGATGCGCGCCTTCGCCATTTTCCTGGCCCTGTTCGCCGCCGCGCTCGCGGTCGTCGCGCTCGGCACCTACCCGGCCTGGCTGCTGCTGCATCCGCACTTCGATTTCCCGTTCCATCGCATCGGCGAGCGGCTCGGGATGCTCGCGCTGCTCGCGGGCTTCGTGCTGGTCGCGCGCCGCCTCGGGCTCGCCGACCGCGCGAGCCTTGGGTTTGGGCTGCCGCGGCCGCTGTTCGTGCGCGAGCTGCTCCTCGGGCTCGCGCTCGGCGTCGTCACCATGCTCAGCATCGTCGCGGCGATGAGTGCGCTCGGACTCCTGGACTGGTCGCAGGCCGCGCGTATGGGTGCGGGCGCACTCGCGCAGCTCGTGCTCGCGCGCCTCGTGAGCGCTCTCGCCGTGGCCTTCATCGAGGAGACCTTCCTCCGTGGTGCGATGTACACCGCCATCGAGCGCGAGTCGGGCGCGCGCGTCGCGGTGCTGCTCACGGCGCTCCTCTACGCGGCAACGCATTTCTTCGGCAAGGTGCGCATCGCCCCGGAGGATGTCACCGCCTGGAGCGGAGTCGCGCTCCTCGGCCAGTCACTGCAGGCCTTCGCGCACTTCGGCGGTATCGTGGATGCGTTCCTGGCGCTGTTCGGAGTCGGTGTGGTGCTCGCCCTCATCCGCCAGGCGAGCGGCAACATCGCCGGCTGTCTCGGGCTGCACGCCGGCTGGGTGTGGGTGATGCTGGTGGCGCACGAGCTGACGGCGCCGCGGCGCGACGTCCCGCTCGGCTTTCTGCTCAGCCGCTTCGACGGCTTCGTCGGCTGGCTGGTGCTCGCCGGCACGCTGCTGTTGGCGGTGCCGCTGTGGAGGTTCTACGCGGTGCGCAGCGCCCGCAGCCACTAATCCAGCTGCTGCGCCGGGTGGCCGTCCTTGCGCAGCAGCTCGAGCAGGCCCCCGCTCCCTACCAGGTGCAGCGCGCCGACCACCACCAGGGAGTTCTCATCGCCCTCGAGCAGGTGCTCGATCGCCGGCAGCCAGGCGCGGTTGCGGTCGCTCACCAGCGCGCGGTAGAGCGCCGGATCCTCGTGGTACTCGCGCGCCAGGAGCGCCGCGAGCCGCCGGACGTCGCCGCCCCGCCAGGCATCCAGCACCGCGTGCGTGTCCTCATCAGTCGCGGCGAGGTCGTCCACCACCATGTCGAGGAAGCGCAGTTGCGCCGGCGGCGCGAGCGACTCGAATATCGCGAGCTCGTCACTGAGCTGCTCGAGGCCCGCGGTGGGGCGGTGGTCGGCGTGCGCGCGCCGCACCAGCTGCTGCTCGACTCCCTGCTCGGGATCGAAGCCGAGCTGGGCGTACTCGAGCTCGGTCAGCTGTAATCCCACCATCCAGGGCGTCTCGCGCTCGAGCGCCACGGCCGGCAGACCGAGCGCGGCGGCCGCTGCGCTCACGCGCTGATAACGCGCGGGCCCCAACACGGCCGGCAGGCTCGTGTCCGTGGGCAGCAGGCCGTGCGCGAGCAGCGTGGTGGCAAGCTCGTCCGGGTCGAGCGTGCCGAGATCGATTTCCATGACGAGGCTTGATGAGTCCGCGTAAGCGCGCGTCAGGGCCGGCGGCAGTTCCGCGTCCGCGGCACGCAGCAGGTGAATCGAGCCCGCGAGATAGACGGTGTCGTGAGCGCCGCGGATGGCCCACACGGGGCCCGCGGCGCGGGCGTTCAGGCAGCCGAGCAGGCCGAGCGCGAGGAACCACCACGATGCTGATCGAGCCACACGACCTCCGTGAGCAGCGAGCCGTCGGCGCGCAGCTCGAGCGTACGATACGCCGGCGGCCGGGGGTCGAGCGCGAAGTCATCGGACCCGGGCAGGAACTGCGCGCAGGTCGAGGGCGTGGCGAGCAGTCGCACCCCTTTACGCAGTCCCTCCCAGGCCTGGTGCACGTGGCCCCAGGCGATGGCGCGCACGCAGGCGTGCCGATCGATCACCTCGAAGAACTCGGAAGCGTTGGTGAGGCCCACGCGATCGAGCCAGCGGCTCGACATCGGGACGGGGTGATGATGCAGGCACACCAGGCAGTGGCGCTTGCCGGCGCCGGCGAGCGCGGCCTCGAGCCCGGCGAGACCCGACTCGTGCAGCCGCCCGCTGGCCGAGCCCGGCAGGTAGCTGTCGAGCAGCACGATGCGCCAGCGGCCAAAGTCGACGTGTCCACCGGTGACGAAGGGCTCGCCCGCGAGCTCGCGGCGCAGCGCCTCGGGCTCGTCGTGATTGCCGGGGATGCACAGCACCGGGACGCCGAGCGCACCGAACAGGCGGCGGAAGTGCGGGTAGCCGGCCGGGTCGTCCTGCACCAGGTCGCCGGTCACGAGCACCGCGTCCGGCGGCCAGTCGTGGGATTGCGCGCGCGCGAGCGCCGCGGTGAGGGCGGGGAGCGTTGCCACGCCCCGCAGCGTCTCGGCCTCGCTGCCGTAGAGATGCGGATCGGTAAAGTGTGTGAGACGCACCACGCTCATGAGAATTCAAGCCTAGCAGAGCGACTCTGAAGAGGCAGTGAACCAGGTCGCCAGCCCCGCCGCCCATGGCGCGCGCGCCGCCTCGGGCCGGGACGCGCGCCGCGTTCCGCGGCTCTCATAATGTGAAGTATGCCCGCGGCCTGCGCGCATTCCCCGGAGCTTAAGTCGCATCCGGGGGCGCGCCGGGCAGGGCCTGGTAAGCGCGTGCCGGGGCGCGCGATTTGAGCATCGGGCGCGCGTTTGGGAGAATGCGCGCCCCTGCACGGCCGCCAGGCACCGCGGCCCCCCGCCCTCCCAAGGCACCGCATGAGCACTCGCCGCGAACTCGCCAATGCCATCCGTGCGCTTTCCATGGACGCCGTCCAGCGCGCCAATTCCGGTCACCCCGGCATGCCGATGGGCATGGCGGATATCGCCCAGACGCTGTGGTGCGATTTCCTCAGGTACAACCCCGGCAATCCCGCCTGGGAGAACCGCGATCGCTTCGTGCTCTCGAACGGCCACGGCTCGATGCTGCTCTACTCGGTGCTGTATCTGACCGGCTATCCCATGACCATCGCCGACCTCGAGGCGTTCCGCCAGCTCGGCAGCAGGACTCCGGGGCACCCCGAGCACGACTTAGCCCAAGGCATTGAGACCACCACCGGGCCGCTCGGGCAGGGGCTCGCCAATGCGGTCGGCATGGCGTTCGCGGAGAAGGTCCTGGCGCTGAGGTTCAACCGGCCGGAGTTCCCGGTCGTCGATCACCATACTTACGCCTTCTGCGGCGACGGCTGCCTGATGGAGGGCGTCTCCCACGAGGCCTGCTCGCTCGCCGGGACACTGGGCCTGGGCAAGCTCATCGTCTTCTACGACGACAACGGCATTTCCATCGACGGCAAGGTGAGCGGCTGGTTCACCGACGACACGCCCGAGCGCTTCGCCGCCTACGGCTGGCACGTGATTCCCGCGGTCGACGGGCTGGACGGCGCGGCGGTTGCCGCGGCGATCCGCGCGGCGCAGGCGGAAAAGGAGCGTCCGTCGCTCATCTGCTGCAAGACCATCATCGGCTACGGCGCGCCCCACAAACAGGGCACCAGTGAGGCGCATGGCGAGGCGCTCGGCACGGCGGAAGTGGCCGCGGCGCGCGTGACCCTCGGCTGGCCGTACCCGCCGTTTGTCGTACCGGAGGAGATCCGTGCGGCGTGGGACCACCGCAAACAGGGCGCCGCGGCCGAGACCGCCTGGCGCGAGCTGTTCGCGCGCTACACCAGCGCCTATCCCGCGGAGGCGCGCGAGCTCGAGCGGCGCATGCGCGGGGAGCTGCCCGGCGGGTGGCGCGCGGCTGCCGCGCAGGCGCTCGAGCCGCTCGGCAAACAGACCGCGGCGCAGGCGACGCGCGCCTCCTCGCAGGCGGTGCTCAACGTACTCGCACCGCTCCTGCCGGAGCTGTTCGGCGGCTCGGCCGACCTGACCCAGTCGAACAGCACGTTCTTCAAGAGCGCGCGCACCGTAACGCCCCAGGATGAGGCGGGCGACTACGTGCATTATGGGGTGCGCGAGTTCGGCATGACCGCCATCATGAACGGCATTACGCTGCACGGCGGCCTGATCCCCTACGGCGGCACTTTCCTCGTCTTCTCCGATTACGCGCGCAACGCCGTGCGCCTCGCCTGCCTCATGCGCCAGCGCGTGATTCTGGTGTACTCACACGACTCCATCGGCTTAGGCGAAGACGGCCCGACCCACCAGCCGATCGAGCACCTGGCGAGCTTGCGGGCCATGCCGCACTTGAGCCTGTGGCGGCCCTGCGATGCCGCCGAGACCGCGGCCGCCTGGACACTGGCGCTCGAGCGGCACGGGCCCACCGCGCTCGTGCTGACGCGCCAGGGACTGCCGCAGCAGTCGCGCACGGCCGCGCAGCTTCAGAGCATCGCGCGCGGCGGTTACGTGCTGATCGAAGCCCAGGGGAGCCCGGAAGCGCTGGTCATCGCCACCGGCTCCGAAATCGGCATCGCCGCGCAGGCGGTGAATGCCCTGAACGCCGCGGGCCGCCGGGTGCGCCTCGTGTCGATGCCCTCGACGGATGCCTTCGACGCCCAGGACGAGGCGTACCGCGAGGCGGTGCTGCCGCGCGCGGTCACCCGGCGCCTGGCGGTCGAGGCCGGGGCGACCCAGAGCTGGTGGCGCTACGTGGGAGCGGACGGGGAGGTGCTCGGCATCGACCAGTTCGGCGCCTCGGGCAAGGGGCCCGACGTTTTCGCTCATTTCGGCTTCACCGCCGATAATATTGGACAACGGATACGCGCATTGCTGGAGGATTGATGGCAATCAAGGTCGGGATCAACGGTTACGGCCGCATCGGGCGCAACGTCCTGCGGGCGCTCTACGAGGGTAAGCGCACTGGCGAGTTGCAGATCGTGGCGCTCAACGATCTGGGCGACCCGAAGACCAACGCGCACCTGACGCGCTACGACACCGCGCACGGCAGATTCCCGGGCGAGGTGCAGGTGGACGGCGACTCCATGGTGGTGAACGGCAACCGCGTGCGCGTGCTCGCCGAGCGCGATCCGTCGAAGCTCCCCTGGGGCGAGCTCGGCGTCGAGGTGGTGCTCGAGTGCACCGGGCTCTTCACCAGCAAGGCCAAGGCCGGCGCACACCTCAAGGGTGGCGCGAAGAAAGTCGTGATCTCGGCTCCCGGGGGCGATGACGTCGATGCGACCATCGTCTATGGCGTCAACCACCAGATCCTGAAGAGCAGCTTCACCGTGATCTCGAATGCCTCCTGCACCACCAACTGCCTGGCGCCGGTCGCCCAGGTGCTCAACGGCAAGGTGGGCATCGCCGCCGGGATCATGACCACTATTCACGCCTACACCAACGACCAGGTGCTGACCGACGTCTACCACTCGGACCTGCGCCGCGCGCGCTCGGCCACCATGTCGCAGATCCCTACCAAGACCGGGGCGGCGTCGGCGGTGGGACTGGTGCTGCCTGAGCTCAAGGGCAAGCTCGACGGCTTCGCGGTGCGCATCCCCACCATCAACGTGTCGCTCGTCGATCTCACCTTCAGCGCCAAGCGCGCCACCTCCGTCGCGGAGGTCAATCAGGCGTTGAAGGAAGCGGCAGGTGGGCCGCTGAAGGGGATCCTCGCCTACAACGAGGAGCCGCTGGTGTCGGTCGACTTCAACCATGACCCGCACTCCTCGATCTTCGATGCCACGCTCACCAAGGTGATCGACGGTACGCTGGTCAAGGTGTGCGCCTGGTACGACAACGAGTGGGGCTTCTCCAACCGCATGCTCGACACCACGCTCGCGTGGTCTAAGGCCTCATGAAGTTGCTGCGTATGACGGATGCGGACCTGCGCAACAAGCGGGTCCTGATCCGCGAGGATCTCAACGTTCCGGTGCAGGACGGCGTGGTGACCAGCGATGCGCGCATCCGCGCCGCACTCGCCACCATCCGCTATGCGCTCGACCAGCACGCACGCGTGTTCATCGTCTCGCATCTCGGTCGTCCCAAGGAGGGCGTCGAGGATGCAAGCCTGACGCTCGCGCCGGTGGCGGCGCGCCTCTCGGATCTGCTCGGCAAGCCCGTGCCGCTGCGCAAGGGGTGGCTCGAGGGCGTCGACTGCCCGCCCGGTACCGCGGTGCTGTGCGAGAACGTGCGCTTCCTCAAGGGTGAGAAGAGCGACGACGAGCAGCTCGCGCGGCGCATGGCCGCGCTCTGCGACGTGTTCGTGATGGACGCCTTCGGCACCGCGCATCGCGCCGAGGCCAGCACTCACGGTGTGGCGCGTTACGCGTCGGTCGCCTGTGCGGGACCGCTGCTGGTCGGTGAGCTCGAGGCGCTCGAGCGGGCGCTCAAGCAGCCGGCGCGGCCGCTGCTCGCGGTGGTGGGGGGCTCGAAGGTCTCGACCAAGCTCACGGTGCTCGAGTCGCTCCTGGAGAAGGTCGACCAGCTGATCGTCGGCGGCGGCATCGCCAACACCTTCCTCGCCGCCACCGGGATCGCGGTCGGCAAGTCGCTGCACGAGGCGGAGATGCTCGACGTCGCGCGCCGCCTGATGGACAAGGCACGCGCGCGCGGCGCGGAGATTGCGCTGCCGACGGATGTGGTCGTCGGCAAGGAGTTCGCCGCCACGGCGCACGCCGACGTGCGCGCCGTGAGCGATGTGCGGCCCGATGAGATGATCCTCGACATCGGTCCCGACAGCGCCGATCGTTGCGCCGCGCTCATCCAGGCCGCCGGTACCATCGTCTGGAACGGCCCGGTCGGGGTGTTCGAGTTCGAGCAGTTCGGCGAGGGCACGCGCACCATTGCGCAGGCGATCGCGCGCAGCAAGGCATTCTCGCTCGCGGGCGGCGGCGATACGCTCGCCGCCATCGAGAAATACGGCGTGGAGGACGGGATTTCCTACGTCTCGACCGGCGGCGGCGCGTTTCTCGAGTTCGTCGAGGGCAAGACACTGCCGGCGGTCGCCGTTCTCGAGAAGCGGGCCGCCGCCTGAAGATGCAGGGAGAGCCATGCTGAGACGCACCAAGATTGTAGCGACGCTGGGACCGGCCACCGACGAGCCCGGCGTGCTGACCGACATGATCCGTGCCGGGCTCGACGTCGTGCGGCTCAATGCTTCGCACGGCACGGTCGAGGACCGCAGGCGGCGTCTGGCCGCGGCGCGCCAGGCGGCGCACCGCTGCGACCGCTGCATCGGCGTGCTGCTCGACCTCGGGGGACCCAAGATCCGCATCGAGTGCTTCCGCGAGGGGCCCGTACAGCTCCTCGAGGGTCGCCCGTTCACGCTCGACACCGCGCTCGATCCCGCGGCGGGCAGCGTCGAGCGGGTCGGGGTCGCCTACAAGGAGCTGCCGCGCGACGTCGCCGCCGGCGACACGCTGCTGCTCGCCGACGGCCAGATCGTGCTCGACGTCGAGCGCGTCGGCGCCACCACCATTGACACGAAAGTGCGGGTCGGCGGCGCTCTGTCGGACCGCAAGGGGCTCAATCGCCAGGGCGGCGGCATCTCGGCGCCGGCGATCTCCGCGCGCGACCGCGAGGACATCCGCTTCGTCGCCGAGGAAAACGTCGATTACATGGCGGTATCGTTTGCGCGCGACGCCGCCGACATCGAGGAGGCACGCTCGCTGGTGCGTGCCGCCGGCGGCGACGCCCGCATCGTCGCCAAGGTCGAGCGCCACGAGGCGGTCGACAATCTCGCCGGCATCATCGAGGCCTCCGACGTCGTCATGGTGGCGCGCGGCGATCTCGGGGTCGAGATGGGCTACGCCGAGCTCACGGGCCTCCAGAAGACCATCATCCACGACACCCGCAACGGCAACCGCGTGGTGATCACCGCCACGCAGATGATGGAGTCGATGATCCAGAACCCGGTGCCGACGCGCGCCGAGGTGAGCGACGTCGCCAACGCGGTCATGGACGGTACCGATGCGGTGATGCTGTCGGCCGAGACCGCCACCGGGCGCTACCCGGTCAAGGCCGTCGAGGCGATGGCGCAGGTGATCGAGGGCGCGGAGAAGTACCAGCTCACCCACCCGCGCGCCCGGCAGCGCTCAGTCGAGGGGGTCTTCAGGGGCACTGAAGAAGCGATTGCGATGGCCGTCATGTACACGGCCAATCACATGAAGGTGCGCGCGATCGTGGCCTTGACCGAGTCCGGAGCGACGCCGCTGTGGATGTCGCGCATCCGCTCGGACATTCCCGTGTACGCTTTCACGCGCCATGAGGCGACCCGCCGCCGCGTGACGCTCTACCGCGGCGTCTATCCGGTGATCTTCGACGTCACCAGCGCCAGCTCGACCGAGGAGCTCTACCGGGCGCTGTTCAGCCGCCTGCTCGAGCTCGAGCTCGTAAAGCTGCACGACCTGGTGATTCTCACCAAGGGCGAGGCGTCGGGCGTGCAGGGCGGCACCAACTCCATGCAGATCCTGAAAGTGGTGCTCGACTGACCCCGGCCAACCGACCGCGCCTGGTGCGCGTGGCGGTTCGCGTGGCGGTGGTGGTGGTGCTGCTCATCGTCATCGTGGCCGCCGTGCCGTATGGCATGCTGCGGGCATCGCTGCCGCGGCTCGACGGGGAGTTGCGCGCCACGGGACTGAAGGGCGTGGTGCGCATCACGCGCGATGCGCGCGGCGTGCCGACTATCGAGGCCGCCAACCGTCCCGATCTCGCCTACGGAACCGGCTTCGCGCACGGGCAGGACCGCTTCTTCCAGATGGACCTGTCGCGGCGGCTGGCCGCCGGTGAGCTCTCCGAGCTCTTCGGCCTTGCTGCGCTCGATCAGGACAAGAAGACCCGGCTCTTCCGGCTGCGCAGCGTCGCGCAACAGGCGCTCGCGCAGGCGAGCGACCCGCAGCGCGCCTTGCTCGAGGCGTACACGCGCGGCGTCAACGCCGGACTCGCGAGCCTGCGTTCCCGGCCGTGGGAATACTGGGTGCTCGGTGCGCCGCCGAAGGCCTGGCAGCCCGAGGACACCGTACTGGTCACGTACGCCATGTGGTGGGACCTGCAGTCGGGAGACTGGGCGGATGAGCGGCTGCGCCTCGCGGTGAACGCGCGTCTCGGCGGCCCGGACTGCGGCGCCTGGAAGTGCGCCATGCAGTTCCTCTACCCGGCGCGCACCGAGTGGGACGCCCCGGTCGGCACGGACGCGCCGTTCGTGCCCGCCGAGCTCCCACCGCCCGAGGCACTCAACATCCGCGCCGCACGCCCGGCGGCGGGCAGCGCGCCCGCCACCGCCGCGGCCGCCGCGCGCGCCCCGGTTGCCGGCAGCAACAACTGGGCGGTCTTCGGCCGCCTGACCACCACCGGCGCGGCGCTCGTCGCTAACGACATGCATCTCAGCCAGCGGGTGCCGGCGGTCTGGTACCAGGCGCGACTGCGTACGGCCGCCGCAGCGGACGCCCCCGGGCTCGATCTCGCCGGCGTGACGCTCCCGGGTGCGCCGCTCATCGTGGCGGGCTCCAATACCCACATTGCCTGGGGCTTCACCAACAGCGCCGGTAACTGGGTGAGCGTGACGCGCGTGCCGTGCAGCGCGGTCGGCGAGCAGGACCTCACCACCGCCGCCGGCACGCAAGGCCTCACGGTCGTGCGCGAGACGATTCATGTGAAGGGCGGCGCGGATGCGGTGCTCGCCGTGAAGTCCGGTCCCGCGGGCGTGCTGTGGCAGGCCGAGCCCGAGCGGCGCAGCTGCTGGTTCGTCGGCTGGCTGGCGCAGCTGCCCGAGGCGACCAATCTCAACCTCGTGGGGCTCGAGCGTGCCGGCAGCGTGGCCGAGGCGCTCGATCTCGCTCCTTCGATCGGCATTCCGCACGAGAACTTCGTGGTCGGTGACCGCGAGGGCCACATCGGCTGGAGTATCTTCGGGCGCATCCCGGACGATGCAGGCGCCGGCCGCGCGCTCGGCGGAGCGCCCTGGACCACGACCGCGGATCATCCGCGCCTCATGGACCCGCCGCGCGGGCGGATCTGGAGCGCCAACGCCCGCGTCAGCGTCGATGCCAGGGAGCTCGCCCTCATCGGCGGCGTGGACGCGCCGCTCGCCGCCAACTACGCGCTCGGCGCGCGTGCCCGGCAGATCCGCGGCGATCTGTTCACGCTCGCCGGCAACCTGAAGCCCACCGATCTGCTGACTGTGCAGCTCGACGACCGCGCGCTGTTCCTCGGACGCTGGCGCGAGTTGCTGCTGCACCTGATCGATGCAGGCGCCGCCAAGGCGCATCCCGAGCGCGCCGAGTTCCGCCGCCTCATCGAGGCGTGGGACGGTCGTGCGGACGTGGATTCGGTCGGCTATCGCCTGGTGCACGACTTCCGTGCGCACACCCGCCAGGCGGTCTGGGGCATGGTGCTCGGCGCGCTCGCGGTGCCGGCGGAGTACGACACCGGTCCGCCCGAGCAGTTCGAATCGCCGCTCTGGCAGCTCGTGACCCGCCAGCCGGCCTACCTGCTCGCGAGCGAGTACCCCGATTGGCAGAAATTCCTCGAGGCGCAGCTCGATGCCACCCTCGCCGATCTCGGCAGGCAATGCGCGCCGCTCGCGCAATGCACCTGGGGTCGGGAGAACGTGGTGCGCATCCGCCACCCGCTGTCGCGCGCCCTGCCCGCGCTCTCCCGGCTGCTCGATATGCCGGTGCTCGAGCTCCCGGGCGACCACAACATGCCGCGCGTGCAGGACGGCTCCTTTGGCGCCTCGGAGCGCTTCGCGGTCTCCCCCGGTCACGAGCAGGACGGTTACCTCGAGATCCCGGGCGGCCAGAGCGGCCACCCCCTCTCGCCGTACTACCGGTCGGGATTTCTCGCCTGGGCGCACGGCGAGCCGCGGCCCTTCCTGCCGGGCCCGGTGGAGCACACCCTGACGCTGAAGCCGAACTGATCCGCGTCCGGGTGACGCCGTCGGCAGGAGTCGGCGTGCATGGCGCGACGCCGGTCACACGGCGTTCAGCGTGGCGGGTTTCATAATAGGAGCCGGATAGAACCACCAATGGACGGCTTCGGCGAAACCGGATTCTGGCCGGCTGACCGGCCCACGATCGGCCTCGTGCTGACGGGCGGCGGTGCGCGCTCGGCGTACCAGGTGGGTGTGCTGCTCGCGCTCGCGGAGCTCCTGCCGCGCGCCCGTAACCCGTTCCAGGTCATCGTCGGCACCTCCGCCGGTGCGGTTGCGGCCAGCGTGCTCGCCGCCGAGGCGCACCGCTGGCGGCGTGCGGTCGCGGGTCTGGAGCGCGTCTGGGCCAACTTCCGTTCCGAGCAGGTGTTTCACGTCGACTCCCCGCACATGCTGCGCGCCGGCGCGCACTGGGTGCTGGCGCTGATGTCGGGCGGCCTGGTGCTGGCGCCGCCGAAATCCATGCTCGACAACTCCCCGCTCCGGGCGCTGCTCGAGCGCCACGTCGACTGCGGCGGCGTCCGCCGCAGCATCGCACGCGGGCACCTGCGCGCCTTCGCGCTGTGCGCCACCAGCTATGCGAGCGGCCAGTCGGTGGCGTTCTTCGACGGCATCGACTCGATCCACGACTGGTCGCGCTCGCAGCGCATCGGCCGGCGCTGCGAGTTCACGCTCGATCACCTGATGGCGAGCGCGGCGATTCCGCTGCTGTTCCCGCCGATGAGGATCGGCGAGGAGTACTTCGGCGACGGCGCCATGCGGCAGCTGAACCCGCTCAGCCCCGCGATCCATCTGGGGGCCGATCGCCTCCTCATCATCGGCGTGCGCGCGCGGCGGGCTGCCGGCGTCACCGTGAGCCGCGTGCAGTCGAGCATGCCGACGCCGGGGGAGATCTTCGGCTACATGCTCGATACGCTCTTCACCGACCAGATCTACGGCGACCTCGAGCAGCTCGAGCGCATCAACACGCTGGTGGAGAGCGCCCCGGACGCCACCCGCGGCGAACGCCACGTCGAGACGTTGATGCTCGCCCCGAGCGTCGATCCGCGCGAGATCGCGGCACGACACCTGGCCGAGATCCCGCGGGGCTTAAGGGCGCTCCTGCGGGTGATCGGCGGGCGCGACCCCTCGAGCTCGCAGCTCGCCAGTTACCTCATCTTCGAGGCCGGCTATACGCGGGCGCTCATCGAGCTCGGCTACCGCGATGCCATGGAGGCACGCTCTGCGCTGATCGCCTTCATGACCGGCGCCCGCCCGCCGGCGGTGCTGACGGCTGCCGGGGTTGCGCAGGCGACCTGAAGCCTTCGACAATCCACCCATGCTGTTATCCGAGGCGCAGCGCGCGCTGCAGCGGCTGCTGGCGCCACTCACGCTCGATGAGTTCCTCGACCGCACGCTCGGCGGCGGCCTGTACAAGCTCGACGGCGCCGGGTCCGCCGAGCGCATGGCGCTGCTCGGCCCCGATCCGCGCGCGGTGCTCGGCGCCGCCTTCCAGCTCGCGCCCAGACTCACCTTCCATTCCGCCAACCCGCTCGGGCCCGCGCCCTCGCTCGAGGGGGTCGCGGACGCCGACGACTTCTGCGCCCGCATTGCGCAGTTCCATGCCCGTAACTACTCGGTGCGCTTCCCGGAGCTGCGCCCGCTGTGGCCGCAGCTCGACCGCCTGGCGCGCTCGCTCGAGGTGCTGCTCTACCAGCCGGTGACCACGTCGGCGTTCTGGAGCATGGGCGGCATGCGCGCACCGGTGCACTACGACGATCACGACCTGGTGGTGGTGCAGCTGCTCGGCGCCAAGCGCTGGCACGTCGCCGACGCTTCCGAGCTCCCCAATACCTGGCGCGGCATCCCGCCGGATACGATCGAGCTTGGGCCCCACAGCACTTTCGAAGTACACCCCGGGGATCTCGTCTACCTGCCGCGCGGCACGCTGCACAGCGTGGACTCAACCGAGGAGTCGCTGCACCTTTCGATCGGCTTTACGCCCCTGACGCTGCGCGAGGCGCTGCTCGCCGCGCTCGACCAGCTCTCGGACGTCGACCGCACGCTTCGTACCACGGTGGGCGGGCGGCTCGCCTGGCAGTTGCGTGGCGCGGGGCTCGAGCGCCTCACCGCCTCGCTCCTCGACGGCCTCGAGCGGCTGCGCGCCGCGTGCCGCACGCCGGGCTTTGTCAGCGCGGCGCTGCAGCTGCGTGCGGGCCGCACTGTCGCCGGACTCGCGCCGCTCCCGGCCGCGAAAGCGGTTCCGCAGCTCAGCCTTGATACCGAGCTCGCGCACACCGATGTCGCTTTCTGCCACCTGACGGCGGGCGCCGGCAAGATCGATTTCAGTCACCCGGGCGGACACCTCTACGTGCACCGCGGCGCCGAGCCGGCACTCCTTTACATGGTGAACACGCCGAGGTTCCGCGTGCGCGAGGTCCCGGCGGAGGTCGGCGACGAAGTACGCCTGTCGCTCGCCGCCAAACTCGTGGAGATCGGGTTCCTCGAACTCGCCCACTGATTAGCCGGCAAAAGCCCATGCGCCAGCCTTGCTACGAAGTGCTCGGCTGCCGAAGTGAATGTAGCTGGTGCGGATCAAGCCCCGTCTTTTGCCCGCGGGCTCGAGTGTGCGAATGGGTTGGCTGTGGAAACGGCCACAGGCCGTTTCCACCGGTATTCAAGCCGCCGGACGTCCCTGGGCGCGGAAGATCCCCGTATCGGGCAGCGCGCCGTGGCGTGCCGTCACGTTGGGAACCTCGGCGCCGAACTCCTCCACCAGCCGGTCGACGATGTACACCGAGCGATGCTGCCCGCCGGTGCAGCCCACCGCCACCGTGAGATAGCCGCGGTTGCTCGCCTGGAACTCGGGTACCCGCGCGCGCACGAAGCGCGCGATGTCCGCGGTCAGCCTGGCTACGTCGGTGTGCTTCTCGAGGAACGTGCGCACTTCCGGGTCGCGGCCGGTGAGGTTGCGCAGCCCCGGCTCCCAATAGGGGTTGGGAAGCGCGCGCGCATCGAACACGAAGTCGGCATCGCCGGGAATGCCGTCCTTGAAGCCGAAGGACTCGAAGGTGATCGACAGACGGTCGGCGCTGCGCTGCTCGACCCGCTGGTGGATGATCTCGCGCAGTGCGTGCACGCCCATGCGTGAGGTATCGATGACCAGATCCGCGGCCGACACCACCGGCTCGAGCAGCCGGCGTTCGAGCGCCATGGCCTCGCGCAGTCCGATGTCGCCGGTGCTGAGCGGGTGGCGCCGGCGCGTCTCGGCGAAGCGCCGCAGCAGCTCATCCTCGCCGGCGATCAGAAAGATCACTTCGAGCTGCAGGCCGCTGCGCTTCAACTCGCCGATCAGCTGCGGGACGCTGGCGATCTCGGCCGGAGTGTTGCGCGCATCGAGCCCGATCGCGGTGCGCTGGTAGGTGGCCTCGGGGCTGCGGACGGTGTAGGAGATGAAGGGCTTGAGCAGCGCCGCCGGGATGTTGTCGATGCAGTAGAACCCGAGGTCCTCGAGCATGTGCAGGGCCACGCTCTTGCCGGACCCGGACAGGCCGCTCAGGATGACGATGCGCACCGGGCTATGTTCATCCAGCTTACGGTGCGCCGCAAGCGCGGGTGCGCTTAACCTAGGCGCGCGGCGTGCGCCGCCCCTGCGCCGCGTGATGATTGGCGCGCTTTTCCTTGTGCTTCTTGATGCAGCGGTCGAGCTTGTCCGCCAGCAGATCGATGGCCGCGTACATGTCCTCTTCAGTCGCGTCCGCGTGGATCGCGTTGCCGCTCACGTGCAGCGTCGCCTCGGCCTTCTGTCGCAGCTTCTCCACCGTCAGCACGCAGTGCACGTCGATGACGCGGTCGAAATGTCTGCCGATGCGCTCGAGCTTCTTTTCCACATAACCGCGCAGCGATGGAGTGACCTCGACGTGATGCCCGGTGACGTTGAGCTGCATGGTCCGTCTCCTTTTTTGAGTGTCTTCCAGTCGTGAATGGCGTGGCGTGCGCTCACAGCTGCGCGCTCCCGGCGCGGCGGCGCTCGCTCGAGGCGGGGATGCCCATCGCCTCGCGGTACTTGGCGACGGTGCGCCGCGCCACCGAGATGCCCTCGCCCGAGAGCAGCTCGGCGATGCGCCCGTCGTTGAGCGGGTTCTCCGGATCCTCGTCCTTGACCAGCTTCCTGATCTTGGCGCGGATCGCCGTCGAGGAGGTGCCGGAGCCGTCCGCACCCTCGACCTGGCTCGAGAAGAAGTAGCGCAGCTCGAAGACGCCGCGCGGCGTGTGCATGTACTTGCCCGAAGTGACACGCGAGATGGTCGACTCGTGCATGGCGACCGCCTCGGCGATGTCGCGCAGGATCATCGGCCGCATGTGCTCGTCGCCGTGCTCGAGGAAGGCGGTCTGGCGCTCGACGATCGAGCGCGCCACCTTCATGAGTGTCTCATGGCGGATCTCCAGGCTCTTCAGCAGCCAGCGCGCTTCCTGCAGCTGCGCGCGCATGCTGGCGTGGCTGGCGGCGCGCCCGATGAGGCCCGCATAACTTTCATTCAGGCGTACCCGCGGCAGGGTCGCCGGATTGATCTCGACTCCCCAGCCGTGCTCGGTGCGGCGCACGAACACGTCGGGTACGACGTACTGGGCGTTGCCGGCGCTCACGGTGGAGCCGGGGCGCGGATGACAGGAACGCACCAGGGCGAGCGCACTCGCGATCTCTTCCTCGCTGGCGCGCAGCTCGCGCTTCAGGAGCGAGAGCTCGCGCTCGGCGACCAGCTCGAGGTGGTGGCGCGCGATCTTGAGCGCGGTCTGGTAGCCCGGGGTGGCGGGATCGATCTGGCGCAGCTGCAGCTCGATGCACTCGCCCACCGAGCGGGCGGCGACACCCGCCGGATCGAGCGCCTGCACCCGCTCGAGCACCGCCTGCACCTCCTCGGCGCCGCACTCGACCTCGGGGCGCAGCGTCTGGGCGATCTCCTCCAGCGACTCACTCAGATAGCCGTCGTCGTTGATCGCATCCACGATCGCGCTCGCGATCGCAAGCTCGCGCGGCGCGAGCCGGGCCAGCTCGAGCTGCCACAGGAGGTGCTCCTGCAGCGATTGCCCTTCATCGTCGGCGTATTCCTGCTGCCGCTCGTCGTCGTCGCCGCTCCACGGGGTATCGGCGGGCCCGGTGTTCTGCTGGCTCCAGGGCTCGTCCAGCACCTCGACGGTGCTTTCGCGGCGGCTCTCGACCGGCGGCGGTGCCTGCGCGGTGGCCACGACCTCGAAGGTGCCGGTCGCCTCGGTCTCCTCGAGTGGCTCGAGCATCACGTTCTTCTCGAGGAGCTCGCGGATGTGCGCCTGGAGCTCGAGCGCAGGCATCTGGAGCAGCCGGATCGCCTGCTGCAGCTGCGGAGTCATGGTCAGTTGCTGACCAAGCTTCAGCTGCAATGCGGGTTTCAGCATGGTGGCGATGAGGAGAGGCGGGCGTCCTGGCCCTGCAGATTCAATTTCGTAACCGTTTGAAACTTAAAGGTTATTGACGATCTCAGTCGGGGGTAGCCTCAGAGCCGGAACGTCTCGCCCAAGTACACCTCACGGACTTGGCTGTTGGCAAGGACTTCTTCGGCAGTTCCCGATGCAATGACCGTGCCTTGATTGACGATGTAGGCGCGGCCGCAGACGCCGAGCGTCTCGCGAACGTTATGGTCAGTGATCAGCACGCCGATGCCGCGCTGGGTGAGCTCGCGGATGATGCGCTGGATGTCGAGCACCGAGAGTGGGTCGACGCCGGCGAAGGGCTCATCGAGCAGCATGAAGCGCGGCTCGGCCGCCAGCGCCCGGGCGATCTCCACGCGCCGCCGCTCGCCCCCCGAGAGCGACATGCCGAGCGTACGCCGCACGTGTCCGATGCGCAGCTCCTCGAGCAACTGCTCGAGCCGCTCCTCGCGCGCCGCACGCTCGAGGTCGGCGCGCGTCTCGAGGATGGCGAGCACGTTGTCCTCGACCGAGAGCTTGCGGAACACGGATGCTTCCTGGGGCAGGTAGCCGAGCCCGAGCTGCGCGCGGCGATGCATCGGCAGCAGCGTCACGTCGCGCTCGTCGAGCTCAATGCGCCCGGCGTCGCAGGGAATGAGGCCGACGATCATGTAGAAGGCCGTGGTCTTGCCGGCGCCGTTCGGCCCGAGGAGTCCAACCACTTCGCCGGCGGCGAGCTCGAGCGACAGGTCGCGGACCACCGGGCGGGACTTGTAGCTCTTGGCGAGGCCCGTGGCCCGGAGGAAGGTCATGACTTGGGAGTAGCCTCGGGCGCGGGCTCCGGTGCGGCCACCGGCGGTGACTGAGGCTTGGGCTCCGCGCAGCCCGTCGACTCGGGCTTGCCGACGTGCGGCACGATGCTGATGTGGACTCGCTGGTCCGCGCCGCCACCCGCTGCCTCGGGCGCCGTGAGGCCCTGGATCTGCTGCTCGCGAATGTTGTAGACCAGCAAGGGACCGGAGATCTGGTTCTGGCCGTCGCACAGCCAGGCGTTCCTTGTGAGCCGCACCGCGCCCTCGTTCACGTCGTAGACGATCTCGTCGGCGTGGCCGCGCGCGAGCTGATCGTTGGCGCGCTTCTGCTCGAACTCGGCCGGTTTGCCGGTGATGGTGGCACGCGCGATATGGTTGTCCTTGAATTCCACTACCGCCTGGTCGGAGCGCAGGTTGCCGCGCTGCTCGGCGTCGATGTGCACGTTGCCTTCGAAGTTCCAGCGGCTGTTGGCGAAGTTCAGTCCCGTGGCGCGCGCGCTCTCGGCCGAGATGCGCATGGTGCCCTGCGAGATCACGACCTTCCTCAGTATCAGCTCCCGGGTCTGCAGATCCATCTCCGAGCCGCCGGCGGCTTCCAGCTGCACCGGCAGACCGCTGAAGTCCGGCAGCGCGCCGGTGTTCGCTGCCGGCGCCGCCTCCGCGAGCGCCGCCAGCGCGCAGGCGCCGAGGAGCGCACCGAGCTTAGGGCAGATAGGAGCCATGGACGGCCGATTCTAGCTCCACGTGACCTTCCTTCAAGCGCGCGGTGAGGCCGGTGGCGTGCAGCTCGCGGCCCGAGACGCTCAAGGTCACCGGGTCGGTCGTGCTGGCGATCTGCGTGCGGGTGTCGAAGGCCAGGTGCTCGGTGGCGATCTCGGCCGGATCCTGGGTGCCGGGGAGGAGCCCCGCGACATGCACGCTACCGTCGAGCCTGACGATGCCGGTGTCCTGGCCGAGCGCGCCGTGCGCGGCGCGGGCGGTCCACTGCTCGCCGCCCGTCGCCCGGAAACCCATCTGTACGTCGGTGAGCTCGACGGTGGTCTGATCGGGCTGCTGGCTGATCTCGGCGGCGTCGAGCGTGTAGAGCGGCTGGCCGTCGGGTCCGGTCTGCACCAGCCGCGCGCTGCGCGCCGCATAGCCCGGATCGCGGACCGGGGCGCCGGCGGCGCTCGGCGCGACCATCTCGCGCGGCGACCCGGAGAGGAACACGACGCCGCCGATGAGTGCCAGCACCGCGAGCACCACCACCAGGCGATAAATCACCGCGCCCGCCCCGCGCGTGCGCGCGCGCTGAGGAGCAGGTCGCATACTTCGCGCACCGCGCCGCGCCCGCCGCCGCGGCGCGTCACCCGATGGGCGGCGCGCCGCGCCGCGCCGTGCGCATCCGCGACCGCGAAGCTCAGCCCCACGGCTTTCATGAGTGGCACGTCGGGCAGGTCGTCCCCGACGCAGGCGCAGGCGCCGCGCGTGAGCTCGAGCCGTGCCCGCAGCCGCTCGAACACGGCGAGCTTGTCGGCGACGCCCTGATAGACGTACCGGATGCCGAGCTCGCGGCAGCGCGCGCGCACCGCGCCCGAGCGGCGCCCGGAGATCACCGCGACCGTGATCCCGGCGCGCTGCACCGCGACGAGTCCGTAGCCGTCGCGCACGTCGAATACCTTGAGTGCCTCGCCGCGCGCGCCGAAATACAACCGGCCGTCGGTCAGCACCCCGTCCACGTCGAGAACCAGGAGACTGATCGCATACCGCGTGCGCACCGGACCGGTCGCCTCACATCACCCGGGCGCGGAACAGGTCGTGCACGTTGAGCGCGCCGACCAGCCTTCCGGCCGCATCCGCAACCGGCAGCGCCGTGATCCGATGCAGCTCCATGAGATGCACGGCCTCGGCGGCCAGCGCCCGCGGACCGATGGTCTTCGGGTTCGCGGTCATCACCGTGCCCATGGTGGTGCCGTGCATGTCCGCGCGCGCCTCGAGCACACGGCGCAGATCGCCGTCGGTGAACACGCCGAGGATGCGCTCGCTCTCATCGACCACCACGGCGAGGCCCAGGCCCTTGGCCGACATCTCGAGCAGCCCCGCGCTGAGCGGCGCGCCCGGCAGTACGCGCGGCAGCGCCGCGCCGGTGCGCATCAGGTCATCGACGTGCAGCAGGAGCTGCCGGCCGAGACTGCCGCCCGGGTGCGAGCGCGCGAAGTCCTGCGCGGTGAAGCCACGCGCCTCGAGCACCGCGACCGCGAGCGCGTCTCCCATCGCGAGCGTCGCGGTGGTGCTGGCGGTCGGCGCGAGGTTGAGCGGGCAGGCTTCCTCGGCGACCGCGACGTCGAGCGCCACGTTCGCCGCGCGCGCGAGCGTCGAGTCGTTCTTGCCGGTCATGACGATGAGCGGCACGCCGAGGCGCTTCAAAGCGGGCAGCAGTGCCACCACCTCCGGGGTCTCGCCGGAATTCGACAGCGCGAGCACCACGTCGGTGCGGGTGATCATGCCGAGGTCGCCGTGACCGGCTTCGGCGGGGTGCATGAAAAAGGCCGGGGTTCCGGTGCTGGCGAGGGTCGCGGCGATCTTGCCGGCGATGTGCCCGGATTTTCCCATGCCGCTGACCACCACGCGGCCGTGGCATTCGAGGCACAGACGGCACGCCCGCGCGAACGCAACGTCGATCCTGGGGGAGAGGGCGCCGAGCGCCCGCTCCTCGATGGCCAGGGCACGGCGCGCGGACGCGATCAGCGAGTCATCGTCAGGACCGGCGGCGGCCGCTATACCGGCAGGATGCACTTTCATGCGAGGCATTATAGGCGCCCGCACGCTGCGCCCATGTAATATCCCCCCAATGAGCCCCGAAGAAGTCGCACGGCTGATCCGCGCGGGACTCCCCGGCGCCGCGGTCGAGGTGCAATCGGACGACCAGACCCACTTCAGCGCGCGGGTGGTCGCGAGCGAGTTCGCGAGCTTGCGCCCCCTGGCGCGCCACCAGCTCGTGTACCGCACGCTCGGCGCGCTCATGGGGCGCGAGATCCACGCGCTCTCCATCGAGGCGCTCACACCCGAAGAATCACGGACCTGACCTGATGAAGATCCTGAACCGGCATGTTGTGCGCGGGCAAAAACGACGCTTTTTGCCCGCGTGCGTGCAACCAACAGCGGGGTGGCTTGCCGAAATCGCCGCAGGCGATTTCGGCCAATAGACTATGGATAAGCTGCAGATACAGGGCGGCACCGCCCTCGAAGGCGAGGTGCGCATCTCCGGTGCCAAGAACGCGACGCTGCCGATCCTCGCCGGCGCGCTGCTCGCCGATGATCCGGTGGTGGTCGCGAACGTTCCGCACCTGAAGGACGTCACCACCACGGTCGAGCTGCTGGGGCGCATGGGCGCCACCGTCACGATCGATGAGCGCATGCGCATCGAGGTCGACGGCTCGACGGTGCGCGAGTGCTTCGCGCCCTACGACCTGGTGAAGACCATGCGCGCTTCCATCCTGGTGCTGGGCCCGCTGGTGGCGCGCCACGGGCGCGCCGACGTCTCGCTTCCCGGTGGCTGCGCGATCGGCGCACGCCCGGTGAACATCCACGTCGCGGGGCTGCAGGCGATGGGCGCCGACATCACCATCGAGGGCGGCTACATCCGCGCGCGCGCCGCGCGCCTGAAGGGCGCGCGGCTGGTGCTCGACACCGTGACCGTGACCGGCACCGAGAACCTGATGATGGCGGCGACACTCGCCGACGGCGAGACGGTGATCGAGAACGCGGCGCGCGAGCCCGAGGTGGTGGACCTCGCGAACTTCCTCATCGCGATGGGCGCCAGCATTCACGGCGCCGGCACCGACAAGATCGTGGTGCACGGCGTCGAGCGGCTGCGCGGCACTACCTACGAAGTGCTCCCCGACCGCATCGAGAGCGGCACCTACCTGGTCGCAGGCGCCATCACGGGAGGCCACGTGCGCGTCAAGAGCACGCGGCCCGATCATCTGGACGCGGTGATCGCCAAGCTCGGGGAGGCGGGCGCCAAGGTCGGTGTCGGCGACAACTGGATCGAGGTCGACATGCGCGGCCGCAAGCTCAAGTCGGTGGACGTGCGCACCGCCCCGTACCCGGCGTTTCCGACCGACATGCAGGCGCAGTTCGCCGCGCTCAACACGGTGGCCGAGGGCGTCGGCACCATCACCGAGACGATCTTCGAGAACCGCTTCATGCACATGCTGGAGATGCGTCGCATGGGGGCGGAGATCCGCCTCGAGGGCAACACTGCGATCATTCACGGGGTGGAGAAGCTGACCGCCGCGCCGGTGATGGCGACCGACCTGCGCGCCTCGGCGAGCCTGGTGCTCGCGGGACTGGTGGCCGAGGGGCGCACCGACGTCGAGCGCATCTATCACATCGACCGCGGCTATGAGGCGATCGAGGAGAAGCTGGCGCAGCTCGGCGCTCAAATCAAACGCGTACCTAATTAAATTGGGCGAAATCGCAGGAAGCGATTTCGCCGGACATCACACTGATTGCCGCCGGCAAAAAGCGCGGTTTTTGCCGGCTGGGCAGGCGCGAGGAGATCGGCGATGCAGATCGGCATGATCGGGCTCGGGCGCATGGGCGCCAACATGGTGCGGCGGCTCACCCAGGGCGGACACCAGTGCGTGGTCTACGACCGCTCGGCGGCGGCGGTCGCGGCGGCCGTCGAGGGTGGCGCCGGTGGAGCGGGCACGCCCGCGGAGTTGCTGCGCGCACTGAAGACGCCGCGCGCCGTGTGGATCATGGTGCCGGCGGCGGTCGTCGACACGGTGATCGCGGAGCTGCGCCCGCTGCTCGAGCGCGGCGACGTGCTGATCGACGGCGGCAACTCCAACTACCAGGACGACATCCGCCGCGCGGGCGAGCTCGGTGCGAGCGGCATCCACTACCTCGACGTCGGAACCAGCGGCGGCGTGCTGGGACTCACCGAAGGCTACTGCCTGATGGTGGGCGGCGAGCCGGACGCGGTGGCGCTCCTCGAGCCGGTGCTGGCGACGCTCTCGCCCGGCGGGCGGCTGCCCGCGGGCACGGCGGCCGGCCGCGCCGCCGGCGCGTCCGCGGCGGCGCTCGGGTACCTGCACTGCGGGCCGCACGGTGCCGGGCATTTCGTCAAGATGGTCCACAACGGCATCGAGTATGGCCTCATGGCCGCCTATGCCGAGGGCCTGAATCTCCTCGCGCACGCCGACGCGGGACTTCAGAGCGGCGCGGCCGATGCCGAGACGGCGCCGCTCGCCAACCCGCACTTCTACCAGTACCAGCTCAACGTCGCGGCGATCGCCGAGCTGTGGCGCCACGGCAGCATCATCACCTCGCGGCTGCTCGATCTCACGGCGGGCGCGCTGGCGCGCGATGGGCGGCTGGCGGGCTTCGCCGGGCGCGTCGCGGATTCGGGCGAGGGGCGCTGGACGGTGCAGGCGGCGATCGACGTCGGCGTACCCGCCTACGTGCTGTCGGCGGCGCTTTACTCGCGCTTCGAATCGCGTGACCGCGCGGATTTCGCCAACAAGGTGCTGTCGGCGATGCGCTTAGGCTTCGGTGGCCACGTCGAGAAGAGCGGCTGACGGAAGCGACCATGGAACGTCGTGACTGCGATGCCGTCGTCCTGTTCGGAGCGACCGGGGACCTGTGCTATCGCAAGATCCACCCGGCGCTCTACAGCCTCGTGCGGCGCGGCATTCTCACCATGCCGGTGATCGGCGTGGCGCGCCAGGGATGGAAGGTCGAGCAGTACGCGGCGCGGGTGCGCGAGAGTATCGCGGCCTTCGTGCCCGGGGCGGATGAGGCCGTGGTGGCGCGCCTCATCGGCCTGCTGCGCTACGTCGACGGCGACTACAACGCGCCCGCGACGTTCGTGGCGCTGCGCAATGCGCTCGGGCCGCTACAGCGGCCGCTGTGCTATCTGGCGATCCCACCGAGCATGTTCGCCGTAGTGGCCGAAAACCTGAGCGCGGTGCTCGGCGGCATGGACGCGCGCATCGTGGTGGAGAAGCCCTTCGGCCGCGACCTCGCTTCCGCGCAGCAGCTGAACCGCACCCTGCACGCGCACTTCCCCGAGAGCAGCATCTTTCGCATCGACCACTACCTCGGCAAGGAGGCGGTGCAGAACATCCTCTATTTCCGCTTTGCCAACTCGTTCCTCGAGCCGGTGCTCAACCGTAACTTCGTCGCGAGCGTGCAGATCACCATGGCCGAGACGCTCGGCGTCGCCGGGCGCGGGCGCTTCTACGAGGAGGCCGGCGCGATCCGCGACGTGATGCAGAATCACCTGATGCAGATCGTCGCGCTGCTCGCCATGGAGCCGCCGGTGAACACCGAGGGCGAATCGCTGCGCGACGAGAAGGTCAAGGTGCTGAAGGCGATACGGCCGGCAGCCACGGCGGAGCTGGTGCGCGGCCAGTTCGTCGGCTACCGCAGCGAGCCCGGGGTCGCGCCCGACTCGCGCGTCGAAACCTATGCCGCCCTCACCCTGCACATCGATTCGTGGCGCTGGAGCGGAGTGCCGTTCTACATGCGCACCGGCAAGTGCCTGCCGGTGACCGCGACCGAGGTGGTGGTGGACCTGCGTGCACCGCCGGCACGCGTGTTCGGGGACTTAGGTCCCGAGCAGCCGAACCACCTGCGCTTCCGGGTAGGGCCCGACGTGGCGATAGCCATCGGGGCGCACACCAAGCGCCCCGGCCCGGTGATGACCGGGCGCGACGTGGAGCTGTTTGCCGCCGAGCAGCCGGGCGAGGACATGGATGCCTACGCGGTCCTCATCAGCTCGGCACTCATCGGTGATACCGCGCACTTCGCGCGCCAGGACGAGGTGGAGGCCGCCTGGGCCATCGTCGACCCGGTGCTCAATGCCGCGACGGCGCCGATCGAGTACACGCCGGCGAGCTGGGGACCGCCGCAGGCGGAGCGGCTGCTCACCGGGCCGTGCGGCTGGCACAACCCGGGTGCGACCGCCCAGGGCTGGCAGCGCTCCTGCCGCAGTTAGGAGGAGGCGAGGTCGCCGAGTGCCGCCTTCAGCGGCCCGAGCCAGGGCTCGAAGTTGCGCCACTCATCGACCCCCGCCGTGTAGAGCGGCCGGCGCACCTGCTCCGAGCTCGCCGTCTGCACCACGCGCCGCGTTTCGTGGAAGCGCAGGCACTGCGCCTCGAAGGGCAGGCCGCAGTAATCCAGCAGGCGGCGCACCTCGCCCTCGAGATCCGCGACCAGACGTTCGTAGTCGACCCGGTGGATACGTCCCGGCAGTACCGTGTCGAAGTGCGCCATGAGGCGCACATAGTCGCGGTAGTAGCTACCGAGATCGGCCAGCCCGTAGGAGAACCATACGCCCGACTGAAAGTGCTGCTTGAAGTTGGAGAAGCAGCAGGCGAGCGGCGCGCGCCGCGCGTCGATGATGCGGGCGTTGGGCAGCACCAGATGGATCAGCCCGACATCGAGGAAGTTGTTGCCCATCTTGTCGATGAAGCGCGGCCGGCCGAGCAGGCGGTGCGGGCGTGTCTGCCGCAGGTAGCGCTCGCCGAGCGCGGCGAGCTCATCGCGTGTCAGGCGCGCCACGGACTGCGGGTAGCGGGGCTGCGCGTCCCAGGCGCCGAGCTCGCGCGCGAAGCCCGGGATGTCCGGCAGCTCGCGTGTGCCCTCGACCTGGGGGTGGCTGGCAAGGACCTGCTCGAGCAGAGTCGAGCCCGAGCGCGGCAGTCCGACGATGAAGATCGGCTCCGCGGAGGCGGCGCCGGAGCCGGAGCGCTCGGCGAGGAACTCACGCGTGAACAGCGCGCACGTGCGCTCCACCAGGCGGGTGTTACGTTCCGGATCGTAGGCGACCGCGGCGCGGCGCAGCGCGTTGCCGCGCGCGTAATGCGCGAACGAGCCGGCGAAGTCGCCGCTCGACTCGAGCGCGTTGCCGAGCGAGAACTCGAAGTGCCAGCGATCCTCGTCGGCGAGATCGGCGCGCTCGAGCTGCGCGCGCATCGTCGCCACCTCCTGGTCCGTGAAGCGGAAGGTCTTGAGATTGGCGAGGCTGAACCAGGCTTCGCCGAATCCGGGGAAGAGCTGCGTGCTGTGCCGATAGGCCTCGACGGCCTCGTCGGTGCGCCCGGCGCCGCGCAGCTCGTGACCGTAGTACATCCAGCCAAAAGGGTTAGCGGGGAACTCCACGACCAGGTCCGCGAGAATCCGCAGGGAACGCTCGCTCTGCCCGAGGATGCCGTACGCGGCGGCCTGCAGCGCCCGGTAGGCCAGGTTGCCCGGCTCGAGTGCCAGCAACCGCTCGAGCAGCGGCAGCATCGGCTGCGCCTTCTGCTCGGTGTACAGCATCTCGGCGAGATCGAAGCGCGCCTGGCTGTACCCGGGTGCGAGCCGCAGGCACTGCGTCAGCAGCCGCTCACCCGCGACGAAGTCCTCGCGCTTTACGGCGATCTGCGCCTTGAGACGCAGCGCCGCCACGTCGGCGGGATTGCGCGCGAGCTCGCGCTCGAGCACCGCGCCGGCGTACTCGAGGCGCCCCTGCGCGATGGCCGCGACCGCCTCGCGCAGGCGGGCCTCCTCGTGCGTGAGACCCGCGTAGTGCGCGTAGGCCGCGTCGCACTCGCGCGACGCGCCGCGGGCGGCGTAGAGCAGCGAAAGCTCGCGCCACCCGTCCGCGAGACCCGGCTCGAGCTCAACCGCCCGCTCGAGGGCTTCGCCGGCGCGCTCCGGGTCGCCCTGTGCGAGCAGCGCGCGGGCGAGCTCGAGGCGGATGACTGCCGAACCGGGGTGTACCGCCGCGAGCTCCGCGAAGACGGTGGCGGCCGAGCGTGCGTCGCCGCAGCGGCGCTGCGCGGTGCCGAGGAGCAGCACCGCCGCCTTATGTCCGGGAGCGGCTCGCACCAGCTCCGCGGCGGCGCGTGCCGCCGCGGCGGGGTCGCTCTCCAGCAGGGCGGCGACCCGCAGCAGCGTGACATCGATGGCCTTGGCCTCGGGCAATGATCTCTCCGTGCGTGGATCTGCCACGCTAGAATTCGCACCCTGCGCTCATTAACGCACAGGGGATGCTCTTGACCAACGCCAATGCTACGCCGGCCGATAACGCCACCGTGCTGGGGATGATCCAGGCGTCCCGGGCGGCGGGCGCGGCCGGGCGGCGCAGCGAGGCGGAGCAGCTGCTGGCGCGCGTGGCGCAGCTCGCCCCGGCGCACCCGGCGGTGCTCAACGAGCTCGGCCTCACCATGATGCAGCGGGGCGAGCCGGCGCGCGCGCGCGAACTGTTCGAGCGCGCCACACGCGCCGACCCGGGGCACCCCTCGCTGTGGTCGAACCTCGCGGTGAGCCTGCGCGCGCTTAAGGCGCCACAGGAGCTGGAAGCCCTCGAGAAGGCGCTGGCACTCCAGCCGCGGCACCTGGCATCCCTGCTGCAGAAGGGGACCTACATCGAGGAGCGAGGAGACTCGCGCAACGCCGCGCGCGTCTACCGTAACGCGCTTGCGACACTGCGGCCGGGGGAGACGCCGCCGCCGACGGTCACCGAGGTGCTGCGTCATGCCCGCGAGGTCATCGCGCGCGATGACGCCGATCTCGCGAGTGCCATCGGGGCGCGCCTTGGGCCGCTGCGCGAACGGCATCCGGGCGCGAGCGCGCGCCGGGTCGAGCGCTGCGTCGAGCACCTGACGGGCGGCCGCAGCCGCTTTCACCAGCAGCCGACCTTCATGTACTTCCCCGAGCTCCCGGCGGTGGAGTTCTTCGAGCGCGAGCACTTCCCATGGCTGGAGGCGGTCGAAGCCGCTACCGAGGAGATCCGCGAAGAGCTGCTCAGCGTGCTCATCTCCGATCGCGAGGGCCTGGAGCCCTACGTGGCCTTCCCCGAAGGCATGCCGCTCGATCAATGGAGAGAGCTGAACAAGTCGCGGCGCTGGAGCGCCTACTTCCTGTGGAACCAGGGGGTGGCGCAGCCGGCGCATATCGCCCGCTGCCCGCGTACCGTCGAGGTGCTTAAGCAGGTACCCCGGGTCGAGGTCGAGCGGCGCGCGCCGACCGCCTACTTCTCCATCCTCGAGCCCGGCACGCGCATTCCGCCGCACACCGGCGTGACCAACACGCGCGCCATCGTGCACCTGCCGCTCGTCGTGCCGGAGCAATGCGGGTTCCGGGTCGGCAGCGAGACGCGCGAGTGGGTGCCGGGCAAGGCCTGGGTGTTCGATGACACGATCGAGCACGAGGCGTGGAACCTTTCGGACAGCCCCCGGGCCATACTGATCTTCGACGTCTGGAATCCTTTCCTGAGTGCCGCGGAGCGCGACATGGTCAAAGCAGCCAGCGAAGTGGTCGTGAGCTATTACAACCTGCCGGACCAGGGGCCCGCATGAGGCGCACGGCACTGATACTGGCGATCGCCACGGCGCTGGCAGCGGTGGACACGGCGCGGGCCGCCGGCGGACCGCAGGAGGATCTCGCCACCTGCGGCGCGATCGCCGATCCGACCGAGCGGCTCGCGTGTTACGACCGGGTCGCCGGTCGCCCGGCCACGCCCGCGGCACCTGCGGCACCTGCGGCGGGCGCTGCCAAGGCGGCCGCGGCGGCGCCGCAGCCCGTTGTCCCCGCGCAGCCCGCTGCAGCCCCGGCGCAGGCGACCTCCCCGCCGGCACAGGCACAGGGCGCGGCAGCAGCGGCATCCTTCGGTTCGTACCAGACCGAGCATCCGGTGACCCAGGTCGCCGAGAGTCTGAACGCGCGCGTCACCGCGATGGGCAAGACCATCGACGGGAAACCGACGGTGACGCTCGAGGGCGGCGCACTCTGGCTCCTCGATGAGGACGACCCGCTGCTGGCCGTCGGTGACACGGTGACCATCAAGCGCGGCGTGTTCGGTTCCTTCCTCCTCGAGACCGCCACCAGGCGCGTGCACCACGCGCGCCGCATTCGCTGAGCTGCGACGCTCCGCCGCAGACGCGGCCCGGATCCGGCGAGTAAAAAAAACGGCGGACCCTTGCGGGCCCGCCGTTTTCAAGTGGCTTGAAGATCCTTAGAACTTCGCCGTGAGCTCCATGAACACGTACCGACCCATCGCGTCGTAGAGACCCGGGAAGGTATTGCCGTTGCAGTTCGCACCGCCGGGGCTGGACGTCGAGCAGTCGCCGTTGACAACCAGCGGCGGATCCTTGTCCATGATGTTGTTCATGCCGATCTGCAGGCGGATGTTCTTGTACACGTCGAAGGCGCCCGTCAGATCGATGTAGTTGAAGGCCGGGATGCTGGACAGCGGTGCATAGGGGCTTCCCGTGAGGAACGGGTTGCTGCTCGTCTGCTCCGACTTATCCGACCCGATGTAGCGCCAGCGCAGCGTCAGATCGAAGTTATCCCAGGGCGTCGACCAGGTGGCGTTCAGCACGTGACGCCAGCTCGGGTCTCCGGCACCGCAGCTCGAGCCGAAGAAGCCCTTGCAGTCGTACGAACCGCCTCCGGACACCGGGGTCGTCTTGAGGTTCATCAGATCCGTGCCCTCCAACGCGAAGAGCAGCGATCCGGCGGCCGGCAGTGCCACGCGGTAGCTCGCCTTGACGTCGATGCCCTCGGTCGAGAGCTCGCCCTGGTTCTGGTTCGTGTCCGCTACGAAGCCCGTCGGTGTCAGCCACAGCGATCCGCCGATACCGCGATGGACCAGCGGGCAGAAGGTGGCCGTGTTGATGCCGTTCAGGCAGTTGTTGAGGATCACGTCGCCGCCGATCGGCCCGATGACCTGAGCGATCTTGATGTCGAAGTAGTCCATCGAGAAGCTGAAGTTCGGGATCGCCCGGGGCGTCAGCACGAAGCCGGCCGTGTAAGTGTCGGCGACTTCCGGCGCGAGCGACGGGTTACCGCCGAGCAGGCCGTTGTACTGATTGGCCGTGTTCGGCGCGATGTTGCCGAACTCAGCCGCGGTCACACCCGAGAGCGCGCACTGCGCGAAGGTGTAGCCGGTCGTCAGGGTCGTGGTCGAACCCGCCTTGAGCGGGGCCGCGCAGTTGTCCGTCGAGCCATCGAGACCGACGGTCTGCGGGGTGAAGAGCTCACCGATGTTCGGCGCACGCACCGCGCGGTTAAAGCCACCGCGGAAGCGGATGTCCTTCACCGGCGCCCACTCGAGACCGATCTTGTAGGTGTTGGTGGTGAAGCCTTCCGTGTAGTTCGAGTAGCGGTAGCCGCCCTCGATCGACAGGTCTTCCGCCCCCGGGTGATCGGTCACGAGCGGCATACGCAGCTCCGTGAACGCCTCGCCGACGTGGAAGTTACCCGCAATCGCAGGCGTCGGACCGCCCGAGCCGGCCGCATTACCGGTCTGCGAGAGCTCATCCGGCAGGAAGCCTGCCGCCTCGGAGCGGTACTCCGCACCGATGTTCACCTGCAGGCCCGAGCTTGCAGTCGGCATCTGCACGCCGTACTTGCCGAGATCGCCCGTGACGGACGCATCCGCGACGTACTCCGTCACGGTGGCATCGACCAGCAGCGGTACCGACAGGTACTGCAGCGCCGCCGGCGTCACGCCGCCGGGCGTCCAGATGTTCCACGGCACGCACTTGGGATCCGAGCCGTTCAGCACCGCCACGCAGGTCGGCGCCCCGCCAGCGGGGTTCGGCACCACCGCCAGCGAATTGATGATGTTGGCGTTCGAGAGATAGTTCTGGTTGCCGTTCTGGCTGTCCACCGAGCTGTGCTGCGCGTAGACGTCGTACGACCAGGCGTCGTTGATGTCGCCGCGGACACCGACCACCTCACGGGCCGCGTTCGTGGAGAAGGTCGCGACACGCGGACCACCCTCGACGTTACGGCGCAGGATGTACAGCAGCCCCGCCGGCTCCCCGCCCGCCGGTCCACCCGGGTAAGCGATGGTCGGATTGCCCTGGGCGGTGAGGTTGGCCGCGCTGCAGATGAAGCTCTGCTCGGCAGCCGTCAGCAGCGGGTCGTTGCACGGGATCAGCGAGCCGTTGCCAAAGTCGCCCGACTCGGCGATCTGCGCCTCGGACGTGTTCCGCGTGAACATCGTCTCCATGTACGCAGTGGCGTGCGAGTTGATCTCGTAGTTCACGAACGAGCCGAAGGTCCAGCGCTCGTTCGGCACCTGGTAGTAGTTCTCGGGCGCGAAGTTGTATTCGTCCGCGGCCGTGAACGGCGCCCACACGCCGGTCTTCGGGTTGACGTTGTAGTTGTAGATGCGTGAGCTGAAGGTGCTGTTGTAGGCACGGAACGAGCCGCCGGCCGACGTCGAGGAGCCGCCGCACGCGAGCCCGCCGGCGCCGCCAGCCAGGTTACAAGCGCTGTAGTCGAAGCTCTTCTGCAGGGCCGCGCCCTGGTTGTCGTAGGTGACGTAGGCGGTCGCATTGCCCTTGTTGTCGGCAAAGTTCGATCCCATGATCACGGAGGCGTACTTGCCGAAGCCCGTGTCGACATCGCTCGGCGGGGTCGCGAAACCGGCCCCGGCCACGATCGCCGAAATGCCGCTCTCGCTGTTGTTGTGCTGCTGGAAGTGGTAGCCGGCGTTGATCTGCACACCCTCGAAGTGGGTGTTCAGAACGAAGTCCACCACGCCCGCGACCGCGTCCGCACCGTACACCGCGGACGCGCCACCCGTGAGGATGTCGACGCGCTGGATCAGGGCGGCGGGAATCTCGTTGATGTCCGAGTAGTTACGACCATCGCCCGTACCCGGGCCGAGACGGCGGCCGTTCACCAGCACCAGCGTGCGCTGGTTACCGAGGCCGCGCAGGTCGATCGAGGCGGTACCGTCGGCGCCGTTCGACGTCGTCGAGTTCTCGCCGGCGAACACCATCGGCAGGTTGTTGAGGACGTCCTCGACGCGGGTCAAACCGGTCTGAGTGATGTCGGCTGCGGAAACCGTCGAGATCGGGCTGATCGCCGTCTCGTTCGGTGTCTTCAGGCGCGATCCCGTGACCACGACCTCTGTGAGCGGTGCTGCGGTGGCCTCTTCGGCCTGGGCCGGAGCGGTCTGGGCGTTCGCTGTCGCGACACCGGCCGATGCCGTAATCGTCGCGAGCGCGAAACGCACAGCCTGTTGCAAGCTGCGACTGTTCGCCATGTTTTCTCCCCTAACTAAGAATGCGAATTGATCTGCAAGTGCAAATCGATATGCGAATCATCCCCGGTGCCGCGCTGGCCGGTCTCGTCTTTAGAGTCTGTGATCGGGGCGCTTTTTCGGGACCGGGCCGCATTAGAGCACCTTGACTCCGTGTTGCCAAGCAGCAGCGGCGGGGCAAGGCAGCCCAAGCGGGACTTTCCTGCTCCGGAGCGGCTCACCGGGAACCTTGTTGCACTGTTGCAACAAGGCTGCAGGAGCCGAAAATCAGGCGAACCAGCAGTTCGTGGCCACTGTGATGCGCACGTCGCGTCCGTAGAAAGGGCTCACTTCGTGGATCACATAAGACGGGAACACCACGATCTGGCCCGCCTCGAGCCGCACCTCGCGGGGACCGGTGGCGAAGGGCGCCCGGAGCGAGCGGTTGCCGGCGTCGAGGTAGCTGCCGGCACCGGGGCGGGTATCGAAGAAGCGCAGCAGGCCGCTGCCGGGTCGGTCCGCCGGAGCCTCTCCGGCGCGCACGCAGTACACCGCCGACCAGGAGGCGCGCGGGTGGTTGTGGGCCACGAAGGAACCGGCATAGCGGGTGAGGTGATACCAGGTGTGGTTGTGCATCGTGAGGCGCGCGAGCTCGGCCGGCGTGAGCGTCGAGGTCTCGAGCACGGCACGGGCGACGGAATCGAGCATGAACGACCGCAGCCCCTGCACGCAGGCCTCCGGCCAGCGGAAGAGATTGAAGCGGCTCTCGAACGTCTCCGCCTGCGGAATGTGGCTGGGAGTGGGATTGCGGTACTGCGCGGTTTCGCGGGCGAGGAACAGCGCCTCGAGCTCCCGGTTGAGCGGCTCGCAGGCGGCAAGCTGCCCCATGGCGAAGGGCACCGCAAAGCCGGAGGTCACTTTGAGGGGTGGGGTCACCATGGGGGTGCCGCCTGCTGCCCCGGGTTCGCGAAGCGCGCGCGGGCGATGACCAGCACCAGATCGCTTGCCCCCCGGTTGAGGGCGATTTCGTGGGTGAGATGTGCGGGAAAGGCGGCCATCGCACCCGGCCGTGGCCGCCAGAGGTGGTGCCCGCCGGCGAACGGATGGCGCAGCCGCCAGGTGGTCGCGTCGGCGAACATGCCGCCCAGGCGGGATTCGTAGAGCCGCAGCGCGCCGCTGTCAGCGCGCCCGGCAGGCGCAGGAGGTGCCGCCACGCAGTAGACGGCGCACCAGGAGGCGAGCGCGAGGCTGCGCGCCGGCAGGCAGCCATCCGGGCGAATGATGGCGAATCGCGCCCGCGCCTGGACGCCGAGCTGGTCGAACTCCGCCTCACTGTAGAGGGTCGTTGCCTGGACCGCGGCGCACAGGCCTGCGAGCAGCTCGCCGCGCAGCGCCGCGACCGGCGCGTCGGGCCATTCGAACAGGTCCTCCTGGCTCAGGTAGCACAGCGGATCGCTCAGCGGATCGCGCTCGCGGCGCTCCGCGGTGGCGCGTGCGCCGAGCAGCGCTGCGAGCGACCCGCTGAATCCCGCATCGAGCGGCAGCGCAACCTCCGCGAACGGGGTCGCGAAGATCGGCAGGAGTGAGGCGGCGGGCTGATTCGGCTCAGTCATGGAGGCGCCATGCATCCTACGGCGCGGCCAGGTATGCCGCGAGCGCCTCGAGCTCGCGCCGGTAATGACGCGCACGCCCGGAAGAGCGACGGTAGAGCGGCTCGCGCACCTGCCAGACACTCGCGGTCTTGACGGCCGGGCCGCTCGCGGCGGGCGTGAGACACGCCTCTTCCCACGGCAGCCCGCAGAAGGCGAGCAGCCGTTCGAGCGCCGCGCGCGGCTCGGCCACCAGGCTGTCATAGCTGAAGTCGAGCAGGTCGGCGCCGTAGAGCGCGTGCCAGTGCCGCATGAGCCGCTGGTACTCGCGGTAGTAGTGCCCGATGTCGGAGAGATCGAGCGCATAGCCCATGTGCTGATCGAGATGCAGAAAGAAGATCGAGAGGCAGTTATCGAGGCTGTCGCGCGTCGTGTGCACGATCCGGGCGTGCGGCACGAGGCGCTTGATGAGGCCGATGTGGAGAAAGTTGTCGGGGCGCTTGTCGGTGACGTAGGGGCTGCCCGGAAAGAGCCGCGCCAGGCCCCCGAGGTAGTCCTCGGCCAGGGCCCCGATGCGCGCCGCGTCGCAGCCGGCCAGCGCGGCCGGGTAGGGATTGAGCTCGGTGCGCACCAGCGCCGGCAGGAGATCGAGCTCGCCACCGGCGTGAACGAGCGGGTGCCGCGCCAGCAGCTGCTCGGTGAGGGTCGACCCGGAGCGGAACATGCCGCAGATGAAGATCGGGCGCGGCGCTGCGGGCACGGGGGCGGGCCCGATGCCAGCGGGCGCAGCGGCGTGCGCAAAAGTGCGGATCAGCTCATCGACGTAGCGCTCCTGCGCGCGGCGATTGTAGCGGGCTGCCGCGGGAGCGCTCGCGCGGCTGTCGCGGTTGGCGAGTGAGTACGCCTCGAACGCGGACCGATACTCACCGCAGGCATCGAGCGCCGCGCCGAGCGCGAAGCCGAGGCTGGCACGCTCGGCGAGCGTCGCCTGCGGGTCCGCAACGCCCACGCGCAGCCGTGCGATCAGCGGGTCGTCGGCGCGCTCGACGCGGCGCAGGCCCGCGTAGCGCGCGAGGCTCTCGTAGGCACGCGGCTCGAGCTCGAGGATGCGCACGTAGGTCGCGAGCGCCTCCTCGCGGGCACCTAAGTCCTCCAGCAGGTTGGCGAGATTGCGCAGTGCCGGCAGGTAGCCGCCGTTCAGGGCCAGGGCCTGGCGGAGCTCCTGTTCCGCAGCCGCCTCCTGGCGCAGGTCGTCGGCGAGGATCACGCCGCGATTGAGGTGTACCTCCTCGGGTGCCCGGATGCCGAGTGCAAGCGCGCGCGCATAAGAGGAGAGCGCCGCGTCGAAGCGGCGCAGTCTGCGTTGCAGGAGCCCCAGGTTGTACCAGCAGTCGGGGAGGGCCGGCCAACGCGCGAGGATGCGCTCATAGGTGGCCGCGGCCTGCGCCAGCTGACCGGTCTGCTCGAGCCGCGCGGCTTCGCGCAGCAGCGCCCCCGGCTCGCCCGGCTCGCTCATGCGGGCGGCGGTGCAGCCGCCTCATCCATCCACAGCTCGACCTGCGTGCAGCCGGACACCGCCCGCCAGGCGGTGAGCGCGGCAGAGTGCGCCAGTAAGGCCCGCACCGCGTCGCGCTTGTCGGCACCGGCCACGACAAAGAGGGGCTCCTGCACGGTGGCGAGGAACTCCGGGCTGACGCTCACGGCGCTCATGCCGTCGGGCCGCTGCACAGCGAGCGCGTAACGCCCGCGGGCACGCTCGAGATCCGCGGCGCCGAAGAGCGAGGCGGTGTGGCCGTCGGTGCCGAGCCCGAGGAGACCGAGACCGACGTGGATGCCCGAGCTCAGGAGGGTCGACAGCCGTTCGGCGTAATCGGCCGCCGCCGCATCGAGGGTGAGCTCGGTGCGCACGCGCAGGATCTCCTCCTCCGGGAGCGCGAGCGCCTCGAGGAGCGGGCGCGACTGGTAGTAGTTGCTCGCGGGCGAATCGGCCGGGACGTAGCGCTCATCGCTGAAGAGCACGTGCAGCCGCTCGTCGCGCCGCACGCCTTGCCGCGCCACCGCCCGGTAGGCGCTCATCGGCGTCGTGCCGCCGGCGAGCATCACGGCGTGCGTGCCGGGGGCCGCGAGCGCGCTCGCGAGGCGCGCGGTGAGCGCCGCGTCTAACGCGGCGCGCGAGGCGAAGACACTGACCGCGACCTCGGTCATGACTGCGGCCGCTGCGCCCGCGGGCGCTCGGTGACGTGCGCCGCGAGCTCGAAAGGCTGCCGGCCGCGCAGTCCTTTCAGCGTCACGGTCGAGCCCGGCTTGTGACGCGAGATGCGCCCGAGCACGTCCTGCGCGCCGCGCGGCGTGGTCCCGTCGACCGTGAGCAGCAGGTCGCCGGGCTTCAGGCCCGCCTCCTGCGCGGGGCTGCCGACGTAGAGGTTCGCAACCACGACGCCCCCCCGGGCGAGCCCGAGGCGCTGCGCCTGCTCGTCGGTGAGGTCCTCGGGCGCAATGCCGATCCAGCCGCGGATCACACGCCCATGATCGATGATGTCGCTCACCACGCCGCGCACCAGGTTGACGGGGATGGCGAAGCCGATGCCTTCGACCCCTAAGCTCTTGGCGACCATCGCGGTGTTGATCCCCACCAGCGCGCCGCTCGAATCGACCAGCGCACCGCCCGAGTTGCCGCGGTTGATGGGTGCATCCGTCTGGATGAAGTCCTCGACCGGCGCGATGCCGAGCTGCGCGCGGCTCACGGCGCTCACGATCCCGTGCGTCACGGTGTGCGACAGGCCGAGCGGGTTGCCGATCGCGAGCACCAGGTCGCCGACCCGCAGCTGGTCCGAGCGGCCGAGCGGGGCTACCGGCAGCGACTTGAGGCTTACCTTGAGCACCGCCAGGTCGGTGTCGGGGTCGGTGCCGACGACGCGCGCCTCGGCGATGCGCCCATCGGCGAGCTGCACGCGGATCGACTCGGCGTTGGCGATGACGTGGTCGTTGGTGACGATGTGGCCGGCGTCATCGACGATCACGCCCGAGCCGAGGGTGCGCTCGATGCGCTGCCGGTACCGCGGCAGGAACTCCCCGAACAGCTCCCCGAGGGAGGGTGCCACCCGCTCGGTGACCACCCGGTCGGTGTAGACGTTGACGACGGCGGGCTCGGCGCGCTGCACCGCGTCGGCAAAGGAGGCGCGCTCGGGCCCGCTTTCGCCGTGCGCCGCCTCGGGCGCGGTCGGGGCGGGTGTCGCCGCGGCCGCCGCGGGCGAGGGGGCCGCGGCCGCGGGGGCCGGCGCGCTCGCCGCGCGTCCCCGGATCAGCTCCGGGCGCAGCGCGACGATCACGAAAGCCAGGGCGAGTCCCCCGACGACCGATCCGGCCACGAAGGTGAGCCCGCGGCCCAGGTGCTGAAGCATGACCACTCCGGGAAAAGCCTGAAAAACTCCGTGCACGCCTCGCGCACGCCGGGTGCGGGCGCGCCGGAGAGGCAGGTGCGTTTGTGTATAATGCGCCGCCCCCCGCAAGGTACGAAACTGCACCGAGGCGCAGTCCGCTTACGTGCGCGATGCACAACGAACTGCGGCGGGCGTGTAGCAAACGCGGGAGAGCGGTGAGATGGCGGATCACGCAAGCGTCGCCGGTGGCGACGAAGTCGACCTCGACCGGCGCAAGTTCCTCACCAGAGCCACGATGGCGACCGGGGCGGTGGGTGCGGTGTTTGCCGCGGTACCCTTCATCGAGTCCTGGAGCCCGTCCGAGCGGGCACGGGCGGCCGGAGCACCGACCGAGCTCGACATCACCAAGCTCGAGGCCGGGCAGATGACCACCACCGTGTGGCGCCGCTCACCCATCTACGTGGTGCGGCGCACGCCCGACATGGTGGCCCGTATCGCCGGGCATGACGCCGACCTCAAGGACCCGGGCTCGGAGTCCTCCGATCAGCCCGCATACGCCAAGAACGTGCTGCGCTCGCGCTCGGCGGAGTACCTGGTGCTGGTCGGCACCTGCACGCACCTCGGCTGCCTGCCGAAGCAGCGCTTCGCCGCCGGTGAGCTCTATCCCTCCTGGCCGGGCGGGTTCTTCTGCCCGTGCCACGGCTCGCGCTTCGACCTCGCCGGGAGGGTGTTCACCGGCTCCCCCGCCTCGATCAACCTGCGCGTACCGCCGTACTCCTATCCCAAGGAGCATTTGCTTCTGGTCGGCGCCGACGAGAAGGGAGCCGCCGCATGACCGTCAAGAGCGCGACCGGCGCCGCCGGCAAGAAAGGCTTCTGGCCCTGGCTCAACAAGCGGCTGCCGGTCGATAAGTTCCTCGCCGACCAGGTCACCGAGTACTACGCACCGAAGAACTTCAACGTCTGGTACTACTTCGGCTCGCTGGCGATGGTCGTGCTGGTGCTGCAGCTGGTCACCGGCATCTTCCTCACCATGTTCTACAAGCCGGGCGAGGCGACCGCCTTTGACTCGGTGCAGTTCATCATGCGCGAGGTCGACTGGGGCTGGCTGATCCGCTACCTGCACTCGAGCGGCGCCTCCTTCTTCTTCATCGTCGTGTACCTGCACATGTTCCGGGCCTTCCTCTACGGCTCTTACAAAGCGCCACGGGAGCTCCTGTGGCTGATCGGCATGGCGGTGTATCTCGCGCTCATGGCCGAGGCCTTCATGGGCTACGTGCTCCCGTGGGGCAACATGTCGTTCTGGGGCGCGCAGGTGATCGTCAACCTCTTCGGCACCATCCCCGGCATCGGCCCGGACCTGGTGTTGTGGATCCGCGGCGACTACGGCATCGCGGACTCGACCTTGAACCGCTTCTTCTCGTTGCACGTCGCGGCGGTGCCGCTGGCGATCATCGGCCTGGTGGCGCTGCATCTCGTCGCGCTGCACGAGGTGGGCTCCAATAACCCCGACGGCATCGAGATCAAGGAGAAGCTCGGCGCCGACGGCAAGCCGCTCGATGGCATCCCGTTCCATCCTTATTACACGGTCAAGGACTTCTTCGGCATCGCCGTGTTCCTGGTGCTGCTCGCGATCGTGGTGTTCTTCGTGCCGAGCTTCGGCGGGCTGTTCCTCGAGGCGCCGAACTACGAGCCGGCGAATCCGCTGTCGACTCCCGAGCACATCGCGCCGGTGTGGTACTTCACGCCCTTCTACGCAATTTTGCGCGCGGTACCCGATCAGCGCATGGGGGCGCTCCTCATGCTGATCGCGGTGATGGCGTTCCTGTTCGTGCCGTGGCTCGACCGCTCGCCGGTGAAGTCCATGCGCTACCGCGGCTGGATGTCGCGCGCCGCGCTCGCACTCTTCGTGGTGTCCTTCATCGCGCTCGGCTACCTCGGTATGCAGCCGGCCGAAGGGCTGTATGTGATGCTGGCGCGCATCTTCGCGACGGTGTACTTCGCGTTCTTCTTCCTCATGCCGATCTATAGCAAGCTCGATCGGGTGAAGCCCGTGCCTGAAAGGGTGGTCTACCATGCGCACTGAGACGGCTCGCATCGCCGGCTCGCCCGCGCGCTGGCTGCTCGGCACGGCGCTGCTCGTGATCGCGGCGTGCGCACCGCAGCGCCTGCCGGCCGCAGAGGAGGCCGCCGCCAAGCTCGGCGCCGACTGGGACAGCTGGCACGCCGGCACCAGCGTGTCCGATCTCGCTTCCGTCCAGCGTGGTGCGCGCAACTTCGTCAGCTACTGCCTGGGGTGCCACTCGCTGAAATACGAGCGCTGGTCGCGACTCGGCGCGGACTTGAAGATCCCGCCGGACCTGCTCGCCAGGGACCTGATGCCCCCCGGCGCCAAGTCCACTGACTACATCACGAGTGCGATGCCGCCCGCCGATGCCGAGGCCTGGTTCGGCAAGGCACCGCCGGATCTGTCGCTGATGGCGCGCGAGCGCGGCACCGACTACCTCTACCAGCTGCTCACCACCTTCTACGTCGACCCGACGCGGCAGACCGGCGCCAACAACCTGCGGCTGCCTTCGATCGCGATGCCCGACGTACTCTCCGAGCTCGAGGGGCTCAAGAGCGCCGTGTTCCGCACGGAGACGCCCCCGGGCGCCTCAGCCGAGCAGGTGTTCGATCATTTCGAGCCGCTGGCTCCGGGACGCATGAGCGTCGAGGAGTACGATGGCTTCGTGCGCGATACGGTGAACTTCCTCGACTACGTCGGTGAGCCCACCCAGGTCGAGCGGCACCAGCTCGGCATCTGGGTGGTGCTGTTCCTGCTGGTATTCACCTGGCTCGCCTGGCTGGTGAAGCACGAATACTGGAAGGACGTTCACTGAGATAGTGGCGTCGGAGCGCGGGAGCGGGAGTGTCGAGCAGACGATCCATCATGACGTTGTTCTCCGCACCCGATGACCCGTGGAGTCACCGGACACGGATCGTGCTGGCCGAAAAAGGCATCAGCATCGATATCGTGAGCGTCGAGGCGGGCCGCTTCCCCGAGGATCTGCTCGACCTGAATCCCTATCACAGCGTGCCGACGCTCGTGGACCGCGACCTGGTCCTGTACGACTCGCGCGTCATCATCGAATATCTCGATGAGCGCTTTCCGCACCCACCGCTCATGCCGGTCGATCCGCTGACGCGCGCGCAGTTCCGCCTGGCCCTCTACCGCATCGAGCGCGACTGGTACAGCGTCGCCAAGCAGATCGACGCGGAGCCGGACAAGAAGCAGGCGCTGAAGCTCAAGAAGATCCTGCGCGACACCATCCTGCAGAGCACCGAGCTCTTCAAGATCAAGCCCTACTTCCTCTCGGACGAGTTCTCACTCGTCGATGCCACCATCGCACCGATACTGTGGCGGCTGCCGTTGTACGAGATCGATCTGCCGCCCCAGGCGCAACCGATCGAGAAGTACATGCAGCTGGTGTTCGCCCGGCCGGCCTTCCGCGAGGCCCTCACGGACAAGGAGCAGGAGATGCGCCTGCTGCGCTAGGCCATGACCCGGGCTCTACCCAAGCGGCCGTTTCTGCTGCGGGCCATGCACCAGTGGATCACCGAGTGCGGTAACACGCCGCACGTCATCGTCGATGCGGGCCACGAGGGCGCCGAGGTACCGCGCGCCTATGTGAAGGACGGCAAGATCGTCCTCAACCTGAGCGAGAGCGCCACGCAGCGGCTGCGGCTCGGCAACGACGACGTGGAGTTCGAGGCGCGCTTCGCCGGCGTGGTGCATCACGTGCGCTTTCCCGTGCGTGCCGTGCTCGGCGTGTACGCGCGCGAGACGGGCGAGGGCATGGTGTTCTCGGAGCAGGACCTGGGTCCCGATCCGCCCAAGCGGCCATCGGCGGCGGAAGAGGGCAGCCCCCGCCGCCCGCAGCTCAAAGTCGTCAAGTAAGGCGTAGTGCGCGTTAGCGCCGCAGCGGTCTCTTCCCGAGCTTCAGGTACGTGGTTCGCGTCCTCGCGAACCACGTAAGTCCCGCGCTTTAGCGCGTAGAAAGAGTCGGCCTGTAAGCCGGGTTCTGTCGAGGGCAATCATTCCTCTGGGATCCACGTCGCCGTGGACCTCTAGCGGCCTACCCGGAAGCGCGCGCGGATCGGCGCTGCGTGCCGTCCGTGAGGACGCACGCGGCTTCCCTATTTGGCCTTGCTCCGGGTGGGGTTTGCCGTGCCGTCGCGTGTTGCCACCGACGCGGTGCGCTCTTACCGCACCGTTTCACCCTTGCCGTTCCCGTAAGGGACTTAGGCGGTCTGCTTTCTGTTGCACTTTCCGTGGGCTCGCGCCCCCCAGGCGTTACCTGGCACCCGATCCGCCGGAGCCCGGACTTTCCTCCACCCCCAAAGCGGGAGCAGCGATTGCCCGGCCGACTCTGAGCTGCACGATAGGGCCGCGGCCAGGGAAGTCAACTGCGCCGCTCTTCAGGGCATTTCCTCGTCGGCGGGCGGTGCGGCGGAGGCTGTCGCCCCCGCGCCCCGGCTGGCGAGCGCATAAGCGGCCGCGCGCGGCGCCCCGGTGAGCGCCGCCGCGGCGGCCGCGGCGCGCCCCGGCGGCAACTCCCGCAGCAGGATCTCCATCGTACGGCGCAGCTCCGCCGCATCGACCGCGTCGGC
Organism: uncultured Pseudomonadota bacterium; assembly: GCA_963768485.1. GTDB lineage: Bacteria > Pseudomonadota > Gammaproteobacteria > Steroidobacterales > Steroidobacteraceae > 13-2-20CM-66-19. The sequence continues at coordinate 246,595 of CAVYHZ010000005.1, read as the reverse complement.
ACCCGCTGCGGCACCCGCCACGACCACCGTGAGCTCACCGCGCGCGAAGTTCGCCTCCGCCTGCGCCCGTGCGTGCAGCTGCGCGAGCGTGCCGCGATAGATCGTCTCGTGCGTCTTGGTGAGCTCGCGCGCGACGGCCGCGCGGCGCGCGGCGCCGAAGTGCGCGACCAGATCCTCGAGCGCCGCCGCAATGCGGTGCGGCGCCTCGAAGAACACCAGCGTGCGCGTCTCATGCGCCAGGCCGGCGAGCGCGGCGCGCCGCTCGGCGGCGCGCGCCGGCAGGAAGCCCTCGAAACAGAAGCGATGGGTGGGGAGCCCCGCGACCGAGAGCGCCGCGGTGATGGCCGATGGTCCCGGGATGGTATGCACGGCGAACCCGGCCGCGGCGGCGCGGCTCACGAGCTCGAAGCCCGGATCCGAGAGGAGCGGTGTGCCGGCATCGCTCACCAGGGCGACGTCCGCGCCGTCGGCGAGCCGCTCCAGCAGCTCCGGAACACGCTGCGACTCGTTATGGGCGTGCAGCGACACGAGCGGCGTGGCGACACCGGCCGCCTGCAGCAGCAGCCGCGTGTGGCGCGTGTCCTCGGCGGCGATGAGCGCGGCGCTCCCGAGCGCCTCGAGCGCGCGTGGGCTCAGGTCCGCGAGGTTGCCGATGGGAGTGGCTACAACGAACAGCCTGCCGGGCGCCTTGACCATCTTTGACGTCCTCCTCGCCCTAAAGGGCGTGGATTCCTTCCGCAAGGCGACGACGTCCCGCCGCGAGATGGTTGCGCGCGGAGTTCACGTCACGGTCGTGGACCATTCCGCACTCCTCACACGCCCACTCCCTTATTCCAAGGCCTGCGATACCTTGCGGGCCACAGCGTGCACCGCACGCTGAGCAGGTCTGGGTCGAAAACGCCTCATCGACCTCCTCGAACCACACGCCCGCGTCATCGCACTTGTACTGGAGCATGGTCCTAAACGCACTCCACCCGGCATCGAGCACCGATTTGGCCCGTCGGGTCTGTGCAAGGGCGGAGGCGTTCACGTTGCCGACGAAGATGGCTCCGTGCTCGCGCACGAGACCTGTGGAAAGCTTATGCAGGAAGTCCTTCCTGCGGTTCTTGATCCTGGCGTGCAGGGAGCGCACCCGGTCTTTCTTGCCCGCACGCTGAGCCGTGGCGACCGCGCCCTCCAAGCCCCGGTAGAACTGCTCGGCTTCGACCTTCTGCCCGGAGCTCATCGCCGCAAGCACTTTGAGCCCTAAGTCGATGCCAACGGCCATCGTGCCGATGGAACCGGCCCTCGCCCGACGCTCTTTTCTCACGGTGATATTGAGGTACCAGCGCCCGCGGGCATCCTCCGAGAAACATCCGGACCTAAGCTCGTACTCCGAGAGCCCGTAAGAGTCCCAGAGCCTGATCGGGACGCCGGCGAAGTGCACCTGGCCGGCTCGGTAGATGATGGCGCTCTTTTTGAACGGCACCCAGCCCAGCGAGTAGTTCGCGCGGCCGGGGTTCGAGACCCTCCAGCGCAGCCGCGCGCGCTTCGCCTCGCGCCGCCGGCGGGCGTGCTCCTCGTTCACCGCCTGCACGGTCTGGGAGTGAAGCGGCAAGCCCTCCTTGGTTGCCCCGCGGGTGAACTCATGGAGGTCGTAGCCGGAGAGAAACCGCCCCTCGCGCTCGAGTACAGTGGCCGAAAGCTCGTTCACGTAGTTCCAGACGAAGTTCACCCAGCGGGCCTGCTCGAGGAGGAAGCCAGCGTGCCGGTCACGTACGCGCAGGCGCAGAGTGCGTTCGAGGTAGTTTATATTTGTATGCGCGTCCATCGCTCCAATTTACCCGTTTACGGCGGCGGCTCGCACCGCTCATTTCCGGGGATTTTTACGGAAACAGGCTCAGGATCATGGATTTCGTACAGTACCGAGCCACTCTGCAAACTGGCTGCGCCTTAATTCTCCGCCGTGAAGGTCGGAGTTTTACGGCGCGACTGGACAGTCTCAACTCCCATGGCGCAAGGACCCGCCGCCTTTCGGGCGCACGCGTCCTGTGTGCTAACCGTATGGCCCTTCGACAGTTCGCTCATCTGCTGAAGTGCTGCGCCGCTCTTGCGGCGGCTCTCGCCTTGAGCGGTTGCCCGAGCCTGACGAGCCTCACCCCGCCGCCCACGCTCGATCGCGCCGCGAGCCTCGAGCAGTCGGGCGATGCGGGGGGAGCGGCGCGTATCTACGAGGGGCTCGCGGCGCAGAACAGCGGCGCGGACCGCAATGCCTACCTGCTGCGCGCGGCGCATGCCTGGCTCAGTGCGCACCGGGCCGAGGAGGCCGCGCGCGCGCTCACCGGTCTCGAGGGGAGCCTCACTCCCGAGCAGCAGATCGAGCGCGCGCTGCTCAACGCCGAGATCGCGCTCGATCGCGGTCAGACCCAGGACGCATGGCGGCAGCTCGATGCGATGGCGACGCCCGGCAATCCCGCCCAGGCGGCGCGTTACCGCGACCTGAAGGCGCGCGCCGCGCTCGGCGCCGGGCACCCGGAGGCAGCCGAGGCGCTCGCGCGCGAGCAGGGCGAGATCGCGCCGCACATCGCGCTGCTGCTGCCGGTCACCGGCCGCACCAACGCCGCGGCGGTGAGCGTGCGCGAGGGCTTTCTCGCGGCGTGGTACCAGTCGCCGGCCGCGGCGCGGCTGCGCGTGCGCGTCTACGACACCGGCACGGAGAGCGTCGCCGACGCGCTGACCCGCGCCGCGGGCTCCGGCGCCGAGCTCATCGTGGGTCCGCTGACGCGCGAGGAGGTGATCGCCGCGGCGCAGTTCGCCGGCGCGCGTCCGCCGCTGCTCGCGCTCAACTTCCTCGGCCCCGAGACACCCGCGCCAGCGCGCTTCTACCAGTTCGCACTCTCCCCGGAGGACGAGGCGCGGCTCGTGGCGCGGCGCGTCCTCGAGGACCATCACCGCCGCGGCGTGGCACTCGTGCCCGCGGGCGACTGGGGAACACGCGTGCTCGCGGCTTTCCGCCAGGAGCTCGAGGCGGGCGGTGGCGAGCTCATCGGCTCGGCAACCATCGATGCGACCCACACCGACTATTCCGAGGCGGTGACTGCGATCCTCGGCATCAGCGAGAGCCAGGCGCGCTACCGGCGGCTCGAAGGGGTCCTCGGCACGAAGCTGCAGTTCGAGCCGCGTCGCCGCGCCGATATCGGTTTCATCTTCTCGCCCGCACCTGCCAACATCGAGCGGCTGCTGCGCCCGCAGCTGCGCTTTCACTTTGCGGGGGACATTCCGACCTACGCGACCTCGGCGGCGTTCGAGCCGGACGTGCGTGCCAACCAGGATCTCGACGGCCTGATGTTCCCCGACATGCCGTGGATGCTCGGCGGGGAGCTCGCCGAGGCGGTGCGCGCCGCGAGCCGCGACGCGTGGCCGAACGGGGGCCTCCCGCGCAGCCGCCTGTTCGCCTTCGGGTTCGACGCCTGGCGGCTGGCCGCAGCGCTCCACAGCCGTCCCGAACGACGTCAACATCGACGGGCTCACCGGGCGGCTGAGTTTCGACCCCGAACACCGGGTGCGGCGCGAGCTCGTGCTGGGCGCAGCTGCACGACGGCGAATTGCGGCCGTTGGCTCCGCCGACTCCATGAGGCGCCCGCGCGGCTGATCGCAGCGCACACGCGAGAGGGGCAAGGATGCTCACCCAGCGACAACGTGCCGGCCAGCGTGCGGAGCAGCTCGCCGCCGAATTCCTGCGGGCGCAGGGCTGCGAGATTCTCGAGCGCAATTACCGCCGGCGCCTCGGGGAGCTCGACCTCATCGCCCGCGAGCGCGGCGTGCTGGTGATCGCCGAGGTGCGCACGCGCGCGAGCGCGGCATTCGGCGGGGCCGCCGCGAGCGTCGACCGGCGCAAGCAGCAACGCATCGCGCGCGCGGCGCTGCAGCTGCTGCAGCAACGCGCCGATCTCGCAAGGCTCCCCGTCAGGTTCGACGTGCTCGTGGTGAGCGGGCTCGAGGGACCGCGGCCCCGCGTCGAATGGATCCGACACGCGTTCGAGTCCGCGTGATCCGCGGCTCGTCCAGTCGCCTCACTCCTGAGGCACTGTATAAGGTTCACCCCTCAAGCTGCTGATTGCTATGAATGAAACCCCGCTTGAGGGCGACGCGGGCCGCTCCCGCACACTGTTCTTTTCTACATAAGTCGTTGTGACTGCGACGAATTTCTCACTTTTTCCAATTGACATAGTTCGCCCCCGATTCCTATAGTGGCGGCCGGTGGGAAAAGGTGGGGGGAAATGGGCGTAATTCCGCCCTACAGGTCATGTTTCGCGGTGCAACAAAGATCACCCTGGACGACAAGGGGCGGATGGTCATTCCCACCCGCTACCGCGACCAGATCGCGGGCCTTGCCGAGGGGCGCCTGGTGGTCACCGTCGACAAGGACCAATGCCTCCTCATTTATCCCCTGCCCGAGTGGGAGCAGATCGAACGCAAGCTGATGAGCCTGCCGAGCCTCAATCCGACGGCACGGCGGCTGCAGCGGCTGATGGTAGGCCACGCGACCGATCTGCCCCTCGACGGGCACGGCAGGGTGTTGCTGCCGCCGGAGCTGCGCGAGTTCGCGAGGCTCGGGCGTCACGGAATGCTGATCGGGCAGGGCAACCGCTTCGAGTTGTGGGACGAGGCGCGATGGAACGAACGCCGCGACCTCTGGCTCAAGAATGAAGAGGTGGCCACCGATCTGCCCTCCGAGCTCGAGTCGCTGTCGCTGTAAGTCGGCCGCGAGGCCGCGTTGAGGGTCGCGAGGCGGCAGTGCCGCCTCGGGTGGAATGTGGGCCGGGGATCGCACCGCTGCTATGGGGGATGAGCACACACCGGTGCTTGCCGCAGAGGCGCTTGCGGGACTGGCCCTGGAAGCGGGCGGTTACTATGTCGATGCGACGTTCGGGCGCGGCGGCCACACGGCACTCATTCTCCAGGCCCTGGGTCGAGAGGGCGCGGTGCTCGCCATCGACCGCGATCCGCAGGCCATCGCGGCGGGAGCTGAGCGCTTTGCCGACGAAGTGCGGCTTACGCTCGTGCATGCGTCGTTTGCCGATCTCGGCACGCTCGTGCCGCTACACGGTGAAGGTCGTGCTTGCCGGGGCGTGCTCTTCGACCTCGGCGTGTCCTCGCCGCAGCTCGACGACGCGCGCCGCGGCTTCAGCTTCCGCGCCGACGGCCCGCTCGACATGCGCATGGACCCGACACGCGGCGAACCGATCTCTGCCTGGCTCGCTCGGGCGAGCGTCGACGAGATACGCGAGGTGATCGCCACCTTCGGCGAGGAGCGCTTCGCGCGGCGCGTGGCCCGCGCGATCGTCGAGGCGCGCGCCCAGCACCCGCTGACGCGCACGGCTGAGCTCGCGCAGCTGGTCGCGCACGCGGTGCGCACGCGTGAGCCCGGCAAACATCCCGCCACGCGCACCTTCCAGGCGCTGCGCATGTTCATCAACGACGAGCTGGGCCAGCTCGAGCGGGGATTGCGCGGCGCGCTCGCGGCGCTGAGCGTCGGCGGCCGGCTGGCCGCCATCACCTTCCACTCGCTCGAGGACCGCGCGGTGAAACGCTTCATGCAGCGCGAGTCGCAGCCCGACCCCGCGCTCGCCCACCTGCCGGTACTGCCGCGCGGCGCCGAACCCGTCCTCAAGCTCGTCGGCCGCAAGACCCGCCCGACCGAGGAAGAGGTGCGGCGCAACCCGCGCGCGCGCAGCGCACTGCTGCGCGTCGCGGAGAAGGTGGCATGACGGCTCGCGCGCTGCTCATCATCGGCTTGCCGCTGCTATGGCTCGCGGTGCTGGGCTCCGCCGCGGGCGCGGTCTACTGCGAGCACCGCGCGCGACAGCTGTTCATCCAGCTCGAGGCGCTCAACGCGCAACGCGACACGCTGCAGATCGAGTGGGGGCAGTTGCAGCTCGAGCAGAGCGCCTGGTCGAGCCATGCCTTCGTCGAGCGCGTCGCCGGCACGCGGCTGCACATGGCGACGCCGCCGCCGCAGGACATCAAGGTGGTCGCCCCGTGAAGTCGCGCAGCACACGCGCCGATGCGGCGCCGCGCTCGTTCCGCTGGCGCTCGGCGACGCTGCTCGCGCTGCTCGCGCTCGGCTGCGGCGCGCTGCTGTGGCGCGCGGTGAACCTGCAGCTGGTGGATCACGGCTTCCTCGCGCGCCAGGGAGATGCGCGCTTCATGCGCGTGCTGCAGATCGCCGCGCATCGCGGCACGATCACCGATCGCTACGGCGAGGCGCTCGCCGTGAGCACGCCCGTGGATTCGATCTGGGTGAATCCGGGCGAGCTGGCCGCCGCTAACGACCAGATCCCGCGCCTCGCGGGCGCCCTCGGGCTCGACCGCCAGGAGCTCGCGCGCCGCGTCAGCAGCAATCTCGATCGCGAGTTCCTTTATCTCGCGCGCGGCCGGCAGCCAGCCGAGGCCGCCGCGATCAAGGCGCTCGGCATCCCGGGCGTCTACACCTCGCGCGAGTACCGCCGCTACTATCCGGCAGGCGAGGTCACCGGCCACCTGCTCGGTTTTACCAACGTCGACGACGCCGGGCAGGAAGGGCTCGAGCTCGCGTTCGATCACTGGCTTGCGGGCGAGGTCGGCGCCAAGCGCGTGATCCAGGACCGCTACGGGCGCATCGTCCAGGACGTCGAGAGTATCCGCCCGGCCCGTCCGGGGCGCGACCTGGTGCTCTCGATCGATCTGCGCATCCAGTACCTCGCTTACCGCGAGCTCAAGGCCGCAGTGCGCGACCAGCGTGCACGCGCGGGCTCGCTCGTCATGCTCGACATCGAGACCGGCGAAGTACTCGCCATGGTGAACCAGCCGAGCTTCAACCCGAACGATCGCGAGCAGATTCAGCCCGGCGACTACCGCAATCGCGCCGTCACCGACATCTTCGAGCCCGGCTCTTCCATCAAGCCCTTCTGGGTGGCGGCGGCGATCGCCGCGGGCAGGTACGACTCGCGCAGCATCATCGACACCTCGCCCGGCTTCTTCAAAGTGGGCGTGAAGGAATTCCAGGACGAGCACAACTTCGGTGCGATCGACATCGCCACAGTGCTCGCCAAGAGCTCGAACGTCGGCATGGCGCACATCGCACTCACGCTCGCCCCGCAGGAGGTGTGGACCACGCTCACGAACTTAGGCTTCGGCGAGGTCACGACCAGCGGCTATCCGGGTGAGTCCGCGGGGCTTCTGCCGCGCTACGCGCAGTGGCGGCCGATCGGCATCGTGACCATGTCGCACGGCTACGGTCTCTCGGTGACGCCGCTGCAGCTCGCGCATGCCTACGCCACGATCGGCTCGCTCGGCATCGCCCACCCGGTGTCGTTCCTCACCGCCGACGGCGCGGCCGGCGGCACGCGCGTACTCGACGCCGCGGCCTGCCGCGAGCTCCTCAGCATGCTGGAGAAGGTGGTGACCGCCGAGGGCACCGGCAAGCTTGCCGCGATCCCCGGCTACCGTGTTTCGGGCAAGACCGGCACCGCCGAAAAAGCCATTCCCGGCGGCTATTCCACGGAGCGCTACATGGCGGTGTTCGGCGGCGTGGCCCCCGAGACCGATCCGCGACTGGCCGCCGTAGTGGTGCTCGACGAGCCGAACGCCTCGATCGCGGGGCAACACCAGGGCGGCCAGGTTGCCGCCCCCGTGTTCGCGCGCGTGATGGGCGGTGCGCTGCGCCTCCTCGCGGTCGCCCCCGATGAGCCGGTGCGCGTGCCCGAGGAGTTGCCGCCGAGCACCCTGCCGGACACGCTGCGTACGGCGGCTCTGCGATGAGCCTCGCCGCCGGCACCACCCGGTCCGCACGGGCGCTCGCCGAGCTCGCGGCCGGCCTGCTCGCGGTGCCCGGGAGTCTCATGGTGAGCGATGTGACGGCGGACAGCCGCGCGGTCACGCCGGGCGCGCTGTTCCTCGCCTGCCGCGGCCGCACACATCACGGCGTGCGCTTCGCCGCCGAGGCGCTGACGCGCGGCGCGCGCGCGGTGCTCTACGAAACCGACGGCCTCGCGGGCGCGGCGCCCCCGCCAGCGCTTCCCGGCACGTTCGTCGGCGGCGTCGCGCATTTGAGCGCCCACGCCGGCGCAATCGCCGACCGTTTCTTCGGCGCACCGTCCGCGCAGCTCACGGTAGCCGGCATCACCGGCACCAACGGCAAGACCACCTGCGCCTGGCTGCTCGCGCAGGCACTCGAGGCGGCGGGCAGGCCCGCCGCCTACATGGGGACGCTCGGCTTCGGCCGCCCGCCGCACCTGACGCCGACCGTACACACCACGCCGGACGCGGTGAGTGTGCAGCGCCAGCTCGCGCTGCTGCGCGGGCTCGGCGCCGAGTGCGTCGGCATGGAGGTCTCGAGCCACGCGCTCGATCAGCACCGTGTGAGCGCCGTGCGCTTCAATACCGCCGCCTTCACCAACCTCACCCGCGACCATCTCGACTATCACGGCACCATGGAGGCGTACGGGGCGGCCAAGGCGCGCCTGTTCGGCTTCCCGGGCCTCGCGCACCGCGTGATCAACGTCGACGATCCGTTCGGCGCCGCGCTCGCGGCGCGCGACTCGTCCGCGCCCCTCATCGTCACCACACGGGCCGCGTCCTTCACGCCGGGCGCGGCGCAGTACGTGCGCGCGCTGCGCGTGACGCCCGACCCCACCGGACTCTCGATCGCCGTCGACTCGAGCTTCGGACAGGCGCAGCTCGCGGTGCGCCTGATGGGCGAGTTCAACGTCGACAACTCCCTCACCGTGCTCGCGGTGCTGCTCGCCTGGGGCGTGCCGCTCGGCGAGGCGGTGCGCGCGCTCGGCCGCAGCCGGCCGGCGAGCGGCCGCATGGAGATGTTCGGCGGGCGCGGCCTCACGCCGCTCGCCATCGTCGATTACGCGCACACGCCCGATGCGCTCGAGAAGGCGCTGCGCGCATCGAGGCTCCATTGCCGCGGACAGCTGCGGGTGGTGTTCGGCTGCGGCGGCGACCGCGACGCCGGCAAGCGGCCGCTGATGGGGCGAATCGCCGCGGAGCTCGCCGACGATCTCATCGTCACGGATGACAATCCACGCAGCGAAGATCCCGCGCGGATCGTCGCCGACATCCTCGCCGGGATCTCGCGCAACGTGCCGCTGGTGGTCGAGCACGACCGCGAGCTCGCGATCCGCCTGAGTCTCTCGCGCAGCGCTCCCGATGACGTCGTGCTGATCGCCGGCAAGGGTCACGAGGACTACCAGATTCTCGGCGGCGTGCGCCGCCCATTCCGCGACCAGGCAGTGGTCGTGGACGCGCTGCGGGAGGCGGCCCCGTGAAGCGCACTCTCGCGGAATTCGCGCGTCTCGCCGGCGGCCGTCTCGCCGGTGCCGATCGCGCCTATGGCGATGTGGTGAGCGATTCGCGCACCCTCAAGTCGGGGGAGCTGTTCGTCGCCCTGGCGGGTCCGAGCTTCGACGGCAACGAGTTCGTGGCGGCGGCGGCGGCCGCCGGCGCCGCCGGCGCCGTGGTGTCGCGCGAGCAGCCGCTGCCCCTCGCCCAGATCGTCGTGGACGATACACAGGCGGCGCTCGAGCGCGCCGCGCGCGCCTGGCGTGCGCAGTTCCCGGGTCCCCTGGTGGGCGTCGCCGGCAGCAACGGCAAGACCACCGCCAAGGAGATGACCGCCGCGATCCTGTCGCAGGCGGGCCCGTGTCTGGCGACGCGCGGCAACCTGAACAACCACATCGGCGTGCCGCTCACGCTCCTGCGGCTCACGGACGCGGAGCGCTTCGCGGTCGTCGAGATGGGTGCCAATCACGCCGGCGAGGTCGCGCACCTGGTGGACGTTGCGCGGCCCACCGTCGGGCTCATCACCAACGCGGGAGCTGAGCATCTCGAGGGCTTCGGGAGCCTCGAGGGCGTGGCGCGCGCCGAGGGCGAGATGGTGGCGGGACTCACCGCAGCAGGTACCGCCGTCATCAATGCCGACGATGACTTCGCGCCGCTGTGGCGTGGCTCGACGCCGGCGCGCGTGGTCACTTTCGGCGTGCGCGCGGCGGCGGATTTCTCGGCGAGCGCGGTCGAGGCCTCGGTCGGGGCGGAGGGCTTCAGCACCCGCTTCCGCTTGAGCGCCCCGCTCGGAGCGGCCGAGATTCGCCTGAACCTGGGGGGCGCCCACAACGTCGCCAACGCGCTGGCCGCCGCGGCCGCCGCGGCGAGTGCCGGCGCGCGCCTCGAGCACATCGTGGCGGGCCTCGCCGCGGTGCGCGCCGTGCCCGGGCGCCTGCAGTTCCGTCGCAGCGTCGGCGGCGGCTGGCTGATCGACGACTCCTACAACGCCAACCCAAGCTCGGTGCGCGCCGCCATCGAGCTGCTCGCGACGCTCCCCGGACGCCGCTGGCTGGTGCTCGGCGACATGGCCGAGCTCGGCGCCTTCGCGCTCGATGAGCACGTGCGGCTCGGGGAGCTGGCACGCGCCGCGGGACTCGAGCGGCTGTACGCGACCGGCGCGCTCGCGGCGCACGCCGCCGAAGCCTTCGGCGCCGGCGCCACGACCTGTGCCGACGTGCCGGCGCTGGTCGCGACACTGCGCACCGCGGTTGGCGCGGCCGGCGCCGACGTGCGGGTGCTCGTCAAAGGCTCGCGCTTCAATCGCCTCGAGCGCGTGATCGAGGCGCTGGCGGGCGATGCGGCTCCCGGCGCAGGGGCTCACTAGATGCTCTACTGGCTCACACAGCAATTCACCGGCGTCATCCCCGGCGCCCATGTGTTTGCGTACCTCACCTTGCGCGCCATTCTCGCCACGGTCTCCGCGCTCGGGCTGTCGCTCATCGTGGGACCGGCGATGATCGCGCGCCTCTCGCGCTACCAGATCGGGCAGGTGGTGCGCGACGACGGTCCGGCGAGCCACCTGCCGAAGGCCGGCACGCCCACCATGGGCGGCACGCTGATCCTCGTGACCACGCTCGTGAGCACTGTGCTGTGGGCCGAGCCCGCCAACCGCCTGGTGTGGACGGTGCTCGCCGTCACCTTCGCCTTCGGCCTGATCGGCTTCTACGACGACTACCTCAAGCTCGTAGTGCGCAACCCCAGGGGACTCGTGCCGCGCTGGAAGTACTTCTGGCAGTCGGTTGCCGGGCTCGCCACGGCTGCAACCCTCTACTACATGTCCACCGAGGCCGCCGAGACCACGCTCTACCTGCCGTTCTTCAAGACTTTCCACGAGCCGCTCACCGCCTTCGGCTTCATCGTGCTCGCGTATCTGATGATCGTCGGCATGTCGAATGCAGTGAATCTCACCGACGGGCTCGACGGACTCGCCATCATGCCGGCGGCGCTCGTGACTTCGGCGCTCGGCATCTTCGCCTACGCGAGCGGCAATGCGGTGTTCGCCCACTACCTGCAGATCCCGGAGATCCGCGGTGCCGGCGAGCTGCTGGTGTTTTGCGCCTCGCTCGCGGGCGCCGGGCTCGGGTTCCTGTGGTTCAACTCCTACCCCGCGCAGGTTTTCATGGGCGACGTTGGCGCACTGGCGATTGGAGCTGCGATCGGCGTGCTCGCGGTGATCGTGCGCCAGGAGCTGGTGGTGCTGTGGATGGGCGGGGTGTTCGTGCTCGAGACCGCCTCCGTCATCCTGCAGGTCGCCTCCTTCAAGCTCACCGGGAGGCGCATCTTCCGCATGGCGCCGCTCCATCACCACTTCGAGCTCAAGGGCTGGGCGGAGCCGAAGGTGATCGTGCGTTTCTGGATCATCTCGCTGCTGCTGGTGCTCTCGGGCCTCGCGACGCTCAAGCTCCGATGACCGGCTCAAACGACAAACGCCCCTATGCCGTGATCGTGGGACTCGGCCGCACGGGCCTCTCCGCGGCGCGCTACCTGCACGCCCAGGGCTGGCGGCTCGCGGTCACCGATACGCGCGAGCTCCCCCCGGAGCGCGCCGCCCTCACCGCGCTCGATGCCTCGATTCCGGTGCGCTGCGGCGACCTCGACGCCGCGCTCCTCGACGGAGCGCTGTGCGTGGTCGCCTCTCCCGGCGTCTCACTGGCGCTGCCGTTCTTCGCCGCGGCGCGCCGCCGCGGGCTCGAGATCGTAGGCGACATCGAGCTGTTCGCGCGCGCCGCGCACGCGCCGGTCGCCGGCGTCACCGGAACCAACGGCAAGAGCACGGTCACGACGCTGCTGGCGCGCATGGCGCAGCGCGCCGGATTGAGCGTGCGCGCCGGGGGGAATCTGGGGGAGCCGGCGCTCGATCTGCTCGCTCCCTGCACGGCGCTCTACGTGCTCGAGCTCTCGAGCTTCCAGCTCGAGACCACGACCCATCTCGCCTGCCGCGCCGCCACGGTGCTCAACGTCAGCGCCGACCACCTCGATCGCTACGCCTCGATCGAGGAATACGCCGCCGCCAAGGCGCGCATCTTCGCCCGCTGCGACACCGCGGTCGTCAACCTCGACGATCCCCTGGTCATGGCCATGCCGCGCGGCGCGCGGCGGACCTTGAGCTTCTCGCTGCGCGCGGCGGTGGGCGCCGACTACGCGGTGGCGGAGCAGGGCGGCGCGTGGTGGCTGACGCGCCGCGGCACACCGCTCCTGCCCGTGGCACGCATGAAGATCAAGGGACTGCACAACGCGGCCAACGCGCTCGCCGCGCTCGCGCTCGGCGAGGCGCTCGAGCTGCCGCTCGCGCCGATGCTGGCGGAGCTCGAGGAATTTCCGGGTCTCCCGCACCGCTCGCAATGGGTGGCCGAGGTGCGCGGCGTCACCTACATCAACGATTCCAAGGGCACCAATGTAGGTGCCACGCTCGCCGCCGTGGGCGGCATGGCGGGCCCGCTCGTCATGATCGCAGGGGGCGCGGGCAAGAATCAGGACTTCGCGCCGCTCGCCGCCGCCTTCCGGGGCAAGGTGCGTCACACGGTGCTCATCGGTCGCGACGCGCCGCTGCTCGCGCGCGCCCTGGCGGGGGTGTCGACGCTCGAGACCTGCGCAACGCTCGCACAGGCGGTGCATGCCGCGGCGCGCGCCGCCCGTGCGGGCGACACCGTGCTGCTCTCGCCGGCGTGCGCGAGCCTCGACATGTTCCGCGACTACACGCAGCGCGGCGCCGAGTTTGCGCGCGTCGTCGGGGAGCTCGCCGCATGAGCGCCGTGATGCGGCAACCGCTCATGGGCTTCGCGCGTTCCGCCGGGCGTGCCGGCGGCGTGCGCCTCGACACCGTGACCATCGCGCTGACGCTCGCGCTGACGCTCCTCGGCCTCGTCATGGTGACCTCGGCGTCGGTGTCGATCGCCAGCCAGGAAACCGGCCAGCCCTTCTACTACCTCGAGCGGCAGCTGGCGCTGGTCGCGGTCGGCGGACTGTGTGCGGCGCTCACGTTCTCCATCCGCACCGAATGGCTGGAGCGCGCCTCGGTGCCGCTGCTCGCGGTGGCGCTGGTGCTGCTGGTGGTGGTGCTGCTGCCCGGCCTCGGCCACTCGGTCAACGGGAGCCGGCGCTGGCTGCACGTCGGCGCTCTCAACTTCCAGGTCTCGGAGCTCGCGCGCGTGCTGGTGCTGCTGTACGTGGCGAGCTACGCGGTGCGCCGCGAAGCGCAGCTGCGCGAGCAGCTCACCGGTCTCGTGAAGCCGCTCGCGCTGCTCGCGCTCGCCGGCGCGCTGCTGCTGGTGGAGCCCGACTTCGGCGCCGCCACGGTGCTGTTCGCCACGGGGTTTGGACTGCTGTTCCTCGCCGGCGCGCGGCTGCGCTACGTGCTCGCGATGATGGCGCTCGCCTGCGGCGGCTTCGCGCTGCTCGCGCTCAGCTCGAGCTACCGGGTGCGCCGCCTGACCACTTTCCTCGATCCCTGGGCGGATCCCTGGCACAGCGGTTTCCAGCTCACGCAGTCGCTGATCGCCATCGGGCGCGGGCAGTGGTTCGGCGTGGGCCTGGGGGAGAGCGTGCAGAAGCTCTTCTACCTGCCCGAGGCGCACACCGATTTTCTGTTCGCGGTGCTCGCCGAGGAGCTCGGACTTCTCGGCGTGCTGGTGACGCTCGCGCTCTTCATGCTGCTGGTCTGGCGCGCCTTCCACATCGCGCGTCTCGCGTCCGAGGCGGGGCTCAAGTTCCCGGCGTATCTGGCCGCGGGGTTCGGGCTGTGGGTCGGCATCCAGACCTTCATCAACATCGGCGTCAACATGGGCGTGCTGCCGACCAAGGGGCTGACGCTGCCGCTCATGAGCTACGGACGCTCGAGCCTGGTGGTAACGCTCGCCTGGGTGGGAGTGCTGCTGCGCGTTTACCACGAGGCGAGCGCTGCGGGCCGCGGCTCGGCCACGGTGCGCGGCTCGAGCGCGCTAAGGGACAACGCGTGAGCCGCCCGATCCTCATCATGGCGGGCGGCACCGGCGGGCACGTGTTCCCGGCGCTGGCGCTGGCGCGGCTGCTGCGCGAGCGCAGCCACGAGGTGGTTTGGCTCGGCACCGAGCGCGGGCTCGAGTCGCGGCTCGTGCCCGCCGAGGGGATTGCGCTCGAGCGGCTGTCGGTCACGGGGCTGCGTGGCAAGGGACTCCTGCCGTGGCTCGCGGCGCCGCTGCGCCTGACGATCGCGCTGGTGCAGGCACTGAAGGTCATGCGGCGCCACCAGCCGCTCGTGGTGGTCGGCCTCGGCGGCTTCGTCACCGGCCCGGGGGGCGTCGCTGCCTGGCTCACCCGCCGACCCCTCGTGATCCACGAACAGAACGCGGTCGCGGGTTTCACCAACCGCTGCCTCGCCTACCTCGCCCGCGTGGTGCTCGAAGCCTTCCCCGACAGCTTCGGTCGCGAAGTGCACGCGCGCGTGATCGGTAACCCGGTGCGGCGCGACATCAGCGCGCTGGCCGTCCCGCGCGAGCGCTTCGCGGGCCGCTCGGGTCCGATGCGCCTCCTGGTCTTCGGCGGCAGCCAGGGCGCGGCACGCCTGAACGCGGTGGTGCCGTTCGCGCTCGCGCGTCTCGCGGGCAAGGTCGCCTTCGACGTACGCCACCAGGCCGGCGAGCGCTGGCTGGAAGAGGGTCGCGCGAGCTACGCGCGCGCCGGCGTGCGCGCCGACGTGCGGCCCTTCATCGATGACATGGCTGAGGCCTACGCCTGGGCGGACCTGGTTATCTGCCGCGCCGGCGCGCTCACCGTGTCGGAGCTGGCCGCGGCGGGTATCGGCGCGGTGCTGGTGCCGTTCCCGGGTGCGGTGGACGACCACCAGGCCCACAACGCACAGTACCTGGTGCGCGCAGCTGCGGCGGTGGTGATCGCCGACCGCGAGCTCACCGCCGAGCGGCTCGCCGCCGAGCTCGAGCGGCTGTGCGCCGGGCGCGGCAAGCTCCTCGCCATGGCCGAGCGCGCCCGCCAGCTCGCGACGCCCCATGCGGCGGAGGAGCTGGCCGAGTCGTGCCTGGCGCTCATCCCGGGGCCCGCGTGATGGCGGAGCGGCGCAGCACCATCGAGCGGCCCGCGGCCGAGCGGCGCGTCAACCCCGACCGGCGCGATCGCATGCGCCGCATCAACACCATTCATTTCGTCGGCATCGGCGGCAGCGGCATGAGCGGCATCGCCGAAGTGCTGCTGTCGCTCGGCTACGCGGTGCAGGGGTCGGATGCGCGTGCCAGCGCCGTGACCGAGCGTTTGAGCGCCCTCGGAGCGCGTATCAGCATCGGTCACGCCGCCGCCAACATCGAAGGCGCCGATGTGATCGTCGCCTCGGGCGCAGTGCCACGCGGCAACCCGGAAGTGGAAGCCGCGCTCGGGCGGCGCATCCCGGTGGTGTCGCGCGCCGAGATGCTCGGCGAGCTGATGCGCTTCCGCTACTCGATCGCGGTCGCGGGCACACACGGCAAAACCACTACCACGAGCCTGCTCGCCAGCATCCTCTCCGAGGGGGGCGAGGATCCGACCTTCGTCATCGGCGGGAGATTGAAGGCCGCCGCGAGCGGCGCGCAGCTCGGCCGGGGCCGCTACCTGGTGGCCGAGGCGGACGAGAGCGACGCCAGCTTCACGCACCTGCAGCCGCTCATCGCGATCGTCACCAACATCGACAACGACCACCTCGTGACTCACGGCGGGGATTTCGGCCTCCTCAAGCAGAGCTTCGTCGACTTCCTGCACAACCTGCCGTTCTACGGCCTCGCGGTGCTCGGCGTGGACGACGCCGAGGTGCGCAGCGTCATGGGCGAGGTCGCGCGTCCGATCCTCTCCTACGGCCTCGAGGCGACCGCCGACGTACGCGGCAACAACCTGCGTCACGACGGGCTGAAGACCCACTTCCAGGTGGCGCGCGCCGGCGGCGCGCCGCTCGCGGTGACGCTGAATCTCCCCGGCACCCACAACGTGCGCAACGCGCTCGCGGCGATCGCGGTCGCCACCGAGCTCGGTATCGGCGATACGGCCATCCAGCGGGCGCTTGCCACCTTCCAGGGCGTCGACCGGCGGTTGCAGCACATCGCCGATCTCGTGACCAGCGCCGGGCGCATCACGATCGTCGACGACTACGGCCACCACCCGACCGAGGTGGCGGCGACGCTGGAAGCCGTACGCCAGGGGTACGCCGGCCGCCGCGTGGTGCTCGCCTTCCAGCCCCATCGCTATACCCGCACGCGCGATCTCATCGACGACTTCGGCAAGGTGCTGAGCCTCGCCGACGTGCTGCTGGTAACCGAGGTCTACGCCGCGGGCGAGACACCGATCGCGGGCGCCGACGGCCGGGCGATCTGCCGCGCAGTGCGCGGCCGCGGCCAGCGCGAGCCGCTGTTCGTCGAGAAGGTCGAGGAGCTGCCGCAGGCGTTGCGCGATCTGATTCGCGACGGCGACGTGATCCTCGCCATGGGCGCCGGCAGCATCAGTGCGGCGGCCCATGCGCTGCCCGCGGCGCTCGCGGCACTGCTGCCGCGGGGAGCGGCTGAATGACCGTCGCACTGGCCGCGGATTTCGGCACGCGCGTACGGCGCCGCGAGCCCTTGAGCCGCCACACCTCCTGGCACGTGGGCGGTCCCGCTGAGGTGTTCTTCAATCCACGCGACCGCGCCGATCTCGGCACCTTCCTGCGCGGCCTGCCCCCCGAAGTGCCCGTCTACTGGATCGGGCTCGGCAGCAACCTGCTGGTGCGCGACGGCGGCATCCCCGGCGTGGTCATCAGCACGCACGGGACGCTCGATGCGCTCGAGCTCCTCAGTGAGACCACGGTGCGCGCCGGAGCCGGCGTCGCCTGCGCGCGCATCGCCCGCCAGTGCATCAAGTGGGGCCTCGGTCCCGCGGAGTTCTTCGCCGGCATCCCCGGCACGCTCGGCGGGGCGCTGGCGATGAACGCCGGCGCCTTTGGCGGGGAGACCTGGCGGCACGTCGTCGAGGTCGAGACCATCGATCGCCGCGGCGTCGAGCGCGTGCGGCCGGCGAGCGACTACCGCGTCGGCTACCGCGAGGTCGTGGCTCCCGCGCCCGGGGAGTGGTACCTCTCCGCCACGCTCGCCTTCGAGCACCGTGCCGGCGCGCACGCCGACGAGGTGCAAAAACTTCTCGCGCGGCGCAAGGAGACGCAGCCGATCGGCGAGTGGAGCTGCGGCTCGGTCTTCACCAATCCGCCGGGGGATCACGCCGCGCGTCTCATCGAGGCCACCGGGCTCAAGGGCTATCGCATTGGAGATGCTTCCGTGTCGCAGAAGCACGCGAATTTCATCATCAATCACGGCAGCGCCTGCGCCGCGGACCTCGAGGCCCTGATCGAGCACGTGCGTGCGGCGGTCGAGCGGCAGCACGGCATCTCGCTGCACCCGGAAGTCCGCATCGTGGGAGTGCCGTAGGCCATGCGCCTCATCTACCAGCCCGGCGCCGCGCGCCGCGTGACCGACCCGCGGGACTTCGGCCGCGTGGCGGTCATGCTCGGCGGCGACTCGAGCGAGCGCGAGATCTCACTCCTCACCGGCAACGCGGTGCTGGACGCGCTCAAGCGCCGCGGCGTCGACGCGCATGCTTTCGATCCGCGCGACGTGGGGCTCACCGAGCTGACCGCACAGCGCTTCGCGCGCGTCTGGATCGCGCTGCACGGTCCGGGAGGCGAGGACGGGACGCTGCAGGGCGCGCTCGACTATCTGGGCGTCCCCTACACCGGCAGCGGCGTCATGGGCTCGGCCATCGGCATGGACAAGCTGCGCACCAAGCGCCTGGCGCTCTCCTGCGGCGTGCCGACGGCGGACTTCGTGGTGCTGCGCGGCCCGCAGGACTTCGCGCTGGCGCTCGAGCGCCTGCAGCTCCCGCTCATCGTCAAGCCCGCGACGCAGGGCTCGAGCGTCGGCATGAGCAAGGTGGAGCGCGCGGCGGATCTGCCCGCGGCCTTCGCCGCGGCCGCGAAGCTCGAGACGCTGGTGTTCGCCGAGCCCTGGATCACCGGCGGCGAGTACACGGTGGCGATCCTGCAGGGCGCCGCGCTCCCCTCGATCCGCATCGAGACGCCCAAGACCTTCTACGACTACGAGGCCAAGTACTTCCGCGACGACACCCGCTACTTCTGCCCCTCGGGCCTGTCGGCGCCGGCCGAAGCACATCTCGCGAGCCTGGCGCTCGCCGCCTTCGAGGCCGCGGGCGCCTCGGGCTGGGGGCGCGCGGACTTCATGATGGACGGCGCGGGCAGGCCGCTGCTGCTCGAGATCAACACCATTCCGGGCATGACGAGCCACAGCCTCGTGCCGATGGCGGCGCGGGCCGTCGGTATCGACTTCGACGAGCTCGCCTGGCGCGTGCTCGAGACGAGCCTCACGCGGCAGCCCGCCGTGCCGCCGGCGCAGGGGACCTGAGGATGCTGCGACGCACCCGCAACCGCCGTAAGCCCTCCGAGCGCACGCTGAAGATGCCGCGCGTCAACTGGCGGCGTCTCGGCACGGTGGTGGGCGCGCTGGCGGCGCTCGGCATCGGCGTCGCCGCGCTCGCCGCGGCGCTCGACCAGCCGGTCGCGTCGGTGTCGGTCGAGGGGAGCTTTCAGCATGTCTCCCCGGGCGACGTCGAGCGCGTCGTGAAGAGTCAGGTGCACGGCGTGGGGCTCCTGTCGGTGGATCTCGCCGCCGTGCGGCGCGCGATCCACACGCTTCCCTGGGTGGACGCGGTGAGTGTGCAGCGCGCCTGGCCGCGGGGCTCGAACGTGCTCGTCATCGAACAGACCGCCGCGGCGCGCTGGGGCGACGACGGGCTCGTCAACACGCGCGGGGAGCTGTTCGCCGGCGATGGCCGCCACATTCCGCCCGAGCTCGCGCAGCTCTCCGGCCCCGTCGACCAGGAGTCGACCGTGGCGCAACGCTATCTCGCCGCCGCCGGACGCCTGACGCAGGCGGGTCTGCGCATGACGGCGCTGCGGCTCGATGCGCGCGGCGCCTGGGAGTTCGATCTCGCCGACGGCGTCACCGTGCGTCTCGGACGCCGCCAGGTGGACGAGAGATTCGAGAAATTCATGAGTACCGCGCTGAAGCTCGTCACCGAGCGCGGCGAGGAAATCTCCTACGTCGACATGCGTTACACAAACGGTTTTGCCATCGGCTGGCGCGGCAGCAGCGCGGGCCACGCCGGGGGCAGTCAAGGTGGCCGCAATGCTTAAGCGCTCGGAACGGAACCTGATCGTCGGCCTCGACATCGGCACCTCCAAGGTCGTGTCCCTGGTCGGAGAGGTCGGGGCGGACGGCTCGATCGAGCTGCTCGGTGTTGGCTCGCAGCCCTCGCGCGGACTGAAAAAGGGCGTGGTGGTCAACATCGAGTCCACCGTGCAGTCGATCCAGCGCGCGGTCGAGGAAGCCGAGCTCATGGCCGGTTGCGAGATCCACTCGGTGTACGCCGGCATCGCCGGCAGCCACGTACGGAGCCTGAACTCCCACGGCGTGGTCGGGGTGCGCGACAAGGAGGTGACGCACGGCGACGTCGAGCACGTGATCGACGCCGCCAAGGCGGTCGCGATCCCCGCCGACCAGAAGATCCTGCACGTGCTGCCGCAGGAGTTCATCGTCGACGGCCAGGAAGGCATCCGCGACCCGATCGGCATGTCGGGCGTGCGGCTCGAGGCCAAGGTGCACATCGTCACCGGGGCGGACTCGGCCGCGCAGAACATCGAGAAGTGCATCCAGCGCTGCGGGCTCGACGTCGACGACGTGGTGCTCGAGCAGCTGGCCTCGAGCTTCGCCGTGCTCACCGAGGATGAGAAGGAGCTCGGCGTGTGCCTGGTCGACATCGGCGGCGGCACCACCGACATCGCCGTGTTCGCCAACGGCGCGATCCGCCACACCGCGGTGATCCCCATCGCCGGCGACCAGGTGACCAACGACATCGCGGTGTCGATGCGCACGCCGACGCAGTACGCCGAGGACATCAAGATCCGCTACGCCTGCGCGCTCTCGCAGCTCGCCAACCCCGACGAGAGCATCGAGGTGCCGAGCGTGGGCGAGCGCCCGGCGCGACGCCTGGCGCGGCAGACGCTCGCCGAGATCGTCGAGCCGCGCTACGAGGAGCTCTTCGGGCTGGTGCGCGAGGAGCTGCGGCGCTCGGGCTTCGAGGAGATGATCGCCGCAGGGATCGTGCTCACCGGCGGCAGCGCCAAGATGGAAGGCGCGATCGAGCTCGCCGAGGAAGTGTTCCACGTCCCGGTGCGCTTAGGCATACCGCAGGCGGTCGAGGGCCTCACCGACGTGGTGCGCAATCCGATCTATTCGACGGGCGTGGGACTGCTGCTCTACGCCCGCGACAACCTCATGCCCGCGCGCCGCGGGCACACACTCGCCTTGAACGGCAAGTCGGTGCTCGAGCGCATGCGGTCGTGGTTCCAGGGGAATTTCTGAAGCTGACAGCTGAGCGACAAGACTCAACCAACCGTTTGTATTCGCGTAAGGAGCAATAACATGTTTGAACTGATGGACGCATACAGCCAGAGCGCCGTCATCAAGGTGATCGGCGTGGGCGGCGGCGGCGGCAACGCCGTGGCGCACATGGTCACCGCCGGCATCGACGGAGTCGACTTCATGTGCGTCAACACCGACGCGCAGGCACTGAAGCACGCCAAGGTGAAGACCGCTCTGCAGATCGGCTGCAACATCACCAAGGGCTTAGGTGCCGGCGCCGACCCCGAGGTCGGCCGCCAGGCCGCGATGGAGGATCGCGACCGCATCGTCGAGCTGGTCGAGGGTTGCGACATGTTGTTCATCACCGCCGGCATGGGCGGCGGCACCGGCACGGGCGCAGCCCCGGTCGTGGCCCAGGTGGCCAAGGAGCTCGGCATCCTCACGGTCGCGGTCGTGACCCGCCCCTTCGAGATGGAAGGCAACAAGCGCTCCTGCGTCGCCGACGCCGGCATCCAGGAGCTCTCCAAGTACTGCGACTCGCTCATTACAATTCCTAACCAGAAGCTCCTCACCGTGCTCGGTCCGCAGACGACGCTGCTCGATGCCTTCAAGGCCGCCAACCAGGTGTTGCAGGGCGCCGTGCAGGGCATCGCCGAGCTCATCACCCGTCCGGGGCTCATCAACGTGGACTTCGCGGATGTGCGCACCGTCATGGCGGAGACCGGCATGGCCATGATGGGATCCGGGGCCGCGAGCGGCGAAGGCCGGGCGCGCGCCGCCGCCGAGGCCGCGGTGTCCTCTCCGCTCCTCGAGGACATCAACCTCGCCGGGGCGCACGGCATCCTCGTGAACGTGACCGCCGGCATGGATCTCTCGATTGGGGAATTCCAGGAGGTGGGGCAGATCGTGAAACAATTCGCCTCCGAGGACGCGACGGTGGTGGTGGGCACGGTGATCGACCCGGAGCTCACCAACCAGGTGCGTGTCACGGTGGTGGCGACCGGGCTCGGCCGGCCAGCTGTTGCAGCGCGACCGGTGCAGACGCGCGAGGCACTCGCCGGCCGCGACCACCGCGATGCGCGCGGCGAGCTGCCGATGCGCGTGGTGCGCCGCGCGCCGCTCTCGAGCGGCGACTATGCCGGCTTCGACAAGCCCACCGTGCAGCGCCAGCGGGCGGTCGGCGACGGGTTGCGTCCCGAGGCCGAAGGCGAGGAACTGCTGGATATCCCGGCATTCCTGCGGCGGCAGGCCGATTGATGTGATACGGTAAGGCGTTACATAACGCTTCGGGAGCGGCCCCCCGCCACGGGGCCCTCCCGCGTACCGTTCGAGGCGCGCGTGTCAGCCGCAGGTTGCTGCGGTCGGTGAATGAAGGACGAGGCGGAAGCCTACAGCATGGTCGGACAGCGAACGCTCAAGAACACCATTCGTGCCACCGGCATCGGTCTGCACACGGGCAAGAAGGTACTGATGACGCTGCGCCCCGGCGCGGCCGACTCCGGGATCGTCTTCCGCCGTACGGATCTCGCGCAGCCGGTGGATATCCGCGCGCACGCCGAGAACGTCGGTGACACGCAGCTCGGCACGACGCTCGGCAAGGGCGAGGCGCGCGTCTCGACCGTCGAGCACCTGTTGTCGGCGTTCGCGGGTCTGGGAATCGACAACGCGATCGTGGAGCTCTCGGCGCCGGAAGTGCCGATCATGGACGGCAGCGCGGGTCCGTTCGTGTTCCTGCTGCAGTCCGCGGGCATCGAGGAGCAGCGCTCGCCGAAGCGCTTCATTCGCGTGAAGAAGCGGCTGCGCGTCGAGGACGGCGACAAGTGGGCGCAGTTCGATCCCTTCGACGGCTTCAAGGTCAACTTCGAGATCGAGTTCAATCACCCGATCTTCAAACGCCGCGCGCAGCGCGCCTCGATGGACTTTTCCACCACCTCGTTCCTCAAGGAAGTGAGCCGTGCGCGCACCTTCGGCTTCATGCGCGACCTCGAGACGCTGCGGGGGCGCAACCTCGCGCTCGGCGGCAATCTCGACAACGCCATCGTGCTCGATGATTTCCGCGTACTGAACGAGGACGGGCTGCGCTACGAGGACGAGTTCGTCAAGCACAAGATCCTCGATGCCATCGGCGACCTGTATCTGCTCGGGCACAGCCTGATCGGCGAGTTCTCCGGCCACAAGTCCGGGCACGCGCTCAACAACAAGCTGTTGCGCAATCTGCTCGCCGACACTTCGACCTGGGAAGAGGTCGTATTCGAGTCGTACGCCGACGCACCGATCTCCTACATCGAGGCGCCAGCGCTTCCCGGCCCGCGCAACTAGTTCTTCAAGCGAGCATCGGCATCCCTGCCACGATGCTCGCTGCGGCGCGCCAAAAGCGTGGTTTCGGCGCGCCGCTCGCCGCCTGCGGCGGCGGGCACATCCAGGTGCCTGAGTGGGATCGCCGGACTGACTAATCCCGCGGACGCACCCGTACCTGGACCTCTTTGAGGCCGGCGGCCGCGGCGAGAATTTCCGGCTCGAGCTCCTGCACCGCGAAGCGCAGCCGCGCGGACCAGGCGGCCGACTCGGCGAATATGACCAGCGTGCCCTCCCGCTCGACGACGCCGGTGACCCGCGCGCCAAGCTCTGCGGGAAGGTGCCCGGACAGCCAGGTGGTCCAGAAGTTCGCGCGCCCGGCCTGGGCTGTGACGCGGATCAAGGCCGGGGCACGCTGCCCGATCAGGTCCTTTACAGAATGCACCCGGCGCGAACTGCGTCCGGCACCAGTGCTCACTGGGGAACCGCCGCGCTTGTCTCGTCGGACCTTCTTGGGCATATTGCCTGTGAAGCTGTATCGGCAAACCCGCTGAAAGGCGGGGACGCAAAGCCACCGGTCTAAAGCGAGGAGCCATGACGGCGGGGTTGCCAGCATCGTACAGAGAATTATCTGAACGAGAACAGGGCGATACACGCTCGGGCCTGTCGGCCGGATGGGGCTGCCTCATGAACCCGCTGATGACATAAGGTACCCGGACACCCTTTTGGCATGAACGTCATTCTTCTATCCCGGCGCGACGGCAGGGCACGCCAGTTCAATCTGGCGCGGCCCGTGACGCTCGGCGCCGTCCTGGCGGTGACCGCGCTCATCGTCGGGGGGGCGTTCGCGCTCGGCTTGCAGTTCGGCCGGGGCGTGCACCGCGAGGTGGCGCTCGCCGAGACCACCCGCTTCGCGGGGCTCCTCGCCCAGCAGAAGCAGGAGATCGCGAGCCTGAAACAGCAGCTGCAGCTGCGGGTCGATGCCATGGCGATGCGCATCGGCGAGGTGAACGCCCACGTCATCCGCCTCGATGCCCTGGGCAAGCGCCTCACCGAGATGGCGGATATCGACAGCCGTGAGTTCGATTTCGACCGCGACCCGCCGAGCGGCGGGCCCGAGGGCGAGGGCGTGAGCGCCCGGATTCCCGACCTGTCGGGCATGCTCGCCCAGCTCGAGCAGCGCGCGGACCTGCGCGAGTCGCAGCTCGCCGCGCTCGAGAACGTGATCCTGACGAGGGAGCTCAAGGAAGAGATCCACCCGGAAGGGCGCCCCGTGTCGAGCGGCTACATCTCCTCCTACTTCGGCGAGCGCGCCGATCCTTTCGACGGCCTGGAGAAGTTCCACAAGGGAGTGGACTTCGCCGGCAACTTAGGGAGCGACGTGGTCGCGGTCGCGGCCGGTGTCGTGACCTGGGCGGGCGAGCGCTCCGGCTACGGCAAGCTCATCGAGATCAATCACGGCGACGGCTACTCGACCCGCTACGCGCACAACGAGCGCGCGCTGGTCGCCGTCGGCCAGACCGTCAAGCGCGGCGAGTCGATCGCGCTCATGGGCTCGACGGGTCACTCGACCGGACCGCACGTACATTTCGAAGTGCTGCACAACGGTCGCCAGGTCGATCCGCTCTCGTTCATCGGCCGCTGACGGCCGCTCCCACCTTGAATTCCGCCGCCCGCGAACCAATTGGGCGGTAATAACGTCTATTGCGTACAATACGCCGCTTCGTGCGCCCGTGGCAGACCGTAAGTGCTTGTCGGGCAAGATATTTTCAGGTTTTCACGGGTAGCCCTTGCTCGACGTCCTCACGCGCATCTTCGGCAGCCGCAACGACCGGCTCATTGGCAGCTACGCCCGCTACGTGCGCGCCGCCAACGAGCTCGAGCACGGGATCGAGCTGCAGACCGACGAGGCGCTGCGCGCCAGGACGGATGAGTTCCGCGACCGGCTGAAGCAGGGCGCGACCCTCGACGAGCTGCTGCCGGAGGCGTTCGCGGTGGTGCGCGAGGCGGCGCGCCGCACGCTGGGACTGCGCCACTTCGACGTGCAGCTGATCGGCGGCATCGTGCTGCACAAGGGCATGATCGCCGAGATGCGCACCGGCGAGGGCAAGACGCTGATGGCGACGCTGCCCGCGTACCTGAACGCCCTCGGCGGCGACGGCGTGCACATCGTCACGGTGAACGAGTACCTGGCGCAGCGTGACGCCGACTGGATGGGTCCGGTCTACCGCTTTCTCGGACTCAGCGTCGGCGTCATCAAGAACGCGCAGAGCCAGGCGGAGAAGCGCGCGGCCTACGCCTGCGACATCACCTACGGCACCAACAACGAGTTCGGCTTCGACTACCTGCGCGACAACCTCGCCTTCAGGCTCGAGGACCGCGTGCAGCGGCAGTTGAGCTTCGCCGTGGTCGACGAGGTCGACTCGATCCTCATCGACGAGGCGCGTACCCCACTCATCATCTCGGGGCCCGCCGAGGAGAGCACCGAGCTGTACCTGCGGATCAACCAGCTGGTGCCGAAGCTCATCCGGCAGAAGGAAGAAGAGGGCCCCGGCGACTTCGCGGTGGACGAGAAGACCAAGCAGGTACACATCACCGAGACGGGACACGAGCACGTCGAGCGCCTGATGGCGGACGCGGGACTGCTGCGCGAGGGCGAGAGCCTGTACGACCCGGCGAATATCCGCCTGATGCACCACCTCAACGCCGCGCTGCGCGCCCACGCGCTCTACAAGCGCGACGTCGAGTACATCGTGCGCAACGGCGAGATCATCATCGTGGATGAGTTCACCGGCCGCACCATGATCGGCCGGCGCTGGTCCGACGGCCTGCACCAGGCGGTCGAGGCCAAGGAAGGCGTCAAGGTGCGCGAGGAGAACCAGACGGTCGCCTCGATCACCTTCCAGAACTACTTCCGCATCTACCGGAAGCTCTCGGGGATGACCGGCACCGCCGATACCGAGGCGCCGGAATTCCTGCAGATCTACGGCCTCGAGGTGGTGGTCATTCCGACGCACCGCCCCATGATCCGCAAGGACAACCCCGACTTCGTCTATCTCACGCAGAAGGACAAGTTCCAGGCGATCATCGAGGACATCCGCGACTGCGTCGAGCGCGGGCAGCCGGCACTGGTCGGTACCACCTCGATCGAGACCTCCGAGTACCTGTCGGGCCTCTTGCAGAAGCAGGACGTCGCGCACCAGGTGCTCAATGCCAAGCAGCACGAGCGCGAGGCGCACATCGTCGCCCAGGCCGGCCGCCCCGGCACCGTCACTATCGCCACCAATATGGCGGGCCGCGGCACCGACATCGTGCTCGGCGGCAACCTCGAGGCCGAGATCCATGCGGCCGGCGAGCTCGACGACATCGCGCGCGAGCAGCTGCGCAGCGCCTGGGCTGTGCGCCACGACCAGGTGGTGGCGGCCGGGGGACTGCACATCATCGGCACCGAGCGCCACGAGTCGCGCCGCATCGACAATCAGCTGCGCGGCCGTTCGGGGCGCCAGGGCGACCCGGGCTCGAGCCGCTTCTACCTGTCGATGGAAGACAACCTGATGCGCATCTTCGGCGACCCGGTGCGCACCAAGCGGCTGCTGCAGATGGCCGGCATGAAGGAAGGCGAGGTCATCGAGAGCCGCATGCTCACGCGGCAGATCGAGAAGGCGCAGCGCAAGGTCGAGTCGCACAACTTCGACATCAGAAAGCAGCTGCTGCTGTTCGACGACGTCGCCAACGATCAGCGCAAGGTGGTCTATCACCAGCGCACCGAGATCATGGGCACCGAGGAGCTGTCCGCGGCCATCCGCGGCCTCATGGAGGACTCGGTCTCCGGGCTCCTCGATGCGCATCTGCCCAAGCATGCCGCCGCCGCGGACTGGGACCTGAAGGGCCTCGCGGAAGCCATGCAGCGCGACTTCAACACGCGCATCGATCCGGAGCTCTGGCTCAAGGCCGAGCCCGAGCTCGAGGAGCAGGCGCTGCGCGAGCGGGTGGTGCGCGCGGTGAGCGAGACTTATGCGGCCAAGGCGGCGCGCGTCGGCGCCGACACCATGCGCCTCGCCGAGAAGGAAGTGATGCTGAAGCTGCTCGACCAGCACTGGCGCGAGCACCTGGCGGCGATGGACTACCTGCGTCAGGGCATCCACCTGCGCGGCTACGCGCAGAAGGACTACCGCTTCGAGTTCAAGCGCGAGGCCTTCGAGCTGTTTGCGGCGATGCTCGAGCGCGTCAAGTTCGAGACCTCCTCCACCATGGCGCGGCTCGAGATCCGCAGCCCCGAGGAGCTGCAGCGCGAGGAAGACGAACGCTACGCACGGCTGATGCGGGCGCTCCAGGCGCAGCATGCCGAAATGGGCTCGCTGCTCGCCGCCGACGGCGCCGCCGATCCCTCCCAGGCCGCGGCAGCGCTCGGCGCCGCGGCCCCCATTCCGGCGGCGCGTGCCGGTGCACGCCCTGCACCCCCTCCGCCGCCCCCGCCGGCGTCTGAGTCCGCGGAGCCCTTCGTGCGCGGCGAGCCCAAGGTCGGCCGCAACGAGCCCTGTCCGTGCGGCTCGGGCAAGAAGTACAAGCACTGCCACGGCGCGCTGTCGAGCGTCGAATAGCGGCCGCCTCGGGCGACCCTCCCATGATGCTGGTGGTGGCAGCGGCACTCTACGATGGCGCCGGGCGCGTGCTCATCGCGCAGCGTCCACCGGGCAGCCATCAGGCGGGCCGCTGGGAGTTTCCGGGCGGCAAGGTCGCACACGGCGAGTCCGAAGGCGCGGCGCTGGCACGCGAGCTGCGTGAGGAGCTCGGCGTCGAGGTTCAGGCGTGCCGCCCGTTCATGCGGCTCGAGCATCGCTACCCGGACCGGCACGTCGAGCTCTCGCTGTGGATCGTCGAGCGCTTCAGTGGCAGCCCGCGTGCCCTCGATGGGCAGCAGCTTCGCTGGGTGGCGCCGCGGCTGCTCGGACACGAGGATCTGCTCGAGGCCGATCGCCCGTTCGTCGAGGCGCTGCGCGATCTCGCGCCGCCTTAGCTGATCGGCGAAAAGCGCCTGCGGCGCTTTTCGCGGGCCACGGTACAATGAATCATTCACCTGGTGGATATTGATATGCCAGCTCCGAACGATCTCCCGGAAGTCGAGCTCGACTCCAAGAATCTCTATCGCGAGGACGTGTTTACCGACCGCCGCGCGGGCAGCATCCGCCGGCTGACGCCGGTTACGAGCGATGGCTCGGATGACGGCACGCGGGCGGTGCTGTTCTCGGGTCAGACGCAGCTCCTCACCCCCGCGGGCGTTCTGCCGCTCGGCTTCGAGATCGAGGCGGGGACGCTCGAGGAAGCACTGCGGAAATTCCCCGACGGGGTGAAGGTCGCCCTCGAGCAGGCGATCGACGAGGCACGCGAGATGCGGCGCGAAGCGGCCTCGCGCATCGTCGTGCCGGAGGTCGGCGGCGGCCTCGGTGCCGGCCCCCCGCCGGGCGCGGGCGGCGGCAAGATCAAGTTCCCTTGAGGCCCGAGCGCTCGCTGCGGCTCGCGGCGGCGCTCGCCGCCGCCGCGCTCGGCGCGTCACTGGCCGCCTGCGTGAGCGCCGAGTTCGGCAACCGCGAGCCAGCCTCCGGTCCCGGTCCGGCCGGCAAACCGATGCCCACTGCCTCGGACACCGCGATCGGCCTGCCGCCCGTCGCCGCCGCACCCACCGTGGCTGCCGCACCGATCTATCCCGTCACGGCCCGGGTGAATATCGGCGACGACTTTTTCGGCAAGCACGTCGAGGACCCCTATCGCTGGCTCGAGGATCTGGAGTCGCCGGCGGTCGAGCAATGGGTGGCGGCGCAGAACGCCGTCTCACGCCCCCGGCTCGAAGCGCTGCCGCAGCGCGCCTGGCTCAAGACACGCCTTACGCAGCTGTGGAACTACGAGCGCTACGAGTTGCCGGTCAAGCGCGGGCCGCACTACTTCTACCTCCACAACGACGGCACACAGAATCAGAGCGTGTTGTACGTGTCCGAGCGGCTCGACGCCGGCGGACGCGCGCTGTTCGATCCCAACACGGTGCGTGCCGACGCCACGGTGGCACTTGCCGCCTTCACTCCGGATGAGCAGGGGAGCGTGATCGCCTACGCCACCTCCGACGGCGGCACCGACTGGCAGATCTGGCGGTTCCGGCGCGTCAGCGACGGCAAGGATCTGCCTGACGAGGTGCGTTTCACCAAGTTCTGGGGCGTGTCCTGGGCGCACGACGGCTCAGGGATCTACTACAGCCGTTACCCCGCTGTCAGCGGCGGCCGCGGCGACGACGCGGCGCGCCCCGCGGTCTACTTCCACGCACTCGGCACGCCTCAGGAAGACGACCGCCTGATCTACGAGGTGACCGATAACCCGACGCGCGTGCCCGTCGCGCGTGTCACCGAGGACGGCGCCTGGCTCGTCATCACGCAGGTCGAGGGGTACGAGAAGAACGGCGTCTACGTGCTCGACCTCCGCCACCCGGGAGCGAGGCCGCAGGCGCTGCTGGCCGCCTGGGATGCGCTCTACACGTTCATCGGCGCGCACGGGGATGAGCTGTATTTCCGCACCACGAAAGCCGCCCCCAACGGGCGCGTGATCGCGGTCGATGCGCGCGGCGCACCGCCGACGCCGCGCACGGTCGTGCCCGAGGGCACGAGCGCTCTGGAGGAGGCGGGCTACGTCGGCGGGCGGATCATCGCCCGCTATGTCGAGGATGCGCACGGCGTGGCACGGATCTTCGAGCGCGACGGCCGTCTGGTGGGCGAGGTGCCGCTTCCGGGTAAGGGTGGCGTCGACGGCTTCCACGGCGAGGGCCGCCAGAGCGAGACCTTCTTCGGTTACACCGACTACCTGACCCCGCACCGCATCTACCGGCTCGACGTCCGCGCGAACCAGGCGGCGCTGTGGCGCGAGCCGCACATTCCCGCCTCGACTGAAGGCTACGTGACCGAACAGGTGTTCTTCAGCAGCAAGGACGGCACGCGCGTGCCGATGTACATCACCCACCGGCGCGACCTGGAAAAGAACAGCGACAACCCGGTGCTGCTCTACGGCTATGGCGGATTCAACGTCTCGCTCACCCCGCAGTACCGGCCGCAGGTGCAGGCGTGGCTCGAGATGGGTGGGGTGTACGCCGAAGCCAATGTGCGCGGCGGCGGCGAGTACGGCGAGGCGTGGCACAAGGCCGGCACGCTCGCCAACAAGCAGCACGTGTTCGACGACTTCATCGGCGCCGCCGAATACCTGATCCGCGAGCACTACACGCGCAGCGCGCGCTTAGGCGTCCACGGCCGCAGCAACGGCGGGCTGCTGATCGGTGCGGTGCTGACGCAGCGGCCGGATCTCTTCGGCGTGGCGCTGCCGGCGGTCGGAGTGCTCGACATGCTGCGCTACCAGACTGCGAGCGCCAACGCGCGGCAGTGGTCATCCGACTTCGGGCTCGCGGAGAATCCCGAGCAGTTCCGTGCGCTGTACGCCTACTCGCCCTACCAGAACGTGAACAAGGGTACCTGCTACCCGCCCACGCTCATCACCACGGCGGATCACGACGACCGCGTCGTGCCGTGGCACAGCTACAAATTCGCAGCGGCGCTGCAGGCGGCACAGAGCTGCCCGAACCCGATCCTGATGCGGGTCGAGACGCGCGCCGGGCACGGCGCCGGCAAGCCCGTGTGGATGCAGATCGAGGATTTCGCCGATCAGTGGGCGTTCCTCGCGAAATGGCTGGGCGTGAGCGCGCCGGGAACCGAGCCGCCGGCGCCGCCGGGCATGCCCTGACGACACGCCAGGCCGTTCAGGTCAGTCGGCCCGGATCAGGTCACGGATCGCGAGCGTCTCGGCGTCGAACACCGCGAGCACGCGCCGATTTCCCCCCCACATCACCAGGGCGTCGGGCCGGTCGGTGGCGAGCCCGCGCGCCCTCATGCGCTCTTCGAGCAGGCGTTTTTCCCCGCGGGAGAAGTCGTTCATATCATTGACCTTCGCGAGGCGCTTGCGCAGCTCGGGGAGTCCCTGCTCCCAGGGCCGGAAGTAACGCGGCATCTGCACGACGTCGCTGCCGCCGAACGCGGTCCCGAGGGCGATTTTCTTCGCCTCCTCCGGGTTCTCGGGCAGCGGTGCCCAGATCCATCGCGGACGGCTGTACCAGTAGGGAGCGAGCGCCGGATTGCCGCTGCGTCCCGCGCGAATGTCGTCGGCCTTGAGGTCGGACGCCTGCACCAGCTCGAGCCGGTCCGCCGAAAACGTGTAGTAGAGCGGCCGTCCGCCCCACAGGGTGACGGCGCCGTAGCCGAGCGCGATCAGCTGTACCGCGGCGATGATGGCGATGTCCCGCACGAGCTCGGTGCGCGGCTTGCCGGGATTCGCGACGATCAGTGTCAGGGTGGGTCCGAGCACGACGTCCACCAGGACGACGATGCCGACGACCTGCAGTGCGCTCGCGAGATACCAGCCGGGCCATTGGTACCAGCCGAGCCACAGCGAGCCGAGCACCAGCGTGAGTGCGCTGGCGCTGGCCGCGAGGTGCAGGCCGAATGCCCGGAGCCGGAATCTCATGCGCGCGGCGGTTTGGCCGGCGGTTCCGTCGGCGCCGGCTCCTCGGAGGG
This sequence comes from uncultured Pseudomonadota bacterium, assembly GCA_963768485.1. GTDB lineage: Bacteria > Pseudomonadota > Gammaproteobacteria > Steroidobacterales > Steroidobacteraceae > 13-2-20CM-66-19. The sequence goes on along the minus strand of CAVYHZ010000005.1, from coordinate 214,932 downwards.
CGGCGCGCTCTCGCCCGCAATCGAGCGTTGCTCGGAGAACCAGGCGCCGAGATCGACGAGGCTGCAGCGCTCGCTGCAGAAGGGCCGATAGGGCGCAGCGGCCCACTCGAGCGCACGCCCGCAGGTCGGACACGTGACCGTCGTGGGGCTCATCCCGGCGAGCGGCTCAGGTGCAACAGCTCAGAGTGAAGGCGACATCTTCCTCGGTCTGGGTCGGGCGTGCGGCGAGGCCGTTCCAGGCGAGGAAGCGCACGTTGCAGCGATGGTGACTGCCACTGATCTCCGGATAGAGCCCGGCGGAGGCCGGCAGCGAGATGCGCAGCAGCTGCAGCGGCTGATCGCGCTCGAAGGTGATGTTGAACGCGCCGCCCGGCGCCATCTCCGCGCGCGTGCGCCCGTTCTGGCGCGTGAGCCACAAAAGCTCCGCGATCGCATCGCACAGCGGCTGCAGCAGCGCGAGCCATTGGCCGAAAGTACGCACGCGCAGCTCATCAGGCTGCGACAGCCAGAAGTAATAGTCCGGCAGGTCGAACTCGCAGGTGCCGCCGGGAATCGCCGAGCGCAGTTTCACCGCACTGAGGAATTCCGATTCGCGCAGCGGCTGCAGGAACGCCGTGCCGGCGCCCATCAGCTCGGCCCGCAGCCGCTGCAGGTTGGTCATCAGCGCCTTGAGGCGCTGCGTGTCGACGCCGCTCTTCGACTGGAACTCGTTGAGCCTGCCGAGCTGGCCCTCGAGCTCCTTGAGCACGTCCGAGCGCACGTCGCCCCGCGATACGATGGCGAGGATGTCGATGAGGCTCGCGAGCGCTGCGCGGCTGCCCCACTGGCTCGCCATCTCGTTGTGATAGAGCGCCTGGCTGTAGAGGAAGTCGAGCCTGAGGAAGGTGCGCATGCGCTCGTTCAGCGGCTGCTCGAACTCGAGCACCCCGGTGGCGGGCGCGGCCGCCACGGCAGCCTCGGGCTCGGATAGGGCGGCGGGCTCTGACATGGCGCTATTGTGCTTGACGCACGCGCCGTCCGTAAATGCCGCGGACCTCAGCTGCGCGGCTGGCGTGCGAGCTCCAGGTAGCGTGTATGCAGCGCTCTCACCTGTGCCTGGACGGCGCTCATGTCGGCGTCGTTCGTGATCACGTCATTCGCGGCCTTGAGGCGCGCGGGGCGCGACACCTGCGCATCGAGGATGGCCTGTGCCTGCGTACGGTTCGAGCCGTCGCGGGCGAGCAGGCGGCGGATCTGCAGCTCCTCGTCGCAGTCGACCACCAGTACGCGGTCCACGTGCGCGCCGAGGTTCTTCTCGACCAGCAGCGGGATGACCAGGATCTGGTACGGGCCGCCGGCGCTCGCCGAACGCGCCTCGAGCGCGGCGCCGATCGCCGGATGCGTCAGGTTCTCGAGATCGGCGCGCGCCTTGGGGTCGCTGAACACGATATCGCGCAACGCCGGCCGGTCGAGGTGCCCGTCGGGTGTGAGGATGCCACGCCCGAAGCGCTCCACCAGCCGCTCGAGCGGCGGTTGACCGGGCTCGACCACTTCGCGGGCCACCTGGTCGCTGTCGAGGATCGGCACGCCGAGCGCGCCGAAGAACTTCGCCGCGGTCGACTTGCCGCTGGCGATGCCGCCGGTGAGGCCGACCCGAAACACCCGCGGTGTCACCGGGGTACTCACCTGTGCAACGCGAACAATGCGAAGTACCGGCCTACCCAGGACTGGCCGAACATGAGCACCAGCCAGCCGGCCGCGGCGAGGAAGGGGCCGAAAGCGATCGGCGTCGCACGGCTCTGGCCGCGGACGGTCAGCATGGCGACGCCCACCAGTGCGCCGACCACCGCGGCGATGAGGATGACCGGCAGCAGCATCTGCCAGCCGAGCCAGGCGCCCAGTGCGGCAAAGAGCTTGAAGTCGCCGTACCCCATGCCTTCCTTCCCGGTGATCAGCCGGAACAAATGATAGACGCTCCAGAGACTGACGTAACCGGCCGCGGCGCCTATCAGGCTCGAGCGCACGTCGACCGGCAGCGGCGCGGCGTTCTGCGGCCCGAGGAGGCTCAGCGTCAGCCCGAGCCACAGCAGCGGCAGCGTCAGGCTGTCCGGCAGCAGCTGGGTGTCGATGTCGATGAAAGCGAGTGCGATCAGGAACCAGGTGAGGACGAGGGCGGCGAGTGCGCCGGTTCCGAAACCGAAGCGCGCGGCCACCCAGGCCGACAGGAGTCCGGTGAGCAGCTCCACCAGCGGATAACGCCCTGAGATTGCCGCGCCGCAGCGGGCGCAGCGGCCGCGCAGCACGAGCCAGGAGATGAGCGGAATGTTCTGCAGTGCCGTAATCGGCGCCTTGCATGCCGGACACGCGGAGCGCGGCACCACCAGATCGAAGCGCGCCTGCGGCCCGGCCGCCACGGTGGTGGCGTGCGGGTCGTGGCCGGCGAGCTCGGCGCATTGCGCCCGCCACTGCCGGTCGAGCATCACCGGCAGCCGGTAAATCACCACGTTGAGGAAGCTGCCGACGCACAAGCCGAGCACCAGGCAGGTGCCGACGAACGTGGCAGGCGAGGCCGCGAGGAGCTCGATCACCGACATAACGGAGCTAAGTCTCCTAAAGAAAACGCCGCGCAAAGCGCGGCGCTTCCTCTACCGCGCAATCCGCGGATTCGGGCGTCAGACCACCGAGCCGAGCTTGAAGATCGGCAGGTACATGGCGATCACCAGGCCGCCGACCAGCACGCCGAGCACCACCATGATGAGCGGCTCCATCAGGCTCGACATCGCATCCACCGCGTTGTCCACCTCGGCCTCGTAGAAGGTGGCCACCTTCGCCGACATCTCATCGAGCGAGCCCGATTCCTCGCCCACCGCGATCATCTGGTTCACCATGTTGGGGAAGAGCCCGGTGGATTCCATCGCGCGCTGCAGCCGCTGGCCGGTGGACACCTCGTCGCGCATCCTGAGCACCGCGGTCTCGTAGACGATGTTGCCGGTCGCACCGGCCACGGACTCGAGCGCCTCGACCAGCGGTACGCCGGCGGCGAACATGGTCGAGAGCGTGCGCGCGTAGCGGGCGATACAGGACTTGTTGAGGATCGGCCCGATCACCGGCACCTTCAGTACCAGCCGGTCGAGGAACTGGCGCATGGCCCGCGAGCGCTTCTTGAAGTAGAAGAACGTCCACCCCAGCCCGATCAGCCCGATCAGGAGGTAGATGCCGTCGTGCTGCACGTATTTGGAAATGCCTATGACCATCTGGGTGAAGGCCGGCAGGTCAGCGCCGAAACCCTTATAGAGGGCCTCGAACTGCGGGATCACGAACAGCAGCAGCACCACGGTGACGATCACCGCCACGACCAGCACGGCCGCCGGGTAGAACAGCGCCTTCTTGACCTTCTTCTTCAGCGCCTCGGTCTTTTCCTTGTAGGTCGCGACCTTGTCGAGCAGCGCCTCGAGCGCGCCGGCCTGCTCGCCCGCCTCCACCAGGTTGACGAACAAATCGTCGAAGTAGAGCGGCTGCTTGGCCAGCGCCTCGTGCAGCGAGGTGCCGGCCTCGACATCGGCCTTGATGTCGAGGATCAGCCTCTGCATCGAGGCCTTCTCGTTGCCGTTGCCGACGATCTCGAAGGCCTGCACCATCGGGATGCCCGCGGCCAGCATGGTGGCGAGCTGACGGGCGAATACGGCGATGTCACCGGCGTCGACCCTGCCGCCGCGGCGGCCGTCGCGCAACTTGCGGATTCGCGAGGGAGCCACGCCCTGGCGGCGCAGCTCGGCGCGCAGTGAGTTCTCATCCGGGGCGAGACTCTTGCCCTTGATGCGTGCACCACGCTTGTCGCGCCCTTCCCAGGCGAAGGGTATGTCGCGCCGGAGGGTACGGACGGTGGCGGTTGCTGCTGCCTGTGCCATGGGTCTTTACCTGTCGCCTCACTCGGTAGTGACGCTGTTGACTTCCTCGAGGCTGGTGATGCCGTTCTTGACCTTCTCGAGTCCCGCACGGCGCAGATCCCACACCCCTTCCTTGGCTGCCTGCATGCCGATCTCGACCGCGCTGCCGCCGCCGAGGATGATGCGCGCCACCGACTCGGTCACGGGCAGCACCTGGTAGATGCCGGCGCGACCCTTGTAGCCGTCGGTGCAGTTGGCGCAGCCCTTCGGTCCAAAGATCCTGAGGCCCGCCGCCACGTCCATCTCCGTGAAGCCCTCCTTGAGGAGCGCTTCGCGTGGGATGTCCACCGGCTGCTTGCAGTTGCTGCACAGCCGCCGTGCGAGGCGCTGCGCGATGATCAGGCTCACCGAGGTCGCGATCGCGTAGGGCTTGACGCCCATGTCGACGAGGCGCGTGAGCGTCTGCGGCGCATCGTTGGTATGGAGCGTGGAGAGCACCAGGTGGCCGGTCTGAGCCGCCTTGATGGCGATCTCCGCGGTCTCGAGGTCGCGGATCTCACCGACCATGATGACGTCCGGGTCCTGGCGCAGGAACGCGCGCATGGCGGCCGCGAAGGTGAGTCCCACCTTGCTGTTGACGTTCACCTGGTTGACGCCGGGCAGATTGATTTCCGCCGGGTCTTCCGCGGTCGAGATGTTCGTGTCCTCGCGGTTGAGGATGTTGAGCCCGGTGTAGAGCGAGACGGTCTTGCCGCTGCCGGTGGGGCCGGTCACGAGGATCATGCCCTGGGGTTTCGCCAGGAACTTGTTGTAAAGGTCCTTCTGGAAGGGCTCGTAACCGAGCGAATCGATGCCGAGCATGGCCTGCGCGGGATCGAGAATACGCAGCACGATCTTCTCGCCGAACAGCGTGGGGCAGGTGCTGACGCGGAAGTCGATGGCGCGCGTCTTGGAGAGGCGCATCTTGATGCGTCCGTCCTGCGGCACGCGCCGCTCGGCGACGTCGAGGCGTGACATGACTTTGATGCGCGCCGAGAGCTTCTGGGCGAGCTGCACCGGCGGCTGGGCGATTTCCTTCAGCACGCCGTCCATGCGCAGGCGCACGCGGTAGATCTTCTCGAAGGGCTCGAAGTGGATGTCGGAGGCGCCGCGGCGGATGGCGTCCAGCATCACCTTGTTGACGAAGCGCACGATGGGTGCATCTTCGACGTCGTTGGTACCGACCTTTTCGTCGAGATCTTCATCGCCGCCCGTGACTTCGAGCGACTCGAGATCGACATCGGCCTCATCGGTGAGGGCCTGCATCTGGTTGTCGACCTGCTCGAGCGCCTTGTCGATGGCGCGCTGGAGCTTATCGTCCTCGACGACGATCGCTTCGATCCCGAGGCTGGTCTGGAACTTGACCTCATCGATGGCGTGCAGGTTCGTGGGGTCGGCGACTGCCAGGAACAGGCGCTTGCCGCGGCGGAACAGCGGCAGCACGCGGTGCTTGGCGAGCAGCTTGTCGTTGACCAGCCGCACCGCATCCAGGTCCACGTTCACGGCTTCGAGGTCGAAGAGCGGTACGCCGAACTCCGTCGAGGCCGCCACGGCGATGTCGCGGGCGTTGGCCGCTCCGCTCGCCACCAGCTGCGTGACGACGCTGGTCTTGCGCTCGCGCGCGGAGTTGACCGCCTCGAGCATTGCGGCTTCTTCCACCACGCCATCCTGCACGAGCCGCTGTGGCAGCCCGCCAAAGCCCGAGCGCGAGGCGCCGAGCGCGAGAGAGGCGTTGTCATTCATGGGCTTACGGCAAGCAAAATAAGCCGAACAGTCAGTTTACCCGAGACGCGGGCGCGCGCAATTGTCAAATGCCTGGCGATTCTGAATGACCGGCCCCTGAAGCGGCGGGGTGTGCGTCACAGTGGGGAGATCGAGTCCTCAAAGGGAGAGCCCCCGCACAAGGCCGAAAGCCTCGATCTGACCGGTTGCGCCGGGCGGTTCGCGCCCCAAAAGAAGAAGCCCCGGCACGAGCCCGGGGCTTCTCATTCTGAGTACGCTCAGAGATCGATCACTTGCACTCGGTCGGGGCGAACTTGGCCGTGAGTGTGCCGGCGGTAGTCGCGATGCCCGTGAAGCCGCGCGTCGTCGCAGTCTGGACACCCTGTGACACGCAGGCCCAGTCGATATTGCCCGACACGCCCGCGCCGGTCAGATCTACGTAACCCGCGCCATTAAAATTAATCTCGGGCGTCATGACAATCGTCTGACCAGCTGCGGTGAGCTGCGGGATGGTCACGTTGTTGTAAGTGACCGTGATCTGCCCGTTCAATGGGCTGACCACCATGTTGGTCACGTACTTGGTCGGGCTGAACACAGCTCCGTTGGCGGTCAATCCCTGTACATAAGCGGCAACGCCGGGGATGCCGTTCGACTGGAATGCCTCAGACACACCCGTCTTGTACGAAGAGGCCAGGCTCAGACCTTCCGTGACCTTCGAACGGGCCGTGTAGTCCGAATACGCCGGGATCGCGATCGCGGCGAGAATGCCGATGATCGCGACGACGATCATCAACTCGATGAGGGTGAAACCCTTTTGCAACGACTTCATTTGTGGAGACTCCTAAATTTTTTGATACAAACTCAGTGGCGCAAAGAGGGCGCCCGGCAGAAATGAAGCAAGCGGCATGCCAAATCGCCCGCGACACACTAAGTCATTGAAAGTGCTAGATTCACCTGGCTCCGGGGTGACGCCCGGTTGACGTAACCACTGTCGCACACTGACGCCACGGGATAACCGGTGTGTCACAAAGTGACGCGCAGCGTCACTAGGTCGCCGCCGCCGCCTCACTCGATGCCGAGCTTCTTGATCCGGTAGCGCAGCGCCCGGAAGCTCATGCCGAGGAGCTTGGCTGCCGCGGTCTTGTTGTAGCGGGTCTTCTCCAGCGCCTTGATGATGGCTTCCCGCTCGATGCTCTCGAGCTGGCTGCCGAGCGCGGCTCCGGCGTCGACGGTCGCGGGCGCCACCGCCGCCCCTGGGGCCGCCGCCTCCGTACCGGGAACGCGGGCTGTGGAGCGCAGGCGGATGTGTCCGGCGGTGATCTCCCCGCCGGTGCTCAGGGTGAGTGCCCGCTCGAGCACGTTCTCGAGCTCGCGCACGTTGCCGGGGAAGGCATAGTCCTGGAGCACGCTCACCGCATCCGCGGACAGCTGCGGCGCCGTTCCGCCGGCGCGCCGCGCCAGGCGTGCCAGGATCGCATCGGCGATCTCGGGGATGTCGCCGCTGCGCTCGCGCAGCGCCGGTACCCGCAGCTCGATCACGTTGATCCGGTAGTAGAGATCCTCGCGGAACAGGCCCTGGGCGACCAGGTCCGCGAGGCTCTTGTGCGTGGCCGAGAGGATGCGCACGTCGACGCTCTCCTCGCGCGCCTCGCCCACCGGGCGGACGGTCTTCTCCTGCACGACCCGCAGGAGCTTCACCTGCATGTGCAGCGGCAGATCGGCGACTTCGTCGAGGAACAGCGTACCTCCCTCGGCGCTTTGCACCAGCCCCTTCTTGTCGGCGACCGCGCCGGTGAAGCTGCCGCGCTTGTGGCCGAACAGCTCGCTCTCCATGAGCTCGGTGGGGATCGCGCCGCAATTGACCGCGACGAACGGCCCGTCGTGGCGCGGGCCGCTGTCGTGAATCATGCGGGCGACCAGCTCCTTGCCGGTACCAGACTCGCCGGAGATGTGCACCGGCGCCTGGCTGCGCGCCACGCGGCCGATCATGTCGCGCAGCTGCTCCATGACCGGCGAGCTGCCGAGGAGCCGCGGTCCGGCAAAGGTGGCGGTGCGCGACTCCGCCCCGGCCCGCAGCTTCACCGCGCTGCCGACGAGCTTGCGCAGCACGCCGAGATCGAGGGGCTTGGAGACGAAATCGAAGGCGCCGAGCTTGAGCGCCCGCACGGCGGATTCGACGTTGCCGTGCGCGGTGATGACCGCCACCGGGAGGCTCGCGCGGTGCTCCTGGATCCAGGCGACGAGATCGAGTCCGTCGCCGTCGGGCAGCCGCATGTCGGTGAGGCACAGATCGAAGCTCTCGGACTTGAGGAGCTTTCTCGCCGTGGCGAGGTCGGGAGCCGTGCGGGTCCTGCAGCTCATGCGGCTTAAGGTCAGGCCGACGAGCTCGAGCAGGTCCGGCTCGTCGTCGACCACCAGTACCAGTGGCTGGGGCTCGGAGCCGCGCGCGCTGTGCGCCGCCTCGCTCATGAAACCTCCCAGCGGCGCCGGTCGGCGAACGCGAGGCGAAAGACGCTGCCGCCGCCCGCGCGCGGCTCGTACAGGAGCGTGGCGCCGTTGGCCTGGGCCAGCTCGCGGGCGAGGAACAGCCCCAGCCCCGTGCCCAGCCCGCCGCTGACGAACGGCTCGAAAATGCGCTCGGCGAACTCGGGTCTCACACCGGGTCCCCGGTCGGCGACTTCGAGATAAGGACGGCCATTGGTCGGCATGCGCCCGTATCGTATCTCGATGCTGCGTCCCGGGTCGGCCTGCACGGCGTGCTTGAGCGAGTTCTCACACAGGTTCCACAGGATCTGCCGCAGCTGGTCGGGGTCGGCCCGCACTTCGAGTTCGCCGCCGCCGCTAACCGCAAGCCGCGCGCGCGGGAACTGCATGGTGTCGCAGAACTCTTCGTGGAACTCCTCGATCCAGCTTCCGAGCTGCAGTGGCTCGATACGGGCCGGTTCGCGCCGCGAGAGACGCTGCACGTTGTCGATGATGGCGCTGACCCGGGTGGCGTTGCCGCGGATGATCTCGGTAAGTCGCCGGTCCTCCTGCGTGAGACTGGGGGATTCCGCGAGCAGTTGTCCGGCGTGGCTCATCGCGCCCACGGGATTGCGGATCTCATGGGCGATGCTCGCGCTCAGGCGACCGAGCGAGGCGAGCTTCGACTGCTGCACTTTCTCGGCGAGAATGCTGGTGTCCTCGAGAAACACCAGCACCGGGCCCGGGCTCGCGGAACCGAGCGCGGCGAAGTGCGGGCGGATCACCCGCACGCCGTCGGCGGCGACGAAGGTCGGGTCGACCGGCGACCCGCCGCCCACGCCGAGGGTGCCCTGGCGCCACGACTCGAGGAGATAGTTCAGGCGCGGCGACGCCTCGCCGATCAGCGCATCCGGGAAAGCGTTCTTGTCGCCGAGGATGTCCGCCGCCGACTCGTTGATGAGCCGGATGCGCTCCTGGGCGTCGATCACCAGGAGGCTCTCGCGCAGGTGCTGCACGATGTACTGCGAGAGCTGCGCGAGGTTGGCGAGATCGAGCTCGTGGCGGCGTACCAGGGCGTCGGTCTCGCGGAGGCGATGAGCCACCGGCCAGGTGACGAGCGAGGTGCCGAAGAGCGCGACGCCGATGAGTCCCGCGGTGGCGTAGTCGGTGGCCGCCGTCGGGTCGTAGAGGCCGGCGAACACCTGTTGGGTGAGCACCGCGATCGCCGCGACGGCGGCGATCAGCACCGCATCCCGCCGGTCCGCCAGCACCGAGAGCGCGAACACCGGCAGCACCAGCAGTATCCCGAGCCCGCTCGCGACGCCCCCCGCCCCATACAGGATGAAGGCGACGACGACGGCATCGACGCACGCATTCACGAGCGCGACGATACGCAGGCTCGACCACTGCAGGCGCCGCGCGATGATGAGCAGCACCGCCGCCGTGAAATAGGCGATGCACGCCCCGGTGAAGGCCCCGGGATGGGCCGGCTGCAGGATCCAGCCCGGCCCCGCGAACGCCTGCATCCCCAGCAGCGCGAGCGGCACCAGCAGTCGATAGAGGTTGAGGAGTCCGATGACCCGCCAGGCCAGATCGCTGGGGGTCACGGCGGTGGCGGCGGGGCTGGCCGGCATTTTTCGTGCGGAAAAAGCGCTCACGGGCCGTTGGCGGACCTCTCAGACTGTAACATCTTCGCCCCGCACCGGACGCGACCCGCATCGCATCGCTGGCCACTGCCGGCCAATTTCGCGAAAATGACGCTCTTTACCCCAACGAAAGCCAACGAGCGGCACGATGAACCTGCACGAATACCAGGCTAAGGAGATGTTTCGCGGCACCGGGATCCCGGTGCCCGCCGGCAAGGTCGCCGCGAGCGCGGAGGAAGCGGTCGAGGCGGCGCGCGCTCTCGGTGGGACCGTGTGGGTGGTGAAGGCCCAGGTGCACGCCGGTGGGCGCGGCAAGGCGGGTGGCGTGAAGCTCGCGCGCGACCTCGAGGCGGTACGCGCGGCGGCGGCGGGCATGCTCGGCACGCGCCTGGTCACGAAGCAGACGGGACCCGAAGGGTTGCCGGTCGAGCGCGTGTACGTCGAGTGCGGCTCCGACATCGCGCGCGAGCTGTATCTGTCGATGACCTTGAACCGCGAGCGCGGCCGGGTTGCGCTCATCGCCTCCGCCGCGGGGGGCATGGAAATCGAGGAAGTCGCCGCGGCGACTCCGGAGAAGATCCTGAGCGTCAACGTCCACCCGGCGGCGGGGCTGCAGGGGTATCAGGTGCGCGAGATCGCCTACGGACTGAAGCTCGGGAGCGCGCAGACAGGTCAGTTCCAGGCGCTCGCCGTGGCGCTCTACCACCTGTATGTCGACAAGGACCTGAGCCTGGTCGAGATCAACCCGCTCATTGTGACGCGCGACGGCGCGCTGCTCGCGCTCGATGCCAAGGTCGACGTCGACAACAACGCGCTGTTCCGCCACCCGGAGCTCGCGCGGCTGCGCGATGCGAGCCAGGAAGACCCGATGGAGCGGCGTGCCAGTGAGCACGAGCTGAACTACGTCTCCCTCGACGGCGACATCGCCTGCATGGTGAACGGGGCGGGACTTGCGATGGCCACCATGGACCTCATCAAGCTGCACGGCGGTGCGCCGGCGAACTTTCTCGACGTCGGCGGCGGCGCCACGGCCGAGCGTGTCACGGCGGCCTTCGAGCTGATCCTCTCCAACCCGCGCGTGCGAGCGGTGCTGGTCAACATCTTCGGCGGCATCGTGCGCTGCGACCTGATCGCCGAGGGCGTCATCAGGGCGGTGAAGAAGGTCGGGGTCGGCGTACCGGTCGTGGCACGGCTCGAGGGCACCAACGCCGACAAGGCGCGCGCGATGCTTGCGGGCAGTGGACTTGCCATCACTCCCGCCGAAGATCTCACCGATGCGGCCCGCAAGGTGGTCGCGCTGGCCGCAAAGGGTAAGGCATGAGCATTCTGGTCAACCGCAATACCAGGGTCATCTGCCAGGGCTTCACCGGCAAGCAGGGGACTTTTCATTCCGAGCAGGCGATCGCCTACGGCACGCGCATGGTCGGCGGCGTCACGCCGGGCCGCGGCGGGCAGGAGCACCTCGGGCTCCCGGTCTTCGACACGGTACGCGACGCGGTGCGCGCGACGGGCGCGACGGCGAGCGTGATCTACGTGCCGGCCTCGGGCGCCGCCGATTCGATCCTCGAGTCGGTCGATGCGGGCGTCGAGCTGGTGGTGTGCATCACCGAAGGCGTCCCGGTGAAGGACATGGTGAGTGTCAAGGCGATGCTGGCGGGCTCGGCGACGCGCCTGGTCGGACCTAACTGTCCCGGTGTCATCACGCCCGATGAATGCAAGATCGGCATCATGCCGGGCTTCATCCACAAGAAGGGCACGGTGGGCATCGTGTCGCGCTCGGGCACGCTCACCTATGAGGCCGTCTATCAGACCACGCGCGCCGGGCTCGGGCAGTCGAGCTGCGTCGGCATCGGCGGCGACCCGGTCAGCGGCATGAGCTTCATCGACGTGCTCGATCTGTTCGAGCGCGACCCGCGTACCGAGGGCATCATCCTGGTCGGCGAGATCGGCGGTACGGGCGAGGAGGCGGCCGCGGCCTACATCCGCAAGTACGTGAGCAAGCCGGTAGTCGCCTACATCGCGGGCGTCACCGCGCCCGCCGGCAAGCGCATGGGCCATGCCGGTGCCATCGTCGCCGGCGGCATGGGCACGGCGGCCCACAAGTACGCGGCCTTCGAAGCCGCCGGGGTCCGCACCGTGAAATCGCCGGCCCTGCTCGGCGCGACCATGGCCGAGCTCCTCGGCCAGCGCCGCGCGCGGCGCACCTTTACGGCGCCGCGTCCGGGACGCACCCCGGCGGCTGCGGCCCGCGCCGCGCGTAAGCCCAAGCGCCCCGCGTCGGCGCCTGGGCGCCGCGGCGCCGCGGCGGGTCCGAAGCCCGCGACCCGCGGCCCGGTCCGCGCGCGCACGCGTGCAGCCGCGCGCCGGCCGGGAGGCGGCAGACGGCGCTGAGGCACCCGCTGCCATGAGCGACACGCTCGGCATCGCGCTCGCGCAAATCGACCTCCTCGTCGGCGACGTGCACGGCAATGCGGCGCGCGTGATCGGCGCGGCGCACGCGGCACGCGAGGAGCTCGGCGCCGACCTGGTGCTGTTCCCCGAGCTCGCCCTGAGCGGCTATCCGCCCGAGGACCTGCTGTTTCACCGCGGCTTTCGCCGGCAGATCGAGGCCGGCCTCGCGCGCGTGCGTGCCGAGGCGGGCGATGCCGCGGTGATGCTGGGTTACCCCGAGTACACGCGCGATGCGATCTACAACTCCGCCGCGCTGATCGCCGAGGGCGAGATCGGCGCCATCCACCGCAAGGCCGAGCTGCCCAACTACAAGGTATTCGACGAGAAGCGCTACTTCCGGCCCGGCGCGCAGCCGACGGTCGTGGACCTGAAGGGCTTTCGCCTGGGTCTCCTGGTGTGCGAGGACATCTGGGAGCCGGAAGCGGCACAGCTCGCGCGCGCCGCCGGTGCGCAGCTGCTCGCCGTGATCAACGCCTCGCCTTACGAGATCCACAAGCAGCGCGAGCGCGAGTCCGTCGCGCGTGCGCGCGTCGCCGACGTCGGGCTGCCGCTCGCTTATGTGAACCTGGTCGGCGGCCAGGATGAGCTGGTATTCGACGGCAACTCGTTCGTGATGAACGCCGCGGGGCTGGTGGTGCAGCGCGCCGCGCCGTTCGAGGAGGGAAGCTCGCTGGTGCGCTTCGGGCGTGACGCGCACGGGCGCGTGGTGCCGCACCCGGGCACGGTGGCCGCAGAGCTCAGCGACGAGGCGAGCGTATACCGTGCGCTCACCCTCGGTGTGCGCGACTACGTCGGCAAACACGGCTTCCCCGGGGTCGTCATGGGGCTCTCCGGCGGAGTCGATTCTGCGCTCACGCTCGCGATCGCCGTCGATGCGCTCGGGGCGGAACGCGTGCAGGCGGTGATGATGCCCTCGCGCTACACCTCGGCGATGAGCCTCGAGGATGCCGCCGAGCAGGCGCGTGTGCTTGGGGTCCGCTACAGCGTGCTGCCCATCGAGGCGATGTTCGAGAGCACCCTCGCGACGCTCCAGGGCGAGTTCGCCGGGCGCCCCGCAGATGCGACCGAGGAGAACATCCAGTCGCGCTGCCGCATGCTGCTGCTCATGGGGCTCTCCAACAAGACCGGCCGCATGCTGCTCACCACCGGCAACAAGAGCGAGATGGCGGTCGGCTACGCGACACTGTACGGCGACATGGCGGGCGGCTTCGCGCCCATCAAGGACTGCAGCAAAACGCTGGTGTACCGCCTCGCCGCATATCGCAACTCGCTCGGGCGGGTCATCCCGCAGCGTGTGATCGAGCGGCCGCCGAGCGCGGAGCTGCGCCTCGAGCAGAAGGACTCCGACTCGCTGCCGCCCTACGAAGTGCTGGATCCGATCCTCGAGGCGTTCATCGAGGAGGATTTGTCGGTGGACGAGATCGAGGCGCGTGGCTTCGACCGGGCCACCGTTGCGCGCGTGCTGGATCTGGTGAAGCGCAACGAATACAAGCGCCGCCAGGCACCGCCCGGGGTCCGGGTCAGCCGCCGCGCCTTCGGGCGCGACTGGCGCTACCCGATCACCAGCGGTTACCGGCGCTGAAGTCCTACCAGAACTTCCACCAGGCGCGCTTGGCGGCCGCCTGCGACCGGGCAACTTCGGCCGAGTAGTTCGCCTCGTAGACCTCGCGCGCCTGCGCGGCGAGCGGCTGCAGGCCGAGCTTGTCGTAGCACTGGATCATGATCGCGAGTGCGTCCTTCACCGCCGGGGCGCCGTCGTACTGCTCCACGGTGTTCTTGGCGCGCTGCGCCGCCGCCACCCAGGCGCCGCGTTTCATGTAGTAGCGCGCCACGTGTACCTCGTAGCTCGCCAGGCGGTCGCGCAGGTACACCATGCGCTGCAGCGCGTCGTGGGCGTACTCGCTCTTGGGGTACTGCTCGACGACGATCTTGAACGAGGCGAAGGACTTGCGCGCGTTGGTGGGCGGGCGCTGCGTCATGTCGGCGCGGAAGATGCGCTCGATGGCGTTCGGGTTCTTCTCGAAGTCGACCAGACCCTTCATGTAGTAGGCATAGTCGACGCGCGGGTGGGTCGGGTTCTCGCGGATGAAGGCATCGGCGGCATCGGTGGCCGACTCGCCCTCGCCGGCACGGTAATATGCGTAAATCAGGTCGATGCGCGCCTGGCGCGCCTCGTCGGTGAACGGAAAGCGCGCGGTCAGCGACTCGAAGACCTTGATGGCGCCGTTGAAGTCGTTGTTGGCGAGATCCTTCTTGGCCGTCTTGAAGAGCTGCTCGGGCGTCTGCTTCGCCTGCTGTTTGGCGCGATGCGAGCTGCAGCCGCAGACGGCAAGCAGGACCACGCACAGCGCGACGACGCCGCCGCGCACCGGACTGGACCAACGCATCTGGAAAGGGCCTTTCTTTTGGCTTCGCGCCGAACGAATCCGGCAAGTATAACGAATCTCCCGTCCGGCTCTCCGACCAACGCCGCACCCGGAGAGTTCCGTACGCACGAGCTCGAACTGCCCGCGGCGGCCGCGGGCCTGCGCTTCGACCAGGCCCTGGCGCGGGCGCTGCCGCAGTACTCGCGCGGGCAGCTCAAGTCGTGGATCGACTCGGGGGCGGCCCGCACCGCGGGTCGGGCGTTGCGGGGCAAGGACCGGGTGCTGGGCGGGGAGCGGGTACGGATCGAGGCGCAGCTGGCGAGCCGTACCGAGGTCGCGCCGGAGCCGCTGCCGCTCAGCGTGGTCTTCAGGGACCGCGCGCTGCTCGTGATCGACAAGCCCGCCGGCATGGTGGTCCACCCCGGCGCGGGCAATCCCCGCCACACGCTGCAGAACGCGCTCCTCGGACTCGATCCGAAGCTCGCGCTGGTGCCGCGTGCGGGGCTCGTGCATCGCCTGGACAAGGACACCTCGGGACTACTGGTGGTGGCCCGTACCCCGGAGGCGCACGCGGCGCTGGTGGCCGCTCTCGCGGCGCGCGAGATCTCGCGGGAGTACCTCGCGGTGTGCACCGGGGTGATGACCGGCGGTGGCACGGTGGACGAGCCGATCGGCCGGCACCGCACGCAGCGCGTGCGCATGGCGGTGCGGCGCGACGGCCGCCCCGCGGTGACGCACTACCGGGTGCTGAAGCGTTTCCGGGCCCACACCCTGGCACGCGCCGAGCTCGAGTCCGGTCGCACCCACCAGATCCGCGTGCACCTGGCGCACATCGGCTTTCCGATCGTCGGCGACCCGCTCTACGGCGGACGGCGGCGCATCCCGGCCGGCTGCACGCCGGCACTGCTCGAGGCGCTGCAAGCCTTTAAGCGCCAGGCATTGCACGCCGAGCGGCTGGCACTCGCGCACCCGATCACCGGGCGCGCCATGGAATGGCGCGCCGCGCCGCCCGCGGACTTCGCCGCGCTGGTCGCGGCGTTCGAGCAGGACACCGCATGAGAGGCTTCGCGCCGCCGCGTCAACCCTGCAGCTCCTCCCCCCCGAGTGGCCGGCGCCGGCGCGGGTGCGGGCGGCGTTCACGCTGCGCGGCGGCGGCGTCAGCGCTGCGCCGTTCGGTTCGCTCAATGTCGGTGCCCACGTGGGCGATGAGCCCGCGGCGGTTGCCGAGAACCGGCGCCGCGTGCGCGCCGCACTCGACCTGCCGGCCGAGCCCGCCTGGCTCGAGCAGGTGCACGGCACGCGCGTGGCGGATCTCGATGCGCCCGGTACGGCGGCGCCGGCCGATGCGGTCATGACACGCCTCCCCGGCCGGGTGTGCGCGGTGCAGGTGGCGGACTGCCTGGCCGTACTCATGGCCGCGCGCGATGCCTCCGCGGTGGCCGTGGCGCACGCGGGGTGGCGGGGCCTCGCGGCCGGGGTGCTCGAAGCGACAGTGGCGGCGCTCGGCGGGGCGGCCGGGGACCTCATCGCCTGGCTCGGGCCGGCGATCTCGCAGCCGCACTTCGAGGTCGGCGCCGAGGTGCGCGATGCGTTCATCGCCCGCGATCCGGGCGGCGGCGGCGCATTCACCGCGAACGCGCGCGGCCGCTGGCAGTGCGATCTCGCCGCGCTTGCGCGGCGGCGTCTCGGCGCGCTCGGCGTCACGGCGGTTTCGGGTGGGAGCTGGTGCACCTATGCCGACCCTGACCGGTTCTTCTCGTTCCGGCGCGACGGCCGCTGCGGCCGCATGGCCGCGCTCATCTGGCTTAGCTGATGCTGCTCGCATCCATCGTCGTGTTCTCCGCCCTTGGCGGTATCGCGAGCGCGGCGCTCGCGGTGGTGTTTCTGTGGGTTCCGGAGCCGCGCGCCGCGCGGCTGCTGCCGCACTTCGTGAGCTTTGCGACCGGGGCGCTGCTCGGCGCGGCGCTGCTGGCGCTGCTGCCCGAGGCGATCGAGCGCGCCGGGGTCGCCGGCGCCCACGCGCTCGGACTCACGCTGATCGGCGGGCTCGGGGTGTTCTTCGTCATCGAGAAGCTGGTGCTGTGGTGGCACCTGCGCGCCGAGGAGGGCACGCCGCACGCAGACGGCGATCACGGCCACAGCCACGGGCACGGCCACGCCGCACGCACAGCGCGAGCGTGCCGCGGGCGTGCTGGTCCTGATCGGCGACAGCCTCCACAACGCACTCGACGGGGTGGTCATCGCGGCGGCCTTTCTCACCAGCCAGCCACTCGGGCTCGTGACCACGCTCGCCGTCGCGGCGCACGAGATTCCGCACCGCGTGGGGGACTTCGCCATCCTGGTGCAGGCTGGCCTGTCGCGGCGCCGGGCGCTCGAGCTCAATCTCGCGACCGGGCTCGCCTCGGTGATCGGCGCGGTGGCGGCCTGGTGGGGACTCGGACGGGCGCTCTGGGTGCTGCCCTACGCGCTCGCCTTCGCCGCCGCCGGATTCCTCTACATCGCCGTCGCGGGGCTCATCCCCGGGCTGCACAGAAGCGCCGACCCGCGCGCCAGCTCGATCCAGGTGATCCTCATCGGCTCGGGGGTGGCGGTGATCGCCCTCGCCGAGCGCCTCGCGGACCTGTGAGCGTGGGATTTGCGATTGAGTTCGCGAATCCGCAACGTCCGACCCGGTAGCATTTGACGTAATTCCGGACACACGGTAGTAGGACGCCATGCTGCTCAAATGGTTGGACGCCCGCGAGGCGACCGCGGCTGGGGCTGCCCTGGCAGATGAGTTCTATCTGCAGTCGGCCTCGAAGCTGCCGCGCACCCGTGCCAGGGACGCGGGGCAGCGCTCGCAGGAGCCGGAGTTGCAGAAATTTCTGCAGAGGTTTCTGCAGCGGGTCGACCAGGCCGTCCGCCCCCTGCAGCTGAATTTCTTCAAGAGAGCCAAGCTCGCCAACTCCTTCAAGTGGCAGCTGCTCGAGAAGGGCGTCGAGCAGGAGCTGGTGGACGAGCTGACCCAGGCGCTGGTGATGCGGCTCATGGGCACCGGCGCGGGAACCGCGGCGGTCGAGAGCGGCCCGGCCTCCACCGGCCGTCGCCACGCCGCTGAGGTGCGGGCCCTGCACGCGACGGGGAACGACCAGGTCAGCAGGGGCGCGTTTGCCGAGGCTCGTGAGTCTTACCAGCAGCTGGTCAATCTCAATCCGCGCGACGCTGACGCGCACAACGGGCTTGGCATTGCCCTGGCCCAGCTGGCGCGTTACGGCGAGGCCGAGGCCGAACTCCGCCGCGCGATTGCCCTGAAGCCGGGGTATCCGGAGGCGCTTTTCAATCTCGGAGGGGTCCTGCAGTCGACCGGCCGGTACAATGAATCGGAGATGCCGCTGCGTCGCGCCCTCAAGCTGAGGCCGACGTACATCAATGCCCGTATCAGTCTCGGCATGAGCTGCGTGCTCCTCGGCCGCCTCGCGGAGGCGCGGGGGTGCTACGAGAAGGCGCTGCGTGTCGCGCCGCGCAATACGGCGGCTCGGGTCGGCATCGGACAGATAGAAAGCATCGAGGGACGCTTCGCCGAAGCGGAGGCAGCATTCCGGCAGGCGCTAGAGATCGAACCGCGGGTTCCTACGCCTTGGCGGCACTGGTATGGCTGCGCAAAATGACGCCCGCCGATTCCGAGTGGGTGACGCGCGCGGAGGAAGTCGCCGACGACGGTCTCAATCCGGTCAACGAAGCCACGCTGCGGTTTGCGATCGGCAAGTACTATGATGACGTCGGTGACTTCGGGCGCGCCTTCCGCAGCTACCAGCGGGCCAACGAGCTGAACAAGACGCGCGCCACGCCTTACGACCGGGAGGACCGCACTCGGTTCGTGAACAACATGGTGCGCGTCTTCACCCCCGAGACGTTCGCGCGCGCGCAAGCGGGCGCTTCGGACTCGGCGCGACCGGTGTTTGTCGTCGGGATGCCGCGCTCGGGCACCTCTCTGGTCGAGCAGATCATCGCCTCGCACCCCGAAGCGTGGGGTGCAGGGGAGCTGAACTTCTGGCAGATCGCGGCGCGCGGGCACCCCAGGAGGTGCTCGATGAGCCGCTCCGTCGGCGTCTCGCAGAGGACTACCTCAAGGTACTGGCGGGACATTCCGCCGGCGCGCGGCGCGTCGTGGACAAGGCGCCGGTCAACACTGATTATCTCGGGCTGATTCATTCCATCTTCCCCAATGCCCGCATCCTCTACCTGCAACGCGACCCGATCGACACCTGTTTGTCTTGCTTCTTCCAGCAGTTCCCGCCGGCGCTGAACTACACTCTGGATCTGTCGGACCTGGCGCATTATTATCGTGAGCACCGCCGCCTGGTCGATCACTGGCGCACCGTCCTGCCTGCGCTCGCGCTGCTCCAGGTGCCCTACGCGGAGCTGGTCGCGGATCAGGAGAAGTGGTCGCGCCGGATTCTCGAGTTTATCGGGCTGCCGTGGAATGAGCGCTGCCTCGAGTTCTACCAGACCACTCGCCCTGTCAACACTGCCAGCGTGTGGCAGGTACGTCAGAAGATCTACAAGGGCCTCCGTCGAGCGCTGGCGTAACTACGAGAAATTCATCGGGCCTCTGCGCGGCCTTGCCGACCTGCCCCCCTGAGGCCCGACCGGTCCGCCCGAGGTCGGCGGTTAGGGACGCAGCCGCTCTCTTGCGCTATCCTCGCTCGTGGCGAGCGGCCCGGAATGGAATGGTGCTTTGAGGCTGGGAGCCCGCGACGCAGCCCCTTGAACGGATTGCGGTTTGTCCCCACAAACCTGTGAGCACTTCCCTAGTCAGGGCGATACCCCATGAGGATGGACAAGCTCACCAGCCGGTTCCAGCAAGCGCTGGCCGAAGCGCAGTCGCTTGCGCTCGGCCGCGATCACCAGTTCATCGAGCCTGCACACGTGATGCTCGCGATGCTCGATGGCTCGGGCGGCGGCGTACGCCCGCTCCTCATGAAGGCGGGCGCGGACGTCAACAAGCTGCGCTCTGGCCTGCTCGCCTCGCTCGACACACTGCCCAAGGTCGAGGGCACCCCGGGTGAGGTGCATGTCTCCAACGACCTGAACCGCATTCTCAATGTCACCGACAAGCTCGCGCAGCAGCGCGGCGACCAGTTCATCGCGAGCGAGCTGTTCGTGCTGGCGGCTTTCGAGGATCGCGCCCTGGCACGCGTCTTCAAGGAAGCGGGCATGGTGCGTGGCGCTATCGAGAAGGCCATCGAGGACGTGCGCGGGGGCGAGAAGGTCCAGGACGCCAACGCCGAGGAGGGCCGCCAGGCACTCGAGAAGTACACCGTCGATCTCACCGCGCGCGCCTCCTCCGGCAAGCTCGATCCGGTCATCGGCCGCGACGACGAGATCCGCCGCACCATCCAGGTGCTGCAGCGCCGGACCAAGAACAACCCGGTTCTGATCGGCGAGCCCGGCGTCGGCAAGACCGCCATCGTCGAGGGCCTGGCGCAGCGCATCGTCAACGGCGAGGTGCCCGAGGGCCTGAAGAATAAGCGGATTCTCGCGCTTGATATGGGAGCGCTCATTGCGGGAGCCAAGTTCCGCGGCGAATTCGAGGAGCGCCTGAAGGGCGTGCTCAACGACCTCGCCAAGCAGGAAGGGCAGGTCATCCTCTTCATCGACGAGCTGCACACCATGGTCGGCGCCGGCAAGGCCGAAGGCGCCATGGACGCCGGCAACATGTTGAAGCCGGCGCTTGCGCGCGGCGAGCTGCACTGCGTCGGCGCGACCACGCTGGACGAGTACCGCAAATACCTCGAGAAGGATGCCGCGCTCGAGCGGCGCTTCCAGAAGGTGCTGGTGGACGAGCCCTCGGTCGAGGACACGATCGCGATCCTGCGCGGTTTGCAGGAGCGCTACGAGGTGCACCACAAGGTCGAGATCACCGACCCGGCGATCGTCGCCGCGGCGACGCTCTCGCACCGCTACATCGCCGACCGCCAGCTCCCCGATAAGGCCATCGATCTCATCGACGAGGCGGCGGCGCGCATCCGCATGGAGATCGACTCCAAGCCCGAGGCGCTGGATAAGCTGGAGCGGCGCATCATCCAGCTCAAGATCGAGCAGGTGGCGCTGAAGAAGGAAAAGGACGAGGCCTCGCGCAAGCGTCTGGCGATGCTCGAGGAGACGCTCGCGACCCTCGGCAAGGAATACGCCGACCTCGAGGAGGTGTGGAAGTCGGAGAAGGCCGCGGTGCAGGGCACCGCGGACATCCGCGCCGAGCTCGATCGGGTGAAGCTCGAGCTCGATGCCGCGCGGCGCGCCGGCAATCTCGAGCGCATGGCGCAGCTGCAGTACGGCAGGATCCCCGAGCTCGAAAAGCGTCTTGCCGCCGCGCAGGCCGCCGAGGACAAGGTCCCGACCCTGGTGCGCGACAAGGTGACCGAGGAGGAGATCGCGGAGGTGGTCTCCAAGTGGACCGGGATTCCCGTGTCCAAGATGCTGCAGGGCGAGAAAGAGAAGCTCCTGCACATGGAGGAGGCGCTCGCGAAGCGCGTGGTCGGCCAGGACGAGGCGCTGCGCATCGTGTCGGATGCCATCCGCCGCTCGCGCGCCGGGCTCGCGGATCCCCGCCGCCCCAACGGCTCGTTCCTGTTCTTGGGTCCCACCGGGGTCGGCAAGACCGAGCTCTGCAAGGCCCTCGCTGAATTCCTCTTCGACACCGAGGATGCCCTCATCCGCATCGACATGTCGGAGTTCATGGAGAAGCACTCGGTGGCGCGGCTGATCGGTGCACCTCCCGGCTACGTGGGCTACGAGGAGGGCGGTTATCTCACCGAAGCGGTGCGCCGCCGTCCCTACTCGGTGATCCTGCTCGATGAGGTGGAGAAGGCGCATCCGGACGTCTTCAACGTGCTGCTGCAGGTGCTCGACGACGGCCGCCTCACCGACGGGCAGGGTCGCACGGTCGACTTCCGCAACACCGTCATCATCATGACTTCGAACCTGGGATCCCAGCAGATCCAGGAGCTCGCGGGCGAAAAGAACTACACGAAGATGAAGAGTGCGGTGATGGAGGTCGTGCAGCAGAGCTTCCGGCCTGAATTCATCAACCGCATCGACGACATCGTGGTGTTCCACCCGCTCGGCACGAAGCAGATCCGCGCGATCGTCGACATCCAGCTCGCCTACCTGCGCAAGCGCCTGGCCGAGCGCAACATGGACCTGGTGCTGGAAGACACGGCGCGCGACCTGCTCGGCGAGGCGGGCTTCGACCCCGTGTACGGTGCCCGGCCGCTGAAGCGCGCGATCCAGCAGCAGATCGAGAACCCGCTGGCGGAGCGGATCCTCAGGGGCGAGTTCCAGCCCGGGGACCGCATCCGCATCGGGGTGCGCGACGGGCAGCTGACCTTCGGCAAGGTGGAAGAGCGGCGGGCGGCGCGCGCCTGAGAAAAGCGCCCGGTCCGGCCGGGGTGAGGGCCCGGGGTCCGTTATAATCGCTGCCATGCCGTTCTACGAATACGAATGTCAGGCCTGCAAGTTCTACACCGAGGTGATGCAGAAGATCAGCGATGCGCCGCTGGTCAAATGCCCCTCGTGCGGCAAGCGGCGCCTGAAGAAGCTGGTCTCCGCCCCGGTGTTTCGCCTCAAGGGCGGCGGTTGGTACGAGACGGACTTCAAGTCCGATAAGGAAGCGAAGCGCAACCTCGTCGGAGCGGATAAGGAGGAGGCCCCGAAGTCGGACGCAAAGGACGCGAAGCCCGGCGACACGAAGCCGACCGACACGAAGCCCGCCGAGGCCAAAGCGACCGACGCCAAGCCTTCCCCGGCCAAGCCCGCCGCCGGCAAACCGGCGGCCCCGGCGCGCCGTCCGGCGAAGAACGTGCGACGCAAGACCTCGGCGCGACCGCGGCGCTAGGGCGCCCCGATGCCGCCGAGTCCCACCCCACGCAAACGGAGCCTGCGGCGTTATCTCGTCGCCGGGGTGCTGGTGTGGCTGCCGATCCTCGCCACCATCTGGGTGGTGAGCACGATGCTGCGCATCATGGACTACACGCTGGTGTGGGTGCCGCCCGCCTACCGGCCGCAGGCGCTGCTCGGGTTCTCGATTCCCGGCGTGGGCCTCGTGCTGGCGCTGGTGGTGCTGCTGCTCACCGGGCTCCTGGTCACCAACCTCATCGGCAGGCGCCTGGTGGTGTGGGGCGAGGATCTCCTCAACCGCATCCCGGTGGTGCGTACCGTCTACGGCGGCGTGAAGAGCTTCGCCGAGAGCGTCTTCTCGCAATCCAACTCCTTCCGCAAGGTGGTGATGGTGGAGTATCCGCGCGAGGGCGCCTGGAGCATCGGCTTCCTGACCGCCGAGGACGTGCCGGAAGTGAGCCAGAAGACCGGCGAGAACCACGTGGCGGTGTACGTGTCCGCGGCGCTGAACGCCACCGCGGGCTGGGTCATCGTGGTTCCGCGCCGCATGGTGCGCGAGCTCGACATGTCGGTGGACGCGGCCCTCAGGATGATCATCACCTGCGGCGTTGTGGTCCCGCCGCATCCCGCGCAGGTCAAACCCGAGGCGGGAAAGAGCGTGGCGTAGGCCCCGTGCAGGCCATGCGCCTCATGGCCCCAGGCGCGCCGCTCGAGTCCGCGCAGGTCGCGCTCGCGGCACCGCGCGAGCACGAGGTACTGCTCGCGATCGAAGCCTGCGGGGTGTGCCGCACCGACCTGCACCTGCGCGACGGCGAGCTGCCCGACATCCACTATCCGCTCACGCCCGGTCATGAGGTCGTCGGGCGGGTGCTGGAGTCCGGCCACGCGGTCGAGGGTCTCAAGCCCGGTGACCGCGTCGGCGTTCCCTGGCTCGGCCACACCTGCGGGGAGTGCGCGTACTGCCGGCGCGGCGCGGAGAACCTGTGCGTGGCCGCGCGCTTCACCGGCTACACGCTCGACGGCGGCTATGCCGAGCGCATGCTGGCGGATGCGCGCTATTGCCTGCCGCTGCCCGAGGGACCCGCCGCCGAGCTGGCACCACTGCTGTGCGCCGGGCTCATCGGCTATCGGGCCTATCGCGCCGCCGGGGACGCCGCGAGCCTCGGACTCTACGGCTTCGGCGCCGCGGCGCACCTGCTCGCGCAGGTTGCACGGCACGAGGGCCGGCGGGTGTTCGCCTTCACGCGCCCCGGGGACCTCGATGCGCAGCGCTTCGCGCGTGAGCTCGGGGCGGTGTGGGCCGCGGGCTCCGGGGAGCCGCCGCCCGAGCCGCTCGATGCCGCGATCCTGTTCGCGCCGGTCGGCGCGCTGATTCCCGCGGCGCTCGCCGCGGTGCGTCCGGGCGGGCGGGTGGTGTGCGCCGGGATCCACATGAGCGACGTGCCGGCCTTCCCCTACCGGCTGCTGTGGGGCGAGCGCTGCGTCTCCTCGGTCGCCAATCTCACCCGGCGCGATGGTCAGGAGTTCCTCGCGCTCGCCGCACGTCTGAAGCTGCGGGCGCGCGTCGAGCGTTTCGCACTCGGCGAGGCCGAACGTGCGCTCGAGCGGCTGCGCAGCGGGACGCTGACCGGGGCCGCGGTGCTCGAAATGCCCGCGCCGGCTTCGGTTGCGGGGGGCTCGGCCCGTCCGTAACATCGCGCGCCTCATGCGCACACATTACTGCGGACAGGTCGACGAGCGGCTCCTCGGACGCGAGGTCACGGTGGCCGGCTGGGTGCATCGCCGGCGCGACCACGGCGGCGTCATTTTCGTCGACCTGCGCGACCGCGAAGGATTGCTGCAGATCGTCTTTCACCCGGAGGTCGCGCAGGTTTTCGCCGAGGCCGAGAGGCTGCGCAACGAGTTCGTGGTGAGCGTGACCGGCACGGTGCGCGAGCGGCCCGCCGGTACCGTCAACGCGCACCTCGCCTCGGGCAAGGTCGAGCTGGTCGCGGCCCGCATCGAGCTCCTCAATCGCTCCGAGCCGCTGCCGTTCCAGCTCGACGAGCAGGTGGGCGAGGAAGTGCGCCTGCGCTACCGCTATCTCGATCTGCGCCGCGAGGAGATGAGCGCGCGGCTGCGGCTGCGCCACCGCGTAACGCGCGCCATGCGTGCCTATCTCGATGACCTCGGCTTCGTCGACATCGAGACGCCGATGCTCACCAAGGCCACGCCCGAGGGCGCGCGCGACTACCTGGTGCCGAGCCGTACGCACCCCGGCAAGTTCTTCGCGCTGCCGCAGTCGCCGCAGATCTTCAAGCAGCTGCTGATGATTGCGGGCTTCGACCGCTACTACCAGATCGTGCGCTGCTTTCGCGACGAGGACCTGCGCGCCGACCGCCAGCCCGAGTTCACGCAGCTCGACATCGAGACCTCGTTCCTCGCCCAGGACGAGATCATGGCGATGATGGAGGGCCTGGTGCGGCACTTTTTCCGCGAGGTGCTGGACGTCGCGCTCCCCGAGCCCTTCCCGCGCATGAGCTACGCCGAGGCGCTGCGCCGCTTCGGCTCGGACAAGCCGGACCTGCGCCTTGCGCTCGAGCTCACCGACGTCGCGGACCTGGTGAAGGACTGCGACTTCAAGGTGTTCGCGGGACCTGCGAATGACCCGCAGGGGCGGGTGGCGGCGCTGCGCGTGCCGGGTGGCGGGGCGCTGCCGCGCTCGGCGATCGATGAGTGCACCGCGTTTGTCGCGCGCTACGGCGCCAAGGGCCTCGCCTACATCAAGGTCAACGAGCGCGCGCGCGGGCGCGAGGGGCTGCAGTCGCCGATCATCAAGTTCCTGAGCGATGCGGCGCTCGAAGGGATCCTCGCGCGCACCCGCGCCGGCGACAACGACGTCATCTTCTTCGGGGCCGACCGTGCGAGCGTGGTGAACGATGCGCTCGGGGCGCTGCGGTTGAAGCTTGGGCACGATCTCAAGATGGTCGAAAGCGGCTGGCGGCCGCTGTGGGTATTCGATTTCCCGATGTTCGAGTGGGACGCGGAGGCGAAGCGCTGGGTGGCGATGCACCACCCGTTCACTTCGCCGCAGAACCCGGACGCGGCGGCGCTGCGCGCCGCGCCCGCCGCCGCTCTCGCCAATGCCTACGACATGGTGCTGAACGGCTCGGAGATCGGCGGTGGCTCGGTGCGCATCCACCGCCAGGAGATGCAGTCGACGGTGTTCGAGCTGCTCGGCATCGACGCGCAAGAGGCGCAAAAGAAGTTCGGCTTCCTGCTCGATGCGCTGAAATTTGGCGCGCCGCCCCACGGTGGCATCGCCTTCGGGCTCGATCGCCTCGCGATGCTCATGGCGGGCGCCGACAGCATCCGCGAGGTTATCGCCTTCCCCAAGACGCAGACCGCCGCGGATCCGCTCACCGACGCGCCGACCGAGGTGAGCGAGGCGCAGCTGCGCGAGCTGCACGTGCGGGTGCGCGTGCCGCCGCCGGCTTAAGGAGCCGTCTCATCGCGCACGTCGTCTACGTGCACGGGCTGTGGCTGCCGGGCGAGGAGTCCCTGGTCCTCAAGCACCACCTCGCGCAGGAGTTCGCGCTCGAGCTCCACTGGTTCCGCTACTTCGGCGCATCCGAGTCGATGAGCGATGTCATCGCGCGGCTCGCCACCTTCGTGCGCGATCTCGACGCGCCGGAAGTGCACTTCGTCGGCCACAGCCTCGGGGGGCTGGTGATCTACCGGCTGCTCGAGCGCTTTCCCGACCTGCCCGCGGGGCGGGTGGTGTTCCTCGGCGTGCCGTGCGTCGCGAGCCGCGCCGCGCAGCGCGCCGCGCTCTTCAGTCCGCTGGCCCAGCTCATGGGGCCGACCGTCGCGGAGGAGCTGCTCAAGCCCCAGGAGCGGCGCTGGACTCAGGCGCGCGCGCTCGGTGTCATCGCCGGCAACCAGCCGATCGGCCTCGGACAGCTGCTCGCCCATTTCGACGAGGACAACGACGGCACGGTGGCGGTGACGGAGACACGCCTGCCGGGCGCCGCCGATCATGTGGTACTGCCGGTGAGCCACTTGGGGATGCTGATTTCGGCGCAGGTGGCGCACGAAACCGGCCACTTCCTCACCCAGGGCCGCTTCGCCGGCGTGCTGTAGTCTTTAGCGGCCGGACAGATTCTTCAGGCGGTAGAGCGCCTCCAGCGCCTCCTTCGGCGAGAGCTCATCGGGGTCCAGGTGCGCGAGTGCCGCCCGCAGGTCATCCGGCGCGGGGGCCGCGAGCGCCAGCTCTCTCTGCGCGGCCGAGGCACCGGCTGAGCGGGAGCCGCGCTCG
This sequence comes from uncultured Pseudomonadota bacterium, assembly GCA_963768485.1. Taxonomy (GTDB): domain Bacteria; phylum Pseudomonadota; class Gammaproteobacteria; order Steroidobacterales; family Steroidobacteraceae; genus 13-2-20CM-66-19. Next base: position 188,204 of record CAVYHZ010000005.1, on the reverse strand, counting down.
CTGTCACGCTCGGCCTCGAGTGCCTCCAGATAGCGGCGCGCCTCGGCGATGACCGCGCGCGGCACGCCGGCGAGCTGCGCCACCTGCAACCCGTAGCTGCGACTGGCGGGCCCGGCCTTCACGGCGTGCAGGAACACGATGGTGTCGCCGTGCTCGGTCGCATCGAGATGCACGTTGGCGCAGCCCTCGAGCTCGGCGGCGAGCGTCGTGAGCTCGAAGTAGTGGGTTGCGAAGAGGGCGAAGGCGCGCACCCGGGTGGCGAGGTCGCGCGCCACCGCCCAGGCGAGCGACAGCCCGTCGAAGGTGCTGGTGCCGCGGCCGATCTCGTCCAGCAGGATGAGGCTGCGGGCGGTCGCGTTGTTGAGGATGTTGGCCGCCTCGGTCATCTCCACCATGAAGGTCGAGCGGCCGCCGGCGAGATCGTCGGCGGCGCCGATGCGGGTGAAGATGCGGTCGATGGGGCCCACGGTGAGCGATGCCGCGGGCACGTAGCTGCCGATGTGCGCGAGCAGCACGATGAGCGCCGCCTGGCGCATGTAGGTCGACTTCCCTCCCATGTTGGGCCCGGTGATGATCAGCATGCGTCGCGTCGCGTCGAGCTCGAGATCGTTCGGCACGAAGGGCGTGGTCGCGAAGCGCTCCACCACCGGGTGGCGCCCCGCCTGGATCGCGAGACGCGGCTCATCGACCAGCATCGGCGCGGACCACTCGAGTGCCGCGGCACGCTCGGCGAGGGCGGCGAGCGCGTCGAGCCCGGCGAGCGCGGCGGCGCTGGCCTGCAGCGGGGCGAGCGCGGCGATGAGCTGCGTCAGGACCGCATCGTAGAGCTCGCGCTCGCGCGCGAGCGCCTTGTCGCGCGCGCCGAGCACCCGGTCCTCGAAGCCCTTGAGCTCGGCGGTGATGAAGCGCTCGGCGGAGCGGACCGTCTGGCGACGGATATAGTCCTTCGGCACCTGCTCGGCGTCGCGCCGCGACACCTCGATGAAGAATCCCTGCACCCGGTTGTAGCCGAGCTTCAGGCCCGCGAGCCCGGTGCGCTCGCGCTCGCGCCGCTCGAGGTCGAGCAGGAACTCATCGGTGTGGGTGGCGATGCGCCGCAGCTCGTCGAGCTCAGCGTCGTAACCGGCCGCAATCACTTCACCGTCACGCACCATGGCGGCGGGCTCGGCGGCGATGGCGGCCGTGAGGAGCGCCAGCTCGGCGCGATGCTCGCCGATGCGCTCGTACAGCGCGCCGAGCAGCGGGGAGTCCAGCGGCGCGAGCGCCGCGCGCAGCGCCGGGAGTGCGGCGAGCGAGCAACGCAGACCCGTCAGGTCGCGCGGCCGCGCCGAGCGCAACGCCACCCGCGCGAGGATGCGCTCGATATCGCCGATGCGGGCGAGTTGCTCGCGCAGCGGCACGCAGCGCCGCGCGTCGATGAGCGCGCCGAGCGCCTGGTAGCGCGTGCGCAGCAGCGGTTGTGCGGTGAGCGGCCGGTTCAGCCAGCGACGCAGCTCCCGCGAGCCCATGGGGGTGATGCAGCTGTCGATTACGGCGAGCAGGGTCGCTTCCCGGTCGCCGCCGAGGCTCGCGTCGAGCTCGAGATTGCGCCGCGTGGCGGCATCGAGGATCAGCGCCTCGCCGCGTTCCTCGACGGTCAGTGAGCGCACGTGCGGGAGCGCTGAGCGCTGGGTGTCGCGCACGTACTGCAGCAGCGCGCCCGCGGCGCGGATCGCCAGCGGCAACTCGTCCGCCCCGAAGCCCTTGAGATCGCAGAGTTCCGAGCTGGTCGGTGAGCAGCCGCGAGGCGCTCGCGAGCTCGAAGTGCCAGGGCGGGCGCGCACGCAGCACCACGCCGGGGGCCGCGAGCGCCTCGGCCCCGCCCTCCGCGACCAGCAACTCCGCGGGCTTGAGCCGCTCGAGCTCGGCGGCGAGTGCGCCCTCACCGCGGCTCTCGAGTACGGAGAAGCGTCCCGCGGCGAGGTCGATCCAGGCGAGCCCGAAGCGCTCTCCGTCACGGGCCAGCGCTGCGGCGAGAGTGTCGTGGCGCTCCTCGAGGAGCGCGGCGTCCGTCACGGTGCCGGGTGTGACGACGCGCACCACCTCGCGCTCGAGCGGGCCGCGACCGGCTCCCGGCTCGCCCTTCTGCTCACAGATTGCGACGCTCTCGCCTTTGCGCACCAGGCGCGCCAGGTAGGCGTCGACCGCGTGAAAAGGCACGCCCGCCATGGGGATTGGCTCACCGGCGGAGGAGCCGCGCGCGGTGAGCGTGATGTCGAGGAGCGCGGCGGCGCGGCGCGCGTCGTCATAGAACAGCTCGTAAAAGTCGCCCATCCGGTAGAACAGCAGGATGTCCGGATGCTGCGCCTTGATGCGCAGGTACTGCTGCATCATCGGCGTGTGCTGTCGAGTGTCGTTCAAGGTCTCGTGTGCCGCCCGGCCTAGGGCTGCTTCTGAATCCAGAATTTGTACATCTGAACGAATGTGTGCGTGTTATCCGCCTCGAAGCGCGCCCAGTTGCCGAGGTTGGTTGCCCGTGGATCGTCGCTGAAGCGGGCGCGGTAGTGCCGCAGCACCTGCGGATCCAATTCGAAGCCAATGAATTGCAGTCCGCATTCGCCGAGGAACGATTCGATCTGGTCGAGACTCAGGCGGCTCTCCTGCACGTGGAACACCAGGTCACGGCATTCACTGGTCGAATAGAAGTCCTGGGCGTCTCTCAGCTGCAGCAGGTCGGGGCTCGCGCTCATGAGGGCCTCCTGGCGGAAGCGGCGGATATCGTCCGCGGTGCCCTCAAACCCCCGTGCAGCGATGAGCTGGCGTGCCTCGATCAGATGTTTGCGGGCAATTTCGCTGTAGAACCCGAGAGTCATGAAGCCGCCGGGACGCAGCAGGGACAGCAGGACGCGCCAGCCGGCGAAAGGATCATGCAGGTGGTGCAGCACTCCCACCGATTCGATGATGTCGAAAGTGCGTCCGATCTCACCGAGCCTCAAAATGTCGGCCTGCGCAAACTCGATATTCGTGATGCCCATCTCGCGTGTTTTGCGCACGGCATAGGAGAGGCTGCTGAGGCTCAGGTCGATCGCCAGCACGCGGGGACCAGCATAGCGCTGCGCGGCGATGATCGCGTGCATGCCGGTACCACAACCCGCCACCAGCACCTGCGGAGCGCTGTCATCGGGCAGCGGTGTGAACGGCGCGTACGGCAGTAAACGGCGCAATGCGGCGTTGAAGCGCGGCTGCTCCTGCCGCGGCACTCTGACCCAGCGTGGGTAGGGGTTCTGCTCGTACTGCTCGCGGACCTGTTCGGAGACGCCGGCGCTGATCGGGGTCAACCGCACGATCTGTGCCCGCAGGCTCTGCTCTTCGAGAGGCTCGCGAACTTGTTGGTCCAATACCTGGCGGACAGAGTCGGCTGCGGGGGTACCGAGCAATCGGCCGGCATCGGGCAAAGTGCCGAGCGACGCATACGCAGCGCTGGCGAGCAACAGCAGGGGCGGCACTGCCGCATTTGCATCCAGCAGTGCCTGAAGTTGCGACCGGCGTGCGGCGGCCGTGACCTGCTCGTCTTCGAGGCAGTCGTAGACGTACTCGTTGATGAAGCACTGCCGGGCGAGCGCCGCATAAAAGGGCAGCGCTGCGAGGTCCGCGGGGGACGCCTGCGGCCGCGATGCGAGCTCGAGCAGGGCATGGCGTGCGCACGTCAGGAAGCGCTCGAATGGTATCGAGCTTGCGGCACCCGCTTGCAGCACTGCGTGCAACAAGGGGTCTGCTGAGAGCGCGATCAGGCCGTCTGCACCGAACAGGGTGGCCGCCGGCAAGCGTGCGGGCCACGATTCGTTGGCGCGGTGAACGCAGGCTGCAATCCTCTCATCGAGCATGACGAGCGCGAGCGCTGACCTGCAAAGCAGGAAAGGCATCGCCCACGCTTCGGTGATCGCGGTCGTGAGGGCGAAGCGCACCACGCGATCGTCCTGCGTGAACACAGTGCGCGAAGCGCAGGCGGCGAAGGCCGCCTTGCTGCCTGGGCTCGGAGCAAGCTCGAGCACGTGGACGAACAGTCCGATTGCCTCGTCGCACTTGCCACGCGACTCAAGCACGGCCGCCAGCTCGTGGAGAATCTGCGGAGAGCCGGGCTCCAGGGAGCTGGCGTGGCGCAAGCTGGCTTCCGCGCCGCTGTCATCGCCGAGGTTACTCAGCACCACCCCCAGCGTCCGGTGTGCAGCGACGTAGTCGGGCTGCAGCTCGATAGCCCTGCGCAGGCTGGCGGCGGCCTCAGCCAGGCGACCCAGACTTATGGCAAGCAGACCGATATTGAAATGAACCTGGGCGTAATCCGGCCTGATCGCCAGCGCACGCTGGTAACTGTCCACGGCTTCCTGCTTCAATCCCAGGCTGTCTAATGTATTCGCCAACGCCACGAACGCATCGGCAAAGTCGGGTTTCAGCTCGGCGGCCCTGCGGTAGTTGCCCACGGCAGCGGCGAATTCACCGGCGCGCGAGTTGAGATTGCCCAGATTGAAATGGGGCGCTGCGTAGTCTGGATCGCACGCCATGGCCAGCTCATAGGCGCTGCGGGCCTCGTCCAATTTGCCGTCTGCCAGCAGCACGTTGCCCCGATTCAGGTGTGCGCGCGCGCAGCGGGGATCAGCCCGGACCGCAGCGTCATAGCGCTCCATCGCTTCCTCAACCCGCCCCTGTTCCTGGAGCGCGTTGCCCTCATCGATCAACGCGATTGCGGACTTGTCCGTCGTGGTCGGCGGCACTCGAGTCTCCGATCTGTAACGTCGCGCGACTCTAGCAGAGGTCGGCGCACAGTCGGCAAAGCCAGCTTACGGGTCCGGCGCGGGTCGACGAACCGCGGCGATTGCGCGTAGCCTCGCGAGGCATGATCAGCGACGCGGAACTGTTCGAGCTCGCGGCCCGCGCGGGCGCGCGGTTGCATGCCGCCCGACGGCACGCGGCCACGGCCGAGTCGTGCACGGCTGGATGGATCGCCAAGACCCTCACGGACGTGCCCGGAAGCTCCCAGTGGTTCGAATGCGGCTACGTCACCTATTCCGACGCCGCCAAGGTGCGCGATCTCGGTGTCGCGCAGCGTACGCTCGATGAATTCGGCGCGGTGAGCGAGCAGACCGCGCGCGCGATGGCGGTCGGCGCGCTGCGCAAACCCAGGGTGAGCGTGGCGCTCGCCGTCACCGGCATCGCCGGCCCCGACGGCGGCACACCGGACAAGCCCGTCGGCACGGTCTGGCTGTGCGCAGCCGCGAGCGGCGCGCGCGGCGATGAGCTCCTGACCGAGCTCAGGAACCTTCCGGGCGACCGCGCCGCGGTGCGCCGCCAGTCCGTGCGGTATGCGCTCGAGCTGCTGCTGCGGCTCGATCTCCCACCGAGCGTCGCTTGAGCCGCGCGCCCGGGCGGCGCCTGTTCTTCGCCTTGTGGCCCGACGAAGCGCAGCGCGCGGCTCTGATCGAGGCAAGCGGTGAGACGGTCGGCCACTGCGGCGGGCGTCCCGTGCCCGAGTCCAACCTGCATGTAACGCTGGCATTCCTCGGCAGCGTGCCCGAGCCGCGCCTCGCGGACCTGAGCGACCTTGCGCAGCGCGCCGCAGCCACCTTCCCGGGGAACGCCTTGCCGCTCGGAATCGTCCTGCAGGGTTTCGAGTATTGGGCGAAGCCGCAGGTCCTGGCCGTGCTCGAGCGCGGGGCACTGGCGCAGCTCGCAGCGACGTCCGGCGCCTCGCAGCTCGCGTGCACCCTGACGACCACGACCGTCGCGGCCGGATTTAGCCCGGATCTCAAGCCCTTCCGCGCTCACGTGACCGTGGCGCGCGAAGTCGCGCGAGCACCGCACCTACGCGCAATGCTCGAGGTGCGGTGGCGCTTCGACTCATTCGCTCTCCTCGAGAGCCGCACGCTGCGCGAAGGCCCCGTATACAGTGTGGTGGGGTCGTACCTACTGGGTAGCGCGGAAAAAGTACGCACATAGAGGCCAAAGAGCCGCGCGCGCGTGCACCGCGCGGCGGATCTTTGTGGGATAATTCCTTCCCGAAATGTCGCTCATCGTGACACCACTCCCGGGACATCCGCAGATGGAAGAGAACCGCAAGAAGGCGCTCGCCGCCGCACTCGGCCAGATCGAGAAGCAATTCGGCAAGGGCACGGTGATGCGCTTAGGCGACGCCGCGGCGAGCTACGACGTGGAGACGGTCTCGACCGGCTCGCTCGGTCTCGACATCGCGCTCGGTGTCGGCGGACTGCCGCGCGGCCGCGTGGTCGAGGTCTTCGGACCCGAAGCCTCGGGCAAGACCACCCTCACGCTGCAGGTGATCGCCGAGATACAGCGCGCCGGCGGCACCGCCGCCTTCGTCGACGCCGAGCACGCACTCGACCCGAGTTACGCGGAAAAGCTCGGCGTCAACATCACCGACCTGCTGGTGTCGCAGCCCGACACCGGTGAGCAGGCGCTCGAGGTCACCGACATGCTGGTGCGCTCGAACGCGGTCGACATCGTGGTCATCGACTCGGTGGCGGCCCTCACACCGAAGGCGGAGATCGAGGGCGAGATGGGCGAGATGCAGCTGGGGTTGCACGCGCGCCTCATGTCGCAGGCGCTGCGCAAGCTCACCGGCAACATCAAGCGCTCCAACACCATGGTGGTGTTCATCAACCAGATCCGCATGAAGATCGGCGTGATGTTCGGCAACCCGGAGACCACCACCGGCGGCAATGCGCTGAAGTTCTACGCCTCGGTGCGGCTCGACATCCGCCGCATCGGCGCGATCAAGAACGGCGAGGAAGTCACCGGCAACATGACGCGCGTCAAGGTCGTGAAGAACAAGGTGGCGCCGCCGTTCCGCGAGGCGGAGTTCGAGATCATGTACGGGCAGGGCATCTCACGCGAAGGCGAGATCATCGAGCTCGGCAGCTCGCTCGGCATCATCGAGAAGTCCGGAGCCTGGTACGCCTACAAAGGCAACCGCATCGGCCAGGGCAAGGACAATGCGCGCGCCTACCTGCTGTCGAACCGCGAGGTGTCGCGCGAGATCGAGGATCAGATCCGCGTACGGCTGCTGCCGCCGCGGCAGCAGCGCAACGCCGAGCCGGCCGCCAACACGGCCTGAACGCCGTGCGCCGCCGGGTCTTTAGTGGCTCGACGGACCCATGGTCTGCTGGCGCTGCGCGTCGGCGACGCCGGCCTGGCTCCTCTTCTCGTTGAGCCTCAGCTGCTCGATCGTGCCGCAGTTCTTGACCGGCGCGAGACGCGAGCCGAGCGCGGTCTCCTTGCGGCAGTAAACCTGCTCACCGCCGTGCATCTCCGGCTTGTAGCCCTCGGCGACGAAGTGTTGCGTGTCCTTGTCGATCTCGGGCTTCGCGGCGGGTGCAGCGGGCGCGGCCGGCGCGGGAGCGGCGGCGGGCGCTGCGGCCGTAGCTGCGGCGGCCGGTGCGGCCTGCTCTGCCGGGGCGGCGGCGGGGGCCGCCTCGGTCGGTGGGTCGGCGAGTGCGATGGTTACGGCGCCGGCGGCGAGGCTGGCCAGCAATCCAGCAGCGATGCGCATGATGTCCTGAGTTCCTTATGTGATGAGCGAAGGGCCGCCTGAGGGCGGCCGGGTCTCTAACTATACTGTAACCAATGATCAGACGCCGAGTCCCCAAGGCCGTGGCTGGATCCGGCAGTGGCCGCGAGGATGCCGCGGATTGCGGGGCGGCCCGCTCGGCCGCGGTGGCGTTGCTCGCGCGGCGGGATCTCCCGAGCGGCGCGTTGCACGAGCGCCTCGCGGCACGCGGTTTCGAGCCGGCCGCTACGTCCGCGGCGCTCGCGGAGCTCGCAGCCGAGGGGGCGCTCGACGATGCGCGCTTCGCCCACAACTATGTCGCATACCACGCCGCGCGCGGCCGCGGGCCGGTACGCATCGCTGCGGACCTGCGCGTGCTCGGCCTGCCGCCGGAGCTCATCGAGGTCGCGCTCGCGGCGGGACCGGACTGGCGCGCACTCGCCTCAGCGGCGCGCGCGCGCCGCTTTGGCCGGCCGGCGCCCGCCGGTTATCGCGACAAGGCGCGGCAAGCCCGCTTTTTGCAGTATCGTGGCTTTTCAGCTGATCATATCCGCGCGGCGACCGGCGCCGATTCCGACACGGACTGAGGGACCTTGGCCAAACCGACCTACATGAGCGCAGCGGATGTGCGCTCCGCGTTCCTGGAGTTCTTCCGTGTGCACGCCCACGCCATCGTGCCCTCGAGCTCGCTCGTGCCGGCGAACGATCCGACGCTGCTCTTCACCAACGCCGGCATGGTGCAGTTCAAGGACGTGTTCCTCGGGCGCGAGACGCGCGACTACCTGCGCGCCGCGAGCAGCCAGCGCTGCGTGCGCGCCGGCGGCAAGCACAACGATCTCGAGAACGTCGGCTACACGGCCCGTCACCACACGTTCTTCGAGATGCTCGGAAACTTCTCCTTCGGCGACTACTTCAAGCGCGAGGCGATCCGCTTCGCCTGGGATTTTCTCATCTTCAACCTGGGGCTGGATCCCGCGCGGCTGTGGTGCACGGTCTACAAGGATGACGACGAGGCCGCCGACATCTGGCTGAAGGAGGTCGGCGTGAGCCCGCGCCGCTTCGCGCGCATGGGTGAGGCCTCGAACTTCTGGGCCATGGGAGATACGGGTCCCTGCGGCCCGTGCAGCGAGATTTTCTACGACCACGGACCGGAGGTCGCCGGTGGGCCGCCCGGCTCGCCGGATGAGGACGGCGACCGCTACGTCGAGATCTGGAATCTGGTCTTCATGCAGTACAACCGCGGCGCCGACGGCACGCTGACGCCGTTACCGAAGCCCTCGGTCGACACCGGCATGGGGCTCGAGCGCATCGCCGCCGTGATGCAGGGCGTGCATTCGAACTACGACATCGACCTGTTCAAGAACCTGATCCGCGCCGCCGGCAGGCTGGCCGGCACTTCGGTGCTCACCTCGAGCTCGCTGCGGGTGATCGCCGATCACATCCGCGCGAGCGCGTTCCTGGTGGTGGACGGCGTGCTGCCCTCCAACGAAGGCCGCGGCTACGTGCTGCGGCGGATCATTCGCCGCGCCATCCGCCACGGCTATAAGCTCGGCATCCACGATCCGTTCTTCTACAAGCTGGTGCCGGTGCTGGCGCAGGAGATGGGCACGGCCTACCCCGAGCTGGTCTCGCGCCGCGCGGTGACCGAGCGCGTGCTGCGCCAGGAGGAGGAACGCTTCGCCGAGACGCTCGCTAACGGCATGGTGCTGCTCGAGAGCGCGATCCGAAATCTGCGCGGCGCCAAGATCATCGACGGCGAGACGGTGTTCAAGCTCTACGACACCTTCGGCTTCCCGGCGGACCTCACCGCGGATGTGGCGCGCGAGCGCGGCCTCACCATCGACATGTCGGGCTTCGAGTCCGCGATGGAACAGCAGCGACGCCGCTCGCAGGAATCGAGCAGGTTCGGCGCCGACCAGGGCAGTGCCGCCAAGGTCGACACACACACTGTGTTCCGCGGGTACGAGGAGCTGCGCTCGATGGGCCAGGTCGCCGCGCTCCTCAAGGACGGCGCCGCCGTCAAGACACTCGCCACCGGCGAGAAGGGCGAGGTGGTACTCGACCGCACGCCGTTCTACGCCGAGTCCGGCGGCCAGGTCGGCGATGCCGGCGAGCTCGGCGGCGCGGGTGTGCGCTTCGTGGTCAGCGACACGCAAAAACGCGGCGCCGCGCACGCGCACCTCGGCGAGGTCGTCGAGGGTGCGATCGGCGTGGGCGATACGCTCGAGGCGCGCGTCGACGCCGAGCGCCGCCAGGCGACCGTACTCAATCACACGGCGACGCACCTGCTGCATGCGGCGCTGCGCACGGTGCTCGGCACGCACGTGCAGCAGAAAGGCTCGCTGGTGGCGCCCGACCGCCTGCGCTTCGACTTCGCGCATTACCAGGCCCTGACGCCGGATGAGCTGCGCGAGATCGAACGGCTGGTGAACGCGCAAGTTCGCGCCAACGCCGCGGGCGAGATCCGCGTGATGGACTACGACGCCGCGGTGGCCGAAGGGGCGATCGCGCTGTTCGGCGAGAAGTACGACAAGGAGGTGCGGGTCCTGAAGCTCGGCGATTTCTCCATGGAGCTGTGCGGCGGCACGCACGTGCAGCGCGCCGGGGACATCGGCCTCTTCAAGATCACGAGCGAGAGCGGCGTCGCCTCCGGCGTGCGGCGCATCGAGGCGCTGACCGGCGCCGCGGCGCTCGCCTACGTGGAACAGAACGATGCCCTGCTGCGCGATCTTGCCGGCCTGGTGCGCGGCTCGCGCGAGGAGCTCTCCGATAAGGTGCGCGAGCAGCTCGAGCGCGTGAAGCAGCTCGAGCGCGAGGTACGCACTCTGAAGGATCGCCTCGCCTCGGGCCAAGGCGTGGACCTGGCCGCCGGCGCCGTCGAGGTGAAGGGCGTCAAGGTCGTCGCCACCCGGGTGGACGGGGCGGATGCGGGCGCGCTGCGCAGCGCCGTCGATCAGCTCAAGGACAAGTTCAAATCGGCCGTGGTGGTGCTGGCGAGCGTCGAGAGCCCTACCAAGGTGGTGCTGGTGGTCGGCGTGACCGACGATCAAACCGCGCGTATCAAGGCGGGCGAGCTCGCCGGGGCGGTGGCGGCGCAGGTGGGCGGGCGCGGCGGCGGCCGCGCGGATTTCGCCCAGGCCGGCGGCAGCAAGCCCGAGGCGCTCGAGGCGGCGCTCGCCTCGGTGCAGGAGTTCGTGCGGGCGCGGCTCGGCACCTGAAGCGGCTTTTTTGCCGCACGCGGAGCGCTTCAGTATCATGGCGCGCCGCTGCGCGGGGCGACCGCGCCCGCAGGGCAGCCCACGGGGGTTTGCGCGAGCGGAGAGATGGCCGAGTGGTCGAAGGCGCACCCCTGCTAAGGGTGTAAGGGTCAAAAGCCCTTCGAGGGTTCGAATCCCTCTCTCTCCGCCAAAATCTCTTGACATGCGAGAATAGCCTATAATATAAGCCTTTTTAGCATGTCACGCCCGAAGACGGAACTACGGAAACGGTACACGTCACCGGTACACGTAAGCACGCGCCACAGCGGTTCGTGATCTGGGCGCCTCCCCAGACTGGCGGCGGCGGCATAGCATGGAAACTATGATCCGCACGTGCTTTACCGCAGCTCTTCTCGCGGCTTCAGTCGCGGCGGCTCAGTCGCCAACACATGCTTGGCACTTCTACGGCGTTACACAGGACGGAACCTCCCTGTTCTATTCGAGTACGGACCTCAGTAGGACGCCCGACGGACACGTGCAGGTCTGGACTAAGGGGCTGCTGTCGAAGGCTGTGCAAAGAGAGGGCGATCACCTCGTTAAGGACAAGGAGGCCCTGAAGCGAATCGTGGCGAGCGTGGTGATCGGTGCGCAGCCAATCACTAGCGTGCAGAAGCTGACTCAAGACGAGGTCACCGAGGTCGCTCTTGAGGAAGAGGTAGCGAATCGCGGCCAGCTCGCGCCAGTTATGCGCATCCTCTTGGAGGTCGACTGTGCTGGCAAGATGGTGCGCTCGCTCAGCACGTACATCAACAAGGGCGGTCGCAGCGGATCTTCAGAGAAGCCCACGGAGTGGGACCACGTAGCTCCAGAGTCAACGGGAGAGACGCTGTACAGCCTCGTCTGCCGGCAGCACTAGAATTTTCTGCACCTTATCTCCGCATTTACGCCCTTAATGCCCACTTCACGGGCACCACGGGCACGCCTAGCGTTGACCCATGGAGTCGCTACGCGTCCGCGTGAGGTCGGTCGCCCGCGTCTCAGCGCATGACGCTCGCCGGCTCTCCATGCGCCACGAAGCCGACAGCAGCCCATTCAGCCCGCACTTAGCGCGAGTACTGGATGGACTGCCGCCACGCCGTGTCCTTACGATTCCGCGCCATGGCTCAGTGGCGCTGTCGAGTCTGTGGGTTCGAGCGCTACCACCGCGTCGCGGTGCTCAAGAAGAACGGCCAGCGCTACGAGACGAGCTTCTTAGCGTGCAGCGGCTGCTCGGTCATGTTCCTCAATGACACGACGTTCAACGCGCTGCACCCTATTGCCGCCGACGTCGAGCCGCCGGCCATCGTGACGGCCATTCCGCGGCGCCGTTAGGCGGGCGCGGCTGGTAGCGTCCGACCCTAGACTGACTTGGGTTTGCCGCGAATGGCGGACTTTACCGTGTCCTTAATTGTTGGAGTGGTTCCCGCTGAAGGTCCGGGCGCGGGAGTAATTATCGGTGCGCCCGGCGCACCTGGGGAAGCGGCCGGTGCCGGCACTGGTGGTCCACCACCAGGAGGCATGGGCATTGAACCCGGAGGTTGTGCAGCTATGACCATTTGAACGTTTACGTTCTTCATCCAGACCGAGCCCGTCGAGGACATCACGATTTTTGCCAGTGGTCCGCTATCGAATGCGGTCGTCAGTGCGTGATACAACGTAAGCGCCGCTTCCTGCAGCTTCTGGCGGTTCTCTAAGTCCTCAATCACTAAACCCTGCGCACGCGCCTCGGTTCGGTTGATTCTGTGGCCGTGGCTGCCGTGTTGGCTGCCACCAAAATATTTCGCGACCCTATCAGCTTCGGCGGCTGGGTCTTGGCGCCCGGCAAACATATGCTTTGCCAGCCACTCCCGGACAAGTCCGTTGCCGTAAGCAACCGCTTTGCGCGCATTCTGCAAGAGTGCCGGGCCAAATGGCTGCAGCACCGGAGCCCACACGGTCGCTAATCGCGGATCGCCGATAATCTCTTTTTTTGCCTCCTCAAACTGATCAGCAATTGAATGCGCGGAAAATGAGTTGCCGTTTATGATGATTTGCGGGTCGGTCGGCCCAAGCTGGCTTTGACGACCCATGATGATGCGGTCGCACGCGAGAGCTATCATCGTGCCCGCGGACATTGCGTAGGTCGGAATCAGCGCTTCGATCTTGTCAAACTTGCTCCACAGGTAATCGACGATTGCCTCGGCGGCTTCGGCCTGGCCTCCGGGCGTATGCAGGAGCAGTGTCAGTCCGGGCTTGCAGTCCATACCCTGCAAGCACGCCATAAAGCCGTTGATGTCCTCGGGATTCAGAGACATGAATGTCCCAGGGACCTGCGGCTTCTGCAGGAAGGCCGTCGCGTAGACGATTGCGTTTCGCTGCGTGATTGCAGCGACTTGATTCAACGCCGCTTGCGCGATGCCCTGTACGAAGGGGCCGCGCTGATCAAGGGGGATGGCGTTAAGTTGCTGCTGGAGTTGAAACCAAGAGGGCATAGGGACCGTCCGTGACCGTCAGCACGGTCGGATTGTCCCATGAATACTGTGGAGTCGCAGCCCAAGTCGCCGCGAGCGCGTTGGCGTTGCCGAGGGTGGCAAGACGCATGTACTCATCGAGCTGCTGTCGCGCGGTCTCGATCAGCTCAATTACTTCGACTTCGCTGAGGGTGGGGATAGTCATTCAGCCTGCCCCATTTTTTTGATCTCCAAAGTATGCCGGGAATTCTGCAGAGTAGATATAGGAAGTGCTACAGGTTGAAGTCACTAGTGTGACTTCCCTCTCAAGGGGAGCCTGCAAGGCCCTATTTCGCAGTGCGATAGCTCTTCTTATCGCGCCTTCCCCCCACGCGTTGGCTGTTCCAGTTCAACCCGGCTAGGTACCTCATGTCGCGGTCGCTGCTGAGCCGTACGTCTCCCCGCAGTTCCGGGATCTGATGTCGTAGCCGCCGAGCACGGGGACGCAGACCAGCTCGCGCTTCTTGCATTGGCTCATGGCTGACTTACTTCGCTGCCGCCACGCAACGGAAATGTACTTCGCCCGATGAAATCTTGCCAAAGCCACCCGGCCCGCTGTCGGACTCACTGACAACGTCCATTTGCTTGCCGAGTTGTTTGCAGTACGCATCGGCTCCTTCGAGTGCCTTTGCTTTCTGCGCTGATCCGGAGGACCACCCCATGGTGCCGTGGCTGGCCACCATGTAGGTGTCGCGGCCCTCGGGGACCACGTTCGTCGCGCCCGCGCATGCGGCAAGAGCAAGACAGGTCCCGGCTATGAACTTCCGCATGGTTGATCCGTGGCGTGCCTGCCCCGTGCACCGAATGTTGCCCCAGAATCTTACGCTCTCTTGCGCGCAGCCTCTAACTTCGCCGCGAGAGCCGCGTACAGTCGCGCGCTGTTTTCGAGTGGCGCGCTGCTCCCTGACCCGCGGTCAAACTTATGAGCACTCGGAGCTGAACGCGCTAAATTCGCTGCAAAGATTGACCTTTAAATGTTTGGGGTAAACCGCGTAGTGCAGCTTCGTATTTGGATACTCACCGCCGGGCGGCCCGCAGATCGCTTCCAGTTTGGGGCCGTACGGCGACTCCCCTTGGTTCCAAAGCAAGTGGATGGCCGGGCATTCGTAACCGGAGCGTTCGATCAGCTCTCGAACTGTCGGAACAAAGTCAGGGTGCTCCTTCAGGAATTTCGCGTTCGCCAAAATGTTGTCTGAAGCGGGTTTACTTGAGTTCTGCGCCGCCTCATCAGCGGCTTTGCGCTTGTTCTTCTCCGCGGCGGCGCGCTGCTTGTCTTCCTCCGCGCGCTGCTCTGGCGTTAGCTTCTCCCGCCGCGCCTGCTCCGCGGCCGCTTGGACCTGGGCTTCCCGGTCTTGCTGGCATCTAGACACGACGGTACTGAATACCCCGAAGACGATCAGACCGAGGATCACCCACGTGAACGTCGAAGTCTTTTTGCGAACCGGCCCTGCGGGTGCGGCGGTGCGTGGACGGCCGCACTTGGGACAAGCAGGCGCCTCCGTGCTGATCTGGGTGCCGCAGTCGGGGCATTTGACAAGGGCCATGGCCTTCTCCGGCTCTTATTGTCGGCGGGCACCTCGGAGTCTACGCCTAGCTCTACGAGCCACGCGACCCAGCGCGTGCGCTTAGGTCCCGGCGGGAACAGCCTGCAAATTGTCGAGCGGCTCGCGGCAGCGGTGCGCAAAGCACGCTGCTCGCGTCACGTCGAGGTCGGCGAGGCGCCCTGAGGGCTGACCTGCGGAGTCGCCCGATCTCGGGCATGTAGGCGTGCGCGGCGCTCGCGCTGGCGGCGGTGATCGCACGACTTGCACAACCCGTTCGAATAAAAGTCGCTGATGGGCAGCTGTGGCTGACACCGCGGACAGGTCAGGTGTGTGCGACCGACGATTCGAGGTCGACCGCGACCGCGCTTGGCCACGTCAGCCATTGGATGTTGAGACTCCGTAGACGGCGAGCAGGTGATGCGCGCGCTTGTAGTCGCCGCGCTCGATCGCGCGGAGGTGGTCGTCGGGCTGGTACGGGTCTGGTGAGTACCGGTCACACGGTCGCAGGCCGGTGCAGACCTTGAGCCGGTCCATCAGTTCAACGAGAAGGTTGACCTCCTCGGCGAGCTTGTGGAGCGCTCGATGGCGCTGTGTGGTGAGTGATGGTGTGCCTTGCAGCGCGGCGTGCAGTTCGGGGGCTCTCATGGTCATGGTGTTGGTTCCTCGTAGGGTTTCAGTGGTGCCCATAGCGGGCACGTCGGGGGCGGCTCGGGCAGACGTGGGCGGGAGTGGCGAGCGCGTAGCTCGGCCATGCCCTTCTCGTAACTCGCGCGGGCAGCTGCGACTGTGGCCTCACGGTCGAGCATCGGGAGCGTCTGGTAGTCGGCCTCGATGTTGTTCGCCACGTCGAACGCCATGAGGTCCGCGAGGCGTGACTTGAACATCGCCGTGGCTTCGATCAGGCCACGCTCGGCCTCCCCTAGCTTGTACGCGTTCACGAACGGCACGCCGAAGCCCTCCTTTTCGAGCTGGTCGGCAATGGCCATGTGTTGCCTGAGAATAGCGCTACGCCGCGAGTTTCGCCTTTGTCATCCTACGGTGACTCCTCACGGTGATCTTCACCTTACCTGCGGCACGCCTCACGATCTCATCAGCGGCCCCGTAGGTGACCTTCGCGACCGCTTTGGCCAGCTCAGGGAGCGGCAGCGACTTGGAGTAGTGGCCGTATGTCAGCGAGCTGCGACTGTGGCCGGTGAGCAGCTTGGTGGTCGGCTCGGGGATGCCTGCGACTTCACACCTGTTGGTGAACGTGTGGCGCAGTGAGTGGAACGTCAGAGCCGTGTCGGTGATCTTGAGCCGGTGGCGCAGGTGCCAGCCGAAGCGCTTCGAGACGCCAGCCGAGCGGCGAGCATCACGACCGCCCGTGAGCAGCCCCGACACGAGCCAGCCGTCGCTCGCGCGTGAAACCAGGTTTTTGACCAGTGGCGCGATGACCGGATGTAGCGGGACGGTGCGCACGGCGGCCGCGCTCTTACCCTCACGGATGTGCAGGGCGGCGTTGGTCACGTCGGCGACCTTCAGGGAGCACAACTCCTCGATGCGCGCGCCCGTATACATGCCGAGGGCCGCGAGCGGCCACATGGGATCGCTGGTCGGCGTGTCCTTGAGCAGCGTTACCAGCTCCTCGTCAGTCCACGGCCTGCGTGGCGCCTCCTTGCCGCGCTTGTCGCTCGGCAGGGAGCTGCCCATACGAAGCCACGGGTTCACCTCGACGACGCCACGGGCCAACATCCAGTTCCAGCACGAGCTGATGTGACTCAACTCCGTCTTGGTTGTCTTCGCAGCGCGCTGGCGCCGCATCAGCGACTCGGTGAGGTAGCGTCCGGCCTGCTTGCGAGTGATGGCGGTGACCTCCACGTCAGCCCCGAGCCAGTCACGGAACGCCTGCAGTGCCTTTCGCTTAGAGGCCAGCGTGGTCTTGCGGATCGAGCTGGCGATCTCGTGCAGGTGTGCCTCAGCCTGCGCCGAGAGCAACGTCACGGGTTCGCCAGCGAACACGCGGTGTGCCAGCTGGATCGCTCTAACGTGGCCGTCACCGATGCGAGGGTCGCCCTCGGAGTCGGTGCCGTGCTTTTCGCGCAGAAGGTCGAGGTGGCTCTCAATGCTGGCGTCGAGCCCGCGCTCGGCGTCTTCCTCGCTCTGCAGGCCCTTAGTGACCGCAGCGCGCGCTTCTTCGGCGGCCTGCAGCACGTAGTTGGCTGAATCCGGTGGCAGCACGCGGTTCGCCTCGGCGGCCGCGATGTCGCGCTGGATGTGTGCGAGGACCGCGTGTAGCTTTCGCTTGGCGACTGCGAGGTCGCGCGTGCCGAGAGTGCGAACGACCTCTTCGCGGCCCATGGTTGAGCGGAGGTGTAGGGGAATGGTTACTCGGGCGAACCAAGTTTGTCGGCGTCGTTTGAGGTATCGCATGCCCAAGAACGGTACACGCTCAACGGTACACGCGCTACTGTGCAGACGCTATAATTCAAGGCGTTCAGAGAGTTAGGGTGGAATCTCCCAAGAGTCCCTCTCTCTCCGCCAGATTCATATATTTGCAAGAGTCGCACTCCACCGCACTGCCGACGACGCGCGATCAAGCGCAAGATGCCGGGCCATGACGGCGGCGGCTCATCGATGGTCCTTCTCGCGTGGCACCGTCCTCGTGTTCCTGGCTTTCCTCGCCGGCGTGGTAGCCCGCGCCAGCGGTGCCGCGCAGATGACTGTGCGCGGCGCTCGCGGAGTCGTCGTCAGCGTCGATGCCGCCGCGGGGCGCTACGAGGTGCGCAGCACCCAGGCGAACTGGATATTCGCCGGTATGATCGGCGGCGCGGCCGGGCACCTGCGGGTGCGCGAGGGCCGGGACGCCGGCGGAGGGTATCGCGCGCTCGAGTTCGACTGGCCGAAACCTGACCCGCTGAGCGCAAGCATTCGCGTCTACCGCGATCGCCCGGTGCTGGTATTCACAGTGACGACGAACGCTGCCGTCAGCGACACTTCGCTGGTGCGCTTCCCGCGCTTCGCCCAGTTCCCGCGCGGACTGCGCGGCTTCAGTTATGGTGACCGGGAATTTGCCCCGCCTGCCTTCGGCCTCGAGCAGAACGGTACGCCATGGCTGCTGTACGACGAGCGCCGGTACGCGGCCGTGCTGTCGCCGGCGTCGAATTTCATGGTCGCCAGCATGCACGGCGACGGCAGGTCTGAGATCGGGAGCGGTTTGAATGCGGCCGTCACGACCGTGCCCGCCGGCTTCAGTCATGCGAGCATCATGGTCATCGAGAGTGGCATCAACGCCGCCTGGGAGGAGTGGGGACAGGCGCTGCTCAGTCTCATCGGCGCCAGGAGACCCGCCAACGATGCGGACGTGGGCCTTCGTTACCTCGGGTATTGGACCGACAACGGTGCGGCGTATTACTACAACTACGACGCCACCCTCGGTTACGCCGGCACATTGCGTGCGTTGGTGGAGCGATACCACAGCGAGGGCATTCCCATCCGCTACCTGCAGCTCGACAGCTGGTGGTACTACAAGTCATTCACCGATCCCGACGGTCGGATCGGATCGGTCCATAGCAAGGAGCTGCCGCACGAGGAGTGGAATCGCTACGGCGGGTTGCTGCGATACGAGGCGGATCCGAAGCTCTTTCCGCAGGG
Organism: uncultured Pseudomonadota bacterium; assembly: GCA_963768485.1. Taxonomy (GTDB): domain Bacteria; phylum Pseudomonadota; class Gammaproteobacteria; order Steroidobacterales; family Steroidobacteraceae; genus 13-2-20CM-66-19. Next base: position 169,768 of record CAVYHZ010000005.1, on the reverse strand, counting down.
TCTGGCGGGATTCGAGCAACAGATCGGCTTGCCGCTGATCACGCACAATCGCTGGATCGATCCGGCCAGCCCTTATCATCAGCGCTATCGCATTTCGGGATTTGCGGCGCTCGATCCTGATTGGTGGCGGGAAATCATCGACTACGCGTCGGCGGCGCACGTCGTAACGTACGAGCAGGACTGGCTCAACGTCATCTACGACCATTCACCGGAGCTCGCGTCCACAGCGGGCGTGGGAGAAGCCTTCACCGATGGGATGGCGCGGGCGGCGCGGGAGAAAGGCCTGACCCTGCAATACTGCATGGCGCAGCCGCGGCATTTTCTCCAGGGCGCTCATTACGACAACCTCACCACCATTCGCGTGAGCGGCGATCGCCTGGCGCGCGATAAATGGGACTCGTTCCTGTTCACTTCGCGTCTCGCGAGCGCGTTACAGATCTGGCCCTGGACTGATGTGTTCATGAGCCGCGAGACGGATAACCTGCTGATCGCGACGCTCTCGGCCGGCATGGTCGGGATCGGTGATCGGATCGGGGAGGAGGATGCCGACAACCTGCGACGCGCCGTGCGGCCGGACGGCGTGATCGTCAAACCCGATACCCCACTCGTGCCGCTGGACGCCATGTACCTGGCAGCACCCCACGAGCCCATGCTGGCCGCTGCCCATAGCGTCCACGGCTCTCTGCGCAGTGCCTATGTGTTGGCCTATTCCCGCAGCGCCGATGCATCGACTGCCGGCTTTACGCCGGCCGAGGTGGGTGTTTCGGGCGAGGCGTACGTCTATGACGCGCGCCGGCAGCTCGTTCGGCGCCTGTCGGACGGGCAGCGCCTCGACTTCAGCCTGGCGGCCGGCGCCAGCGCGTACTTCATCGTCGTGCCAGTGTCGCGCTCCGGCATCGCGCTATTCGGCGATGCCGGCATGTTCGTGCCGGACGGAGCGAAACGCATTTCCGCACTCGATGACACGCCACACCGACTCATCGCCACCGTGACCTTCGCGCCGCGCGAAGCCTCCGTGCGGCTCTTCGGTTACGTCCCGAAGCGGCCGGCCGTCACCGCGGTGCAAGGCGCTGTCGGCGATGTCACTTTCGACGCTGAGACTGGACGCTTCGAAGTGAAGGTCGCTCCCGGCCCTGATCAGCACAGCGAGCAGCCCGGCGACGATCCCGTGCGCCGGGCGATCGTGTCGTTTGCAGAATAATCGAGCGAAGTACTCCCGCTGCGGGCGACCAAAGCACCTCGATCACTTTGCGTGGCTGGCCCTGCTCATGCGCACACTCGCCGGCACACCACCGCGGATCGTCTGGTAGACGACGCAGTAGCGCTCGGCGAGCTTGATCAGCTGTTCGAGCTTGTCCTGAGGCGCGTCGGAGTCGATGACAAAGACCAGCCGGATCGCCGCGAACCCGACCGGAGCGTCCTTGGAGACCCCGAGCGTGCCCCGAAAATCGAGGTCGCCCTCTGCGGACACCTCGGCGGACCTCAGGGGGATCTCCAGCGCCGTTGCCACTGCCTTGAGCGTCACGCCGGCGCAGGCAACGAGCGCCTCGAGCAACATGTCGCCCGAGCACAGCTCCAGCCCCGAACCGCCCGTACCCGGATGAAGGCCGGCGACTGCGAGCGCACGCCCGGCATCGACCTTGCAGGCGATGCCTGACTCCTCGAGGGTGCCCCTGGCCTTGAGGGTGATGAGGGCCGCCTGCGCATTGGCCCGGTAGCGCTCCTTGATCGGCGCTTGTATCGACCGGAACGTCGCGGCATCCATGATACGTGCGGCCCTCACTCAGCCGTGGCGGGATCGATGATCGCCATGACGCGCGCGATGCGATTCGCGGGAAAGCCACCGAGCTCTGCGTGCCGCCTGACGAGCGACTCGTCCTTGGCGTGATACACGCAGTAGATCTTGTCGTCGGTCACGTAACTGTGCATCCATTGCACACTCGGCCCGAGGCTCGACAGCACCCCGCAGGATTTCTGCGAGACACTCTTCAGTTCGGCCGGGCTGAGCTTGCCGGCCCCGGGAATATCACGCTCGATCACGAACTTAGGCATGGCTGTCTCCTGGGTAGGTGGTGAAACTGGCTGCTACCGTTGGTTCAGGATGGCGCATGGGGCACGCGCCGTCTTGAAATCCGCCTGAAATGTTTCTGAATTTGCGGCTGGCGCCGCAATTGCTGGCTTCAGGCGGTGAGTCCCAAAGCGAGCGCGCAGGCGCCGCGCTCGTCGAGCGGCGCTCTGCGATCGACCGCGGACACAAGCCATTCAGCCCCGAGTTCGCGCGCGAGGCAGGTCTCGATTTGCGCGCGCAAACGCGCCTCGGTCAGGCGGCGCTCGCCCTGTCCGTGCAAGGCATAGGCGGCATCCGCGCACGCGGCGATGCGTGCCGCGACCGCGTAGCGCTTCTCGGCGCAGGCGAGCTGCGCCATGGCGTCGAGTGCCGAGTACAGGCGCGCCGGCTCGAGACGCGTTCCGAGCTCGAATATCTCGTATCCAATCGCACGCGCCTGCTGCAGCTCGTTAGTCTGCAGCAGCGCCTGCAGGGTCGCCACCAGCAGACCAAAGCGCACGCCGCTGCGGGTCGAATGCCGCAGCCGGTCGACCAGCGGCCATGCCAGCTGCAGCGCCGCAGCCGGCTCGCCGCACGCCACGTCCAGTTCGACGATTTCGGCGGTCGCGGCCAGCGCCTGACGCTCGCTCACGGTGAGCGCGGCACGCAGCGCGCGTTGGTATGCGCCGCGTGCACCCGCGAACTCGCCGCGGGTCAGGAGCAGCGCACCCTCGGTCAGGGCGCCGAAGCCCAACAGCCGCGCAGGCCACCCCGGATCCTCGAGCGAACGCGCCGTGTCGAAGGCCGCCCGGGCCGCCTCGTTGTCGATGCGCCAGTTGCTCGCCAGCAGCATCAGCGCGTAGTAGCGGGCCTGCAGGTCGCCGGTGTCCGCGTGCATGCGTGCGGCGAGCTCCGCTGCGTAACGCGCGCGGTCGCACTGCCGCGTCGACTCGAACGTCGCGGTTGCTTCCCAGAAGCGCCCGACCCGTGCACGCGGCAGGCCGTCGGACAGAAGCCCGACCGTCTGGTGAGAGCTGCGCCTGCCCTCGGCGTTCAGCTCCGTCTCGAACAGCAGCGGCCAGGCGGAACCGAACAGGGCGACCGCGCGCTCCGGTTCGTGCGCCGCGGCCCAGGTGATGGCGCTGCGCACGTTCTCGAGCTCCGGCTCATACCGTGCCAGCCACAGCGCCTCATCCTCGGACCAATACTCGCCGTAGGCACGATCGAGGAGTTGGAGCATTGCTGCCGCCATGGCGCGGCGCGCGGCCTGCTCCTCATCGGCTGCCGCGAGCCGGGCGAGCGCATAGAGACGCGCCGTCTCCGAGAGCGCGTAGCGCGGCGGCTCGGACGGCAGCGCGTTGACAAGCGAGCGGTCGACGAGCCGCGAGATCAGATCGATGGCGTCGCAGGCGTGCATCGGTCCGTCCGCGACGGCGCGGGCCGCGCAATCCAGGGAAAAGCCGCCGGAGAACACCCCGAGCCGGTTGAATGCCTGCTGCTCGGCCGCGGACAGCAGCTGGTAGCTCCAGTCGAAGGCGGCCTGCAGTGCGCTGTGGTGCTGGTCGTCGATTGCGGCGCTCGACTTCAGCAGCCTCAACCGGTCCCCGAGACGTTCCAGCAGTGCGCCGACGCCGAGCGCAGGCACGCGGGCCGCGGCCAGCTCGAGTGCCAGCGGGTTGCCGTCGAGGCGGCGGCAGATCTCGGCGACCGCCGCGCCGATTGGCGCTCGTGAGCGCAAAGCGCCGGTCAGCGGCGGTGGCGCGCTGTACGAACAGCGCGACTGCTCCGGAGGCGGTTTCGGGCGCGCCTGGGTCGGCGCGATCGTTGACCTCGAGTGGCCCGAGCCGGAACACGGTCTCGCCGGGCACGCCGAGCGGCACCTGGCTGGTGACGAGCGCCCGCAGCTCGCCGCTGCGGGCGAGCAACTCCGCGAGCTCCGGCGCGAGCTCGGTCGCAAGATGCTCGGCGCCGTCGAGGATCAGCAACAGTGGGGCGTGCGCGAGCGCCTGCTGAAGTGCGGCGAGGGTGTCGCCACGATCCGGCAGCGTCACGCCGACGGCCAACGCGACGGCGCCCGCCAGGTGGCGAAGTTGCGCCAGCGGCCCCAAGTCCACCCAGGCTCCCTGCCGCCCGGCTGCAGTGACTGTCCGCGCGAGCACCTCCTGTGCGAGGCGTGTCTTGCCGATACCGGCGCCGCCGACCACCGTGACGCAGTGTGCTCCCTCGAGGGCCGTCAGCAGCGCCTGCAAGTCGCGATCGCGGCCGACGAGGGGCGTCAGCCGGCTGGTAACGACACGCACCGGGAGGGGTGTCGGCGCCGCCGCGGGGGCCGGCCCCGGCGGCATCGCGAGCGTCGGACGAACGACTTCCAGCTCGAGCCGGTAGCCGAAGCCCGGCACGGTGCGGATCGCCGCCGCACCGAGCACGCGTCGCAGACTCGCGATCTGAGCCGGCAGATTGTTCTCGTCCACCACCAGTTTCGGCCAGACACGCTCGAGCAATATAGCCTTGGTCACCAGCCGCCCAGGCTGCTCGGCGAGCACCTGCAGGAGATCGAACGCGCGCGCACCGAGCTCGACCGGCTGCCCGTCGCGCAACAGCTGGCGCTCGGCGCACACGAGCTCGAAGGGACCGATTTTGATGACTCCGGCCGGGGCTTCGGGCGGTGCGGCCGCCGGCGCTGCCGGCGCGCGCGAGTCCGCGTTGGTGCGCTCGGCCGTCAGCACCGCCACCTGCAGGAGCGATGCGATGTGCTCGCGGAATGCCTGCGGGGTGGCGCCCGCAGGCAGGCGTGTCCACTGGACCGCCCGAAACGACTCGGGGACCTCGCCCTGCGCTTCGGTCGTATCATCAATGCACACCGGCACGATGAACGCCTTGCTGCGCGCCATGAGCAGCGTGCGTTGATCGGCGAGATGCCACTCGAGTCGGAAGTATGCTTCGGGGCGCCGCGTGGTATGGCGCGAGATGAGCGGCATGAACAGCGTGCAATCACGCAGCTGCTGCCGGATGTGATGGTCCCAGGCGTCGCCACCCTTGAGCTCGCTGCGGTCGAGCCACACCTCGATCCCGGCCGCGCGCAGCGCGGCGCCGATGCGCATTGCCGCGGCGTCGTCCTCGGAGGCGTGGCTCACAAAGACTGCACGGGAAGGCTGCGTTGTCACCATGGGACCCCGGAGAGCAAGGCCTTGAGAATGGCCCTTTGTTGCAATGATAAGCGGCTTTGAGACTGCAGGTGACGCTCACCGGTCGAGGTAGGTAAGCCCGCGCTCCGAGGCGTTGCCAGCGGGGCTCCAGACGGCCTGCGAGTTGCTCACGATCACGCTTGCGTGAAAGGTCGCCGGTATTCAAAATTAGTGGTAGACGGGCTTGGGATCAAATACCCCGCCGTATAACAACAACGGGACAAGCACCATGATGCACGTACTGTGGATGTTCATCGTCGGCCTGGTGGTGGGCGCGATCGCCCGCATGATCGACCCGGCCGCCGGCCACATGGGTCTCATCATGACCGGGATCCTCGGGATCGTCGGCTCGATCGTCGGTGGCTTTCTCGCCCGGCTCTTCAGCAAGCCCGCACCCGGTGCGCCGTTTCACCCGGCGGGAATCATCCTGTCGATCGTCGGCGCGGTGATCGTGATCTGGGTGTGGACGCATCTGGTAGGCATTCAGGTTTAATCGTAATCGGCGCGCCAAACCCGCCGCGCGGGCCAAGGCTGCCGCGGCGCCCGCTGCGCGCATTGTCAGCGCCGCGCAGTTGCGCCATTCTGGCCGCAGGACAGAAGCGGTACGGAAATGCGCCATGCTGCAAGGCCAGCTCGAGCGCCTCATCCAGTCGGCGGAACACGGCGATGCAGCCTCGCGCGAGGAGCTGTTCAGCGTTCTGTACGAGGAGCTGCACCGGCTCGCGCAGCGCGAGCTGCGGCGCGGTGCGTTCCTCACCATGAGCCCGACCACGCTGCTGCACGAGACCTACCTCAACCTCTCGGGCCGTGACTCGGTGCGCTTTCCCGACCGGGTGCGCTTCCTCGCCTATGCGGCGCGTGCCATGCGCGGGCTGATCATCGACTACGTGCGCAGCCGCCACGCCCAGAAGCGAGGCGGGGGTTTCGAGTTCACTTCGCTCCCGACCGAAGCACCGGTCGCCGCGCATGAGGACGCGGAGCTCGAGGGGATCGGCGAGGCGCTGAGCGTGCTCGGGGAGATCGAGCCGCGTCTCGCGCAGGTGGTGGACCTGAAGTTCTTCTGCGGCTTCTCGTTCGCCGAGATCGGCGGCGTCATGGGGACCTCCGAGCGCACGGCGCAGCGCGACTGGGACAAGGCGCGCATCCTGCTGCAGCACCAGCTGCGCACCGAGGGCGCGCCGGCGCCGCGCCGCGCCGGCTGAACCGCTGGAAGCTCCGATGGAGGCCACCGAAACCGCACGGCAGTGGTCCCGGGTGCTCGAGCTTCTCGATGCGGCGCTCGAGCTCGAGCCCGGGCAGCGCACGCCGTGGCTCGCGGCTCTCGCGGCGCGCGATGCGGCGCTCGCCGCGAAGCTCGAGGAGCTGCTGGCGCTCGATGCCGCCAACCGCGAGTCGGGCTTCATGGAGCGCTCACCGCTCGATGCGGGCTCGAATCTCGCGGGACGCCAGGTCGGTCCCTACGAGATCGTGCGCCTCCTCGGCAAGGGCGGCATGGGGAGCGTGTGGCTCGGGCGGCGCAACGACGGCAAGTTCGAAGGTCTCGCGGCGCTCAAGGTTCTCGAGCGACGCGGTCTCGGCCCTGCGGCCGCCGGGCATATCCGCCGCGAGGCGAGCCTGCTCGCGCGCCTCAGCCATCCCAACATCGCGCGGCTGTTCGACGCGGGCGTGACCGAGGGCGGCCAGCCGTACCTGGTGCTCGAGTACGTCGAGGGCGAGGCCATCGATCGCTACTGCGCCTCGTGCGCGTTGCCGCTCGCGGCGCGGCTGCGCCTCTTCGCGACGGTGCTCGATGCGGTCGCGCACGCCCACGCGCACCTCATCGTGCACCGCGATCTGAAGCCTTCCAACGTGCTGGTGACGCCCGAGGGCGTCGTCAAGCTGCTCGACTTCGGCGTCGCGGCGCTGCAGACGGGAGCGGATGGCTCCGCGGCGGAGGCCCCGCGCGCGCTCACGCCCGGATACGCGGCGCCCGAGCAGCTGCGCGGCGAGCCGGTCGCCGCCGCGAGCGACGTCTACGCGCTCGGCGTGCTGTTGCACGTGCTGGTGACCGGGGAGCACCCGTTCGGTGCGCGCGGCACCACCGAAACCGAGCTCATGCGGGCGGCGCTCACCGAGGATCCTACGCCCGCCTCGTGGCTCGCGGCCGCTCCCGAGCGCCGCCGCGTGCACGGCGATCTCGACGCCATCATCGCGCGCGCGCTCAGCCGCGACCCGGCCGGGCGTTACCCGACGGCGGTGGAGTTCGCCGACGACGTGCGGGCCTGGCTCGGCAACTTCCCGGTGCGGGCGCGCCCGGCGACGCGCGGCTACGTGGTCCACAAGTTCGCGCAGCGCCACTGGGGCGGAGTCCTGAGCGTAGTGCTGACGCTGCTGGTGCTGCTCGCGGCCACCGTGGTCACGACACTGCAAACCCTCGAAGCGCGCCGCCAGCGTGATTTCGCCTATGCGCAGCTCGGGCGCGCGGCGGCGATCAACGATCTCAATTACTACGTAATCAACGACGCGGGGGCTGCCGGCCAGCCGATCACGACCAGAGCACTGTTGGCGCGGGCCGAGCACGTGCTCGAGCGTCAGCGGTTGAATGATGCGAATCGCGTGGTGCTGCTCACCTCGATCGGATGGGAATATGAGGCGCAGGGAGATCTGGTGTCCGGGATGCGGATACTGAATCAGGCCTACGCGCTCTCGCGCACGCTCGCGGAGCCGTCGGCGCGCGCGCAGGCCGCATGCGCGCTCGCGAACGCCGTCGCCAACGAGAACTCCTCACCGCGCAGCGAAGCGCTCATCGAGGAGGGGCTGCGGGAGCTGCCACTGACTCCGGCGTTCGCGCTGGATCGCGCCTCGTGTCTGGAGCGCGCCCAGCAGGTCGCGAGCAACGCGGGTGATGGGCAACTCGCGCTGCAGCGCAGTCGCGAGGCGCTCGAGGTCCTCAAGCAGGTGCCGTTCCCCCACGAGGTCGCCGAGCTCCACGCGGACGAGGAGCTTGCGGCGGCGCTTGATGAGGCCGGGCGCTACCGCGACGCTGCCGCGGCCTTCGCGACCGGCTGGCCGCGCCTGGTTGCCCTCGGTCGCGATGACACGGTGGGCGCCGGCACCTGGCTCAACAACTGGTCCTCGGACCTGCTGCGGCTCGGCCGTCCGCTCGAGGCGGAGCAGCTGCAGCGCCGCCTGATCGAGCTGGAGGATAGCGGCGCCCCCGGGGCGGCGACTTCGGCGATGACCTTGAGCTCTTACGCGCAGACGCTCATCGAGCTCGCACGCCCCGATGAGGCCGCGAGCTTCGCCGACCGCGCCTACGCTGAGGCCCTGCGCCTCGGCAATCAGACGGCCATCGCGCAGACGCGGCTGCGCCTCGCGAGAATCTACCGGACGCGAGGCGATTTCCCGCATGCAGCGGCCATGCTCGATGAGGCCGAGACCGGGATGCGGACGCTCCTGCCGCCAGGGCACTACGCGTTCGGCGCGCTGACCGCGGAGCGGGCGCTGATTGCGCGCGATCGGGGCGACCTGGCCACGGCGCGAGCGCAGATCGACGCCGCCGTCGCGCTCGATGAGCAGGCAGCGCGCAGCGGCAAAGCCGGCGCCGCGTTCGTGCCGGTCATGCTGGTCTACCGTGCGGGGATCGAGCTCGCCGCGCAGCAGGCGCCATTGGCAGAGGCGGACCTGCGCCGCGCGCTCGCGGAGCTCACGACGAACGCCGCGCCGGGTGACTATTCCGTGTACGTGGGGCGTGCCGAGCTCGCTCTCGCGCGCGTCCTCAGCGCGGAGGGTAAGGTCGTCGAGGCGCGGCACACCGCCCACCTCGCCTCGCAGCAACTGGCCCGGGCGGAGGGCCCACAGCATCCCGAGACACGCGCCGCAACCGAGCTCGGCGGGGGCGATTAGACGCGGGCTATTGGGCTGTTCCTGCGGGGATTCGGTGATGTGGTAGGATGCGCGCCCCCCGGGATACGGCCGTCCGCCGACGGCACCGCCGCTTCCCGGACCAACCGTTCGCATCGGCGCGCCTGTAGCTCAGTTGGATAGAGTACCTGGCTACGAACCAGGGGGTCGGGAGTTCGAATCTCTCCAGGCGCGCCAATTTCCCCGTTTAGACAAGCGCCGCGCGCTGCGAAGCTGAGGTGCTCGAACGTGTCGATCCTGAAGCAAGCCCTGATCCTGATCGGCCTGTCGCTTGCGTCCGCGGCGACGGCAGCGCCGCCGGCCACCTCGGCTGAGTCCGCATCGCGCCTTGCGCGCTGGCAGCGACAGGCACGCGCCGTCACGGTGACGCGCGATGACTGGGGCATTGCCCACGTCCGTGGCAGCACCGATGCCGAGGCCGTCTTCGGCATGATCTACGCGCAGGCCGAAGACGACTTCAATCGCGTCGAGACCAACTACCTTACGGCGCTCGGCCGCAGCGCCGAAGCCGAGGGCGAGAGCGCCATTTACGCCGACCTGCGGCAGAAGCTGTTTGTCGATCCGGCGGATCTGCGCAAGCGCTACGGCGCGAGTCCGCAATGGCTGAGGCTGCTGATGAACGCGTGGGCCGACGGCCTGAACTACTATCTGTACCTCCATCCAGAGGTCACGCCGCGCGTCATCAGGAAGTTCGAGCCATGGATGGCGCTGAGCTTCACCGAGGGCAGCATTGGCGGTGACATTGAGCGCGTCTCGCTCAGCGAGCTCGCGGCGTTCTACGGCAGGCACGAGCCGCCGTCGGCGGCAGCGCTGCAGGCCGAGGAGGTGCGGCGTCACGAGCTGGCGGGTTCGAACGGCATCGCGATTGCGCCCGGCAACACCTCAGGCCACCATGCGCTGCTGCTGATCAATCCGCATACGTCGTTCTTCTTCCGCTCGGAGCTGCAGATGAGCAGCCGCGAGGGACTGAACGCGTACGGCGCCAGCACCTGGGGCCAGTTCTTCATCTACCAGGGCTTCAACGAGCGCATCGGCTGGATGCATACGTCCACCGGAGCGGACAATGTCGATGAGTTTGCCGAAAGCATCGTGCATCACGGCAAGCAGCTGTTCTACCGCTATGGCGAGACCGAGCGGCCGGTGCAGGTGTCGGGCATCCGCGTCGCGTACCGCACCGCGAGCGGCGCCAGGGCCGAGCGGCTGTTCACGGTCTACCGCACCCACCATGGCCCGATCGTGCGTGCGGCCGACGGCAAATGGATCAGCGTCGCACTGATGTACAAGCCGGTGCCGGCGCTCAGCCAGTCGTTCCTGCGCACCAAGGCGCACGACTACCAGTCCTATCTCAAGGTCGCCGAGCTGAAGGCCAATTCCTCCAACAACACCATCTTTGCGGACGCCGACGGCGATATCGCTTACCTGCATCCGCAGTTCATGCCGCGGCGCGACGATCACTTCGATTACACCCATCCCGTCGACGGCTCGAATCCGGACGCCGACTGGAAGGGAGAGCATCGGCTCGATGAGCTGCCGCAGGTGCTCAATCCACCCAACGGCTGGATCGCGAACACCAACAACTGGCCGTATTCGGTAGCCGGCCAGTACAGCCCGCGGGCCCGGGACTTTCCGCGTTACATGGATACGGTCGGTGAAAATGCGCGCGGGCTGCATGCGGCCCTGGTGCTCAAGGATCGCAAGGACTTCACGCTCCAGTCGCTCATCGGCGCGGCGTTCGATTCGTACCTGACGGCCTTCGCGCGCCTGATCCCGACACTGACGGCGGCCTATGATCAGTTGCCGGCGACGGACCCGCGGCGCGAGCGCCTGGCCGGTCAGGTCGAGCTGCTGCGCACCTGGGACGATCGATGGTCGGCGGACTCGGAGGCCACCTCGCTGGCGGTATTCTGGGGCGAGCGACTGTGGGACGCCGCCAGGAAACCGGCCGAAGAGTTGTCGATGCCCGAATACGACTACGTCGCGGATCGCGTTCCCGGCGACGTCAAGCTGCAGGCCCTGGCGGATGCCTCCGATCGACTGGCGCAGGACTTCGGCTCCTGGCGGGTGAAATGGGGCGCGATCAACCGCTTCCAGCGCAACAACGGTAACATCGTGCAGAAGTTCGATGACGAGAAACCGAGCACGCCGGTGCCCTTCACCGCAGCGACGTGGGGTTCGCTCGCCTCCTTCAAGGCGCGCCGCTATGAGGGCACCAAGCGCTATTACGGCACGTCGGGCAACAGCTTCGTCGCGGTGGTCGAGTTCGGCGAGCAGGTGCATGCGATGGCGGTGACGGCGGGCGGCGAGAGCGGTCACCCCGCCTCGCCGCACTTCGACGACGAGGCCGTGCGCTACGCCGACGGGCGCGCTGCGCGAAGTGTATTTCTATCCGGAGCAGCTGCAGGGCCACGCCGAGCGCACTTACCACCCCGGCGAGTGACGCCGGGCGCGGCCGCGCGCGCGGGCCATCGGGCTATTCCAACAGCGGGTGTCCGGCAGGTAATTGGTGCGCGTACCAGGTCGCAAGCCGATGCCGGATCGTCTTCTCGCCGACCTGGTCTTCAGGCATTGGCGCTATGACCTTGTCGTGCACGAGCAGGCGATAGATGTATAGCGCTTTTCGCTCGCCGAATCGCTCAACTCGAACTCGACCGCCTTGCGGCTTTCTGCATATTGAACGCCGGCGAGCAACGCCGCTTTGAACAATTCCGCTTCATGTTTGAGCTTCTTCAAGCGCGGCCTGCGTGTTCAGAACGAGTATCCGACCCGCATGCCGATCTCCCGCGGCGGATTGACCAGGTAATCGTTGGTCAGGTTATCCAGCTGATTCGGCTGTGACGGCTGGGCGAGGATCACTTCCTTGTCGAAGAGATTGGTGCAGTAGAGCGTCGCGTGCCAGGCGTCGTGATGCAGCGTCGCGTTGAGATTGGTGACCTCGTACGCGGTCGAATGCTGGATGGTGGTCGTGCCGACGCTCGGCGCAAGCTGCAGCGCCACGGCACTGCGGTACGAGCTGTTGCCGGAGAGCGTGAGCTCGTAGCCGGGGGCGACCGCCACGTCGTAGATGAGCGCCACGTTGAGGCTCGTCCTGGGGCTCCCGGGCAACTGCTCGCCGGCGCTGCCCGAGAGCAGTCCCGGAACGATGGTGCCCGAGCCGTTGTTGGCGGGGAGCGAGAAGTCACTGGTCAGCTTGGCATCGGCGTAGGCGAAGCTCACGAGGTAGCTGAGGCGCGGCACGAACGTCGGCCCGCTGGTCTCGAGCTCGAAGCCCTTCGACTCGGCGGTGTTGGCGTTGTAAACGGCCAGATTGCCGGAGGGCAGGCTGGAGGAGATCTGCGGCCGGTCCCAGTAGATATCGAAGAGCGCGAAGGTGTAGGAGAGCCCGTTGTCGAGCCGCCCCTTGAGCCCCGCTTCGTAGTTGTTGGTGCTGTCGGGCGCGTAGGTCCTTAGCAGCGGACTCTCCTGGAAGATGCCGCTCTGGGGTACCGAGTTCGCGCCGCCGCGGCGGAAGCCCTGCGACCAGAGCGCGTAGACGTACTGGTGATCGGCGTACTCGTAGGACGGATTGATCTTGCCGACGGTCTTGGTGGCCGGGGCGCTGCGCGGCGTCGCCGGAATGAGCGTCGGGAAGGTGAAATCCTGGTAGAGCTGCTCGTCGGTGAACTGCTGGTTGAAGTAGCGCGCACCGAAAGTGACTTGCCCGTGCGGCATGAAATGCCAGGCGAGCTCGCCGAACACGGATTTGTCGGTGAAGCTCTGCGTGTCGATCTGCTGGAAGGTGAGATCGTTCGGACCGCTCAGCAGCAGGCAATTCGGGAAGGTGGCGCCGGCGTAGTAGTACCCGGTGCAGCCCTGCGCGGCGGAGCGCTCGGGCGAGCCCGGGTTGGTCACGAACCAGTCACCGTGGCGCGTCTGCTTCTGGTAGAAGAGGCCGAGCACGTAGTCGAACAGCCTGGTCGGATCGGTCTTCGAGACCAGGCGCAGCTCCTGCGAGAAGTTGTAGGCCGAGTCGGTGAACTGGAACGGGTAGATGAAGCGCGGGTTGGTCGGCACGCCGGCGTAATAGGGCAGGAAATAGCCGCCATCGAAGCCGCCGTAGTCGAAGCTCGAATCCTGGATCAGCGAGCCCGAGGTCGTCTGGTAGGTGGTGGTCGCCGACACGGTGGCGAATCCGGCGTCGTAGCTCACGTCGAGGCTGGTGAGGTTGGTGGTGCGCTCGAAGGGCTCGTCGACCAGCGCGAACTCCTGGTACCGGCCGCCCGCGGGAAACACCGTGTGCGGATCGAACGGCGAGGCGCCGCCGGCAAAGTCCGGATTGACCTGCGGCCCGCCGTCGCCATCGACGTGCGAGTTGATGATCGCAAGCTCGGCATTGAAGCCGTCGGTGGGCTGCCACTTGAGCGCCGCGCGTCCGGTGAAAGTGCGCTGCCAGTTCCAGTCGTTGCGCGAGGTGTAGATCGGGGAGCTGTTGACGATGTCGCCGGCGGTTGCGAGCAGCGGCACGCCGTACAGGCCGTTGTTGGTACGCTCCTCCGGGCCGAACACGTTGATCCAGCCGGGCTCATAGGCGTAGTTCGCCGAGGCCCGGAAGGCGAGCACGTCCCCGAGCGGCACGTTCACCATGCCCCTGAGCGACCAGCCGGTGCCGTCGGACCCGGCGAGGCGCGAACCGCTCGCCTCGGCGGACCCGGCCCACTTACCGAGCTCCGGGGAGTTCGGAATGATGCGCAGCGCCCCGCCGAGCGCACCGGCGCCGTAGAGCGTGCCCTGCGGCCCGCGCAGCACCTCGATGCGGCTCACGTCGTCGAGCTGAAAGTAGTAGCCGTCGATCGGCGAGTTGCCGATGTAGGTGCCCACCGGGTCCTGCTCGAAGCTGCGAAAGCCGCGCGCGGGGCTGCCGGTGGCGTTGATGCCACGGATGATGGGCGAGGTCGCGCCGGCAAAGCGCGCTCCATAGTCGTACATGCTGAGGCCCGGCACCTGGGTGGCGAGCGAAGGGATGTCGGTGGCGCCGCTCGCGGCGATCTGATCGGCGCCCACCACCGAGATGCTGTAGGGCACCGACTCGAGCGATTGCTGGCGGCGGTTCGCCGTGACCACCACTTCCTGGAGCGACGCGGCGGTGGCGCCGGTGTCGGCGGTGTCGCTCGGGTCGGCGATCGCGGCACGCGGCGCGCCGTAGAGCGCCACGAACACCGCAGCCGCCACACTGGTTGCCGGACGATACATCGAGACCCCCATGCGCGTTCTCCTCGCGGTGTGTCCCGCGCTGCATTGCCGCACCGATAACACGGCGCCCCCGCGAGGCGCCATTCATTTTTGTCATGGCGCGATACAGCTTTTCGCTGCAAAGCGGTCCGCCGGCGGACGCCCCCTAGCCGCCCGGGGAGCCGCCGGCTGCCGCGGCGGGCCGCGGCAGGCCCGGTGTGCGCCGTGCACGGTCGCCACGGGCGGTGCGTGACCTTGCTCACAGATAGCGCCGGTGGCGCCTACGGTATGCCCGTTGACGAGCAGAATGCCGGCACGGGTATTCGCCATGACCATGATCCAAATCGTCACCGGTACCGCCATCGGCTTTCTCCTCGCCCAGGCGGTGCTCTACGGCTCGCGGCGGCTGCTCGGCTGGCTGCGGCGGGGCGATCTCGTGGCGCGCCTGCGCGCCGTGCGGGCCCCCGGACCGACCGTGCTCAGCGCCTTCATCAAATACGCCGCCCCGGTCGCGATCAGCGCGGCGCTCGCTACGCTGTGCGTCTGGGGGGTGAGCGACTACCTGGCGGCGAAGTCGGCGCGTACCGCCGAGGCGAACCTGTTCGATAACTCGGCCGCATCTTCCGGGCAGGACTCGGCCCCAGGTCGCGAGCGCGGCGCTGACGCCGCCGCCCCCGCCCGAGCCCAGCGAGGAGCCGGTGAGCGCCGCGGACCCTTACGCCGACCCCGAGTTCAAGGTGCAGCGCAAGGCGCACCATGGCGGCGATTCACTGCGCGATTCGCTGCTGCAGAAGTCCGAGCTGCGCGCGCGCAATGAGCTGGTGCACGATCTGCAGCAGCACGCGCAGCGCTCGCAATACGACTGCGAGGCTGCCGCACGCGCCGACCGCTATCTCAAGGCCGGGCTCGACGTCTGGGGCTTCGCCAACTGGCAGGTGAAGTACTTCCCGGCGGATAGCTTCCGCGGCGCGAAGCTCGATCAGTGCCGCACCATCAAGAACGTCGTCGCCTCCTCGGTCGACCTGCAATCGGCCATCGCGCGCCAGAACCCGGACGAGTCCGACCAGCGCTGAGCTAGACTCCCCTCCCGGATAGCCGCGAGGGGTAAGAGATGGCCGACGCCTGGGGCGAGCGCATGCCGCGCTCGGTGGGGCTTCTCAGCGCCGTCGCCGTGTCGATCGGGATCACCATCGGCAGCGGCATCTTCCGCGTTCCGGCCACCGTCGCGGGCCTGCTGCACGACCCGGGCTCGGTGATCGTCTGTTGGGTCCTTGGAGGCGTGATGGCGCTGTGCGGGGCGCTCAGCTACGCCGAGCTGGCCGCCGCGCTGCCGCGCTCCGGCGGCATGTTCGCCTACATCCTCGAGGGCTTCGGACCGCTGCCGGCGTTCCTGTTCGGCTGGGCCGAGCTCACGGTGGTGCGCGCCGCGGCGCTTGGCGCCATCGCCACCATCTTCGCCGAGTACCTCGGGTACTTCGTGCCGCTCACCCCGGCCGCAGTGCGTGAGGTCGCGGCGCTGACCATCGTCCTGGTCGGGGTGCTGAACTACATCGGCGTGCGGCGCGCCGCCGCGGTGCTGAGTCTCACCACCTACGCCAAGTACGCGGCGGTGCTCGCGCTCGCGTTCCTCGCCGTGACGGCCGTCGGCGCCTCGAGCGCGCATTTCGTTCCTCTGTGGAGCGCGGTGCCGTCGCTGTCGCTGATCGCCACGGCGTTGATCCCGGTCATGTGGACCTACGACGGCTGGGCGGACCTCGCTTTCATCGGCGGCGAGATCAGCAATCCGCAACGCACGCTGCCGCGCGCCCTGATCGTCGGGTGTCTCAGCGTCGCGCTGGTGTATCTGCTGATCAATCTGGCCTTCATCTACGTGCTGCCGTTGCCGCAGATGGCGGGCTCGAAGCTGATCGCCACCACGGTGGCGACGCGCATTCCGCTGCTGGCCGGCATCGGCACCGGACTCATCGCCGGGCTCGTGATGCTTGCCACCTTCAGCGGGCTCAACGCGTCCATGATGGTCGGGGCGCGGGTGTTTTTCGCGATGGGCGACCGCGGCCTGTTCTTCCGCGCCGTGGCGCGCATCTCGCCGCGCTTCGACAGCCCCTCGGTGGCCATCGCCATCTGCACCGTGCTCGGCGTCGTGTACGTGCTGCAGAACGACTTCGCGCAGCTCGCCGACCGGTTCATCTTAGGGATCTGGCCGTTCTATGCGCTCACCGTCGCCGCGGTGTTCGTGCTGCGGCGGCGGCGGCCGGAGCTGCCGCGTCCCTATCGCGTGTGGGGTTATCCGTACGTGCCGGCCGTGTTCCTGCTGGCTTCCGCCGGCATGGTCGTGAACGCGCTCGTGACCGATCCGGTCAACACCGGTGTCACGCTGCTGATCATCGCCCTGGGGTTCCCGGTGTACTGGCTGCGCGGTCGCATCGGCGGCCGTTCATGAGCGCGCGCCCCGCGGGCCGCGCCGCGTTCGTTTTCGTCTTCATCGCCGTGCTGGTCGACTCGATCGGCTTTGGCATCATCCTGCCGGTGCTGCCGCGGCTCATCATGCAGCTCACCGGCGTCAGTATCGACCGCGCGGCCGGTTACGGCGGCGCCCTCGCGTTCGTGTACGCACTGCTGCAGTTCTTCTGCGCGCCAGTGCTCGGAAACCTGAGCGACCGCTTCGGCCGGCGGCCGGTACTGCTGTTCGCGCTGTTCGCGCTCGGCGTCGACTACCTCGTCATGGGTTTCGCGCCGGCGATTGGCTGGCTGTTCGCGGGACGCGCCATCGCCGGCATCGCCGGTGCTTCTTTCACACCCGCCTACGCCTACGTCGCCGACATCAGTCCGCCCGAGAAGCGTGCGCAGAACTTCGGCCTCATGGGGGCGGCCTTCGGCATCGGCTTCATCCTCGGGCCCGCGATCGGCGGATTACTCGGGAGTTTTGGTCCGCGCGCGCCGTTCTTCGCCGCGGGCGTCATCGCGCTCGCCAACGGCACGCTGGGACTCCTGGCGCTGCCGGAGTCGCTGCCGCAGTCCGCGCGCCGGCCGTTCGAGTGGCGCCGGGCGCACCCGGGCGGCACGCTGCGCCAGATCCGCAAGTTCCCCTCGGTCGCCTGGCTGCTCGCGGCGCTGTTCCTGTGGCAGCTCGGCCACCAGGTGCTCCCCAGCACCTGGGCCTTCTACACGATCTCGAAATTCCACTGGAGCAGCGCCGAGGTCGGCGCCTCGCTCGCCTTCGTCGGCACGCTGATGGCGATCTCCCAGGGGCTGCTGACGCGCGTCATGATCCCGTGGCTCGGCGGCCAGCGGCGCGCGGCTGCGGCCGGCATGGCGGCCGCGGTCATCGCCTACCTCGGCTACGCGCTCGTGGCGCAGGGTTGGATGATGTACGTGGTGTCGCTCAGCACCTTCGTGTTCGCGCTCACCTACCCTTCGATGAACGCGTTTGCCTCGCAGCAGATCCCGGCGAACGCGCAGGGGGAGCTGCAGGGCGCGGTCGCGAGCCTCTATAGTCTCAGCTCCATCTTCGGGCCGCCGCTCATGACGCAGATCTTCGGCTACTTCTCCAGTGCGCGTGCCCCGGTACACTTTCCCGGCGCGGCGTTCCTCACCGCGGCGCTGCTGACCGTGGGATGCGGCGCTCTGTTTGCGAAGGCGCTGCGGCTCGCGCCGGCGGCGGCACCCGATTCCTCTCTTACTCCCGGAGGCTGAATGTCC
This sequence comes from uncultured Pseudomonadota bacterium, assembly GCA_963768485.1. GTDB lineage: Bacteria > Pseudomonadota > Gammaproteobacteria > Steroidobacterales > Steroidobacteraceae > 13-2-20CM-66-19. Next base: position 151,729 of record CAVYHZ010000005.1, on the reverse strand, counting down.
CTGCGTGCATCTTCCCTGTTCCTCGGCGCGCTCCTCAGCGCGGCGGCGGCCTCGGCCGCGCCCGCCCCGGACCTGCCGCCGATCCGCCATGTGTTCGTGCTGGTGCTCGAGAACATGAGTTACTCGCACACCTTTGCACCGGATTCGGATGCGCCGTATCTCGCCCGGACGCTCCCGGCACGGGGGGCGCTGCTCACGCAGTATTACGCGGTCGGCCACGCGAGCCTCGACAACTACGTCGCGCTGGTGAGCGGCCAGGCGCCCAATCAGGAGACGCAGCTCGACTGTCCGACCTTCAGCAATTTTCGCCTGAGCGCGCCGGCGCTCGATGCTTCAGGCCAGGCGCTCGGCGCGGGCTGCGTGTACCCGCCGCTGGTGCGCACGCTCCCCGATCAGCTCGAGGCGGCGGGCTTCAGCTGGAAGGCCTACATGGAGGACATGGGAAACGATCCGCACCGCGAGCCCGCCACCTGCGGGCATGTCGCGGTGGGCGCGGCCGATCCTACCAGCGTCGCGCAGCGCGGCGATCAGTACGCCGCCAAGCACGACCCATTCGTCTACTTCCATTCGATCATCGACAACCAGGCGCGCTGCGCGAGCCACGTGGTGAATCTCACCCACCTGCGTGAGGACCTCACGAGCGCCGCCACCACGCCCAACTACGTATTCATCACTCCCAATCTCTGCAACGACGGACACGACGCCAAGTGCGTGGACGGCCGGGACGGCGGGCTCGTGGCGATCGATGCCTTCCTCACGCATTGGGTACCGCTGATTCTCGACTCGCCCGCCTACCAGGCGGACGGCATGCTCATCGTCACCTTCGACGAAGGGGATGGCGTCGGCGCGGAGGGCTCGGGCGCCTGTTGTGGCGAGCGGCCACTCCCGGGTGCGCGCTACGCCCCCGGCTTCAATGGGCCCGGCGGTGGGCGCGTCGGGGCGGTGGTGCTGTCACGATTCGTTAAGGCGGGCACGGTGTCGGCGGTGCCCTACAACCACTACGCGCTGCTGAAGACCGTCGAGGCGCTCTTTGGCCTGAAGCCCCTCGGCTACGCCGCCGCGGCCGGCCCGCGGGTGTTCGGCGCCGACGTGTTCAGCGGCGCCGCGCCACGTCCACCCGCTCGATGAGATCCCGGACCAGGGGGTTCGGGCGGAACAAGGGACTGAGGAACCCCTGCTGGGGCGAGAAGGTGATCTCGCGACCGAAGCGGCCGGCGTTGCGCAGAGTGAGCGTGATGCGCGGCGGGTTGGTGATGCCCGAGTAGCTCACGTTGATGATCTCCCCGAGTGGCACGCGCTCGACCTCCTCGCCGAAGCGCACGCGCAGCGCATCGCCTTCGTCGATCACTTCGTCGGCGAGATCGAACACCAGGCGCTTCAGCAGCAGGTAGAAGATCACTGCCATGACGAGCGGCGCGATGAGCGCCGGCCAGGGAAGGGCCCCGGCGTTGCCGCGGGTGAGGAGCAGCGGCGCCGCGATCCCGAGGGCCAGCACGCCGAACACCAGCGCCGGGAGAACCCTCTTCAGGAAGAAGGTGTTACGCGAGGAAATGCGCCGGCCGTGATCCACTGGTGGAGCTCTCCCGAAAGTATAGTCGACAGATGATTGCCGAGGCAGTATTGTTATAAGCAGTAATTTTACCCGTGGCGGCGGTCCGCCGCCAAGGCGAGTATTCCGTGAGTCGCAGAGCAGCCATGAAAGCCGATCCGGCGCCGACGGCGCAACTCCCGGAAGGGGGGCTCGGCGTCGGTTATCTGCTCGGGCGGGCCCGGGCGTCGCTCCTTTCCGGGCTCGACGCCGAGCTTGCGCCCTTCGGGCTCAACGCCATGCAGTACGCGGTGCTCAAGCACCTCGCCGAGGGCAATGCGCGCAGCGCTGCGGACCTGTGCCGTCACATGTACTACGACACCGGCTCCATGACGCGCATCCTCGACCGGCTCGAGGAGAAGGGCCTGCTGCGCCGCGAGCGCGGCCAGGACGACCGGCGCGTGGTGCGGCTGCGCGTGGCGGCGGCCGGCCGCGCGCAGCTGCCCCGCCTGCGGGCCATCGGCAGCCGCGTGCTGCAGCGGCACCTGGCCGGCTTTGGCGCGGGCGAGGTCGAGAATCTCAAGACCTATCTCGGTCGCATGATTGGAAACGGAAAGCAGGCATGAAGACTCGCAGGTCCCTCACTCTCAGCGTACTGGCCGGCGTCGCGATCGCCGCGCTCGCCGGCTGCGTGGATCGCGGCGGCTGGCATGCCGCCGCCCAGGTCCCCCCTGAGCAGCTCGCCGCCGGGCGCTCGCTCGCGGCAGCGACCGTCGAACCGGGCGCCTGGCCCGCGGACGGCTGGTGGCACGCCTACGGCGATCCGCAGCTCGACCGGCTCGTCGACGAGGCGCTCGCCGGCAGTCCTTCCCTCACGGTGGCCGAGGCGCGGCTGCGCGCCGCGCAGGCCCAGGCGCTCGCCACCGGTGCGCTCAAGCTCCCCAACGTGGCCCTCGATGCGCAGCTGGATCGCCAGCGCTATCCGGAGAATGGCCTGTACCCGCCGCCGTACGCCGGCAACTACTACAACGACGGCCGCGTCGCCTTCGATCTGAGCTACGACATCGACTTCTGGGGCCGCAACCGCGCGCTGCTCGCCGCGGCGCGTTCCGGAGTCGACGCTGCTGAAGCCGACCGCGCGGCCGCGCGTCTCGCGCTCGCCGTGTCGGTGGTGCGCGCCTACGTGCAGCTGGACCTCTGGTACGCGCTGCTCGACGTCGCCAACGGCCAGCTGAAGCAGCAGGCCTCGATCATGGATCTGACGCAGCAGCGCGTCGATGCCGGGCTCGAGAACGTCGCGCGCGTGAAGCAGACCGAGGGCAATCTCGCGCTGACCCGCGCCGGCATCGCCGCGGCGCAGGGGAGCATCGACCTCGCACGCGATCAGCTCGCGGCGCTCGTCGCGGCGGGCCCCGATCGGGGACTCACGCTCGCGCGGCCGCATCTCATGGCGCCGGCGACGCTGGCGTTGCCCTCGACGCTGCCCGCGGACCTGCTCGGCCGGCGTCCGGACGTGGCGGCCGCGCGCGCCCAGGTGCAGGGCGCCGCGCACGGCGTCAAGGCCGCCGAGGCCGACTTCTATCCCAACGTGAATCTCGCGGCGTTCGCGGGGCTGCAGAGCATCGGCCTCGACAAGCTGTTCGAAGGCTCCGCGACCATCGTCGGAGCGAGCCCGGCGTTCAGCCTGCCGGTATTCAACCGCCGGCAGCTGCGCGGGCAGCTCGAGGCGCGCCAGGCGCAGTACGACGCCTCCGTGGGACAATACAACCAGACACTCGTCGACGCGGTGCACGACGTGGCCGACGTGGTCGCCAACTGGCGGGCGCTCGAGCGTGAGACCACCGAGCAGCAGACCGCGCTCGCCGCCGCACAGCGCGCCTACGATCTCACCACCGAGCGCTATCGCGCCGGGCTCGACAACTACCTGACGGTGCTCTCGACCGAGAACCAGCTGCTGCTGGCGCAGGCGGTGGGTGCCGAGCTCGCCGCGCAGCGGCTCACCTTCAGCGTCAGCCTGGTGCGCGCACTTGGCGGTGGCTACGCGCCGCCCGCACCGGCAGGCTGAAGGAGCTTTTCGACCATGGATGCATCGGTGAATACCGCCGCGCCCCCGGCCGCGACGCAACTGCAGCGGCAGCGGCGCAGCTGGCTCATCTGGCTGACGATCGCGCTCGGCGTGATCGCGCTCGCGACGCTCGCCTGGTGGTGGCTTTATGAGCGTCACTATCAGAGTACCGACGACGCCTACGTCGCCGGTGACCTGGTGGGCGCGATGTCGCAGGTGAGCGGCACGGTGGTGTCGATCGCGGCGGATGAGACCGACCGCGTGCAGGCCGGGCAGGAGCTGGTACGGCTGGATGCGACCGACTACCGCATCGCGCTGCAGGACGCCGAGCAGCAGCTGGCGCGCGCCGTACGGCAGGTGCATACCGTGTTCGCGAACCGCGACGAGCTCGAGGCGCTGGTTGCGCAGCGGCGCGCGGATCTCGAGCGCGCCCAGGCCGATCTCGCGCGCCGCCGCGGGCTGACCGCGAGCGGGGCGGTGTCGACCGAGGAGCTCGGCCATGCGCAGGATACGGTCAACGCCGCGCGCGATGCGCTCACCGCGGCGCAGAAGAACCTCGCCGCGGGCGTCGCGCTCGTCGGACGCACCGGCGTGCCCGACAACCCCGACGTGCGCGCGGCGGCCACCCAGGTGGAGCGCGCCTGGCTCAACGTGCAGCGCACCAGCGTGCGCGCGCCGGTGTCGGGCTACGTCGCCCGGCGCAGCGTGCAGCTCGGCGAGCGCATCGCCCCGGGCAGTCCCCTCATGGCGATCGTGCCGCTCGAACGGCTGCGGATCGATGCCAACTTCAAGGAGGTGCAGCTCAACCGCATGCGGATCGGCCAGCCGGTGCGCGTGATCGCCGACCTTTACGGCGGCGCCGTCGAGTATCACGGCACCGTCGAGGGGCTCGGGCTCGGCACCGGCGCGGCGTTCGCGCTGCTGCCGGCGCAGAACGCCACCGGCAACTGGATCAAGGTGGTGCAACGCGTGCCGGTGCGCGTGACGCTCGATCCCGGGGAGCTCGAGCAGCACCCGCTGCGCGTCGGGCTCTCGACCCGCGTGCGCATCGACGTGAGCGACAGTTCCGGTGCGCAGCTCGCGCCCGCGCCGCGTCGCGAGCCGGTGCTCGCCACCAGCGCCTACGACACGGATCTCGCGGAGATCGAGGCACGCATCGCCGCAATCATCAGCGATAACACCGGCGCCAGGAACGCTGCGGCAGTGGCGCGCGAGTAGCCGCGCGCGCGGCTCAGTCGGTCTTGAGGTAGCACAAGGGGAGCGCGGTCGTGTACTTGATGGTCTCGAGCGCGAAGCTGGCGCTGACGTCGAGGAAGTCCACTGAGGCGATGAGGCGCTTGTAGACCGCGTCGTAGGCGTCGATGTCGGGCACCACGATGCGGATCAGGTAGTCGACGTCGCCCGACATGCGGTGGATCTCCGTGACCTCGGGGATGTCGCGCACCGCGCGCACGAACTTCGCGAACCACACCTCGCTGTGATTGGCGGTTTTCAGCGTCACGAACACCGTGGTGCCGACGTTGAGCGCGTGCGCATCGAGCAGCGCCACGGTCGCGCGGATGACCCCCTCCTGCTGCAGCTTCTGGATGCGCCGCCAGCAGGGCGTCTTGGACAGCCCCACGCGCTCGGCGATCTCGGCGGCGGTCAGCTCGCCGTTGCTCTGCAGCAGCTCGAGGATTCTCGCGTCCAGCTTGTCCATTGAAACTTCGGTTCGTCCGGCCCCTCGGACGCGCAACATTGTTGCGCACCCCGCCCTCTGGCGCCACAGGTTCGCAACCGCGTCGCGGCGAGCGGCGACTAGGATGGTCGCATGAATCCGCTGCGCGCCTTCACCGAGCATCCGGCCTCGGTCGGGGAGACCTATACCGAGCACCTGGCGCAGGCCGGCTGCTTCGGACTGCGCATGATCGGCGCCGGGATCGCCTGCCTGGTGCATGCGCTGCTGCCCTTCCTGTTCGCGCGCACCGGGAGTGTCGCGATAGCCGAGCTGAACGATCGCATGGTCGTCAACCGGCGCCGCTCCGTGCCGCTCGCCAGCACCCCGCGACTGCCGCTCTAGTCGTGCTGGCGTCGCTCCGCCAGGCGGCTCCCGGAATCGCGGCTGCCGTCGCGCTGGCCCTGCTGGCGCGTGCCATCGCCGACGCGCTTGCCCATGGACTCCTCGGTTTGCCCAAGCTGCCGTTGAGTCCGGTGATGTGCGCGGTGGTGCTCGGCATGCTGTGGCGTAACACGCTCGGCGTGCCGGCGTGGGCCACCAACGGCCTGAAGTGGGCGATGCACCAGCTGCTGCGAACCGGGATCGCGTTGGTGGGACTGCGCCTCACGCTGGCGGGCGCGGGCTCCATTGCGCTCACGGCTCTCCCGGTCGCGTTGAGCTGTCTCATCGTGGGGCTGCTCGCGGGCTGGGGGCTGGCGCGCCTGTTCGGCGTCAGTACCCGACTCGGTGCGCTGCTCGCCATCGGCACGGCGGTCTGCGGCTGCACTGCGGTGGTGGCGATGTCACCGGTGATCAGGGCGCGCCACGCCGAGACCGCCTTCGCGGTCACCTGCGTGGTGCTGTTCGGCTGCGCCGCGATGCTCACCTACCCGTGGCTCGCCGGGCATTTCTTCGCCGCCTCGCCGCTGCACGCCGGGATCTTCCTCGGCACCGCGATCCACGACACCTCGCAGGTGATCGGCGCGGGGCTCATGTACTCGCAACAGGCGCACGCGCCGGCCGCGCTCGCTGCCGCGAGCGTCGCGAAGCTGCTGCGCAATCTCTCGATCGCGGTGCTGGTGCCGCTCGCGGCCTGGCTCGCCCGGCGCCACGAGGCGCGCGGCGGCGCCGGCCTCGAGGGGGGCGAGGGCGCGCACGGGGGACTCGCGCCGCACGCGCAGCTCGTGCCGCTGTTCGTGCTCGCCTTCATCGGCTTCATCGTGGCGCGCACCGCGGGAGACGCGCTGCTGCACCAGGGCGCCTTCTGGCAGGCGCTCGTCAATACCGGCTACACGGCTTCGGACCTGTTCCTCACCTGCGGCATGACGGCGGTCGGTCTCTCGGTGTCCTTCACCGACATGTGGCGCATCGGCTGGCGGCCGCTCGCGGCCGGCTTCGTGGTGGCGACTCTGGTCGGGGTGTGCAGCCTGACGCTCACTCTCACCCTGCTGCACTTCGCGCACTGAGCGCGACCCTGACACGCTAGACTGCGCTGCGACGGCGCCCGCGCGCGCCGCTTGCGGGGAGGGTGGCATGGCGAGGGAGCGAGCGAGGATTTCACGCCGTGCGGCCGAGGCCGCCGTGCGCACCCTGTTGCGCTGGGCGGGCGATGACCCGACCCGGGAGGGATTGCGCGACACGCCGCAACGCGTGATCGACGCCTACCGCGACTGGTTCTCCGGTTATCAGATCGACCCGTCCGCGTACCTGCGCCGTACCTTCGAGGAGGTCGGCGGGTACGACGAGATGATCGTGCTGCGCGACATTACCTTCGAATCCCACTGCGAGCACCACATGGCGCCCATGATCGGGCGCGTGCACATCGGCTACCTGCCCGCCAGCAAGGTGGTCGGCATCAGTAAGCTCGCGCGCGTGGTCGACGGCTACGCCCGGCGGCTGCAGGTGCAGGAGAAGCTCACGGCGCAGATCGCCGACTGCATATCGGAGGTTCTCAAGCCGCGCGGCGTCGGCGTCGTGGTGGATGCGGCGCACGAGTGCATGACCACCCGCGGCGTGCACAAGCGCAGCGTCTCGATGGTCACGAGCCGCATGAACGGCAGCTTCCGCAGCGATGCCCGCACCCGCGCCGAGTTCCTCAGCTTCATCGGCATCGGCGGCGCGCGCGAGGTGTAGTCGCCGCGGCCGCAGGGAAATCCCGCGCCGCTCCCGCGGCGCGGGCTGTGCCGATCAGTTCCAGTTGTTACGGCTGCGGAATTCCCTTGCCTGCCGCTCGGCTTCGTCTTTTGCCAGTCCGTAGCGCTGCTGGATCTTTCCGGCCAGCTCTTCGCCGTGGCCCTGGAGCCGCTCCAGGTCCTGATCCGTGAGCTTGCCCCATTGCTGCCTGACGCGGCCCTTCAACTGTTCCCAAGTGCCAGCTTCCATTGCTTGATCCTCCTGGTTACGCGTGTACGTGACAGAGGATCCGACCCGCGGCAGGCGTCGAGGGTTCCCGTGAGAAGTGTCCCCCGCGTGCGACAAGCGGGGGGTACTCACGCGTCGCGCTCAGGCCGTGAGCGCGGCGTCGGCGCGCGCGGCGCGCTTGCGGTCCTGTTCCTTGAGGAAGCGCTTGCGGATGCGGATGGCCGCGGGCGTCACCTCGACCAGCTCATCCTCGGCGATGAACTCCACCGCGTACTCGAGGGTCAGCTCGATGGGCGGCGTCAGCAGGATCGCATCGTCCTTGCCGGCGGCGCGGATGTTGGTGAGCTTCTTGGTCTTGATGGGATTCACGACCAGGTCGTTGTCGCGGCTGTGGATGCCGACGATCATGCCCTCGTAGAGCTTTTCCCCGGGGCTCACGAACAGGCGCCCGCGCTCCTGCAGGTTGAAGAGCGCGTAAGCCACCGCCGCGCCGTTCTCGTTGCTCACCAGCACGCCGTTGTGGCGGTCGGGAATCTCGCCCTCGACGGCCGCGTAGCCGTCGAAGATGTGGCTCATGAGCCCGGTGCCGCGCGTCATGGTGAGGAACTCGCCCTGGAAGCCGATGAGCCCGCGCGCCGGCACGCGGTACTCGAGCCGCACACGCCCCTTGCCGTCGACGCTCATGTCGGCGAGCTTGGCGCGCCGCGTGCCGAGCGCCTCCATGACCGCGCCCTGGTGGTCCTCGTCGATGTCGACCGTGAGCGCCTCGTAGGGCTCATGCACCTCGCCGTCGACCACCTTGGTGAGCACGTGCGGGCGCGACACCGCGAGCTCGTAGCCTTCGCGGCGCATGTTCTCGATGAGGATGGTGAGGTGCAGCTCGCCGCGCCCCGAGACGCGCAGCACATCCGGCTCCTCGGTGTCCTCGACGCGCAGCGCGACGTTGGACTGCAGTTCCCGGTAGAGGCGCTCGCGCAGCTGGCGGCTGGTGACGAACTTGCCCTCGCGCCCCGCGAGCGGCGAGGTGTTGACCTGAAAATTCATCTGCAGCGTCGGCTCATCGACCGCGATCGGCGGCAGCCCCTCGGGGTGCTCGCGGTCGCAGACCGTGAGCCCGATGTTGACCGCCTCGATACCGGTGATGGCGACGATGTCGCCGGCGCTCGCTTCCTCGACCGGCAGCCGCTCGAGACCGGTGAAGGTCAGCACCTGGGCAATCCTGGCCTCGCCGCGCTCCTCGTTCCCATAGCGCAGCGCCACCGTCTCGCCCGGCCGGACCGAGCCGCAGCGGATGCGGCCGATGCCGATCCGGCCGACGTAGGAGTTGTAGTCGAGCGTCGAGATCTGCAGCTGCAGGGGCAGATCCTCGTGCGCGGCCGGCGGCGACACGTGCGCGAGGATCGCCTCGAAGAGTGCCGACATGTCGGGGCGGCGCTCGGTGTAGTCGGTGCTCGCCCAGCCCTGCAGCGCCGAGGCGTAGATCACCGGGAAGTCGAGCTGCGCATCGTTCGCGCCGAGCTTGTCGAACAGGTCGAAGGTCTGGTCGATCACCCAGGCAGGGCGGCTGCCGGGCCGATCGATCTTGTTGACGACCACGATGGCCTTGAGGCCCTGCGCGAGCGCCTTGCGCGTCACGAACCGCGTCTGCGGCATCGGGCCCTCGACCGCATCGACCAGCAGCAGCACGCCGTCGACCATCGACAGCACGCGCTCGACTTCGCCGCCGAAGTCCGCGTGCCCCGGCGTATCGACGATGTTGATGCGCGTGCCGCCGTACTCGATGGCGCAGTTCTTGGCGAGGATCGTGATGCCGCGCTCGCGCTCGAGGTCGTTCGAATCCATGATCCGCTCACCCATCCGCTCGTGCTCGGCGAACGTCCCGGACTGCTTCAGCAGACAGTCGACGAGCGTCGTCTTGCCGTGGTCGACGTGCGCGATAATGGCGATGTTGCGGATCGGGCGGTGCATCGGAGGGCCGCGTGGCGGGCGCCAGCGAAAAAGGGTGCGCAGGGTACCAGAACGCCCGCAGAGGCGCCGGCATCTATCTAACTATATGATTATATTCTATTTCTGCGGAATGCCGATGCGCAGCGCCGCGACCGCGATGCGCACCTCCACGAAGAAGGCGATGTAGGCGACGGCGAGGCACAGCATCGCCGCGACGAACAGCAGCGCCACCGCCTTGGCGAGCTCGAGGCCGAGGAACGCGTCCGCGAACAGCGAGACGACCACCAGCGCCACCAGCAGTGCCGCAACCGCGCACATCGAGATCGCGGCGTTCATGTAGCGTGCCCGCCGCTCGAGAACCCGCAGGTCGGCGAGCAACGCACCGCGCCGTGCGGGTTGGCGCTCGAGCTGCTCCTCGAGCGTGCGCGCCCGGTCGACCGCCCGTGCCAGGCGGTTGGTGAGCACGCCGAGCGTGGAAGCGACGCCGGTGAGCAGAAACACCGGCGCGACCGACGACTGAACTACATGCGCGATATCCATTCATCCTCCGGGATGCCGCGCCACCCCTCAAGGCGGCGCCGCGCATCTTCTATCATAATCCCGGCGCGGTTGCGGGTCGCGCCACCGCTGTTCTACGATCGTTCAATTAGCCCTGACTCCGGGATCCTGCCGCCATGAACATCGGTACCGTGCAGCGCACCGCGGCCGGCACGGCGGCGCAGCGCTACGACGCGCTGATCATCGGCGGGGGGCACAACGGACTCGTGTGCAGCGCGTATCTCGCGGCCGCCGGACTCAAGGTGCTGGTGCTCGAGCGGCGCGCGGTGGTCGGCGGCGCCGCCGTAACTGAGGAATTCCACCCGGGATTCCGCAACTCGGTGGCCGCCTACACGGTCTCGCTCCTCAACCCGAAGGTGATCCGCGATCTCGAGCTGCCGCGCCACGGGCTGCGCGTGGTGGAGCGGCGCTGCGCGAACTTCCTCCCGACGGAGGACGGACGCTATCTCATGACGGGAGAGGCTCGGACGCAGGCCGAAGTTGCGCGCTTCTCGGCGCGCGATGCGGCGCGCATCCCCGAGTACGGCGAGCGGCTGGAGGCGATCGCCGACGTGCTGCGGGACCTGGTGTTGGTGACGCCGCCGAATGCCGTCGAGGGCGGCTGGCGCACGGCGCTGCCGGAGCTGGTGCGCGCCGCGCGGGTCGGCGGCCGGCTCACGCGGCTCGATATGACGCTGCGCCGCGAGCTGCTGTCGCTCATCGCCATGTCGGCGGGCGACTATCTCGACCGCTGGTTCGAGAGTGACCCCATCAAGGCGGTGTTCGGCTTCGACGGCGTGGTGGGCAACTACGCCAGCCCCTATTCGGGAGGCTCCGCCTACGTCCTGCTGCACCACGTGTTCGGCGAGGTGAACGGCAAGAAGGGCGCCTGGGGTCACGCGCTCGGCGGCATGGGCGCCATCACCCAGGCGATGGCGCGAGCCGCCGGTGCGCGCGGCGTCGAGATCCGTCTCGAGACGGCGGTGCGGCGCGTGCTGGTCGAGGGCGAGCGCGCGGTAGGCGTGGTGACCGACTCGGGCGAGACGCTGCGCGCCGCGGCGGTGATCTCCAACCTCAACCCGAAGCTCCTCTATCAGGAGATGTTCGAGCCGCACACGCTCCCCGCCGAGTTCCGCGAGCGCATGCAGCACTACCGCTGCGGCTCGGGCACGTTCCGCATGAACGTGGCGCTGGCCGAGCTCCCGGATTTCAGCTGCCTGCCGGGCAGGCAGCCCGCGGATCACCATACCGCCGGCATCATCATGGCCCCGACGCTTGGCTACATGGAGCGCGCCTACTTCGACGCGCGCACCTACGGCTGGTCGCGTGCGCCGATCGTCGAGCTCGTCATTCCCTCGACGCTCGATGACAGCCTCGCGCCCAGGGGTCAGCACGTCGCGAGCCTTTTCTGTCAACATGTGGCGCCGCAGCTGCCCGGCGGCGCCTCCTGGGACGCGCACCGCGAGACGGTCGCGGATCTGATGATCGACACTGTGAATGCCTACGCACCCAACTTCAAAGCCGCCGTGCTCGGGCGGCAGATCATGAGTCCGCTCGATCTCGAGCGGACCTTCGGCCTGGTCGGCGGCGACATCGGCCACGGCGCGCTCAGCCTCGATCAGTTGTTCTCGGCGCGGCCCATGCTCGGTTACGGCAACTATCGCGGACCGCTCGCCGGGCTCTACATGTGCAGCGCCGGCACGCACCCCGGCGGCGGCGTCACCGGTGCACCCGGCCACAACGCGGCGCGCGAGATCCTCGCCGACTTCCGCCGCGGGCGACTGCGGCGGGTCGCTTGAAGGCGCCCCGTGTGCGGCCGCCGGCGGCCGCTGCTCCCGCAACCGCGCTGCCCGGGGAGGCCCGCCGGCCGCGCTTCCAGCGCCAGCTGCCGCAGCAGCGCCGCGCGGCGCTCATCGCCGCCACCATCGAGTGCCTGAAGCGCTACGGACACGAGGGACTCTCGATCCGCACCATCAGCGCCCAGGCCGGCGTCTCGGTCGGACTCATCAACCACCACTTCCCGAACAAGGACGAGCTGGTGGCGGCGGCCTTCCGGCACTTCAACCGCGAGCTGGTCGACGGCCTCAGGGCGGCCGCGGCGCGCCCGGGAACGCCGGCCGCACGTCTGCGCGCCTTTCTCGAGGCCTCCTTCTCCCCGCCCAATCTCGATGCTGACGTGCTGGCGGTGTGGGTCGTGTTCTGGGGCCTGTACCGGCACTCGCGCCCGATCCAGCGCACGCAGCGCGAAACGTACGCCGACTACGTGCGGCTCATTCGCACGCTCCTCACCGACATCCTCGGCAAGCCGGGCGCCGGTTCGCGCGGGCGCGGCCGGGCCATGAATCTGCGCCTCGCCGCCATCGGGCTCACCGCGCTGATCGATGGGCTGTGGCTCGAGTGGTGCCTCGAACCCGGCAGGTTCCGGCCGCGCGAGGCGGTGGCGATGTGCGAGGTGTGGGTGGAAGGCCTGCTGCGGCGCGCCGCCGGCTGGAATTCCCCCTGACGGTCCCCACATCCGAGGGCAGTGGCCACCAGGTCTCATCCACCGGGCGCTCCCCGCCTGGCCCCCGCAGCTCCTGACGGGCTGACGCTGCGCGGCTTCTTCGGCGTCTTCCGCTACAGCCGCCGCGCGGTCGCGCTCGTATGGAGCACGAGCCGGGCACTGACGCTGTCGATCGCGGCGGTGACGCTGGTCGCCGGCGTACTGCCGGCCTCGGTGGCCTACGTCGGTGCGCTCATCGTCGACGCGGTGGTGACGGCAATGCGCTCGGGCGCCTCCCCGGCGCAGGTGGTCGAGCTGGTGGTGCTCGAGGGGGTGCTGATCGCCGCCATCGCCGGCGCGCAGCGCGCCCTGTCGCTGTGCCAGTCGCTGCTGCGCGCGCAGCTCGGTCAGCGCGTCAACGTGATGATCCTCGAGAAGGCCCTGACGCTCGAGCTCTCGCATTTCGAGGACTCCGAGTTCTACGACAAGCTGACGCGCGCGCGGCGCGAGGCTTCGACCCGCCCCCTGAGTCTCGTGACGCGCACCTTCGGTCTCGTGCAGAACGGCATCTCGCTCGTGAGCTACGCGGTCCTGCTGGCGCGTTTCTCGCCCTGGGCGGTGGCGGTACTGCTGCTCGCGGGCGTGCCGGCCTTCATCGCCGAGGTGAAATTCTCGGGCGATGCGTTTCGCCTGTTCCGCTGGCGCTCGCCCGAGTCGCGCATGCAGCTGTATCTCGAGACGGTGATCGGCCGCGAGGACCACGCCAAGGAGGTGAAGCTCTTCGGGCTGGGCCCCCGGCTCCTCGAGCGCTACCGTGCCATCTTCCGGCGGTTGTACGGCGAGGATCGCGCGCTCGCGGTGCGCCGCGACGTCTGGGGTTTCGCGCTCGGGCTCATCGCCACCGCGGCGCTTTACGGGGCCTACGCCTGGATCGCGGTGAGCACGGTGCGCGGCCTCATCACGCTCGGGCAGATGACGATGTACCTCGCGCTGTTTCGCCAGGGGCAATCCGCCGTGTCGGCGATGCTCTCGGCCATCGGCGGCATGTATGAGGACAATCTCTACCTCTCGACGTTGTACGAGTATCTCGAGACGCCGGTGCCGGCCGCAGGCGGCATCGCCGAGCGCGGTCCCGATCCCGCGGACGGCATTCGCTTCGAGGACGTGAGCTTCAGCTATCCGGGCTCCGAGGAGCCGGCGCTCGAGCACGTCACGCTGCACCTGAAACCCGGGGCGAGCCTCGCATTGGTCGGCGAGAACGGCTCGGGCAAGACCACGCTCATCAAGCTCCTGACGCGCCTCTACGCGCCGACCGCCGGGCGCATTCTCCTTGACGGGCGCGATCTGGCGCAGTGGGACGAGGCGACGCTGCGCGAGCGCATCGGCGTCATCTTCCAGGACTTCGCGCGCTACCAGATGCTGGTGGGCGAGAATGTGGGCGCCGGCGACGAGCGCTACTTCGAGGACGAGGCGCGCTGGCGCAGTGCCGCCGACAAGGGCCGGGCGAGCGAGTTCATCGCGGCGCTCCCGGCGGGCTACCACACGCAGCTCGGCAAGTGGTTCAAGGACGGCCGCGAGCTCTCCGGCGGCCAGTGGCAGAAGATCGCGCTGTCGCGCGCCTTCATGCGTACGCGCGCCGACATCCTGGTGCTCGATGAGCCGACCGCGGCGATGGACGCGCAGGCGGAGGCTGAAGTGTTCGAGCACTTCCGGCAGCTCGCCCACGACCGCATCACGATCCTCATCTCGCACCGCTTCTCGACGGTGCGCATGGCGGATCAGATCGCGGTGCTCAACCGCGGCCGTATCGTCGAGCGCGGCACCCACGAGGAGCTGATGCGGCTCGACGGCCGCTACGCGCACCTGTTCGCGCTGCAGGCGCGCGGCTACAGATGACAGCTCAACAATCACTTCACCAGCCGAGCACTCCGTAGGAAGCTCGGCGAACGGGCTACCGATGACAGCTCAACCTCAGCCCGGCGTGAGCACCACCACGGCGAGCGGCGGGAGCTTGAGGTGCAGCGAGAAGCCGTGGCCATGGGAGGGGATCTGTGCGGCCTCGAGGGCACCCAGGTTTCCGAGGCCGCTGCCGCCGTAGTCGACGGCGTCGCTGTTCAGCCGCTCGCGCCAGCGCCCGCCGTGCGGCACGCCGACGCGGTAGCGCTCGCGCGGCACGGGCGTGAAGTTGCACGCGATCACTGCGACGCCGCCGGAACGGTCGCGGCGCAGGAACGCAATCACGCTCTCGTCGGCGTCGTCGCAGTCGATCCAGCTGAAGCCCGCGTCGCTGAAGTCGAGCTCGTAGAGCGCCGGCGTCTCGCGGTAGAGGTGGTTCAGGTCGCGCACCCAGCGTTTGACTCCGGCGTGCAGCGGGTACTCGAGCACGTGCCACTCGAGGCTTTCCTCGTGCTGCCACTCGCGCCGCTGCCCGAACTCCCCACCCATGAAGAGCAGCTTCTTGCCCGGGTGGGTCCACATGTAGCCGAATAAGAGGCGCAGGCTCGCGAACTGCTGCCACTCATCGCCCGGCATGCGTCCGATGAGCGAGCCCTTGCCGTGCACCACTTCGTCGTGCGAGAGCGGCAGCACGAAGTTCTCGGTGAAGGCGTACCAGAGGCTGAAGGTGAGGCGGCTGTGGTGGTACTTGCGGTGCACCGGGTCCTGCTGGAAGTACTTGAGCGTGTCGTGCATCCAGCCCATGTTCCACTTGAGCCCGAAGCCAAGCCCTCCGAGGTAGGTCGGCCGCGACACCATCGGCCAGGCGGTCGACTCCTCGGCGATGGTCTGCGTCTCGGGGTGGTCGCGGTATACGGCGAGGTTGAGCTGGCGCAGGAACTCGACGGCGTCGAGATTCTCGCGACCGCCGAAACGGTTTGGGATCCACTCGCCGGCACGGCGGGCGTAGTCGAGGTAGAGCATCGAGGCGACCGCGTCCACGCGCAGCGCGTCGATGTGGTACTTCTCGAGCCAGAAGAGCGCGTTGCTGGCGAGGAAGTTGCGCACCTCGGCGCGGCCGTAGTTGAAGATCGAGCTCATCCACTCGGGATGGAAGCCCTGGCGCGGGTCGGCGTGCTCGTAGAGGTGCGTGCCGTCGAAGCGCGCGAGCCCGTGCTCGTCGGTGGGGAAGTGCGAGGGGACCCAGTCGAGCACCACGCCGATGCCGCGCTGGTGCAGATAGTCGACGAAGTACATGAAGTCCTGCGGCGTACCGTAACGCGCGCTCGGGGCGAAATAGCCGGTCACCTGATAGCCCCACGAGCCGTAGAACGGGTGCTCCATCACCGGCAGCAGCTCGACGTGGGTGAAGCCGGTCTCGGCGAGGTAGTCGGCGAGCGCGTGGGCGAGCTCGCGATAGTTGAGTGAGCGGTTACCTTCCTCGGGGACGCGCCGCCACGAGCCGATATGCATCTCGTAGATCGACCACGGAGCGCTCAGCGAGTTGGCGCGCGCGCGCGCGCGCATCCAGCTCTCGTCCTGCCATTCGTAGTCGAGGTCCCAGACGACCGAAGCGGTGCGCGGCGGCAGCTCGGCGCGCAGCGCGTAAGGGTCGGCCTTGTCGGTGGCGCCGTGGCCGTCGCCGGCCACCACGTGATACTTGTAGAGCGCGCCCGGCCCGACGCCCTCGATGGTCCCTTCCCAGATGCCGGAGGAATCGTGACGGGGAGCGAGCGGATCACGGCGGCGCTCCCAGCCGTTGAAGTCCCCCACCACCGAAACTGCCGAGGCGTTCGGCGCCCACACGGCGAAGTGGGTGGCGGGACGGCCGTCGCGCTCGAGCGCGTGCGCGCCGAGCCGCTCGTAGGCGCGGAAGTAGGTGCCCTCGCGGAAGTGATAGATGTCCTGTTCGGTGAGGAACATGAGGAGGACCGCGGACTACGGCCCGCGGCGGCGGCCCGAGCGGCCGACGAATACCAGGTGATCGTCGGCCTCGTGACGGGTGCCGCTCTGCGCCGCTGCGAGTGCGTGGCGCGCGCGCTCGGCGGCAGCCTGTGACTCGGTGGCCGCCGCCAGTGCCTCGACCGGGTGGGCGAGCAGGAAGCCCTGCACGCTCACCGGCCCGCACTGCGCCAGGAACTCGAGCTGCGCGGCGCGCTCGACGCCCTCGGCCACGACCTGCAGTCCGAGGCCATGACAGAGCGCCACGATCGAACGGACGATGGCCGCGGAGCGCGGGTTGGTATCGACGCCCGCGACCAGCAGCCGGTCGAGCTTCACGCGGGTGATCGGCAGCTGCTCGAGCGAGGTGAGCGAGGAGTAGCCCATGCCGAAATCATCGAGCGCGATCGAGACGCCGAGCGCGCGCAGCTGGTGGAGCGATTCGACCGTGGCGCTGCCGGTCTGCACCACGCTCTCGGTGATCTCGAGCTCGAGCGCACTCGGCGGCAGGCCGGTCGCCTCCAGCGTGCGCGCCACCTGCTCGACAAAGTCGCTCTCGAAGAACTGCGCCGGCGAAACGTTCACCGCCACGCAGGCGCGCTGCCAGCCCTGCGCGCGCCAGCCGGCCGCCGTGCTCGCCGCGGTGCGCAGCACCCAGCCGGTGAGCTCGTGGATCAGCCCCGACTTCTCCGCGATCGGGATGAACTCGTTGGCGGTCGCGAGCCGCCCGTCGGGCCGCCGCCAGCGCAGCAGCGCCTCGAGCAGCGTGGACTCGCAGCTCTGCAGCGCGACGATCGGCTGGAACAGCAGCAGCAGCTCTCCGCCCTCGACCGCGCGCCGCAGCGACTGCTCGAGCCGGAAGCGCTGCGCCGCGGCGTCGTACAACTCGGGACTGTAGAGCGCGAAGCGGTTGCGGCCGAGCTCCTTGGCGCGAAACAGCGCGACGTCGGCGGCGCGCAACAGGCCTTCCGCATCGGCGGCGTGATCCGGGTAGAGGCTCGCGCCGACGCTGGCGCTGGTGGTGAGCAGCCGGCCGTCCACGGTGAGCGGCTGCTGCAGCGTGCTCACGATGCGGTTGCCGCAGGCCGCGACTTCCTCGCTCGACGCGACGTCCTCGAGCAGCACCGTGAACTCATCGCCCCCCAGGCGCGCCAGCAGCCCCGTGCCGCCGGTGGCGGCGTGCAGCCGGTCGGCGATGTGCTGCAGCACGCGGTCGCCGAAGCTGTGTCCGAGGGTATCGTTGATCGACTTGAAGTTGTCGACGTCGACGAACAGCAGTGCCAGCTGCGAGCCGCTGCCGGCGCGCGACAAAGCCGCGGCGAGCCGCGCCGAGAGCTGCCGGCGGTTGGGGAGCTGGGTCAGCGGGTCGTGATGCGCCAGGTGATGGAGCGCCCGGGTGCGCTCGTCGACGTGGCGCTCGAGCTCCGCCTGGTGGGCGCGCAGCTCGCCCTCGGCGCGCACGATGCGGTCGGCCATGGTGTTGAACGATTCGGCCAGCTCGTCGATCTCGGCCGAGCCGCCGCGCGGCGCGCGCGCACCGCGGTCGCCACCGGCGAGCAGGCGGGTGGCAGCGGTGAGCCGGCGCACCGGCAGGCTGATGCTGAGCGTCAGCAGCACCGACACCACCAGCAGCAGCGCGAGCACCGCCGCGCCCGAGAGCGCGAGCGTGCGCTCGGCGACCGCGGCCGCAGTGGCGGCGTGCTCGGAAGCCTGCATGAGGCCGCGCCGCGCAGGCTTCTGCAGCAGCTCCTGCACGTCGGCGGTGAGTGCCGCGCTCGCCTCGAGCAGCCGGTGCCATTCGCCGCTCTCCTCCTCGTCGTAGTGCGCGATCGTCTGCCGCAGCCGCACCGCTTCGTTGAAGTCCTGCCTGACCACGCCGACCCAGGCGCGCCCCGGCGAGCTCTCGAGCTCGGCGGCGTGCGCGTTCAGTACCGCCGCGAAGTCGCTTTCGCGGCGCGCGACCGCGGTCGAGTCGGCGTTCCCGCGGATGTCATCGATGGCCGACTGCAGCTCCGCGAGCGAGCGCCGCGCGACCACCTGGGTGCCGTTGATCGCAAGCCCCGAGCCGCCGGCCGTGGCGATGCGCTGGTAGACGTCCTCGAGCGCCACGCGGCGCTCCTCGACCCATTGGGCCCGCTGCGCGGCACCGCCGGCCACGACCCGGCCGTCCGCGATGTGCTGCGAGAGCCGCGCACGCAGCTCGAGCGCCGCGGGCGTGACGGACGGACGCGGGGAGCCGTCGAAGTAACCGCCGAGCGCCTCCTCGAGTGCCGCGCCGGCGGTGGCGACGCCGGCGAAGTCGGCGGCCGGGTGGGCGTGCACGTAGTCGCCCACCGCGCGGTCGAAGCCGACCAGGCGCACCAGCACGGCGCTCGCGCGGCCGGCGAGCGGCTCGTTCTCGTTCTGCATGGTGCGCACCGCGTCCAGGGCCTCACGGGCGGTGCGGGTGGCGAGCATTTCGCCCACCACCAGCACCGCGGCCACCGCGGCGAGCCCGAGCGCGAGACGCGAGCCGACGCCGAGGCGCGGCATCCGCTTGCGCCAGGCGGCACGCGGCCGCCGCGGCGCGGCGGGCGGCGGAGTCGGGCGGGTGGTTTCAGGGCTCGTCGTGCGCATGCAACATAAGCCGTTGATGGGCGGATGGACGTTTGTCCTATACTAGCAAGCATGAGCGAATCACTCGCCGATACGTTCGATGCGGCGTTCTCCAAGGCCGTGGATCTCGGCAATCGCATCGCCGACAAGGACAAGGACGCGGACCTGTGGGACATCGCCGACGGGTTGCTGGCCGGCGCCCTGCAGTATTGGCTGTATTCGCGGCAGCCGTGCGGTGACCCGCGTTGCCAGGACTGCCTGCCGATCAGCACCGCGCAGGGCCGCATGGCGGAGCTCAAGCGCCTGATCGAGCAGCTCGCCTCCGAGAGCGAGTACTTCCACACGCCGACCGACGCGAACGCCGGCCGCGCCTAGTCAATTGGCGCGCCGGGCCTTCGGCGCGGCACGCAGGCCAACTCAACGGCGCGTTCATGCCCGCGGGCAAAGAGCGTCGTCTTTGCCCGCTTCTCCACGTGCCGCTTAACCTCAGCCGGCGGCGCGCGCCTTCAACCCCGGTCCCGCGACTTCCTCCAGCGCCAGCTCGAAGAGGTGGCAGCCTTCCTTGAGCAGCGCGTCCGAAATGGTGAGCGGCGCGAGGAAGCGGATCACGTTGCCGTAGACGCCGCACGAGAGAATGATGAGTCCGAGCCGGCCGGCAGCCTGCACCAGGTTCCGGGTGAGGTCGGGGTCGGGCGCATCGGCGCGCATGTTGCGCACCAGCTCGAGCGCGACCATCGCGCCTGAATTACGCACCTCGCCGACGCACGGGAAGCGCACCTGCAGGCCCTTGAGGCGCGAGGCGAGGAAGCGGCCGATCTCCTGCGCGCGCTTCAGGAGCTGCTCCTCGCGCATCACCTCGAGCACCGCCAGCCCCGCGGCGCACGCGAGCGGCGAGCCGGCGAAGGTACCGCCCAGGCCCCCGGGCCCGGGAGCATCCATGATCTCGGCCTTGCCGGTCACCGCCGAAAGCGGCACGCCGCCCGCGACGCTCTTGGCGATGGTGATGAGGTCGGGCTCGACGCCCGAGTGCTCGATGGCGAACATGCGCCCGGTGCGGCCGAACCCCGACTGGATCTCATCCGCGATCAGTACGATGCCGTGCGTGTCGCACACGCCGCGCAGACGCTTGAGGAGCTCCGCGGGAGCTGCGTAGAAACCGCCCTCACCGAGCACCGGCTCGATGATGATCGCCGCGACACGCGCCGGATCGACGTCGGCTTTGAAGAGCTGCTCGAGGGCATCGAGCGTGTGCTCCACGGTGACGCCGTGATAGGGCATCGGGAAGGGCAGGTGATACACCTCCGGCAGCATCGGTCCGAAGCCCGCCTTGTAGGGCTGCACCTTGCCGGTCAGGCCGATGCAGGCGAGCGTGCGGCCGTGGAAGCCGCCGGAGAAGCTGATGACCGCCGAGCGCCTGGTGTGGAAGCGTGCGATCTTGATGGCGTTCTCGACCGCCTCGGCGCCGGTGGTGAGGAAGATGGTTTTCTTCGGTCCGGCCCCGGGCGCGAGCGCATTCAGCGCCTCGGCGAGCGCCACGTAATTCTCGGTGGGAGTCACCTGGAAGCAGGTGTGAGTGAGCTTCTCGAGCTGCCGTGCGATTGCCGCACTCACCTTCGGATGCACGTGGCCGGTGTTGAGCACCGAAATGCCGCTCGCGAAGTCGATGTAGCGCTTGCCTTCGACGTCCCAGAGCTCGGCGTTCGAGGCGCGCTCGGCGTACACGGCGAGCGAGTTGCTGACACCGCGCGGCACGGCCTGCAGGCGGCGCGCGTGAAGTTCGGCGTTGGAGGTCAAGGCTCGGATCCTTCGGATTTGGAGTAGAGGGTCAGCCGCCGGGCGTGCGACAGGCCTTCGATGCTTACTATACCCTGATCGCATGCGGGCGCAGTCAAGACCCACTAGAATAAAAGTCCCGGCAACACTGACGCGGCCGCACCGCAACCCGACACCTTGACTGAGCCCTCATCCAACGCCAGCGCGGCGCCGATCAGCACCGAGGTGGTCATCATCGGCGCAGGTCCGTGCGGCCTGTTCCAGGTGTTCGAACTGGGCCTGCTCGGTATCGGCGCGCACGTGATCGATTCGCTCGCGCATCCGGGCGGGCAATGCGCCGAGCTCTACCCCGAGAAGCCGATCTACGACATCCCGGCGTTGCCGGTGTGCGGCGCGCAGGAGCTGGTCGACCGGCTGCTCGAGCAGATCAAACCCTTCAAGGCGCAGCTGCACCTCGGGCACGAGGTCAGCGAGTTCGCGCGCGCGCCGGACGGACGCTTCCGGCTCGCCACCGCCGGCGGCGTGCGCTTCGATGCCGGCGCGGTGGTGATCGCCGCGGGCCTCGGCTCGTTCCAGCCGCGCCGCATCGGCGTCGAGGGCGCGGAGGCCTTCGAGGGCGGCGCCATCCAGTACCGGGTCAGGAACGCCGCGCAGCTCGCCGGCAAGCACCTGGTGGTCTTCGGTGGCGGCGACTCGGCACTCGACTGGACGCTCGAGCTCCTCGGCCGCGCCGCGAGCCTCGACCTGGTGCATCGGCGCGCGGAGTTCCGCGCGGCTCCGGCCTCGGTGGCGCGCATGCGCGAGCAGGTGGCCGCGGGTCGCATGCGGCTCTTCGAGGCGTTGCCGCATTCGCTCCTCACCGCCGACGGCGCACTGCGCGGCGTCAACATCCGCGCGAGCGACGGCACCGTGCAGCCGCTCGCGGCGGATCAACTGCTGGTGTTCTTCGGTCTGCACCCCAAGCTCGGCCCGATCGCCGAGTGGGGGCTGGCGCTCGAGAAGAAGGCGCTCAGGGTCGACACCGAGAAGTTTCAGACCAGCGTGCCCGGGGTGTTCGCCGTCGGCGACATCAACACCTACCCGGGAAAGAAGAAGCTGATTCTCTCCGGGTTCCACGAGGCTGCGCTCGCCGCCTTCGCGATCCAGCACCATCTCTATCCGCAGAAGAAACAGTTCCTGCAATACACCACCACGAGCCCCGTGATGCATCAGCGTCTCGGCGTGCCGGATTGAGGTCCATGGACCAGCGACTCACGGATCTGCTGCAGCTCCTCGAGCTCGAGCCGCTCGAGGTGAATCTGTTCCGCGGCGAGAGCCGCGACATCGGCGCACCTCAGGTATTCGGCGGGCAGGTGCTCGGTCAGGCGCTCACAGCCGCCGCCGCCACGGTCGAGGGCCGCGTGGTGCACTCGCTGCACGCATACTTCCTGCGGCGCGGGGACATCAACGCGCCGATCGTCTACCAGGTCGACCGCAGCCTCGACGGCCACAGCTTCACCAACCGCCGGGTCGTCGCGATCCAGCACGGCGAGCAGATCTTCAACATGACTGCCTCGTTCCAGGTGACCGAGGGGGGCTTCGATCACCAGATCGACATGCCCAAAGTCCCCGACCCTGAAAGTCTGCCCGACCCGGCCCCGGCGCCCGAGCTGCTCGAGAAGCTGCCGGAAAAGGTGCGGCGCTTCTTCTCCCAGCCGCGGCCCTTCGAGTTCCGCCTGGTGCAGCCGGTCGACTACCTGAGACCCAAGCCCGCCCCGCCCGCGCGCCAGATCTGGGTGCGCGCCGTCGCCCGGGTGGGCGATGACGAGATGCTGCACCGGCGGCTGCTCGCCTACGTGTCGGATTTCTTCCTGCTCGACACCGCGACGCTCCCGCACGGCACCTCCTTCCTCAAACCCTCGCTCATCATGGCCACGATCGATCACGCCATGTGGTTCCACCGGCCGCTGCGCGTCGATGACTGGCTGCTGTGCGCGATGGACAGCCCGAGCGCCTCGGGTGCGCGCGGCTTCGCGCGGGCGAGTGTGTTCGCGCGCGACGGCCGCCTGGTCGCGAGCGCCGCGCAGGAAGGGCTGATCCGCCAGCGCTGAGGACCGCGCCCTTGGCGCGCGCCTCAGTGCGGCGCGCGCGCCGCGAGCGCGTCGATATCCTTGATCAGGAGCGGGTTGAAACGCTCGGGAGCTTCCAGCATGAGGAAGTGCCCGGTGTGCGGCAGCACGTCGAGTGTGAAGTCCGGGAGCGACTTTCTGATGCGCTCGGCATCGGTAGGCGCGAGATCCGAGTTGATGGCGTAGACCGGCACGCGCACGTTGGCCAGGAGCGGCGCGAGGTCGAGGCCCAGGAGCTTTTCGAGCGTCGGCACCGCCACCGCCGGCGAGCGCAGCGACATGTCGTACGCCACCTTCTGCACCAGCAGCGGATCGGCGCCCTTCTCGAACAGCATGTCCGTCACCAGCG
The DNA here is from genome assembly GCA_963768485.1 of uncultured Pseudomonadota bacterium. Lineage (GTDB taxonomy): Bacteria > Pseudomonadota > Gammaproteobacteria > Steroidobacterales > Steroidobacteraceae > 13-2-20CM-66-19. The sequence continues at coordinate 128,412 of CAVYHZ010000005.1, read as the reverse complement.
CGCGCGTCGCGCCGACGAAGTCGGAGCGGAACGGCGCGACTTTGGCGGCGATCTCCCCGGCACTGAGAGGCGGCATGCCGACCGAGCGCAGCGCATCGACGGCGATGATGCCGATGACGCGCGGGCCGATGCGGGGAGCCGCGGCCAGCGCCACCGTGGCACCCATCGAATGTCCGACCAGCACGATGCGGCTCTCCGGGAGCTGCCGCGCGATGCTGGCGAGGTCGGCGGCGTAGTTGGCAGTCGACCAGTCGGTGCGGTTGGCGCCGGAGGCGCCGTGGCCGGCGAGATCGACGGCCACCACCGTGTAGCGTGCCTTGAGGGCATCGAACTGCGCGTGCCAGTAGTCGGAGTTGCCGCACCAGCCGTGGATCAGGATCACCGCCGGCTCGCCGTGCCCGAGGACGCGGTACTCGAGGTGGACCAGGTCGTCCGACATGACGATACGCGGTCCTTCGTTGGCGGGTGCGGTAGTCGGCACCGGGGCGGTGGCCGCGGGCGGCTGGCCGCCGTGGCCGCAGGCCGCGAGGCCGAGCGCGGCGATCACCGGTAACGATACGCGATACGCCATCCGCCTCTCCTTCATCCGCTGCGCAGGACCTTGCCGGGATTCATGATGCCGTTCGGGTCGAGCGCGCGCTTCACCGCGTGCATGAGCGCGAGCTCGGTGGCGGGAGCATAGCGCTCGAGCTCGGCGACTTTCAGCCGCCCGATACCGTGTTCGGCGCTGAAGCTCCCGCCGAGCGAGGCGGCGAGATCGTGCAGGATGCCGCGCACTTCTGCGGCGCGCCCGAGCAGCGCCGTGCCGTCGGCGCCCGCACGTCCCTGCAGGTTGAAGTGCAGATTGCCGTCGCCGACGTGCCCGTAGGCAATGAGGCGCGCCTGCGGCACGTGGGCGGCGATCCAGGCGCCGCCGCGCTCGACGAACTCAGGCAGCGCGCTCACCGGCACGGAGATGTCGTGTTTCAGGCCCGGCCCCTCGTGACGCTGCGCCTCGGGGATCGTCTCGCGGATCTTCCACAGCGCGGCGCGCTCGCGCTCACTGCGCGCGAGCACCGCATCGCGTACCAGCCCCGCCTCGAGCGCCGCGCCGAGCGCCTCGGTCAGCAGCGTCTCGAGCGGCTCGGCGGCGCGCGCCGAGCCGAGCTCGCACAGCACGTACCAGGGATGCGGGGCGCCGAGCGGATCGACGACGCCGGGGATGTGCGCCGTGGTGAGCTCGATGCCGAGGCGCGGAATGAGCTCGAAGGAGCTGATGGCATCGCCGCTCGCGGCGCGCAGCCGCGCCAGCAGCGCGACCGCGGCGCGCGGGTCCGCGAGGGCAATGAGGGCAGTGGCGGTGCTCCTGATCGGCGGAAAGAGCTTCAGGCTCGCCGCCGTGATCACGCCGAGCGTGCCCTCGGCGCCGAGGAACAGACCGCGGATGTCGTAGCCGGTGTTGTCCTTGCGCAGTGCCGTGAGCCCGGGCAGCACGCGGCCGTCGGCCAGCACCACCTCGAGCCCCAGCACCAGGTCGCGCATCATGCCGTAGCGCAGCACGTGCACGCCGCCGGCGTTGGTCGACACATTGCCGCCGATCTGGCAGCTGCCCTGGGAGCCCAGGCTCAGGGGGAAGTAGCGCCCGGCGCTTTCGGCCGCCTCCTGCACCCGGGCGAGGACGCAGCCGGCTTCGGCGATCAGCGAGTAATTGTCGGGGTCGACGCCGCGGATGCGGTTCAGGTACTTAAGCGAGAGCACCAGCTGCGTGCCCGATTCATCGGGAGTGGCGCCACCGCAGTAGCCGGTGTTGCCGCCGTGCGGCACCACGCCAACGCGCGCCGCGTCGCAGGCCGCGAGCACGCGCGAAACGTGCTCGACCGAACGCGGCAGCGCCACCGCGAGCGCGCGTCCGCGATACAGCCGGCGGTGATCGGCGAGGTAGGGCTCGCAGGCCTCGCCGGTGAGTAAGTCCCCCGCGGCGAGAATCCCGCGCAGTGTCCCGGGAAGGTCCACCGCCTGGAGGCCCGCCCGGTCAGTTAGCGGGGCCGAGCGCGCGCAGCGCCGCGATGCGCTCATCGAGCGGCGGGTGGCTCATGAAGAGCCGCTTCAACCCGCTGCCGATGTCGCCGCCGGCGATGCCGAAGGCCGCCAGCTGCTGCGTCGGCAGCGGCTCGTGCACGCGCTTGAGCTCGTTCAACGCATCGATCATGTTCGGTGTGCCGGCGAGCTGTGCCCCGCCGCGGTCGGCGCGGAATTCGCGCCAGCGCGAGAACCACATCACGATCATGGTGGCGAGCACGCTCAGCAGCATCTGCGTCACCAGCACCGTGGCGAAGTAGGCGATGCCGCGTCCGTCGTCGGAGCGGAACAGGGCGCGGTCGACGATGTTGCCGATGACGCGCGACAGGAAGATCACGAAAGTGTTCACCACGCCCTGGATCAGCGTGAGGGTCACCATGTCGCCGTTGGCGACGTGCGTCATCTCGTGACCGAGCACCGCGGTGACCTCCTCGCGGTTCATGCGCTCGAGCAGGCCGGTGCTGACCGCGACCAGCGCGGCGTTGCGGTTGGCACCGGTGGCGAAGGCGTTCGGCTCGGGCGAGTCGAAGATGCCGACTTCCGGCATGCCGACACCGACGCGCTGGGCGTGCTGCTGCACGACCGCGACCAGCCACTGTTCGGTGGCATTGGCAGGCGTGCCGATCACCCGCACGCCCATCGAGCGCTTCGCCATCCATTTCGATATCGCGAGGGAGATGAACGAGCCGCCGAAGCCCACGAAGGCGGCGAACACCAGTAATCCAGACAGGCTCCCGCCGTGCACGGCGAGCCAGGTGTCGAGCCCGATCAGGTGCGCGACGATCGACAGCACCAGCAGCACGGCCAGGTTTGTCAGGAGGAACAACACGATGCGTTTCATGGTGGCACTGTACCGTTAGCCCTTCTCACTCGCCAGCCTTGGGGCCGCGGAGCGTTTTTCAAGGCCCGCGCGCGCTCAGGAAATCGCCACGCCGAGTGCCCGGCCCACGAGGAAGGTCAAGGTTCCCGCGCCACCGCCGATCAGCACCATGCGCAGCGCGCTGCGTAGCGCATGGCGCCCGGTGAACAGCGACAAGCCGAGGCCGACGACGAACAGGGCCACCGCAGTCACGATCGCCGCCGCGATCACCGCTGCGCTGCCGGTCATGTGCGCGAGGAACGGAATGAGGGGAATCAGGGCGCCGAGCGCGAAGGTGATGAAGGACGCGCTGGCCGCGCGCCACGGCGAGCCGAGGTCGTCGGGATTGAGTCCGAGCTCCTCGCGCGCGAGCACGTCGAGGGCCTTGTCCGGGTGCGCGAGCAACGCGCGGCTCACGGCGCGCGCCTGTTCGAGGTCGACGCCGCGCGCCTGGTAGATGAGCGCCAGCTCCTCGGCTTCTTCCTCGGGGTACTCGGCCAGCTCCTCGCGCTCGAGCGCCATCTGGTACTCGTACATCTCGCGCTGCGAGCGCACCGAGACGTACTCGCCGGCCGCCATGGAGAGCGCCCCGGCGAGCAGTCCCGCGGCGCCCGACATCAGCACGAAGCCGGGCGCGGCGCCGGCTCCCGCGATGCCGAGCACCAGCGACACGTTCGACACCAGGCCGTCGTTCACGCCGAACACCGCCGCGCGCAGGCTCCCGCCGATGGTGCTGCGGTGGCGGGCGCCGACCTCCGCGAGCGTCGTGGGCATGGCGTGGCCGGCGATGCTGCCGGAGAGCGCGCTGTAGACCGAAAGGCCGCGCAGTTTCATCGCCGCCAGTACGGTACGGAGCGAGGCCGGATTGAAGCGCTCGAGCAGACGCTCGACGATGCGGGCGCGGAGCGAGGGGGTGAAGGTGCGGGGAGCCGCGCCACTCCTGGCGGCCACCTGCTCCCATTTGCCGGCCTGCTCGTCGGCGGCAGTGGCAAGCTGCTCGAACAGCCGCCGCTTGTGGGCGTCAGGCTCGGCGGCTGCCACCCGCCGGTACAGCCAGGCGGATTCCTTCTCGTGATACCAGCTGTCGACGCCGGGGGTGGTCAATACTCGTCCTGTTCTTCGTCGCCGTCTTCCTCGTCATCGTCGTCCCAGTCGTCATCGTCCTCGTCATCATCTTCCTCGTCCCACTCCTCGTCCTCGTCCGACTCCTCGTCGTCGTCGTCGGACCAGCCCTCGGGCTCCTGAATGCGCTCGAGGTCCATCTCGTGCCACGCCTCGAGGTCGAGCTCCTCGATGTCACCGTCGAGATACTCGATCTCGATCAGCTCCGAGTCCTCATCGACCGTAAGCACGCGGAACTGTTCTTCTTCTTCAAGGTTCTCATACCACTGTCCGCGAACCGGTTCGTAGTCTCTGCTCACCGCGCTGCCACCCTTCTCTCGAGCTTCTTCGCCGCGCAACAGTTTAGGGGCTGGCCGGAGGTTGGGCAACGCAGTGTCGAATGCGTATAGTTTTCGCACCATGACAGCCCCAGCTCGCAGCAACGCCGCGCCCCTGGTGCAGGCCCGGCGGCTCGTCGTCAAGGTGGGCTCGGCGCTGCTGGTGGGCGGCGACAGCGGGCGAGTCAACCGCGCCTGGATGGAAACACTGGTCGAGGATCTGCTGCGCCTGCGCAAGCGTGCACAGCAGGTCATTCTGGTGTCATCCGGCGCCATCGCCCTCGGTCGCGGGCGCCTGGGCCTGCGAGGCGGCGTGCTGCGGCTCGAGGAGAGCCAGGCGGCGGCGGCCGTCGGGCAGATTCGCCTGGTGCACGCCTACAAGGAACTGTTCGAGGAGCACGGCGTGACCGTGGCGCAGATGCTGCTGACGCTGGAGGACAGCGAGCGGCGGCGGCGCTACCTCAACGCGCGTGCGACGCTCGAGGCGTTGCTCGCGCTCGGCGCGCTGCCGGTGATCAACGAGAACGACACGGTCGCCACCGCCGAGATCCGCTACGGTGACAACGACCGCCTCGCCGCGCGGGTCGCGCAGATGGCCGGCGCCGACTGCCTGGTGCTGCTGTCGGACGTGGCGGGACTCTATAGCGCCGATCCAAACCTCGATGCGCGTGCGCGCATCCTGCCCGAAGTGCGGCGCATCACCCCGGAGATCGAGGCGATGGCGGGCCGCAGCGCCTCGCAGCTGGGCTCGGGCGGCATGACGGCGAAGATCCTGGCTGCGAAAATTGCGGTCGCCGCCGGCTGCCACATGTGCATCGCGGCGGGCCACCACAAGCACCCACTGCGCCGCCTGGAGGAGGGGGCCGAGTGCACCTGGTTCGTGCCGCACGCGACCCCGGTCGCGGCCCGCAAGCAGTGGATCGCCGGGACGCTGCGCCCGGCCGGCGCGATCACCATCGATGCGGGGGCGCAGCGCGCGCTGCTCGAGGGCAAGAGCCTGCTGCCCGCCGGGGTCACCGGTGCGCGCGGCCGCTTCGAGCGCGGCGATACCGTAAGCGTGCTCGCGGCCGACGGCGCAGAGATCGCCCGCGGTATCGTCGCTTACTCGGATGCGGATGCGGCCCGCATCATGGGACGCCGGTCCTCCGAGATCGAGGCGCTGCTCGGTTTCCGCGGGCGCGACGAGATGATTCATCGCGACGACCTGGTGCTGATGCGCGACGCCGTGCCCGCGGCGGGCGCGCCCGCCGCCGCTGCCGGTCAGGTGCTGTGAGGCCATGAGCGGCGAGCGCATCGGCGCGCTGATGGAAGGGCTCGGCAAGGCCGCGACGCTCGCCGCTGGCACGCTCGCGCTCGCGCCCACTGCGCAGAAGAACGCCGCGCTGGCGGCGGCCGCCGCCGCGGTGCGCGCGCGCAGCGCGCAGATTCTCGCAGCCAACGGCCACGATCTCGCGGCGGCGCGCGCGCTCGACATGAGCGGTGCGCGGCTCGAGCGGCTCGAGCTCGACGCGCAGCGCGTCGCGGCGATCGCCGCGAGCATCGAAGACGTCTTAGCGCGGCCCGATCCGATCGGCAGGGTCGCTTCCAGCTGGCGGCGGCCCAACGGACTCACGATCGAGCGCGTGGTGGTGCCGCTCGGAGTCATCGGCATCATCTACGAGAGCCGCCCCAACGTGACGTCGGACGCGGGGGCGCTGTGTCTGAAGTCGGGGAACGCCGCGATCCTGCGTGGCGGCTCAGAGAGCCGTCATTCGAATTCGGCGCTGCACGGGTGCCTGCTGGCGGGCCTCGAGGCCGCCGGACTCCCCGCCAGCTCGGTCCAGCTCGTGCCGACCACCGACCGCGCCGCGGTCGGCTACATGCTCGCGGGCATGACCGAATATCTGGACGTCATCGTGCCGCGCGGCGGCAAGACGCTGGTGGCGCGCGTGCAGCAGGAGGCGCGCGTGCCGGTGATCGGGCACCTCGAGGGCAATTGCCACGTATACATCGATCGCGATGCCGATGTGCGCATGGCGCGCAGCATCGCCTTGAACGCCAAGATGCGCCGCACCGGCATCTGCGGCGCCGCCGAGACTTTGCTCATCGACCGCGCCTGTGTGGCGACGCACCTGCGTCCCATCGTGCAGGATCTGCTCGCGGCCGGCTGCGAGGTGCGCGGCGATACGCAAGTGCAGCAGGCCGATCCGCGGGTGCGGCCGGCGAGCGAGGACGACTGGTACACGGAGTATCTCGACGCCATCATCGCCGCGCGGGTAGTCGACGGCGTCGATGCGGCCATCGCCCACATCGCCCGCTACGGCTCGGCGCACACCGAGTCGATCGTCACCGGCAATCAGGCCACCGCCGAGCGTTTCCTCGAGCGCGTCGACAGCGCGATCGTGCTGCACAACGCCTCGACGCAGTTCGCCGACGGCGGCGAGTTCGGCATGGGGGCGGAAATCGGCATCTCGACCGACCGCTTCCACGCGCGCGGCCCGGTCGGAGTCGAGCAGCTCACCAGCTACAAGTACGTGGTACGCGGGGCGGGCCAGATCCGTCCGTAGAGCGGCGCTTCAGGAGTGCTCGTGCTCGTGACGGTGCTCGTGCGCGGACGGTGCCGCACAGCGTTCGCAGTTCACCCAGCCCGAGTCGCCGCCGACGTAGTGCTCCTTCTTCCAGATCGGCAGGCGGTGCTTGATCTCGTCGATGATATAGCGGCAGGCCCGGAAGGCCTCGTCGCGGTGTGCTGCGCTCACCCCCACCCACACCGCGAGCTCGCCCACCTCGAGGTCGCCGACGCGATGCGCGCAGGCGGCGTGCGCCACACCGAAGCGCGCCGCGGCCTCGGCGATGATGCGCTCGGCCTCGCGCACCGCGAGCGCCTCGTAGGCCTCGTACTCGAGATGCCGCACCCGCCGACCCTCGTTGTGATCGCGCACCCAGCCCTCGAATGCCGCATAGCCTCCGCAGGCGGGGTCGGCGAGCGCGCTGCGCAGCGCGCTCACATCGAGCGGCGTACGGCTGAAACTGAAGGGTGCGCTCATGAGGCCGGCGGCTGCCGTGAGCTCAGCCGCCCGCGACCGGGGGAATGAACACCACCGCATCGCCGTCGCGCAGCATCGTCGACCAGTCGCCGAACTCGGAGTTGATCGCCACGCGCAGTTGCGCCGCATCGAGCGAGAAGGGATAGCGGCGCGCGAGCTCGCCGTAGAGCTCGCGCGGGGTGCGGGCGCGCGTCTCGAGCGTCTCGCTGCCGCGCCCGGCCTGCTCGCGCAGCAGTGCGAAGTACTGCACCGTCACGCGGCGGGTCGCGGCGGCGGCGCTGTCACCGAGTGCACTCATGGCGGATGCATACTCCGCGGGAGTATTGGCGTTGTCGAGCGCCCGCGGGTCCGGCTCGTCCAGCAGCTCGACGTCGGCGCCCATCAGGAACTTGCGCGGGCAGCTGCCGCCGGCGGCGACGTAGGCCGCGAGCGCGGCGCCGCTCGCCGGCTCGTACACCGCGCACAGAGGTTCCGGCAGCCGGTCGTGACTCGAGCGGAAAGCGGTGGCGAGCCGCGTGGGTGCGCGCGAGCGCACCAGCCGGTCGAGCGTGGCGCCATCGAGCAGCGGCAGGTCGCAGGCGAGCACCAGCCAGGCGTGCTCGGGATAGCGCTCGAGAGCGGCGAGGATTCCGGCGATGGGACCGAGGTTCTCGCGGCTGTCCTCGATCTGCTCGAAGGCCGCGCGTAGCGGCTCGGCACGCTGATCGGCGCGCACCGACACGAAGGCACGCGCCACGCGCGGCGCCAGCAGCGCCATGGCCCGCTCGAGCTGCGTGCGTCCGGCGACGCTGAGCGCGGCCTTGTCGGCGCCCATGCGCGTGCTGCGCCCGCCGGCGAGCACCAGTCCGTAGAGCGGCGCGCTCATGGGCGCCGCGCGCTGCGCGCGCGCCGGTAACGGCGTTTCCCGCCGCTCTTGGCGAGCAGGCGTACGTCCGTGATCTCGATGTCGTGCGAGAGCGCTTTGCACATGTCGTAGATGGTAAGCGCCGCCACGGCCGCGCCGGTGAGCGCCTCCATCTCCACACCGGTGCGGTGATGTACCGACACCCGGCAGCGCACCACGAGCACTCCGGCGCTGCGCTGCGCGATCTCGACCTGGCAGCTCTCGAGCGCGAGCGGATGGCAGAACGGGATCAGCTCATGGGTGCGTTTGGCGGCCATGACACCGGCGAGGATCGCGGTGTCGAACACCGGGCCCTTGCTGGTGCGGTGACCGCTGGCGCGCAGCGCGCGCGCCACCGCGGGCGGCAGCCGCACGCGCGCCTGCGCCTCGGCCAGGCGCTCCGTGACCTCCTTCGCGCCCACGTCGACCATGGTCGGGCGATTGCGTGCGTCGAGATGCGAAAGGCGCCCGCGCGGCATCAGCCACCGATGTAGAACATCTCGACCTTGGGCGGCTCGTCCTGACCGTGCGGCAGGCTGGCACGCTGCTCGCTGTAGCGGTCGGCGCGCCGCTGCCACACGCCGCCGATGAGCTCGAGCAGCCGGTCGTCGCTGGCACCGCCGCGCAAGGCATCGCGCAGGCTCGTGCCATGCGTGGCGAACAGACACGTGTAGATCATGCCGTCGGAGGAGAGGCGCACGCGCGTGCAATCGCCGCAGAAGGGCTGCGACACCGAGGAGATGAATCCCACCTCCCCCTGGCCGTCGGCGAACGCATAACGCTCCGCCACCTCGCCCAGGTAGCCGGGCTGCAGCGCAGTCAGCGGCCAGCGCGCCGCGATGCGCGCCGCCAGCTCCTTCGAGGGAACCACCAGCTCCGAGCTCCAGTGGTTGCGGTTGCCGACGTCCATGTATTCGATGCAGCGCACCACCACGCCGCTGCCGCGGAAGCGCTCGATGAGATCGAGCACCGTGTGGTCGTTGACGCCACGCTGTACTACGGCGTTGATCTTCACGGGCTCGAGCCCGGCGCGGCGCGCGTGCTCGATGCCGTCGAGCACCTCCGCCGGACTGCCGAAGCCGCCGCTCATGCGCGCGAAAACTTCCGGGTCCAGACTGTCGAGGCTCACGGTGATGCGCTTGAGCCCCGCGGCCTTGAGCTCGCTCGCGTGCCTCGCGAGCAGCACGCCGTTGGTGGTGAGCGCCACGTCCTCGACGCCGGGAATGGCGGTCAGGTCGCCGATCAGGTCGGAGAGTCCCGCGCGCAGCAGCGGCTCGCCGCCCGTGAGACGGAGCTTGCGCACCCCGAGCTGCACGAACAGGCGCGCGAGACGCACGATCTCATCGAACGACAGGCGTTCCTGCGAGCCGAGGAAGCGGTACTTCTCGTGATAGGTCTCGCGCGGCATGCAGTAGGGGCAACGGAAGTTGCAGCGGTCCATCACCGAAATGCGCAGGTCGCGCATCGGGCGCTGCAGTGTGTCGCGCGGCGCGTGCCGCCGCGCGAGCGGGACGATGACCTCGGGTACCGTCATCCTGGCAGTATGGAACCTAAGGCGGGGCGCTGGCTATCGGCCCAAAGGGGGGGAGGCGGTGCGCCTCGCCTGAGCGTCACGACCAGCGGAACAGCCGCGTGACGAAGCCTTTCTTATAGGTGTTCGGGCCCGGCGGCAGCTCGACGAAGCCATCGGTCCCGGCAAGCGCCGTGAAGTCGCCCGAGCCGTTGGTCGGAGCGGGCATCGCCCACGGGCGTCCCCAGTCGTCCTGCTCGATGCGCACGGGCATGAAGTAAGTGAGCGGCGGGTTGACCGTCACGGGCGCGCCGAGCGCCAGCCGTTCCGGCGCGGGCGGGCTCTGGCCGAGACTCGCGAGCAGGGCAGGGAGCACGTAGCGGGCGAGGCACACGAGGGTCGAGACGGGATTGCCCGGAAGTCCAAACACCGCGGCGCCGGTGGGCGCCATGCCGAACCACAGCGGCTTACCCGGCCGTTGCGCGACCTTGTGAAAAACCGTGCGCACGCCGAGCTCTTCCAGCACCTGCGGCACGAGATCGAAGCGGCCCATCGAGACTCCGCCCGAGAGCACCAGCACGTCGTGGGTCTCGAGGTGAAACCGCAACCGCTCGCGCAGCTCCTCGGCGTCGTCCTGGACGTGATCGTCGGCGACGCGCTGGTAGCCATGCTCGCGCAGCGCGCTCACGATCGCGTAGGCGTTCGAGCGCCTCACCTGGTGGGCCAGCACCGGCTCCCCCGGCTCGATGAGCTCGTTGCCGGTCGAGATGACGACGAGCATCGGCTGGCTGCTGATGCGGATGCGCGCCATGCCGGCCGCGGCGGCGATCGCCACCTCGGGCGCGTGCAGCCGTGTGCCCGTCGAGACCAGCAGCGTCCCCTGCCGCGTGTCGCTGCCGCGGCGGTGGACGTTGTGCCAGGGTTCGACCCGCAACGCCGCTGCGAGCGCGGCTTCGCCGCCGCTGCAGATAATTTCCTCGACCGGTACGACGCTGTCGCAGCCGAGCGGCAGCACCGCGCCGGTCATGACCTCGATGCAGGCACCCGGCGTGGCCAGTGTCAGGGGCGGGTCGCCGGCCGCCTGCGTCGCCTGCACCCGGAAGCTACGGCAACCGGCGGCGACCGCGCGGCTGTCGAGCGCAATGCCGTCCATCGCCACCCGGTCGAAGGGCGGCTGGTCGCGCTCGGCGTAGATGTTCTCGCGCAGCACGCCGCCGGCGCACTGCACGAGCGGCAGCGATTCGATCGGCAGGCACTGCAGGTGCTGCCCGATCAGCGCGTCGGCTTCGGCGGGCGTCAGCAAACTCTAAGGCTTCTTGGCGTCCGCCGACTTCGCCTTGAAGACCTTCACCTGCTCATTGAAGCGCTCGGCGACGCTCTGCAGCTGGTCGATGGCGGCGTTGTGCTTCTGGTTGGCAATGCGCTGCATGTCGGCCCTCTGTTCGGGCTTGAGTTTGTCGCCACCCTTGGCGACGGCTGCATCGAGTTCCTTGTCGATGCAGGCGGTGTAGTCGGTGATCGCCTTGTTGTATTCGGCGACGGCCTTTTGCCCGGCGAGCATGTCCTGCAGTGCGGCGGTCGCGCCGTCCGGGAGTTTGTCAGGGGGAGCCGGGTAGGGGCAGTCGGCGTAGGCCGCACCGGTGGCGAGTACGGTGGCGGCCAAGGCAAGCAATGCTTTCATACGTTGTTTTCCCGGACGGATTGAAAAGGACCGCTATCTTAAGAGGCGCTCGGGTCCTGCGGCTACTGCCGGCCGAGGAAGCAGCTGCGCGCGTGATCGTCGACGACCCCGACCGCCTGCAGATAGGCGTAGACGATGGTGGTACCGACGAACCGGAACCCGCGTCGCGCGAGGTCCCTCGCGATACGGTCGCTGAGCGCGGTACGCGCCGGGACGGCGCTGCCCAGGCGGTGCTTGACGACCGGGCGGCCGCCGACGAAGGACCACAGATAGCGGTCGAAGGAGCCGAACTCGCGCTGCACGGCCAGGTATGCGCGCGCGTTCGTGACCGTGGATTCGATCTTGAGGCGGTTGCGCACGATGCCCGGGTCGCGCATCAGGACGGCGCGGCGCCGCGCGTCGAAACTCGCCACCTTGCGTGGCGCGAAGCCGGCGAACGCTTTGCGGTAGCCGGCACGCTTGTGCAGGATCGTCGACCACGAGAGCCCGGCCTGGGCACCCTCGAGGATCAGCATCTCGAAGAGGTGCCGGTCGTCGTGCGATGGGCGGCCCCACTCCTCGTCGTGGTAACGCTGCATGTCGGCGTCTGCGCCCTGCGCCCAGCGGCAGCGCGGCTTAGACACTGCGAAATCCGCCCACGCACACGCTCAGGCGTTGCTGCGCGTCGAGATCGAAGCTCAGGCTCAAGTCCAGCACGCGGCACAAGCCGGCGACCACCCACAGCCCGAGCCCGAGTCCGGCCGCCGCGACGTCAGTGTCGCGCGCCGCCCGCCGCCAGAAACGCTCGGTCAGGTGCGGCAGGTCCTGAGGCGAGAGGTGCGGGGCGAGGTTGCGCACCCGCAGGGCCGCTCCTCCTGGGGGAGTGAGCCAATCGACCTCGATGGGCTCACGCGGATCACCGTGCTGCACCGCGTTGCTCAGCAGGTTGAGCAACAGGGCGTCGAACAACCTCGGGTCCGACTGGATCCAGGCGTCCGCCGGGACCCGGGCGCCGATTCGCCCGGGACCCACCGCGTTGGTGACGCGCAGTCGCTCGATGCGGGCCTGCACCGCGGGTGCCACCTGGAGAGGCTCGAGCGCGTTGCGGACCGCCATGCGATCCGCGCGCGCGACCGCCAGCAGGGATTCGATCACTCCCTGCATCCCTAAGGCGGCGCTGCGGATCTGTTCGATGAATCGGCGTAGCTCCGGCGCATCGTGCCGCGCATCGGCGCTGACCTCCGCGAGGGCGCGAATCTCCGCGAGCGGCGTACGCAGCTCGTGCGCGAGATCGGCGGAGAAGCGGCGCTCGCGCTCGAGCGAATCGGCCAGCCCCTCGAGCAGCTCATTGATGCGCTCCCCCAGCGGCCGGATCTCCGCTGGCAGCCCGGCGAGCGGCAGGGCACGCGCCGGATGCTCGGGGGAGATCGCGCGTGCGGCGGCGGTGGCGGCTGCCAGCGGCTTCAGTCCCCTGCGCACCGATACGATGGTGATGAAAGCCGACACGGCAAGCACGGTCACGACGCCGGCGAGCAGGATGACGTCGATCTCGTGCAGCAGGCGATCGCGTTGCTGGGCCGCGTCCGCGGCGGTGGCAAAACTGCTGATGACGTAACGGTCGACGATCTGATCGACGATGAGCTGAAAGGCCGCCAGGCTCAGGCCTACCCCGAGCAGCAGCGAGACCAGCAGGCGCCGCCGCAGCGAGCGGCTGACCCATTCATGGAACACGGTAGCCAAATCCCCGGCGCGTCTCGATGAGGGTCGGCAGCCCCGCCTTGTCGAGCTTGGTGCGCAGCGTGCTCACCACCACCTCGATCACCCGATCCGACGCATCGCTCAGGCCGTCGTAGAGACGCTCGAACAAGGCCGCGCGCGTGAAGCTGCGTCCGCGATGACGCAGCAGGGTCTCGAGCAACGCGTACTCCTTCGGCGTGAGCGGCAGTGGCGCGCCGCGCGACGAGGCAACCCGGGCGTTGGTATCGAGGATGAGCTCGCCGCAGCTGAGCTTGCTCGAGATCTCCCCGTAACGACGGCGCAGCAGCGCCAGCACCCGCGCCTTGAGCTCGGCGAAATCGAACGGCTTCAGCAGATAGTCGTCGGCGCCCAGGTTGAGCGCGGTGACGCGATCCTCGATCTGGTCGCGCGCCGACAGCACCAGCACTCGCGTCGGCGCCTGCGCGGCCCGCAGGGCGCGCAGCACCTCGAGACCGGGCACCTGCGGCAGCATGAGGTCCAGGATCAGGATGTCGTACTCGTGCACCTGCAGGTACTCGAGGGCCGTGCGGCCGTCGCCGGCGTGATCGACGGCGAAGCCCTCGCCACGAAAACCCGCGGCAAGAGCCGCGGACAGGCGCGCCGAATCCTCGACCAACAGCAGCTTCATCGGTGGGAATCTTAACTCTTTGAGCGAAACCAAAGCTTTCTCGGGCAGCATGTGCGCGCCTCCCCCTGGGAAATGCTTTGCCGTGAGCTGTTCGTCAAACGCCGGGGTTCCGGTGCTGGTGAGTCGCCTCGCCGGTGCCGCAGCATGCGGCGCCCTTGTCTGCGGCTGCATCGCCCCAAGACCGTTACCGGTTCCGCAGCCCGCGCCGCCTGCGTTCGAGCACGCGCTGAGCGGCGCGACTGCCGTCTGGCCGGCTCAGGACTGGTATCGGGGCTTCGGGAGCGACGAGCTCGACGCGCTGGTCGACTTCGCCGTAGCCAACAATACCGATCTGGCCGGCGCGCGCGAGCGGGTCGTACAAGCGGACGCGCGCGCACGCCAGGCGGGGGCCGCGATTCTGCCGAGCGTCTCGGGTGACGCCAACGCCAACTACCTGGCGGGGCACTCGCAGCAGGGCTCGGGGCACGAGCTCGACTGGTTTGCGATGTTGTCGGCGAGTTACGAGGTGGACTTCTGGGGCAGGAACCGTGCGACCGCCAACGCGGCGCGCGCCGCAGCGGGCGCTTCGCTTGCGGAGCGGGACACGATCGCGCTGACCACTCTCGGGGGGGTGGCGGACGAATACTTCCAGGTGCTGGCACTGCGCGAGCGGGTGGTGATCGCGCGCTCGAACCGCGATACCGCCCGCAAGGTCCTCGAGATCGCACAGGCGCGCTTCGACGCCGGCGCGGCCGACCCCGTCGAGCTTGCCGCGCAGCAAGCCGCCCTCGACCGGGCGGAGATCGCGATTGCGGACCTCGAGCGGCTCGAGGTGCAGGCACGGGCCGCGCTCGCCCTGCTACTCGGGCGCGTTCCGGAGCACTTCGAGGTCGCCGCCGGGTCGCTCGATGCGCTGCGCGAGCCGGGCGTGTCGGCGGGCCTGCCCGCGGAGCTGCTGACGCGCCGCCCGGATGTGGTGGCGGCGGAAGCCAATCTGGCAGCTGGCAGCGCCAACGTCGCGGCCGCGCGCGCCGCCATGTTTCCGAGCCTGACGCTCACCGCTGATGCCGGTGTGCAGAATCCAGCCTTGCCCGCCACCGTGCTCACGATCCCGGGCGTCGGTCCTTCGCTCGCGCTCGGGGCGAACCTGACAGAGCCGATCTTCGACCATGGCCGACTGCGAGCGCAGCGCGACGAAGCCGCGGCCAGAGAGCGCGAGCTTTTGGCCGCCTATAGGGCGGCGATCATCGCTGCACTGGTTGACGTCGAGAATGCGCTCGGGACTCTCGCGCACCTGAACACCACGCGCGAATTCGAGCAGGGGAGTCTCGCGCACAGCGAGCGCGCCTTCGAGGCGGCGAGCTTGCGCTATCAGCACGGTGCTGGCGACTTCCTCACGCTGCTGCAATCACAACAAACCCTCTACATGGCGCGCGATCAGTTCATCCAATACAAGCTGGCACGCCTGCAGGCCCTGATCGCCCTTTGCAAGGCGCTCGGGGGAGGCTGGAGTGCGCCCGTCCCGCAGACACCGAACCCGGCCCAGGTGCACCGATGAGCGCTACTCGATCCCGACGGAGTCCGCTTCTGCTCAGGGTCTGCGCGGTCGCGCTGATTGCGGCGCTGCTGCCGGTCGCGGGCTGCCAAAAGTCCAACTCCGCCGGGCCTGCGCCGCCTGCGGCTGAGAAAGGCGCGGGTGCGCCCGAGGTGATGGAAGGCGTCAGTCTCAAGCCCGAGGAGATCGGGAAGAGCGGGATCGTGACGGCAGCGGTGGTGGCCGCCACGCACGCGCCGGAGAGCGCAGGTTACGCGGTCGTCCTCACGCGCGAGACGCTCGCGCAGGCGCTGGCGGAGCTCACGGCTGCCGCCGCCGTCGAGCGCCAGAGCCACGCGGCGCTCGAGCGCGCCCGGCAGCTCGCCGGCACGCCCGGTGCGACGTCGGTCGAGCTGCAGGAGACCGCAGAGCGTCAGGCGGCGGTCGATCACGCGGCGCTCCTGCTGGCGCAGCGCCGCCTGTCCGCGACCTTCGGCAGCAGCGCGCCGTGGAAGGATGACTATCGGAGTCCCGAGCTGACCGCGCTGGCGAGCGGCGAGCGCAAGCTCGCGCGCGTCACTTTCCCTCTGGGTGCACTTGGCTCGACAACGCCTGCGGCGCTGCGACTCGCGCACCTCGGGGCAACGAGCGCCGGCCGCAGCTTCGAGTCGCTCGCGCTGTGGAATGCGCCGGCCGACGCGAGCATCCCGGGCCGGAGCTTCTTCGCGATCCTGAAGGGAACCGACGCCGCCGAGGGAGAGCGCCTGGTGGCGCGTGCGCCGGTCGGGCCCGCCACCGTCGGCGTGGTCATTCCCTTCCCGGCGGTAGTGATCAGCGCCGGCAAGTACTGGTGCTACCTCGAGGCAAAGCCGGGGTTGTTCGTGCGCACGGAGGTCGACGCCACCATGCCGACCGACGACGGCTACTTCGTCACCGCCGGCATCTCGCCCGGCGCGCAAGTCGTGACGACGTCGGCGGGCGAGCTGCTGGCGCGGGAAACCAACCCGGGCGGCGCGGCGGACTGACCTCATGATGCGCACGCTGGTCGCACTTTGCGTGCGACATCACGGCTCCGTAACCGCGCTGACCGTTCTCGCCCTGGTCCTCGGGTCGTGGGGCGCGCTGCGCTCGTCCCTCGACGTATTCCCGGAGTTCGTACCGTCCCAGGTCGAGATCCAGACCGAGGCTCCGGGCTTCGCGCCGCAGCAGGTCGAGGAGCTGGTTACCAAGCGCATCGAGAACGCGGTCAACGGCGCCTCGGGGCTCGCCACGCTGCGATCGGAATCGATACCGGGACTGTCCGTGGTGACCATCAGCTTCACCGGCGGCATCGATGTCCACATAGCGCGCCAGGGAATCTCCGAGCGCCTCGCGGAGCTCGGCAGCAGCCTGCCCGCCGGAGTCGGTACGCCGAAGCTGTCGCCGCTGGTGTCGAGCACCATGGACCTTCTCAAGATCGGGCTCCTGTCCGACAAGGTCGATGCCTACACGCTGCGCGACGTCGCGGACTGGGTGATCAAGCCGCGCCTCCTCGCCGTGCCCGGAGTCGCGCACGTCATCGTGTTCGGCGGCGATGTGCGCGAGATCCAGATCCTCCCGGACATCCCTAAGCTGGCCAGCTATAACATCACTCTCGCCGAGGTGGCGGACGCGGCGCGCGCGGCCTTGCCGCTGCGCGGCGCCGGCTTCGTCGACCTCGCGGCGCAGCGGGTACTCATCAAGTCGCCGACGCCGGAACCCGACGTCGCGGCGCTCGGCGCGGCGGTCCTCGCGGTGCGCGGCAGCACCCCGATCCTGCTGCGCGACGTGGCGGAGGTGACAGTCGCACCCGCGCTGCGCTCGGGCGATGCACTCATCATGGGCAAGCCTGGGGTCATGCTGTCGCTCGCGAGCCAGTACGGCGCCAACACGCTGACCGTGACGCTGGCGGTCGAGCGGGCGCTCGCCGACCTGGCGCCGGCTCTCAAGGCGCAGGGCATCATGGTCTATCCCGCCCTGCACCGGCCCGCCAATTTCATCGAGCGGGCGCTCGGCAACCTCGAGGAGTCGCTGGCTCTCGCGGCAGTGCTGATCCTCGCCGTGCTGTACCTGTTCCTGCGCGACGTGCGCGCGGCGCTCATTGCCTTCAGCGCGATACCGCTGTCGCTGCTCGCCGCGGTGGCCGTGCTCGACCATATGGGGCTGACCCTCAACACCATGACGCTCGGCGGCTTTGCGGTGGCGCTCGGCGTACTGGTCGACGATGCCATCATCGGCATCGAGAACATCCTGCGCCGCCTGCGTGAGAACGCGCGCCTGAGCTCGCCCCGGCCGCGCCTCGAGGTCATCCGCGAGGCCTCGCTCGAGGTGCGCGGGCCGGTGATCTACGCCACGGTTGTCGTGATCGTGGTGTTCCTGCCCGAGCTGTTCGCTTCCAGCGTGCAGGGCCGGTTCGTCGGGCCGCTGGCGCTCGCCTTCATACTCGCGGTGAGCGCATCGCTCCTGGTGGCGATGACCGCCACCCCGGCGCTGTGCGCGCTGTTGCTGCACGAGCGCGACGCACACGCGCAGGCGCGCTGGCTGCAGATCCTCAAGAGCTGGCAGCGCTGGTCGGTGCAACGCGTGGGCGCGCATCTGAAGCTGACGGCGCTGACGCTGATCGCACTGGTGGTGCTCGCGGCCGGCGCGCTGCCCTTCCTCGGCGGCACCTTCATGCCCGACTTTCGCGAGGGCCATTTCGTGCTCCAGGTCGCGAGCGCGGTTCCCGGGACCTCCCTCGATGAGATGCTGAGCATGGGTAAGCGGGTCAGCGCCGAGGTGCTCGCGCTGCCTTATGTCTCGACCATCGAGCAGCAGGTGGGGCGCGCCGAGCTCGGCGAGGACACCTGGGGTCCCCACCGCAGCGAATTTCACGTCGAGCTCAAGCGCGACGCGAGCGTCGATCAGGCGAACGCGCAGGAGGCGCTGCGCGGCATCCTCGCGGACTACCCGGGGATCCAGAGCGAGGTAGTGACGTTTCTCGGGGATCGCATCAGCGAGAGCCTGAGCGGCGAGACTGCCCAGGTGGCCATCAAGATCTTCGGCGACGACCTCGATCAGCTCGATGCGACCGCCGGGAAGGTGGTCGCCGCGCTCTCCAGGGTGAAGGGCATCGTCGACCTGCAGTTCAAGCGGCAAAGCGGCACGCCCTCGATTGCCATTCAGCTGCTCCCGCCGGCGCTGGCGGCGACCGGGCTCAAGGTCCAGGACGTCCTCGACACGATCGAAACCGCTTACGCGGGCGCCAACGTCGGCCAGACGTTCCGCGGGACGCGCACGGTCGACGTCGAGGTGCTGCTGCCGGACGTGCTGCGGCACAGGCCAGCAGAAATCGCGCGGCTCATGATCGCGAGCCCCCTGGGTCCCGTGCCGCTCTCGCAGGTCGCCCGCGTCGAGGTCACCAATGACCGTTACAGCATCGAGCACGACGGCGGCCAGCGCCGCGTCAGCGTGACCTTCAATGTCAGCGGCGCCTCGCTCCAGAGCGTGGTGGACGCGGCGCAGCGCACTATCGCCGCCTCGGTCGCGCTGCCCGCCGGCGTTTATCTCGAATTCACGGGGGCCGCCGCCGCGGAGCGCCAGACCCGTAATGAGCTCATGCTGTATTCGCTGCTGGCGCTGGCGCTGATCCTGATGATCCTGTTCGTGGCGTTCCGCTGGCGCGCCAACAGCTACCTGGTGCTGGCAAACCTGCCGTTCAGCCTGATCGGCAGCGTGCTCGCGATCGCCGTCACCGGGGTCGGCATCTCGCTCGGGACGGTCGTGGGACTGGTCACGGTGTTCGGCGTGAGCGCCCGCAATGCGATCCTGCAGCTGGCTCACTATGAGCACCTGGTCGAGGTCGAGGGCGCCGCCTGGGGCCCCGAGCTCGTGCTGCGCGGCGCCAACGAGCGGCTCGTCCCCATCGTCATGACCGCCGCGGTCACCGCGCTCGGGCTGGCGCCGCTCGCTCTCGGCCTCGCGCGCCCGGGGCAGGAGATCGAGGGGCCGATGGCCGTGACCGTGCTCGGGGGCCTCCTGTCCTCGACGTTGCTCAACCTGGTGGTGCTGCCCGCGATGGCGCAACGCTACGTCCGCGTTCCGGATAGTCCGGCGAGCCATGACCGGGCGCTATAACCCTGGTGCGATCTGCCCTAAAAAGGCCCGTACAGCACCCGCACCAGATCTACCACCAGGGACTTGACCAGGTCCGCATCGACCTCGTCGACGGCAAAGTCGCCGATGGCGTTGCGGCCCCGGGCGTCGGTTGTATTGCGCTCGAAGTGCATGCGCCGGGTCTGCCGGTCGCTGCGCGCACGCAGGTACGGGTAACCCCCATGTCCTACGCCCAGGCGCGCGTGCCGGCTCACGGGGATATCGATGCGCAGGCCGGCTTCCTCGGTGAGCACCCGCGCCGCGACGCCCCGCTGCTGCAGCGAGGCCGCCATCTGTTCGAATGCGGGCGTGATCACGCCGGTGAGGCAGGCCGCCGCCGCGAGAGCGAACTGCTCCTCCGCCGTGCCCTTGCCGGCGGTCTCGCGGCGCGCCTGCGCCACGCGCGCGTCGTGGTGGGAGAAGATGGCGTCGAGCTCGCGCTCGATGTCTTTGGGCATGTCCCGTAGCTTACCCCGGGATCTGCGGGCGGCGCATGCGCCCGGCGCTGCATCGATCGGCGCTGCCGCCGACCGGCTTCAGTTCAGTCCTCAGTCGTGGCAATGCTCATCGATCGCGGCAATGCTCATCGATCGCGACACACTCACGCCACGCATGCTCGTGGTACCAGCGATGGTGGTCGCCGTCGTAGAAGCCCTCGCGCGGCTCGACGACGCAGCCGCTCGACAACAGCGCCCCGGCGAGCCAGGCGGCGCCCGTGAGTGAGATGAGCACTCGAGTTAGGAGTCGGGACCCTGTCATGGCGTTCTCCTGACCAGGGCTCGCTCCAAAAAGGTCTCGGGGGCGGCAGGACGTCCGGCGAGCGCCGGTCCTGGCACATGCCGACCGTCACCACCGCCCCGAGACACCAGAGCGCCAATCCGGAGATGGGGGGCTAACTCCGGCGACGCAATTTCGCCTCAGTCCGTGCGCCCTGGCGGTTGCAAGGCGAGGCTCGGCGCATACCGTAAGCCGGGCAGTGATGTCCCGAGCAGCGGCGGAGCGCCCGTCCGCTCGTCAGCCCGTGCCGGCGTGCATGTAGGCAGCTTCCTACGCGGCCGGTGACCGTACCGCGGAAATCTCGGGGTATGATCCGGCGAATGAGTTCGCTGGCCCGCCAGATGCTGGTGGTGGCATTGCTGCTTGCCGCCGTCATGGTTTTGTTCATCGGGGCGCAGGTGGGAGACAGGCGTCTCGAGGACGCGAGCGCGCGCATCGAGCTCGGAGCGCAGCGACGCCAGGCGCTGGCGGCGGTGCTGCAGCTCGTGCGCCAGGCCGAGAGCAGCCAGAGGGGCTACATCCTGGTCGGCAACCCGGACTACCTCGCCCCGTTCCGGCAAGCCGCGGCCGACATCGAGCCAGCGCTGCAGCGGCTCGCTGCGGCATTCGCCGGCGCCAGCGCGCCTTCGCGCACGGACATCGCGACGCTGCGGCAACTGAGCGACGCGAAGTTCAGCGAGATGCTCGAGACCATCGAGCTGTTTGCCAGCCGTGGCCGCGCGGCGGCCCTGCAGGTGATCCGCACCGACCAGGGTACTGCGACCATGACGCAAATCGACGACCTGGCGGTCCGGATCGGCGAGTTCGAGAACGTCGAGACCCTCAAGGCCAGCCGCCGCTGGCAGGTCAACCGCTGGCTGAGCTTTGCCACCACCAGCAGTGCGTTGGTAGCGAGCGCGGGGCTGCTGTTGCTGCTGAGCCGCCTCACGCTGCGCCAGCTGCGCTCCAAGGAGCGCGAGACCGAGCAGCTGACGGCACGCCAGGGCGAGCTCGAGCGTCTGGTGGAGCAGCGTACCGAGGAGCTGTCGGAGCTCTCAACCCACCTGCAATCGGTGGCGGAGCAGGAGAAATCCGCGCTGTCGCGCGAGCTGCACGACGAGCTCGGGGGCTTGCTGGTGGCTGCACGCATGGATGTGTCGTGGCTCGAGGAGCGCCTCGGGAGCGAAGATAAGGAAGTCCGCGGCTACTTCCGCCGCGTGCAGGACGCCCTGCAGGCGGGCTTCGACATCAAGCGACGTGTCATCGAGAGCCTGCGTCCCACGCTGCTCGACAATCTGGGGCTGCTGGCCGCGCTGCGCTGGCAAGTGAGCGAGTCATGCGAGCGGGCGGGACTGAAGTACCTCGAGCGCTACCCCGAGGAACTGCCCGCGCTCACCTCCCAGGCCGCGATCGCGGTCTTCAGGATCGTGCAGGAGGGGCTCGCCAATGTGCTGAAGCACGCGAAGGCGACGAGCGTGCTGGTGTCGCTCGAGCTGGCACCCCCCTGGCTGCTGGTGCGGCTGGAGGATGATGGAATCGGTATACCGGTCGAGCGGCTGCGCGCACTGCAGTCGCATGGGCTCGCCGCGATGCGCCAGCGCGCGCGCGCCCTCGGCGGACAGTGGGCGGTGCAGCGCCTGGACATGGGAGGCACGCGCATCGAGGTGCGCCTGCCACTCGAGCGGGTGCTGGCTACGGAGGTTGCGACGCAGGAGGCGCCTGCGGGTGGAGCACGGGTTCAGCAATCAGCGGCGGCAGCCGCCGCGGCAAGTCCTTTGAGCAATTCCGGCAGGCGGTGATAGTCGCGTGACTTGTTCAGGAACGCATCCACTCCGAGGGACTCGGCCTGGCGACGATACTCGGGCAGGTCGAAGCCCGTGAGGACGATGACATGCGGTCGCCGCTCGCGCTTGCGCCCGAGCGAGCGCAGCACCCCGAACCCGGTACCGAGGCGCAGGTGCAGATCGAGTATCAGGACGTCGGGCGCCTCGTCCGCGACCCGTTGCAACGCCGCCGGTTCCGTGGTGACGGTGTCGACGAGCTCGACGCCGGGCAGACGGCGAATCAGCTCTGCGATCCGGGCCGCGAGCACGTCGGAGTCCTCGACGAGCAGTACGCGCACGGGTGCAGTATTTGCCATAGCTTGGGTTGCGGCATGTGCGGGCGCTGCCCGCGGTCCGAGTGTAGGGCCGCCGCCTCGCCCGGCATGCCGGTAAGCGCCAGCTTCAGGCGTCGGCGTACGCCGACACATCGGCCCCGCCGGTTACTGCATCAGGCCGTTCTTCAGCGCGTAGGCTGTCAGGTCCGCATTGGTGTCGAATTTCATTTTCTCGAGCACCCGGGCACGGTACGTGCTCACCGTCTTGACGCTGATGCATAGCTCCCGCGAGATCTCCGAGACGCTGCGTCCGACGGCGAGCTTGCAGAGGATCTGGAACTCGCGCTGGGACAGCGCCGCGTGCGGCGGCTGGTCCGTCGGCTCATCGAGGGAGTCCGCCAGCAGTTCGGCGAGCGCCGCACTCACGTAGCGCCGCCCGGCGATCACCGTGTGCACGGCGCGCATGAACTCCTCGGGGGGCTGATCCTTGGCGAAGTAGCCGGCTGCGCCGGCACGCAGCGCATAGGTCGCGTACTGCTTCTCCCCGAAGGCGCTCACCACCAGCACCCGGGTGTGCGTTTCGCCGGCGCGTATGTGGCGCAGGATGTCCATGCCGTTGCGGTCCGGCAGGTTGATGTCGAGCACCACCAGGTCCCACGTGCCATCGCGCACCTGGCGCAGCGTCTCGGCGGCGCTCGCAGCCTCACCGATCGCGGTAATCGATCGATCCTGCTCCAGCCAGCGCCTCAGCCCAGCGCGGACCATCGCATGGTCGTCGGCAATGAGTACAGTGGCCATGCCCGGTGCACCTTAGCCTCATCCGTCGCCCGCCGAGCGTACGCCATCCGGCCTAAAGACTGTAGGCACAGTCCTACGGGCACGCGCCCGGTTAAGTCGCCATTCATACCGGAGGCGAAAGTAGCCCGACACCTACAGGACCTTACCGAGGATTGCGGTTCCTCCGGTTGGCCGGGCCATGCGAAGGTCGCCGCAGACGAGGATACACAGGAGAGCGATCATGAAGGCATCCCCGAAGACCGCTTGCGGAGCAGCCCTGTTGCTGTGGAGTGCGACACTTCTGGCCGCTCCCGGCACCGACACCTACCGCGAAACCGAGAGTCTCTTCAGGCACGCCGGCGAGAGCGCCGCGTACTTCAACAAGTCTTACGGCTACGCGGTGTTTCCGACCATCGGCAAGGGCGGCTGGGTCGTCGGCGGCGCGCACGGGAGCGGGCGCGTCTATGTGCACGGCGCGTACGCGGGCGACACGACCATGAATCAGGTCAGTGTGGGCGTGCAGGCCGGGGGTCAGGCGTACAGCCAGATCGTATTTTTCCAGGATAAGCGCGCGTTCGACGAATTCTCCCGCGGCAATTACCAGTTCGGCGCGGACGTCAACGCCGTCGCGATCACCGCGGCCGCGGGCGGCAGTGTCGGCACCGACGGTGCCAGCGCCGGAGCAAGCGGCGGCATGAAGGACGCGAGGACCCTGGGGCGCTACTACCGGGGCGTCGCGGTCTTCACCATCGTCAAGGGTGGCGCGATGTTCCAGGCGAGCGTGGCGGGTCAGAAGTTCAGCTACTCGCCGAAGGCCTGAGCGCGCGGACACGGAGGTGGTATATGCGCGGTAAATCACGCCTCTGTCGGCTGACGCGCGCCATCGCGGGGCTGGTGCTGGCGGCGGGACTCGCCGGCACCGGCTGCGCCTCCCACAAGCACGAGCTGGCGAGCGACAGCCTCAAGAACGATGCTCCCTACAGCCGCACCTTTGCCGGCTCGGGCGAGACGGTGTGCTGGAGCGTCAAGCGCGCATTGCTCAGCCAGGGCTACATGCTGGATCGACCCAGCGATTCCGGAGTCCTCACCGGCGCGCGCGACTTCCAGCCGCAGCCGAAGCTCAATGTCACCGTGAGGCTGCAGGCGAGCTGCGCCGACAACAAGGACGGTACCAGCATCGTGTTCGTCACCGCGATTCGCGAGGACAACCGCCTGCAGAAGATGAAGCAGACGACCAGCGTCGGCGTCGGACCCGCAACCCTCACCATGCCCTCGGGATCGGCGCAGGTGCTGGGCGTGGTCCGCCGCGAGACCCTGCAGGACCCCGATTTCTACAGCCGCTTCTTTTCCCTCGTACAGGGATTCATCGAGCAGGAGCGGCTCGCGGAGGCTGGCCGTTCCAACGGCCAGACCGACCAGCGGTCGGCCAAGGCCGGCAGCCGGTAGCGACAGTTTCAGGACGATCTCATAAGGAGGTGCCACATGAAGCACAGAACCTTGTATGCAACCATCGCAGCCGCGGCGCTGCTCGCGGGGCTGTCCCCGGCCTTTGCGGCCGACGGGCAGGCCGGCGCGCCCGCGTCCGCCCCGACCGGCTCGAGCTCCACCGGAGCATCGGCGCCCACCCCCACCAACGTGAATGTCCCGACGATCGAGTCGGACATGAGCAAGGACCGGGCCAACATCCGGGAGAATCGTGCCGCCATAGCGCAGGACCGAACCAACATCCGCGCTGACCGGCAGGACATTCGCTCGGACGGCCAGACCATTCGCACCGACCGGCAGGCGATCCGCACCGACCGCAGCTCCATCGGCGCCGACCAGGCAACGCTCAGCGCCGACAAGCAGGCAATGGGTGCCGATCAGGCCACGATGCACACGGACCGGCAGGAGTTGCGGACTGACCGGCAGCAGGCGAGCACTGATCGAGCGGCGATCAGGACGGACCAGGCGGCCATCAATGCAGACCAGAAAACCCTCAGTACCGACCAGCAGGCCGTGCAGAACGCCCGCACGACCGTGAGCACGGACCGGCAGAGCATCGCCGCCGACAGGCAGAACATCAGCGCCGACCGTCAGACGATCAGCTCCGACCGGCAGAACATCGGTGCCGAGCGGGCCGATATTCGCGCGGACCAGGCGGCGTTGAAACAGGACTATGCGCAGCAGCGTGCCGGGGTGAACGAGCAAACCAACATCAACACTGAAAAGTCCGACATCGCTTCGGACCGCGCCACCATCGCGCAGGATCGCGCGAACGTCGCCAGCGAGCGGCAGGCGATCGGCGCCGACCGGCAGAACATCGCCAGCGATCGTGAGGGGATTCAGGCGAGCGACCAGACCATCCATGCCGATAAACAGGCGATGGCTGCTGCCACGCAGAACATGAGCGCGGATCAGCAGAACATGGCGACTGCCAGGCAGAATCTGAGCGCCACCCAGCAGAACGAGGCTGCGATCCGCCAGAGCGAGACTACCGACAGGCACAGCATGGCGACGCTCTCGAAGAACATGAGTGCCACGCAGCAGAGCCTGGCGAGCGCCCGCAGCAATCTGACCGCGGACGAGCAGAGCCTCGGCTCCGCGCGGCAGAACACCGCCACGGCACGTGCGGCCATGGCCGGCGACCGGCACAACATCGCCGCCGACCGGGAGACGATCGCATCCGACCGGACGGATCTGCGCTCGGACCGGGCTGACCTGCGCTCCGACGGCGTTGCCGGACACACGAGCGTCGGCACGCGGGCGAGTGTGTCAGCCAGCGTACACGGCGGCAGAGTCGAGCCCATTCCTGCTGGCCAGCGCGTGACGGCGGCGACCAAGGGGACCCTGACGGCCTCGACGCTCGCCAACAACACGACGAACCAGGCCAAATCCCAGCAGTCCCGGACGACCCACCAGGCGTGGTATCACTACTTCTTCTGGTGAGGGATCCGCTGAGGAGCTGACGACTGAGGGGCTGACGACGACGTAAAGTCCCGCGGGCCGTGCACTCAGCTTCGCGCTGGTGCACGGTCTCGCGGGCTGGCGCGCAACCCGCCTGCCGCGCGTCACGGTGAGCCGGCGGGTGTTACCCGCAGGTACTTCGCGAAGTACTCGAGGATCCGGCTCGCGTACTCCTTGCCGGCGAAGTCATAAAGATCCACGTGAGCGGCTCCCTGAACCCACCAGAGCTGCTTCGGGTGTACGGCTGCCGCAAATATCGAGCGGGTCTCCTGCGGGGTCGTATGGTCGTCGCGCGTTCCCGCAATGACGAAGACGGGCGCCTCGAGTCCGCTCATCCGGTCGATCGGTCGCAGGTCGGCGGCCGTTATACCCAGCTGCGGCCGCAGCAGCATCTCGAGAAGCGGCGCCAGAGGCGGTCCGAGCGATCCCAGATGAAGGCGCAGGCGGTCCGCGAGAGCCTGATCGATCGTCGGATACATCGATTCGAGAACTACCGCTGACACCGTGGGGCGGTCCCTCGCCAGCACGAAAGCGGCAGCTCCCATGGAAGCGCCGATCACGCCGATGCGTTCGTGCGGGAGCTCCTTTTCCAGGAGCGTTAACGCCGCCGATACATCGCGTGACTCGAGGTATCCGAAGGTGATGTGCTTACCGTTGCTCGCGCCGTGCCCCTGCAGATCGATCAGCAATACTGCATATCCCGCCGCATGGAGCAAGGTGGCGCGCGCGAGCATGTCGCGGCGGTCACCGCGGACTCCATGCAGAAGCAGGATGGCCCCGTCGCCCGGGCGACCGGAGGCCAGCCAGCCGTGAATGACGGCGCCGGAGGCGCTCTGAAACTCGACGCTGCGTGCGCCGAGATCGGCGGGTGGGTGGCCCACGTCTCGCTGCAAGGGAGCGGACAGCCGCTCGCCCGCGACCCAGAGGCTTGCGGCCCCCACGGCTGCGAGCAGCAGAGATGCGGATATCCAGCGATAGAGCAATCGGACCTGAGCTACTCCTCAAACCAATCAAAGATTGCGCGCCCGGAGAGATTCGAACTCCCGACCCTCAGGTTCGAAGCCTGATGCTCTATCCAACTGAGCTACGGGCGCGGCGCGCGGATTCTACTGCGGGCCTGACGGCGGCGCCTCAGCGGCCTCTTAGGTTCGCCAAGCGGCCCCGCAGCGGGCAAAATGCCCGGCGCGGCAGCATGGGGAGACCTAAGAAAATGCACAACGTATCCAGGCGCGCGTTCTTCGGATTGACGGCGGCGGGAGCCGCGCTCGCGGCGACTGAGCCGCTGCGGGCGGCGGATGCCGGGATCGCCGATCTCAGCCCGATGACCCGGGACATGCAGCCCATCAGCACCGCGGAGCACGGCGCGCGCCTCGCGCGCGTGCAGGGCCTGATGCAGCAGAAGAAGATCACGGCGTTCCTCATCGAGGCGGGACCCTCGCTCGAGTACTTCACGGGCGTCCGCTGGCACCGCAGCGAGCGGACCACGGCCGCACTGATTCCCGCGACCGGGGGCGTGGTCGTCGTGACTCCCTACTTCGAGGAGCCCTCGGTACGCGAGACGCTCAAGGTGCCCGCGGACGTGCGGCCCTGGAAGGAGGACGAGAGTCCGTTCGAGCTGCTCGCCGGCGCGCTGCGCGAGCATGCGCGCGGGGATGTCACCCTCGCCGTCGAGCCGACGACGCGGCTCTTTATCGTCGATCGCACCTCGAAGGCCGCGACGAGTCCGCCACACGTGATTCCCGGAGACGACCTCATCCGCGAGTGCCGCATGCACAAGTCGGCGCACGAGATCGCCCTGATGCAGTCCGCCAACGACGTGACCCTCGCGGCGCTGCGCTATACGCACGCCCACGTCGGCGCCGGCATGCAGTCCGGCGACATCTTCCAGATGATGGTGGCGGCGACGCAGGCGCTCGGCGGCGCGCACGAATTCACACTCGTCCTGCTCAACGAGGCGAGCGCCTTCCCGCACGGCTCGATCAAGCCGCAGCAGGTGCGCGCGGGATCGGTCGTCCTCGTCGATACCGGCTGCAGCGTCCACGGTTACCAGTCCGACATCTCGCGCAGCTGGGTATTCGGCAGCGCCTCGCCCCGGCAGCGCGATCTGTGGAACACGGTGAAGCGTGGCCAGGAGATTGCGCAGGAGACGGCGAAGCCCGGCGTTCCGGTCGGCAGCATCGACCGCGCCGTGCGTACCTTCTACGAGCAGAAGGGCTGGAGCCGCGACTACGGGCTGCCGGGGCTCTCGCACCGCACCGGCCACGGCATCGGTATGGAGGTGCACGAAGCGCCGTACCTGGTTCGCAACGACACCACGCCGCTCGAGGCGGGCATGTGCTTCTCCGACGAGCCCGGCCTCTACATTCCCGGGGAGTTCGGTATCCGCCTCGAGGACTGCTGGTACATGACCGAAACGGGCCCGAAGCTCTTCACGGCGCTCGCGAAGTCCCTGGAGGAGCCGATCTAGCGCAGAGCGCGCGCCGCTTAGTGTCCCGATCCGGGGCCGGGGCCCGGGGGCGTATTGCTGACGTGCATGGTGGGACTCGGGGTCTGCGGCAGTCCCATCTGTGCCTCCAATTCGCTTTCACTCAGGCACATGGACCCGATGTGCGAGCCGGTCGGAGGCGTGCTGGGGCAGAAAACCGCGCGATCGCCGTAGTGGATGATTTTATAGCCGGCCGTCTCCGCCGCCGCTATGTTAGCCGCGTGCCGCTCCGGAGTTCTCTGGGGCGCAGGGGTACTCGCACATCCCCCCGCGAAAACAACTGCTACGACCAGAGTGACGATGCGCATGCTGGTCATTCTACTATCTGACCCCGGACCTGGCCAACGACGGTTCCCTTCGGCTCGCCGCGCGGGGCAGAATGCGCGGCACGCAGTCGCGGAGCGCACCCATGTCCCTATTCGACCTGTCAGGCAAGGTGGCCCTCATTACCGGCTCGAGCCGCGGCATCGGCAAGGCGATCGCGGTGCAGATGGCGGCGCACGGCGCCCGGGTCGTGATCTCGAGCCGCAAGCAGGAGAGCTGCGACGCGGCGGCCGCACAGATCAAGGCGGCGGGCGGCGTCGCGCTGGCGCATGCCTGCCATGTGGGCCACAAGGACGAGCTCAAGGGTCTGGTGGATGCGAGTGTGCGGGCCTTCGGCCGCATCGACATCGTGGTGTGCAACGCCGCGACCAACCCGCACTTCGGGCCCTCGGCGACCATGTCGGACGAGGCCTTCGATAAGCTCATCCGCACCAACCTCTACAGCAACATGTGGTTGTGCGGCATGACGCTGCCGGCGATGGCCGAGCGCAAGGACGGCGTGGTGATCATCGTCTCCTCGGTGAGCGGCTTCATGGGCAGCGCCTTGCTCGGCGGCTACGGCATCTCCAAGGCGGCCGACATGCAGCTGGCGCGCAACCTCGCGGTGGAGTGGGGCGCGCACAACATCCGCGTCAACTGCCTCGCGCCGGGTGTGATTCGCACGCAGTTCTCGAAAGCCCTGTGGGCGGACCCCGCACGCGCCGAGGCCCTGGCGCGCGCCTACCCGCTGAAGCGGCTCGGCGAACCGGAGGACTGCGCCGGGGTCGCGGTCATGCTGGCCGCACGCGCCGGCAGCTTCATCACCGGCCAGACCATCGTCATCGACGGCGGTGGCTTGATCGGCGGCGGGGAGCGGCTGCTCTAGGATGTGCCCGCAGGTGCGCGCGCGGCGCGCGTGCCGTAGTAGCCGAGTGCGAGCAGGCCGAACCACAGCGGCGCGACGTAGAGCGCCACGCGCGAGTCCGGATCGCGCCACAGCATCACCGTGACCAGCACCAGGAACGCGAGCACGACGTAGTTGGCGACCGGTGCGCCCGGCATGCGAAACGGTGCCGCGGCGGCGCGGCCGGCGGCCACCGCACGCCGGTACCGGGCGTGCGCCACGAGGATGATCCCCCAGGTCCAGAGCGTGCCGATGAGCGCGATGCTGGTCACCATGGTGAACACGCGCTCGGGCACGAGGTAGTTGAGCAGCACGCCGATCAGCATGACCACGGCGGAGGCGTGGATGCCCGCCGCGGGAACCTTGCCGCGGTTAAGCGTGCCGAACACCCGCGGCGCCTGGCCGCGCTGGCCGAGCGTCCAGAGCATGCGTCCGGTGCTGAACAGGCCGCTGTTGCAGGAGGACGCGGCGGCGGTGATCACCACCAGGTTGATGATGGTGGCGGCACCCGGTAAGCCCAGCTGGCCGAACACGAACACGAACGGGCTCATCTTCGGGTCGAGCGCGGTCCATGGCACGAGCGACATGATGATGGTGAGCGCACCGAGATAGAAAATGAGGATACGCACGATGATGCCGTTGGTGGCCTTCGGCAGCACCACCGCGGGATTAGCCGACTCGCCCGCGGTGACGCCGATCAGCTCGACCCCCTCGTAGGCGAACATGACGATCTGCAGCGTCAGTAACACCGGCAGGATGCCGCCCGGCAGGAAGCCGCCGTGCGACCAGAGATTGGAGAAGCTGGCGGTGGCGCCGAGCGTGCCGACGTGGAAGAAGATGACGCCGAGACCGGCGAGGATGAGCCCGACGATGGTCACGACCTTGATGAGCGCGAACCAGAACTCGAGCTCGCCGAACACGCGCACCGCGAGCAGGTTGGCGCCGTAGAGCACGGCGAGCGCGATCAGCGGCGGCAGCCACTGCGGCACCTCGGGGAGCCAGAAGCGCACGTAGACACCGATCGCGGTGATCTCCGCCATCACGGTCGCCACCCAGGCGAACCAGTAGGACCACCCGGTGACGAACCCCGGGAAGGGTCCGCAGAACTCCTCCGCGTAGGTCGCGAAGGACCCGGCGACCGGGCGGTAGGTAAGGAGCTCCCCGAGCGCGCGCATGATGAAGAAGATCGCGATTCCGCCCACCGCGTACGCCATCAGAAGTCCGGGACCCGCGCGGCTGATCGCCTTGGCGGATCCGAGGAAGAGCCCCACGCCGATGGTGCCGCCGAAGGCGATGAGCTGGATATGACGGTTCTGCAGGCTGCGCGCGAGATCGGTGTGTTGCGACATTACGGCTCCTGGTGAGGGCGGGCGGGCGCGGCGGTGCTCAGTGCGGCGCCGCTGGCGCGAGTAGTGCATAGCGCCGTCCCTGCGGCAACTCGTAGCGTAGCGCCAGGCTGGCGGCGCCTGCGGCGATGAGTGAGCCCGCGACGCCGTCTCCCGGTGCGGCGGCCGGCGGTCGCAGGTGCGCGAGCAGCGCGGTAACCGGCCCGCCGGCATGACCTGGCAGCAGCACCAGCACCCGCGCCGCCGGTCCCTGCGCGGCGAACCAGGCGCCGACCGTGGCGGGAGGAGCGGCCGCGCCGCTCGCCAGAACCGTGAAGCGCGCCCCGCCGTGATCCAGCATGGCGATGGTCGTCTCGTCCGGATCGAGCAATGCGAGCGGCCGCTGTGCGGTGTCGGTGTGGATGCGCGCGGCGAGCGCGGGCAGATCCTGCCAGCGGTCGACGACCGGAACGATGAGGCGGGCGGCGAGACAGATCGCCGCGGCGTAACCGGCGTAGGACCAGAGGAGGCTGCGCGGCAGATCGCCGCGGCGCAGGGCTCGCACGCCGAAGCCGAGCGCGGTGGCCGCAAGAACGGTCACCCCGAGCGCGGCGGCCACGAATGGCAGCGCCGCCCCCTCGCCCGAGGCCGCCAGCACGCCGAGCGCGAGCGCGCAGGCGAGGGCCATGGCTGCCACCAACACCAGCGTGCCGAGCGTCACGGCCCGATCGAGGCGCGAGGGCTCCCGCCCCGCCTCATCCAGCCATAGTCCCGCGAGCAGGCCGCAGCCCAGGAGCGCGGGCGCCGCGTAGATGTCGCGCGCCGTGGCCGCAACCGAGAGCAGCGCGAGGAACGGTACGCTGGAGCAGAGCGCGAAGCGCCAGGCCGTGCCGCGCGCGCCCTGTGCGCGCGCGCGCCGCCAGGCGTGCACCACGGCCGCCAGCACGAGCAGGGTCCACGGCAGCAGGTACACCGGCAGGCCGAAAAGATATTTCCCGGGGGTGTTTTGATGCCCGGTGGTGTAGTCGAGTGCCGCGGGGGAGGCGACCTGCGTGAAGCGCCCGACGAGGTTGTTCCAGAAAAGAGTCCGCAGCGCTTCTGCGCCGTGCGCGCCGTGCGCCACCGCGAGGAGCCAGGGGCCGATGATGAGCGCCTGCAGCGCAAGCCCCGCATACAGCTCCCAGCGGCGCAGTTCGCTGAAGCGGCGTTCCCAGAGGATGAGCGCGAGCAGCGCGAGCCCCGGCACGAGCCATCCCGGAGCACTTTTCGCCATGAAGCCGACGGCGGCGCCGAGGTGCAGCAGCGCGTAGCCCGCGGCCTTGGGCGCGCCGCGCGGCGCCTGCAGTCCGAGCCAGGCGCCGAGCAGCGCAAGCGCGCAGCCACTGAGCAGGCAGGCATCGGGAGCGAGCCAGATCGTCACGCGCCAGGCGGTGAGGGCGCTCGCCGCGACGAGGGCGGCGATCACCGCCGGTGCTGTCGCGAGCTCCATGGCGAGAGCGAGTGCCACGACCGCGAGCGCCACGACCACGGCGTAGAGAAGATTGGGGACGCGCGCGGCGCCCGGCGTGTCGCCGAGCGTCGCGATTGCACCGCCCGCCATCCAGTATGAAAGCGGCGGTTTCTCGAGGAAGGGGGTGCCGGCGAGCTGCGGCAGTGCCCGCTCGGTTTGCACGCTCATGCGCCAGGCCATGTCGGCCTCGCGCGGCTCGTCCGGCGTCCACAGACCGCGGCCGAACATGCCCGTGAGCCACAGCGGCGCGAGCGCCAGTACGGCGAGCAGCGGCGCGCGGCGCGCGGCCGCGGCTTGGGAAGGCGATGAAACCAACGATCCCCCGAAAGGCTGGCGCCCTTACCAGGGGGTGATTATGCGGAAGGTCGGCTCACAGAGAGTAGCGCACGAGCATCCGCACCACGCGGGCGTGGTCGGCGGACCAGTGCGCGAAGGCCTGGCAGACCTGGCGCGTGCCGGACTCCGGGGTGGTCTCGGAATACTTGTCGGCAAAGCGCGCATCCCCCGACTCCTGACCGGGCAGGAAGCGGCTCGCGCTCCAGGGTGTGTCGGCGTCGGCGGGCCGGCTGAAGAGCGCGACCTCGGTGATGGTGGCGCCCGCCGGAATGGTGGCACACAGCGTCACCGGCACCGCCTCGGCTTCGTCGCAAGCGTGCCCCGGGGCAGCCGCGGCGGGCGTGGCGGCGGGCGGGGTGGGGGCGGCGGGATCGGCGGCGGTCGCGGTGCGGCAGGCGGGGACGGTGGCGGCTACCGCGATGCCGTCGCTCCCGATCCGGCGCAGCACGCCACCCTCGATCTCGGAGCGTGCCGCAGCGCGCGTGGCCTCGAGTTCACCGGCCGTATTGCTGACCTCGGCGATGCGTGCCTGCAGCTCCCTGGAGAGGGCGCCCTGGGCGCTACGCTCACCCGCGGTGAGCCACTGCGAGACGGCGAAGCCCGACACCGCCGAGCCGCCGACGATCGCGAAGAACACCAGGCGCTGCAGCCGGCTCTTGCGCCGGGCGCCGGGCTGGCGTGCCTCGCGCAGCGCGGCCGAGCGCAACTGCAGGAACGACGCCGACATCGTCGCGGTCCCGGCGATGATGGCGGCCAGTATTGAATCGGAGGGTGTAAGCACGGGGCGGATACTCCGGCGCCACGCTAGCACGGGGCCCCGCGACCACCGACGTGCCGGAGGAAAAACCGCGACGCTGGTCACACGGACGGTGTGGGGGCCGCGCGACGCCTGTCTGCCGTGGGCCCGTACGCGGCCAGCCAGCGCTCGAGGGGCTCGGTGCTGGTGCCGAGGAGGTGCAGCCCGAGCTTGGTGCGCCGCCAGAGGATGTCTTGCGCGGTGCGCGCGAATTCCTCGCGGCACAGGTACTCGGCCTCACGTTCGTAGAGATCCGGAAGAATCTCGGGACCTAAGTCGCCGAGCGCGGTCGCGGACCCGAGCAGCCGCGCGACGCGCGACCCGTAGGCGTGCGCGTAGCGCAGCTGCAGTCGCTGCGGCAGCCAGGGGTAGCGCCGCTCGACCGTACGCGCGAACACCGCGAAGCTGCCTTCCGGGAGATCGCCGCCGGGCAATCGCGCATCGACGGTCCAGGGCGCGGCACGCGTGCCGAGGAGCGGCGCGAGCTGGTTGACGGCGTCCTCGGCGAGGCGCCGGTAGGTGGTGATCTTGCCGCCGAATACTGACAGGAGTGGCGCGGGTTCGCTCTCGAGCTCGAGCGCATAGTCGCGCGTGACACTCATCGGATCGCGCGACTCGTCCTGCAGCAGCGGCCGCACGCCCGAAAAGCTCCAGCGCACGTCCGCGGGCGTGATCTGGCGGACAAAGTAGCGGTTGGCGAGCGCGCACAGGTACTCGAGCTCCGCCGCATCGATGTGCACCGCCGCGGGGTCGCCGCGGTAGTCGACGTCGGTCGTGCCGATGAGCGTGAAGTCGTGCTCGTATGGAATGGCGAACACGATGCGCCGGTCTTCGTTCTGGAAGATGTAGGCGAAGCGATGCTCGAACAGCCGCGGCACGACGATGTGGCTGCCCTTGACGAGCCGCACGCGATGCGCGGTGCGCACCGGAGTGGCGCTGCTGACGAACTGGTCCACCCACGGACCGCTGGCATTCACCGCGGCGCGCGCCGTGACGCTGGTGCGGCCGCCGGGGCCGGCGAGCGTCGCACTCCACACGCCGTCCTCAACCGCGAGGCGCTCGCAGCGCGTGCGCGTCAGGATCAGCGCGCCGCGCTCACGCGCGTCGAGCGCGTTCAGCGCCACCAGGCGCGCATCGTCGGTCCAGCCGTCGGAGTAGACGAAACCGCGGCGGTAACCGCTTTTCAGCGCTGCGCCCGCGATGTGCGTGCGCAGGTTCACCGTGCCCGAGGCGGCCAGGTGCTCGCGGTGCGCCAGGTGATCGTAGAGGAACAGCCCCGCGCGGATCATCCACGCCGGGCGCAGGTGCGGCGCGTACGGCATGATGAAATGCAGCGGCCGCATGATGTGCGGCGCCGAGCGCAACAGCACTTCGCGCTCGATGAGCGCCTTGCGCACCAGGGCGAAATGGAACTCCTCGAGGTAGCGCAGCCCCCCGTGGATCAGCTTGGTGCTCTCCGAGGAGGTGTGCGAGGCGAGGTCGTCCTGCTCGGCGAGCAGCACGCGCAGCCCGCGGCCGGCGGCATCGCGCGCGATACCGGTGCCGTTGATTCCGCCGCCGACCACCAGCAGGTCGAAGCGGCCGCTCGTGAGCTCGTTCACGCGCGCCGCGGCGCCTCCCGGGCGTAGTAGTCCGGATAGTCGGCGCTCAGTCCCTTGAAGCGGCGGTGAATCCACAGATATTGCTCGGGCACGCGGCGCACCTGCGTCTCGATCAGGTGATTGAAGCGCTCGGTGTCCGCCACCGGATCCTCGCTCGGAAAGTTCTCGAGCGGCGGATGGATGACGGCACGGTAGCCCTGCGTTCCGGGCAAGCGCTCGAGGAAATAGGGTAGCACCGGCGCTCCGGTCATGCGTGCCAGGCGCGAGGTGAGCGTGTTGGTCGCCGCCGGAATGCCGAACAGGCGCACCATCTCCGCGCCCTTCTTGCGATAGCTCTGGTCGGGCGCGTACCAGACGCACTCGCCCGCGCGCAGCGCGCCGATGAAGCCGCGGATGTCGTCACGCGGGATCGGGTGGCCGCCGTGCGCGGTGCGAAACCGCGCCAGCGCGTAAGCCAGCACCTCGTTGCTGGTCGGCCGGTAGAGAAAGCCCACGGGCGCCACCGAGGCGAGCACGCGCCCGGCCATTTCCATGGTGGTGAAGTGCGCGGTGAGCAACAGCACTCCGTGCCCGCGGGCGGCCGCCGCCTCGAGGTGCTCAATGCCCTCGACCCGTGCGAGCCGCGCGATGCGTTGCGGCGGGCTCCACCAGGCGAGTGGCACCTCGAGCAGCGCGATTCCCAAGCTCTCGAAGTGACGGTCGAGGAGCCGTCCGCGTGCCGCGGCGTCGAGCTCGGGAAAACACAGCTCGAGGTTGCGGCGTGCGGTGCGCACGAAACGCACCGCCACGAGGCGCAGCAACCGTCCGAGCGCGACCCCGATGGCGATCATCGCCGCGTACGGCAGCAGCGCCAGCAGCCGCAGCAGCCCGATTCCCGCCCACGTCGGCCAATAGCGCGGCGCGAGCAGCCGCCATCGCATGCACAAACCCCCGGGAAGATGCGCGCCCTCTCGGCGCCCGCGCAGAATACTCCATTCCCCCGCGCCAACTAACTATGCTCCAATGCCGCTGATGACCCGCGCCGATCCCCGCTATCTCGAGGTGCGCCTCTCCCATGCCAACCTGCGCCGCAACGGGCGCCGCGTGCTCCGCGACGTCACACTGCGAATCCGCGCCGGCGAGCACTGGGTCCTGGCCGGCGGCAACGGCGCCGGCAAGACGCAGCTGCTGAAGTTGATCGCCGGCGCGGTGTGGCCCGACCCCGCCCGGCACGCGGTGCGCCGCTACGCCCGCGGCCGCCAGGCGTGGACGGCGCCAGCCGAGGTACTGGAGGACATCGCCTACGTCGGCGCGGAGCGCCAGGACAGGTACCAGCGCTACGGCTGGGACATGAGCGTGGAGCGCATCGTCGGTACCGGCGTGCATCGCACCGACATTCCGCTCGCGCCGCTCAGTGCCGTCGACCGGCGCCGCGTGCGGCGCGCGCTGCGCTCGCTCGGCGTCGCGCACCTGGCCGCCCGGCCGTTTCTTTCACTCTCCTACGGCGAGCGGCGCGTGGCGCTGCTCGCCCGCGCGCTCGCCTCACGGCCGCGGCTGCTGCTGCTCGATGAGGTGTTGAACGGGCTCGATGCCGTCAATCGCGCGCGGGTGTTCGGGTGGCTGGCCCGCCGCGCCCGCCGCCTGCCCTGGGTGCTCGCCACGCACCGCCTCGAGGATGTGCCGCGCGGCGCCAACCGCGCGCTGGTGCTCGAGCGCGGGCGGATCGTCTACCGCGGGAAGCTGCGCCGGGCACCGCTCGCGGCGTGGCTCGAAAGGCGGGCGCATGGTCGCGATGCGCACCCCTCCGAGCCGGCCGCGGCGGCGCGGCGTGCGCGCCGCGGGCGTGAGCTGGTGCGCCTGTGCGGCGCGCGCGTCTATCTTGATGGCAGCCGCGCCCTGAGCGATATCTCGCTCGCGGTGCGCAGCGGCGAGTGTTGGGTGGTGCACGGCCGCAACGGTTCCGGCAAGACGACCCTCATCCGCACGCTCTATGGCGACCACGGCGTGGCGGTCGGCGGGCGCATCGAGCGCGCCGGACACGGGGCTGGCGTGCCGCTCGAGCGTTTCAAGAAGCGCGTGGGGCTGGTGGCCCCGCACCTGCAGGCCGAGCATCCGCGCGAGCTGACGGTGAGCGAGGTGGTGCAATCGGGTCGGCACGCGAGCGTCGGCTTGAACGATGCGCCGAGCGCCGCCGACCGCAGCGCCGCGCGCCGCGCGCTCGCGCTCTTCGGGCTGTCGCGCCTGGCGCGCCGGCCGCTCGCGGAGCTCTCCTACGGCCAGTCGCGCCGCGTGCTGTTTGCACGTGCCATGGTGCGCGCGCCGCAGCTGCTGCTGCTCGATGAGCCGTTCGCCGGGGTGGATGCGCCGACGCGCCGCGCGCTCATGGAGCGCGTGAGCGCACTCGCCGCCAATGGCACCGCGGTCGTCGTCACCACTCACCGCCCGGGCGACTGGCCGGGCTGCGCGACGCATGAGCTCGAGCTGGCGGGTGGCCGCGCCCGCTACTGCGGGCCGCTTCGGACGCAGAGGGCCGCGTGAGCCGCGCCACGCTGACATTTCTGGCGCTCGCCGGCACGCTGCTGCTCGCGGCGCTCGCGACCTTCGTGAGCGCGCCGCTCTTCTGGGAACGCTACCTGGCCGCACACGCGGCACGGCGGGCCGCGGTACCCGCGTGGTATCAGCCGCGCGAGCTGGTCGCCGGTGCCTACCAGGCGCCAGCGCCGCGCGTGACGCCGGAGCTCGAGTCGATCGATGCGCATCAGCTCGAGGCGGCGGCCGCCTACGCCGGCGGCGAGGGCTCGCTCGCGCTCATCGTCGCGCGCCACGACCACATCGTCTTCGAGCGCTACTGGCAGGGCTCCGGGTTCGACACGCTGATCGACTCGCAGGCCTTTACGCGCGTGCTGGCGGCGCTCGCCACCGGCACCGCGATCGCGCACCGCAAGCTCGGCTGGCCGGACGAGCCGCTCAGCTACATCGTGCGTGAGCTGCGCCAGGACCGCCGCGGTGCGATCACGCTGCGCAATCTCCTGCAGTTCTCGAGCGGCCTCGCGCCGGTCTCCACCGGCCGCGCGCCCTGGAGCGGGACGGCGCGCGCGCTCTACGGTACCGACATCACGGCGACGCTGCTCGCGCAGCCGCTCGCGGGCGTTCCGGGGGAGATCCGCGTAGTGCAGAGCGCCGATCCGCAGCTGCTGTCGCTCGCGCTCGAGCGCGGCACGGGCCAGCGCTATGCGAGCTACCTCTCGGAGGCGCTGTGGCGGCGCCTCGGCGCCTCCGACGCCTGGCTGTACCTCGATCGGCCCGGCGGCGCGGCCCACGCCGATTGCTGCCTGCTGGCGCGCCAGGGCGACTGGATGCGCGTGGCCGAGCTGATGGCGGGAGACGGCAACTACCGTGGTGCCGAGATCATCCGTCCGGGCTGGGTCAAAGCGATGCGCATGCCGACGCCCGCCGACCGGGACTCCGGCTCCTACGTGTACCTGAGTGCAGCGGCCGCCGGCGCCAGGCAGCCCTTCATGGCGCCCGACACCTTCGCTATCAGCAATGACGGCGGCCACCGCCTGTGGCTCATTCCTTCGTTGCAGCTCGTGATCCTGTGCACCGCGAACGCGCCGCGCTCCGCGGCCTTCGACGACGCGCGCATCCCGAATCTCGTGGTGAGCGGCGTGCGCGACTTCGTGCCGCCGCGGGCGCGGCCGGGCGATATTTCCACGATCGTTCCGGGGCACTAGCCGATGCCGGGGCGGCGCGTTTGAAGGGGCGGCTCGGGGCGCTGTTCCTGTTCTCGATGGTCGACACGCTGGGGTTCGGCATCGTCATTCCGCTCGTGCCCTACATGGCCGACCGCTTCGGTGCCTCCCCGGCGCTCATCACGCCGATCCTCGGCAGCTATTCGCTTTGCCAGCTGCTCGCCGCGCCGTGGTGGGGACGCCTGAGCGATCGCTACGGGCGGCGGCCGATTCTCATGAGCAGCCTCGCCGGCGCGTGCCTTTCCTACGTGATCCTCGCCGGTGCACGGAACCTGTGGTGGCTGCTCGCCTCGCGCATGCTGGCCGGGCTGATGGCGGGCAACATCGCCGCGGCCTTCGCCTACGCCTCGGACGTGAGCGCGCCGGAGAAGCGCGCAGCGTCGATGGGGCTGGTGGGCGCGGCGATCGGCGTCGGCTTCACGCTCGGTCAGCCGCTCGGCGGGCTTCTGGCCGGGCGCGATGCGCACGCCGCCAACTTCACCGCGCCAGCCGTGGTTTCCGTCGCGCTCAGCCTCGCGGCGATCGCGCTGGTGCGCTTCGTGTTGCCGGAGAGTCATACCGGCGAGCACCGGCGCGCACATCCCGACGAGCCGCGGCGGCGCTCGCTCAGGCTGCTGCGCGAGCGCGCGCCGCTCGCCTTCATCGCCGGCGCAACGCTGCTCGTCACCTATTCGCAGTCGATCCTCGAGTCGATCTTCGCGATCTGGGCGCTGCACCGCTACGGCCTGGGTCCGCGCGCCGTCGGGTTGCTGCTGTTCACGGTGGCGCTGCCGGCGCTGCTCGTGCAGGGCGGTCTGGTGCGCGTACTGGCGCCGCGCTTCGGCGAGGTGCGGCTCGCGGCCGCCGGTACGCTGGTGTACGTCGCAGGACTCACGCAGCTCGCGCTGGCGCCGACGCTCGCGACTACCGTCGTGGGCCTCGTGCTGTGCGGGCTCGGGCTCGGCGCCTACAACCCGAGTGCCTCGGCGCTTGCCTCACGCCAGGCGCGCGGCGACGAGCGCGGCGCCGTGATGGGGACTTACGTCGCGAGCGCGAGCCTCGCGCGCGTGCTCGGACCCTTAAGCTCGGGGGCGATCTACGCGTTGCTCGGCCCCGCGGCACCGTTTCTCGCCGGCGCCTGCGCGGCGCTGCCCGCGGTGTGGCTGGTGCGGCGCGCGCGCGCCGCGGCGCGCCCCTGAAGGT
Source organism: uncultured Pseudomonadota bacterium (assembly GCA_963768485.1). Taxonomy (GTDB): domain Bacteria; phylum Pseudomonadota; class Gammaproteobacteria; order Steroidobacterales; family Steroidobacteraceae; genus 13-2-20CM-66-19. The sequence goes on along the minus strand of CAVYHZ010000005.1, from coordinate 88,176 downwards.
GCGCGGTTCACGGCGCGCCGAGGGCGACTTCGACGCTCTCCCCGACCACGCGCACCGCGTGGGTCGGCAGCGGTACCTCGGCCGGCGGACCCAACACGCGGCCGTCGCGGATGTCGAAGGACGCGCCGTGCAGCGGGCACACCAGCCGCGTCGCGCGCAGCCGCCCTTCGCACAGGCGCGCGTGCGCGTGGGTGCAGATGTTGTCGAGCGCGAACAGGCCTTCGCGCGTGTGACAGAGGAGGATCTCGCGCCCCCCGAGCATCACCGCCCGCATGCTCCCGAGCGGCAGCTCGGCGAGCTTCAGCACCGCCTGGAATTGCGGCATGCGCGCGACTAGAGCGTCATGCGGGTTTCGAAGATCTCGACCGCCTGGCCGCGGATCCACACGCCCTCGAGCCGCCCGTCGCTGAACTCGAGCTCGACTTCGACGCGGCCCGGGCGGTGCAGGAAGTGGCCCTGGATGCCGCTGAAGCGCGCGCGGTCGTCCACCGGCTTCAGGAGCCCGAGCTGCGCGAGGTAAGCGCCGAGCAGTCCGTGCGCGTTGCCGCTCACGGGATCCTCGGAGATACCGAGTGCCGGGCAGAACATGCGCGACTCGACCTGGTGCTCCGTGCCGGAGGAGGCGAAGGCGAACACGAAGTAGCCGGCGGCGCCGAGCTGGGCCGAGAGCGTCGTCAGCCGCGCCAGGTCCGGCTTCAGGTGCCTGAGCGGCTCGGCGCCGCGCACACCGATGAGCAGCCGCGCGCCGCCCGCGCCGGCGATGCGCGGCGTGATGCGGGTGTCGAGACTCTCGGAGGCGAGCGCCAGGGCGTCGAGCACCGCGAGGCGCTCGCGGTCGTTCAACTCACGGCCGATGGGCGGCGGGCTGCGGCGGATCGCGATGCTGCGATCGGCGCCGCTGCCGTGCACCTCAACGTCGACGATGCCGGCCTTGGACTTCTGCCGCTGCTTGCGTGGCGCCTCGGCGGAGCGCGACAGCACGTACTGAGCCGCGACCGTGGCGTGTCCGACGAAGCCGACCTCGGTGCGCGGTGTGAAGAAGCGCGCCCGCACGCTGTGGTCGGCGCCGTCGGCTGCGAGGATGAAGGCGGTCTCCGCGTTATTGAGCTCGCGCGCGACCGCCAGCATCTGCGCATCGCTCAACGCGTCTGCGTGCAGCACCACGCCGGTGGGATTGCCGGTGAACGGCTCGCGGGTGAAGGCATCCACCTGGTGAATCTCGATCGTGCGCGTCATCGTTCCCACCCGCTCACTGCGAACGCCTCGATTCTAGTCCTATCGGATGGCGATTGGCTGACGCTCGGCCAGGGGCATAAGGGGGGTGGCCATGCAATACTGCCCACCCCGCGGGAGGGCTCGCATGGACATCGGCGTCGAAATCAGTCTCTACCCGCTCAAGGCCGACTTCGTTCCGGCGGTGCACGAGTTCCTCGACCGCCTGGCTGGCCACGCCGGGCTCAAGATCGTCACCAACAGCCTGAGCACGCAGGTGTTCGGCGGCTTCGAGGAAGTCATGGAGGCGCTGCGGGCGGCCCTGGGCGCGAGCTTCGCCAGCATGGCCGCGGCCTCCGAGCGCGGCGTGTTCGTGATGAAGGTGATCGGGCCGCTGCCGCCGGCCTGAAGCGGCGCGCGCCGCGCGCGGCGGCTCTGGCGGGGCGGGGAGCGAACCGGCACACTACCGGGCGCATATTGCGGGGGAGCTGCATGGCGCTTTTGCGGGTCGTGGATCGCGATGGGCTGGAGCACGAGGTGGATGCCCGGACCGGACTCAAGGTGATGGAGAATCTGCGTGAGCTCGACTACGGCGTCGCGGCGATCTGCGGCGGCATGTGCTCGTGCGCGACCTGTCACGTGTACGTGGATCCGGAGTGGCAGGCGAAGCTCCCGCCGATGATGTCGGACGAGCGCGAACTGCTCGGCGAGCTCACCCACTACCGCGAGAACTCGCGCCTCTCCTGCCAGCTCGAGTTCACACCGGCGCTCGCCGGACTGCGCGTCACGATCGCGCCGGACGAATAAGCGGCGATGTCCGCTCCGAGCGTACAGGTCGAGACCCACGGCGCCGTGGCATTGGTGACTCTCAACCGTCCCGAGCATTCCAACACCCTCAATCTGCAGATGGCGATGGACCTGTTGGCGGCGGCCATGGCCTGCGCGCGCAACGACGCCGTGCGTGCCGTCGTGCTCACCGGTGCCGGTCGCAACTTCTCCTTCGGCGGCGATCTGCGGGCGATGCCCGCCCGCGAGCTCTCGCTCGACGGCCACATCCGCGAGCTCACCACCTACCTGCACGCGGCGATCTCGCACTTCGTGCGCATGGACGCGCCGGTGATCGCCGCCGTGAACGGCACGGCCGCCGGCGCCGGCGTGGGGCTGGTGGCGATGGCGGATCTGGCGCTGTGCGCGCGCAGCTCGAGGTTCAACCTTGCTTACACCAGCGTCGGCCTGACGCCCGATGCCGGTACGACGTTCCTGCTGCCGCGCGTGGTCGGGCACAAGCGCGCCATGGAACTGCTGCTGCTCAATCGCGCGCTCGACGCGGCCGAGGCGCTCGAGTGGGGGCTGGTCAACGAGGTGGTCGACGATGCGGGTCTTCTCGGTCGCGCGGTCGAGCTCGCCGAACGCCTGGCGCACGGACCGGGCAGCGCCTTCGGTGTCACCAAGCGCCTCATCGCCCACTCCCTTGGGGGTCTCGAGTCGCAGATGGTGCTCGAGAGCGAGGCCATCGCCGCGCAGGCGCGCAGCGCCGATGCGACCGAGGGGATCGGCGCGTTCCTCGAGAAGCGCAAGCCGCGCTTTCCCGGGAGCGCCGCTTGACCTCGTTCGTGGTAGCGCTGGCGGTGGCCCTGCTGCTGATCGCGGCGCGCGTGTATTTCAAGCTGCGCGCCGCGGCACGCAATCGTGTGGCGAGCTGGGACGCGCAGCTCATCGAGCGGCTGCGCGCACGCGGCTACGTGCCTTTCAACGACTATCCGGTGGATTTCTTCCTCGCCCTGCCGGACGAGGCCGCCTGCCAGAGGGTCCGCGCGCGCCTCGAGCCCGAGTTCAGCGTCGACGTCAAGCCGATGCAGGAGGAGGCGGAGTTCCCCCTCAGTCTGCACGCCACCAAGAGCATGCGCCTCATCCTGCCGGACATGCAGGCCCTGAGCGCGCGCATGACGGCGCTGGCGGCGGAGTTCCAGGGGCGTTACGACGGCTGGGCGGCGTAGCCGCCACGCGACTTCAGCGCCTTTCGGTCTGGCGTTTCACGGCATCCGCCGCCGCGGCGATCGCGGCCGGGTCGCCGAGATAGCGGCTCGCGAGCGGCTTGAGGGACGCGTCGAGCTCGTAGAGCAGCGGCACGCCGGTCGGAATGTTGAGCTCGACGATTTCGCTCTCGCTCACCTCATCGAGCATCTTCACCATGGCGCGCAGGCTGTTGCCGTGCGCCACCACCAGCACGTTGTGGCCGAGGCGCAGCTCCGGCGCGATGCGCGCGTGCCAGCAGGGCTGTACGCGTGCGAGCGTGTCCTTCAGCGACTCGGTCGCCGGAAGGTCCTGCGGGGCGACCCCGGCGTAGCGCGCATCGAGGCGCGGGTGGCGCTCATCGTCGGCCGCGAGCGGCGGCGGCGGCACGTCGTAGCTGCGCCGCCAGATCTGCACCTGCGCCTCGCCGTGCTGCGCGACGGTCTGCGCCTTGTCGAGGCCCTGCAGCGCGCCGTAGTGGCGCTCGTTCAGCCGCCAGGCGCGCTCGACCGGAACCCACATGCGGTCCATCTCGTCGAGCATGATCCACAGCGTGCGGATCGCGCGCTTCAGCACCGAGGTGAACGCGATACCGACCTCGAGCCGCTCGCGCACCAGCTCGCGCCCCGCCTGCGCCGCCTCGAGCCGTCCCTGCTCGGTGAGATCGACGTCGGTCCAGCCGGTGAAGAGGTTGGCGAGATTCCAGGTACTCTGGCCGTGACGCACCAGGATCAGTTTTCCAGGCATACAGAATGCTCCCGCGTACGCAGCCGGCAAAAAGGCCGTTAGGCCGCGCTGCCTCCGCAGCGCCCTTTTTCCGGCGGCGACGAACCTGCTGTCCGCCGAAATCGCCTCTTGCGATTTCGGCCCTTTAACTAGCGAGCTTGCGCACGCTCTCGACGCCGACCGTCAGCGTGGCGAAATCCGCGGCGCCCGCCGAGCGCATGTCGGTGAGCGTGCGCTGCCAGTGTGCGAGCTCCTTGCCGCAAGCCTCGAGCCAGGCGCTGACCCGCGCGTTGGCGCTGCCGCGATCGCGCCGCGTCAGCACCCGCTCGGTGAGCCTTCGGTGTACGCGCAGTGCGCCGTCGCGCAGCCCGGTGCGCGCGATCGCCTGCCACGGTCCGTCGACCGCGAGCTTCTCGATGCGGGTGCGCAGCCAGTCGACGCCGGTGCGCGTGCCCACCTCGAAGTACACGCGCGCGGTCTCGGTGACGCTGACGTGGTGGACGCCGGCGATCTCGACGATGTCGAGCGCGGCGTTGAGCGCCTCGAGACTGGCGATGCGCGCGGCCAGGTGCGGCGGCAGTCCCGCCGCGAGGTAGCGTTCCCGGGCCTGGCCGAAGCGCTCGAGCTCATCGCCGCTCAGGAGCTCGGCGACGCGCGCCTCGAGCTCCAGCACGCCGCCGCGGAATTCCTTCACCGCCGCATCGACCTGCAGTCCGCGGCGCCGCGCGGTGAGCAGCCAGTAGGTCGCGTGGCGCAGCAGGCGGCTGGTCTGGAACACCGCCTCGTATTGCAGCTTCGCCGGCACGCGGTTGTCGAGCGCCTCGATCTGCTCCCACACTTCGCGCATCGCGAAGATCTCGCGCGCGGCGGTGTAGGCGCGCGCGATCTGCGCTGCTTCCGCGCCGGTGTCCTCCTGGGCGCGCGCCACGAAGGTCGGGCCCATGCGGTTCACCAGGCTGTTGGTGGTCGCCGTGGCGATGATCTCGCGGCGCAGGCGATGGCGGGTGATGGCGCGCGGGAAGCGCTCCTGCACCGGCGCCGGGAAATAGCGCTCGAGCTCGTGGGACAGGTACGGGTCCTCGGGTACGTCGGAGGCGAGCAGATGATTGTTGAGCCAGATCTTGCTGTAGGCGAGCAGGATCGCCAGCTCCGGGCGTGACAGGCCGATGCCGCGCTTGCGCCGCTCGAGCAGCTCATCGTCGCTCGGCAGGAACTCGAGCGCGCGGTTGAGGTCCCCGGAGCGCTCGAGCGAGCGGATCAGGTGCTGGTACTCCTGCAGCCGCGCCGTCGCCTGCACCTCGAGGGTGCTGATCGCCTGCCCCTGCAGGTAGTTGTTGCGCAGTACCAGGTCCGCGACCGCGCCGGTCATGCGCACCAGCAGGCGGTTGCGCTCGCCGCGCGTCAGCTTGCCCTCGGCCACCTGCGGATTCAGCAGGATCTTGATGTTGACCTCGACGTCGGAGGTGTTGACGCCGGCGGAGTTGTCGATGAAGTCGGTGTTGAGTCGGCCGCCCTTCAAGGCGTACTCGACGCGCCCGCGCTGCGAGAAGCCGAGGTTGCCGCCCTCGCCGACCACTCGCGCACGCAGGTCCCGTCCATTGACGCGCACGCCGTCGTTGGTGCGGTCGCCGACCTCGGCGTGCGTCTCATCGCTCGCCTTGACGTAGGTGCCGATGCCGCCGTTCCAGAGGAGGTCGACGGGCATGCGCAGGATCGCGCGGATGATCTCATTGGGGGCCGCCGCCGCAGATTCGATCCCGAGCAGTGCGCGCGCTTCGGCAGGCAGCGGGATCGACTTGAGCGTCCGTGGGAACACGCCGCCGCCGCGCGAGAGCTTCTTGCGGTCGTAGTCGTCCCAGCTCGAGCGCGGCAGCGCGAACAGGCGCGCCCGCTCGGCGAAGGACGACGCGGGGTGCGGATCCGGGTCGAGAAAGATGTGGCGGTGGTCGAACGCCGCCTGCATGCGGATGTGGCGCGACAGCAGCATGCCGTTGCCGAACACGTCGCCGGACATGTCGCCGATGCCGGCGACGGTGAAGTCGGTCTTCTGCGTGTCGATATCCATCTCGCGGAAGTGACGCTTGACGCATTCCCAGGCACCGCGCGCCGTAATGCCCATCTTCTTGTGGTCGTAGCCGGCCGAGCCGCCCGAGGCGAATGCGTCGCCGAGCCAGAAGCCGTAATCCGCCGAGATGGCGTTGGCGATGTCGGAGAAGGTCGCGGTGCCCTTGTCGGCGGCGACCACCAGGTAAGGATCGTCGACGTCGCGCCGCACGACCTCACGCGGTGGCACGATGCGGCCCGAGACGATGTTGTCGGTGAGGTCGAGCAGGGCGCGGATGAAGGTCTGGTAGCAGGCCACCACCTCGGCCTGGATCTCCTCGCGCGAGCCTGCGAGGCGCTTGGGCACGAAGCCGCCCTTGGCGCCGACCGGCACGATCACCGTGTTCTTGACGTTCTGTGCCTTCATCAGACCGAGGACCTCGGTGCGGAAGTCTTCGCGCCGGTCGGACCAGCGGATGCCGCCGCGCGCCACGTCGCCCATGCGCAGGTGCACGCCCTCGACGCGCGGGCTGTAGACGAAGATCTCGAACTTCGGCTTCGGCAGCGGCAGGTCGGGGATCAGCGCCGGGTCGAACTTGAACGACAGGTAGCTCTTCGGCGCACCATCGCCCCCGGCCTGGTAGAAGTTGGTGCGGAGCGTGGCGCGCACCAGGGTGAGGTAGGCGCGCAGGATGCGGTCGTCGTCGAGGCTCGCCACGCCATCGAGAGCCGCGCGGATCTGGCCGATGAGACTCTCGGCGCTGCGCTCGGCGCGGGTGCTGCCGGCGCTGGTGCGCGCCGGGCCGGGATCGAAGCGCGTCTCGAACAGCCGCACCAGGTTGCGGGCGATGCCGGTGTTACCCGCGAGCGTGCGCTCCATGTACACCTGGCTGAAGGGCACGCCGGTCTGCAGCAGGTAACGGCAGTAGGCGCGCAGCACCACGATCTGACGTGCCGCGAGATCGGCGCCGAGCACCAGGCGGTTGAAGCCGTCGTTCTCGATCGCACCGCTCCAGGCGGCCAGGAACGCTTCGCGGAAGTGCTCTTCCACCCGCGCGATGTCGACCACCAGGCGGTCGCGATGCTCGAGCTCGAAGTCCTGGATCCAGGCGGCGCCGCCCTCGGGCCAGGCGAGCTGGTAGGGGCGCTCGGAAATCACCCGCAGTCCGAAATTCTCCAGCATCGGCAGGATATCGGAGATCGGCACCGGGTCGCCGCGCTTGACGATCTGGAGGTGCGCCCGTTCGGCCTTCTGCGCCGCGGGCCGGTAGAGCTTCAGGCGCAGCGCCTGCGGCTCGGTGCGCAGCGCTTCGAGGTCGGCGAGATCCGCGAGCACCGCCTCGGGGGCGACGTCGTCCCGGTAGGCGATCGGGAAGGTATTGCGGTAGCGCGCGAGCAGCGCGAGTCCCGCCGCCTCGCCGCGCTCGCGCGTCACCACCTCGCGCAGCCGGTCGGCCCAGGTGAGCGCGGCCTCGGCGATGCGCCGCTCGATGTCGGTGAAGTCCGGCTTGTGTGCCCGGGCGGGATCGGTCCGCACCACCACGTGCACGCGCGCGTGGCTGGCGCCGGAGATCTGCGCCTGGCTCTCGACGCTCACGCCGGCGAAGCCCTCGGCGGCGATACGCTCGATGCGCTGGCGTACCTCGGTGTTGTAGCGGTCGCGTGGTACGTACACCAGGCACGAGTAGAAGCGATGGTACGGATCGCGCCGCACCAGCAGCCGCACGGTGCGACGCTCGTAGAGATTGACCACGCCGCGCACGATGCGAATGAGGTCCGGCACGCCCGCCTGGAACAGCTCATCGCGCGGATAGGTCTCCAGCACGTTGAGCACTTCCTTGCCGTCGTGGCTCGCGGGATCGAGTCCGAAGTGCTCGATGACGCGCTCGACCTTGCGGCGCAGGACCGGAATCTCGCGCGGACTACCGTGGTAGGCGGTCGAGGTCCAGAGTCCCAGGAAGCGGTGCTCGCCGTTCACCAGGCCGCGGCTGTCGAAGGTCTTGAGGCCCACATAATCGAGATACTCCGCCCGGTGGACGGTGGCGATCGAGTTCGCCTTGGTGACCACCAGGAGCTCGCGGTCGCGAGCGCGGGCGCGCACGTCACCGCGCAGCACGGTCGCGGCGCGCCGCGTCCCCCTGGCGCCCTTGCGCGCCAGCACGCCGAGACTCGAGAGCACATCCGGCACCAGCCGGTCAACGCTGCGGCCGCGCTCGAGGCGGTAGTGGCGGTAGCCGAGGAACACGAAGTGGCGGGCTTCCATCCAGTCGAGCAGGTGGCGTGCCTCGCTCACCTCGGCGGCGGGCAGGGGCGGCGGGTCGGTATCGAGCCGCGCAATGAGCTCGCGCACCCGCTCGCGCATCGCCATGAAGTCGGTGACCGCGGCGCGCACGTCGCCGAGCGTCGACTCGAGCTGGAGCCGCAGCTTCTCGAGCTGGTCGGGATCGGTCAGGCGATCGATCTCGTAGAGCTGCCACGACTCGGGGTGCGCGGCCTGTGCGCCGTTGGTGCCGATGTCGGTGATGCGGCCGCGCCCGTCGCGCCGTACCTGCAGCACCGGATGCACGATCAGGTGCACCGCCAGCTCGGCGCGGCTCAATGCCATGCCAAGGGAGTCGACCAGGAACGGCATGTCGTCGGTGACGGACAGCACCAGCGTATGCGGCGACTCGAAGCCGTCCGCGGCGGCCACCGGGTTGAAGACCCGCACCAGGGAGCGACCCGGCTGGCGGCGCATGCCGAAGGCGAGGTGGGCGAGCGCCGCGCTGGCGAGCAGTCCCGGCGGGTGCGCCGCCAGGTCCTCTTCGGCGACGCCGTGGAAGTAGCTGCGCAGGAAACGCTGCGCCAGCTCGTTGCGGCCGGTACGGCCGCCGGCCGCGCGCGCGATGCGCTCGATCAGCGCGACCCGCGCGGCGGGGATGCTGCGCAGCAGCCGGCTGTCCTCGAGTGCAACTTGGCTGGGCATGGCGGCGCGCGATTATACATGCGGAAGGTGGCGCCTATAATGCCGCCATGAGTGCTTCTGCCGACAACCCGATGGGTACCGACGGCTTCGAGTTCGTCGAGTACACCGCCCCCGACCCGCAGCTGCTGCGGACCCTGTTCGAGCGCCTCGGCTTCCCGGTGGTGGCGCGCCACCGCTCCAAGAACGTGACGCTCCACCGCCAGGGCGAGATCAATTTTCTCATCAACGCCGAGCCCGCCTCGTTCGCGCAGGCGTTCGCGCGCGTGCACGGGCCGTCGGCCTGCGCGATGGCGTTCCGGGTGCGCGATGCCGCCGGCGCCTACCGCCGCGCCCTCGAGCTCGGCGCCAAGCCCGGGCCCCAGAGCGCCGGCCCCATGGAGCTCAACATCCCCTGCATCGAGGGGATCGGCGGCTCACTCATTTATCTGGTGGACCTGTACGGCGAGCGCTCGATCTACGACGTGGACTTCCGCCCGGTGGTGGCCGGGGGGCCGGCCGAAGCGGCCGGCCTGACGGTGATCGATCACCTCACCCACAACGTCGGCCGCGGACGCATGGACGTTTGGGCCGGCTTCTACGAGAAGCTGTTCAACTTCCGTGAGATCCGCTACTTCGACATCGAGGGCAAGCATACCGGACTCCTGTCGCGCGCCATGACGAGCCCGTGCGGCAAGATCCGCATCCCGATCAACGAGTCACAGGACGACAAGAGCCAGATCGAGGAGTACCTGCGCGAGTACCGCGGCGAGGGTATCCAGCACATCGCGCTCGCGAGCGGCGACATCTACCGCACCGTGGACGTCCTGCGCAGCCACGGCGTCGCCTTCCAGGACACTCCCGAGAGCTACTACGAGGGCATCGCGGCGCGCGTGCCGGGGCATCGCGAATCGCTCACGGAGCTGCGCTCGCGCCGCATCCTGATCGACGGCAACCCGGCGCGGGGCGAGGGCGTGTTGCTGCAGATCTTCACGCAGAACGTCATCGGCCCGATCTTCTTCGAGATCATCCAGAGGAAGGGCAACGAGGGCTTCGGCGAAGGCAACTTCAAGGCACTGTTCGAATCGATCGAGCAGGATCAGATCCGGCGCGGTGTGATTTGATCATTGGGTTAGCGCCAGTCAGGGCTTATGCTCGCGCGCGAGGTACTCCGTGCTCTGCATCTCGATGAGGCGGCTCGCGGTGCGCTCGAAAGGCGCCGCGAGGCGCTCGCCGCGATAGAGCTCGGGGGGCGAGGCCGCGGCCGAGACGATCAGGTTGACGTTGCGGTCGTAGAACTCGTCGACCAGCTCGATGAAGCGGCGCGCTTCGTCGTCCATAGCGGCATCGAGCACCGGTACGCCGGAGACGATGACCGACTGGTATTCGCGCGCGATCTCGATGTAGTCATCCTGGCTGCGGGGCCCTGAGCACAGCGCCGCGAACTCGAACCACACGACCCCGGGGCCCGCGCACACCACCGCGATTGCGCGCCCTTCGATGAGAATCTCACCGCCCGTGCGTGCGCCGCGCTGCGCGAGACGACCGAACAGCAGCTCGAGCCGGGCCTGCGTGCCGGCGGCGCCGGATTGCAGATAGACGCCGGCCTGGGTGAGCTCGCGCAGCCGGTAATCGCTCGCACCGCCGACCCGCACGACCTCCATGTACTGCTCGATGAGATCGATCGCGGGCAGGAAGCGTACGCGCTGCAGGCCGTCCTTGTAGAGATCGCGCGGCGCGGTGTTGGAGGTGGCGACGAGCGTCACGCCGCGCGTGAACAGTCCGGCGAACAGTCCCCCCAGGATCATCGCGTCGGCGATGTCCGTGACCTGCAGCTCGTCGAGGCCGAGGACGCGGATCTCGCCGGCGATCTTCGCCGCCAGGAGCTCGAGCGGATCGGCCTCGAGCTTCAGATGCGCGAGCTCGGCGTGCACGTCGTGCATGAAGCGATGGAAGTGCTGGCGACGCCGCTCGGGGAACGGCAGGCTCTCGAAGAACAGGTCCATCAGCCAGGTCTTGCCGCGCCCGACACTACCCCACAGATACACGCCGCGCACCGGCGCCGGCCGCGCCGCGCGCCACTCAAGCCCGAGCCAGCGCCGCCGGCGGTCGCGCCCCGCGCGCAGCAGCCGCCGGCGCAGCAGGTCGAGCCGGGCGAGCGCCGTGCGCTGCGCGGGATCGGCGCTGAAGCCGCCCGCGCCGAGCGCGCGGGCATAGAGCTCTCGCAGACCCTTGCGCTCGCTCACGCGGCGGTCAGGTCTTCAGATCGGGCAGGTCGCGGAAGTGCTCGAGCGAGCGCGGGTTCGCGAGCGCGTCGACGTTCTTCACCGGCAGCCCGTGGATGACGTTGCGCACGGCGAGCTCGGTGACCTTGCCCGAGAGCGTGCGCGGAATGTCGGGGACGGCGACGATGCGCGCCGGGACGTGTCGCGCGGTGGTCTGCGTGCGGATGGCGTCGCGGATTTCGCGGCGCAGCTCCTCGGTCAGCTCGCAGCCGCTCTGCAGCCGCACGAACAGCACCACGCGCACGTCGCCCTGCCAGTCCTGGCCGACCGCGAGCGACTCGAGGATCTGCGGCAGCGCCTCGACCGCGCCGTAGATCTCGGCGGTGCCGATGCGCACGCCGCCGGGGTTCAAGACCGCGTCCGAGCGGCCGTAGATAATGAGACCGTCGTGCTCGGTGAGTGCGGCGAAATCGCCGTGGTGCCACACGCCCGGGAAGCGCTCGAAGTAGGCGGCGCGGTAGCGTGCGCCGTCGGGGTCGTTCCAGAACCCGACCGGCATCGACGGGAAGGGCGCGGTACACACCAGCTCGCCGCGCACGCCGCGCACCGGGCGGCCTGAATCGTCGAAGATGTCGACCGCCATACCCAAGCCACGGCACTGGATCTCGCCGCGATACACCGGGCGCACCGGACAGCCGAGCGCGAAGCACGAGACGATGTCGGTGCCGCCGGAAATCGAGGCGAGCAGCAGGTCGGACTTGACGGCCCGGTAGACGAAGTCGAAACCGTCGGGCAGGAGCGGTGAGCCGGTCGAGAGGAGCGTGCGCAGCGGCGTCAGGTCGACGCTGCGCGCCGGCAGGTACTCGCTCTTCTCCAGCGAGGCGAGGTACTTGGCGCTGGTGCCAAACACCGTAACGCGCTCCTCGGCCGCCATGCGCCACAGGACGCCCGGATCCGGGTGGAAGGGGCTGCCGTCGTAGAGCACCAGCGTCGCTCCGGTGGCGAGACCGCTCATCAGCCAGTTCCACATCATCCAGCCGCAGGTCGTGAAGTAGAACAGGCGGTCGCCGCGGCCGAGGTCGGTGTGCAGCAGCTGCTCTTTCTGATGCTGCAGCAGGGTTCCACCCGCGCCGTGCACGATGCACTTCGGCACGCCGGTGGTGCCGGAGGAGTAAAGAATATAGAGCGGATGGTTGAAGGGCTGAGGCGCGTAGCGCAGCGGCGCACCGCGCGCACCGAACTCGCGAAAGTGGCTGGCGCGGGCCGCCGCGGTACCGAGCCGCCCGAGGTCGGGCGCCGCCTGCACGTAGGGGATGACCACCACGCGCTCGATGGCGGGAAGCCTGGCGAGCACCTCGGCGATGGGACCGAGCGAGTCGAGCGTCTTGCCCGCGTAGAAGTAGCCATCGGCGGTGAACAGCACTTTAGGCTGGATTTGCCCGAAGCGATCGAGCACCCCGTGCACGCCGAAGTCAGGCGAGCACGACGACCAGGTGGCCCCACAGCTCGCGGTCGCAAGCATGGCGATCGCCGCCTCCGGCAGGTTCGGCAGGTAGCCGGCGACGCGATCGCCGGCGACTACGCCGGCGGCGGCGAGCCCGGCGGCGATGCGCGCCACTTCCTCGCGTAGCTCGCGCCCCGACAGCACGCGCCGGGTGCCGCGCTCGTTGCGGAAGATGAGCGCCGGATGCTCGTCGGCGAACTTGAGGAGATTCTCGGCGAAGTTGAGGCGCGCGCCCGGGAAGAACCGCGCTCCGGGCATCTGCGCCGGGTGCTCGATGGCCGGCCCGCCACCGAAGTCGGCGCGTATGCCGGCGAAGCGCGCCAACTCGCTCCAGAACTGTGCGGGCTGCTCAAGCGACCAGGCGTACAGCGCGTCGTAGTCGGTAAGTGTCGTGCCGGTGCGCGCCGTGACGCAGCGCATGAAGCGCGTCAGGTTCGCGGTGGCGGTGCGTTCCGGGGAGGGGCGCCAGAGCTCTGACATGACGGGGGCGCCGCTAGAGCGACTGGTAGTTCGGGCCCGAGCCTCCCTCGGGCGTCGTCCAGGTGATGATCTCGTACGGGTCCTTGATGTCGCAGGCCTTGCAGTGCACGCAGTTGGCCGCGTTGATCTGCAGCCGCTTGCCGCCCGCGCCGTCGTCCACCATCTCGTAGACGTTCGCCGGGCAGAAGCGCTCGCACGGGTTGCCGAACTCGCGCGCGCAGCGGCCGGCGCAGATGCTGGTGTCGGCGACCTTGAGGTGCACCGGCTGGCTCTCTTCGTGCGAGTTGCCGGCGAAGAACACGAACGACACCCGGTCGCGCGGCGGCAGCGTGCGCGTGCCCCAGTGACGCTCCGGGGATGCGAACTCATCGAGCTTCGCGAGGCGCGACCAGTCGGCGGTGTTCTGCAGCGTCCATGGCGAGCGGCCTGCCGTGAGCATCTCCCACGCGGAGTTCGCGAGCCCGAGCCACATGCCGCGCTTGAAGGCGGGCTTGAAGTTGCGCACCTTCTTCAGCTCGCGCCCGCCCGGCGAGGCGCGCCAGCGGGCATCGAAGCCCGCGCCGCCGCCGCTCGCGGCGATGAGCTCGCCGGCGAGCGCACCTGAGCGGATCGCCTGGTGCACGCCCTTGATCTTGGCGAAGTTGAGCGTGCCGCCCGCATCGCCGATGAGGATCGCGCCCGGCATCTCGAGTGTCGGCGTCGACTGCCAGCCGCCGGCGGCGATGGTGCGCGCCCCGGCCGAGAGAATCTCGCCCCCCTCGAGCAGTGCCTTGACGCTCGGGTGATTCTTGTACTGCTGGAAAGCCTCGAAGGGCGCGAGGCGCGGATCGCGGTAGTCGAGGCCGACGATGTAGCCGACGTACACGCGGTCGTTGTCGAGGTGGTAGAGGAAGCTGCCGGCGTAGGTCCTGGAGTCCGCCGGCCAGCCGAGCGCGTGCTCGATGCGTCCCGGGCGCACGCGGCCCGGCGGCAGCTGCCACAGCTCCTTGTAGCCGAGCGCGAAGGTCTGCGGGCAGTGGCCGCGCGTGAGCTCGAACTTCGCGATCAGCTGCTTGGAGATCGAGCCGCGCGCCCCTTCGGCGAGCACGGTGAGCGGCGCATGGATCTCGACGCCGGGCGTGAAGTTCGGCCCCGGCTTGCCGTCCCTATCGAGACCCATGTCGCCGATACGCACGCCGGCGACCGCGCCGTCGGCCCCGAACACCGGCGCCGCGGCCGCGAAGCCCGGGAAGATCTCGACGCCGAGCGCCTCGGCCTTCTGTGCCAGCCAGGGCGTCAGCTGCCCGAGGGAGACGATGTAGTTGCCGTGGTTGTTGAACGGCGTGCTGTAAGTGAGCGAGCGCGGCAGCAGCTTCACCAGGAAGTCGGGCACCGGCTTGAAGGAGCCGCCGCGGGTGAGGATGCGGAACTCGTCCTCGGTCGCCGGCACTTTCATGCCGGGGTACTCGCTCTTCCATTCCGGCAGCAGGGCCTCGAGCGGCCCCGGCTCGAGCACCGCGCCCGAGAGCGAGTGGGCACCGACGGCGGAGCCCTTCTCGAGCACACACACGTTCACCGCCGGCTTCAGCTGCTTCAGGCGGATCGCGCACGCGAGCCCCGCGGGACCCGCGCCGACGATCACGACGTCATACTCCATGACGTCACGCTGGATCACGTCCGCTTCGGTGTTCGCGTCGCTCAAGGCTCCCCCCCAGGCGTCCCGGGGCCGCCGGCGGGCGGCCCAAAGACATCAGCTTACTTCGGCTGCATGCGGATCGCGCCGTCGAGGCGCAGTGTCGTCCCGTTCAGCATCGGGATCTCGAACACCGCGGCGACCAGGTCCGCGAACTCCTCGGGCTTGCCGAGCCGCGCGGGGAAGGGCACCTGGGCGCCGAGGGAGTCCTGCACGTCCTGTGGCATGCCGTCCATCATCGGCGTGTGGAAGATCCCGGGTGCGATCGAAACGCAGCGGATGCCGAAGCGCGCCAGCTCGCGTGCGATCGGCAGCGTCATGCCGGCGACCGCGGCCTTGGTGGCCGAATACGCCACCTGGCCGATCTGGCCCTCGAAAGCGGCGACCGACGAGGTATGGATCAGCAGGCCGCGCTCCCCGTCGGGCCCCGGCGAGTTGTGCTGCATGACGGCGGCGGCCGCCTTGTCGCACAGGAAGGTACCGATCAGGTTGATGTGAATCACCTTGGTGAAGAACTCACCCGCCATCGGCCCGTTCTTGCCGAGCATGCGTCCGGCGCCGACCACCCCGGCGCAGTTGACGAGGAGATTGAGGCTCCCCATGCGCGCGGCGGCGGCCTCCATGGCCGCATTCACCTCGGCTTCCGAGGTGACGTCGCAGCGTACGAAGGCGGCATTTTCGCCGAGGGCGGCGGCTGCTGCGCGTCCCGGACCCTCCTGCACGTCGAGGATCACGACCTTGCCGCCGGCGGTGGCCACGCGCCGCGCGACCGCGTGACCGAGGCCGGAGGCGCCGCCGGTGACGACGGCGCGGGCGTCCTTCAGCCTCATCAGAGGACCTCGATCGCCAGCGCCACCGCCTCACCGCCGCCGATGCAGAGCGAGGCGATGCCGCGCTTCAGCCCCCGCCGGCGCAGCGCATGCGTGAGCGTCGTCAGGATGCGCGCGCCGGTGGCGCCGATCGGATGCCCGAGCGCGCACGCGCCGCCGTTGACGTTGACGCGCGCGTGATCGATGTCGATGTCGCGCATCGCCGCCATGGTGACCACCGCGAAGGCCTCATTGATCTCATAGAGATCGGCGTCGTGCGGCTTCCAGCCGAGCTGCTTCAGCACCTTGGCGATGGCGCCGACCGGAGCGGTCGTGAACCACTCCGGCTCGTGCGCCTGGCTCGCCCAGGCGAGCACGCGCGCGAGGGGCTTCACGCCACGTGCCGCGGCCGTCTCGCCCTTCATCAGCACCAGTGCCGCGGCGCCATCGGAGATCGAGGAGGAGCTCGCCGCCGTGACGGTGCCGTCCTTGTTGAAAGCGGGCTTCATGGTGGTGATCCTGGATATGTCGCAGGTGCCCGGGGTCTCGTCGCGCGGGATCACGGTGTCGCCCTTGCGGCCCTTGACGGTCACCGGCGTGACCTCGGTGTCGAACTCGCCCTTCTCGAGCGCCGCCATGGCGCGGCGCACCGACTCGGTGGCGAAGGCGTCCTGCTGGGCGCGCGTGAAGCCGTACTTGGCCGCCGTGGCGTCGGCGAAGAAGCCCATCGACTTGCCGTCGAAGGGGCTCTGCAAGCCGTCGCGCAGCATGTGATCGATCACCTCGCCCGGCCCCATGCGGTAGCCGGTGCGCGCCTTCGCCAGCATGTAAGGCGCGTTGCTCATCGACTCGAGTCCACCGGCGAGGATGACGTCGGCCGTGCCGGCGCGGATCTGCTCCGCGGCCATCATCACGGCCTTCAGCCCCGAGCCGCACATCTTGTTGATGGTGGTGGCGGGAACCGACTGCGGCACGCCGCCGCCGAGCGCCGCCTGCCGGGCCGGCGCCTGGCCGAGGTTGGCGGGCAGCACGCACCCCATGATGACCTCCTGGATGTCGCCGGGGGCAATGCCGGCGGACTCGACCGCGGCCCGCACGGCGGCGCTGCCGAGCTGAATGGCGGTGAGGGGCGAGAGGGCGCCGAGGAAGGCGCCGATGGGGGTGCGCCGGGCGGATGCGATGACGACGTCTGCGGGAGTCATGGTAGAAGCCTCGTAGTTCAGCGGGCGATGCGCACCCGGCGCCGGAGTGAGGCGCGCGGTGCGGCCTGGGAGGTGCCGCGTGGATACAGCCCCCCCTCGAATAAGGTGACGAACGCCGCCGCGATTTCGGCGGGCGTCAGCGACTGGTCTTCACGATACCAATGCGCGATCCAGTTGAGCGCGCCGGCGAGCGCGAACGCGGTCATCTTCGGGTCGCAGGGCTCGATCGAGCCGTCCTGTACGCCGTCGCGGATCAGGCGCCGGATCCCCTGGTCGATCTCGGACTTGAGCGACTTGATGTGGCGGCTCATGGCGGGGGAGAGGTCCTGGTCTTCGGCGCGCACCATGCACCAGCCGAACTCGGAGGCCACCGCCTCGCCGTAATGACGCAGCACGGCATTCAGCCGCTCGCGCCCCGGAGCCTCCTGGTCCTGCACTTCGCGGAACGCCGCGCGGATCGGCTCGACGCCGGCGAGGAAGCACTGGAACAGCAGGTGTTCCTTGTTGGTGACGTAGTAATAGACCGTGGGCTTGGTGACCTCGAGCGCGGCTGCGATGTCGTCGAGCGAGGTGTTGTGGTAGCCCTTGCGGTTGAAGGCGCGGGCCGCGGCGCGGATCACGGCCTCGCGCTTGACCTCCCGGTCGCGGCGGCGCGCCCGCCACGGGGAGGCGCTCGCGGTGGCGGATTTGCCCGCGGGGGCGGCACTGGCGCGGCGGCTGTTCATGGGTGTGCGGAGTATTATAGCGGCGCTGCGGGGCAGGGCTTGACCGCAGCCGGGGCAGCTGCCGTGAGGCGCCGTCCGGCGCGTTGACCCGTCGCTCGAGCCTCGATCATACTCATGAGTAGATATTCTACCCGAGAGTAAATAAAGCGTGAACGCCCCCCTCAAGGGTAGCGCCGCCGCCGCGGCGCCCGGCGCCGAGCACTCCGGCAGAGCGCCGCTGCGCTTCGTCTCCGCCGCGTCGCTCTTCGACGGCCACGACGCCGCCATCAACATGATCCGCCGCCTGCTGCAGGCGCGCGGCGCGGAAGTGGTGCACCTCGGGCACAACCGCAGCGTCGCCGACATCGTGCGTGCCGCCATCGACGAGGATGCGGACGCGATCGCGGTGAGCTCCTACCAGGGCGGGCACAACGAATACTTCGCCTACATGGTGGACATGCTGCGCGAGCGCGGCTACCCGCATATCCGCGTGGTGGTGGGGGGCGGTGGCACCATCGCGCCCGGCGAGATCGAGGCGCTCGAGCGCCACGGGATCGAGAAGATCTATACGCCCGAGGACGGACGGCGGCTCGGGCTCGCCGGCATGATCGACGACGTGTTCACGCGCCTCGCCGCGGTGAGCAAGCCCCCTTACGAGTTTCGCCCGCTCAACGCCCGCGATCATGGCCTGGTGGCGCGCACCATTTCGGTACTGGAGGGGGCCGACGCGGCCGAGGAGCCGCAGGCCGAGCAGATCCGTCGCGCGCTCGGGCGCTCGCGGCACCGCGCCCCGGTCATCGGCATCACGGGTACGGGAGGCGCGGGCAAGTCGAGCCTGACGGACGAGCTGCTGGCGCGCTTCACGCGCTCGTTCCCCGAGGCCCAGATCGCGGTCGTGGCGATGGATCCGACCCGCCGCCGCAGCGGCGGCGCGCTGCTCGGCGACCGCATCCGCATGAACAGCCTCGCCTCCGAGAACATCTACATGCGCTCGCTCGCGACGCGGCGCGCGCATAGCGCCACCGCCGCGGTGCTGCGCGAGGTGATCCAGCTGTACCAGGCCAGCGGCTTCGACCTGGTGCTGGTCGAGACGGCCGGCATCGGTCAGTCGGACACCGAGATCGTCGATCTCGTCGACCTGTCGCTGTACGTCATGACGAGCGAGTACGGCGCGGCGAGCCAGCTCGAGAAGATCGACATGCTCGACTACGCCGACCTCATCGTGCTCAACAAGAGCGAGAAGCGCGGCGCGGACGACAGCCTGCGCGACGTGCGCAAGCAATGGCGACGCAACCATCCCGAGCGCGCCAGGCTCCCCGACGCGCAGCTGCCGGTGTTCCCGACCATCGCCAGCCGCTTCAACGATCCGGGCGTGAACCGGCTGTTCGCGGCGCTGTGCGGCGCACTGGAGCACCAGCACGTCGGCGCGGGCGACTGGCGCCTGGCGGACGCGGGCAACACCGAGTTGAGCGCACGCACCCCGCTCATTCCGGGCGCCCGCACCCGCTATCTCGCCGACATCGCCCACGGCGGGCGCGCGGCGCGCGCGCGCGCCGAGAGCCAGGCGCAGGCGGCGCGGCGCGCTTACGGCCTGTACGAGTCGCTCAAGAGCCTGCACGACGCCCGCCTGCCGGGGCCGCTCGAGCGCTACCCCGAGGACGCGCTCGAGGAGCGCGCTGCGGACGCCACGCGGCGCGAGCTGCGCGCCGGCTATAACCGCGCGCTGGATGAGATCGGCGCCGAGGGCGTCGCGGAGCTCAAGGGCTGGCCCGAGCGGGTGCGCTCGGCCACCGACGCCACGTATTCCTACAAGGTGCGCGAGCGCACCGTGAAGGGCGAGAACTACACCGAGAGCCTGTCGCGCTCGCCGATCCCGAAGCTCGCCGTGCCGCGGCTACGCGACTGGGGTGAGGTGCTCCACTTCCTGCTCATGGAGAATCTCCCCGGCGCCTATCCCTACACCGGCGGGGTCTACCCGTACCGCCGCGAGGAGGAGGATCCGACGCGCATGTTCGCCGGCGAGGGCGGGCCTGAGCGCACCAACCGCCGCTTCCATTACCTGGCACACGGCCACGGCGCGGCGCGCCTCTCGACCGCGTTCGATTCGACCACGCTCTACGGTGAGGATCCGGACACCCGGCCCGACGTCTACGGCCGCACCGGCAACTCGGGCGTCTCGATCGCGACGCTCGATGACATGAAGAAGCTCTACTCGGGCTTCGACCTGAGCTCGCCCTCGACCTCCGTCTCGATGACCATCAACGGGCCGGCGCCGATGCTGCTCGCCATGTTCATGAACACCGCGGTCGACCAGCAGGTCGAGCGGTACCTGCGGGCCGAGGGGCGCTGGAGTGCTGCCGAAAAGCGCATCGCGGCGCTGCTCGCCGCCCGCGCGGCGCACGGTGTGGCGCCGCCCGCCTACAAGGGCGCGTTGCCGGCGCATCACGACGGCGCGGGACTCGCGCTCCTCGGGGTGACCGGGGACGAGCTCCTCGAGCCTGAGGTCTACGAGCGTATCCGCGCCGCGACGCTCGAGGCGGTGCGCGGCACAGTGCAGGCCGACATCCTCAAGGAGGACCAGGCGCAGAACACCTGTATCTTCTCCACCGAGTTCGCGCTGCGCATGATGGGCGACGTGCAGCAGTACTTCACCGAGCGGCGGGTGCGCAACTTCTACTCCGTGTCGATTTCCGGCTATCACATCGCGGAAGCCGGCGCCAACCCGATCTCGCAGCTCGCCTTCACGCTCGCCAACGGCTTCACCATCGTCGAGTACTATCTGGCGCGCGGCATGAAGATCGACGACTTCGCGCCGAACCTCTCGTTCTTCTTCTCCAACGGCATGGACCCCGAGTACGTGGTCATCGGGCGCGTGGCACGGCGCATCTGGGCGCGCGCCATGCGCGAGCGTTACCACGCGGGTGCCCGCAGCCAGATGCTCAAGTACCACGTGCAGACCTCGGGCCGGAGCCTGCACGCGCGCGAGATCTCCTTCAACGACATCCGCACCACGCTGCAGGCGGTGTACGCGCTGTTCGACAGCTGCAACAGCCTGCATACCAACGCCTACGACGAGGCGCTCACCACGCCGACCGAGGAGAGCGTGCGCCGCGCGGTCGCCATCCAGCTGATCATCAATCGCGAGCTCGGGCTCAACAAGATCCAGAATCCCTGGCAGGGCTCGTTCGCGATCGACTACCTCACCGACCTGGTCGAGGAGGCCGTGTACAAGGAGTTCGAGTCGCTGTCGGAGCGCGGCGGCGTGCTCGGCGCCATGGAGACCATGTACCAGCGCGGCAAGATCCAGGAGGAGTCGCTGTACTACGAAACGCGCAAGCACGACGGCTCGCTGCCGATCGTCGGCATCAACACCTTCCTCTCCGGCGCCGACGCCACCGCCGAGCACCAGGGCACCGCGCTCATCCGCTCGAGCGAGGAAGAGAAGCAGGATCAGGTGGCGGCGGTGCGGGCCTTCCAGGCGCGCAACGCCGCGCGCTCACCCGCCGCGCTCGCCGCCCTGCAGCAGGTCGCCGCGCGCGGCGACAACGTGTTCGCCGAGCTCATGGAGAGCGTCAAGGTCTGCTCGCTCGGGCAGATCTCGCGGGCGCTGTATCAGGTGGGCGGGCAGTATCGTCGCAACATGTGAGGTCGGGCTCCCCGAGCGCGGCCAGGATCGCCGCGCGCGCCGCATCGCGCAGCGCCGCCACCGCCTCGCTCCCGGCGCCGGGTGCGGGGGTGAGCGGGGCGAGGACCTCGAGCTCGACCCGGCCGGGGCGCGCCAGCGCGCTTCCCGGCCAGAGCACGCGGCGCGTGCCACGCAGCACCGCGGGTACGACCGGACAGCCGGCACGTACCGCGCTCGCGAATGCGCCGGTGTGGAACTTGTGCACGCCGGGTCTGGGATCGAAGGTGCCTTCCGGAAAGAACACCAGCGAAACCCCGCGCGCGGCCTTGTGCAGCAGTCGGCGCGCGTCGGCGGAGCTGCGGGTGCGGTTGTGGCGCTCGACGAACTCGGACCCGAGGAGGCGCAGCGCCATGCCGGCGAGCGGTACGGCGGACATCTCCCGCTTGATCACGAAGGCGAAGCGTGGCGGGAGCGCTGCGCTCACCACCGGACCGTCGAGATAGCTCGCGTGGTTGCACACGACCACGCATTGGCCCTCCGGTAGCCGCTCGGCGTGCTTCACCGTGAGCGGCAGACCGATCAGCGCGAGCAGCGCCCGCGCCGCGTAGTGGCCCGCCGCGCGGCGGCGCTCGATGCCGGGGAGCACCAGCATCGCGACCAGCACCACCAGCCCCACGGCGAGGAACACGAGCACCGCCCACAGCGTGTACACGAGCCGCAGCGGAGCGAGCAGCAGCATGCGCGGCGGGAACGGCCGCCGCTGGGGCTGTGGAGTCATGGCAGTGAGACGTTGCGCCAAATCGGTGTGAACTGGTTCTCTTTATGTTAATGCCGGAATGCAGATGTGAAGGTCATCACGTCGGTGCATCCGCGACGCTCACCATACTGCGGTCACCACATTACCCGGAACTCGGGGACGACACACGGCGCACGCGCCGCCCCGAGTGCCAGCGAGACACCTCTTGTCAAACCAGGCTGCGGCACTCTCCATGACCACCAACGCCGACTCCTCGGACCCGGCGGTCTCCCGCTTCCTGGATGCCGTCTGGATGGAGCGCGGTCTGTCGCCGAACACGCTCGCCGCCTACCGTGCCGATCTTACCGCGCTGGCGCGCTGGCTCGCCGAGCGCAGCCTCCCCATCATGCGCACCTCGCGTGTCGACCTGCAGGAATTCATCGCCTCAAGGGTCCGCGGTGGGGCGCGGCCGCGCTCCACGGCGCGGCAGCTGTCGAGCTACCGTCGCTTTTTCCGCTACTACATGCGCGAGGGTGCGATCAAAGAGGATCCCACCGCGCAGATCGCCATGCCCAAGATCGGGCGCTCGCTGCCGCGCTCGCTCACCGAGGAGGAGGTCGAATCGCTCCTCAGCGCCCCGCTGGTGAGCGACCCGCTCGGTAACCGCGACCGCACCATGCTCGAGGTCCTGTACGCAACGGGCCTGCGGGTGTCGGAGCTGGTGAACCTGCGCCAGGGACAGATCAACCTCAACCAGGGCGTCATCCGCATCCTCGGCAAGGGCGACCGCGAGCGGCTCATCCCGCTCGGCGAGGAAGCGATGCGGGCGCTGAAGGAATTCGCACGCGGCCCGCGCGGGGAGATTCTGCTCGAGCGCCAGACCGATTATCTGTTCCCGACGCGCCGCGGCGACCGCATGACGCGCCAGGCCTTCTGGCACATCATCAAGCGCTACGCCCGCAAGGCCGGCATCAGCAAAGACCTCTCGCCCCATACGCTGCGTCATGCCTTCGCGACGCACCTGCTGAATCACGGCGCGGATCTGCGCGTGGTGCAGCTGCTGCTCGGGCACAGCGATCTGTCCACGACCCAGATCTACACGCACGTGGCACGCGAGCGCATGAAAGAGCTGCACTCGACGCACCACCCGCGCGGCTGAAGCAGTCCCTCGCCAGGCGGCTCGAGGCCGCGTGCTACACTGCGACAGCGCGTTAGCGTGGGGCGCGTAGCCAAGGTCCGAACCCCGCCCGGCCGCGCCGGTCCAAGCATTCAGCCCGACCCGACCACGGAACTCCGATGCCTGCGAAGAAGCTGTTGCTGCTGCTCGTGATGATCGCCGCACCCTTCGGCGTCGCGTCCGCGCAGCAGCCACCCGGCAAAGCCGCCGATCCGCGCGAGGAGCTCGCGAAGAAGATCCCGGGCGGCGCACGCGTCGAGGAGCTGCGCGCCACGCCGGTGCCGGGGATCTTCGAGTTCACGCGCGACGGCGACATCGCCTACGTCAGCGCCGACGGCCGCTACGCCATCAGCGGCGACCTGGTCGAGCTCGGCTCGAACGTGAATCTCACCGAGCAGCACCGCCGCGAGCAGCGCGAGCGCGAGCTGGCCGCCGTTCCCGAGAGCGATATGCTGATCTTCGCGCCCAAGGAACCGAAGTACACGGTGAGCGTGTTCACCGACGTCGACTGTCCCTACTGCCGCAAGCTCCACGCGCAGATCGGCGAGTACAACCGCCTGGGTATCCGCGTGCGCTACCTGCTGTACCCGCGCAACGGCCCGAACACGCCCTCCTGGACCAAGGCCGAGCAGGTCTGGTGCTCCTCCAACCGCAACGAATCGCTCACCAAGGCGAAGCTCGGCCAGGATCTTAAAGCCAAGGCCTGCACCGAGACGCCGCTGGCGCGCTTCTGGGCGCTGGGACAGAAATTCAACATCCAGGGGACGCCGGCGATCGTGCTGGCCGACGGTGAGATGCTGCCGGGCTACGTGCCACCCGACGTGCTGCTCAAGCACCTGCAGGAAGAGCAGAAGCGTTAGAGGTGTAAACCGGCCTGCTGCTCAGCGGGCAACGCTCACGCCCTTTGCCCTGTGAGCCTATCTTTCCAGCAGCTTGAGCTTGTCGGGCCTGCCTTCCCATTCCTTGGCATCCGCCGGCGCCGCTTTCTTCTCGGTGATCACCGGCCAGCCTTTGGCGAGCTCGGCGTTCAGCTGTTTGAACTGCTCCTGACCCTTCGGTAACTCCTCCTCGGAGAAGATCGCCTCCACCGGGCACTCGGGCTCGCACAGCGTGCAGTCGATGCACTCTTCCGGATCGATGGCGAGGAAGTTCGGGCCTTCGTGGAAACAGTCGACCGGGCAGACCTCGACGCAGTCCATGTACTTGCACTTGATGCAGTTCTCGGTGACGACGAAGGTCATGCGCTTTCCTTGGAAGCGGTGCGGCCGCGTATTCTGCCACGCTCGCGTTCCCGGGGTGAGAGCGGCGGCGCCATCAGCTGCGGCTCAAGCGGCGATCGATGGTCGTGAAATGGTGCGGCTCGCGGCCGCTGCTGCGGTCCTCGAGGTAGCGTTTGAGCGCGAAGTCGGTGCTGGGGAATGCGAGCTCGGCCCAGGGAATTTCCCCGGGCGCGACCAGCGCCACCTCGAGGCTCTCGGGCCCCGCGCCGTACTCAGGATGGCGCAGCACCGCGCGGAAAAACACGTGAACCTGCCGGGCGTGCAGCACGTGCACCACCGCGAGGAGCGAGCCGATGTCGACGCGTGCGAGGGCCTCCTCGTGTGACTCGCGGGCCGCCGCCTGCTGCAGCGTCTCGCCGTTCTCCATGAAGCCCGCCGGGACCGTCCAGTAGCCGAGCCGCGGCTCGATCGCGCGCCGGCACAGGAGGATCCTGCCCGCGTGCTCGGGCACGCAGCCGACCACCAGGCGTGGGTTGTCGTAGTGGATCGTGCCGCACGCGTTGCACACGTGGCGCGGCAGATGGTCGCCGGGCGGCACGCGCAGCTCGACCGGGGCACCACAGTGGCTGCAGTAATTCATGGGGGCAGCGAGGATAAGGGCGTGCCCCGCGTCTTGTCGACTGCGCTCAGAGCAGTCCAAACACCCCGACGCCGCTCGCCGTGCCGACGAGCACCTTGCCGTCGGCGATCGTCGGCGTGATGAACTTGTTGGCCGTGCCGAAGGAGTCGCGGCCATTGGCGGCCTGGGTGCTGTTGTAGAGCTCGTGGGCGAGATCGGCGGCATCGTAGGCGTGCAGCACCGCGGCACCCGAGCCGGCGTTCTCGTGGGCCCAGACGATGCCGTTGGCCGTGCCGCTGGCGGACACCGCCGCGGCCGTTCCCGGGTAAGCGAAGCTCGCGGCGCTGTGCGAGGTGGGGGCGACGCTCAGCATGGCGTTGCTCAGGGTGAAGGCGAGCAGCGCGCCGCCCTGCGGGCCGTAGTAGACGGCGCCGTTGAAGTACGCCGGCGTCGACCAGATGCCGCCGCCGAGCACGCCGGGCAGCTCCTGCCAGATCGCATCGTTGTTGTTGGGATTGAACCTGCCCATGGAGTCGCGGTTGACGACGTAGAGGTTGCCGTCCTTGCCGGCGCCCACCATCAGGTGGCGGGTGGTGCCGCCCGCGTCGCTCACGTCGGGCAGCAGCAGTGTGCCGCCCGAGCCGAGATCGGTATCGCCGTTGGATTCGTCGACCTCGTTGTACATGGTGAAGTAGTCGGCCACGCTCAGCGAGGCGCCGCTCAGTGTCAGCTTGAGAAAGGAATTCCCGTAGTCACCCTGAGCCGGAAAGCCGTTGCCGTCGAGGGTCGTGTCGAACACGCCGTTGGCGGTGAGCAGATAGACATTGCCGGAGGAGTCCGCCGCCGGGCCGCCGCCGGCCATCCAGATCGCCGGTCCCCCGCCTGCGCTGTTGGCTGCGATGTTGAGCACCGCGACCTGCGCGAGGGTGCTCGCGTTGTAGGCGATCACCCACCCGGTGTAGGGGGAGGCGTCGCAGTGGGAAGTCCAGGCGGTGTAGAGCGTGCCGTTCTCGAGCAGCAGCGCCGCGCGCTCCTCGTAGGCAGACGGATCGAAGGTATTGGAGCCGCCGCCGGCGGCCGGATAGAGAGCGGCGACGTCGATCGGGCCGCCGAGGAGCTCGGCGCCCGTGGTGACGTCGAGTGCGTGCAGCCGCTGATGGTAGTTCTGCGACGCATCGAGCGACATGGCGACCACGTAGATGATGCCGTTGGCGCCCGCGCTGCGATCGATCACCGGAGTCGCGGTGATGCCGATGGTCGGCGTCACCTGGCCGCAGCCGCGGTCATCGCTCGGCATCTCGCCGCTCGCGAGCAGCGATTTCTGCCACAGCGCCGCGCCCGAGCCGGTGTCGAAGGCGTACACGGTGTCGTTCTCGGTGGCGACGAAGGCCACGTTGTGCGCCGCGCCGCCGAGCGTGAGCGCCGAGAGGTACAACGGCTGGGCGTCGACCTTGGCGTCGGTGGCGAGCGTGCGCAGCAAGCCGAAGCTCGTGGAGTTGACGTTGGCGAGCGTGAGGGTCGTCTCGGTGAGGTTCTGCCCGGTGCGGGCGACGTCGTTCTTGTACGTCGTGACATCGGTATGCGAGCCCGATGGAGGTGGCGGCGGGGGCGGAGGCGTGGGCGTGGTGTTGGCGCTGCCGCCGCCGTGAGAGCAGGCAGCGCACGCCGCGATGAGGGGCACCAGCAACCATGTCCGCAGGCTATGCATAGCCACTCCCTGCCAGGCACCGGGACTGTACGTTGGCAGGCGCGGGGGGAAAGTGGCAAACCGTCGGCGCGTGGCGACGGCCGCACGACAGAACGGGAGTGATGGTGCCCGAGGTCGGAGTCGAACCGACACGCTTTTAAGGGCGGCGGATTTTCATGCCACTTCGGCTTTCGCCGCCCCGCAACCAAAGCCGGGTTCGTGGTCTGGAGCACGCCTTCACCGTGGCCTTCTCAGGCTGTAGGTGCCCGCCGTCTGCTCTCTACACCTTCCCCGGCGTGCGGCGCGGGGCTTGGCTCGGCATCAGCTCGCGCCGCGTGTGGCGCCGCAGGGCCTTCACCGAGTTTGACGGGCTTCACCTCGGGGATTTCTCCCCAAGGGCTCAAGTCATCGACGTCTGAGTCCGCTGCGTCTACCAATTCCGCCACTCGGGCACCGGCATCCAGTATCGGGTATTTGCCGGGGGACTGCGACCTTTTGCGCCCCTCGCGCATCTAAGACTCCCGTGACCAGGCTTCAGGAAATCACCGTGCCGCAGGCGGTGCGGGAGCGGGCATGTGCGGGGGAGGAGGGCGCGCGGCAGTCGATCTATGCCGCCGTGGCGCCGCCAACCTTCGCGCTCATCCGCCGGATCATCGGCAATCGCAGCACCGCGGAGGATGTCTTCCAGGACACCATGATGAGCTTCTTCGAGCATCTCGCCGACTTCCGTGAGGAGGCGCCGCTCGGCGCCTGGCTGCGGCAGATCGCGATCTCGCGCTGCCTGATGCACCTGCGATCCCCGTGGCGCCGCGCGCGGCTCTACATGGAGGGGAGCGGTGCATTGGGGGCAACCGGGGAGGCGGACTCCGCCACACGGGCGCTCCCACCGGAAACGATCGACGTGGAGCGCGCGCTGGCGACGCTCGCGCCGACCGCGCGCGCGGTCGTGTGGATGTACGAGGTAGAGGGCTACTCGCACGCCGAGATCGCCCACGCCTTCGGTCGCTCCGTCAGCTTCTCCAAGTCGCAGCTCGCGCGCGCGCACCTGAAGCTGCGCGCCTGGTTCGAGCCGCAGGGAAACCGACCCACATGCACACTGAGCTAGAGCACGGACTGGCGCGGCTGCTGCGCGCGCTTCCCGAGGACGGCGCGCGGCCCTACGACTTCGGCGAGTTCGAGCGCCGCACCCGGGAGGCGCCCATCGCCGCGGCGCGCGCGCGCCGCGCGCGCATCCTGGCCGCCGCGATCGTCGTCGTGCTGGCGATCGGCGCCGCGGCCATCCGCTTCGGCGGCGGCGCGCACGTGCCGACACCGCCTGCCGTGCCCCTCGCCGCCGACCGCGCGGCTGCGCTGCGGCCCGCCGTGGCCGCGGATTTCGGCGGTGACGAGGCCGATGCCCAGCAGTGGCTCGAGAGCCTGCCGCGCGAGCCCGGCGTGGTGCGCGTCGGGACGCGCGCCGCGGTGGAGTCGCTCGAAGACCATCTCGCCGAGGTCGATGACCTCATGAGCAGCGAGCGCGCCGGACCTGCGGCGCCGGCGCGCCTCGCGGCGCTGCAGAAGGAGCGCAGCCAACTCGTCAGCTCGCTCGTGCAGGTGCGCTACGCCGAGACCCTCGCCGATGCCTCACGCTGATAAACCTAAGGAGCCCGTCATGAGCCGATGCCCCAAGATCTTCGCCTGGAGTGCGGCGGCGCTGCTGGCGTGCGCCGCGGCGGTGAGCTGCCGGCCCACCATCGCGCTCGCCGATCCACCACCCGCGCCGAGCGCCGACGGGGGCCGGGCGGCCGCCGATGCCGCCAGGGCGGCGGCCGAGGACGCCAAGACCCAAGCCTGGAGCGCCGCCGATGACGCCAAACTCGAGGCGCAGCTCGAGACCGCGCGCCGGCAGCTCGATGCGGCCGCGCACGAGGTGGCGGAGCTCACCGCGCAGCTCAGCCGGCCGGTGATCGAGAGCTTCAGGATGGAGATGGACGGCGAGCAGGGCCGGGCGATCATCGGCGTGCAGCTCGACCCGGCCCCGGGCGGCCCTGGCGCACGCGTGCGCGAGGTGAGCCCGGGCGGTCCCGCCGCGGAAGCCGGCATCCGCGCCGGGGATGTGATCGTGGCGGTGAACGGCACGGAAGTGAAGGGCGAGAACCCCGCGCGGACGGTCATGAGACTCATGCGCCCGGTGAAGCCCGAGGGCAAGGTGAGCGTGCGCGTGCTGCGCGAGGGCACGCCGCGCGAGTTCACGGTGGTGGCACGCCCCGGCCCGGGATTGTTCCTCGCGGATTTCCCGAGACTCGAAGGCCCGGAGTTGCTCGCTGGCCACCATGAAACCATGCTCATCCATGGTCCGGTCATGGACCTGGAGCTGGCGACGCTCACCCCGCAGCTCGGCCGCTACTTCGGCAGCGAGAAGGGCGTGCTGGTGGTACGCGCGCCGTCCGCGGGCGGCCTGAAGCTCGAGGACGGCGACGTGATCCTCGCCATCGACGGGCGCGAGCCGGCGAGCGGATCGCACGCCACGCGCATTCT
This sequence comes from uncultured Pseudomonadota bacterium, assembly GCA_963768485.1. Classification (GTDB taxonomy): domain Bacteria; phylum Pseudomonadota; class Gammaproteobacteria; order Steroidobacterales; family Steroidobacteraceae; genus 13-2-20CM-66-19. Next base: position 59,064 of record CAVYHZ010000005.1, on the reverse strand, counting down.
CGCCACCTATCAACCGGGCGAGAAGCTGACGCTGCGCGTCCTGCGGCTGCACAAGGCGCTCGATCTCGAGACCACTCTGCCCGAGAGACCCGAGCACCGGCACGCGCAGGCCCGCGTGCGCGGCGCGCCACCCAGCCCGCCGTTGCCGCCGGTACCTGCGCCGCCGCCGGCCCCGACCCCCGACACCTAAAGCGCTGGCGGCGCGCGTGTAACATGCACGCGTGCGCCGCCAGGATTTCCGCTACGACCTGCCCCCCGAGCTGATCGCCCAGACACCGCTCCCTGAGCGCTCGGCGAGCCGCCTGCTGGTCCTCGAAGGTGCGGGGTCGCTGCGCGACGCGACGGTCGCCGAGCTCCCGGCGTTCCTTGCCCCGGGCGACCTGCTGGTCTTCAACGACACCCGCGTCGTGGCGGCGCGGCTCATGGGAGCCAAGCCCACCGGCGGGGCGGTCGAGATCTTTCTCGAGCGCGCGCTCGCGGGGTCGCAGGCGCTGGCGCAGGTGTCCGCCAGCAAGCCGGTGCGCGCGGGACTTGGCATCGCCACCGCCGGCGGCGAGGTGCGCGTGCTCGAGCGCGAGGGCGACCTGTGGCGCATCGCGCTACCCGGCGATGCGCTCGATTTCTTCGAACGCTGGGGCGAGGTTCCGCTGCCCCCCTACATCGATCGCGCGCCGCGGCCGGACGATCGCGAGCGCTACCAGAGTCTGCTCGCGCGCGAGCGCGGCGCGGTCGCCGCGCCGACCGCCAGCCTGCATTTCGACGCGCCGCTCCTTGCGGCACTCGAAGCCCGCGGCATCGAGCGCGCCTGCATCACGCTGCACGTCGGCGCGGGGACGTTTCAGCCGGTGCGGGTCGAGGATCTCGCCGCGCACACCATGCACGCCGAGCGGGTGGCGGTGAGCGGCGCAACCTGCGAAGCGGTGGCGAGGACGCGCGCGCGCGGCGGCCGCGTAGTGGCGGTCGGCACCACGGTGATGCGCGCGCTCGAGTCGAGCGCACTCGCCGCACCCGACGGCGTGCCGGCGCCGTGGAGCGGGGAGACACGGCTGTTCATCACGCCCGGGTTCCGCTTCCGTATCATCGACCGGCTGCTCACTAACTTCCATCTGCCGGAGTCGACGCTGCTCATGTTGGTATGCGCGTTCGCCGGCACCGGGGCCGTGCTCGCCGCCTACGCCCACGCGATCGCCGCGCGCTACCGCTTCTTCAGCTACGGGGACGCGATGCTCGTCACGCGCGCCGCCGCATGAGGCCGACCTTCGCGGTGACGGCGCAGGCGGGTGCGGCGCGCCTCGGCACTCTGGTGACGGGCCACGGGGCGATCGACACGCCGGCCTTCATGCCCGTAGGCACTTACGGCACGGTCAAGGCGATGACCCCGGAGGAGCTCGCGGGTCTCGGTGCCCAGATCGTGCTCGGCAACACCTTTCACCTCATGCTGCGTCCCGGACCGGCGGTGATCGGCGCGCACGGCGGCCTGCACCGCTTCATGCACTGGGAGCGGCCGTTGCTCACCGATTCGGGCGGCTTCCAGGTCTTCAGTCTCGAGAGCCTGCGGCGCATCTCCGAGGAGGGGGTGCGTTTCCGCTCGCCGATCGACGGCCGCGAGGTGCGCCTCACGCCCGAGGACTCGATGGACATGCAGCGTGCGCTGCGCTCCGACATCGCCATGGCGCTCGATGACTGCACGCCGCACCCGGCCACGGAACGCGAGGTGCGCGAATCGATGGAGCGCTCGATGCGCTGGGCGGCACGCAGCTACGCGCATTACCACCGCACCGATCCGCCCGGCGGGCTGTTCGGGATCGTGCAGGGCGGCATGCACGTGCCCTTGCGGCTCGCCTCCCTCGAGAGCCTGCTGCGCCTCGACTGGCCGGGACTCGCGGTCGGGGGACTCGCGGTCGGGGAATCGGAGCAGGAGCGGCTCGCCGTGCTCGAGGGCCTGGTGCCGCACATGCCCGCCGACCGGCCGCGCTACCTGATGGGCGTCGGCCGCCCCGAGGACATCGTCGCCGCGGTGCTGCGCGGCGTCGATCTCTTCGATTGCGTCATCCCGACACGCCACGCGCGCAACGGGCACCTGTTCACCGCGAGCGGCGTCATCAACATCCGTAACAGCGTCCACCAGGACGACCTCTCCCCGGTGGACGCCACCTGCGCCTGCTACACCTGCCGCAACTACACCCGCGCGTACCTGCGCCACCTCGACCGCTGCAACGAGATCCTCGGCGCCCGGCTCAATACCATCCATAACCTGCATTTCTACCTGGATCTGATGCGCTCCCTGCGCGCCGCACTGGCCGCCGGGGAGCTGGACGGCTGGGCACGGGGATTTCTCGCCGCCCGGCGGCCGGACGCGAGCCCTGTGGCATAATGCCGCCCTTTTTCGCTTCCGGGATTTGCACATGAACCTGATATCCGACGCCTGGGCGCAGTCCGCCCCCGGCCCCATGAGCCAGGGCGCGCCGCTGCTGATGATGGTGTTGTTCGTCGGCGTGTTCTATTTCCTGCTGATCCGGCCGCAACAGAAGAAGGCCAAGGAGCACCAGGCGCTGGTGTCCAAGCTCGCCACCGGGGACGAGGTCGTCACCAACGGCGGCATTCTCGGGCGCGTCACCGAGGCCGGCGACACCTTCATCACCCTCGAAGTCGCCGACGACGTGCGCATCAAGGTGCAGCGCCACCAGATCGCGCAGCTCATGCCCAAGGGCACGCTGAAGAGCGCCTGAGACCATGCTCGAGTACGCCCGCTGGAAGTACATCCTGGTCGCGGCGGTGCTGCTGCTCGCGCTGCTGTTCGCGCTGCCGAACGTCTTCGGTGAGGACCCGGCGCTGCAGGTGGCGCGCAAGGACCACGCCGCCCTGACCCCCGACAACGAGCAGGTGGTCGAGTCGTTCCTCAGGGACCACGGCGTGCATTTCGCGACGAGCTACCTCGACCAGGGTCACCTCATGGTGCGCTTCGCCAGCGTGCCCGATCAGCTGGCGGCGCGCGATGCGGTGAACGGCAACGATGACCTCAAGGGCAGCTACATCACGGCGGTATCGTTCGCGCCGCGCACGCCCGAGTTCCTGCGCGCGCTGGGACTGAAGCCCATGCCGCTCGGACTCGACCTGCGTGGCGGCCTGTACCTGCTCTACCAGGTGGACGTGAACTCCGCGGTCGCCCAGGCGCTCGAGGGCTACGCGGCCGACGCGCGCCGCGCGCTCACCACCGCCAACATCGCCTTCAGGGACGTGACGGTCGACGGCGCGGCGGCGACGCTGCGAATACAGCTCGCCCCCGGAGCCGATGCGGGCGCGGCCCGCAGCGCGCTCACTCAGCCGCTGCAGGGACTGGCCGTGACCGGCGCGACCGGTGCCGCGGGTCCGATGCTGGCGGCGACCATGACCAGCCAGCAGATCCGCGAGCGCCAGGACTACGCCATCCAGCAGAACATCGTGACGCTGCGCAACCGCGTCAACGAGCTCGGCGTGTCCGAGCCCATCGTGCAGCGCCAGGGGATCGATCGCATCAACGTGCAGCTGCCGGGCGTGCAGAACTCCGCCGAAGTGAAGGACCTCCTCGGCCGCGTCGCGACGCTCGAGTTTCGTCTCGAGGACATGCAGAACAGCGCCGCGGAGGCGGTGGCGCTCGGGCGCGCGCCGCTCGGCTCCAAGCTCTATACCCATACGCGCGTCGGCCGCCCGATCCTGCTGAAGCGCGAGATCATCGTCACCGGCGATCAGCTCACCAACGCGACCGTCGGCCAGTCCCAGGACGGTATCGGGGTCAACGTGCGGCTCGATGCCCGCGCCGGCGAGAATATGCTGCGCACCACGCGCGCCAACGTGAACAAACGCATGGCGGTGGTGCTGATCGAGAAGCGCCCTGAGACCGTCGAGGTCGACGGCAAGAAGGTGACGCGCGAGGTCACGGACGAGGAAGTCATCAACGACGCCACCATCAAGGGCGTCTTCAGCAACAGCTTCGTGATCACCGGACTGCAGGCCGGCGAGGCGCGCGACCTGTCGCTGCTGTTGCGCTCCGGCTCCCTCGCCACCGCGATCTACCCGGTCGAGGAACGCGTGGTCGGCCCGAGCCTGGGCGAGAAGAACATCAAGCAGGGGCGCGATGCGCTCATCATCGGCATGGGCGGCGTGTTCCTCTTCATGGCGCTCTATTACCAGGTGTTCGGCCTCGTGGCCGACCTGGTGCTGCTCGCGAACGTGGTGCTGCTGACGGCGCTGCTGTCGATGATGCACCAGGTGCTGTCGCTTCCGGGCATCGCCGGCATCCTGCTCACCGTCGGCATGGCGGTGGATGCCAACGTGCTGATCTACGAGCGCATTCGCGAGGAGATCCGCAAGGGCGTGTCGCCGCAGGCGGCGATCCGCTCCGGCTTCGAGAAGGCTTTCTCGGCGATCGCCGACTCCAACGTCACGACGCTGATCGCCGGCGTCGTGCTGTGGGTGCTCGGCACCGGTGCGATCCGCGGCTTCGCCGTCGTGCTCACGCTCGGCATCGCCACCTCGATGTTCACCTCGCTCATGGGCAGCCGCGCGCTGCTCACGCTCATGTACGGCGGCCGGCGCAAGCTCGCACGCCTCGCCATCGGCTAGGAACGCACCGTGGAATTCTTCAGTCATCAGACCAGCTACCCGTTCATGGCCACGCGCAAGGTGTGGTACACGCTCTCGGCGGTGCTCATGGTCGTGTCGCTCGGCTCGTTCTTCGTGCGCGGCGTCAACCTCGCCATCGACTTCACCGGCGGCGTGAGCGCCACCGCGACGTTCACCCAGGCCGCCAATGTCGACCAGGTGCGCGCGCAGCTGCTCAGCGCTGGTTTCCGCGATCCTTCCGTGCAGGTGTTCGGCACATCGCGCGATATCGCCATCCGCCTGCCGCCCGATCCGAAGCTCGACTCGAACGCGGTGCGCACGCGGCTCGAGGCGGCGCTCCACGGGGTCGACCCGGGAGCGCAGGTCGTGCAGCTCGACGTGGTGGGGCCGCAGGTGGGCCAGGAGCTCAAGACGAGCGCGGCCTGGTCGCTGTTCTTCACTCTGCTCGGCATCTTCATCTACCTGGCGGTGCGCTTTCACACCTGGCGGCTGTCGGCGGGCGCGATTTTCGCCGTGCTGCACGACCCGATCCTGGTGCTGGGCTTCTTCTCAATTACCCAGATGTCGTTCGATCTGAGCGTAGTGGCGGCGATTCTCGCGGTCATCGGCTACTCGCTGAACGACACGGTGGTGGTGTTCGACCGGATTCGCGAGCGCTTCGAGGGCAACCGCCGCTCGCCGCCCGACCAGGTGCTCGACCAGTCGATCAACCAGACGCTGTCGCGCACCATCATGACCAAGGTGGTGACCTCGATCGTGGTGGTGGCGCTGCTGTTCCTCGGCGGACCCGCCCTCAAGGGCTTCGCGGCGGCGCTCCTGATCGGCATCGTGGCCGGTACCTATTCCTCGATCTACATCTCGAGCGCCATTGCGCTCGACTTCGGCCTGACCGCCGAGCACGTGTTCCCGTCGGTGAAGAAGGCCGCGCTCGACCACCTGCCGTAGCGGCGGAGCACCGCTCACGCTGATCGACAGCCACGCCTGGCTGGCGTTCCTCGCGCTCGCGGCGCTCGAGATCGTCCTCGGCGTCGACAACCTGATCTTTCTTGCGATCCTGGTGGCGCGGCTGCCCCCGGCGCGGCAGCGCGCGGCGCGTCTCGGCGGCCTCGCGCTCGCGATGCTGACGCGCATCGCGCTGCTCTACGCGATCGTGTCCCTCACGCACCTCACGCGGCCGTGGGTCGAGGTCGCCGGCCAGTCATTCTCGGCGCGCGATCTGGTGCTGCTCATCGGCGGGCTGTTCCTGACGGCCAAGAGCGTGCTCGAGATCCATCACTCCCTCGAGGGCGCCGCGGCCGCAGGCGCCGCGCCCCGGGCGCACGCCCGGGTGCTGGTGACGATCGTGCAGATCGGGCTGATCGATCTGGTGTTCTCGCTCGACTCGGTGTTTACCGCGGTGGGACTGGCGCGCGACTTCGCCGTCATGGCGGCGGCGATCGTCGTGGCGATCCTCGTGATGATGTGGGTGTCGCGGCCAATCGGCGCCTTCATCGAGCGCCATCCGACCATCAAGATGCTGGCGCTCGCGTTCCTGATCCTGATCGGCGTGGCGCTCGTCGCCGAAGGTCTGCACTTCGAGATCCCGAAGGGCTACCTCTACTTCGCGATGGCTTTCGCGGCGGCAGTCGAGCTCATCAACCTGCGCGTGCGCCGGCGCTGAGGCGCTCCTGGCGCGCGCCAGCCGGTGCGGGCAGGCTCAGCGCGACGGGGCGGGCGCGGCGGCCGCCGCGTTGGCCTTGCGCACCGCGCTGTGCCGGTGAGCCGTAGAAGGCGTAGATCACTACACCCACGCCGGTCCAGATTACGAGCCGCATCCAGGTCGCCGTTCCAAGCGACACCATCATGGCGCCGCAGACCACGGCTCCCGCGATGCAGGTGAACCAGGGCCAGGGAGCGCGGAATGGGCGCGGCAGATCGGGGCGGGTCCGGCGCAGCACCAGCACGCCGATGCAAACCGTGACGAACGCGGCCAGCGTGCCGATCGCCACCATCTCGCCGAGGATCTTCACCGGGAAGAGTCCGCCGATGAGCGCGGCGCACACGCCGGTAACCGCGGTGCCCACCGAAGGCGTCTTGAAGCGCGGGTGCACCCGCCCAAAGACCGGCGGCAGCAGCCCGTCGCGCGCCATCGCGAAAAAGATGCGCGCCTGAGCGATCGTCATCACCAGCATCACCGAAGTCATGCCGCAGACTGCACCCACCTTTACCGCAAAGCCGACGGCCCAGGGGGCGTGGTGGCGGTCGAGCGCGAGCGCGACGGGAGCGGCAACATCCAGATCCTTGTAGCTCACCATCCCGGTGAGGACCGCGGAGACGATGACGTACAGGACGGTGCAGATCACCAGACTCGCGAGGATGCCGATCGGCATGTCGCGCTGCGGGTTCCTGGTCTCCTGCGCCGCGGTCGAGATCGCATCGAAGCCGATGTAGGCGAAGAAGATGACGCCCGAGGCGGCCATCACACCGCTCCAGCCGAACAAGCCGAACTGCCCGCCGTTCGGGGGAACGAAGGGATGCCAGTTGGCCGGCTCGATGTAGCTCACGCCGACGAGGATGAACAGCAGGATCACCGTCACCTTGATGGCGACGATCACGGAGTTGAACCAGGCGGACTGCTTGATGCCGATGTAGCAGATGGTGGCGATCGCGGCGACGATCAGGATCGCCGGCACGTTGATGATGGCTCCCGTCGGGACGATGTCGAAGGTCTCCTTGCCCATGGGTGTGCCGAACGGCGCGTTGGTGAGTGCCGGGGGCAGGTGGACGTTGAACATCTCGAGCAGGCTGATCGCGTAGCCGGACCAGCCGACCGAGACGGTCGCGACCGCGAACAGGTATTCGAGCACCAGGTTCCAGCCGATGAACCAGGCAATACCCTCGCCGAGCGTCGCGTAGGAGTAGGAGTAGGCGCTGCCGGACACCGGGAGCATGGCGGCGAACTCCGCGTAGCACAGTCCCGCGAACGTGCAGCCGAGTCCCGCGATGATGAACGACAGGGGGAGCGCCGGTCCGGCGTGGTTGGCCGCCGCGGTGCCGGTGAGCACGAAGATGCCGGTGCCGATGATGCCGCCGATGCCGAGGAGCGTCAGATGCCCCCAGCCGAGCGCGCGCCGCAGCTGATTGCCCTTCGACTCCTGCTCCTGCAGCTCGGCGATCGACTTGGTCGCCAGAAGTTGTGACGCCATTGGCACCCCCGATTTTTCGCTGGACTCTACACAAGCAACCTGGGGAAAGCGAGCGCGTAGTCCTGCGTCGAACGACGTTGCCGCGTCCGCTCAGGTGCCGCGCAGATCCTCGGGCACGTGCGGCGCGAGCGTCTCGATGAGAGCCGCGTAGACCTTCGGATTGCCGGCGAGGATATTGCCCCCCTGGGCGTACTCGCCGCCCGTGAGGGTGCCGATGCGCCCGCCTGCCTCCTGGATCAGGAGCGTTCCGGCGGCCGTGTCCCAGGCGCTCAGGCCCAGCTCCCAGAACGCATCCACGCGGCCCGCCGCGACATAAGCGAGATCGAGCGCCGCGGCGCCCGCGCGGCGCACGCCCGCCACCTGCTCGGTGACCGCGCGCAGCATGCCGAGGTAAGCGTCGAGGTAGCGCAGGTTGGCGCGGTAGGGAAACCCGGTGGCGATGAGCGCGCCCTCGAGGGAGCGCGTCTTGCTGACGCGCATGCGGTGGTTGTCGAGATGGGCGCCGGCGCCGCGGCTGGCGGTGAAGAGCTCCCCGCGCATCGGGTCGTAGACCACCGCGTGCTCGAGGCGTCCCTTGATCTGGCAGGCGATGGACACGCAGAACACCGGAAAGCCGTGCAGGAAATTCGTCGTCCCATCGAGTGGGTCGATGATCCAGAGCGTCTCGTGCTCGCCGCTGCGCCCGCTCTCCTCGGCAAGGAACGCGTGCTGCGGGTAGTTGCGGCGGATGGTGGCGATGATCTCGCGCTCGGCGGCGTGGTCGACCTCGGTCACGAAGTCGTTGCGCCCCTTGGACGTGATGGTGAGCGACTCGAGGCGATTCAGGCTCCGGATGATCACCTCGCCGGCACGGCGCGCGGCCCGCACGGCGATGTTGAGAAGCGGCTGCACGGTCTTTAAGCTCGTACGTGGAGGTGGCTTGCGGTCAATGGCGCCTCTTTGTTGCGCAGCCGGCGAAGGCCGCGCCCTTCGCCGGCGGCAACGAAGCTCGTGTCCGGCAAAATCGCCAACGGCGATTTTGCCCAATAGGCTAGCCTAACAGATGAACTCCCCCGACATTCGCATCGTGCTGGTTGCGCCCTCGCACCCTGGCAACATCGGCGCCGCCGCGCGCGCCATGAAGAACATGGGACTCGGCGCGCTGGTGCTGGTACGTCCGCGGCAGTTCCCGCACGCCGAGGCGACGGCGCGCGCTTCCGGAGCCGATGACGTGCTCGGGGCTGCGCGCGTGGTGGATACCCTCGCCGAGGCGCTCGCGGGCTGCGGCTTCATCGCCGCGACCACCGCGCGCGAGCGCGACCAGTACTTCCGCGTCACGGACGTGCGCGAGGCGGCGCCGCGCATCCTCGCCGAGGCGCAGCGCTCGCCCGCGGCGGTGCTGTTCGGCGCCGAGCGTACCGGGCTCACCAACGAGGAGCTCGAGACCGCGCACGTGCTGCTGCGCATTCCCGCCGACGCTGCCTATCCTTCCCTCAATCTCGCCATGGCGGTGCAGCTCATCGCTTACGAGCTGTATCGGGCACGCGGTGTAGCGCCGCTGAGCGCCGAGCCCGTGGCGGCGCCGCTCGCCACGGTTGAGGAGATGGGGGCACTGTATGCGCATTTTGCGCAGGTGCTGGAGGAGATCGATTTCCGCGATCGCACCGAAAGCGGCACCCATCTGATGTTGCGCATCCGTCGCCTGCTGCAGCGTGCCGAGCTCGACCATAACGAGGCCAACATCCTGCGCGGCATCCTCACCGCGGTGCAAAACCGGCGGCGTCATGCCGGTGAGCGCCGATGAGCTCCGCGCCGCCGGTGTACCTCGACTACGCGGCGACCACGCCGGTCGATCCGCGGGTCGCGGCCGCCATGACGCAGTGCCTGGCCCCGGACGGTGACTTCGGTAACGCCTCCTCAGCCCACGCCTTCGGACGCGCCGCCGCGGCGCGCATCGAGCGCGCGCGCGCGCAGGTTGCCGCGCTCATCGGTGCGGCGCCGGATGAGATCGTCTTCACCTCCGGCGCCACCGAGTCGAACAATCTCGCCATCCTCGGCGCGGCGCGCGCCAACGCCGATCGCGGGCGCCACCTCGTGACCGCGCGCACCGAGCACAAGGCGGTGCTCGATCCCTGCAAGCGCCTCGAGAAGGAAGGCTTCCAGGTCACGTACCTTACGCCCGGGCGCAGCGGCGTGATCGGGCCCGCGGCCGTGGCGGCGGCGTTGCGCCCCGACACGCAGCTGGTCTCGCTCATGGGCGTCAACAATGAAACCGGGGTGCTCGAGGACCTCGCGCGCGTCGGGGCCGTGTGCCGTGAGCGTGGCGTTGCCTTTCACAGCGACTGCGCCCAGGCCGTGGGCAAGCTGCCGCTCGATGCGGCTCTCTTGCCCGTCGATTTCCTCTCCTTCACCGCGCACAAGCTCTATGGGCCGAAGGGGACGGGTGCGCTCTACGTGCGCCGCGGCGCGCGTGCGCTGCTCGAGCCCGTGAGCTTCGGCGGCGGACAGGAGCAGGGACTGCGGCCCGGGACTCTCGCCACCCATCAGATCGTCGGCTTCGGCATCGCCTGTGAGCTGGCGGCCGCGGTGCTCGCCGATGAGAGCGCGCGCCTGATGCGGCTGCGCGAGCGGTTGTGGGCGCGGCTGCGTCCGCTCGGCGGGCTGCACCTGAATGGCGAAGACGCGCCGCGCGTCCCGGGCATCCTCAATGTGTCCTTCGAGGGAGTCGAGGGGGAGAGCCTCGTGAGCGCGCTCACCGAGATCGCGGTCTCGACCGGGGCGGCGTGCAACTCCGCGACCGCCGAAGTGTCTTACGTGCTGCGCGCCCTCGGGCGCGATGCGCTGCTCGCGGCAAGCTCGCTGCGCTTCAGCCTTGGGCGCAACACCTGCGAGCGGGACATCGAGGTGGCCGCCACCGCCGTGGCCCGCGAGGTCGGGCGGCTGCGGGCGCTGTCACCGGCCTCAGGTCCGCCAGCGGGCGCGGACGATGGCCCCGGGACGGTCACCGGAGAGGCCGGAGGCCCGGGGAAGGAGACCTGGGTACGGTTTCGGCTGCGCGTCGACGGCGACATTGTGAAAGACGCACGTGTCCAGGCCTTCGGGTGCCCCCATACTCTCGATGTGGCCGGGTGGCTTTGCCAGGAGCTGCCAGGCCGCAGCCGCGGTGCGCTCGCCCCCGGGGCGCCACGGGACTGGGCGCTCGCGCGCTCGGTCCCGGTCGAGAAGCTTGGCCGGCTGCTGGTGATCGAAGATGCGCTGCGCGCGTGCCTCTTGCACTGGCCGTAAGCGCTACAATGCAGAGGATCGATGGCCATCTCACTGACCGAATCCGCCGCCAATCGCGTCAAGAGCTTCCTCGCCACGCGCGGCACCGGCATCGGGCTGCGCCTGGGTGTGCGCAAGACCGGCTGCTCGGGCTTCGCCTACGTGGTGAACTACGCTGAGGCGCCCGAGCCGGGCGATGCCGTATTCGAAGACCGCGGCGTGCGGGTATTCGTGGACTCGGCGAGCCTGACGCTCCTCGATGGCACGATCGTCGACTTCGTCAAGCAGGGGCTGAACGAGGCGTTTCGCTTCCGCAACCCCAACGTCAAGGGCGAGTGCGGCTGCGGCGAGAGCTTCTCCGTCTAAAAACCCTTACCAAACGGGCACTTCCGGCGCACGCCAAATTGCCGCCGGGCCCCTTCCTGAGTAAACTTGCGCGCTTGCCCGCGGACCCCCGCGGGTGCTGCATTCTCAGCGAAAGGGTCCTATCGAATGGCGCTCGAGCGCACTCTGTCCATCGTCAAGCCCGACGGCGTACGCGGCAATCTCATCGGCGAGGTCTATCGCCGCTTCGAGAAGGCCGGGCTGTCGATCATCGCGGCGCGCATGCTGCACCTGTCGCAGCGCGAGGCCGAGGGCTTCTACGCCGTGCACCGCGAGCGTCCCTTCTTCAAGGACCTGGTGCGCTACATGAGCTCGGGTCCGGTGATCGTGCAGGTGCTCGAGGGCGAGAACGCCATTGCCCGTAACCGCGATCTGATGGGCGCCACCGATCCGAAGAAGGCGGCCGCGGGCACCATCCGCGCCGATCTCGCTGCCAGCATCGAGCAGAACGTGGTGCACGGCTCGGATGCCGCCGACACTGCGGCGCGTGAGATCGCCTACTTCTTCAGCACGACGGAGCTGCACTCGCGCAGCTGAAGTGCGTGTCGCCATGAGCTCCGAGGCCCCAGAACGTACCAACCTGCTCGGGCTGCCGCGTCCGGCGCTCGAGGCGTTCGTCGCGCAGCTCGGCAGCCGGCCGTTCCGCGCACGGCAGCTCATGAACTGGATCTACAAGCGCGGCGTCGGCGAGTTCGCCGAGATGTCCGATCTCGCCAGGGACTTCCGCGGCCGCCTCGGGGCGCTCGCCGAGGTGCGCGCGCCTGTTGTGCTGCATCAGCAGCGCTCCGCCGACGGCACCGTCAAGTGGCTGCTGCGCGCGGATGCGACCCAGGCCTTCGAGATGGTGTTCATCCCGGAGCCCGATCGCGGCACGCTGTGCATCTCCTCGCAGGTCGGCTGCGCGCTCGATTGCTCGTTCTGCTCGACGGCGCAGCAGGGCTTCAACCGCAACCTGAGCACCGCCGAGATCGTCGGCCAGGTGTGGCTCGCGAGCACGCAGCTCGCGCGCGAGGCCGCAGCGGACGCCGCGCCCGGCGCTGAGCCGGGCGAACGCCGCATCACCAACGTGGTGCTCATGGGCATGGGTGAGCCGCTCGCCAATTTCCGCAACGTGGTGCCGGCGCTCGAAATCCTGCTCGATGATTTCGGCTGCGACCTGTCGCGCCGGCGGGTGACGCTCTCGACCTCGGGGCTGGTGCCGCAGATCTACAAGCTCGCCGAGGTGAGCAACGTGGCGCTCGCCGTGTCGCTGCACGCGCCCGACGACGCGCTGCGCAACGAGCTCGTGCCCATCAACCGCAAGCATCCGATCGCCGAGCTCCTGGCCGCCTGCTGGCACTATCTCGACGAACAGAATGGCCGCAGCGTCACCTTCGAGTACGTGATGCTGGAAGGCGTGAACGACTCCCCCGCGCAGGCGCGCGCCCTGGCACGGCTCCTCAAGGGACACCCGGCCAAGGTCAACCTGATCCCGTTCAATCCGTTCCCGGGCACCCGCTATACGCGCTCGAGCGCGCCCGTCATCCAGCGCTTCCGCGACGAGCTGCTGCAGCGCGGGCTGCTCGCCACCGTGCGGCGTACCCGCGGCGAGGACATCGACGCCGCCTGCGGCCAGCTCGCCGGACGGGTGATCGACCGCACCACGGTGCGGCTCGGCAGCAAGGTCTTCGGCGTCGCCGTCCAACCATGAGCACACCCGTGAACCGCACCGCGTACTCGTACCTCACCGCCCGGCCCGCGGCGCTGGCCGCGCTCGCATGCCTCGCGCTCGTCGCCTGCGCAAGCCACAGCGGGCAGCTGCACGCGGCGAACCAGCAGCAGGCCGCGGACGCCAATACCCAGCTCGGCATCCAGTACATGAACCAGGGCGACCTGAACCTCGCCAAGCTCAAGCTCGACCGCGCGCTCGAGGAGGATCCGGGTAACGCCAACGTCCACAGCGCCCGCGCCATGCTCTTCGAGCGCATGGCGCTGCCGGCGAAGGCCGACGAGGAATTCCGCACCGCGCTCAAGCTCGCGCCGCACGACCCGGACGTCATCAACAACTACGCCGTCTACCTGTGCCAGAGCGGCCGCACCGACGAGGGCGTCAAGCGCTTCCTCGAGGCCGCGCACAACGCGCTCTATCGCACGCCCCAGGCCGCCTACACCAACGCCGGGGTGTGCCTGCGCGCCGCCAAGCGCGACGACGAGGCGCGCGCCGAGTTCAACGCCGCCCTGCAGGTGCGGCCGAACTATGGCGAAGCCGCCTATCAGCTCGCCACGCTCGATTTCGACCACGGCCAGATCACCGCGGCACGCGCGCGCATCGACACTTACATCGGCACCTACGACGCGACTGCCGACCTGCTGCTGCTCGGCGTACGTGTCGCGCGCAAGCAGTGTGATGGCGTTGCGGCGCAGCGCTTCGCGCGGCGCCTGCAGCTCGACTACCCGGGTTCGGACCAGGCGCGCGCCCTGGCCACGCTCGACCGCAGCACCTGCTGAGCCTATGGCAACGGGCGACGCTGGCGGTGGCACCCCCCGCAGCGGCATCGGTGCACGGCTGCGGGCCGCGCGCGAGGCCCGCGGGCTGACTACACTGCAGGCCGCCGAGAAACTGCACGTCGACGCGCGCATCCTCGAGGCGCTCGAGGCGGAGAACTTCACCGCCCTCGGGGCCACGGTCTACGTGCGCGGTCACCTGCGCCGCTACGCCGAGCTGGTCGGCGAGTCGCCCGCGGAGCTCTCGGGCCTGTACTCGGACGGCGCGCAGACCGCGGGTCCGGACCTGACGCGCATCCCGCATCGCGGGCCCGCCGGACACTCGCGGCGCTTCGTGGCGCTCGCGCTCCTGGTGCTGGTGGCGGTGGCGATCGCGGGGGTCCTGTGGTGGCTCCTGACGCTGCCGGCGGCCAAGCCGCGGTCGGTGGCGGAGCGCCCGCTGCCCCTCGGTGAGCCGGCGACGGTGGCGGTCGTGGATCCTTCAGCCGCGCGGCTGGTGAGCGCGGTGGCCGCGGCGCAGCCCGCGCCCGGCGCCGGCGACGCGCAGCTGGCGCTGCGGTTCTCTGCGATCAGCTGGGTGGCGGTATACGACGCTTCGGGGCGGCGGCTGCTCGAGGGGATCAACGCCCCCGACAGCGCCCGCACGCTGAGCGGAGCGCCGCCGCTGAAGGTGGTGCTCGGCAATGCGCCGGGCGTCGCCGTGCACCTCAACGGGCAGAAGGTACCGCTCGAGGGGCTGGTACGCCGTGACGGCAGCGCGCGCTTCGTGATCGATCGCAGCGGGCACGCCGCAGCGGTACCGCCGCAGTCCGTACCCGGAGGCTGAGTGTCCGAGGAAATCCAGCCCGTGCGCGGCATGAACGATGTGCTGCCGGCCGAAATCGGCGCCTGGCAGCACTTCGAGGCGGTGACGCGCGCACTGCTGACGAGTTACGGCTACGAGGAAATCCGCGTGCCGCTGCTCGAGCGCACCGAGCTCTTCAAGCGGGCGATCGGCGAGCACACCGACGTGGTCGGCAAGGAGATGTACACCTTCACCGACCGGGGGGCGAGAGCCTGACGCTGCGGCCGGAGGCCACCGCCGGCATCGTGCGTGCGCTCATCTCCAACCGCATGCTGCGCGGCCAGCGCCACAAGCTCTGGTGCCTGGGTCCCATGTTCCGCCACGAGGCACCGCAGGCCGGCCGCTATCGGCAGTTCTGGCAGGTCGACGTTGAGGCGGTGGGCTGCCCGGGACCCGACGTCGACGCGGAGCTGATCGCGCTCAGCGCGCGGCTGTGGCAGCGGCTCGGCATCCCGGGTCTGACGCTCGAGATCAACTCCCTCGGCACGCCCGAGAGCCGCCGTGCCTACCGGGCGCACCTGGTCGGGTACTTCGAGCGGCACGAGTCGCGGCTCGATGCCGACAGCCGCCGCCGGCTCGGCGGCAATCCGCTGCGCATCCTCGACAGCAAGAACCCCGAGATGCAGGAGCTCATCGCAGGAGCCCCGCTCCTCACCGAGTACCTCGACGCCGAGTCGCGCGAGCACTTCGAGGCGCTCGGCCGCATGCTCGATGGCGTCGGCGTCCTTTACAGAATCAATCCGCGCCTGGTGCGTGGCCTCGACTACTACAACCGCACGGTGTTCGAGTGGATCACGACGGCCACCGGCGCCCAGAATGCCGTATGCTCCGGCGGCCGTTACGACGGGCTGATCGCGCAGCTCGGCGGGGACGCGACTCCCGCAGTTGGTTTCGCCATGGGTGTCGAGCGGCTGGTCGCGCTGCTCACGGCCGCCGGGGGCACGCCCACGCAGCGCTCCCCCGACGTGTACGTGGTGGTGAGCGGTGAGCGGGCCACGGCCGCCGCGCTCGCGCTCGTCGAGCGGCTGCGCAGCGAGCGGCCGCGGCTGCGCTTCGAGCTCAACGTCGGCGGCGGCAACTTCAAGGCGCAATTCCGCCGTGCCGACAAGAGCGGCGCGGCGCTGGCGCTGATCATCGGCGACGACGAGCTCGCGCGCGGCGTCGCGGCGATGAAACCTTTGCGTGTCGAGTCGGGTCAGAGCGAGTGCCCCATCGAGGCGCTGGCGGCGGGGGTCGAGGCGGCGCTGGCGGGATCAGGGAGTGGCTGAGTGAGCGAATACCTGTCTGACAAAGAACAATGGGAGCAGATCCGTGCCTGGGTCCGCGATAACGCCCTGTCGGTGATCCTCGCCGTGGCGCTGGTCGTCGCCGGCTTCCAGGGCTGGCGCTGGTGGCAGGGGCGGCTCGATGCCCGCGGCCTGGGTGCGAGCGCCGCCTACATCCGCATGATCGACGCGCTGGAGAAGGGCGACCGCACGCAGGCCTTCACCCGCCTCGGGGAGCTCGAGCGCGATTTCCCGGGATCGCCGTATGCCGATCAGGGCAAGATGCTCGCCGCACGCGTGTACGTCGAAGAGAACGAGCTCGACAAGGCGGCGCACGAGCTCGAGACCGTCGCCACGGGCTCCAAGGACCACGAGCTCGCACTGGTGGCGCGCTTGCGCCTGGCGCGCGTCGAGGTCGCCCAGGGCAAGGCCGACGCGGCCCTCGCCACGCTGAATGCCGTGCAGCCCGGGGCGTTCGCGCCGCGCTATGCCGAGGTGCGCGGCGACATCTACTATGCCAAGGGCGACAAGCCCCAGGCGCTCAAGGAGTACCGCAGCGCGCTCGGCGCTGCCGAGGGCGATACGGCGCTCCTCAACCTGAAGATCGCCGACCTCGCCGCCGACGCTCCCGCCCCGGGCGCCGCCAACACTACCGGCGTTCCCCCCGCCGCTCCCGCGGCCGCCGCCACTGCCACGAAGTAAGCCATGCGCAACCCGCGACACCCGCTCTGGATGCTGGCGCTGCTGCTCGCCGTCAGCGCCTGCTCCAAGGACAAGGAGATCGACCAGCCCGCCAGGCTGACGCCGGTCAGCGCCACGCTGCGCGTCGAGCGCGTGTGGAGCGCCACCGTCGATGACAAAAAGGCGATCCCGCTGCGCCTCGGGCTCGGCCTCGCGGTCGACGGCGACCGCGTCTACGCCGCCGGCCACAAGGGCGAGGTCAGCGCCTTCGAGCTCACCTCGGGCAAGAGCGCCTGGCACGTGCGCCTCAAGGCGCCGCTCTCGGGCGGCACCGCGGCGGGCGCGGGGCTGGTCCTCGTCGGCACGAGCGACGGGCGGCTGTTCGCGCTCGACGCCGGCAACGGCGCGAGCCGCTGGTCGGTGCGCGTCAGCGGCGAGGTGCTCTCGCCCGCGGCCATCTCCGAGCATCTGATCGCGCTGCGTACCGTCGACGGCAAGCTCCACGCCCTGAGTCCTGCCGACGGACACGAGCTGTGGGCGCAGCAGCAGCAGGTGCCGCGGTTGTCGCTACGCGGCACGGCGCGCCCGGTGATCGCCGGCGACCTCGTGCTGTGCGGCTTCGACAACGGCCGTGTGATGGCGGTGAATGCCGCCGACGGCACGGTGCAGTGGGAAGCCACCATCTCCCCGCCGCACGGCCGCACCGAGCTCGAGCGTCTGGTCGACATCGATACCGCGGTGCGGGTCGCCGGTCAGGACGTCTACACGGTCGGCTTCCAGGGCAAGATCGCCATGCTGGCGCTCGACACCGGCCAGGTCTGGTGGTCGCACGACGCCTCGAGCTACCGCAGTCTCACCCTTGACGACGACACGTTGTATATGGCGAGCGCCGACGGCGAGATCGCGGCGCTGCGTACCCGCACGGGTGCGGAACTGTGGCGGCAGAAGGCACTGCTCTACCGCGGGCTCACCGCGCCCGCCGCCGTGGACGAGGCGAACGCGCTCGTGGCCGCCGACTTCCAGGGCTACGTGCACTTCCTCGACAAGGCCACCGGCGCGCTGGCCGCGCGCGTGTCTTCCGGCAAGGTGCGCGTCAGCACCACGCCGCTGGTGGTCGGCAACCTCGTGCTGGTGGTGAACGACCGCGGGCAGATCAGCGCCTTTCGCGTGACGCCGCTCGCGGTCGCGAGCAAGTAGCGTTGCCGCGGCCGTCGCCGCCGCGCCACGCTGTGCTCCCATGCTTCCGATCATCGCGCTCGTCGGCCGCCCGAACGTCGGCAAGTCGACGCTGTTCAATGTTCTGACCGGCACGCGTGATGCGATCGTCGCCGACGTCCCCGGACTCACCCGTGACCGCCAGTACGGCTTTGGGCGCGTCGGCCCGGTCCCCTACGTCGTCATCGACACCGGCGGGCTGATCGAGAATCCCACCGGCCTCGAGGCGCAGATGCGCGCCCAGACCGAGCGCGCCGTGGCCGAGGCCGATCGCCTGGTGTTCGTGCTGGATGCGCGCGCCGGACTCTCCCCCGAGGATCAGTTCGTGGCGCGCGAGCTGCGCCGCTCCGGCAAGCCCGTGACGCTGGCGCTCAACAAGGCGGAAGGGTTGGATGCCGATGTCGCCGGCACGGATTTTCACGCGCTCGGCCTCGGCGAGCCGCATGCCATCTCGGCGGCGCACGGCCAGGGCTGCCAGAGCCTGATGGAGGAGGTGCTGGCGGGCTGTGAGCCGCAGCCGGCCGAGGACGCCTCCGACGGCGCGATCCGCATCGCCATCATCGGGCGTCCCAACGTCGGCAAGTCGACCCTGGTGAATCGCCTGCTCGGCGATGAGCGCGTCATTGCGAGCGAGGAGCCGGGCACGACCCGCGACAGTATCCTCGTGCCCTTCGAGCGTGACGGGCGCCGGTTCGTCCTCATCGACACCGCCGGCGTGCGCCGCCGCGCCCGGGTCGAGGACGCGGTCGAGCGCGCCAGCGTTGCCAAGACGCTCCAGGCCATCGACGAGGCCAACGTCGTGATCCTGGTACTGGACGCACACGACAGCGTCGCCGAGCAGGACGCGAGCGTGCTCGGGATCGCGCTCGAGCGCGGCCGCGCGCTCCTCATCGCGGTCAACAAGTGGGACGGCATCCCGCAGGAGCAGCGCACCCAGATCGAGCGCCAGCTCGCCCTCAAGCTCGACTTCGTGCCGTTCGCGCCGCTGTTCTTCATTTCGGCGCGCCACGGCAGCGGGGTCGGTGAGCTCATCCGGGCGACGGTACGGGCATTCGAGGCCGCGATGCGCGCCATGTCCACCAGGGAGCTCACGCGCACGCTCGAGCACGCGCTCACCGTCCACCAGCCGCCGCTGGTCCGCGGCCGGCGCATCAAGCTGCGCTACGCGCACCAGGGCGGACGCAACCCGCCGCGCATCATCATCCACGGCAACCAGACCGCCTCGGTCCCCGAGGCCTACACGCGCTTTCTCGCGAATGTGTTTCGCAAAACCTACGACCTGTACGCGACGCCCGTGGTGGTCGAGTACCGCACCGACACCAACCCCTACGACCGGGAGCGGCGCGGCAAACGGCCCGTCAGGAGCAAGGAGCGTCAGCGCGCGCCGCGGCGCAAGCGCTGAAGGCGCTTCCGCCAGGGCGAGCGCCCAAAACGAAACGGGCAGGGTTTCGACCCTGCCCGTCTCATCTCATCGGACCAATCGCAGCTAGCGCTGCGCCGTCTCCGGCTCGCGGCGGCCGTTCTCCGCAGGCTTCTTCGGCTTGGCGGCCTTCTGCTGCTGCTGGGGCTTCGGTCCCTGCGGCTTGGCGTTGCCGTTGGCGGCCTGCTGCGGGTGGGCGTAGGCGCCGGGCGCCCGGTTGCCGTTCGGGGCCTGGCCGCCGTAGGGCCCGTGGTTGGCATTCGCCGCGGCCGGCGCGTGCGCCGGCGCAGCGCCGGCGCCGTGCGCGCCGACGATGCCCGGTGCGTTGAAGGCCCCGGGCCGCGGGGTGGCGGCGATCGCCGGGCGCCCGCCGTTATTGTGGGCGAGCAGCGCCGGATTGGCGGCCGCCTGCTGCACGTGCTGCTGCTGCATGGTGGTCGCGGCGAAGTGCGGCTCCCGGGAGTAGCTGCGCTCCTGCGCGCTGGGAGCCGCCGCGACGCCGCCTGCGCCGCCGTTGTAGCTGACGCGGTTGACCGTGACGTTGTTGACCACGGTCTCGTTGTAGGTGTTGTGGACGACGGTGACGTTGACGTTGGTGACCGACTGGTTATAGGCGAACGCGCCGCCAACCCAGCGGCCGCCGCCGAAACCAACACCGCCATAGCCGAAGCCGTAGTTGACGCCGCCGTAAAAGCCGACGTGCGGGCCCCAGTAGCCGGCATGGAACATGTATACGCCGCCGACGAATCCCCAGTAGCCCGGGGTCCAGAGCACGCCGACGCGCGGCGGCATCACCCAGGTGCCCGGCACCCAGTAGTAGCCGGCGGGCGCCCACGCCCAGTAGCCCGGAGTCCAGAGGTAGCCGGGTCCGGGAACCGGGGGCTGCTCGTAGTCAGGCAGCGGAGGCGGGGCTTCGTACGCCTGCGCATCGGCGTCCGGGGCCGGCGCGGCTTCGACGGGCGCCGGCGCGGGGGGCGGCGGCGCCACGTACACCGGGGCGGGCGGCGGCACCGGCGCGGCGACGCGGACCACGCAACCGCTCAGCTGGGTGGCCGTGGCGGATACCAGTGCGAGCGCGGCGAGGGGGGCAAGTTTGGACTGCAGACGCGGCGGTGCTTTGAACATAACCGAAGCCCTGATGTTGGTGGTGAGGCAGCCTACGCAGGCGCGCGAGCCGCATGAAACACACAACGTCACAGTTTGAAAGCGGGTGACCGCGTGAAGGGAATGTAATGCGGGAGAGACCGGCTGCGTCGCGCCCGGGCGACATGCTGCCCGCCGGGATGCCGCGTCTCGAGCGCGTCAGGCCAGGCGGAACTTCAGGGTACCGAGCTTCTCGATGCTGCTCACGATCTCATCGCCGGCCTTGAGCCACACCTGCTTGTCCTTCGGCATGCCGAGGATCACGCCCTCGGGCGTGCCGGACCAGATGATGTCGCCGGGCTCGAGCGTCCACATGCGGCTGATGTAACTGATCAGCTTCTGCGGATTGAAGATCATGTTACTGGTGTTGGAGGACTGGCGCCGTTCACCGTTCACGTAGGTCTCGAGCGTGAGGTTGTTGGGGTCGCCGACGCGATCCGCCGACACGAAGTACGGGCCGATGGGGCCGAAGTCATCGAGCGTCTTGCCGATCATCCACTGCACGCTCGGGGTCTCGAGCTGCAGATCGCGCGCCGAGAAGTCCTGCGCGGTGCAGTAGCCGGCTACGTAGTCGAGCGCTTGCGCCTCGGACACGTTGCGGGCGCTCCTGCCCATCACGATCAGCAGCTCCGTCTCGTAGTCGAACTTGTACGACACCTCGCGCGGCGGCAGCGTGATCGTGCAGTTATGTGCCGCGAGCGCGTTGTTGTACTTGTTGAAGAGGATCGGGACGCTCGGGAGCTTCAGATTGGTCTCGGCGGCGTGGGCGCGGTAGTTGAGGCCGATGCAGACGATCTTGCCGGGGTTGGTGAAAAGCCTGCCGAAGGTGATGGCGGACTCCTTCACCATGGCGGGCGCGACGCGGTGCGAGGTCTGCGCGGCGGCGATGAGCTCGTTGAGTCCGCGGGCGTTGCCCTCGCGCAGCAGCTCTTCCATGGTGAGAGGCGCGCGCCTGCCGAGCAGCTGCGCCGCTGCGCGCACGTCGAGCACCGAGTCCTCGCCGAGCTTCGCGCCAAGGGTCTCGGAGCCGTCGGCGTTGCGCATGGCGAGCAGCGTCACGCCGGTCGGCATCTCGTGGGGACCGTGGTACTTGTATGCCATGGGGGTCTTCCCGCTCGCGGCCCCGGCCGCGGAGGCGCCTGCCGCACTGGTCGCCACCGCACCGGTCTTGAGGAATTCGCGCCTGGTCGTCATGCGGCTCGTGCCTCCAGGGGTCCGGAGATCTCGGGCCGCCTGGCGGACGTCAGCTTCCAGGCGATGCGCAGGCCGACGAGCAGGATAATCAGCCCGATGATCCCATGCACCGGGTCGACCAGCTCGAGGAACGGGGACGCGAGTCCGAGCAGCGTCAGCATGCCGAGCGCCCGGCCGAAGCTCATCGTCGGCGGCGGTGCGGCCGTCGGGGCGGCTGCCGGCGCTGCCACCGGTGCTGCCGTTTCCGAGCTGATCGGAGTCATCGGTGCGCCGATGACCTGCGTGGTCTGCGCTGCGTTCTTGTGCTTCATGTGCGCGGAGACGGCGATCGGGACCGCCGCCAGCGACACCGCCATGTAGGTAAGTGCGAGTGCGGCGATCTGGTAGCGGCGGCCGCCGACACCGCGTGAGCCGAGCGAGATCCCCTTGCCGACCAGGCAGCCCACCGCGAGCGACACGTAGCCGATCACGAGCCCGGTCGCGAGCGCGAAGCCCACGTAGAGGATGAAGCCGATCACGGCCGCGCCGACCCCGAACAGCAACCCGCGCACGAAGGCCTGGTGGGAGTCCTGCGGCATCTCGCGCTGCAGTCGCTCGGTGCAGGCGGCGCACACCGGCACACCGTTCACCCGGTACCAGGCGCCGCGGATACTCTGGCCGCAGGCCTTGCAGGACTCACCGGCTGCGGCGCTCGCGGCCGCCGGCGGTGGTTGATCGCTCATTCCCACTCGATGGTGGCGGGCGGTTTGCCCGAGATGTCGTACACCACGCGCGAGATGCCGGGCACCTCGTTGACGATGCGCCGCGAGACCTGGTCGAGGAATTCGTACGGCAGGTGCGCCCAGTGCGCGGTCATGAAGTCCACCGTCTCCACCGCGCGCAGCGCGACCACGAAGTCGTAGCGGCGGCCGTCGCCCATCACGCCCACCGAGCGCACCGGCAGGAACACGGCGAACGCCTGGCTGACGCGGTCGTAGAGGTCGTGCCGGCGCAGCTCCTCGATGAAAATGGCATCGGCGCGCCGCAAGAGATCGGCGTACTCCTTGCGGACCTCGCCGAGGATGCGTACGCCGAGGCCCGGGCCCGGGAACGGATGCCGGTACACCATCTCGCGCGGCAGGCCGAGCTCCATACCGATGCGGCGGACCTCGTCCTTGAAGAGCTCGCGCAACGGCTCGAGGAGCTTGAGCTTCATGCGCTCCGGGAGCCCGCCGACGTTGTGATGCGACTTGATGACGTGTGCCTTGCCGGTGCGCGCGCCCGCAGATTCGATCACGTCGGGGTAGATCGTTCCCTGCGCCAGGAATTCGACGCCCTCGAGCGCGTGCGCCTGCTCGTCGAACACCTCGATGAAGGTGCGGCCGATGATCTTGCGCTTCTGCTCCGGATCGGTGACGCCGGCGAGCGCTGCGAGGAAGCGCGCGGCGGCGTCCACGCGGATCACGCGCACGCCGAGGTGCTCGGCGAAGGTGCGCATCACCTGCTCGCTCTCCCCGAGACGCAGCAGCCCGTGGTCGACGAACACGCAGGTGAGCTGTGCGCCGATCGCCCGGTGCAGCAGCGCCGCGACCACCGAGGAGTCGACGCCGCCCGAGAGGCCGAGCAGCACCTTGCCGCTACCGACCGTGGTGCGCACCTGGAGAATCGCATCCTCGATGATGTTGCCGGTGCTCCACAGCGCATCGCTCGCGGCGATCTCGCGCACGAAGCGCTCGAGGAGGCGTGCGCCCTGCCTGGTATGCGTCACCTCGGGGTGGAATTGCACACCGTAGAAGCGCCGCCGCTCATCGCTCATGGCGGCGTAGGGAATGGTGCTGGTCGCGGCGCAGGCGCTGAAACCGGCCGGCAGCGTCGCCACCCGGTCGCCGTGGCTCATCCACACGTCGAGCTGCGCGTGACCGGCGGCATCGCGCCGGTCCTCGAGGTGCTCGAGCAGCCGCGAGGGCGCGGTCACCGTGACTTCGGCGTAGCCGAACTCACGCTCGGTCGAGGGGGCGACGCGTCCGCCGAGCTGCTGTGCCATGGTCTGCATGCCGTAGCAGATGCCGAGCACCGGCACGCCGAGCTCGAACACCGCGGCCGGGGCGCGCGGCGGGTCGTGGTCGGTGACCGATTCCGGTCCTCCGGAGAGGATCACCGCGCGCGGCGCGAAGGCGCGCACCTGCGCGTCGCTCATATCCCAGGGGTGGATCTCGCAGTACACGCCGAGCTCGCGCACGCGGCGCGCGATCAGCTGGGTGTACTGGGCGCCGAAGTCGAGGATGAGGATGCGGTGCGCGTGGATGTCCGCATGCGCCGCGGGCGCGCCGGCGGCGTGCGTCACCGCGGCGGGGTGCGCGGGGCCCGGGGTTCGTGGAACGCTCGCCATGGGTCTGAAGAGCCGTCAGGACACCCGGTAGTTGGGCGCTTCCTTGGTGATGCTCACGTCGTGCACATGACTCTCGCGCACGCCGGCATTGGTGATGCGTACGAACACCGGACGCGTGCGCATCTCGGCGATGCTGCGGCTGCCGGTGTAGCCCATCGCCGCGCGCAGCCCGCCGGAGAGCTGCTGCAGGATACTGACGATGCTGCCCTTGTAGGGCACGCGCCCCTCGACGCCCTCGGGCACGAGCTTCTGCAGCTCGGTGGCGGCGTCCTGGAAGTAGCGGTCGGCCGAGCCGTGGCGCTCGGCCATCGCCCCGAGCGAGCCCATGCCGCGGTAGGACTTGTACGAGGCGCCCTGGTAGAGCTCGACCTCGCCCGGCGACTCTTCGGTGCCGGCGAACAGCCCGCCGATCATGACCGCATCCGCTCCCGCCGCGATCGCCTTGGCGATGTCGCCGGAGAAACGGATGCCGCCGTCGGAGATCACGGGTACGTCGGCGGCGCGCAGCGCTTCGGCCACGTTGGCGACCGCCGAGATCTGCGGCACGCCGACGCCCGCGACGATACGGGTGGTGCAGATGGAGCCCGGGCCGATGCCGACCTTCACCCCGTCCGCGCCCGCGTCCGCGAGCGCGCGGGCCGCTTCGGCGGTGGCGATGTTGCCGGCGATCACCTGCGCGTCGGGCCACATTGCCTTGATGCGGCCCACCGTCTCGATGACGCCGCGCGAGTGTCCGTGCGCCGTGTCGACCACCACGAGATCGACGCCGGCCTCGCGCAGCGCCTCGATGCGTTCGAGGGTGTCGGGCGTCGTGCCCACCGCCGCACCGACCCGCAGTCTCCCGCGTTCGTCCTTGCAGGCGCGCGGGAACTCGGTGGCCTTCTGGAAATCCTTGACCGTGATCATGCCGACCAGGTCGTGATCGCCGTTCACGACCAGCAGTTTCTCGATGCGGTGCTTGTGCAGCAGCGCGAGCACCTGCTCCTTGGAGGCGTCTTCGCGCACCGTGACGAGGCGCTCCTTGGGGGTCATCACCGAGGAGACCGGCGCCTCGAGCTTGTCCTCGAAGCGCAGGTCGCGATGGGTCACGATGCCGACCGCTTTGCGGCCGACCACGACCGGGACGCCGGAGATGCCGCGCGCGCGCGTGAGGTCCAGCACCTCGCGGATCGTCATGTTGGGCGAGACGGTGATCGGGTCCTTGATGACCCCGCTCTCGAACTTCTTCACCCGGCCGACCTCGCGCGCCTGGGCTTCGATGGTCATGCTCTTGTGGATGACGCCGATGCCGCCTTCCTGGGCGATGGTGATGGCGAGGCGCGCCTCGGTGACCGTATCCATGGCGGCCGACAGCAGGGGCACATTGAGGCGGATACGGCGCGTGACGCGCGTGGAAAGGTCGACCTCACGGGGCAGAATTTCCGAGTAGGCCGGAACCAGGAGGACGTCGTCGAAGGTGAGAGCTTCTTCGAGTATGCGCATGCGTAATTATAGGCGGCGCGGTCCCCCCGGTAAACCTCGATGCGGCCCGTTGCGGCGGCGGTCAGCGCGGCGCACCATATAAAAAAACCCGCGCCCGAGGGCGACGCAGCGGCGGCTCACTGGCGCCGGCGCGCCGGCGGGCAAACAAGAAAACAGGGGTCTCCGGCATGAAGCTGCTCGCAACCGTCACCCGCCTCGGCGTGATCTGCACGTGCCTCGGCTTCGCCGCATGCGGCGGGGGCGGCGGGGGCGGCGGGGGCGGTGGGGGCGGGGGGGGCGGAGGCGGGGGTGGGTCCGGCCAGCCGACCATCATTGCCACGGTCCTTACCTTCCCGACCGGCGCGGTGCTGCCCGGCTTCGTCCCCGCGGGGGACAACACCGGAGCCGGAGTAAAGGTCACCGACCAGAACGGAGTCGCGATTACGAGCGCCACGGTCACCGTGAACGGCGCGCCGCTCGCCTATGTGACCGCCGACCAGGAGTACGAGGCGGCGCTCAACCTCGCGCCGGGCGCGACTGTGACGTTCAACGTCGTGGTCAACGGCGCGACCTATACGGCTTCGCACAGCACGTTCAGCACTTTCCCATCCATCACCGCGCCGGCAGCCAATGCCAATTGGTCGCTGACGGCCGAGAACCTGGTCAGCTGGACGGGCGCGGTTCCCGACAACACCTCGCAGTATGCGGTCGGGGTGGTCGACTCCGGCAGCGGCACCCTGGTGTGGCCCGGCAACGGCAGCTTCCTCGTCGTGCCCACCACACAGACGAGCACCACCGTTCCGGCCAACAGTCTCACCGTGGGGAATCGCGCGGTGCTCGTCGGCATCGTCGATGTCCAGTCGGTGCCGGGCGCAGCCTCCGGCTCGGGCGCGCTGGTGGGCGCGTTCAGCTACGCGCCGATCACCGTGAGCAATTCCACTCTGGGCCTGGTCTCGGTGGCGACCGCGCCGGCCACCGCCACCGTTGGCGTGGGCAATTCGCTGCAGCTTGCGGCAACCGGAACCCTCTCGGACAACACGACCGAGGACGTCACGACGCGCGCCCAGTGGTCGTCCTCCGACACTACCAAGATCGCGGTGAACAGCACCGGCCAGGTGACTGGTGTCGCACCCGGAAGCGCGACCGTCAGCGCGAGTTATGGCGGCTTCTCCGGAAGCACGGTGGTCACCGTGTTTCAACCGAGCCCGTCGCCCGTGCCGCCCCTGACCCAGTCGGTCACCTTCCAGATCGACTATGGCCACTCCGGGCGCGTGACCGTCGGTGCCGGACCGACATTCCCGCCGAGCGCCCACTGGTCGATTACCCTCAACGGAGCGATTTCCTATCCCATCATCGCCGGCGGCAACATCTTCGTGACCACCGACGTCGACAGCGGCGGCGGTAACGCCGGCGGCTCCCTGTATGCCATCAGGGAGAGCGACGGCAGCATTGCGTGGGGGCCGGTTTCGCTGCCGAGTACCCTCACGATCTGGTCGGCTCCCGCCTTCGACCACAACACGCTGTTCGTCCTCAACGGCGACGGGGTATTGCGCAGTTTCGATCCCGCCACCGGTGCTGCGGGGTGGACGACCCAGATGCCGGGTCAGGGCTACAGCTCGCCTCCGATGGCGGTCAACGGTCTCGTGTACGTCAGCGGTGCCGGCTATTTGACGGCGGTGGACGAAGGCAGCGGCGGCGTGGTGTGGAGCGTCGGCGTGCAAGGGGGCGATCACAGTTCGCCCGCCGGCTCCGTCGACGGCGTCTTCGTGTCCTACCCGTGCCAGGTGTACAAGTTCGACCCGATCTCCGGGACGACGGACTGGCACTATGACGGCGGGTGCAGCGGGGGCGGCGGCAAGACCAGTGCCTACTTCAACAATCAGCTGTTCGTGCGCGACCCGCCGAACTATCAGGTCTTCGACGCCGGGACCGGCGCGCAGGTCGGCTCCTACGCGCCGTCCCTGATCCCCGCGTTCTCGGCGCAGACGGGGTTCTTCCAGAATTTCGGTACGCTGACGGCGATCGACCAGAGCACCCACAACACGCTGTGGACCTTTACCGGCGACGGCGGACTCATTACGGCACCAATCGTCATCGACACGGTGGTGATCGTCGGGTCTTCCTCGGGGACGGTGTACGCGCTCGATACCATCAGCGGCAGTACGGTGTGGAGTGGCCCCGCGGGCGCCGCACTCGTCGGCCCCGACGAGCAGAACGTCTCGACACCCTTGACGGGGCTCGGTGCCGGCGAGGGCTACCTCGTGGTCCCGGCAGGCACCGTGCTGAGCGCGTGGCGAGTGATCCCCTGAGGAGCTGAGCGGGCGGTAACACGGGTGCGGGCGAGGCGGGTGCTAGACTCATCCCGAACTCCTCGAGGATGAGCGGTGGCCCAACGTTTCGAATCGTCCGGTACGCCCATACCGGCACGCGACGTCTATAGCGTCACGCGCCTCAACCGCGAGGTGCGCTCGGTGCTCGAGCGCGGGCTCGGGGTGATCTGGGTAGAGGGCGAGTTGTCGAACTTCTCCCAGCCGGCCTCCGGCCACTGGTACTTCTCCCTCAAGGACCGCGACGCGCAGTTGCGCTGCGCCATGTTCCGCCTGAAGAACTCGCTGGTGGGCTTCACGCCCCGCGAGGGTGCGCACGTGCTGCTGCGCGGCCGCATCAGCGTCTACGAGGCGCGCGGCGAGTATCAGCTGATCGTCGAGCATCTCGAGGAGGCCGGGGAGGGTGCCCTCAAGCGCGAGTTCGAGCGCCTCAAGACCCGCCTCGCGGCCGAGGGCCTGTTCGCGAGTGAACGCAAGCGAGCGCTGCCGCGGTTTCCGCGGCGCATCGGCGTCGTGACCTCGACCTCGGGCGCGGCACTGCACGACATCCTGCAGATCCTGGCGCGGCGCTTTCCGCCGGCCGCCGTGCTCATTTACCCGAGCGCCGTGCAGGGCGCGGCGGCGGTACCAGCCCTGATCGCCGCCCTCGAAACCGCCGGTCGGCGCGCCGAGTGCGAGGTGCTGATCCTGGCGCGCGGCGGCGGCTCGCTCGAGGATCTGTGGGCGTTCAATGACGAGCGCCTGGCGCGCGTCATCGCGGCGAGTCCCCTGCCGGTGGTCTCGGCCGTCGGACACGAGATCGATTTCACCATCGCCGATTTCGTCGCCGACGTGCGTGCGCCGACGCCCTCCGCGGCGGCCGAGCTGGTCGTGCCCGACAGCCGGGCCCTCCTCGAGGCCGTGCGGCGCACCGCCGCACGCTTGACGCTGTCCATGCGGCGCGAGCTGCGCGCCATCGGTGCGCGCCTTGTCGGCGCACGCACCCGGCTCGCGCTCACTCACCCCGGGGTGCGGCTCGAGCAGCAGACGCAGCGGCTCGACGATTTCGCGCGGCGCCTCGCGGGCGCGGCCCGCGGCGGCGTGCAGCGCGAGCGCCTCAAGCTTTCGCAGCTGCGCGGGCGGCTGGTGCGCCGCTCCCCCGACCGGCTGCTGCACGTGCAGCGCGCCCGGGAGCAGGATCTGGTGCTGCGCCTGCGGCACGCGGCCGTCGGGTGCGTGCACCGTGCGGGGCAGCGGCTCGCGCTCGCGCAGCGCGCGCTCCATGCCGTGAGCCCGCTCGCGGTGCTGGCGCGCGGTTTTGCTGTAGTGACCCGCGCCGACGGCTCGCTGGTGACCGAGGCGTCCGCGCTACGGCCCGGGGAGAGAATCGAAGCCCGCCTGGCGCGCGGTGCGCTCACCGCGCGCGTGACCGGCACCCGGGAGGAGTCATGAGGGCGCGCTGCGGCGTGGCGCTGCTGTCATTCGCGGCTCTCGCCGGCGGCGCCGCTGCAGCGCCCGGCACGCCGCCGCCGGCCGCGGAGCTCGCCGCGCCACTGCTGCCGCAGGAGGAACGGGTTCCAGGCGGCATCGCGCTGCTCGCCGTAGGCGCTGAGACCGCGGCGGTGCCGCGGGTCACCTTCGACGGCCGGCGCGTGCTGGTGGTGCGCGCCGCGGGCAAGTGGCTCGCCATCGTCGGTATTCCGCTTTCGCAGGCACCGGGGCCGGCCGCGGTGCGGCTCGAGGGCGGCGGCGGAACGATCGGTTTCGAGGTCGCCGACAAGCAATACACCGTGCAGCGGCTCACCGTGTCGCCGCGCCAGGTCGACCTCTCGCCCGAGGACCTCGCGCGCGTCAACCGCGAGCAGCCGCGCATCCACCAGGACGTGGGCACGTTCTCGGAAGCTGTGCCGGCGACGTTGCGGCTGCTGGCACCGGTGCCCGGCATTCGCTCGAGCTCCTACGGCTCGCGGCGCGTGTTCAACAACGAGACGCGCAACCCGCACAGCGGCATGGACATCGCCGCCGACACCGGCACCCCGGTACGCGCCGCGGCCGATGGAACCGTGGTCGATACGGGCGAGTTCTTCTTCAACGGCAACACGGTGATCCTCGATCACGGCGGCGGACTCGTAACGATGTACTGCCACCTGAGTGCCATCGGCGTCGGGCCGGGGCAGCACGTGCGCGCCGGGGAGGTGATCGGCAAGGTGGGTGCGACCGGGCGCGTGACCGGGCCGCACCTGCACTTCGGCGTGGCGCTCAACACCGACTTCGTCGACCCGGCGCTGTTCCTGCCGGCGCCGGAGGCGGCCGCGCCGCATGGCTGAGCCCCCCGCTCCCGGGCACGACCTGACCTTCATGCGCGCGGCGCTGGCGCACGCGGTCGCCGCCGGCGAGCGCGGCGAAGTGCCGGTGGGCGCGGTGCTGGTACGCGGCGGCGAGATCATCGCCGCCGGCGGCAACTCACCGATCGCGAGCCGCGATCCGACCGCGCATGCGGAAATTGAAGCGTTGCGCGCCGGCGGGCGCGCGCTCGGCAGCTACCGCCTCACCGATACGACTCTGTACGTGACGCTCGAGCCCTGCGTCATGTGCGCCGCGGCGATCGTGCACGCGCGGGTGCGGCGGCTGGTGTTCGGCGCTTTCGATCCGCGCGCGGGCGCCGCCGGCAGCATCACCGACGTATTCGCGCTGCGCGAGCTCAATCACCGCGTCGACGTGTTCGGCGGCGTGCTGATGGAGGAGTGCGCGCAGCTGCTGCAGCAGTTCTTCGCGACGCGGCGTTAGGGAATCAGTCTCGCGGTGGTCGCGCCCGGGGACAGGGCGTGCGTGCCTGGGGCGGGAGCGGCGGGCGCCTGCGCGGGCACGGCTTCGCCGGGCTGCCACTCGAGCAGCGTCAGGAATCTCTGGATCCGGTCGACGAACTGCACCGGCTCCCAGCCGCGGGCGTAGCCGCGCTTGGCGCGCGCGTACCAGCGCCCCTGGGCGAGCAGCGGCAGCTCCTCGCGTACCTCGGTCCACGAGTCCGGGTCCTTGCCGAGGGCCTGGGCGATGATGCGGGCATCCTCGAGATGCCCGAAGCCGACGTTGTAGGCGGCAATGGTGAGCCAGGTGCGGTCGGGCTCCGCGATGCGGTCGGGAATCATCTGGCGCACCTGGGCGAGGTAGCGGGCGCCGGCGAAGATACTCTGCTGCGGGTCGGTGCGGTCCTTGATGCCCATCGCCTGGGCGGTGTCGGCGGTGAGCATCATGAGACCCGCGGCGCCCTCGTCGGAGACGGCGCGCGGGTCCCACTTGGATTCCTGGTAGCCGACCGCGGCCAGCAGTCGCCAGTCGAGACCTGCCTGTGCGCCCGCCTCCTCGAACCAGGTGCGATAGCGCGGCAGGCGCTCGGCCACGTGGGTCTGGAACTCGCGCGACTCCTCGTACTCGAAGCGGCGCGTGTCGCCGCTCGCCTCCTGCACCACCTGTGAGAGCTCGCCCGACTGGGCGAGGGCGCCGAAGAACTGGTCGACGCTCTCGAGCAGCGCCGGGGCACCCTTGCGTACGACCCACTGCACCGGCCGCGTGTCGGGCAGCGCGAATCCCACCAGCACGTTGGGATAGAGGTGCCGCGCGAAGGAGAATTCGCGCGCATCCGAGATCGCGTAGTCGGCGTTGCCCGAGTCGACGTCCTCGATGGGGTCCGCGGAGCTCGGCGCCGTCTGCACCCATTGCAGCGTCGGTGCCACGGTGCGCCGCAGCTTCTCGAGAATGCGTTCCTGGGGACTGCCGGCGCGCACCGCGAGGCGCGCCGACTCGAGCTGCAGCGTCTCGCGCGGACGCACGCCGCTTCTCTGGTAGACCACCAGCTGCGGGATGTTGGCGTAGGGCACGGCCGCGTCGCCCACCTTCTGCCACTCGGGCGAGTCGGTGAGCGAGGCCGCGGCGATGTCCGCGCGGCCGGCAGCGAGCTCGTCCTGCATGGCGCCCTCGCTCGCGACCGGATAGAGGTTGAGCTTCACGCCGAGCTGCGCGGCGTAGCGGCTCGCCAGCCGGTACTCGAGGCCTTCGCTTCCCTGGGCACCGAGGTAGTAGCAGGTGGGGAGATTGAGGGTGACCACGCGCAGCTCGCCGCGCGTGCGCACCACGTCGAGGGCGGACGGCTCGTGTTGCGTGCAGCCCCCGAGGAGCAGCACGCCGGCGGCGGCGAGAGTCAATGCCCGCACGAAGGAGGCCCTCCTGGCGAACGGCTTTCCGTTAGAATACCAGCCCCGCAAAAGGGTCCTGGCTGCGGAGCCGGAGAGGTACCGAAGCGGTCATAACGGCGCCGACTCGAAATCGGATGGTCGGGTAAAACCGGCACGTGGGTTCGAATCCCACCCTCTCCGCCACACCCGCGCCGCCGTCAGGCTTCCGGCTTCTTCATCGCCTCGCGATATGCGGAACCGAACGCCTCGACGAAGGTGTGCGGCAGATGATCCGCCGGCATCTCGATGAGGTTGCGATAGAAGTTGACGAACAGCTCCCAGTACTGAGCCTTGTCGGCGGCGCGCGCCTTGCCGCGCCGTGCGGCGCGCTCGAAGCGCGCCTCGAGCTCGGCCGGATCGAGCCGGCCGAGGAACTCGACGAACGCGGCGCGCGTCGCCTGGCTGGTCGCCTGCTCGTGCTGCTTCGCCTCGCCCACCACCTCGCGCAACCACTGCACCGAATCGAGGCGCCGGTCCTCGTGCTGCACGAACAGCTCGACCAGCAGATCCTCGACCATCGAGTCGGCCAGCGAGGGACGCGGATCGTCCGGCTCGCGCGGTGGCGTCTCGATGCGGTAACGGTTGCGGGTGTTGGCGCGCGTGCGCTCGACATCCTTCAGTCCGACGAGCGTCTCGCGGAACAGCCGCCCGGCGAGGTGCAGCAGGCGGCTTTGGGCGTCCGCCGGCAGCTTCTCGATATCGATGCCGGCGCCGCGGCAGAAGGCGTCGAGCCCCGAGTGCACGTCGGCGAGCGCCATCACGCCGTTGCCGCTCTTGGGCTCGCGCGCGACGGCCTCGGCGAGCCGTGCCATGCGCTCGTCGTGCACCTGCGCCTCCGGGTCGGGTGGCGGCGCGCCAGCGGCCGCGGGACCTAAGTCGCCGTCGATGAGCGGCACCTCCTCGGCGAGGGCGCGCACCGGCGCGGATTCGACCGCCTGGCCGTAGGCGTTCACCGGCAGCACCGGGTCGCGCCGCGGATAGGGGACCAGCAGGTCGTCGAGGTTCAGCACCGCGCCGATGTCGCGTTCGGGGCTGCGGTCGAGGGAGCGCAGCGAATGAATGCTGGTGGGAACGGCCGCTGCCGCGGAGTCCTCCTGGGCGGCGGCCGCGGCCGCGCGCTGCGCTTCGAGCGCGGCGACGATGTGGTACTCGCCGATGCGCAGCACGTCGCCGTTCGCCAGGCGATAGCCGCTCGAGCCGCGCTTGGAGAGCGGCTCCAGGTCGTCGTTGACGTAGACGCCGTTGGTGCTGACGTCCTGCAGGTAGAAGTGGCCCTCGCGGAACTGCACGCGGGCGTGATGCGCCGAAACGTAGCGCAGCGGGTCGGGGAGCACCCAGTCGTTGTCGGCCGAGCGGCCAATGGTGCCGCCCTCCACGGAAAAGACCGCGGAGCTGCGGTCGGCAAGCGACCGCCGCTGGTCACTGACGACACGCAGCCGAAGCGTCATGGTTCCCCGACTCAAAGGAGTCCGTCCGTCGTTAAAAGAGGCCGTCCCGCGCAACGGAGGCGCGGCAGCGTCCCCGGCTCGCCCGGACATATAATGCCAGCGTCAAAGCTACCCGACCCCCCAGTAGAGGCCATGGCAGCCAGTCACATTTTCCGCATTATGTTCGTGAATCAGGGCAAGGTTTACGAGGTGTACGCCCGCAAGGTCA
This sequence comes from uncultured Pseudomonadota bacterium, assembly GCA_963768485.1. Taxonomy (GTDB): domain Bacteria; phylum Pseudomonadota; class Gammaproteobacteria; order Steroidobacterales; family Steroidobacteraceae; genus 13-2-20CM-66-19. The sequence continues at coordinate 25,384 of CAVYHZ010000005.1, read as the reverse complement.
GCCACGGGGATCTGTTCGGGTTCATCGAGGTCGAGGAACTGGTGTTCGGCGAGCGCTCCTCGGTGGTGCTCGACCCCGCGGAGGAGCGCATCAAGGGCGAGTTCTCGGGCGTCAAGCGCACCTTCCTGCCGCTGCATTCGGTGCTGCGCATCGACGAGGTGAAGAAGCAGGGCACAGCCAAGATCACGGCGCTCGAGGCGGGCGCCAACGTGGCGCAATTCCCCATGCCGATGTACTCGGCTCCGCCCGAGAAGAAGTGAGGCGCGGGTAGCGCATGCTCGAGATCCCAGGCGCACCGGCGCTGTCCGCCTTTCGCATCGCCAAGCTTCTCGAGCGCCTCGGCACGCTCGAGCCCGTCACGGGCCTTGCGGCGCGCTTCGTGCACTTCGCCGACCTCGAGCGGCCGCTCGCGGCCGCCGAGTCCGCGGTGCTGCGCGAGCTCCTCACCTATGGGCCGAGTCTGCCGCGGCCGTCGGCCGCCACGGACGGCGCGCACCTCCTGGTCGTGCCGCGCGCCGGCACGATCTCGCCCTGGTCGAGCAAGGCGACCGACATCGTGCACGTTTGCGGGCTCTCGAGCGTGCGGCGCGTGGAGCGCGGCATCGAGTACACGCTGCACGCGGCGCAGCCGCTCGGCTCCGCGCAGCTCGCGCGCCTCGCCCCGCTGCTCTGCGACCGCATGACCGAGATGGCACTGCTCGATGCGGGCGCGGCCGCGCGGCTCTTCGAGCACGCCCCACCGCGGCCGCTCGCCACCGTGTCGCTCGCCGGCGGGCGCGCCGCGCTCGTGGCGGCCAACGAGCGGCTCGGGCTCGCGCTCTCCGGGGACGAGATCGATTACCTGCTCGCGAGCTTCCGGGCACTCGAGCGCGACCCGACCGACGTCGAGCTCATGATGTTCGCGCAGGCCAACTCCGAGCACTGCCGCCACAAGATCTTCAACGCCGCCTGGACCATCGACGGCCGACGCCGCGCCGAATCGCTGTTCGCCATGATCCGGCATACGCACGCGGTGAGCCCTGCCGGGGTCCTGTCCGCCTACCGCGACAACGCCGCGGTGATCGAGGGATCGAGCGGCGTGCGCTACTTCCCCGACCCGGACACCGGCATCTACCGCCGCAGCCTCGAGCCGATCGACATCCTGATCAAGGTCGAGACACACAATCATCCGACCGCCATCTCGCCGTTTCCGGGAGCCGCCACCGGCGCGGGCGGCGAGATTCGCGACGAGGGCGCCACCGGGCGCGGCGCCAAGCCCAAGGCAGGGCTCACCGGGTTCTCGGTTTCGAACCTGCGCATCCCAGGCTACGAGCGGCCGTGGGAGCACGCCTTCGGCGCCCCCGCGCGCATCGCCTCGCCGCTCGAGATCATGCTCGAGGGGCCGATTGGAGCGGCTTCCTTCAACAACGAGTTCGGCCGCCCGGCGGTGGGCGGCTACTTCCGTACCCTGGAGGTCGAGCTTGCCGGAGACGCGCGCGGGCGCGCGCGCGGCTACCACAAGCCGATCATGGTCGCGGGGGGTCTCGGCAACATCCGCCGTCCGCACGTCGAGAAGGCCGCGGTGCCGGTCGGCGCGCGCCTCGTGGTGCTCGGCGGCCCCGCGATGCTGATCGGGCTCGGCGGCGGGGCTGCCTCCTCGGTCGGCAGCGGCAGCTCGAGCGCCGATCTCGATTTCGCCTCGGTACAGCGCGGCAACCCCGAGATGCAGCGCCGTGCGCAGGAGGTCATCGATCACTGCTGGTCGCTCGGGGAGCGCAACCCCGTGCTGCTCATCCACGACGTCGGCGCCGGCGGCCTCTCCAATGCCGTGCCCGAGTCGGTCGCGCACGAGGGGCACGGGGCACGCATCGACCTGCGCAGCGTCCCAAGCGCCGAGTCCGGCATGTCGCCGATGGAGCTGTGGTGCAACGAGGCGCAGGAGCGCTACGTGCTGATCGTCGCCGCCGCGGCGCTCGGGCGCTTCGGCGCAATCGCCGCGCGCGAGCGCTGCCCGTACGCCGTCATCGGCGAGATCGACGCCAGCGGGCGGCTCAGGGTGGACGACCCGCTGTTCCACAACGCTCCGGTCGATATGCCACTCGAGGTGCTGCTCGGCAAGCCGCCGCGCCTGACGCGCGACGTCACGAGCGTCGCCCCGCTGCGGCGCCGCTTCGATGCCGCCGGCATCGATCTCTCCGAGGCGCTGTACCGGGTGCTGCGGCTGCCGGCGGTCGCCGACAAGACCTTCCTCATCACCATCGGCGACCGCACCGTCGGCGGGCTCATCAGCCGCGATCAGCTCGTCGGCCGCTGGCAGGTCCCGGTGAGTGATGTCGCCGTTACGCTGACCGACTACGAAGGTATAGCGGGCGAGGCGCTCGCCATGGGCGAGCGCACCCCGGTCGCGCTGCTCGATGCGCCGGCCTCGGGCCGGCTGGCGGTCGCCGAGGCCCTCACCAACATCCTCGCCGCCGACATCGATTCACTGGCGCAAGTGCGCCTGTCCGCCAACTGGATGGCCGCGAGCGGCGAGCCGGGCGAGGACGCAGCTCTCTACGCCACGGTCGAGGCGGTCGGCAAAGAGCTCTGCCCGGCACTCGGCATCGCCATTCCGGTCGGCAAGGACTCGCTCTCGATGCAGACGCGCTGGCGGGACGGCGGCACTGACAAGAGCGTCGTGGCGCCGGTGTCCCTGATCGTCTCGGCGTTCGCGCCGGTTACCGACGTGCGCCGCACGCTGACCCCGGCGCTGGAACTGGCGGCGGGCGCGAGCTCGCTGTGGCTCATCGATCTCGCCGCGGGCAAGAACCGCCTGGGCGCTTCGGCGCTCGCGCAGGTGTATGGCGAGCTCGGCGAGCAGCCGGCAGACCTCGACGACCCGGGCCGGCTCAGCGCACTCGCCGCGGCGCTCAAGGAACTGCGCGCGGCAAACCTGCTGCGCGCCTACCACGACCGCTCCGACGGCGGCCTCATCGTCGCGCTCCTCGAGATGGCCTTCGCCGGGCACTGCGGGCTCGACATCGAGCTGCCCGAGGCGCGCGGCCCGGGAGCGGCGCAGCTCTTCAGCGAGGAGCCGGGAGTCCTCGTACAGGTACTCGCCGCGGACGAGCGGCGCTTCACCGGGATCCTGGCGCGGCACGGGCTCGCCGCGGCGGCGCAACGGCTCGGTGCGCCGCAGCCCGAGCTGCGCGTGCGGGTACGCGTCGGTGCGGCGCGGATCGACGAGGCCTGGACGGACTTGAAGCGCGCGTGGTCGGAGACCTCGTGGCGCATGCGCGCGCTGCGCGATGATCCGCAATGCGCGGACGAGGAATTCGCGGTGCAGTGCGACCCGGCCGACCGCGGTCTCGCGCTCGAGCTGAGCTTCGATGCGGCCGAAGACATCGCGGCGCCGTACGTGGCGCGCGCTGCGAGACCGAAGCTCGCAATCCTGCGCGAGCAGGGCGTCAACAGCCAGACCGAGACCGCCGCGGTATTTGCGCAGGCGGGCTTCGAGCCGCACGACGTGCACATGACCGACCTGCTCGCCGGGCGGCGCCGGCTCGATGAGTTCAAGGGGCTCGTGGCCTGTGGCGGGTTCAGCTACGGCGACGTGCTCGGCGCCGGGGAGGGCTGGGCGAAGTCGATCCTGTTCCACGCCGCGGTGCGCGCCGAGTTCGAGCGCTTCTTCGCGCGGCCCGACAGCTTTGCGCTCGGCATCTGCAACGGCTGTCAGATGTTCGCGGCGCTCAAGAGTCTCATCCCCGGCACCGACCACTGGCCGCGCTTCGTGCAGAACCGCAGCGAGCAGTACGAGGCGCGCTTCCCGCTGGTCGAAGTGCTGCGCTCGCCCTCGGTGCTGCTCGCGGGGATGGCGGGCTCGCTGCTGCCGATCGCGGTATCGCACGGCGAGGGGCGCGCGGAGTTCGCCTCGCCCGAGGCCGCCGCGGCCTGTGCTGCGAGCGGACTCGTGGGTTATCGCTACGTCCGGCACGACCGCAGTGTCGCGACCACCTATCCCGCCAACCCGAGCGGCAGCCCGTTCGGCATCGCGGCGCTCAGCAACGCCGACGGACGCGTCACGATCACCATGCCGCACCCGGAGCGCTCGTTCCGCTACCTGCAGAATTCCTGGCGGCCGGGCGGCGTCGAGGGCTATAGCGGCTGGATGCGCCTGTTCCGAAACGCGAGGCGTTTCGTTGGTTGATTGGGCAAAAGTCGCCTGCGGCGCTTTTGCCAGACATCACTCCGTTGGCCGCCGGCGAAAGGTGCGACTTTCGCCGGCTGCGTCCGAGTCCCTCAGCTCGCCGATTGCAGCGGCGTGACCTTGTGGGTGCCGGTCTCGTCGAGGAAGAAGCGGCGCACCATGATCGCCTGTTGCAGGCGGCCCTTGCGCACGTAGGCCTCGTAGAGCAGGTCCTTCATCACCTCGAGCATGATCCCCGCCTGGTACCCGTCGAGCAGCGGCACGGCGGCGCGCGCGTCGAGCTCGGCGCCGAACAGTACGTTGCGCATGCGCGTGAAGAGCTCGGGGGCGATGTCGGTGAGCTCGCGCAGGCCGTTCAGCTCGTCGAACAGGCGCAGTTTTCCGGCTTCGCCGAGGTCGGCGAACATGGCGTGCGCGGTGCGCCGGCACATGGAAGCGAAGGCGTTGAAGGCGTCGTGCGTGAAGCACACCAGGGCCTCGCGGAACAACGCCTCGACCTCCTCGGGGATGTAGGTGAAGCTGAACTTCTCGCGCGCCCGCTCGACCTCGGTGAACTGCGGTGACAGCTCGATGCGGGCCGCGCCGTACACCCGCACCGTGAAGCGCAGGAAGATCGGCGCATGGCAGGCGTCGCACAGGTACACGACCCCGGCCTGCTTGGGGCGGTAGAGCTGCAGGTCCTCGAAGCGCGGCACCGCGCTCGGCGTGATGTGCGCGACCGTCTGGCAATGGGGGCAGGTCACCACCAGGTTCTGGTCCTGGTCGTGATGCAGGCGGCTCGCCGAATCGATATAGAGGGACATGGCCTTCATCGCGCGCAGCGCGGACTGTTGTTATGTGTCCGTCGCGAGAGCGCAGCCCATGTTAACCGATTCCGCGCCGTGGCCGGCGCACCCGCGCGTTATGTCACAGGGTGGGCGCTGCGTGCGAAGGCGAGGATGCGATCGGCGAGCGTGCCGTACTCGCCGCTGAAGTGATGGCCCTTGCCGACCTGGGCGCGCGTGACGGCAGCGCTCGCCGGCAAGGCGGGGCAGATCGAATCCGCTTCGCCCTCGCCATAGATGCACAGCACGGGCATGTGGCCGAGCGCGGCGAGCTCGGGCACGGTGGGTGGGCCGGCGTCGCCGCTGCCGACCCAGTCGGCGACGCTCACCTCGAAGGAGGCGTTGGAGTCGATACCGAGGACGCTGACGCTCGCGACGCGCGCGCGCAGGTCCGCTGGCAGGCGGTTCACCACGAACGGCAGCACGTCGGCGCCGAATGAGTAGCCCACCAGCAGGACGCGCTGTTTGTTCCAGACCGCCAGATAGTGGCGCATGAGTCGCGCCACGTCGCGCGCCGTCTCCTCCGGCGTGCGCTCGGTCCAGAAATACTTCAGTGAGTTGAGTCCCACCGTGGGCACGCCGTTCTGCGCGAGGCGCGCCGCGAGCTCCTGGTCGAGCCCGGCCCAACCGCCGTCGCCGGTCATGAGGAGCGCCAGCTCGGTCGCGGAGCCGCTCGCGGGCACCTCGTTCACCGGCAGGTCGCCGATCTCCGGCGCACGCGCCGCTGGGGCCTCGGCGGGCGCGCTCAGCCTGCTGTACGCGGCGCGGAACTGCGGCATCCAGTTACGCTCCACCGAGAAGCCATGGCCGACCAGCGGCAGCCGCACGATCGCGCCGTTCGCGACCTGCGCGGCGAAGTCATCGGCGGTCTTCGCGCTGCACACCTCGTCCTTCTGCCCCTGCAGCGCGATCCACGGCTGCCTTAAGCTTGCCGCGGGTGCGAACACCAGCTCGTGCTGCTTGTTGGGCGTGTAGCGCAGGCCCGCTCCCGGACAGAGCTCCGCGCCGGCGAAATCCTGGTCCGGACAGAAGCCGAGGCTCAATGCCCCGGCGAAGGTGCCCGGCGGCGACTGCACCAGCGTCGCGTACACGACCGTGGCTCCCGAGGAATAGCCGACCAGCACCGGCACGTGGTACTCGCGCATGCCGATCTCTTTCTGCACCTGGTGACTCAGCGTCTCGAAATCCGCGGCGATCATCTGGCAGGGCGCGTTCCTGGCGCTCGCCGCGGAGCCGAGGCTCGCGAGGTAGTGGCGGATGTCGGCGCCGATCACCACCGCGCCCGTATCGCGCAGCGCGCGCGCCATGTTGATGACGCCGAGCTCCCAGCCGCCATCTCCCGAGAGAAAGATCGCGACGCTCGCAGGCGTGCCCGGCGGGATGTACACGCTCACCGTGCCGAAGCGCCCCGCGTGCACGTGCGCGTCGGCGCCGTCGGCCGGCGCGCTCTGCGCGGGTGGCGGGGCGGGCGTGCGGTTCCCGGCCGGCGTGCCCGGGTTGTCGCCCGCGGCCGCAGCCGCCAGCGGCAGCAGCAGTAAGGCTGTCATCGACCACGCATGCCTGAGTTTCATCGCGCGAACAGCTCCTTCACCCCGCCGGCAATCAGCGTCGAGACGTCGATCAGCACGCGCGGCAGCGCGATGCCGCCGCGCGCCACCAGGTAGCGCGGCTCCCAGGTGGGATCGAACTTTGCCTTGTAGCGACGCAGGCCCTCGAAATTATAGAAGTGCTCGCCGTGGCGGAAGATGAAGTTGCCGACGCGATGCCAGGCGGGCGCGAGCGGGTGGGCTTCGAGTCCCGAGAGCGGCGCCATGCCGAGGTTGAAGTTGCGATAGCCGGCGCGCCGTCCCCACAGCATCAGCTCGATGAACAGGTAATCCATGGTGCCGCGCGGCGCGTCGGGGCCGAAGCGCATCAGGTCCACGGACAGCTCCGCCTTGGTACCGGTGGTCCAGAGGTTGGCGAAGCCGGCCAGCGCGCCTTCGGCGCGCACCACCGCCAGCGGGAATTGCCTGAGGTAGCGCGGCGAGTACGCGCCCACCGAGAAGCGTTTCTCGCCGGTCGACTTGGCGGCGAGCCAGGCATCCGAGACGCGCTGCAACTCGGGCAGGAGTGCCTCCACCCCCTCGGGCGGAACCACCTCGAAGCTCGCCCCGTCGCGCTGGGCGCGGCGGTGCGCCTGCCGCAGATCCGCGCGCGCGCCGCCTTCGAGCGAGAAGCCGTCCAGAGGCACGCGCGCTTCCTCGCCGATCTTCAGGGCCGCGAGCCCGAGGTCAACGTACAGCCCGAGACGGTCGGCACACACCTGGTAGAACACCGTGTCGCCGCCGTGGTGGTCTGACATCTCGCGCAGCCGCCACACGAGCTCCTCGGCTCCCTCGCGCGCGCCCACCGGGTCGCCGAGCGCAATCCAGCTGCGTCCGGCGATCTGGTACATGAGGAAGGTGTTGCCCGCCTCGTTGAAGATCAGGCGCTTGTCGCCGGTGAGCGCGGCGTTGGCGACGGTGGTGTCGCAGCGCTCGATGAGCGCGCGGGCGCGCTCGAGCTCATCCGCCCCGGCGACCGCGGGCTCGGGGCGCGCCGGTCGCAGCATGTTGAGCAGCACGTAGGCGGTGGCGAGCACCACGATCGAGAGCGAGGCACGCAGCACGCGCGGCGCATTGCCGTCGAGCGCGAAGGTCCACCACAGCTCGTGACTGTATTCGACGTGGCGGTTGGAAAGCAGGCCGAGCCACAGCGCCAGCGCGACCACCCCGGCGATGCTCGCGATCCACACCGGCGTGAAGCGCTCGGAGAGAATCGCGGTGGGGCGGTAGAATGCCCGCCGGCCGAGCGCCAGTACCCCGAGCACCAGTGCCAGCAGCGTCGCTTCCTCGAAGTCGAGGCCCTTGAGGAGCGAGGCGAAGATGCCCGCGACCAGCAGCCACACCGTGATGTGGTAGGCGCCCTGCACGCGGCGGAACAGCGCGCGCGACAGCACCAGCAAACCTAAGCCGATGATGCTGCCCGCGAGATGCGAGAACTCGAGTACGGCGAGCGGCAGGAAGCGATCGAGGAAGGCGAGCCGCTCCTCGACCGCCGGGGTCGCGCCGGAGATGAGCAGCAGTGCCCCGGCGAGGAAGGTGAGCGCGCCGGCGATCTGCGGCACGACCGGCGCGATGTACACCGAGGCGAGCTCCTGGGCCCGCATCATGCGGCCGCGCTGTGCGGTGAGCTCCTTGGTGCCGAACAGCAGCGTGCCGAACACCAGCGGCACCACGTAGTAGACGCCCCGGTAGGCGAGCAGCGACCCGAGCAGCGCATCCGAGGGCACCCCCGGGAGCGTCAGCAGCATGACCGCCTCGAACACGCCCACGCCTCCGGGCACGTGGCTCACGATCCCGGCGATCACGGCGAGCGCATAGGTGCCCAGAAAGGGCACGAAGCCGATGTGCGCATCGGCTGGCAGGAGCGACCACAGCACCGCCGACGACAGTGACAGGTCGAGCACCGACAGGGCGAGCTGCGCGAGTCCGATCGCCGGCCCCGGCGCGCGCAGCGCCCAGCCACGCAGCTCGAGCGTGCCGCGCGCGAGCGTCGCCCAGGCGGCGTAGGCGGCCACCGCGCCGAGCAGCACGGTGCCGGCCACCAGCGACCAGTTGTGATGCAGGTGCAGGATCTGCGCGGCGTGGGTTGGCGAGAGGTAGAGCGACAGTCCGGCGATGGTCGCGAGTCCGATGCCGAGCGACAGGCTGCAGAAGGCCGAGATGGTGGCGACGTCGATGGCGCTCACGCCGGCGGTGGCGTACAGGCGAAAGCGGATCGCCGCGCCGGTGAACGCCGAAAACCCGAGGGTGTGTCCGAACGAGTAGGCGATGAAAGAGGTGAACAGGATGCGCGGATAGGGGATGGTGCGGCGCAGGTACGCGAGCGCCAGCACGTCGTAGTTGGAGAGCAGCCAGTAGCTCGCCGCGGTGAAGCCGAGCGCCGCCAGCACCTGGCGCTGTGGGATGGCGTGCAGGTGCGCGAACACGTTGCGTACGTGCAGGTGCGCCAGCTGGTGGTGCAGGATCAGCACCACCGCGGCGAACACCAGCAGAGCCGCGATCGGCCCCACCCAGCGCCAGCGGCTGCGGTCCCCCGCCATCAGCGCGTCAGCGGCTTGTACTTGATGCGGTGCGGCTGCAGGGCCTCGGCACCGCGGCGGCGCTGGAAGTCGGCGACGTACTCCTGGTAGTTCCCCTCGAACCACACCACCTGGGAATCGCCTTCGAAGGCGAGGATGTGGGTCGCGATGCGGTCGAGGAACCAGCGATCGTGGGAGATCACCACGGCGCAGCCAGGAAAGGCGAGCAGCGCCTCTTCCAGAGCGCGCAGCGTCTCGACGTCGAGGTCGTTGGTGGGCTCATCGAGCAGCAGCACGTTACCCCCGGCGCGCAGCACCTTGGCGAGATGCACGCGGTTGCGCTCGCCGCCGGAGAGCTCGCCGATCAGCTGCTGCTGCTGCGCGCCCTTGAAGTTGAAGCGGCCGACATAACCGCGCGAGGCGGTCTCGTAGGCGCCGACCTTGATCAGGTCGAGACCGCCGGAGATCTCCTGCCATACGGTCTTCCGGTCATCGAGCGTCTGGCGCGACTGGTCGACGTAGGCGAGGCGCACGCTGGGACCTAAGCGGATCTCGCCCGCGTCGGGCTGCTCGGCGCCGGTCAGCATGCGGAACAGCGTCGTCTTGCCGGCGCCGTTCGGGCCGATGATGCCGACGATGCCGCCGCGCGGCAGGCTGAACGCCAGGTTGTCGATGAGGAGGCGCTCGCCGTAGCCCTTGCGCAGGCCTGCGACGGCGACCACCAGGTCGCCGAGCCGCTCGCCCGGCGGAATGTAGATCTCGTTGGTCTCGTTGCGCTCCTGGAACTCGCGTGAGGCGAGCTCTTCGTAGCGCTGCAGGCGCGCCTTGCTCTTGGCCTGCCGTGCCTTGGGGTTCTGCCGCACCCATTCGAGCTCGTGCGCGAGCGCCTTGCGCAGCGCCTCCTGCTCGCGCTCCTCGACCGCCAGGCGCTGCTCTTTCTGCTCGAGCCACGAGGAGTAGTTGCCGTGCCAGGGGATGCCGTAGCCGCGGTCGAGCTCGAGGATCCACTCGGCGACGTTGTCGAGGAAGTAACGGTCGTGCGTGACCGCGATGACGGTGCTCGGGTATTCCTCGAGATAGCGCTCGAGCCAGGCGATCGACTCGGCGTCGAGGTGATTGGTCGGCTCATCGAGCAGCAGCATGTCGGGCGCCGACAGCAGCAGGCGGCACAGCGCCACGCGGCGTTTCTCGCCGCCCGAGAGCGTGGCGATGCTCGACTCCCACGGCGGCAGCCGTAACGCGTCGGCGGCAATCTCGAGCTTGCGCTCGAGCTCCCAGCCGCCGGCGGCGTCGATCGCGTCCTGCAGCTGGGCCTGTCGCTCGAGCAACTTGTTCAGCTCCTCCTCGGAGAGCTCCTCCGCGAAGCGCTCGCTGATGTGATTGAACTCCTCGAGGCTGCGGAAGGTCGTGCCGAGCCCTTCCATGACCGTGGTGCGTACGTCCAGCGCCGGGTCGAGCTGCGGCTCCTGCGGCAGAAAGCCGACGCGGATGCCGCTCTGCGGGCGCGCTTCGCCGTCGAAGGACTGATCGATCCCCGCCATGATCCGCAGGAGCGAGGACTTGCCGGAGCCGTTGAGGCCCAGCACGCCGATCTTCGCGCCCGGAAAGAACGACAGGCTGATGTCTCTGAGGATCACCCGCTTCGGCGGGACCACCTTCGAGACGCGGTTCATCGTGTAGATGTATTGGGCCATTGGCAGCGATTATGGGCGAGGCCACCGCGCCCGGGCTAGGGTGCGTGGCGTGCCGCGCGGCGCGCGCCGCGGTGCGCCACGGCTGGCAGCCGCGCTGTGTTAGGCTCGAAGCCCAAGGGGAGCGGCGCGGCAGCCGGGAGCGCACATGAGCGAGGGCGTGGGAGTGGTGGTGAGCGAGCGGCTCGCTCGCTACAGCTTTGGGGACGGTCACCCGTTCGGCCCCGACCGGCTCGCCGCCTTCATGCGCGAGTACGAGGCGCGTGGCCTCGATCGCCGCGTCCAGGTCCTCGAGCCGCGCACCGCCTCGGAGGAGGAGCTGCGCGCGTTCCACAGCCGCGGCTACGTCGAGTTCGTGCGCGAGCGCTCGGCGAGCGGTGTCGGGCTGCTCGATGCCGGCGATACGCCGGCGTTCCGCGGCGTGTACGAGGCGGCCGCCGGAGTCGTCGGTGCGACGCTCGCGGCGATGGAAGCCATCATGCGCGGCGACTGTCGGCGGGCGTTCGTTCCGATCGCGGGCCTGCACCATGCGGCGCGCGAGCGGGCCGCGGGCTTTTGCGTGTTCAACGACTGCGGGGTGGCGATCGAGCTGCTGAAGCGCGCCGGTCTGAAGCGCGTCGCCTACGTCGACATCGATGCGCATCACGGCGACGGCGTGTTCTACGCCTTCGAAGACGACGCCGCGGTGGTGTTCGCGGATCTGCACGAGGACGGCCGCTACCTCTATCCCGGCACCGGCGCGAGCGGGGAGACCGGCCGCGGCGCCGCCACCGGCATGAAGCTCAACGTGCCGCTGCCGCCCGGCGCCGACGATGCGGTATTCGGGCAGGTCTGGCCGCGGGTGCTCGCGCACCTCGAGCGCTTCGAGCCCGAGTTCATCATCCTGCAGTGCGGTGCCGACAGTCTCGAAGGCGATCCGATCACGCACCTGCGTCTCTCGGCGCACTCCCACGGGCACGCTGCCCGCACACTCAAGGAGCTCGCCGACCGGCTCGGCCACGGACGCGTGCTGGCGCTCGGCGGCGGAGGCTACAACCGCGGCAACCTCGCCCAGGCCTGGAACGCGGTGGTGGAGAACCTGCTGTAGCAGGGCGCGCCCTGTCGCGAAACTTCTGTCGCCACGCGCGCCGGTGACAAGGGCGGCTGGCGGGTCGTTCCGGTAGAATTGCCGGCCCCCGCCGCGCTTTGCCGACCCGAGGCTGACCGAAGATGTTCCGCACCACCGAGACCATCGCCGACTTCGATCCCGAGCTCGCCCAAGCCCTGGACGGCGAACGCCGCCGCCAGGAAGAACACGTCGAGCTGATCGCCTCCGAGAACTACACGAGCCCGCGGGTGCTCGCGGCGCAAGGCTCGGTGCTCACCAACAAGTACGCCGAAGGCTATCCCGGTAAGCGCTACTACGGCGGCTGCGAATTCGTCGACGTCGTCGAGCAGCTGGCGATCGATCGGGCCAAAGAGCTGTTCGGTGCCGCCTACGCCAACGTGCAGCCGCACTCGGGCTCGCAGGCGAACGCCGCCGCCTATTTCGCCCTGGTGCCGCCCGGGGAGACCATCCTCGGCATGAGCCTCGACCACGGCGGCCACCTGACGCATGGCGCCAAGGTGAACTTCTCCGGCAAGTTCTTCCGCGCCTTCCAGTACGGCATCCGCCCCGACGACGGCGAGATCGATTACGCCCAGGTGCAGCGCCTCGCCGAGGAGCACCGGCCGAAGATGATCATCGCCGGCTTCTCGGCCTACTCGCGCATCGTCGATTGGGCGCGCTTCGGGGAGATCGCGCGCTCGGTCGGTGCCTATCTGGTCGTCGACATGGCGCACGTCGCCGGGCTGGTCGCGGCCGGCCTCTACCCGAACCCGCTGCCGCATGCCGACGTCGTGACGACCACGACCCACAAGACGCTGCGCGGCCCGCGCGGCGGACTGATCCTGGCACGCGCCAACGAGGAGATCGCCAAAAAGCTCAACTCGATGGTGTTCCCCGGCACCCAGGGGGGACCCCTGATGCACGTGATCGCCGCCAAGGCGGTCGCGCTCAAGGAGGCTTTGCAGAGCGACTTCAAGGCCTATCAGCGCCAGGTGCTCGCCAATGCGCGCGCCATGGCGGCGCGGCTCGCGAAGAACGGTTACCAGATCGTCTCCGGCGGCACCGACAATCACCTCTTTCTCATGAGCCTCGCCGACCGCAACATCACCGGCAAGGACGCGGACGCGGCGCTCGGCCGCGCCAACATCACCGTGAACAAGAACGCCGTGCCGAACGATCCGCGTCCACCCATGGTGACGAGCGGGCTGCGCATCGGCACACCGGCTTCGACTACGCGCGGCTTCAAGGAGCGCGAGGTCGAGCAGGTCGCGGACTTCGTCACGCAGGTGCTTGATGCGGAAGGCGCGGCAGAGGTGATCGAGCGGGTGCGCCCACAGGTGCTCGAGCTCTGCCGGCGCTTCCCGGTGTACGGCCCGTAATCCTCAGGAACGCCGCTAAGCCGCATGCACTGTCCCTTCTGCGGCCACGAAGAGACCAAGGTCAACGACTCGCGGCTCGCCGGCGAGGGGCGGCAGATCCGCCGCCGCCGCGAGTGCCTGAAGTGCGGCGAGCGCTTCACCACCTTCGAGACCGCCGAGCTCGTCATGCCGGTGGTGGTCAAGGGTGACCGCGCGCGCGAGGCATTCGATGAGGTGAAGCTCCGTGCCGGCATGGAGAAGGCGCTGGAGAAGCGTCCGGTGCCGCGCGAGCAGCTCGATGAGGCGGTGAGCCGCATCGTCCACAAGGTACGCAGCCTCGGCGACCGCGAGGTGTCGGCGCGCGCGGTGGGCGAGCTCGTCATGGAGGAGCTGCGCCATCTCGATGAGGTCGCGTACGTGCGCTTCGCTTCCGTCTACCGCCAGTTCGAGGACGTTCAGGCCTTTCACGACGAGATCGAGAAGCTGCGCAACGCGCGCAGCGCCGCTCCCGCCGCGCACCCCCAGCCGGCCCAGAAGCGTCGCGCCGGCCGGGGTGCGAGCCGTGACCAGCTGCCGCTGCTGCCGGAGCCGGCCAACGACGACGGCGAACCGGAAGGCGGCGCCAAGTGAGCGCGGGCGGCGATGTTCTCTGACTTCGACCGCACGGCGATGGCGCGCGCGCTCGAGCTCGCCGCGCGCGGCCTCGCCAGCACCCATCCCAACCCGCGGGTCGGCTGCGTGATCGCACGCGGTGGGCGCATCGTGGGGGAGGGCTGGCACGCCCGCGCCGGCGAGGCTCATGCGGAAGTGTTAGCCCTCGCGGCCGCCGGATCGGAGGCCGCCGGCGCCACCGTCTACGTGACGCTCGAGCCCTGCAACCACCAGGGCCGCACGCCCCCGTGCGTCGATGCGCTGCTGGCGGCGCGCGTGGCACGCGTGGTGTATGCGGTGGCCGACCCCAATCCAGGGGTTGAGGGCGGCGGCGCCGCGCGTCTCGAGGGCGCCGGCGTCAGCCTCGCGGCGGGACTCATGGCGGCAGAGGCCACGGAGCTCAACGCGGGGTTCTTCAAGCGCATGCGCACCGCTCGCCCGTGGGTGCGGGTCAAGCTCGCCATGAGCCTCGACGGACGCACCGCGCTCGCGAGTGGCGCGAGCCGCTGGGTGAGTGGCGAGGCGGCGCGCGCGGACGTGCAACACTGGCGCGCGCGCAGCGCCGCGATTCTCACCGGAGTCGGCACCGTGCTCGCCGACGATCCGCGGCTCGACGTGCGTCTCGCGGACGCGGCGGAGGAGCCTCCGCGGCCGTTGCGCGTGGTGCTCGACAGCACGCTGCGCACGCCCCCCGAGGCGCGGCTCTTCAGCGTGCCCGGGGAGGTGCTGATCATCACGGCACTCAGCGCCAGCGACCCGCGCTGGGAGCCGCGCTGCGCCGCGCTCGCCGCCCGCGGTGCGCGCATCGAGACGCTGCCCGCGCCGCACGCGCGCGTACCGCTGCCCGCGGTGCTCGAGCGCCTGGGCGAGCTCGAGATCAACGAGCTGCAGGTCGAGGCCGGTGCGACGCTCGCCGGAGAGCTGCTGCAACAGGGCCTGTGCGATGAGCTGCTGCTGTACGTGGCACCGAAGCTGCTGGGGCCCGCCGCGCGGCCGTTGCTGGCGCTCCCCGAGCCAGCGAGCCTCGAGGCGGCCCTCGGGCTCGCGATCGCGGAAATCGCCCGGGTGGGCGATGATCTGCGCCTGCGTCTGCGGCCCGGTGCCGTCGGCGCCACGGAGTCGCACTGACGGGAGCGGCGCGTTGTTCACGGGCATCGTTCAGGACCTGGGTACGGTAGTCGAGCGCGAGACGCGTGGCGGCGACCTGCGCCTGAGTATCGCTTTCGCGCAGCTCGATGAGACGCGCCTCGGCGTGGGCGACAGCGTCTGTGTGCAGGGCTGTTGCCTCACCGTGACCGCGCGTGCGGGCGCGACGTTCTGCGCCGATCTCTCGCGCGAGACGCTCTCGCTCACCACCTTAGGCGACTTCGGGATCGGCGCGGCGGTGAATCTCGAGCCCGCGCTGCGCGCCGGCGACGTGCTCGGCGGGCACCTGGTCTCGGGCCACATCGATGCGATCGCGCGCATCACGAGCGTCGAGTCCGACGCACGCTCGCGGCGCCTCACGGTCGCGGTACCCACGGAGCTGATGCGCTACGTCGCGCGCAAGGGCTCGGTGACGCTCGACGGCGTCAGCCTCACGGTGAACGAGATCGCGGAGCGAAGCTTCGGCGTCAACATCATCCCGCACACGCTGGAGGTGACGACGCTCGGGGCGCTCACCGCGGGCGCGGCCGTCAACCTCGAGGTCGATCAGCTGGCCCGCTACCTCGAGCGGCTGACGACTCCTGCTGGCTGAGGGCGGGCCGGGCCACCGGGTGCTGGCAGCTGTCACGGCCGGGGTGTAGCCTCGTTCAATGTCCGCGCTCCCACGACTGCGCGCTGAGAAGCGCCGCTGGGCGTTGCTCGCGCTGCCGGCACTGCTGCTGCGCGCGCTGATCCCGGTCGGGTTCATGCCGGTGGCCACGGCGGACGGCCTCAGCATCGAGTTCTGCCCGGATGCCGGCCCGCTGCCGGCCGCCGCGGATCCGCACGCGCATCATCATCACCACACCGAAGGCGGTCCCGATCCGTCCTCTGCGAGCCATCACGCACCGTGCCCGTTTGCGGCGAGCGCGACGCTCGCAGCCGCTCCCGACGCTGCCTCCGTGGCCGCGCCGCACGCGTTCGAGCGCGCCCCGGGCGACGCAGACCTGCGCGCACGAGCCTTCGTTCCGAGCATCGTCCGCGCGCAGTCCCCGCGCGCGCCACCCGTCCCCGGGCGCTAGTTCCAGGAGAGCCATCGTGCGGCGCGTCCGGCGCGGCCGGTGCAGCGCGCGCCTCTCGCCTGATCGGCGGGCGGCTCGTATCGCTTCGGGATCCTCGTCATGAGACAACGTTTGCGGTGGGCATGGCCCATCGTTCTGCTGGTGGCGGCGCTGTCGGCGCCGGCTGTGGTGCTGGCGGCGGGCTTTGGCCTGGTGCACGGCGTCGTGCACGACGCCACGCATCGGCCGATCAGCGGCGCGGACGTGCAGTTACGTGCGGCGCACTCGTCATGGAGCTCGAGCGGCCGCGCGGATACTGCCGGCACGTTCGGCTTTCCCGACGTGCCGGTCGGGGACTATCTGCTGCGCGTCACGGCGGAGGGCTACGCGAGTGTCGAAGTCCAGCTCACGGTGGTCTCGGGCGCCGCCCCCTCGACCCACGTCCAGCTCTCCGCCGTCTCCGCCGCTCTCGACACCGTGACGGTGAGCGCGGCGGCGGCACCGGCGACCGCGGACTCGTTTACCCCCGTCACGCTCGTCAGCCGCGCCGACATCGAGCAGACCCCAGGCGCGGATCGCAGCAACAGCACCGCGATGATCACCGACTACGTGCCGGGTGCCTACGAGGTGCACGACCAGCTGCACGTGCGCGGCGGCCATCAGACCAGCTGGGCGATCGACGGCGTCGAGATTCCCAACACCAACATCGCCGACAGTCTCGGGCCGCAGATCGATCCGAAGGACATCGACTATCTGGAGGTTGAGCGCGGCGGTTATGGCGCCGACGCGGGCGACCGCACCTATGGGGTCTTCAACGTCGTGCCGCGCACCGGCTTCGAGCGCGACGCTCAGGGCGAGCTGCTGGTGAGCGGCGGCAACTACGGCCAGACCAACGATGCGGTGAACGTGGGCAGCCACAGCGACGACTTCGCCTGGTACGTGAGCGCCAACGGCAATCGCAGCGATCTCGGGCTGATGACCCCCGTGGCACAGGTCATGCACGACGCCGAGTACGGCTCCGGGCTCTTCACCACGCTCATATATAACTTCTCCCCTGGCGACCAGCTGCGCTTCACCGGCTCGGCGCGCAGCGACGCCTACCAGATTCCCAACCTGCCGGGTCAGCAGGCCGACGACGTGCAGCGCGAGGCGGATGCGTTCGGCATCGTCTCGTGGGTGCACACCGTCGACGGCGGACTTTCCCTGACCAGCTCGCTCCTCTATCACTACGAGCGGGCGGATCTCGACGGCGGGGCGGGCGATTACCCGATCAGCACCACCTACCAGCACTCATCAAGGTACTACGGCGCCCAGGAGAGCCTGCGGTGGCAGAGCGGCACCAACACGCTGCAGGCGGGACTCGTGGCATTCGCCCAACAGGACGAGCAGTTCTTCAACGTGCGCTTCAACGACGGCAGCAATCCGACCGTGCTGCAGAGGCTGCGGCCGTCGGGGAACCTCGCGGCGGCCTACGTGCAGGACACCTTCCGCCTCACCTCCTGGCTCACGCTCTCGGGCGGTGTACGCCAGACGCATTTCGAGGGGCTGGTGAGCGAGAACGCCACTGACCCGCGCCTCGGCGCGACCGTGAAGATCCCTGAGCTCGGCTGGGTGCTGCGGGGCTTCTGGGGCAAGTACTACCAGGCGCCGCCGCTCCAGACCATCGCCGGTCCCTTGCTCGCCTTCGCGCAGAACAACGCGCTTAGCTTTCTGCCGCTGCACGGCGAGCGCGACATCGAGCTCGAGTTCGGCATCACGGTCCCGATCCACGGCTGGACGCTCGACCTCGATCACTTCCGCACCGAGGCCGGGAACTTCTTCGACCACAACCCGATCGGCAATTCGAATGTATTCCTGCCGATCACCATCAGCGGCGCGCTGATCGAGGCCACGGAGGTCACGTTGCGCTCGCCGCGCTTCTGGGCGGGTGAGCAGGTGCACGTGGCGTATTCCAACCAGACCGCCGACGGCACCGGCACGATCACCGGCGGGCTCACCGATTTCACGCCCCCCACGGGCTACTACGCGCTCGACCACGACCAGCGCAACACGCTCAACGCGGGACTGGACGCGGCGTTCCCCTGGCAGACGACCGGCGCGCTGAACCTCTGCGTGGCGTCGGGCTTTGCCAACGGCGACGTCGGCCCGAGCCATCTGCCGAGCAGCGTCACGCTCGACGTGAGCCTCGCGAAGCGCTTCGGCAAGAGCCTCGCGGGAACGCTCACCGTGCTCAACGCGGCCAACAAGCATCTGCTGATCGACAACAGCCTGACCTTCGACGGTACCCACTGGAACTACCCGCGCGAGATCTATGCGGAGTTGCGCTACCGGTTCGGCTACTGACCCGCGGGAGCGCCCGCCGCCCCTCGGGTATACTGTCCGACCCGAAACATCGCGCCCCGCCGCCCATGTCCAAGGTCCTGCCCCTTCCCGGAAAGCCCCCCGCCACAGCGGTTACCCCGCTCGCCTCGGTGGAGGAGCTGCTGGCGGAGCTGCGCGCCGGACGCATGGTCGTCGTCATGGACGATGAGGATCGCGAGAACGAGGGCGACCTCATCATGGCCGCCGAGCACGCCACCGCCGCGGCGGTCGCGTTCATGATCCGCCACACGAGCGGCATCATTTGCGTGCCGATGGAGGAGCAACGGCTCGCGGCGCTCGAGCTGCCGCAAATGGTGCCGGTCAACAACGAGTCGCACCGCACGGCGTTCACGGTGTCGGTGGATCTCGCGCGTGGCACGACCACCGGCGTCTCCTCCGCGGACCGTGCCGCCGCCATCCGCGCGCTCGCGGATGGCGGCTCGACGGCGGCGGACTTCGTGCGCCCGGGGCACATTTTCCCGCTGCGCCCGCGCCCCGGTGGCGTACTGGTACGCGCCGGGCACACCGAGGCGGCGGTGGACCTGTGCCGGCTCGCGGGACTGAAGCCCGTGGGCGTGCTGTGCGAGGTCATGAACGACGACGGCACCATGGCGCGCCGGCCGCAGCTCGAGGAGTTCGCGCGCCGCCACGGGTTGAAGCTCGGCACCATCGCGGGGCTCATCCGCCATCGGCTGCGTACGGAACGCTCGGTGGAGCGCATCGCGGAGCAGACCGTGGAGACGGCGCTCGGCGAGTTTCGCCTGTACGCCTACCAGGATCGCGTCAGCCTGGACGTGCACCTGGCGCTGGCGCGCGGCCGGCTCGACGGCCCGGAAGCCCCGCTGGTGCGCGTGCACCTTCCCGACACTTTGCGCGATCTCGTCGGCGTGCGCGGCGCGGCGCGCGCCTGGACGCTGCACGCGGCGCTGGCGCGCATCGCCGAGGCCGGCAATGGTGTCGTGGTACTGCTGCGCCAGCAGGAGTCGCCCGCCGAGCTCAGCGCGGCGCTGCGCTCGGTGAGTACCACACCGACGACGTCGGCGCCGGGGGAAGCGGCCGTCACCCTGGGGGAGGGGGCGGTGCTGCGCACGTTCGGCGTCGGCGCGCAGATCCTCAAGGACCTCGGCGTCAAGCGCATGCGGGTGCTGTCGGCGCCTAAGCAGATGCACGGCATCTCGGCCTTCGATCTCGAGATCGAAGGCTACGTCGGGGAAGAGGGGTGACCGGATCGCGGACACCCGGGGATGAGGTCAGCGCGCGTGGGTTTCGGATCGCGATCGTCGCGGCGCGCTTCAACGACTTCATCGTCGCGAGCCTGCTGCAGGGTGCCAGCGCCGCATGGGCCGAGCGCGGCGGCGCGCCCGAGGACCTCACGGTGCTGCGCGTACCGGGCGCTTTCGAGCTGCCGCTCATCGCCAAGCGCCTCGGCGCTGGCGGCCGCTATGACGCGGTGGTCGCGCTCGGCTGCGTGATCCGGGGAGATACCCCGCACTTCGACTACGTCGCCGGCGAGTGCGCGCGCGGGCTCCTCGAGGCGGGCCTCGACACCGGCGTGCCGGTCGTCTTTGGCGTGCTGACCGTCGAGACCGTCGAGCAGGCGCGCGAGCGTGCCGCGACCCACGCCGGCAACAAGGGAGGGGAGGCGATGGAGGCCGCGCTCGAGATGGCCGCGCTCCTGAAGCAGCTGTGAGCCGTGCGACGCCGGGCGGCGCGCCAACGCAGCAGTTCAGCGGCGCGCGCAGCGTGGCGCGCAAACTCGCGCTGCAGGCGCTGTACCGCTGGCAGCTCAACCCCGGGCCGTGGCAGGACCTGGTGCAGGAATTCGCCGAGGCCGAGGATATGCCGCGCGCCGACCGCGACTACTTCGTTACCCTCATCGAGGGGGTCACCGGCGCGCACGCGCAGCTCGAGGCGCGCCTCGCCGAGTACTGCGACCGTGAGCCGCGCCTGCTCGATCCGATCGAGCACGCGGCGCTGCTGATCGGCTGCTACGAGCTCGAGTTCCAGGCCGAAGTTCCCTATCGCACCGCGATCAACGAGGCGGTGCAGCTCGCGCGGCGCTTCGGCGCCACCGACGGCCACAAGTTCGTGAACGCGGTGCTGGATCGCGCCGCGCGCACGCTGCGGGCCGCCGAGCACTGATTCATGGGGCAAGAGTGGGCGCGGTCTTTGCCGCCTGCGCTGGTAGTACATGCCGCTGTCTGAATCCGAGCTCATCACGCGCTTCTTCCGCAACTGCGGCGCGCAGCGCCGCGACGTGGTGCTGGGTGTGGGCGATGACGCGGCGCTCACCGAGTGCCCGCCGGGAATGCAGCTGGTCGCGACTATCGACACGCTGGTCGCCGGCGTGCACTTTCCACTCTTCACGCCCGCCGCCGCGATCGGTCACCGCGCGCTCGCCGTAAACCTGAGCGACCTCGCGGCGATGGGCGCGCGCCCCGCCTGGGCGCTGCTGGCCCTCACGCTGCCGGAGGCCGAGGACGTCTGGCTCACGGAGTTCGCCGCCGGCTTCGGTGCCCTGGCACGTGCCCATGAGGTGGCGCTCATCGGCGGCGACACGACCCGCGGTCCGCTCACCATCAGCGTGCAGCTGCTCGGGCACGTGCCGCACGGCCGCGCACTGACGCGCGCCGGCGGCCGCGCCGGACACCTGCTCTACGTCTCGGGCTCCCCCGGGGACGCGGCGGCGGGACTCGCCATCGAGCAGGGTCGGCTTGCGGCGCCACCGCAGGCGGCGCCGTACCTGCGCGAGCGCTTCCTCATGCCGACGCCGCGCGTGGCGCTCGGCGAACGGCTGCGCGAGCACGCCAGCGCCTGCATCGATGTCTCGGACGGCCTGCTCGGCGATGCCGGCAAGCTTGCGGCCGCGAGCGGTGTGGGGCTCGAGGTGTTCTACTCGGCGCTGCCGGTGTCGCGGCCGCTGCTCGAGGCGTGTGGTGAGAGGTCGGCGCGCGAGCTCGCACTAACCGGGGGCGACGACTACGAGCTGCTGTTCACGGTCGAGCCGGCGCGCGCCGCGGGGCTCGAGCGCGCGCTGCCGCCGGAACAGTGGAATTACCGTCAAATCGGCGTGCTGCGCGCCGCTGCCGGCGTGGTGCTGACGCGCGACGGTACTGTGATGGACTTCTCGCATTCCGGATACCAACACTTCGCCTGAGGCGTGAGAGGCGCGCGTGCGGCGCGCGCCCGGGGGGGCGCCGCGGTCGCGGCGCAAGCTCCGGGGAGCGTGAGGCTTGCATCACAGTCGCGCCGGCGGCTGTCGCCGTATCCTGACGCGTCCTCAGGCTGTGCGCCCCTACGGCATGACGTTACCGGCTTCAAAATCCATTCCGCCCGCCAAGCCGGGCGTGCGTATGCCCGACAAGATCGGCAAGTACGCGGTCATCAAGGAAGTCGGCAGGGGCAGCACCGGTGTCGTCTACCTCTCGCACGATGCGTACTACGGGCGCGACGTGGCGATCAAGGTCTACAACATGGACACCGGCGGCGATGAGGAGCGCGCGCGCATCGCGCGCAAGATGTTCCTCTCCGAGGCGCACCTGGTGGGCATGTTGCAGCACCCGCACATCCTGCCGATCTACGACGCCGGCGAGGAGAACGGTCACTGCTACATCGTGACCGAGCACGTGCACGGTGCGCGCACGCTGGCGGCCTACTGCCGGCCCGACAACCTGCTGCGCATCGACGATACCGTGGAGATCATTTTCAAGTGCGCCAAGGCGCTGCACTACGCGCACTCGCGCGGCGTGATCCATCGCGACATCAAGCCCTCCAACGTGATGCTCACGCAGGACAGCGACGTGCGCATCATCGACTTCGGCATCGCGTTGGTGCAGGACTCCGACATCTCGCGCATCGAAGGCATCGCCGGCAGCCCGTCCTACATGTCACCCGAGCAGGTGCAGAGCCTCGATCTCACCAACTCCTCGGACCTGTACTCCCTCGGCGCGGTCATGTACGAGCTGCTCACCGGGCAGCGGCCGTTCCGCGCCGGCAACCTGCAGAAGCTGCTGCACCAGATCGTGTACGCGACGCCGCCGCCTATCCATACGCTGCGTAAGGACTGTCCCGAGGAGCTCGAGGCGGTGGTGGCGACCGCGCTCCTCAAGGATCCGACCAAGCGCCACAAGAGCGGACTGGATTTCGCCGCCGAGCTCACCCGCGTGCATCAGCGGCTGCGCGAGGCCAACGCGCGCATCGACCGCCAGGAGCAGTTCGGCGTGCTGCGGCGCCTGAAGTTCTTCCACGAGTTCTCGCACGCCGAAATCTGGGAAGTGCTGCGCGCCAGCAGCTGGCAGGACTACGTCGCGGGCGAGGAGATCGTCAAGGAAGGGGAGATGGACGACCGCTTCTACATCCTGGTGACGGGCGCCTGCGCGGTCGAGCGCCACGGCGGACGGGTCGGCGCGCTCGAGACCGGCGACTGCTTCGGCGAGGCGAGCTATGTGCCGGGCGCCAAGCGTACCGCTACCATTCGCGCCGCCACCCAGGTGACGGTCCTCAAGGTGAGCTCGACGCTGCTCGAGCAGGTCTCGGCCTCCTGTCAGCTGCGGTTCAATCGCGTGTTCCTGCGGTCGCTCATCGCGCGCCTGCAGAGTGCCGAGCGCGTGCCGGCCGCGGCTGCGGCATCCTGACACCCGCCTGACTCCTTCGCGCCGCCGCGCGCCAGCGCAGGGCGCCAAAGTCCCTGCGCCGACCCCGCTACGGAGTGCTCGGCTGCCGAATTGATTGCGGCAGAGGCACATCGAGCCCCGTCTTTGGCGCCCGGCAACGAAGCTAATGTCTGAAAAATCGCCGCCAGGCGATTTTTCCAATAGATTAAGTTGCTGTGCACGTACTGCTCATCGAAGACGACACCGAGGCTGCGCGCTTCCTGGTGAAGGGCCTGCAAGAGAGCGGCTACACGGTCGACCATGCCGCCGACGGGCGCGAGGGGCTGTTCCGCGCCACCGAGGGCCGGTTCGACCTGGTGGTGACCGATCGCATGCTGCCGCACCTCGACGGGCTCGCGGTCATCGAGCTGATGCGGCGCAAGGGGCTGACCACGCCGGTGCTGGTGCTGTCGGCGCTCGGTAGCGTCGACGACCGCGTCACGGGACTGAAAGCCGGGGGCGACGACTACCTCACCAAGCCATTCGCGTTCGCCGAACTGCTGGCGCGCATCGAGGCGCTGCTGCGCAGGCGCCCGAGCGCGCCGCAGGCGACGCGGCTCAAGGTCGAGGACCTGGAGTTCGACCTGCTGGCACGGCGCGTGACGCGCGCCGGGCGCGAGATCGAGCTCACGGCGCGGGAGCTGAAGCTGCTCGAGTTCCTCATGCGGCGCGCCGGCCAGGTGGTCACCCGCACCATGCTGCTCGAGGGCGTGTGGGACCTGCACTTCGACCCGCAGAGCAATCTCATCGACGTGCACATCAGCCGGCTGCGGCAGGCGATCGACCGCGGCTCGGACCACCCGCTCATTCACACGGTGCGCGGCTCGGGTTACGTGCTGCGCAGCGACACTTAAGCGTGCGGCCCGGTCTGTTCAACACCACCGCGTTCCGCCTCTCGGTGGGCTACACGCTCCTCGTGACGCTCGCCGTGGCGGTGACGCTCGGCAGCACCTACCTCCTTACCGAGAGCCTGATCACCGACGAGGTGGATCTGATCATCGACACGGAGCTGCAGAGCCTGGAGGAGAAGTACGCGCGCGCCGGGCTCCCCGGAGTCACCGACGAGATCAATCTGCGCATCGAGAGCTGGGGCCGTATCGGCGGCGTGTACATGATCGCGGACGCCAACTTCGAGCGCATCGCCGGGAACCTCACCAGCTGGCCCTTCGATGGCATGCCGACCGAAGCGCGCCCGGAGTTCGAGATCACCACGGTCGAGCCGGGGCGGCGGGCGGTGCACCCGGTGCGTGCCGCGGTGCGCACGCTCCCGGGCGGCGACCTGCTGCTGGTCGGCACTGACATCTCGCAGGGGC
This sequence comes from uncultured Pseudomonadota bacterium, assembly GCA_963768485.1. GTDB lineage: Bacteria > Pseudomonadota > Gammaproteobacteria > Steroidobacterales > Steroidobacteraceae > 13-2-20CM-66-19. Next base: position 991 of record CAVYHZ010000005.1, on the reverse strand, counting down.
GGCGTTTCGCCGAGAAATTCCGCTTCGCCACGCTGTGGGGAATCGGCCTCTCGGCGCTCGCAGCGGCGCTCGCCGGCTTCTGGTTCAGCTTCCGCCTCGCCCGGCGTGTCGATGAGGTGACGCGCACCTGCCAGCGCATCATGGCGGGCGACCTGGGCTCGCGGCTGCCGGTGGCGGGCGCCAACGACGAGTTCGACTCGCTCGCGGGCTCGGTCAACCGGGTGCTCGACCGTCTCGAGGACCAGGCCGGTACGCTGCGCGCGACCTTCGACTCGACCGCCCACGACCTGCGTGCGCCGCTGCATCGGCTGCGGGCCCGTATGGACACGCTGCTGCTGCGTTCGCCGCCGCTCGAGCCCGCGGTACACGAGTCGATCGAGTCGGCGCTGCGCGAGGTCGACCACCTGCAGCGCACGCTCGCGACGCTGCTGCAGATCGCCCTGGCCGAGTCCGGCGCGCCGCTGGCGTCCCCGGCGGCGGTCGACCTGAGCGAGCTTGCCGCCGAGCTGGCGGAGCTCTTCGAGCCGGTCGCCGCCGCCCAGGGCGTCGGGCTTGCCTGCCGTGCCGAGCCGCGGGCGGTGGTGCAGGGCAACCGGCAGCTGCTGGCGCAGCTGCTGACCAACCTGCTCGAGAACGGGCTCAAGTACGTGCCCGCCGGCGGCCACATCGAGGTCGCCGTGCGGCGGCTCGCGGGCTCGGTGCGCCTGGTGGTGAGCGACGATGGCCCGGGGATCAGTGCCGCGGATCGAGCGCGCGCGGTGCAGCCGTTCGCACGCTTCGAGGCGGGCAAGCAGGGCGGCAGTGGGCTGGGTTTGAGTCTCGTCGCGGCGATCGCGCGCTTGCACCGCGGGCGGCTCGAGCTCGAGGACAACGAGCCGGGGCTGAGGGTCGTGGTCGACTTACCTGCTTGATTGGCGCGCGCCGCCTTCGGCGCCGCGCGCAGGCCAGCCAATCATCGCGCTCCAACCCGCGGGCAAAAGGCGCGACTTTT
>CAVYHZ010000004.1:0-148021 GCA_963768485.1 uncultured Pseudomonadota bacterium | reverse complement strand
CGCCTCGCGCTGCGACTGATCCTTCTGCCAGCCGATCTCGAGCTCACGGTAGTAGGCGTACACGACCTTCGGGTTTGAGATGTAGAGGCGCGCTTCCTCGTTCACCTCCGCCATCGGGCAGCGCAGATCGGGCGCCATGCGCGCAAACTCCTGTTGAGGTTGGGATCGAGCGCTTCCTTCTTCAGGCGCGCGAAGCCCGCTTCATAGCCGTTGTGGTCGCCGATCTCACGCCGCGCCTCGAGCTGGCTCGCGCCGAAGAGGATGTGCGAGTAAGGCACCGATCCGATCTGTGACTGGTAGAGGTGCAGCAGCTCATGGACGTCGTACGGGCCGATCGACGACTCGATGAGCACCGAGAACTGGCTGAGGAGCTCCGCGGAGCAGCGCCCGGCCTGCCCGCCCTCGCCTCCCGGTGGGTGTGGCCATTGATCCTTGTCATAGATCGTATAAACGATCTCGGGACAGGGCTTCTCCAGATTGATGCCGGTGATGCGCCGATACGCCGGAAACACCTTGCACGCCTGATTCTCGATGAAGGGCCTGCACTGGGCGCGGGCAGCCGGATCGCGCACGTGCGAGCAGTCCACCTTGAAGGTCACCGCAATTCGCTCCCCGCCGGGACAGCTCGTGACCACGATGGGCTCATCTGCCCGCACCGGCGGGCCGGCCACGAGGGCAGCCGCCGCGAGCGCGCCCGCCAGCACCGCCGCACGACGCACGCCGCGCGACCGACTAGCGAGGCGCAGCCGCATCCGAGGGCTGTCCGCCACCGCCACCCTCCCCCACGTAGACGATCCGATAGCTCGCGTGCGCCGAGGGCGGCGCGAGATCCACCGCGCTCGCCTCGACGGTCGGTCCGGCGATCGTGCGCCAGTGCCCGTCGTCGACCTGCACCTGTACGAGCACGCGCACGTGCGGCGGGGGCGGCTGATAGGTCACCGTCACCTCGGCGCGGGTTGCGCGGCATAGGTCACGGCAGGCGCTGGCGGCTTCTTCAGCGTGACGGCACCGACCCGCACCGAGTAGCCATCCGATTCGGCGCTGCGGTTGCCGTCCTTGTCGAAGGCGACCAGCCGATACCAGTAGGCCTGGCCCGGATGGACCCATTCATCGGTGATGTTTCCCGCGCTTGCGCTGACCGGCGCACCGACGACGAGCCCGGCATCGGCGGCAGAGTCCGCGCGCAACAGCGCGACCTGCGCGGTCTTCTCGGCAGGCTCCGCCGCTGCAAAGCGGATCTGCACGCGCCCTTCCGCGCCGGATACTCCAGCACGACCGGCGGGGCGGGCGGCTCGCTGTTGCGCAGGGCCACCCGCAACACCGCGCTCGGAGCACTCACACCCTCGTCCGTCGCGACCGCGGTCACACGGTACTCGAAGATGCCGCCGCCGCCTGCGCCGATCAGGTCGAGATAGCGGGTCGCGGGGATGAGCCGCGAGTTCAGCCGCGACCAGCGTTGGCTGCGCTCGTTGGCGCGCCGCTCGAGGATATAGCCCGCGAGATCGGCTCCCGGCACGGCGCTCCAGGTGAGCACAACCTGGCTGGTGCCGACCTCCGCCGCGAGCCCCTGCGGGGCCGCCAGCGCCGCCGGGGCCAGCGCCTGCGCCTGCACCGGGTCGGGAGCAGCTCCGAGCGACCCGCCGGGCGTCACGGCCCGCACCCGGTAGTAGTAGCTCGCACCCGGATGCACATCGTGGTCTTCGAAGTGCGTCGTCTGCGGGCTCAAGCCCTTCGGAGTCAGCCATTCGAACGGACCATCCTCGACTTGCGAGCGCTCCACCATGGTCGCCTGCCCGCGAGTTACCGTGTCCACGAGGGTCACGACCCCGCGTGCTCTTTGGCCGCAAGCCCTGAGGGCGGTGCGCCGGCGGCGAAGTCGGGGGAATTGACCTGCACCACGGCCGGCGCGCTCGGCACGCCGAGCACATCCACCAGACGCAGCTGATAGGTGACGTCGGTCTCGACGGGCGGGGCATGATCGATGAAAGGATTCGCGGTTCCCTTGTCAACGGTGAGCAGCTGCGGATGCAGCGTCAGAGTCTCGTGCGCGCCGCTCGCGCTGCGCTCGACCGTATAGGCATAGGCCGGCACCCCGGACGTGCGCGCGGCCGTCTGCCACTTGAGGGTCACGCCGCGCGCCTCGGCCACCGCGGTGAGCGCGGCAGCGGCCGGGGGCCCCGCGTCGTCTGCGACCTGGACCGGCCCGAGCGTCGCGGCTGCAGTGCCGTCGGCGTTCAGCAGCACCACGCGCAGCGCAGCGGTGTGCGTGCCCGCAGGCAACTCGGCGGCCATCCCACCCGCGCGCGCGAAATCGAAATCCGACAACATCCGCAGCATGAGCAGCGTGCCGGCAGTCTTGGCCTGCGGGTCGCTGGCCTCGAGCGGGTGCGCAAGCGCGCGCAGCGCATTCTGAGATGCGGCATCGAGCTTGGCGGCCGCGGCCGGATCGGCGACGACGTGCGCCACGAGCACCGCACCGGATGCATCCTCGATCCGCAGCCCGCCCGCCGGCCAGGCGCCGTCGGTCATGAGCAGCACGCGCACCGCGCCGCCCGGCGTGCGCGCGGCGTAGACGCGCGAGGCCGCGTCAGCCGGCGCTGCGCGCAGCCCCGCGACCGCAGCGCCGAGTGTCAGGGCGACGACCAGCACCGCCGCCGGCACCCTGTGGCCGCCGCCTAGAGCCCGGTGCAAAAGCCACCTCCCACGTTGGGATTCAGCGAGGGCAGGACCTGGATGCCGACGTCGATGTGTCCGGGCGGGCAACCGCCGATACTGAATTTGAAATCGAGATACGGCGGCGGCAGCGATAGCGCCACATAGGCGGAGGCGTTGGCGTTGAGGCAGAAACCACCCGCGCAGGCCCCGACGCTGAAGCTTTCGTTCCCGGAGGTCGAGAACGATACGGGCGAGGTGGTGATGGCGGCCGTCACCGTCCAGTCGTCGTGGATGTAGCCGCACGCGCCGTTGCAGTCGCCGGCGTCGAGGTCGAGCCGGGAGATGAGGCCGAGACCCAGGCCGTCGGAGCCGATGTCCGCCCAGGCCTGGCCGTGATAGAAGAACAGCTGCCCGTTGAGCGGGTTGCTCTGCGTGCCGAGGTGGAAGTACCACTGCCCGCCGCCGACGTGCATGTGGATCGCATCGTTCAGCGCATCGATCGCCACCTGCCCGCCGAGCTCGTTGAATTGCGCATTGAGCGTGCCGTCGAACACTCCGCCGCTGAAGCTGAAGTGTCCCCAGATCGGGCTCTGGCCGCTCCAGTCGGGATTCAGGAGCCACGCGTGGTAGTCCATGCGGCCGCCCGGGTCCTGTCCGCCGGGCTTGATGACGAAGTCCCCGCTGAGTCCGAACTCCGTATGGTCCGGCGAGCCGATGAGAAGCGAGGCATCGAAGAGCAGCGTGCCATCGTCCTGTGGGACCGCCTGCGTGAGGTCCTGGTACTGGAACGAGGCGAGCGACACGTTGTACCCCATGCCGCCGCCGATCTTGTAGAGATTGATGACCGGCGGCGCGACGGTGACGCCCGTCGGCCCGAGGTCGAGCAGGGCACGTGCGATCCAGTAGTCATCGCTCCCCACGTAGCCGAGCACGAACTGGCCTGAGACCGGCGGCCCGCCGAACATGCCGAGATCGAGGTTGCTCGAGAAGACCACCCCGGACCTGCTGTTGGAAGCGGCGCCGCCGACGTAGCGCGGCCTCATGTGCAGATGCACCGACGGGTTGGCGTCGGGGAAGGGCTTATCGAGGTCAAAGGGCGCCGTGACCGGCCCGTTGCCGGTGTAGGTCTGGGAAGACTGGCTGATCGTGTAGCTGACCGGTACGTCTGCCGACGGCAGCGTCTTCGAAAGCGTCAACTTCGAGTCGAATGCGAACGCCAGACGCGTCGCGCCCGAGATAGAGCCGACCTGCACGTCGACCGACTCGAGATCGACGGTGCTGCCGCCGATGTTGCCGTGCTGGCCGCTCAGGTTGATGTGCCGCGAGCTCGAGCCGTCGGCGAAAGTGCCCGCGCCGTTCATGCCGTAGTCGAAGCCGTTGAGCACCACGCCACTCGCGAACTGACCCTGCTGCGAGCTGAAGTCGAAGCGCGTGTCGCTGCGAACCGCCCAGCCCCCCGCACTCGGCACCGACCCGAAGCTCAGGTTGCTCGCGGTGAGTGTGATCGGTCCCTCCGAGAGCTTTACCTTCGAGGGGCTGTTGAGATTCAGCCAGATCCCGCCCTGGGCCACGCCCTTCCCCGCCTTGAGCAGCGTCGCGCCCTGCGACGAAGTGAAGTCGGCGTTGAGCCACGGCACGTGCACTTTGAGTCCGCTATAGGTCGCAGAGAAGGCCCCGTCGGTCGCTCGCGCCGCGATCCCGGTCCAGCCGATCGTCCCCTGATCCACAGGAAGACTGCCGGAGGCGCCGAACGACGCCAGGCCGCACAGGCCGTAGCCATCGATCGCCCAGCCGTTGAGATCAGCAGTCGGCGGGTTCTGGAGCGCGAAGTTGAAGGCCGTCAGCTTCGCCCCGTTCAGCAGCACGCCCATCCAGTTCTGCCCGCCCGCGCCAACGCACATGGTGGTATCGGGTGCCGCCCCGTCGGACTGGCTGAGGTCGAGCGTCGCGCTGCGGGCTGTCAGCGAGAAGCCGCTGTCGTAGACCAGGAGCCCTGGCATTGGCAGCTCGCCTGAGATCCAGTCGCCCTGCGGGCTCAGGGTTGCAGGAACGTTCTTCCAGGACGGCGTCGGGCCGCCGCTCGCCACCGGAATATCGGTGTTGGTGAGGGAGGCATTGAGGTAAGCCGTCACGCGGTCGCCGGCGGTGCCGGACACCCGTGCGAGCGTCGTCTTGAGCCCCGGCATCGGCATCTCGTGTGCGGGCGGGGTCTCGTCAAAGGTGCCGCTGGCGACCGTCACTCCGTCGCCCTGCATGGTCCAACCCTTGAAGTGGATCGGAACCTGCCGGCTCTGTGTCCCCGTGCCGCTTGCATCGGCGAACCACGCCTGCAGCGTGCCGCTGCCGGAGTAACTGCCGTTCTGAGACGTCACGGTGGACTTGCCGCCGTCCTGCAGGCCCGCGACCTGGAAGCTCCCCCCACCCTTGACCGGGAAGTTGAAGGTGCAGGGGAGCGCCGGATTCGCCGCAATCGTCTGGTAGTCAGCCGGTGCGCTGACGACTTCATCCGGCGGATGATTGCTGTACGTCGGCTTGAGCGGCACCACGCTACCGAGCGAGAGGTGCAGTCCGACGCCGGGCGCACCCGCGGGTGCCTGGCCGACCCAGGCAATGGGTGGGAGCCCGGCCGCTGCCGCACCGGCGGGACCCAGGACCCCGAGCGCTGGCGCGCCGGCGAGCGCCGCGCTCACTGCGGGTGTAATCGGCACGCTCGTGGTCTGCGTCGCGCTTGCGCCCGCGACGCTCTTGACACCCTTGATGCCGCCGGCGCCCGGGGGCGTGGACCCGCGCGCAACCGAAGCGACGCTCATGCCGGCGAACTGGTTGAGCGCTCCGAGCACACGCCCCGTCGGACGCGTGTCCTGCACCACCTCCGCCGTCACCAGCAGCTCGTGTCGGCCGACTTGCTGCTGCGCAAGCGAGAGCGCAGGAGACTCGAGCCCCGGCCAGTCGGTCACGATCGGCGGAAAAGGCTCGACGAGGGTCAGCAGGTGCGGCCCCGGCCCGCTGGTGACCGTCGGCGGTGGCGGCGGCGCGAGCTCTTGCTGAGTGCGCGACTGCGAGGGACCTACGGCCTCGTCGGAGGAGCCGATCGCCTTGCCATCCTCGTACCACGTCACCCTGGCCGTGCCCTCGCCGACGAACTGGAGCGTCGCGCCCCCGACGAGGTTCGCATCGCATGAGTTGAATTGCGGGATCGACTGCCCCCCCGAGCCCTCGCCCGGGAGTCCCCGCACGCCGCTCGCCGTGGCCGCTTCCAGCTTCGGCGCGCTCCCGGAGGCCGGCGTCGTCGCAACGGCCGGCAGCTTCGCGACTCTCGGCGCCGTCGCTGTCGACTTTGCGCCCGGCCCGGTGAGTGCCGCCCCGCCGCGCGCCCCTCCGAGACGGGCGCTGCCCGTCGCGGGCGGATTGGGAAAGCCAACAATGTCTATACCCCTGACCTCCAGTGGGCCGTTGGTGGCCGGATCGGTGCGATCCTGGATCTGAACGGTCTGGCAAAAGAGCATGTAGCCAAGTGCGTCCGCGCTCGAGCTGCCCGCGGCGGTACCGGGTTGGCCGACGCGCGACAGGAGGTGCCCGTACAGACCGCCGGCGCCCGCACGCACGCTGGTGGGCAGCGCACCCTGCTGCGCAGCCATGTTGGACGGCAGCACGTAGACGCGCACGTTGTAGGTGTCAGGCTGGTCGTAGGCGTGACCGAAGTCCTTTGGGTCGAGGATATGATCGAGATCGAACTGCGTGGCCGAGCTCGTCTCGGTATTGCTCGAGAAGCAGGGAATCTGACTCGATCCCTGCTGATTACCCTGCTGGTTGGGGTTGCTCAGTCCGCCGCTGCAATACTGCCCCTGCCAGCTGACGCGAAACGGCTCAATCTGCCCGTCACCCCAGTCGACGTACACGTTATTGACGGTCTCGGTCTCGCTCGGGTAATTGGGCCCGTTGGTTGGAACCGCGCCGGACGTCGCGAGCGACCACGGCGAGCCGGAGAGATCGAGCGTTCCCGACAACACCCAGGTGTCGTACACGTAGCCGGCGGTCTGCGTCGGGCCGTTGACCTGCGACTGGCGATCCCTGTCCTGCAACAGCAGCTTGGTATTGCCGCCGGGTGGAGGCCCTGATCCTGATCCCGATCCCCCGCCGCCACCCCCGCCACCTCGTCCGCCGAGTCGCGCGCCGGCGGCGAGGCGCGGCCTCGAGGGAGCGTTGCAGGCGAGCCCGGTGACGGCGTCCGGCAAGTCGAGCAACGGGTCGCCGGTCTGCGCCTGCTTGATTGGCACCGCCGCGGAGTGCTCCACCTCGATCTCGCGTCCGGTTCCGAGCTGCTTCTGATTGAGCAGCATGCCGTCCGGCGTGTGCGCCGAGGCGCTCGCGCAGCTGTCATAGAACGTCTTGAAGCCGACGACCTGCCAGGTGAGATCCCAGTTGACCGACTTCGGCGGCTGCGAGGGCGGAACGTTCACGTTGACGATCTTGCTGACCCGGCCGCTGACGCTCTGAGTCAGGGTGGCGATCAGGCTGTCGTCGGGCTTGAGGTCGTGTGGCAGCGCGTAGCCCGGCTTTGCGGTCAGCGCCTTGGTCGCGACCAGCGTACTGCCGCTGTAGAAGCGCACTTCGAAGCGGTCGGCAAGCCCGGCGTTGGCCTCGTGCCAGGTGAGGTCCGTCTCGTCGTTCAAGACCGGGACGCTATAGATCGTGGTCACCGTGTTGTATTGGTCCGCGTAGAGCGGCCCGTCGAGCACGATCGTGCCCTGGTGCGCCACGTGCGGCGGCTTACACTCCGAGGGCTTCGGTGCAAAGCCAGTCGAGGCGAGCGCCGCGCGTTGCACGAGCAGGCTCGCGTCCTGACGCACGGGCGCGAGCGCCGAGGGCAGCAGGAGCCCGAGCCAGCGCATACCGCCGGCGGCATCGTTCGCCACCGCGACATCGAGCGTCGCGAGGCTCGGTGATTGCACGCGCAAGCCCCCCTTTGCCGTGATTCCGGAGCCGAAATCCACCTGCAGCTGCGGGACGAGATTGAGTCCCCGAAGCGTGAGCGTGTAGGACTGGCCTGCGAAGAGCCGCGCCGGCGACACGGCCAGCAGCACCGACACGCTCGCATAGGAGACCGGTGACGGCACCGGCACCGGCGGCACCACCGAAGATGCGGCGGTCACGGTGAGGCTCGCTTCGGGTGAGACCTTCACATCGCGCCCCGCGATGAGCACGGTCGGGTGGCGCAGCATCGGCGGGGCCTGCGCCGCCACCTGAATCGCGAGCGTCGCGTGCTCCGGGCTCTGCACGGTGACCGGGCTGCTCGCACTGATGCCCGGCCCGAAGCTGACGCTCATCCCGGCACTGAAACCCGAGCCGGCGAGCTGCAGCAGCATGGCCTGGCCCTGCTGCACCGAGGCCGGTGTCACCCGCTCGAGCACGAGCGGGCCGGCGACATTCCCGGCGACGTTGACGTAGCCGGGACCCTGATTCTTGAGAGTCACCGCGGCGGTGGCTGCCATCGCCGAGACGATCGAGGCCGTGACCAGGTGCTGCCCGGCGGGCGCGCTCGCCGCCACCTGCACCGCGACGCGCGCGTGGCTCGCATCGAGCACCGCGAGCGTCTTGGGCTCAACCACGATCCCGGTGCCGAAGTCGAGTTGCATGCCCTGCTGAAACACGGAACCGGTGAGATTCAGCGTGTAGCTCTGGCCTGCCGCGACCGACACGGGCTCGACCTTGAGCACCGTGGGCGCGATGGGGGCCGGCACGTTGCGGCCCGGGGTGTTCCGCGCCGGCTGGCCCGGGGTCATGATCCCGGGAGGCGCTCCCGGGGTCGTGGTCTGCGAGGGTGCGCCGGGCGTCAGAATCTGAGCGGGCGTCTGGGCCTCACGCGCGGCCGGGGACGGCTGCGTCTGCGCGAACGCCGTGCTGCCGGCGATCGTCGCGAAGAGCGCCGCCGCGCACAGCACGCGCAGGCGAGCGCGGAGTGCGGGCTCAGGGCGTGCGGATCTCATAGAGGGAGCTCCGGCCGATCACCTCGCCGTCGCCGTCGAATGCCACGATGCGCCAGCGGTAGCCGCGGCCGGCCGCGAGATGCGTTTGCGCGAGCGCGCTCAGCATCGAGTCACGGCGCTCGGCGGGCAGCCACTCGCCCGAGAGCGGCGGCTCGTAGTCCGGGGAGGCATCCGCGGCATAGAACTCGAGCCGGTAAGCGATCGCCCCCGGCGCCGGCTGCCAGGAGAAACGCGTGTCGGGCTTGAAGGTCGCATGGGCCTCGGGGCTCGTGACGACGATCGGTGGGATCGCAGGTCCCTGCTCCACCGCATAGCGCAGCACCAGGCTCTGGAACGGGACGACGGGGCTGCGGACACGGAAGCGCACGTAGTAGGTGCCGGCGATGGTCGACGGCAGCGCCGCACTCGTGACCTCCGTGATCCCGCCCGCGGTCAGATTGGTGCTGGCAGCGCCTAAAGGAACGAACACCGGCTGACCCTGCGTCGATGGCGGCGCCGCAACCTCCCACAAACCGCTGAACAGGCCGTTACCGGAATATCTGATCTCCGCGATCGCGACCGCCGACTCCCCCTGCCGCAGCACCCGCACCAGCGTGCGGTCATCGAAATGCAGCGCCACCGAGGAGAGCGTGAGCGGGCCGCTCGCGCTCCCGCCGAGGCTGATGGTAACCGTCGCGGTCACGACGTAAGGCGGTCCGCCCGCACTGAAGGTGCGCCTCAGCAGCAGGGTGCTGACGCCGAGCTTCTGCGCGCTGGCCACCGCCGCGGGCGAAAGCCTGAAGGTCTCGGGCGTGTTGCCCTGCACCGCGCTGGTCACGACGCCGGTGAGATGCACCGTGAGCGGCAGCGGATAGACCTGCAGCACCTGCCCGCCCGGCGTGCTCACGGTGGCCTGAGGCGAGGTCGCCGTGGCAGGCAGCACCACCACGCGCGTGACCGCCGGAGGTGCGGTGAGCCGCACCGTCCACACGAGCGTGGTCGGCAGTGTCGATTGGAGCGAGGCACTCAGGGTGCTTGGCGTCGCAGAGGCGGCGGCGGCCTGTGCCGCGGCTCGCGGGCTCGCCGCCAGCGCGGCCACGAGAGCGAGCAGAGCTGCGATCAGGGCACGCACGTCACCGATCTCCGAGCGCGAGCGGCCACTTGCTGCTCACCGTGAGGAATGTCTGCAACCCGCGCGTCGCGAGCGCCGAGAAGCCCTGGGTTGTCAGCACCGAGCTGTTGAGCCCCGAGGACTCGTTCCAGGCCGAGGACAGGCCGACGTCGAGTCCGCCGCGGGTGGCCGTTGCGGCGATCGCGTGCCAGGTGAGCTGCGCCGTCGCGGTCTTCAGCACTACGTCGTTCCCTACGAGCTGCGGCGGCAGCGTGCCGGGAATCACCTGCTGGGTATTGTGGTTGATCGAGAGGGTGAGCTGCGCGGTGAGTTTGTTCGCCCAGAAGGTGTCGCCACCGGTAAGCGCGTAGTTCTTGTCGAGCGTGTGCGTGTCCTGCTGCAGATCGTGCGAGTCGAGCAGCTGCAGGTTGAAGCCGGCGAACCCCGAGCCGGCGAAACTCACATTGACGCCGCCGGTTGGACCGAACGTATCGGTGTTGTCCTGCTGACCGGTGTAATCGCGAAACTGTCCCGCGGTCACGCCAATCTGCCACGAGAGGTGCGGATAGGCGAAGTTGAAGGTCGCCGTGTCGTTCACCACGTCGCTGTCGGTCGCCTGGGCGGCTGCCGGCAGCGTGATGTTGTGGGTTCGCGCGTCCTGCCAGGAAAGGTTCGCGCTCGGCGTGCCGAGCCAGGCAGTGACGCTCGCCGGCACGGGCGGGGAATAGCTCAGGTTGAATGTCCGCGGGAGGCTGCGCACCGTGGGCAGGCTCGAATTGTCGTCGGTATTGTCTTCCGTGAAGCCGCCGCTGCCGGAGAGGGTGACACCATGTCCGTTCAGCGTGGCGCTCGCGGTCGCCGCGCGACGGTCCGGCGGAAGCGTCTGGTTGGCGAGGCTGGTGAAGTACGTGCCGACGTACTGATAGCTCGCATTCGCCGCCAGCGTCCATTGCGCGGGCAGCGGCAGTCCGTAGCTGGCGCCGACCATATAAGCGCTATCGTCGGCGTGCGTGGCCGGCTGCCCTGAGCCCGCGGCGAAATCAAAGCCCGAGCGGGCATACTGGCCGTTGAGCTGCAGCGTCGTGCCCGGAATCTCGCTGGCTGCCCCCACGACCCAGGCGCTTCCCGAGCCCGGTTGCACCGAGGTCACCGAGCCGAGCGGCGTATTGGGAGGAAAGGTGCCGTTGCCGCCCGGGTACGGCACGACGGTGCTCAGGCCCCCGGGCGTCGAGCCGCCGACGAGTGCCGCCTGTAAAGTGAGCGCCTTCGGCGACCCGGTGAGCGGGTGGCTCTGCACGACGGCACCCGAGACGAGATCGTCCGAGTCGCCGACGCCGAGGCCACCGTAGAAACCGGCGAGCGTGCTGTCGCGCACCGAGAAGCCGGTGAGATCGGTGTCCCCGGGCAGGTTCACGAGGTGCCCGGACACTCCGCGCCGCGAGAGTCCCGAGATCACCAGGTTGTCGAACGGCAGCGTCTGGTCGCCGACCACCACTCCGTCCTTACCGTGCTCGAGGGAGGCCTGCATCTGCGCCGGCTGCAGCCCCTGCCCGGAGATCGCCGAGGTGCCGTTGTCAGTGCCGTACAGGCCCTCGATGCTCGCCTGCGCGGTCCACTCGGACATGGTGCGCACCGCCTTCACGTCGAAGGTACCGTTCGCGGTGAACGCGGGCGGCGCCGGCGGCGTGAGGTTGGAATCAGCGATGCGTTCGCTCAGGGTCGTATCGACGCTCCCACGCACCGACCAGCCGCGCGCCGGGCCCGCCTCGCCGGGAGGCTTGACGGTGAAGCTCCACTCGCCGCGCGGCAGGATACGACCCCCCGAGTACTCGACGACGCGCAGGTCGTGTATTCCTGAAGTCAGCGGCTGTGGGGGCGCGTAGACGATGCTCCCCTTTTCGATGCGGGCGATCGCGGTGACGTCGATCTGATCGATCTCGACCGCGAGGCTGGCGAGCTGTGCGGGCGACAGGTCGGCAGGAATGGCAAGCGTCAGCGAGCCGGTCGGAGAAACGGCAGCCTGCGCCGGTGCCTGGATGCTCCAGCTGGCCGGGCTCGCAACGGCGTCATGAAAGCCGCCACTCCAGGCGAGCAGCGCCAGGCCGACCAGCTTCCCTACGGGCGGCGCGCGACAGTCCATCGCGGTCGCGGCGTGCGGGCCGGCAGGCGGACGGCTATCGCTGTCTGCAAGACCTCTGCCACTTGCGCGGCGCTCCGACAGGACCCCTGACGGCGCGATGCTAGCCGGTACTTGGCCGAATCTCAATTACGGCGAGGGCATCGGGCGACAGCTCGAGCGTGAACGACCCGTGATCGAGCCGGCCCGGCTGCGCGCGAGCCTCGGCACTGCGGTTGATGCGCGCGACCTCGCGGCGGGTCGGGTAACGCGGACTGCCAAGCGCGCGGTAGATGGCGAGCGTGTTGCCATGTTGGGCGTCGAGCGTCCGGACCGAAACGGCGGCCTGCGGCGCGACGCCACGAAACCTGAGCCGCAAGGTCTTGCTCGAGCCGCGATGATCCGGGTCCACGAGATTCCACGCGGCGACGACCAGCGTGCCGTCACCGCGACGTGTGACCAGAACGTCCGCCGCGGCGTTGGCGAGACGCTCTTCCCCGAGCCGATGCAGCAGCGCGAAGGCCACATAACCCGGCTTCCTGATGCCGCCCATGGCGATCGGGCCGAAGCCGCCCTCGAAGGGCGCGCGCCCGGGGCCGTTCTCATCGAACACGTCGCTGAAGGTCCAGAACGACATCATGTCGACCAGGCCGTCGCATTCGCGGATGGTGTTGGCGAGTGCGGGACCTAAGTAGATCGTGTCGCGGGCGTTGAGCTTGTCGAACGACGGCACGTTCCATTCGGTCCACATGAGCGGCAATCCGGGCGACCCGGAGGATGCGATCTCGCCGCGCACCTTGGCGATCGCCCGGCAGACCCGGTCGTCCATCGCGACGTCCTCGTGGCTCGCGAACAGGTCTTCGACGGTGTCGTCGGCGTAGCCGTGGCTGCTGACGAAATCGATCGGGACGTGCGCCTGCGCCGTGTGCGCGAGGAATTCCCTGACCCAGTGGGCGGCCGCGGTGGCCGGACCGCCGACACGGATGCGCGCATCGACGGACTTCAGCGCCCGTGCCGTGTGGTCGTAGAGCTCGAAGTAACTGCTCTGCTTTGGAACGCCGGCCCAGAAGTCGATGTTTGGCTCGTTCCAGACCTCGAAGTACCACTGGCCGACTTCCTCGATCCCGTAGCGCGCCACCAGGTGCGCGCCTAAGGCCCTGATCAGGGCATCCCAGGCCTCCCAGCTCCTGGGAGGCGAGACATTGGGGTGGTACCAGAAGGGGTGCGGCCGGGGCTGCGCGGCAAGTTTGCCCGGCATGAAGCTCAGCTCGACGAACGGCCGCACCCCGAGCGCGAGCAAGCCGTCATAGATCTGATCGACGTAGGAAAAGTTGTAGACCGCCTTTCCCTGGCCGTCTTCGTCGTAGACCCCGACGTCGTCGTCGAGGATGTCGTGAAAGCGCAGGTAGCCGATGGCGGTGGCCTGCTTCATGGCGCGCAGGTCCTCCCGATAGCTCTCGCGCAGCGCGAGAATCGCCCGCCCGGAGCCAAAGGTCTCTTCCCAGAAATGTGCGAAAGGATGTGCCGGAGCCCGCGGGTCGATGTCGATGTCTTCGACGGTCGCTGGCGCGACCGCGTTGTCAGTGTTTGCCGCGCGCGCGTGAGAGGCGGCGAGCATGGCGCCGAGGACGAGCGATGCGAGACGAGTCCGGATCATGGGCCGCGCGAGTTCCCGTGTTGGCCGCCCGCGATGGCTGCCGCGGCGCTGATTCTGGAGCATCCGGCGCGCGGCGTCGCGTGCTATCGCGAGCGCTCAACTCACCAGTAGGTTCAACACGAGCGCGTACTTGCTGGTAGCGCTGGCGCCGGCCACGGAGATGGTCAGCTGCGCCGGCGAGTTGGTGGAATCGAGCGCGGCGAGTCCCGTGAACTGCACGCCGTTCAGTACCGCGTAGGCACCCGTGCAGCTTTCGAAGGTGAACGTCACCTGGTAGACGTCGTAGCTGCTGTCGCTGACGCCGATCGAGCCGTTCAGCACGCAGCCGTTGCCGTCCTGACCAGTCATGACGCCGGCGGCGTTGATCGAGATCGCGGCGACGCCGCCGGCGTCGGTGTAGCTGGCGTCCACGGCGCCGAGCGATGAGCCGCTGCTGGCGATTGAATTGAAACTGAGCGACCACGAGCCGCTCTGCGCGGTGCCGTTATTGGTGGTGAAGCTCAAGGTCAGTGTCATCGTACCGGCGGTCGTGACCGTGCCCTCGAGCGTCCCGAGTCCGTAGGTCGAGCCGTCGCTGAACTGACTGCCAAAGTTCGCGTAGCCGACCACCGCTGCGACCAGGGTCTCGCCCGACACCTGTGTGGGGCCTGCGTACTGCGCGCCGTCGGCGCGCATGAAGACCGCGTCGCCTGCGGAATTGACGTAGCCGATGACGCTCAGACCGGTCACCGAGTCGGTGCCGCCCCAGATGCCCGTGGCCGAGGCATTGGTGGTGGTAGTCGTGCCGCTCATGCTGCCGTCCGTGCCGGTGCAGCCGCCCAGAGCGAGCGCCGCGCCGAGCACCGCCGCCGCGATGCATCCCCGCAGAATCACCTGTCTCATGCCGGCCTCCACCCCATTGAGCACTTGAGTCCCGCGTTCGCGCCCGCGGTTCCACCTGAGCCGATTTATACGCGAGCAACGCGCCGTGCGGAGTGCAGTTGACCGCTGATTACAATTGCACACGCCTCGGGTACATTCAGCGCGTGCAGTCGCAACCCGCCGACATTGCCGCGGTCCCCGAGGCGCTCAGCTACCCGTTCGACTCCGTGCCGCAGCCGGGTGAGGTACTGCCCGTGGCGCCCGGCGTCCTGTGGCTGCGCATGCGCCTGCCGATGCCGGCGCTCAATCACATCAACCTCTGGGCGCTCGCGGACGAGGACGGCTGGACGCTGATCGACACCGGCATGCAGACGCCGGACACCGTCGCTGACTGGCAAAGCATCTTCGCGGGTGCACTCGCCGGCGGGGCGGTGCAGCGCGTCATCTGCACGCACATGCATCCCGATCACATCGGCATGGCCGGCTGGCTCACCCGGCAGCACGACTGCCGCCTCTGGACCACGCGCCTCGAGTACGTCACCTGCCGCATGCTGGTCGCGGACACGGGGCGCGAGGCGCCCGCGGACGGCGTGCGCTTCTATCGCGCGGCCGGCTGGGATGAGGCTGCGATCGAACACTACCGTGCGCGCTTCGGCGGCTTCGGCAAGGCCGTCTACGCCCTGCCCGACAGCTACCGCCGCGTGATCGACGGCGAGGAGTTGCGTATCGGCGGGCGCGTGTGGCGCGCGGTGATTGGTCGTGGACACTCGCCCGAGCACCTGTGCCTGCATTGCCCGGCAGCTCGCGCTGCTGATCTCCGGCGACCAGGTGCTGCCGCGCATCACCTCGAACGTCTCGGTCTTTCCAACCGAACCGGATGCGGATCCGCTCGCAGAGTGGCTCGCCTCGCTCGCCGCGATCGGGCAGCGCGTGGGCGATGAGGTGTTGGTATTGCCTTCGCACAACGAGCCCTTCCGCGGACTGCACGCGCGCCTCGCCGCCCTCATCGCAGGCCACGAGCAGCGCCTCGAGCGCGTCGCCGCCGAGCTCAGCGCGCCGCGGCGGGCGGTCGATGTGTTCGGCCTCCTGTTCCGGCGCCGCGTGAGCCCCGACATGCTCGGCATGGCGACCGGTGAGAGCCTGGCGCACCTGAACTGCCTCATCGGCCGCGGCATCGCGGTGCGCGAGCTCGACGCGGACGGCGTGGCGTGGTATCGACGCGCCTGAGACGCACTCGCACCCCGCGCGCGGGCTTAAGGCTACAATCCCCTGCCGCCGCAGCCGGCGGCGCCCGGATCGAGATCTTGCAACCACGAACAAGCGCGACCTTGCTGCTCGCCGCGGCAAGTCTTTGCATGTGCGCGAGCGCACTCGGCGCGGCCTCCGGGGAGGATGCCGTCGATCAGGCCGCCCTGCCCTCGGTCGCCGCGGCGCCGTCCCCACCCCCCACCGCGCAGCCCGCCGGGCAGTCCACCGCCCAGCAATCGTTCCCCGGCCAGGTCCTCGGCGACGTCGGTGCCTACTTCACCGCGCCACTGCGCTGGGACGCGCGGGACTGGACCTGGTTCGGCGGCGCGCTCCTCGCGGTGGGCCTCGCGCATCGCTACGACAGCCAGGTGCGCACGCATTTCGTGGGTGCAGGTCCGGCGCCCAACACCAACACCAACAGTGAAGACACCAAGGATGCGATTCCGACGGTTGCCGTGCTCGGCGCGACCTGGGGGTATGCGCTGGTGCTCGGCGACCGCGACGGCTACGGCGAGGGATGGGCCATGGTCGAGGCCGCCGCACTGAGCGGTGTCACCGACTACGCGCTCAAGTTCGCAGCGGGACGTCAGACGCCCGAACAGACCACCGATCCGAACGAGTGGTTCAAGAGCGGCACTTCCTTCCCCTCGTTCCACTCGACCGTGGCATTCGCCGTCGGCACGGTGCTCGCCGAGTCCGGCAACGACGATTATCGGTACCTGCGGCGGCTGCTCGGCTACGGACTCGGCGTGTTCACGAGTTACGAGCGGCTGAAGCACAACGCGCACTGGCTGTCGGATACCGCAGCCGGCGCCGCCCTCGGCATCTCGAGCGCGCACTTCGTGATGGATCGTCGCTACGGCGGGCAGGCCGAGTCGCACCTGGCGCTCGTCCCGATCGAGGGCGGCGCGATGCTCACCTACAAGCTGTCGTTCGAGTAGAGAGGGGGCGCCGCTGCGCCCGCGAGCTCACGGCTCGCGCCGTGCATCGCCCCTCGCCCAATACACGACACCCGCGCACGGTGCCCGCAGGCGGTCGAGCCTGCTGAGATAGCCCGTGGTCCGTACCATCGCAAAGGCACGCACATCCGCGTGCGGGTAGATGCTGCGCAATCGCGCGGCGCCGGCCAGGAGCGTGCGGCCGCGGGTGATGACGTCATCAACCAGCACCAGCCTCCCGGTGAGGCCGGTCGGCGCCGCACGCACTGCGAACGAGTCGTAGTGCTGCGCCAGCGTCGGTCGCGCCCCGGGTAGCGCAGTCGCCGATTTGCGCACCGGCGAGCGGCGCACGAGCCCCGGCCAGAGGCCGCCCCCGAGACCGAGCGCGTGCAACGCCGCCGCCAGCTGCCAGGCCGCCCAGCCCTGCTGATTCGAGGCACGGCTCCCCGGCACCGGAACGAGCCACGTGTCGCGTACGAACAGCGACGCCAGGACGCCCGGACGGGCGGCGAGCTCCGCCACGTACCCCGCATAGCGTGGCAGCCAGAAAGGGTCGCACGACTTCAAACGCTGGCACAGGAGCCGCGCCTGGGCCGCCATGAGCCCATCGCCCCGCGGTGCGTAGACATAGCAGGAGGCGAACGGGAGACTGCATCGCAGTCCCGGGACCGCGGCGTCACAGTGCCAGGTCGTCGTCATGCTGTGCCGCGCGTGCGGCCTCGGGCTCGCGCCGCGCACCCGCGGTCTCATTCGCGGCGTGCCCGGCGCGCAGCCGCAGCCAGGCTTCGCGCGCCTGCCGCCGCACCTCCTCGGCATCCGCGGGCCTGGTCTGCGCCGGACTCGCCGCCTGCGCGCGTTCCAGGCGCGCCGCGACGCGCTGGCGATGTTGCTCCCGGATCCGCTCGGCCGCCTCGCTCCGCAGACCGCGCCGCTCCATCTTGATCGACGCAATCGGGATGAGCGGCAGCGGCTCGCGATCGATGCCGCGCTCGGCGTAGCTGCGGTGATCCACGCGCGCGGCGACGTTCGCTTCCCGCAACGCTTCGTTCGTGAGGCTCCCCCAGCGCTCGCGCAGCGCGCGCAACTCCTCACGCCCGGGGACCAGCTCACGCCTGCGGCGTTCGCTGCTGCCCATATCGAGCCCGGTCTTGGCGCCGAGTCCCCTGGGTGTGACCTCGCGGGTGGTCGCCAGCAGATGGGCGTGGAAGTTGCGCGGATCGCCGTCGGGACGTGGCAGGTGCACCGCCAGATCCACCGCCACGCGGTAGCGCTCGCTCAGCTCGCTCGCAAAGGCCCGGGCGAGCGCCACCTGCTGCGCGGTGTTGAGCTCGTGCGGCAGGGCGACCTGGTACTCACGTGCGACGCGCGAATTGGACTGCTTCTCGGCACGCTCGGCGGTGTTCCAGAGCTTCTCGCGGCTCTGCGCCCAGTCATCGGCCGTTCCGGCGAGGTGTGCGGGCAGGAAGATCGCGGTATGCACCACGTCCTTGCGGTGCGCATAGTTGTAGAGCAGCCCGCTGCGCTCATCGCGCAATCGCTCGCCCGAGCGGTACGCGGCCGCGGCGGTGGCACGGCGTCCGGCGCTGCGCCCGACGGAGGTGGTCCGAAGGAAATAGATCGCCACGGCCGCGACCTAGCGGTGAAAACTCACCCGCAGCCAGGTGGCCGACGAGGCGGTCTTGAGATAGCCGGAGAGATCCGGCAGCTGCTCGAGCTCGGATGCCATGACCGCCGTCTCGGTGACCCAGTGCTCGCTCACCTGGGTCGAGCGCCGGTGCCCACGGCCCCACCAGGCCTCGCGATCCCGGCCGCGCGAGGTCTGCCGGCGCCGGACTTCGCGCTCGCCGATGAGACGCGAGGCAAATTGCGAGGTCCCGCCGTGCTCGCTGCCGGCGCAGCGCAGAATCAGCGTCGTCGCGCAGTTCTCGACCAGCGTCTGCGCTTCCGCGCCATAGGTCGCCGACACCTGCCCGACGGACTGGAAGCCGAGCACGCAGCGGCCGCCGAACTTGCGCAGCCGCGCGAGCGCGTCCTTCAGCCCGTCGATCGCACCGAGCGCATCCAGCTCATCGACGACGAACCAGAGCCGCTGGTCGCCCTCCGGGGCATTCATCGCCTCGAAGATCGCCAGCCGCATCCAGGTGGCGATGATCGAGCGCAGCGCCGCGATCTGCGAGGCGCGGTACGGCAGGAACAACACGCCCCGGCCGCTGCGTACCCAGCCACGCACCGAGAACGGCCGCCCGCGCTGCGTCGCGAGATGCTCGAGCGCCGCGACGGCGGACGCCGCCACCGCTCTGATCGAGCCGAACATGCGCGCGTTTTCCGGCTCGAGGAAAGGTTGCGCCGGGGTCCCGGCGACCATCGGCCGCAGCTCGTGACTCCCCGCGACCGTCAGCAGCCGCCAGAGCTCGCCCGGGTCGCTCTCGCCGCACTCCTGGCAGCGGCGCGTGACCGCGGTGACGAAGGTGCGCGCATAGCCGCGCCACTCGCGCCCTGAAGGGTCGTCGCTCCCCGGGATGAGCCCGCTTGCGAGCTGATCGGCGTCCCACCGCGCGGTCAGCTCGGCGAACGGATTCCACTTCACCGATTCGGGCTCGAAGGGATTCAGGAGCACGTCGCCGCGCCGGCGCCGATGAAAGCGCGCGAGGTAGCCGCCATCGGGATCGGCGATCACCACGCGGTCGCCGCGCTCCAGGGCGCCCTGCATAAGGCCCGCGATGGCGGTCGATTTGCCCGTCCCGGTGGTGCCGATGAGCTTGAAGTGCTTGGTCTCATCGCGCGGCGCGATCGCCACTCCGGCGAGTGTGAGCGGCGGCACGGCGCCGCGGCGTCGTTGCCGGCGGGCGCGGCGCTGCGCCTCCCGGCCCGCCGTGATCAGCGCTCCGCGGCGGTGCACGTCGGCTGGCCGGCGGCGCAGCGCCATACACGCGGCCGCCGTTACGATCCCGAGCACCGGGACCACGGCAGGCGCGCGCAGTGTCCATTCGCCGAGCGTGCCGAGATCCATGGGATCAATAGCCCTGCAAGACGAAGTACTCGCCGCCTTCGCCGAAAGACCCCGCCTTGCGATCGATGCGCACGCACAGCCGCTGCGCCGTTCCACAGCGGCGCAGCTCCATCCGCGCGCCCTGCGCCTCCAGACGCGCGACCTCGGCCGTGAGCGCGTCGCGCCGTGCGGCGAGCGCGGCCACTTCGCTGCGCGATGGCAGCACCCACCAGGCCGCCGCGAGCGGCACCGCGCACGCGAGCGCCGCCATGCCCAAAGTCCAGAGCGCGAGGCGCAGATCCGCCACGTACCGCAAGCGGCGCAGCGTCTCGGCCGCCCGCTGGCAATCGTCGCCGAGCACGTGCAGCTCCTCGAGCAGCGTCGCGCGGATCTCCTCGCGCGCGATGCCCTCGAGCCCGGCGACCTGCGCCTTGAGCTTCGCCAGCGTCGTCTCGGCGAGCGATTGGTTCGCGTGCGCGCCTTCCAGCAGCAGCCCGAGCTTCATGGCGCTGTCGTCCACGCTCATGTCACTCCATTCCGAATCCTTCGTGACTGCGCGCGATGAGGCGCGCCGGTGCCGTCCGTGGGGACTGCGGCTGAGGTGCCGGCGCCGGGTGGGCGAGCGACACCTGCAGCCACTGCGGCCGGGAAGCGAGCTTCAGGTAGCCGGCGAGGTCCGGCAGCTGCTCGATCTCGGACGCCATGACGGCCGCCTCGACCGTGGGGCTCTCCGAGCGGCTGGTCACGGGCAGCAGCTCGAAGGGACGGCGCGAGCGCGACACCGAGCTGCGCAGCACCTCCCGCTCCCCGATCAGGCGCGAGGCAAATTGGGAAGTGCCGCCGTGCTCGCTGCCGGAGCAGCGCAAAATCAAAGTCGCCGCCACAATTCTCCACGATCGTTTGCGCTTCCCCGGCGCCATACGTGGCCGACACCTGCGCCATGGACTGGAAGCCGAGTACGCAGCGTCCGCCGAACTTGCGCAGCCGCGCGAGCGCGTCCTTGAGTCCATCGATCTGCCCGAGCGCGTCGAGCTCGTCGATCACGAACCACAGGCGCTGGTCGCCCTCCGGCGCGTTCATCGCCTCGAAGATCGCAGAGCCGCATCCAGGCGGAGATCGATCGACCGCAGCGCCGCGATCTGGCCGGCGCGATACGGGATGAAGAGCACGCCTTGTCCCTGTCCCTGCCCGGCCTGCGCGGTCCAGCGCCGCACGCGAGAACGGAGCGCCCTCCTTCTGACGGGCGACGTAAGCGAGGGCCGAAACCGCCGAGCTCGTGACCGAGCGGATCGAATCGAACATGCGGCCGTTGTGCTCTTCTAGAAAAGGCTGGGCCGGAGTACCCGCCACCAGCGTGCGCAGCTCCGGCGTGCCGGCGACCACCAGCAACCGGTACAGCTCGCGCACGTCGTTGACCCCCCCGGCGTGCGCCTGGTCGGTGACTGCGCTGAAGAAGGTGCGCGCGTAGCCGCGCCAGCTGCGATCGGGTCCCTCGTGATCCGGAATCAGCGAGCGGGCGAGCTGCTCCACGTCGTGCGGCTCGCCGAGCTCGCCGAACAGATCCCAGCGCACCGAGGCGGGCTCGAACGGATTGAGGATGACGTCGCCGCGCGTCCGGTCGTAAAACTCTCGCAGGTACCCGCCGTCGGGATCGGCGATCACCGCCCGATCGCCGCGCGCCAGCGCGGCGCCGAGGAGCTCCCGGATCGCGGTGCTCTTGCCGGTGCCGGTGGTGCCGATGAGCTTGAAGTGCTTGGTCTCATCCTCCGCGGTCAGTGCTACGCCGGCCAGCGTCAGGGCACCGTGCGTGCGTTCGGCACCGCGGTGCGGGTCACGCGGCGCGCGCCGTGCGGCGGGGACCGCGGGAACCACGATGGCGCCACGCAGATGGGGCGTCGGCGACCCGTCGCCGCCGCCGAGCGCACGCCCCGCGAGGTAACCAAGCCCGGCGCTCACCGCAATGCCCACCGAGAGCTGCGCGAGGCTCGCGCTCGCGATGCCGAATCCTGCGAGCGCCGGCGTCAGCATCGCGAGCGCCGCCCCCGAGACGGCCGTCACCGGCGCGGCGATCACCGGCGCGAGCAGCAGCCGTCGCCAGGGCGCCCGGGCGCGGATCATTCCCGCCAGCAGCGGCCCCTGCACGGCGGCGTAAGCCCCGAGGAGCCCGGGCCAGCCGTGCATCAGAGCGTCGACCGGCATCGCCTCGCCTCGGATCTGAAGTGCGCGGTGGGACGCGCGCCGCGCGCTGAGTCGTGCTTGCGCGCGGGCTGGTACCAGATCTCGCGGATCACGCGCTGGTGCCGTTCGAGGCCGCATTGGATCACGACATCCACCAGGAGATACAGCAGGCGCCGGATGTCGCGGCGCGCGAGGCTGCGTCCGCCCGGGCTCTGCTTGACGAGCAGCACCAGCTGCTCGAATGCCAGCTCCGCGCTCGCCGCGTGCACGCTGGTGATCGAGCCTGGGTGCCCGGAATTGACGTTGCGCAGATAGTCGAACGCCTCCTCCGCGCGCAGCTCCGCCAGCAGGATGCGATCGGGCCGCATGCGCAGGCAGCACTCGAGCAGCTGTTTGGGCGTCACCCGGGCGAGCCCCTGATCGTCCTTGCTGTAGTAGAGCCGCACGTGATTGGGATGCCGGTCGAGCACCAGCTCGCGCGCGTCCTCGATGGTCACCAGCCGCTCGTGCGGTGGAACTTCCCGGATGAGCGCCTTGGTCCAGGTCGTCTTCCCGGAGCCGGTGGGGCCGGAGACGAGGATGTTGCGACGGCTCGTCACTGCGAGGCGCATGAACGACGGGTAGTCGCCCGCGGCGTGCAGCCGCGCGAGCTCGCGCTCGCTGTCATCGGGCGCCGCAGCGCCGGGATGAGCGAGACCGAGTGCTCCGCGGCTGCGCAGCTCTTCGATGGACCACACCTCACTCGCGGGACGGCGGATGGTGATCGCGACGCAGCCGAGCGTGGTCGCGGGCGGCAGGACGACCTGGATGCGCTCGCCCGAGGGCAGGGCCGCCGACAGGAGCGGCGCCGACTCATCCACTCGCTGGCGGGTCGCATTCGCCACCAGCTTCGCCAGTCGCAGACACCAGTCGAAATCCGCGAACGGAGCGGCCACGCACCGCCAGCCGGCACGCGTCTCGAGGAACACCTGGCCGGGCCGGTTGATGCACAGCTCGGTGACTTCCGCGTCCGCAAGCAACGGGCGCAGCGCCTCGAGCGTGAGTTCGAGCGCGGACTGCGCCGGCGCCGGGCCGCGGCGCTCCTCAAGGCTCGCGAGCTGTGGCGCGAAGCTCATAGACGGGCCTGAAGTCGAGGTCGCGCGCCACCAGCACCTGAATGCGGTCGCCGTTGCGCTTGGTGACGGTCGGCGCAATGGCGACCGTTTCCTTGAGGACCTCGGTGAGAACGTCCTGCGAGGCGCCGGGCGCGTAGATCACGGTGCCGCCGCTGCCGGCCGACGCCTGCACACCCGCCTGCACCGCGCCGTCGATGAGCGTGATGAGCATCGCGGCACCGAAGCGCTGCCAGAAGTGCCGCTCGACGGCCCCGGGAAGCCCCGCCCGCCCGAGCTCGTCCGTACCGGGAGAGGCCAGTGGCACGACGACGCCGGTTGGGGTGCGCGCCTGCGTCCAAAGCACGAATACCCGCGCCTGGCCCTGGCGCACTTCGCCGCGCGTCTCCCCGACGAGCTTGGTACCGCGCTCGAGCAGCACCACCGTGCCGTCGGCACCGTACGTGTCGGCGGCCGTGATGCAGGTGGTCATCCCGGGGAGCGTCGAATCGATCGCCGTCTCCAGGGTGCAATCGATGAAGCTGCCCTCGGGCAGCAGGAATCGCTGTGTCGGCAGCAGCGCCGCCGGGACCGCCGGCGCGACGCTCGCGCGCAGCAGCGCACCGAGGTCGCCCTCGCCGCGATCAGCGGCGCGGCGCACGCTCGCGGCGTCCGTGGCCATCGCGGCCGGCCCGCCTGCCGTCGGCGCAGCGACCGTGGCGGTCTCGACCGCTGCCGGCCGCGCTGCCTGCGAGTCCGGTTCGCGCGCCAGAACATTCCCGGAGAGCCGCCGCGCCAGCGCGAGCTCGCCGCGCTTAGGGATCAACGCAGGAGCCGGCGCCGTCACACCGACCGGGAGGGGCATCGCGACAGCGGCGTGCCCGGCCAGTGGTTCGACGTGCGGCGCGGCGAGCGCCAGCTCGGGCGGCTGACTCCCGGGCGCCGGCTGCGCCGTGGACGCCGGCGCCACGACCGGCGCATCGATTCGCCCGAGCGAGGGCAGCGCCATCTCCCCCTGCGCGCGGCTCGTCACCGCGGACTGCGCCGCCCGGCGCGCCTGCGTCGTGCGGGTCAGCGCGTGTGCGTAGTACCAGCCGAGCGCCGAGAGGCCAAGCGTGATCATGAGTCCCGCGGCGAGCACGCTGCTCACCCGCGAGTGCGCGCTGCGCACCGCGTGCACCACCGCGGTCGTGCGCTCGCCCCGCACGGTCGCGTCGCCTTCCGCGCTCACGGCTTCGGCTCCCGGGTGAGGCGCTCGACGGCCGGGCTGACGGTTCCCGAGGCTGCATGCTCGCCGCCACCCGTGAAGGCTGCATTGACGATGCAACCCACGAGTTTCCCGCGCCGCACGATCAGGCGGTGGCTCACCCGGTGCACGATCACCTCGCCACCCTCGATGGTCGAGTTGACGAGCGATTCGCTGCCGTCCTCGTTGCGCAGGAACACCGCCGGCAGCTCCTGCAGCGCGCCGAAGCGCAGATGCGTGTGCACGCCGTCATCCCAGGCGCCGCCGGGTTTGAGCGCCTGGCTGCCGCGGTACCAGTAATCGAGATTGCTGTGTACGGTTCCCGCAGCGAGCAGGCTTCGCCCGATGGTCTCCGGCTCAGGTGCCGGCGGCGGCGGGTAGGTGAAGCGCAGCACGTAGATGACGTCCTGCCCGTCGGGATCGGGCGGGGGCGCCGTGACGCGGTAGTCGAAGTGATAGGTACGGCGGCTGGTCAGCACCGTCAGGTTGGTGGCGATCCCGCTCGCCTTGGGCTTCAGGAACAGGTGATTCGCCTGCGCGGCGAACGTCAGGCTCTCGAGATCACCCGCCCCGAGGCCGGTGAAGGTCTCGCCCGCCTCGAACTCCAGATCGATCTCAAAGCCCACGTAGCCGCGCAGTCGGTAGACCGCGTCCGGTACATAGGAGGTGACCCGGATGCGGCTGTCGGTGTCGCCCGGATCAGGCACCGTGGCGGCGAGACAGCTCGACGCGAGCCAGCAGAGCACGCCATACGCAGCGCCGCGGACGTTCATGACTCAGCCCGCTTTGGCCTGCGCCTGTGGCAGCACCTCGGGCTCGGAGGTCAACTCGATGACCTTGAAGCCGAGGGGATTCCAGCGCCTGACCTTAGGGTCCTTCGAGGGTGCGCCGTAGGCGTACTGGATGGTCGCGATCCAGTGCGTGACGCGCTCATCGGCACCGGCGCCCTGGCGCTCCGCCTTGAGGTAGCGTACCTGCGCGAGGTCGGTCACCCCGCTCCCGCGCTGGAAGAAACTCAGGGATTCCACCTGCACGCGCACCGTGCTGCCGTCCTTGTGCACGTTGAGGGGCGAGCCGGGATTGTTCGGGTTCCAGAGTGCGTACCAGGCCTGGTTGCGCTGTGCGCCGTGGAATGCGCCGCACTCCTCGTAGTCGCTCTCGGCGGTGGAGAAGTTGAAGCGCTCGCACACGCTGACGTAGTGCGTGAGGAAGTAGCGCGTGACCGCCTGGTCGGGGGTGGCGGTTCCGCTGTACACCGGCACCACGTCGACGACTCCGGTGGTGCTGTCGACGCGCACCACGAAGGGCTCGACTCGCTTCAGCGGCACGAGCAGCACCAAAGCCACGCTGGCGGCGAGCGCACAGGTCCAGCCGGTGCCGGCGACGCGCCAGGCGAGGCGCGCGCTGCGGCGCGCCGTGGCGATGCGGTCGGCATCCCACGCGGCGGCCTCGCGGAAGTAGCCCTCGGGCACGGCCGCCTCGCTCACGGATGCTCCGGCCCGGCACTCCCTGCCGGCGCGTTGATCGGCTCGAGCCGGCCCTCGCAACGCACCTCGTGCGGCGTGCAGGCCGAGACGAGCGCTGCGAGACATACAAATAAGAGTGCCTTCACGGAATCTCCCTGTTCCTGCACGAGCCGCAGGAGCGATCGCGCGTCAGTTGTTGCGCCAGGCAGCCGCCACCAGCGTGGGCGAAGCCGCCGGCACCCGTGAGGCGAGCAGCGGCTGCGCGGCCAGCGCCGCGGTTCCGGCGGCGGCGGCGCCGCCGCGCTGCAGGCCCCAGTTGACGAAGCGGCTCACCATTCCAAAGCTGCTGAGACTCACCCCGCCCGCGAGAGCCGCCGCGATCGGCATGATCTGCCGCATCAGCAGGAATACCACTGCGGCGACCAGCACCATGTTGAGCGCGTCCACGGTGACGATCGCCGCGCCGCGCGCGGCGGTCTGTGCCGCATAGGAGGCGACGATCTGCAGCAGCAGCGCCGCCACCAGCACGGTAAGAATCGTGATGAGGGCATAGTTGGCGAGCTGCGCGAGCCAAGCCTCGAAGAAGCGCCGCGTCGCATCGAACAGCAGCAGCGCGAGGAACAGCGGCCCGAGCGCGAGCAGCACGGCGAGCGCGATGCTCGCGAGCGCGATGAGGAACATGCAGTAGACGCACAGGAGGCCCATCAGCACCCACACGATCGCGCCGGCGACGTAGAAACCGAAGTCGCCGCTGAAGACGCCGCCGTTGTTCCACAGGTAGGCCGCCACCGCGCCGCCCTGGCTCCAGATCGTGTCGATAGTCGCCACCGGATCGGGCGCCCCAACGACCGCCCCCGCGAGCTCGGCGGGCGCCCGGTAGAAGGTGTCCACGATGACCGCGTTGTAGAGCCACAGGTGCAACGCCGCGCCCAGCACCACCGCGAGCAGGACGAGGCGCCGGAGCCCGGCACCGAGCGGCTCCTCGATGCGGCCGCTCAGCTGCAGGTACCCCCAGACCATGACGTACAGCGTCGCGAGGGTGACGATCGCCGGCTCGAGCGTCGTCGCCAGGAGCGCCGCATTCGTCCCGATGTAGGTGTTGAGCTGTCCCTGCAGCCAGCTCCAGAAGGTCGCGAAGAAACCCACGCGCGCGGCTCCCGGTTGGCTTCAGGGCTGGGGCTGGAAGCGGCCGGCGAACTGGCCGTGGCCGGCGATGATCGACTCGCGCGTGCGCTGCGCCGCGGCCCAACGGTCGGCCTGCACGCCCTGGTAGAGATCCTCGAGCTTGGTGTGCTCGTTCTGCAGCATGCTGGCTTCCGCCGCCGTCCGCGCCTGCAGCTCGAGCACGGATTTCTGATCGTTGGTGGCGCCGATCGCATCGATGAGCTGCTGCAGGGCCGTGAAGCGGTCGCTGCTATTGGAGAGCGCCTCGTGGGTCAGGGCCTGCAGGAGCGCGGCTGACTGGCGCCCGGCCGCGAGGCTGCTGCCGGAGGCCGCGGGCAGCGCGGTCAGTTGCTGCGGCGAGAGCACTGCGTTGGCATTGAGCGCCCGGGTCACATCCGCCGTGAGCATCGGGTAGGCGGCAGCCGCGCCGCCCGCGCCCTGAAGCGCTCCCTGGAGCGTCGCCCAGTCCGGCGGCAGGTAATTGCGCACCGTACCGCCGAGCAGGGATTGCAGCCCCCGATTGCCGGTCATCGTCTGGAACTCCGCCTGGGCTTGCGTCAGCTGGCTGCGCGCCGTGGCGAGCTGCTGCTCGAGCTGCTGCACCTGCGAGACGAGCTGATTCACGGCGGCGATGTCGATCACCGCGAACTGCGCATGGGCGGCGGGAGCCGACAGGAGCAGTGCGAGCGGCACCAGGAAAAGACAGGTCAGTCTCGTACGCATGGCGGCGACTCCTTATTAATGGGTGGATCGAAGCTCACTCGGTGTGAACGGCATTCATGAAGGCGGGGAGCCAGCGCCCGGGCTCGGCGCCGTGCTGCTCCATCAGGCGGTGCAGCCGCTCGACCTGGCGCGCGCGCCCGGAGATCACGGCGAGTTCGGCGTCGAAGCCCTTGAGATCGAGGCGGCAGACGATGCTGTGATGCCCCTGTTTCACCAGGAACGCGCGCGACCCCGGCTCGAGCTGCTCCTTGATGAGGCGAAACTCCCGCTCCGTCAGACCGAAGCCGCCGGTGTACTCCTCGGCGCTGGCGTCGGCGTTCGGAAAGAACACTTTGGTCGCGCGTCTGCTCGATGATCGTGCGGCTGATCGGGCTGTCGAGCACGTCGCTCGCGCTCTGGGTGGCGAGGCACATCACGCCGTTCAGCTTGCGCCAGGTTTTCGGTCCCTCGCGCGCGAAGCTCTCGAAGGCCGGATCGGCCAGCAGCCGCCAGAACTCGTCCATCCAGCACACCAGGCGCCGTCCGTCGAGAAGCTGGCGCACCAGGTGAAACATGTAGTAGGTCACCGGCGCGCGCGTCAGCTCATGGTCGAGGAACTCAGTCGTGTCGAAACCCACGATCGGATGGCCCGCGAGGCGCTCGATCACCGAGTCCTGGGGGTTGTCGAACACCCAGGCGTAGTCGCCGCGCGCCGCCTCACACCAGCGGGAGAGTCGCGCGTGCAAGCCCTCCGCGTCTGTTGGATCGAGAAATTCGAGCAGCCGCGAGAGCCGGCGCGCCGGCCGCGCGAGCGAGAGTGTCCCGCGCAGCGCCTGCTCGAGATCGGCATCCTCACGCGCCGTCAGTGCCCGGCCTCCCGCGGGGCGCACCAGCATCCGCAGCCAGCTCTTGAGGAACTCGACGTGCGCGGGCGTCGGCGGGAGCTGCAGCGGATTGAAGCCGGTCGGGGCGCCATGCTTGAGCCCGAGATACTCCCCATTGAGGGCCCGCACCAGGATCTCGAGCCCCCGATCCTTGTCGAAGACGATCTGCGTCGCTCCCTGCCGCTCGAGCATGGCCACGAGGAAGCCGATGAATACCGTCTTGCCTGAGCCCGTCGGTCCGCAGATGAAGGTATGCCCGGTGTCCTTACGGCTGCCGCCGTCGGGATCCGCCGGATCGCTCGCGTGGAGCGAGAAGTAATAGGGCGAGCGCGCGCTGGTAGAGAGCAGCGTCAGCGCCTCGCCCCAATGATTGCCGTCGGGTCGACCCAACGGGTAGTTGTGGAACGGCGCCATCGCGGCGAAATTGCGCGAGGTGATCGGCGCCTTGCGCGGACGCAGCGGGAAGTTACCGGGGAGCTGCGCCCAGAAGGCGGCCTCGAGCGCCAGGTCCTCGCGTGCAACCGTCATGCCGGTATCGGCGAGAAGACTGCGGGCCTGCGCCACGCAGTCGTTGAGCGAGCGCAGCCGCGTACCGTCCGATGTGTCGCCGCGCGTTTCTTCCACCTCTGCCAGCACCTGCAGCGTGAAATGGTGATCACCCATGACGAACTCGTTGCTCACTCAGCGCATCGAGCGCCTCCTTCAGCTGCGCCGCCTGCGAGACGGCGAAATCGCCGGCGTTGGCCATGCGGTGGAACTGGCGCTGCAGCAGCCCCTGCGCCGCGGCGCGGGTGAGGAAAGTGAACGACTGAGTCAGTCACCAGCGCAAAGGGCGCGGACAGCAGCCGGTTGAACATGCCGGTCACGCTCGGGGTCGGGTATTCCTTGATGCCGAGCATCGCCCCGACTCGGGAGCCGGACGGCATGCGGTACTCGAGCGCCTCGGTCCCGAAGAGGAGCCGGCTCGTGGTGAGCGCGTGGTTGAGGGGACCCCTGGGCAGGGGCACACGGCGCGCTTCGCCGTTGAGCAGCAGCGCCAGGTACTCGAGCAGCGAGGAACACCAGAGGTTACCGGCGCGGTAGACGCCGAGCGGCTCGGGGTCGTAGCGCGCCAGGGCGGCCGCCAGCGTCTGCGCAACCTTCGCGCAGGCATCGAGCGCCTGCGACAGCTCGGCGGACCGGTCATGGCGGCGACTGCGCGCGAAGGCACGCGCTACCAGGCCCGCGGCGAGGCCTGCGGCCGGCCGGTAGAGCACCGCGAGATAGAGCTCGTTCACCATGAGGGTCTCGCCGGCCAGCCGCGCGGCGTAGCGTCCCGCGAGCGCGTGGGCAAAGCCCGGGTGCGCCGTCCCAGTCCGCAGCGTGGCGCGCTCACGACGGCGGATTACGTGCGTCCACAGCGATAAATCAGGGCTCGCGAGATTGCGCCACAGAATGTTGAGGCGCTCGTGCCAGTTGTTGAGCTGCTCGTCGTCGGCGCTCTCGAAGCTCGCACCCCCGAGTCGGAACACCTGCAGATAGTCGCCCGCGATCGTCGAGACGACCCGCTCGGCGACGTGCGCCGCGTAGGGCACGTGCTCCGCGGCGTTGCGCTCCCGCTGCAGCGCTACCACGCGGCCGGCCTGCCTCACGCCGCCGCTCCGCGCCTGCCGCGCCGCCCGTCCCGGCGTGGCAGATCGAGCGTCAGGGGGCTATAGCTGCTCGCGTGCCAGCGTCGCAGATTCGCGAGCGCCGCGGGCATCCGGGTCCGGCCCCACAGCATGACCAGATCGAAGAAACGCGCGTCGCGCGCACACAGCAGGGCGCAAACGCCGTGAATCGGTGCACACAGGAGCAGCGTCAGAAGATTGCGGGTGAGGAGGAATGCTTCCATCGAGAACACGAGGTTGCACAGCAGTGCCGAATAGGTGACACCCCAGCGCATCGGCGGGCGGGTCGCCCCGACAAACAGCGGGTCGGCGACGAGTCCGGCATTGCGGCCCGGCGTGCTCATCTCAAACGCCGAACATGCCGCGCACCCAGGTGACGATCTGCGGAGCGCCGAAGGCGATCGCGATCCCGAGGATCGCCCCGATGCACCACCCCCATGACATCCGGTTTGCCATCGCCATGGCGCCGAGCGCCATGACGAGGATGATCGCGATCGGCGTGAGCCACGCCAGAATATTCGTCTGCAGCGCCGTGGCTCCCGTCATGAACGGCGAGGTGGCCTGCGCCAGCGCCAGCAACGGCGCAGCCGCGAACCACACGGCGCAGCCGCCGCGGGCCGCACGGGAGAGAAGCCTGGGACGTACCCTCATAGGAAGCCTCCGCTTGCGTGGGTGTCCGGTCAGCTCTCGTTGACCGCGTGTCCGGCGGCCTGTGTCTCGCCGCGGCGCGCATCGAGCTCTCCGCGCTTGATCTTGCCGGGCGCCCCGAAGCGGAAGCCCTGCACGATGAACGAATGGTCGTACTGCTTCTCGCCCTGATCGTCGGTCCAGTTGCTCGAGCGCACGCGCGCATCGACGATCAGCTGATCGCCCTTGCGGCTGTTGCGCGCGATGGCCTCGCCCATGACACCGAAGGCCACGAACCACAGACTGGTGGTGACTTCGCGCGCAGCGCCCTCCTCGTCCTTGCCCGCGTAGTCGTTGCCGACGAGGCAGAAGCGCGCGTGGCTCTTATCCCCCTTGGTCACGAGCTCGGGGTTGCGCGCGAGATTGCCGACCGCGGTGAGTGTGAAACTGTTCATGGCGTGTGCTCCTCAACCTTCCGTGTTGGTTTGGTGGCGAGGGGCAACAGTCTAGTGAGCGGCCGGACGTTTGGAATTGCGTTTACGCACCTGTTCGTGCAGAAAGAGCGCGCCACATCGCAACGCGCTGCGCGCCGCCCGATGAGTCGTGTATCGTCAACTGCGTGTTTGGCCCGGGAGAGCTCGCATGTCATTCGGCGACACCACACGCGTCGACGGGACGGTCGAAGAATGTCTCGATGAGCTGAGCGATTTTCTGGCTGGATTGCAGCGCTATCCGCCGACGGTGCTGGCGGTGGCGATGCGTGTGCAGCTCGAGGGACTGCTGCAGGCGCTGCTCGAGGGGAATCTGTGCACGCGCGAAGAAGTGCGCGACTTCGTTCGCGAGCTCGAGCGCGACGCCCTGCAACACGCGACGGATTGAGGCCGCGCGGGGGCGCGAAGCGGCGGGATCAGGAGCGCAGAAGCTCCGACAGATCGACCCGCACGCCGGGAATTGCCGCGAGCTCGATGACGCCGGGCGTCCTGAACGCGACGACGTCGGAGTAGCTGACTCCGTCCGGGCTGCGATGGATGAGCAGGGTTGCAGTGGTTAAATCGGCGACCCAAACTTCGGGAATTCTGCTGCGAGCGTAAAGCGGGACCTTCACTTCCCGATCATAGCGGGCTGACGTGACGCTCACCTCGATCAGCAGCAGAACGTCCTCGGCACGAGGATGCTCGGCCTCGTAGAAGTCGTCCCGTGGCCTCAGCAGTGCCAGATCCGGCTGCGGCTCCGAGCAGCGCCCGAGCCGCAGCGGCAGTTGCCCACTTACAATCGCACGGGTTCCGACCGCCGCGGTAAGCAACCGATTGAGACGTCTCAGCGCGCCCGCATGCCGGCTTCCGATTGGAGCCATGTCGATGATCACTCCGTCGATCAGTTCGACGCGCTCATCGGCCGTCAGCAGACCCACTTCCGCCATGCGGTAGTACTGGTCGACCGTGATCCGGTGGTAAGCGATACGCTCTTCGTGCGGGGCGGCAGTCATGTAGGCTTCCTCGGTCTGCATGAGTCTACCGCCGCGGTCTTAAGGGTGCACAGGCTGGCACACGCGCAAGCGCACAGTCTGTAGTTAAAGCCTTCGCGTTCATGCAGGAAAAGGCCCTGCACGCGGTCTCTAGCGCTCCACCCGGTCGTGCGGGCGGTCTGCCTTCGGGCTCGACTCCTCATGCGAGTCCTTGTGTGAGCTCTGCGGCTTGGTCGTCGCCGATCCCTGGTGCGGTTGGGACGCGGGCGGCGGCGCGCTCGGGGGTGCGCGCGGGGTGCGCGTTTCCGGCGCGGGCACGGGCGGTGGCGCGGACTGCACCGGCGGACTCGCCGGACGGGAAACCGCCGTCGTCGGCGAACCCCGATTGGCGCGGCTCGGATCGTCCGCCGGAGACGCAGGCGGCGCGGCCCATGGTGGCCGGTCGGGGCGCGCCGGTGGCGCCACACCCGGCGATACGCCGCTCGGCGGCGAGGGATCGTGGACGAAGGTGCGCGTGGTTGTGGTCGTGCTCGACGGCAGCGCGGGGCTCTGCAGCGCGCGCGCCCGCGCGGCGAGACTCGACTGCGGTGCGCCCGTGGCGGGTCCGAGTACGTGCAGCTCCGCCATCGGGGGCCCCGGCGGCAGCCGGGCGAGCTCGGGACGAGCGAGCGGCCGGCCGGCATTCGCCTGGATCGCCACGAGCTGCGCATCGAACGAGGCCGGCGCACGCGGCGGAGTGGCGCGCACCACCACCGCCCGGTTGGCGAGTGCGGGCGGCGGACGCGCGGCCCTGCGGCCCGGGGCGCCGAGTGCACTCTCGCGTGCGGGTGGGATCGCGGGCGCCGTCGCAGCGACCGTCATGCCGGCGAGCGTGTTCGCCGTCACGGGCAGCGTATGACCGGCGATGCGCTGCGAGGAGGTGAAGACATTCCGTGGCACCTGGGTGATCGCGCCCGCGGTGCCATTCCGGTAAGGGGTGGCCCCCACGCGGTTGTGATAGACGTCGCTGATGGTGGCGCTGTTCGCCACGGTGGTGTTGGCGAGGTTGACGTTGCGCAGGTAGGTCTCGCTGACCGGCTGGGCGGGGGCATAGACCTCGTGCGGCGCAAGGGGAAACCAGCCTACGCTGGCGCCGGGCGCACCTGGTGTCCCAAAACCCGGTCCATGCGTCCATCCCACGAGCGCCGGCGCATACACGGGTCTGGCCGTCCGCGGCCCCGGCACCCAACACCACGATCCGTTGAGAAACGCCCACCGCCCGTAGTGGAAGGTCGCATAGCCCCACGGCGCATCGTCGACCCAGGTCCATCCCCAGGGTGCGACCCATACCCAGTGCCCGAGGCGGTACGGCACCCAACCCGCCACCACTACCGCCGGCGTCCAGACGTAACCGTAGTCCGGCGTGCTCTGCCAGCGGCCGTTGTCGTCGAGCTCAACGCTCCCCGGTGTGTCGTCGGCGACGTATTGGCGCGAGGGCGACTCCTCCTCCTGGCGATCGCGCGTCGCTGACCAGGTGTCAAGATCGTCAGGCGGTCCGAGCGAGGCCGCGCTGTAGGACAGCGTCGGCGAGCCCGAGAACAGCATGAGCTGCTGGGCCGGGATCGGGATCGACTCCCCGCTGCCGAGCGCGAGCGCCTGTCCTTCGGAGACCTTGACGAGAGTCGTGTTGCCCGGCTCATCGACCTCGATGCGGTAGACGCCGGGCTGCTGCAGCGAAAGCGCGAGATTCGGCGTGTCGATCTCGTAGCTCTGGCCGGCGGAGGTGTCCCACACCCGCACGATGAGCAGCCCCGCGCTCAGCTGGATCTGCGCGAATCGATCATCGAGGTTGAGGAACGCAAAGCCCGTCATGCCGCCGAGGCGCAGCACCGCATCCCCGAGGTCGAGCTCGGCTACGGATTCCTGATCGGTCCAGAGGCGGTCGCCGCTCGTCAGCGGCCGGTTGCGCTCGGCGGGAGCCCAATCGGCGAGTCCTGCGGGCTCGAGCGACACGGAGCCTTCGAGGTAGCTCAGCCGCGCAACGCGCCCCGGAGGATCGGCGTCGTCCGCGCGCGCCGGGCGGGGTGCGGCGAGGGCGAGCGCGCCGAGTATGGCAACCGCGGCGAGCGCGGCGAGCGCGGCGTTGGCACGGGGGATTCTCATGTGGCGATCTTCCCTCCGAAGAGCCTCGAGTCCAATGATTTCGACTCCCGACAGCCGTACGTGGTTCACGGCGTTCCCCCGCGGGGCTACGCTGCTGACTTACAACGTCGCCGGCAACCGCTCGGCCAGAAAATCGATGAACGCCCGCACCGCCGGCAGCATCCCGCGGCGCGTCGGGAACACCACGTGCACGATGCCCTGGGGACTGCGCCATGCGGGCAGCGCGCGCACCAGGGCGCCGCTCGCCAAATCGCCGCGTACCACGCTCTCGGGCAGCCGTGCTACCCCTAAGCCCGCGAGCACGGCGGCGCGCAGTACCACGAAGTCATGGCAGACGATGCGCGGCGTGTGCTCGATCGAGAGACTCTGGCCCGCCGGCCCAAGGAGCTGCCAGGGGCGGCGCTCGAACTCGCCCGCGTAGTCGAGCGTCGTGTGGGCCTTGAGGTCGCCCGGCTCGGTGAGGGGCGCCGCGCCCCCGAGATACGCAGGGCTCGCCACCAGGAACTCATCCACTTCGCGAAAAGTACGCATCACCATGCCGTCCTCGCCCGAGGGCCGCGTCCGCACGCGCAGCGCCACATCGAGGCCTTCGGCGATCACGTCGACGCGGCGATTGCTCACGTGCAGCTCGAGGCGGATCGCGGGATAGGCGGCGAGGAAAGCCGGCAGTAGCGGGGCGAGCGAGGCTTGGGCGAGGGCCACCGGGCAGCTCGCGCGCAGCGTGCCGCAGGGCTTGGCGCGCGCGAACTCCACCACCTCGAGCGCCGCGTCCGCCTCGGCGAGCATCGCGGTCGCGTGCCGGTACACCTCGTGGCCGACGTCCGTGACCACGAAGCGCCGCGTCGAGCGGTTCACGAGGCGCACGCTGAGCTGCGCCTCGAGCGAGGCGACGTGGCGTGAGAGGCGCGACTTCGGGATGTCGAGGGCGCGGGCCGCCCTGGCGAAGCCCCCGTGATCGACCACCTGGGTAAAGTAGTAGAAGCCCTCGAGCGGCTGCATGCTCAACCCCTATTGGAACCAAATATAGAACAATACGTTCCATTCTACCCGGATACTCATCGATCGTTCCATGGATTAGGCTTTTCTCACGCCTCAAGGGGCCTTCTGGAGATCCGCCATGAAAATCCTGCACATCGATTCGAGCATCCTGGGTGAGGGTTCGGCCAGCCGCGCCCTGACTCGCGAGGTCGTGGCGCAGCTGCGCAAGTCCCACCCCGAGGCCGGGGTCGCCTACCTCGATCTCGCCGCCGAGGAGCTGCCGCACCTCTCGCACCGACACATTGCGCGGAGCGATGAGTCGGAGGCGGCCCGCAATGCCGCGGCGCTCGAGCAGTTCCTCGGCGCCGACGTCCTGGTGATCGGCGCGCCGATCTACAACTTCTCGATCCCCTCGCAGCTCAAGGCGTGGATCGACCGCATCTCGGTCGCGGGCAAGACCTTCCGCTACACGGCGAACGGGCCCGAGGGCCTCGCCGGCGGTAAGCAGGTCGTGGTCGCCATGACCCGCGGCGGTGTGGTGGGACCGGACGCCGGCGGCGAGTTCGGCGAGTCGTACTTGAGATTCCTGTTCGCCTTCCTCGGCATCCGCGACGTGCGCTTCGTGCGCGCGGAGGGCCTGAACATCTCCCCGCAGCGCCGCGAGGCGAGCCTCACGGCGGCCCGCGCGGCGATCGCGGGAGCCGAGGCGCTCGCGGCCTGAAGCCGCAGGGCGGCGCTTGAAACGAGCGCCGCAAGACCCGATTGTTGGACAATCCTTCTCGAGGAGAACTCTTCATGGCGAACGCCGAAGCAGCTGCCGCGCGCACCGTGCGTCGCGTGGTCAAGGGCATGCCGACCTCCGATGGCGCGGGCGTCAAGTTACGCCGTGTGATCGGACAGCCGCAGCTGCCCGACCTCGATCCCTTCCTGATGCTCGATGAGTTCGGCACCGACAAGGCCGAGGACTACATCGCGGGCTTCCCCGACCATCCGCACCGCGGCTTCGAGACCGTCACCTACATGCTCGACGGGCGCATGCGCCACCGTGATAACCACGGCAACGAGGGCGTGCTGGTGCCGGGGAGCGTGCAGTGGATGACCGCCGGCCGCGGCCTCGTGCACTCGGAGATGCCCGAGCAGCAGGAAGGGCGCATGCGGGGATTTCAGCTGTGGCTGAACCTCCCGGCGCGCGACAAGATGACCGAGCCTAAGTACCAGGAGTTCGGGCCGGAGCGTATTCCAGTGGCGCATCCCGCGCCGGGCGTCACGGCCCGGGTGATCGCCGGGAACGTCGCGGGCATCGCAGGACCCATCCGCCAGCCGGCCACCGATCCGACCTATCTCGATCTTGCGATCGAGCCGGGGGCCACGTTCGCGGCGCCGCTGCCCGCGGATTACGCGGCCTTCCTCTACGTGTTCGAGGGCGCGCTGCGGGTCGGTGCGGGCCCGGAGGCGGACACCGTGCGCACCCACGAGCTCGCGGTGCTCGGCGAAGGCGCGCAGATCGAGCTCAGCGGCGTCAGCGCCGGCGCCGACGGCAAGAGCGCGCGCGCCATTCTGGTAGCGGGCCGCCCGCTGCGCGAGCCGGTGGCCAAGTACGGCCCGTTCGTCATGAACACACGCGAAGAGCTGCAACAGGCGTTCATGGACTTTCAGAGCGGGAAGTTCTGATTCTCGAACACCGCGGCTTGAGGGCCTGCGCCTCCAGGTCAATCCGCGTGCATTCACGTTTCCGCCCTGGGACCGGGGGATTGAGTCACATTTCGCCGCCACCGGGCGCCCTCACCCAGCGCGGGCACGGCACAATGGCCGGATGCACAGGACGCAGCGCCCCCGCCGCGACAGACGACGGTACGCCGTGCCGCGGTACCTCAGCGCGGCGTCGCTCCTTGCACTGCTACTCCTGCCGGCACCCGTACCCGCCGCGGAGGCGCCAGCTGCCGAGTCCTTCGCCACCTCGAGACCACCCGTGGGGATTCCGCCCCCCGAGACTCCCGGCATTCCGTCGGATGCGGAGCTCGAGTCCTCCAAAGCCGTGATCGGCGCGATCCTGATCGACAACCAGGACATCTTCAACCTCGACGATCCGAAGGACAACATTGCGCTCTTCCGCGTCGCCAACCGGCTGCACGGCAGGACGCGCGCCAGCGTGATCCGCAACCAGCTGCTCTTCAGGACCGGGGACCGCTACTCGCGCCGCCTCATCGATGAGACCGAGCGGATCCTGCGCGCCAACAGCTACTTCTACGACGCCTGGATCCGCCCCGTGAAGTACCACGACGGCAAGGTCGACCTGCGGGTCACGACGCGCGACGTGTGGACGCTCAACCCCGGCTTCAACTACTCGCGCAGCGGCGGCACCAACTCGACCGGCGTACAGCTCGAGGAGATGAACCTCATGGGTTCCGGCACCGACGTGCGGGTGAGCCGCACCAACAACGTCGACCGCACCGAGTCACTCCTGTCGGCCTCCAATACCCATGCCTTCGGCACCTGGACCTCGGTCGGCTTCGCCTACGCTGAAAACAGCGACGGGCATCTGCACGATCTCATCGTGAATCACCCCTTCTACGCGCTCGACACGCGCTGGGCGGCGGGGGCCAACGTCAACGACGACGCGCAGACCGACTCCCTCTACGATCGCGGCAACATCGTCGATCAGTTCCACGACCAGCATAACAACCTCTCAGTCTACGGCGGGTGGTCGCCGGGGCTGCAGAATGGCTGGGTGCAGCGCCTGAGCACGGGGGTCACGTACGACGAACACGAGTTCTCCCCCGTCGACACCTGGACGGGCGCGACCGTGCTGCCCGCGGACCGGCGCTTCCTCTATCCCTGGGTGGAGTACGACCTGGTCGCGGATGATTACGTGCGCCTCTGGAACCACGATCAGATCCTCAAGACCGAGGACTTCTATCTCGGCACGATCGCGACGTTACGCGTCGGTTATGCCGACGCGGGCTTCGGCTCGAGTGAGAGCGCGACGATCATCCAGAGTACCGCCGGCAAGGGCTACCGATCCGATGGCTCGACGCTGCTGCTCGCGGGGGACTTCTCCGGCCGCATCGAGCACGGTGCGCTCTACAATGGCCTCGCCGATGCCTCGATCCGCTACTACTACGAGCAGAGCTCGCGCTGGCTCTTCTTCACCACCCTGGTCGGCACCAAGGGCTGGCGGCTCGATCTCGACAACCAGGTACTGCTCGGCGGCGACAACGGCCTGCGCGGCTATCCGCTGCGCTACCAGGACGGCGCGGCGCGCACGCTCTTCACCGTCGAGCAGCGCTACTTCACCGACTGGTTCCCTTTCAGGCTGTGGCGCGTGGGCGGCGCGATCTTCTTCGACGCCGGCCGCACCTGGGGTCAGCCCGACCTCGCGCAGCCCTCGCTCGGGCTCCTCAAGGATGCGGGCTTCGGGTTGCGTATCGGCAATGCGCGCACCGGCATCGGCAACG
Organism: uncultured Pseudomonadota bacterium; assembly: GCA_963768485.1. Taxonomy (GTDB): domain Bacteria; phylum Pseudomonadota; class Gammaproteobacteria; order Steroidobacterales; family Steroidobacteraceae; genus 13-2-20CM-66-19. Next base: position 109,433 of record CAVYHZ010000004.1, on the reverse strand, counting down.
TCATCCACGTGGACGTCGCCTTCCCGTTCGAGACCGCCGACGGCTCGATCCGCCGCGTGCAGTTCCTCGTGACGACCCAGCAGAGCTTTTGAGCCGCCCCGATTAACGCTTCGGTGGCGGCGTCGGCCCGAGCGGACCCTTGGGCGCCGGCGCGGTGCCGGAGGGCGCCTGGGTGACGGTGGGCCCTTTGGCGACGGGAGCCGCGCCGGGCGCACCCGTGGCAGGCGGTCTCGCGGCAGGGGGCAACGGTGCGCGCGGCGACGGCCCACGCGATGCGGGACCTGAGGGCGACGGGACCACGGGCTTGTTGGGCACGACCACCGGCTGCGGCGTCATCACATCGACCGACAGTGCGAACGTGCGCTTCTCGGTGTTGCGCAGCGCGCCCACGTTGACCACGTGCCGCGTCACCTCTTCGCCGCGCTCGTTGCGCACGGCGATCACCACGAAATACTCCCACGGCTCCGCGGCGCTCGAGGGGTGGCTGATGACCCCCTCGACGCGCAGTGCGGACGCAGCCGCCACCTGGCGCTTCGCCGCCTCCTGGTCGAAGCGCAGGTGGTGCAGGCACCCCGGGCAGATCGTCAGGCTCTCGAGGATCGTCGCCTTGCAGTGAGGACAGGTGCGCGTTTTGCCCGCGGTGTCGGGGCGCGCGGCTGCGCTCATGCGTTGCCGAAGCTCTTGCTCTCAGGTTTGGCGCGGGCCTCACCCTCGTAGCCGAACTCGACCTGGCCGCGCATGCGCGAGCCCGCGGCCACCGTCAGCTGCCCGGCCTTGACGTCGCCATTGATGACACCGGTCTCGAGGAGCTCGACGCGCTTGGCGTTCTCGATGTTGCCGATGAGCTCGCCCCCGACGGTCACCACGCTCGCCTTGACGTGGCCCTCGAGGCGCGCGCCGGCATCGAGGCTCACGTTACCGTCGACCTGCACGTCGCCCTTGAAGCGGCCGGCGATGCGCACGTGTCCGGAGCCGGTGATCTTGCCCTCGATGGTGAGATCGGAGGAGATGATCGATTCCTTCATCTCCTGGCGCGGCGCGGGCCGGCGCGGGACGTCGGGGCTCAGCGGCGCGACGTTGGTCTTCTCGGGCTCCCGTGCGTGGGGCTGCGCGCCCGTGAGGCCCGGAGCGGTCGGTGCCGGAGGAGCACCGGGATTCGAATCTTTCCAAAGCGCCATGACGTAGCCCCCTGTGGGTGATTTGAACGTTGAAAGTTACCCGCCCAGTCGCGGGGCGGCCAGTGTCTCCGTGCGCAGACACAGCCGGCCAAGGCAAAGTTCCCGCCATCCGAGGCAAGCAAGCTGGCGACAGAGTACTCCGATGGAGGTGTCCGGAGTATGTCGACGTATCGCCTGGCGCGGCCGAGCGGGGGGTGCGTCACGAGACCCGCACCCACCCGTTGAGGCGCGTCAAATGACCATTTACCATACAAAAATGGACATTTCAGTGACTGACTTCAAGGCACATTGTCTTGATCTAATACGCCAGGTGGAAAAGAGCGGGCAGCCGATCACGATCAAGCGCCGCGGCAAGACGGTCGCACGCCTCGAGCCGGCGGCTCGCGCGGAGGACGGCTTGAAGCCCTGGGAGCAGCTGCGCACGCTTGGCGGCAAGGTTCACGCCACGGCGGGCGAATCGGTTCTCAGCGACGAGGACTTCGAGGCCGGGCGTTGAGGGTTCTGCTCGATACCCACATCTGGCTGTGGTGGCTTACGGGGAGCCCGGAGTTGAGCGCGTCGGAGCGCCTGGCGCTCGATCGCAGCGCCGAAGCGCAGCAGCTGTGCCTCCCGGTGATCTGCCTCTGGGAGGCGCAGATGCTTCACGGCAAGAAGCGGATCGAGCTGCCTCTGCCCTTCGCTGACTGGCTGCGCCGTGCATCGGCGCCCGGGGTGGTCAGGCTCGTGCCGCTCGACACCGAAGTGGTCATCGCGCTCGAGCGTTTGCCCCGCGCTTTCCGCGGCGACCCCGCCGACCGGCTGATCGTCGCGACCGCACTCGCCCATCGGCTGCCGCTCGCCACCCGCGATGAGCAGATCCGCAAGTCCCGCGCGGTCCGCCTCTGGCGCGGAATCAGCCGTCGATCGTAGTTCGGGGGTTCATCGGTGACTATGTACATAGAACGTAGATTTCTATGGATACGTAGTATGTACATCATAATCTAAAATATATGTACAATATGTCGATGAAAACACACATTGAACTCGACGATGAGCTGCTCGAACAGGTGTTCCGCCTGGGTGGCTTCGCGACCAAGAAGGCGGCGGTAAATACGGCGCTGGCTGAGTACGCGAACCTGCTGAAGCGCCGTGAACTGCTCGCGATGCGCGGCCACGTGCGGTGGGAAGGAGACCTCGCCGCACTACGAGCCGATCGACGGGGCCGCAAGCCATGATCCTCGTCGACACGTCGGTCTGGATTGACTACTTCAAGACCCTTGCCTCCGACGAGGCCGCGTATCTCACGCTGTGTATTGCCGAAGCGCGGGATCTGGTGGTTCCGGGGCTGGTCCTGACGGAGATCCTTCTGGGCGCACACGGCGACATCGAGGCCGCGCGCATCAGTCGGGTCATGTCGGCGTTCGATCTGGCGCCCGAGCTCCAGCGGGCCGACTACGAGCAGGCCGCAGGTCTCTACCGCGCTTGTCGCGCCCGCGGGATCACACCGCGGTCCACCGTCGATTGCCTTATCGCGCAACTGTGCCTGAAGAACGGGTACGAGCTACTGGCGAGAGACCGCGATTTCACCGCGATCGCTCAGGTCTCTGCGCTGCGGCTGATCGTTCCAGGCTCCGGTGTCCAGGAGCGTGCGGCACAGTACGGTCGGCCCGGCGCGGTACCGCCCAGCCACCTCACGCGTCGATCAGCTTCAGCACCTCGGCGGTCTTCTCGCGCATCAGCGGCTCGTTGGCCCGCGTCTCGACGTTGAGCCGCACGAGCGGCTCGGTATTCGAGCCGCGCAGATTAAAGCGCCAGTCTGCGAATTCCATCGACAAGCCGTCCGTCAGGTCTATCGAGGACGCCTTGCTCTCATACTGGGCGCGCACGCGCTTCAGGATCGAGGCGGCATCGGTCGCGAGACGGCGGTTGATCTCACCGCTCGCCGGGAAGAGTCGCATGCGCTCCCCGACCAGCGCCGAGAGCGGCTGACCGCGCTCGCTCATGACCTCGAGCACCAGCAGCCAGGGGATCATGCCGCTGTCGCAATAGGCGAACTGGCGGAAGTAATGGTGCGCGCTCATCTCGCCGCCGTAAGCGGCATCCACCTCGCGCATCTTCGCCTTGATGAACGCGTGGCCCGACTTGCACAGCACCGGCGTGCCGCCGTACTTCTTGACGATATCGAGGGTGTTCCAGGTGAGGCGCGGGTCGTGGACGATGCGCGCCCCGGGCTCCTTGCGCAGGAACACCTCGGCGAGTAATCCGACGAGGTAGTAGCCCTCGATGAACTGCCCGGTCTCATCGAAGAAGAAACAGCGGTCGTAGTCGCCGTCCCAGGCGATGCCGACGTCGGCGCGCGAGCGGCGCACGAGGTCCGCGGTCGGGGCGCGGTTCTCCTCCAGCATCGGGTTCGGTACCCCGTTCGGGAAGGTGCCGTCGGGGTTGTTGTTGAGCTTCACGAACTCGAACGGCAGGCGCGGCTCGAGCTGATCGACTATGAGGCCCGCCCCGCCGTTGCCGGCGTTCACCACGACTTTAAGCTTGCGCAGCTTGCCCAGGTCGACGTAGGCCATGAGGTGATCGAGGTAGTGGGCGCGGATGTCGAGGGTGCGCTCAGTGCCGGGCTGCGCCGCCTTGCCGGGCAGCCGGCCGCTCTCGATGAGAGAGCGCATCTCCAGGAGTCCGGTGTCGGCGCTGATCGGGCGCGCGCCCTCGCGCACGAACTTCATGCCGTTGTAATCGGGAGGGTTGTGGCTCGCCGTCACCATGATGCCGCCGTCGAGCTTCTCGGCGAAGGTCGCGAAGTACGACCCTTCAGTCCCCCAGAGGCCGATGTCGAGCACGTCGACGCCGCAGTCGGTGAGACCGCGCTTCAGCGCACGGGCGAGGCCGAGCGAGGACAGACGGATGTCGTAGCCGACCGCGACGCGCTTTGGTCTCACGAACGCCGCGTAGGCACGGCCGACGTCGTAGGCGAGCGACTCGTTGATCTCATCGGGAATCCGCCCGCGGATGTCGTACGCCTTGAAGGAGTTGAGGTTGATCATGTGGGCCGCATTCCTTTCAGGTGTTCGTGCCTTTGCGGCCGTAACGGTCCTCGAAGCGCACGATGTCGTCCTCACCGAGGTACGAGCCCGACTGCACCTCGATGATCTCGAGCATGATGGTGCCCGGATTCTCGATACGGTGCTTCATCCCGATCGGGATATAGGTCGACTGGTTCTCCTCCAGCAGGAACTCCTCCTCGCCGCGGGTGATGCGCGCGGTACCCGCCACGACGATCCAGTGCTCGGCGCGGTGATGGTGCAGCTGCAGTGACAGCTGCGCACCTGGTTTGATCTTCAGGCGCTTCACCTGGAAGCGCGAGCCCGACTCGATGCTGTCGTAGCTGCCCCACGGGCGGAACACCTCGCGATGCAGCGAGTGCTCGTAGCGGCCGCGCTCCTTCAGCTGCGCGACGAGCTTCTTCACGTCCTGGACGCGGCTCTTGGGCGCCACCAGCACCGCGTCCTTGGTCTCGACCACGACGTGGTCCCTGAGGCCCACCGCCGACACCAGGCGGCTCTCCGAGTAGAGGTAGTTACCCGCCGAATCCTCGCTGATGACGTCGCCGTGCGTCACGTTGCCGTGCGCATCGCCCTCGGTCGCATCGTGCAGCGCCGCCCACGAGCCGACGTCGCTCCAGCCGGCCGCGAGCGGCACGACCACTGCATCCGCGGTCTTCTCCATCACGGCGTAGTCGATCGAGTCGGACGGGCAACTGGCAAAGGCCTCGGGAGCGATGCGCGTGAACTCAAGATCAGCGCGAGCGGAGGCGAACGCTGCTTCGCACACGCGCGCGATCTCGGGCGCAAAGCGCGCAAGCTCACTCAGATAACGCCGCGCGCCGAACAGGAACATGCCGCTGTTCCAGTAGTACTCGCCGGAAGCGAGGAACTCGACCGCGCGCGCGGCATCGGGCTTCTCGACGAAGCGCGCGATTGCGTGCAGCGCCCCGCTCGCGGCGCCGCGCTGGATGTAGCCGTAGCCGGTCTCGGGTGCGGTGGGCACGATGCCGAAGGTCACGAGCTTACCGGCGGCGGCCGCCGGCAGCGCCTGCCGCACGGCGCGTTGGAACGCGGCAACGTCCTTGATCACGTGATCGGCCGGCAGCACCAGCAGCACCGGATCCGGATCGCCGGCGCCGGCGCCCTTGAGCGCCGCGTGCGCGGCGAGTGCGATCGCGGGAGCGGTGTTGCGCCCGGCGGGCTCCAGCACGATGGCGCGCGGCTCGAGCTTCAGCTGCCGCAGCTGCTCGGCCACGAGGAAGCGGTGTGCTTCGTTGCAGACGATGACGGGTGCGGCGCTACCTAAGCCCTCGAGGCGCAGCGCCGTCTGCTGCAGCATGGTGCGCGTGCCGGTGAGCGCCAGCAGCTGCTTCGGATAGAGCTCGCGCGACAACGGCCACAGCCGCGTGCCCGCGCCGCCCGAGAGGATCACCGGAGTCAGCATCGTTCCTGTCCTGGATTGGCCGGCTAGGCGTCGGCGAGCGGCTTGCCGCGACCGATGGCGTGGTACGTGAGGCCGAAGCGAGCCACCATCGAGGGATCGTAGAGATTGCGCCCGTCGAAGATGACAGCGCTCTTGAGAGCTTCCCTGAGACGGTCGAAGTCGGGACTGCGGAACTCCCGCCACTCGGTAACGATCGCGAGCGCGTCCGCTCCCTCGGCCGCCTCGTAAGCGTTCTTCGCCAGCGCGAAGCCGGCCACACCCGCGTAGATGCGCTGCGCCTCGGCGCCTGCGATCGGATCGTAAGCGCGCACCCGTGCGCCGGCCTTCAGCAGCAGATCGATGAGCGTCAGCGAGGGCGCCTCGCGCATGTCGTCGGTGTTGGGCTTGAAGGCAAGGCCCCACATCGCCACGGTCCGCCCCGCAAGCTCGCCGCCGAAGTGGCGCGACATCTTGTGAAACAGCACTTCCTTCTGCCGCCCGTTGACCGCTTCCACGGCGTTCAGGATCTCGGGCTCGTGGCCTGCCTGGTGGGCGGAGCGGATGAGCGCCTGCACGTCCTTGGGGAAGCACGAGCCGCCGTAGCCGGTACCGGGATAGATGAAGCTGTAACCGATGCGGGGATCGGAGCCGATGCCGATGCGCACCTTCTCGATGTCGGCGCCGACGCGCTCGGCGATGTTGGCGAGCTCGTTCATGAAGCTGATCTTGGTGGCGAGCATCGCGTTGGCCGCGTACTTGGTGAGCTCGGACGAGCGGATGTCCATGACGATGAGCCGATCGTGATTGCGTATGAAGGGCTCGTAGAGTGCGCGCATCAGCTCGGTGGCGCGCGGGTTGTCGCTGCCGACCACCACGCGGTCCGGTCTTCATGAAGTCGGCGATCGCGGCGCCCTCCTTCAGGAACTCGGGGTTCGAGACGACGTCGAACTCGACCTTCGCGCCGCGCTCTGCGAGCGTCCTCTCGATCTCGGCGCGTACCTTGTCCGCCGTGCCGACCGGCACGGTCGACTTGGTGATGACGATGCAATAGCGGCTCAGTGCGTCGCGATGGTGCGCGCCACCGCAAGCACGTAGCGCAGATCCGCCGAGCCGTCCTCGCCGGGCGGTGTGCCGACCGCGATGAGCTGAAAGAGCCCGTGTTCGACACCCTTGGCCGCGTCGGTCGTGAACTCGATGCGCCCGGCTTCGGCGTTGCGCTTGATGAGCGCATCGAGCCCGGCTCGTGGATCGGGACCTCGCCGCGCTTGAGACGCTCGATCTTTTGCGCATCGACGTCGACACACACGACGTGGTTGCCGGCATCGGCCAGGCAGGCGCCGGTTACGAGACCGACGTAGCCGGATCCAAAAATCGTTACCCTCATGAGATTAAGTCAACGTAACTTACGGATTTATAAGAATTAAGAACGAGAGTAGAGGAAATCGCGCTCGGGCTCAATCGTGGCCCGGAGGCGAAGGATACCCTCCGGTGCGGGGGGCTTGCGGGGTTTTGGGATCCCGACGGCGCGCGGCGGGAGGCCGCTCAGGGCAGCGGGTTTTGGCCGGGGGCCGGCTTGCCGCCTTCGGATTGGCGGCGCTTGGCGGCAAAATCCGCCACTTTGGCCGCCGGGGCGTGCGGCAGCACGGCCTTACGTGTCCAGACGTAGTCGCGAATCTCGGAGCCAGACTGGTACTCGGCCACCGATTCGGTCAGCAGGGCAAGCGCGCGGTGGCAGTCGAAGCTCGCGAGCGCCACCAGCAGGTCGTTCAGGATCTCCTGCATCTTCGGCCACGGCAGGTGGTGCTCCATCGCACGCATGATCATCGGGTGCTCGGTGCCCGTTACGTTGGAGCCGATCACGAGCTCCTCGAAGAGCTTCTCGGCCGTGCGCAGTCCCGTGTACTCGATCTCGATATCGCCGTCGGGATGCGCCTCGTCGCGCACGCTGAGCCCCATGAGATTGATCAGACGGCGCGCAAGATCGTCGATGCGCACCGGACGTCCCATGTCGAGCACGAAGACATCGCCTCCTTTGGCCATCGAGCCGGCCTGCAGCACGAGCTGCGCGGCCTCGGGGATGGTCATGAAATAGCGGATCACCTCGGGGTGCGTGACCGTGACGGGTCCGCCCCGGCGGATCTGATCCTTGAACAGCGGCACGACCGAGCCTGAGGAGGCCAGCACGTTGCCGAAGCGAACCATGCAGAAGCGCGTGTGCGTCGTGCGCTCCTGCAGGGCCTGCAGGACCAGCTCGGCCAGGCGTTTGGTGGCGCCCATGACGTTCGCTGGATTGACCGCCTTGTCGGTCGACACCAGCACGAAGGTCTCGACGCCCGTCTCGAGCGCAGCCTCGGCCGTATACCAGGTGCTGATCACGTTGTTGTGAATGCCCTCGACGACGTTGTACTCGACGATCGGCACGTGCTTGTAGGCGGCCGCGTGATACACGGTCTGGACGGCGAACGCCGACAGCACCTCACGTACCCGGTGGCGGTGATGAGCGCTGCCGAGCAGGGGCACGATCTCGATCTCGAGCTTCTCGCGCGTGACCACTTCCTCGAGCTCACGCTCGATGTTGTAAAGCGCGAGCTCGGACATCTCAAACAGCACCAACCGGCTCGGTTCGAGGCGAATGATCTGGCGGCACAGCTCAGAACCGATCGAGCCGCCGGCACCGGTCACCAGAACAGACTTGCGGCGGATGCACGAGCCGGCAAGCCTGGGCTTGGGCGGAACCGCATCGCGCCCCAGCAAATCCGCGACGTCGACATCGTGCAATTCGTTGATCTGCGCTCTGCCTGAGATCAGGTCGGACAAGTTGGGCAGGGACTGCACGTACACGCCGAGAGGCTCGAGCTGCACCAGGACCTCGCGGCGGCGACGGCGCGAGGCAGTCGGCATTGCAAGCAGGATGCGCTCGATGCGCCGCTGGCGCACCAGCGCAGGAAGGGCGTCCGGGTCGTGAACGCGGATGCCGTGAATGAAACTCCCTTGCAACGCCTTCTTGTCGTCGATGAAAGCAACGGGACGAAAATCCGGCCCGCCGAGCAGCACGGAACACAGTCGCGCGCCGGCATCGCCCGCGCCGTAGATCGCAACCCGCGTGCTCGGCTTGCTCCCCGAGCCGGTACGCAGGAACACGTAGCGCACCAGGAACCTGCTGCCGCCGACGTACGGCAGGGCAAGCGCCCAGTAAATGCCGAACGCCGACAGCGGGATCTCGTGGCTCGCCGCGAGGCGGTCGAACGCGACCAGCATGAGTACCGAGAAGCTGACACCGGCGATCACGGTGAGGATCGCCTTCGGACCCATGAAGCGCACCACCGCGCGATACAGGCCGAGCAGAGCGAACACCAGCAGCGCGGACACGCCCGCCACGATGAAGTAGGCGATGGTGCGGTCGAGGTGCGGGTCGAGACGATCGAACTTGAGCGCGAGAGCGGCCCACAGCGCTGTTGGAATGGCGACCGCGTCCGCGATCACCATGATGAGGCGTTTGGCGCCGCGCGGCAGGGCAAGAATCGCGGTGGTAGCCGAGCCAATCATCCCAGAGGTTCCCTTGCGGGCTGCTTTCTCGTTCCGCGCGCGGCCTCCAACCTGCCGGCGCCCGCGATCACAGTCCATGTCCGAGACTTCAACGGTCACCTGTCATTCTAAAGACATTGCATGCCGCTTGCGACTAACACGTGTCAGTCGCGATCAATTTCAGGGAACGGGTGACGCCGGAATCAGTTGACTTCTGACACGCCCGCGGCGCGCTTGCCGGCTTCGGCGCGGCCCGCGCCGGCGACGAGCGCCACGCAGACGAGCGGCATGAGGGCGATCAGCGCGATGGCCGCTGCATCGTCGGGTCGCAAAACGGCGACGATGGCGCAGGGCAGCAACCAGAATACGTTGATCGCGCACACCCCCAGGGTGACGTTCAGGTGGCCCCAGCGCCGCGCGAGCCACTGGTAGGCATGACTGCGGTGGGCATCGTGCACCGGCTCACCCCGCGACAAGCGGCGCAGGAGCGTCACCGTGGCATCGACGAAGAACACGCCGCCGAGAATCAGCCACACCCACACGGCAACCAGGCTTTGACGCGCGGCCGCGAGCGCCAGCACGGCGATCGCGTAGCCCAGGTAGCTGCTGCCCGCATCTCCCATGAAGATCCTGGCCGGAGGCCAGTTCCACACGAGAAATCCGAGGCAAGCCACCCCAAGCACCAGGTCGGCGGTTGCGAGGCTGCGCGAGACGCCGACAAGCAGGGTCAGGGCCGCGGCCGCGCACAGCACGAACACGCCCTCGGACGCGGCGAGACCGTCGATGCCGTCCATGAAGTTGAAGAGATTGAGTACCCAGATCACGCCCAACACGGCCAGCACCTGGCCGGACCAGCCGAGGTGAGCCACGGCGCCGTGGAACAGCGCCAGCTGCTGCGGTCCGCCAACCCAGGCGACCGTCCACAGGGCGACCACCAGGTGCGCCACCAGCTTGACGCCGGCCGAGAGGCGGCGGCGGTCATCCACGTAACCCACCACCGCGACGATCGCACCGCCACTCACCAGCACGGTGAGGAGTCTCGAGGCGTTGAAGCCGATCAGGGCCAGTGCGAGCAGTCCGCCGGTCGCGGCCAGCACGATCGACAGACCGCCGCCGCGCGGGGTTACCGTGGTGTGTGAGCTGCGCTCGTTGGGAACGTCCAGAACGCCGTGCGTAGCGAGGTATCTGCGCAGCAGCCCGGTCAGCAGGACCGACAGCGCAAACACCCCAATGCCCGTCGCAAGCGACAGCAGCACGTGCACAGCCCTCCGGAACGGACGCGATATTCTTATCGATTACGGCGCTTTGCGCCGTGGAAAGGTGTAACGGTCTGTAACTGTTGATTGCAAGCCCACAACCGCCCCAGTATCAAGGGAACGCTCAGGTCGGGCGGTTCGTTGACACGCGGTCGCGCCCGCCCTGCGCGCCTCCGTGCACGACCCGGGCGATCGTTCGCAGCAGTATCCGCAGGTCGCCCGCGAGCGAGTGCTGCCGCGCATAGCGGGCGTAGAGCTCGAGCTTGCGCGGCATGACCTCCTCCACGTAGCGCTTCCCAGGGTCTGGGGCACCGGCCAGCAGAACGCTCTCGTTGCTGAATTCGATCGAGGCCTCGTCGGTGATCCCGGGGCGCACCGAGAGAATCAGCTCCCGCAGCTGCGGCGGGTACAGGGCGACGTACTGCGGGACCTCGGGGCGGGGCCCCACGAGGCTCATGTCTCCGCGCAGCACGTTCAGCAGTTGCGGCAGCTCATCGAGCTTCCAGCGGCGCAGCAAGGCGCCGACCCGGGTGATGCGCGCATCGTCGGACGTGGTCACGGTCGGCGAGTCCGCGGCCTGCGCCGTCGTCATGGTGCGGAACTTCAGTATCCGGAACGGGCGGCCACCACGGCCGACGCGCACCTGGCGGAAGATTGCCGGGCCGGACGAGCCGACACGCACGGCGAGCCCGAGCGCCAGCATCAGGGGCGAAAGAATCAGCAGTGCCAGCGCCGACAGCAGCAGGTCGAACAGCCGCTTGATCATCAGCGCGCGAAGCGGGTCACGATCGAGCGCACCGCGCGGCTCACGCGTTCCACGTCCGCGTCGCTCATGCGGGTATAGATGGGCAGGCTGACGGCGCGTTGATAGGCGTCGAACGCCCTGGGGAAGCTCTCGGGCTTGAGGCCGTAGCGATCGCGCCAATAGGGCTGCACGTGCAGTGGAATGAAATGTACGCTGCAGCTGATGCCCTGTTCGGCCATGAGCTCGATGAAACGCGCGCGATCGATGGTGAGTGCCTCGAGCTCGAGCTGAATGACGTACAGGTGCCAGGAGTGTACGTCCGCCGGGCGGGCCACCGCGGGGGTCCGCAGTGGCAGGCCCGCGAGCGCCTGTGTGTACAAGCGGGCGATGGCCGCGCGGCGCTCGAGGAAGCGGTGCGCCTTCTTCAACTGCTGGATGCCGAGCGCCGCGGCGATGTCCGTCATGTTGTACTTGAACCCGGGTGCGACCACCTCGTAATACCACTGCGGCGAAGTCGAGGTGTAGCGGTCGAATACGTCCCGATCGATGCCATGCAGACGCATCGTGCGGATCCGCTGCAGCACGGCCTGATCACGCGAGACCACCATCCCTCCTTCGCCGGTGGTGATTGTCTTGGTCGCGTAGAAACTGAAAACCGTAACCTCCGACAGCGTGCCGACGGAGCGCCCGGCGAAGGTCGCCGGGAAGGAATGTGCTGCATCCTCCACCACGGGCACGCCCCGTTCGCGCGCCAGGGCACCGAGGGCATCCATGTCACAGCACTGGCCGGCAATGTGTACCGGCAGCAGCGCCTTCAGGCGTGGACACTGCGCGGCGACGGCGGCCGCCGCGCGCGGATCGAGATTGAGGGTATGCGGGTCGATGTCGGCGAACACCGGCTCAGCACCGAGATAACGCACCACCTCGGCGGTGGCGGTGAACGTGTAGGGCGTGGTGAGCACCTGGTCGCCCGGACCGATCCCAAGCGCCTCGAGCGCCAGATGCAGCCCCGCGGTCGCGGAGTTGCAGCTGACGGCGCCGACGCCGCCGCCGACAGCCGCGGCAAAGTCCTCCTCGAAGCGCTGCGCCTTCGGCCCGGTGGTGATCCATCCGGAGCGCAGCGAATCCACGACCTCGGCGATCTCTTCCTCACCGATCTCCGGGAGCGCGAAGGGCAAGCTGGGCGCGCTCTGATCAGCCACGGGGTCTGCCCTTCGGACCAGCATGCGCGGCCGCCTTGCCAGGCCAGGTCGTGATCTCACGGGTCCTCAGGGGTCTGTGTCTCATGTCTCGACGCAGATGACGGTGAAAACGCTGAGGCGTACGTGCGCAGGCGCAGAAACCAGCGTCATGGTTACGCTCAGACCGCCGTGCCGGTGCGGTAAGGGCTTTGCATCGACTTCCAGGACTCCCTGTCCGGCTCGCAACAGATGCGTTTCACCTGCCGTCTCGACAGTGAGATCGGCAGACGCCTCATAGAGGACGCGAATGGACTGCCCGACCGCAGCCACGATAAACCTCGCCGGCTCATCGTCGGTCGCGGCCACGGCGATTATACGTCCGTCGGCCGCCAGTACAGGCGCGCCGCGCAGCACGTACGGGATCTGTCGTTCGTCGTCGCAGCGTAACTCCTGCGGCGGTTGCCACTGCAGTCGTTCACCGACCCGGTGCGCCGGCGCCCCCGCGACAACCGTGTACGGTTCTACGTCGTCCAGGACCACTGAGTTCGCGCCCACAACCGCACCCTTACCGACCGTCACTCCCGGGCCGATAACGACATTCGTCCCAAGCCAGCAGTCGTCTTCCACGCATACGGGGTTATCGAGCGAGCTGAAGCCACCATCCCGCTTCCGCAGGTGGCGCTCCTGCTCGCGAATCGGCAAGTGCGGCTGCAGACGAAACGGATGGGTCCCAGAGGAAACGAATACGTTGGGTGCGAATATACACCCCCGGCCTACACGAACAGTTCCAAGGACCGTGCAGCGCCGTTGCAACGTGGTACCGGAACCCAACCGCAACTCTGTGTCGCTCTCCAGCTGCACATCGGAGGCGATCCATACGTCATCGCCTGTCGTGAGGCGGCCTCGGGCGCCCAGCAGCGCGCACGTTCGTGCACCCAGCGCCGTGCCGCGTCCAAACCTCAACTGCCCCCCGCGCCCAAGTAACAGCGCCGTTGGGTGAACACGCGCCCCGCCGGCCAGCGCGATCGCCGAACGCATCCAGCGGCAGACCCAAATGCTTCGCAGCGCTCGCTCGAGTCGCGTCATGCGGTTCGTGCCCGCCACGCAAAGCACGCCACTGAAAGATAACTCAGGCTGGTGAGCGTGAGCGCGAGCAGCGCCACCTGGCGGGGGTGCAACCGGGACAGCTGCCAGTTGACTAAAACGCCCCAGATCGCAGCGCCGCAAAAACCAACCACGCAGTTCAGCGTCAGCAGTTGGGTCTCCCGCCCCGTGATTACCAGGTAACTCGTCCAGAAATCGGAGACCCGCAGCAACGCCACAAGCAGAAAAATCGGCAGCACGATCAGTGCGTCGGCGTACATCGGAAACCAGTGTGGCACGGCGTAAGTGAGCACCGCGCCAGCCGGGACGACAACGATCATCCCGACGGCCAGCGCCGCACCCGAAAGCCCGGCGCAGGCCAGGAACGCGGCTCGATGGCCTCCGACAGCGAACCGCCGTGCGATCAGCGGGTATGCAGAGGCGTTCACCACGAGCTGCACGGCCTGCGCAATCAGGAGCACGATCCAGGCAAACGAATACGTGCCGAATTCTTTTGCAGAGAGGCGGTTGACCGCTACCCAACGGTCCACGTTGGTAACGAAGAAGCTGACACCGCCTATTGCCATCAGGGTAAACGCGGCGCGCCAGCTCACGCCCCTAAGACCTCGTGCGGCCAGCGCGTAAATTGTATCCGTGCGCTGCGCCGCACGTGTCAGCGACCCGAGAAAAAAAGCTGCCGAGAACATCACGCCCAAGGTCGCTTCACACGCCAGTGTGGCGACCGCCGAGCCTGTCAAGACCGCAACGGCGACACCAAGCCCCAGCACCGCCACCGCCCGCGCCATGTTCTCGCGCGAGTACCTGAGCGCATCGCCGCGACTGCGACTCTCGACGGTCGCGATCACGAACAGCTGCTGAGAAAAGCCGTGCAACACGCCAATGCTGAGGACCGCTAGCGACATGCCGGCGGCGGGGCGCACGACCAGCACCACAGCCAGACACACGAGCGCGCATGCCAGTGCGACCAGGCTGCACTGCGCAGCTCTGACAACCCCTCGGCGTTCCTGACCGCGCATCAGGTTCACTGGCCACTCGCGCTGCAGCATGGTTTGCAGCCCGAGACAGCCGAGCATCGAGAACGTGCTCGAGACCAGCAGCCCGCCGCTGAATTGTGCGAATTGCTCGACGCTGAACACGCGCGCCATGATGAGCATCCGCAGCATGATCAGACCCATGGCAGCCGCGAGAATCGGGGCGTACCAAAGCTGCCTGAGACCTCGTTTGCTCAGGCTGATGACACCGGCCGGAAGCGCGCGGGTCACGCTGTCAACCGATCAGGTGCAGCGTGTCGGCGCGGCGGCGATCATGCCCAACACCGTAGTCGAACAGAGCGTACTGCAGCTGCAGCAGCAGGCGCGGCTCTCGGCCGGGCGTTCTACCCTTGTGGATACACAAGGTGTTCTCGGCAAATCCAGTGCCAGCGGGACCGCAGATCTCGATGATTTGCTCCGCGGGGTAGTTGCTGGCGATCTCACGATCGCTGTAGCGGCGGATTCTCCAGTGATCCGAGCGGCGCAAGACCGGAGGCCGCAGGTGTGAGCCGGCCACGCAGACGTGAGCGCCCTCCCCAGGACTCACGGGCGTGAGATAAAAGAAGAACTTGAAGAACCTGAAATCGTCGACGTCGCGATGAAACAGGTGTGCATGCCGATCGCGGTCCTCCTCCAACGCCTTCACCGGGAACGTCCACCACAGATTGGCGCCCACGAAGGTCGGCACGGACTCGAGATACGTGCCGGCGATCCACTGCAGCGCGGCGTCCTGCCGTAGGCGGCTGACGACCGCGCAACTGGTTTCGGTGTTGAAGTACTGCGCCACCAGTATCGGTTTGCCGAGGCTGACCTGAGCCTGCATGCGGTTCTCTAGATAAAAACCGCGCTCCGGCTCGCGGTCGGCGAAGCACGGGTTCGCCAGTGCGAATGCCGTGAGCTCGCCGACCATCCCCGCCGGTAAGTTCAAGCCGAACGCCACACCGTCGGCCCGCAGGCGGCTGACGAATTCGGTGCGGTCGAAATCCGCAAAGACGCTGCCGCTAAGGCGCGCCTGGCAGGCATCCAGGTAGCGTCTGACCCGCCCGCCGTGCATGGTCCGGCGGGCAGCACAAACCGCGGCGCGAGCAGCCCCAAAGCGCGCCGCCCCGCGCATCAGCGTGTACGCGGGCTGGTGAACCAGGCTTTGACGCAGGTCCTTGATATTGAACATAGGCGCTAGCGATTTCCGACCGGCTTCCATCTGCTGATCAGGTCGACCGGCCGCAGCAACAGCCGGCGCCGCAGGCGCACCAGGTGTTCCGGTGCCGCGGGCGCCGCACACAGAGCCCTCCAGTTACGCTCGCGGATCAGCCGCAGCACGTCATCTTCCCCGGCGTCGTCAGCAGCGAAGGTCACGTCATCCGCAGCGAGCTGGCCGCTTCTCAGCAGGTCAATGAACCGCGCCGGAGGTGCGTCAAGGTCGTATCGATAACGCGTGGTGGTCTCGCATTTGACGTAGTCAGTGTATTGCGGCACCCGGTAGACCAGAGTGTGCACGAAGCGTAGCGTCTGACGGGCGATGCTCAGCGAACGGTGGGCTCGCTCGGTGGCACTCAAGTCCATGTCCAGGCGCAGCTTCGCAACTTCTGCGGACGTGCAGGCCGAATCGCGGAACCCCGCCTCCTGGTAAGCGCTTGGGGCCGTCGCGATTACCTGCTTGCCAAGGATTCCCGCCTCGAACGCAGCGCTACCGTTGATAACCACAATCGCGTCGCTCTGCTCGATGAGGCCCAGCGTACTCACGGTTGCACTGCTCCCGATGCAGGCGATACCGCGCTTCCTGGCCCATTGTCGGTAGTGCTCCTCCGAGAGCCGTCCACCTCGTTTGCCAATATTCTCGCCCCAGTTTGGGTGGCACCGCAGCAGCAGATCCCGCGGCTCGAGCCCTAGAGCGGCGATCACTGCGTCATACCCATCGAGGGGGTCGTGCCACTCGGGGGTCCAGTCCGGATGGCTCCAGACCTCGTTCCGACTGCTTGGAACTAGCAGTATCCTGCGGTTCGCGTTCGCGACCGGCCAGGGGACGGTTTGCGCGTTGGTGTTATAGGCGCGCCATTCCTTGGTGTTGGTGCGCAGGAAGCGCTGTGCCAGGTGACGAACCGCACGCATCGCCTGGAACTCGTTCAGCGGCTGTTCGCGCCACTGCGACACAAGCCTATGAACAGACCGGAGCCCGAGGCAGTTTTCCTCCGGCAACAGCTGCAACCCGTCACCGAACAGCGGTCTCTCCACGCTCAGGCAGCGCACCCCACTTGACTTTGCCGCCTCAAATATCGCTCGGGTCGCATCCATACGCCCGTTGAATACGCACACCGCATCCAGTCGGTTGCGCGATATCCAGCCGAGCGCGGCCGCGTAGCTCGTGCGGACGACGGGATAGAGCCGCGCCGCGGTCGCGGCAAACTCGCTCCCGGCATAGTCGGAATTTGATTCGAAACGCCCGAGAGTGCTGGCACTCGAGAATGCCCATTCCTCCGGCACCTCCGGTCCTTCGCCAGAAGAGCCAGCGTAGCTGTGCAACGCCGTAACGTTACGCAACGGGTATGAACGCAAGCCCCCCGCGCGGCACTCGAGGCACTCGCGCCAGCCCGGGCGCTCGCGGATTTCGCGCGTGTAGCAGGTCGGCAAATCGGCGTCACAAGTAAGAAAGAAGGTCTCGTGACCGGCTCGCTCGGCAAGCGTTGCGAGAAAGTAAAGTTGCTCGACGTGCGGTCGCCAGGAGTAGACGGAAGCGAAGCCGATCCGCAGACGTGCGCTCGTGCTCGCAATGCTCGCCAACTGCGCGTTCATGGGTTGCCAGTCGGCTCGGTGACGCGGTCCTCTGCTTCCATCATCCGCAATATTCCCTCGATCAGGTCGTCGGTCCTAAGAGAAGCCGCGCCCCCGCAGCGCCTGAAAGGTGAAGTTCCGGATCACGCCGTCGTCAAGGTGCACCGCGTTGATGCAGCAGCGATGCTGACGCCGGTAGTCAGATGTGCGCCCCCGTCAGGAGCGCCGCAGACGTAGGGGAACCTTACATCCCCGTCGTGTATTAACAACGCCAGGCACTTGGGATTATAGATTTCGGGCACCTCGACCTCAAGCGTACCGAGCTGCCGGGCGCTTGCTACCGGCGGTTGATATTCAGTGTAGTCAAGTGGGTTTGCTCATTGATCACCACTGCGGAAGTGCCGGCCTGCGACCACGCGCGCAAACTGCTCGAAATCAGCGGCGGTATCGATGTCAATCGACCGTTCGCGCGGCATGATGTAGCCCAACGTCGCGGCGCTCACAAAGCTACGAGTGCGGCGCAGCCAGTCAATTTCAGCAAGGTAAATGGCGCCGTTCAGCACGTAGATCGGCGGCAGATCCTGACGACGGTTGAACCCGTGCCGATCCGCAAGCACGGGCTTCAGGGCACTCCCCTCTCCGAGCGAGTACATCCAATAGGGGCTCTGCTCGGCGAGAGTTACCGATACGCCCGCCGGCGCGGCTTGGGCCTCGAGCATGGCGCAGGCAGCATCTATGTCGGCTCCTGTCCGTAGCGGGGAGGTCGGTTGTAGCAGCGCGACAACATCGTATCCCGGCACTGCGTCGAGCGCGTGCATGACGACATCGATGGTGGGAGTGGTGTCTGCGGCCAGGTTCGCCGGTCGCACAAACGGAACGTCGCAACCATACTGACGTGCAACCTCCATGATCTCCTCGTCGTCGGACGACAGAATGAGGCGGTCGACGCAGCGCGCGGCTCGTGCGGCCTCAATAGTCCATGCCAACAACGGGCGGCCGCCGACCGGGAGGACATTCTTTCGCGGCAACGTCTTGGACCCACCCCGCGCCGGGATGAGCGCAAGCACTCTGCGTCTAGCGCTCACGGAACAGGTTCGAAAAGTCCTGGTTGGCGCGCTCGTAGTCGGGGAGCCTGCCAATATCGAGCCAGTACCCGTCGATGTGATGGCAGCGTGTCTTCATTCCATGCGTCAGAATCGCGGAGAACAATGCCGGCATGTCGAAGAATCGCCCCCGTGGCACGAGCGGCAGCACCTGGGGCGAAAGAACATAGATGCCAGCGCTCACTACGAAATGCTGCACGGGCTTCTCTTCGATCGTTTCGATGCCGCCATCGCGCTCGCGTACGACCCCGAACGGCACCTGCATTTCGTACGCCCGAACCGCCATGGTCGCGTCGGCACCCGTCTCGACGTGGCGGTCGACCATGTGGCCGTAGTTCTCCTTGGTCAGCAAGTCCGCGTTGGTGATGATCAAGGGCAGACTCGGTGGCTCCGGCAGAAGGCTGAGCGCTCCGGCGGTTCCCAAGCGTTCCGGCTCGCGCAGATAGCGAATCTCGACACCGAAGGCCTTGCCGTCCGCAAAATGCGCCTCGATCTGTTCCGCTTTGTAGTTCACCGCGAAGTAGAAGCGGCGGAAGCCCTGATCGCTGTAACTGCGCACGATCGTTTCCAATAGTGGGCGCGAGCCGACCTTCAGCATCGGCTTGGGGGTGTCGCGCGTCAGATCCTCCAGTCGACTGCCCACCCCGCCGGCCATGACGACCACCCAGTGATCACGCACCGGAGGATTCAGGAAGTCGTCCACCACCTTCAAGCCGACGACGACCCCGTTAGCGTCGACGAGAGGAATCTGATGCAGCCCCAGACGACGCATGGTCGCCAGTATTGAATCGCGCTCCTCGTCTACTCTGGCGCGGGTAGGCGTGCGATGCATGGCTGCGCCAACGCGGTCGCCCAGGCTCAGGCCTTTGAGCAGCGCCCTGCGGAGATCGCCGTCACTGAGCGTGCCCAGCAGACGCCCTGCGGCATCTACGACCAGCGCTATCTGACAGCCGGCCGCATCGATGGCCCCCAGTGCGTCATGGAGACTCGCATCCAGACCGACGAGCGACTTCTTCCAGTCTCTCATCGATGCCTCGCCACGCGTGCTGGCACGCCGACGAGGGTTCCGCCTCCTTCGAAATCATCCACCACAACCGCGCCCGCTCCGACCAGCGTGCCCGCACCGAGATTGATACCCTCCCGGACCACGGCGCCCGCGCCGATATGACTGCCCTCGCCCACGGCCACGCCTCCGCACAACAGGGCGCCCGGCGCAACGTGAACCCACTTGCTCAACGAGACGTCGTGCTCAACGACCGCGGCCGTGTTGATGATGCAGCCTTCCCCAATGGTCGCACCGATCTGCACGACGCTTGCCGCCAGAACCTGAGCGCTCGCTCCGACGTGCGCGTGCAGGGACACGACCGCGGCTGGGTGCCTCACGGACGCAAACCTCCAGCCCCTCGCCTCCAGGCGCACTTGTACGGTGCGGCGCAAACTCGTGTCGCCCACGCCGCCAATACCGTTGACGAGCAGCAGGGTTCCGCGATCCCGCTCTTCCAGAACACTATCGTCCCCGAGGATTGGACGGCCGCAGAGCATACTGCCGAGTCGCCGCGGATCGACGTCCGTGAATCCGACGACTTGTTCTCCGGCGGCGAGGAGCGCGTCGACGATCACCGCCGCGTGCCCGCCCGCGCCCACGATGAGGAGCGGATGCATCATCGCTCGATCTGCTCGTCGGCGGCGTATTCCCTGTTCGCTGGTACCCCGAGCAGGCTCCAGGTCTCCATCGGCGAAATGCCCGTCCCGGGGCGCTTGGCCGCCAGCATTTCCGCCGTAAACACCTCCCCCTTGCCTATGCGTCGCGCTGCGACCAGGCTGCGGCGCGCCAGCGGCAGGTTCGGCAGCTCCTGCGGCGCAGGCGCTTTTACGGTCGAGCCGAGGGCCTGCTCGATCCGCCGGATACCGGCGACCAGACTCGCCAGCTCCGCTGGTTCGAGCGACGCTACATGGTCCGGCCCGGGTAGAGAGCGGTCGAGCGTGTAATGTTTTTCTATGACGCAGGCGCCGCGGGCAACAGCGGCCAGCGCCACCTCAGTCCCGAGCGTATGGTCCGAATATCCCACTGCCAGCCCGAAAGTACTCGCCAGTGTGTCCATCGCCCGCAGATTCACCGCCTCGGGCGGCGCCGGATAAGCTGTCACACAGTGCAGTAGCGTGACGTGACGCTCGAGGGCACGGCGCCCGAGCGGATCGCGAAAAGCGTCTGCGAAATCGGCCCTGCTGCGCGGCTCGGCATCGCTCATCAGCCCATAGGCTATGACCCCGAGCGCCTGCTCCACCTCCGCCAGCGTAGACATGCCCGTCGACACGATCAACGGCTTGCGCAGACGTGCCGCTTGCAGGAGCAGCGGCGCACAGGTGATGTCTCCTGATGGGATCTTGAACGCCGGGGGCTCGAGGGTCGCAAGAAACGCGAGACTCGTCGCGTCGAACGCCGTCGACATGAAACCGATCGCGCGCTCCCTGCAGCGGTCTCGCAGGGCGACCTGATCGGGCGGGGACAGCTCCAGCTCGCGCAGCATCGCCAGCTGCGAGCCGCTGCCCTCAGTGTTGGCGGCCTGATAGGCTGCCTTCGGTGCGCTTGCCGTCGCCAGGTCCGCGGCGCGGAAGCTCTGGAACTTCACGACGTCTGCACCGGCTTCCGCCGCCGCGTCCACCAGCCGCAGCGCCAGCTCCCGCGAGCCGTTGTGATTGACACCGGCCTCAGCGATGATGAGCGTGCGCCTGTTCACGGCGACTCACGTTCCAGCAAGTGGAATGTCTTCTTGAGAAGCTGCTCCGCAGGTGGCAAATCGCGCAGGACGGCCACGATGCGCTCCGCAGCGTGTCCATCACCATAGGGATTGACCACGGGGTGGACCCCGAGGGTGAGTGCCTGGCGAATTGCCGCGCCTATTGCCGCGCGCTGCGGGGCGCAGCGGATAACTGAGGCCGCAGTCAGGCGGCCGGTCTGACGATCGCCAATATCTACGGTCGGAACGCCGAACGACGGGGCCTCGTACAAGCCGCTGGAGGAATTCCCGACGACGGCGTCCACCTGCGACATCAGGCTCAGGTACAGCAACTGCCCCAGCGAAGTGTTTACGCACGCCCGCTCTGAGTGGGCGACCACCCAGTCGCTCACACACCGCGCGAACCGCCTGCCTCCCGTGTCGGCGTTGGGAAGAGTGAACCACAACTGGATGTCTGTATCGATCGCGTGGAGAGCAGCCAGCAATTCGCACAGCTGATGCTCTCCTTCGTCGGGCTCGAGCGTGACCGGGTGAAACGTGACCAGCAGGTTGCGGGCCACGAGCGGACGTGCGAGGGCGGCGCCAAGCTCTGCACGTGGGAGAAGCCGTTCGCGCGAAAGATAATCGATGCCGGGGCTCCCGACCACGTGAATGCGCTGCGGGTCCTCCCCCAATTGCCGGACTATTCTTCCTGAGTCCTCATTGGTTACGAGATGTACGTGGGCCATCTTGGTGATTGCGTGACGGGCTGACTCATCGAAGGCCCCCAGTGTGAGATCGCCGCCTGCAATATGAGCCACGGGAATCCGCTGTACGAGCGCCGCCTGGACCGCCGCCAGTATTTCAAAACGATCTCCGAGAACGACCAACACTTCCGGCGCCAGGGAGCTCAAGGCGTCCGCCATGCCAATCACACCGACGCCGATCGATTTCGCAACGCCCGACGGCGTATCGCTCGATAGCAGCATCTCGACCCGCCGGGCAATGGTGAATCCATCGGCCTCAATCTGGCGAACTGTGGAGCCGAATTCCGGAGACAGATGCATGCCCGTAACGATGAGCTGCAATTCAACATCCGGCGCAGCCTGCAGGTCGTGCAGAACCCAAACCAGCAGTCCGTAGTCGGCGCGGCTTCCGGTGACCACGCAGATCCGCTTGCGCATCACGGGCCCCCGAGTTTCGCGCTCGAAGGCAGATTGATGATGCGCGCCGCCAGCTGCTCGGCGCAGGCGAGCGTCATGCGTGGACAGCGGGAATACATCGGTAAACGGTGCATCAAGGTCCAGACGGGTCTGGCCCCATATCCGGCGTCGTTGAGGGCGGTGAGCAGGCGGTCGCGCTCCGGCTCGCGGTTGGCGTCCAGCAGCAGTGTGTTCAGCCAGTAGTTGCTCGTGGTGCCTGCAGGCTCGCGCACAATCCGTACTCCGTCTATTGCGGCAAATGCCGTGATGTAGCGCTGCGCCAGGCGGCGCTTGCGCTCCAGTGCGTGAGGCAGCTGCTCGAGTTGGGCGCAACCGAGGGCCGCGTTTATGTTGGGCATGCGGTAGTTGTAGCCGACCTCATCGTGCAGGAAATCCCAGCGATGTTTCACGCGTGCGGTGGTCGACAGATGTCTGGCGCGGGCGGCCAGCACCGCGTCATTCGTCAGGACTGCGCCACCGCCACCAGTAGTCACGATCTTGTTGCCATTGAAGCTGAGGGCGGCCACCACGCCGCTTGTCCCCGCATGCCGCTCATGGAGGCGGGAGCCGAGGGACTCGGCGGCGTCTTCGACGAGCGCCAGCCGCCAGCGATCCGCGACTTCGCGCAGCCCATCGAGATCTGCGGGATGCCCGAAAACGTGCATGACGATTAGGGCCCGGACCGGGGCGCCAGTGCGGCGATTCACGCATACGCCGCCAGACAGCTGGACCGTCTCCCGCAAATATCCATCCAGTCCGCCCGGATCGACGCCAAACGAGGTAGCCTCAGAGTCGACGAAATGCGGAACGGCCGAGCAGTAGCTGACCGCGTTTGCGGTGGCCACAAAGGTCAATGCCGGTAACAGCACCTCGTCTCCAGGCCTCACTCCCACGACCTGCAGGCAAACATGCAACGCGGCGGTACCATTCGAGGTAGCCACCGCGTGGCCCGAACCCGTATAGCCAGCCAACTCGCGCTCAAAGCGTTCGACAAACGGCCCGACCGACGAAACCCAGCCGGTGTCGAGGCACTCCTTCAGGTACGCCAGCTCATTCCCGCTGAACTCAGGCTCGTGCAGCGCCACCGGAGTCGGAGCGTCCCCGATGACGCTCCGAACCGCGCCCAGCACGGGTCCCACCAGGTTCTCGTTACTGGCCGACCGATTCGCAAGCGTTTTTTGAGCGCCGTGAGTCATCAAATGTTGTAAAGCCCGGATTTGTAGCGTCGCAGGTTGGCGTCGTCGGAAAACCACTCGATAGTCTCGCACAACCCGCGACGCAGCCCTTCGCGCCCCTGGTACGCCGGCGACCATCCCGCCAGGTCCCGGGCGCGCGTGTTGTCAGCGAGCAGGCGTTCGACCTCGCTGTTCGCCGGCCGGACACGCTGTTCGTCATTGACCAGGGAGACCTGCCGACCCATGAGCTCCCCAATCAACAGTGCCGTCTCGCGGATGGAAATTTCATGGCCGCTGCCTACGTTTATCACTCGCCCGACCGCCGCATCGCACTGCGCCACTGCCACGAAACCGCGCACCACATCGTGCACATAGTTGAAATCACGCGTCGGATGTAGCGCGCCGAGCTTTAGCTCACGTCCGCCCGCAGCTAACTGGGTAATGATGGTAGGAATAACGGCGCGCGCGGACTGGCGTGGGCCGTAGGTGTTGAACGGCCGGATGGTTGCAATAGGGGTCTGGAACGAAGAGTAGAAGCTACTGGCAATTTGATCAGCGCCAATCTTGGTGGCCGCATACGGGGACTGACCCTGCAGTGGATGTTCCTCCGTGATCGGCACGAACTGCGCAGTCCCGTACACCTCGCTCGTCGAGGTGTGCACAACACGCTCGACGCCCAGCTCCCTGGCGGCCTGCACCACGTTGAGCGTGCCTTTGACGTTAGTGTCAACGTATGTCTCCGGCGAGTGGTACGAGTACGGGATGGCGATCAGCGCGGCGAGATGCATGACGACATCGCAGCCACGCATTGCTGTCCGCACACCGTGCGGATCACGGACGTCGCCAGCGAATACCTGCAGCGAAGTCCTCATGGGCTCGGCGACGCTGTCGAGCCAACCCCATGAATTGAAGCTGTTGTAGCAGACGAAGGCCCGGACCTGCGCACCTATCGAGACCAGATGTTCGGTGAGGTGCGAACCGATAAATCCGTCCGCACCGGTCACCAGAACTCGCTTACCCGCCAGGTTCAATTGACCCTCGCACCGAATCGGACCCGAGGACGTCCCGAGCGTTCGCGTCGCGACGGGTTTAGTCGAACCACACCTCCGGGCGGTGAGTGAAATGACTCCATCTCTATGCTCTTCTCCACAATGCCTGCGAGCCGGTGATCACGAGTCTACGTCCTACAGCATGCGCCGAAAGGCTCGGAAGTATAACGACATCACAAAGTGTGTCAGCGTGTAGTAGTAGGCCTTAAGACCCAGGCCCTCGCCGGAGCGGAACCGGTATTTTTTCAGCATGTTCAGGTGTCGACCCACCATCCTCAACTTGTTTCCCGAGATCTGGCTGCCCTGCACACGGTAGAGAACGAACGGGAAGATCAGCTTGAGGCTGTGCTCGATGTACTCGTGCGCGCGGATGAAGCAATCGGTGTCCTCGCGCGCCTTGAAGCTGAGATCCTCGTTGAACGGCAGCTTGGCCATCAGATCGCGCCGTATGACAATGCTCGATGTCGGCGTCCGATACTTGGTGAGCTGCATGTTCAGGTAAATACGCTGCACGCCGCACGCTTGCGTCGGCTCGCGGAAAACCGGCCGCTCTCCCGGCTGCAGGTCGTGCATCCGGGTACTGCACATCAGCGCTCCACTACGGAGCAGAGCGCGCATCTGGAACTCGAGCTTGCGCGGGTGCCACAGATCATCCGCGTCAAGAAACGCGACCCACGCGCCCCGGGCGGCGCGCACTCCGACGTTTCTCGGGCCGGCGGGCGCACCGGTGTTCCTCGGCATTTCGATCAGCGTGACGCGCGGATCTGAACTGGCCCTGGCGCGCACGAGTTGCACGCTGTTGTCGGTGGAACGGTCGTCCACCACGATGAGCTCGAGGTTACGGTAGGTCTGTCCCAGTACCGAGTCCACGGTGTCGGCAATGAATGCTGAGGCATTGAAGCAGGGAATGATCACGGAAACCATTTCGCCAGGCGCCCGAGCCGCTACCCGGATCGGCTCCGGGAGCCGCGGCAGTTCAACGCCGGCGTTCACGTCGTTGGCTCGCGCGCAGCGATGGCGAGCGGCGCCAAAGCGGATACCTTCACGCGAACCGTGTGCCATTCCCCTGTGAACGCCATCGCGATGCAAAAGAAGTACAGCGTGGCCACCGGGTAGTAATCGAGGATTCGATTGGTGAAGAACATCAGCCCGAAGAGCGCCAGCGCCAGCAGCGTGAATCCGCCGTCAGCTCGCCAGCGCCTCGCCGCATACGCCATCCACAGCGCGTGGAGCAGCACGAACGCTGTCAGCATCAATACGCCGAAGCTCCCGAGATACGTGAGCGCCTGGCTGTCTTGGGGCCAGTAGACCTTGTCCTCGAGATGCCCGGTAATGAGCCCCAGCGGCCGCTTCCTGATGGCCGTCATGGTCCGTTCGTAACCCGCGGCTCTGCCGGTGACGGTGAGCGACGTGTCGGCGTCGTATTCGACCAACCCGATGACGGCGGCCGCCGCGGCAAACTTGTGAATCAAGAAGTTCTCATCCTCCTGGCTGGCGAGCCACGCGGATATCAGCATTCCCGTGCCAATCACGACGGCCACCGCGACGAGCAGGCGGCGAACATCCCGTGTTACCCACACCGAGTAAAGCAGCATGACCCCGAGTGCCGTGAACAGCGACATGGACATGACCGCGATCACGGTGAGCATGGCCGCCTTGGCGGCGCGAAAACGGCCCGCCCGCGGATGGAACAGACAGAACGCAAGCGCTACCGCGCAGGTGACCCCGTAGGAACTCGGGTTGCCCAAACCGCCGACGAAGGCCTGACTGAGCCAGAGGGTATTGCCAGTGACGAATAAGCCAAGATCCACGAACGACTGGAGGATCAGGCACGTGGCGACGAAGCGCAACCACCCCGCGCTGTCCACGCGCCAGCGCGTCTGGCACAGAGCCCACAGGGCAGGTACCTGTATGAGCGTATTGAGGAACAGAGTGTCGTTGACTTCCCCCTCAACGCCAAAGGCGACGAGGAAGCTGACGCCGAACAGCCCGAAAAGAGCGATGAGCAGCCATGGACTCGCTGGTCGGATACGCAGAGGGTAAAGCGATCCGGTGATCATCGCGCTGGCGGCGATGCGTACACCCAGAGTCAGCAGGCTCGACGCATTATCGCCCTCGTTGAATGCGCGGCCGTAGTTCAGATAGTAGACGCACAACGCCATGAGCGTGCCAAGCAGCAGCACCCGCCAACGCCATTTCGGCATCGGCGGCCGCGAGGGGCTCACGATAAGCTGATCGGTGGCGTTCACTTCCGGCTCCCCGAACCGCATGCTGAGTATCCCGGGTCAGCATCTTTACCCACGGTCCGCGAGTGCCCGTCAGTCAGATGCGGCACGCGCCGTGAGAAGCGCTCGGAAATACTCTATCGTCGTCAGCAGGCCGGCCTCCAGCCCAATCTCCGGTTGCCAACCACCGAGCTCGGTGCGCGCAAGCGAAATATCCGGCCGCCGCTGGCGCGGGTCGTCTGCGGGTAGCGGCCGAAACACGAGCTTACTGCGTGATCCGGTGAGTCGGACGATCGTCTGCGCGAGATCGCGCATAGTCACCTCGCTGGGGTTGCCGAGGTTGACGGGACCGGTGACCCGATCCGCGGTGTCCATCATTCTCAGCATCCCGTCGATCAAATCATCCACGTAGCAGAAGCTGCGTGTCTGCGACCCGTCTCCGTAAATCGTAATGTCCTCCCCCCGTAGTGCCTGCACGATGAAGTTCGAGACCACGCGTCCGTCGTTCGGGTGCATCCTCGGACCATAAGTGTTGAAGATGCGCACTACCTTGATCCGCAGGCCATGCTGTCGCCAGTAGTCGAAGAACAGGGTTTCCGCGCAGCGTTTGCCTTCGTCGTAACAGCTGCGCGGACCGATCGGATTCACACGTCCCCAGTAGGCTTCGGTCTGCGGGTGCTCGGTCGGGTCGCCGTACACCTCGCTGGTCGAGGCCTGGAGGATCTTGGCGCGGACGCGCTTGGCAAGGCCCAGCATGTTGATCGCGCCGTGCACGCTGGTCTTGGTGGTCTGTACCGGATCGTGCTGGTAGTGCACCGGGGATGCCGGGCAGGCGAGATTGTATATCTCGTCCACCTCGATGTAGAGCGGAAAGGTCACATCATGACGCATGACCTCGAAGCGCGGGTCGCCGAGGAGTCTGCCAACGTTGCTCTTGGTGCCCGTAAAGTAGTTATCGACGCATAGCACTTCGTGGCCTGCACTGAGCAGCCGCTCGCACAGGTGCGAGCCGAGAAAGCCTGCGCCTCCGGTAACCAGAATCCTGTTCACGTCGCCGTCCCGCCCTACGGTGCTTGTCGGCGGCGCGCGGCGCCGTCGCCGGACCAGGCCAACACGGCTAGCGAAATCAGCACGCCGATGAGGAACCCGGCGATGACCATCACCGCCTTTTGCGGTCGGATTGGATCATCCTTGTCGGGTGGCAGGGCGGCATCCACCACGCGAAAAGCGTACTCGCGGCTCACGTTCGCAATCATGCGCTTCTTAATCTCGGTCTCCATGAGACGGCCGACGGCGTCGCGTGCTGTCACTGTCTGCGCCGATTGAGCCTCCTTTTCAAGATAGTCAATCGAAGCATCCGCCTCGGCGATCGCCCGCGCACGCATCTCCTCATTCACGCGCCGCACGAGGTCGTTGGCCCACGCCGCCGCCTCATTGCGGTCCTTCCACATGATGTTGAGCGTCACAAGGCCGGTCTTCTTGTCAGGCACAACCGCGCGCACACGCCGATCGAAGTAGTCGAAGGCCTTGGCCGGAGTAGGTGCCTTACTCGACCAACTCGTCTTCCAGCTGTTGGTGTGCGCGTCCCATCTTCCGGCAAACAGCTTCGGCATGAGGTTCTCGTCCTCAATGAAGCGCTCTGTGAGCTGGCGCGACTGCAGCACGGCCAGCGCCTCCTCGGTGTCGGGGTCGGGGGCGCCGATGTTGAAGCCGGCGAGCGCGGCCACGCCGCCGAGCTCACCGAGTGCCGAGTTGAGCAATCCGCGACCCGAGGACTGGTTGCTCGCCGGTGCTAGGATGGTGGTGCTGCGGTAGATCGGCGTCATGATGAACGCCGCGGCTGCGAAGACCGCGGTGGACGCGGCAACTATCGTAGCGACCAGCCGCCGGCGCGCCACCAGTCTCGCGCCCAAGGCACGGAAATCTACAATGTCGTCCGCCACGGGCTCCTGCGCCGGCATGCTCACAGGGACTCTGTCTCACGTACGCGCATGGGCAACCTACAACGAATGTACCGCGGCCACCGCAATCGCTATGTTATAGAGAATCGTTGTCACCGCCTGCCAGAGCGGTAGCGGCGGCAGGTGCTCGACATCCAGCGGCACTACGATGGTATCGCCGGGGTCGATTCTCTGGCTCCCCGCGCTGCGCCGGAACCAACCTCCGCCGGAAGTACCTACGACGCCGCCGTTGGCGTGCACGATATAGATCTGACCCCGGTCCGCCCGCTGGGTCAGGCCGCCGCTCTGCGCGATATAGTCATCCCGGGACAGGCGTGGATTATAAAGGACTGAAGTCGAGCTCTGCACTTCGCCAAGAACCGTCACCTGCTGCTCGAACCGCGGCACGACGAGTCGATCCGAGTCGCGGAGAATGACGTCGTCGGCCGATCCCGTCTGCTCACGCATCAGTCGTGGCAGATCGATGACCATGCGACCCACGGCGCGAGTCGTCTTGAGCTGCGTGAGCAAGGACTGCGCGAGAGATAGTGTCGCGGCGCCGCCCTGTTGCCCTGCCATCACCGCGCCGCCGAGCGCAAACGAGGTGACATTGCGCTGCATGCGCTCAGCGAGCACGTCAAGCTGTGCCTGCTCGCGCTTGCGCAGGGAATCACGCGTAAACACGCTGCCCTGGGGGAATGCGAACTGCGTGAGGCCTCCAGCCCGATCGATCACCGATTTGAGCGTCTCGCCCCGCCGGATCGGATACTTACCGGGAAAACGCACTTCGCCCTGCAGTGTGACGCTCTCCTCTTCTCCCCACAACGGGACCTGCTTCACGTTGAGCCTGTCAAAGGGCTGCAGCGCGATGTTGGCAGCCGGATCGCCACGCATCGCCGCGGCGAGATCGACCGCGATGAGCTCGGTGTGGCGCGATTCACCCGCGACGCTGTAGCGACTCAGCTCGGCGTTCCCGGCATAGGCTGCGTCCGAAGCCCCACCTCCGGCCCGTATGAGATCGCGCACCCTCATTCCCGGTTCGAGCGGATACTCGCCCTGCACCTTCACCTGGCCCTCGACGTAAACGGTCTCAGTCGGCTGGCCGGATGTCCCCTGGACCCGCAGCTCATCGAGCAGCGGCTGAATCACGTGGTCCCTCCCCGAAGCAAGGTCGAACACCGTGACCCGATCCCGGGGCGCTAGCTCGAGGTCCGCGGGCGAGCCCGGAGCCTGGAGCGCCGCCGCGAGGTCAGCCGACAGAACGCTGATGCGACGGTCGGGCAGCAATTCCCGGCGGATAAGCACATAGTGAATATCGGCGTTGGGGCGCAACTCGTCCACCGAGTGAATGACGTCCGAGAGGCGGATTCCCTGGTGGTATGCGAACGTACCCGGTGAGTACAGGTATCCCTGGACCACAATCCCCGAGTCGAGTGTCGGCCGCAATCGCAGTACGCGCACCAGGTCGCCGTCGCGAAGCGCTTCGCTACCCGCGGCCAGGTCGAGTCGAATCACAACCCGATGCTGATTCGCGTCGATGCGGGTCAGCATCGCGTTGGATCGGTCGGCTTCAGGTGTCAGTCCCCCAGCCAGCTTGAGCAGATCCGCGATCGTCGACTCATTTTTGATCTCGTAGATTGCCGGCCGTCTCACCTCACCATCGATGGCGGCCGTCGGGCCCACCGCCGGGATGTAGATCACGTCCCCTTGCAGTAGCTTGGCGTCGTCCTTGGTATCGCCGCGTATGAGGAGGTCGTAGAGGTCGAGTTGCCGGACCAGGTCCCCGTTGCGCTTCAATTGGATGCCGCGCAGCGAGCCCGCAACCTTCGCTCCGCCGGCAGCGTACAGGGCGGAGGTGATGGTCGAGAGTCCGCTCACGGTGTAGGAGCCCGGGTACTTCGCCTCCCCAACGACGAACACCCGGATCGAGCGCGTGTCGCCCATTGAGACACTCGCGTGCTCGCCGACCATCTGCCTTTGCACGCGAGCTTCGATCCCGGCCTTGACGTCCGCGAATGTCTGCCCGCCGACGCTGATCGGGCCGATGTCCGGCAGATTGATGTGGCCGTCGCGCCCGACAATGAGCCGCAACGAACGGTTCTGGTTGCCGTACAGCTCCACGTTGAGCTGATCGCCCGGACCGACGACGTAGCTCGAGGGCACGGGAACGTCCGTGACCGGCGCAAACGTCGACACTCCCTGATCGAACAGGTCGTAGCCGAAAGGCTTGAGCCCCTCCGCTCCGGTTTTCTTCAACGGCAGGCGCGTCAGCCGGACGTCGATGCCGCGGAACGCCGCCTCGACCTTCAGGCGCAAAGTGGCCTGCTCCTCCGTGAGTCCAAGGAGATCGATCGGCGCAAACCCGGGCAGTGCGAGTGCCCCATCGCGCGACAGACGATAGGGGTTTCTCGAGCGAATCAGCGTCATGAGGCTATCGAGCTGCTTGCGGTCTTCGTCGGTGAGCTGCGCCTCGAAAGGGGTCACCGGACTGCCGTCGGCGTTTGAGATGACCTGGCCATCCGCCGAGGTCACTGAGGCTTGTGCGTTCGGGTTAGGTGTCGAGGCCGGCACGCCGGTCTGTGCAGCTATCTGGGCGGCCGCCACCTGTGCGGCTGCCGCCTGCGCGGAACTCGCCGTGCCCGGCAGTGCTGTAGTCGGCGCGGCGCCCGGTAAGGCCGCCGTCGCGGCGCTGGAATACAGCGCCTGAAGGTAGGGAGGAACCGGGCGCGGCGGCAGCTGATAGCCGACCTCGACGATCACCCAATCCTCGGCCTTCAGTACCGGGATCAGCGGCTCGGTTTCCTCTTCGGATTCTGCGGTCTTGGAGCGCTGGCGCTGTAGCTGATCCTGTTGGGCCTGCTGGGAGGGCACGCCCGGCCGGCGCATACCGACATCCGATCCGCCCGTGGGCTGGCTCCCTCCACCGAGCGCGTTGCGGATTGCCTGCTGCTGATCGGGTGTGAGTCCCTGGAAGGTCTGCAGCTGGTCGGGTGTCGGGGCGAGCGCCTGCCCCTCGACCCTCTGGCCGGCGAGGAGAACGCACGCCAGGAGAACCAACAGGCCGGTCAGCAGCCCACTAAGTCGTCCGATCACTCTCATCACAAACCCTTACGTTCTCTGTCTGCAGCGCGGGCGACCCGTTCCCCTAAATGGCCAGGCGAGCCACCCACTCCGTTGCGGATTGGGGATTGTACTGGAAGCAGGCCATCGCGCATGTCCTGTTGCTCCCCGGGGGTGGGTCCGTACAAGCGTCGCCATGCCATACTCAGTGACGATGGACTGGAGGCTGAAGTGCGTGGCCCTGCACGCGTTGAGCCGCACGCCGCACGGGCTGTACGCCGGGCTCCAACGGCGCGGCTCGGCGCGCTACTTCCTCAAGCTTACAGAGCCGCTGCTCGCGGCCTTCGGCTACCACGTTCAGAACTTTCGCAAGGTGGGCGGCCGCGCACTGGAGTTCGGCGCGGGAAGAAATCTGATCTCGGCCCTGTTGCTGAGCAACGCGGGCGCCGATGAAGTGCTGGCCTTCGATCTGTGGCGCATCGCGACTGTGGAGCTGGTCAACCGCATGATCGGAGAGCTGCGCGCCTGGATTCCCGGAGACTGGCCCGCGGTCGCGGACCTCGGCGACGATCTCAGACGGCGCTACCGCATCCGCTATCTCGCACCGGGGGATGCGCGGCATACCGATCTCGAGCCTGGAAGTGTCGACTTCTTCTGCTCCACATCCACGCTCGAGCACATCGCGCCGGCCGACATCGCGGCGATACTGGCCGAGTGCCGGCGCGTCGCTTCACCCCGCGCGTTGTTCAGTTTCATGATCGACTATCACGATCACTACTGCACCGCCGATCCGCGCATCACGCGCGTCAACTTCTATAAGTACTCCGACTTCACGTGGCGCTTCCTCAACCCATCCAACCACTACCAGAACCGCCTGCGGCACAGCGACTACGAGCGCATTTTCGCCGACTGCGGGCTGGTGAACCTCGAGAGCCGCGCGGTAGTTCCGGAAATCGATGTCGACACGGCACGCATCGCCGCGCGCTTTCGGCACTACAGCCGGCGCGATCTCATGGCACTCAGCGGCTTTTTCGCGCTGCGCGCCGCGCCTCACGGCGCGTGATATACGCGCACGCCGATGCTGGTCGGGTCGGCCGGGCCGCCGGTGCTGTTGCGGGTCGTGACGCTGAAGCTGGTGGCCGAGGTGCGACTGACCGCCGTCTGTGGCAGATCGGAAGTGGCCATTACGTCGTAGAGGTTGACGCCGTCCATCGTGTGGGGCACTGCGAAGGTATACACAAAGGTCCCGGGGCCGGAGCGCATCACCGTGAGGGCCTGGTTGGCACCGACTCCGCCGGAGCAATAGCGCACGGTCACAGTCCCTCCAGCGACGGTCAGCATCATCGCCATAACCGGGATGGTGGGATCGGGTGGCCAGATCACTTGCTGGAGATACGCGCCGCCGCCAGGACCACCCCCGCGCAGCGCCCGGGTAGCCTGCCGTGCCAAGGGCATTGGCGAGCGCGTAGGGCCCGCGTGAGTTGTCCACGATGAAGGTCGCCGCACCACTGCGCTCGACCGCGCACATGTTGATGGCGCCCGTCCAGGACGCGGCGCACTCAATGAGCGTGGTGACAGTGGCGCTGCCGTCTGCGGTCAGCGACGTTCCAACCAGCGTCGCCGCTGCCTCCAGCAGCACGGCGATACCCTGCTGCTCCGCGTGCAGGTCATTTACGTTCACAATCACGCGGCCGGTTGCCCATACGCCGATGCTGTTGGCGAGATTCGCTATGTGGCTTCCCGTATCGACTTCATCGAGCTCGACGGAGATCCAGCCCATGATCGTGGCCGGATAGTTCAGCCGGATACAGGCGCTGCCCGGGAAGCAGTCCTGCGCCGCGTAGGCCTCGGTGCGGCGTATCTTGACCTGCGCTGCGCCTCCGTAGCCGGTATCGAGCTGTAGCCCGTTGGTCTTGAAGTTGTCGAGGTAGACGTTGTCAGTCCCACATTTCTGCTGCCAGGCAGGGGCATAGATCACCGCGGTGATCCTGCCGTTCTGTTTCGCATCGAGCCTCAGTTGCTCGACCCGGCTGTTGAATACGTCAATGTCGGAGTGATCTACCGGACTCGCCATGAGCGCAAAAGCGTGTGGACTACAAGGGCGCATCAGCGCGGAGGAAAAGCCGCCGACCGCGGCTGAGCCCTTGGTAAGCGTCACCTTGCGGGTTTCCATGCCTGACATCGCCGCTTCGAAGAACACCACAGTATGCGTTCCGGTCGCTCCGGCCCAGGCCTTGGTCAGCGTCGCGCTGGTGGACCCCGCTGACAGTGCGCTGGCGAACTGTAACGCCAGCGCGTTCTGACCCAGGATCATGAAGGAAGCCTCGGTAGACCACCCCGGTGCGGCATAGACGTCGGTAAAGAACATCCCACGCCCGCGCAGCGAGATGTTGTCCGAGAGATAGATCGTTCCCTGAACCGGGTAATACCCGCGATCTAGGAGCACGGTGCCACCATAGCCACCACTGCCCTGCCGGAGCGCCTGGGCGGCCAGATTGATCGGCACCTCGTTGTTCGAACGATCGCTCCTTGCCCCCCACCATTCGGCCCATGCTTCGACAATTGCCGGAGTCTCGATCCATCCACCGAGCGAGCAATCGAAGATCTGCGCGACCTGCGCCTGGAAGGACGACTTCAGGGTAACGGTGACGCCGCTCGCCGGTCGCAGCTTAGCGCCGCCCGCGAACACCACGTTCGGCTCGATCGTCAGCGGGGATCCCAGCAGGTAGGTGCCGGGCGGAAAGGTGATCTGCTGCCCGACGGCCGCGGCGCTCCTGATGGCGGCACTGCTGTCAGCCGCGCCGCTCGGATCGGCGCCGTAGCGGCGCACGTCGCCCGGCAGGTAGGCGGCGTCAGCCGGGGTCACACTGATGGCGGCCTCCTCGCGCGTCTGCGCAAAGGTGGCGGCGCTGAGCGGCGCGGGTGCCGCGGTGGCGCGGCCGGTGCCGACGGCGGCAACCCCAGAGGCCAGGAGTCCTACGGAGAGGTCTCTGCGACGCACGTTAGCTCCTCCACTTGTCGACGGTCGCCAGCAGCGACAGTACCGCCGTCGGTGCTCCATGGCTGTCGGCGGGATCCTTCACCGCCGGCACAAGTTGCTCGGTGAGCTTCTTGCCGAGCTCCACGCCCCACTGGTCGAAGGCGTCGATCCCCCACACGACGCTCTGCGTGAGACACGCTGTGCTCGTAGAGCGCGATCAGCCTGCCGAGGGTCGCGGGATCGAGTTTCGGGAAGAGCACGATGGTGCTCGGGCGGTTGCCCGGATGGACCTTGTGAGGAATGAGCGCCTCGATCTGCGCCGCCGGCAGCCCGTGCCCCTCGAGCTCGGCGCGCACGGTCTGCCGCAGTCTGTCCCGCCGTAAACGCCTCGGCCTGGGCGAGGCAGCTCGCGATCGCGAGGTTCTGCTGCGGCTGGTTGCCGCACGAGGAGCGCGCCGGCAGCAGGAAATCGAGCGCCGCGCGCGGCGTGCCCTGGTGCAGCAGCTGGAAGAAGGAATGTTGCGCATTGTTGCCGGGCTCGCCCCAGATGACCGCCGCCGTCTCGCACTCGACCGGCGCCCCATCGAGCATCACCGATTTGCCGTTGCTTTCCATCTCGAGCTGCTGCAGGTAGGCGGGGAAGCGCCGCAGCGAGTCGTCGTACGGCAGCACGGCGAGCGTCGGCAGCTTCATGAAATTGATGTTCCACACGCCGATGAGGCCCATCAGCGCCGGCAGGTTCTCGGCCCAGGGCGCGCTGCGGAAATGCTCATCCATCTCGTAGCCGCCGCCGAGGAAGTCGAGGAAGTTGCCGCGGCCGATCGCGATCGCGAGCGACACGCCGATCGAGGACCATATCGAGTAGCGCCCGCCGACCCAGTCCCACATCGCAAAGCGGTACTCGGGATGCACCCCGAACTCATCCATCGCCTTGGTGTTGACCGAGACGGCGGCGAAGTGCGCCGGCACCGCCGCGTCGACCCAGCTGCCTCTCGAGCCAGGCGCGCGCGGTGAGCGCATTGGTGCGCGTCTCGAGCGTCGTGAAGGTCTTGGAGGAGACGATGAAGAGCGTCGTGCGGGCATCCGCCGACTCCAGCACCTCGGCGAGGTGGCAGCCGTCGACGTTGGACACGAACTCGCAGCGCGGCGCACCCGCTCGTGAAGGCGCGCAGCGCCTGCACCGCCATGGCGGGACCCAGGTCCGAGCCGCCGATGCCGATGTTCACGACCAGCGTGAAGCGCTGCCCGCCGCTGCCGCGGATCGTCCCACCGCGCACGCCCTCGGCGAACGCCAGCATGCGCGCACGCTCGGCGAGCACCAGCTTCTCGATGTCGGCGCCACCCACCGCGGCGCCGGGCGGCTGGCGCAGCGCCACGTGCAGCACGGCACGCCCCTCGGTCGGATTGATGACCTCGCCGCGCCACATGGCATCGATGCGCGCGCGCAAGCCCACCGCATCGGCAAGCCCGAGCAAAGAGCCGAGTGCACCCTCGATCGAGCCGCTGGCGCGAGAAATCCAGCAGCAGCCCCGCTCGCTCGCGCGAGCAATGCTCATAGCGGCCGGGGTCCCGCGCGAACAGTTCGCGCACCGGCGTCGCCTCAAGCCGCTGCGCGTGCGCGCGCAGCGCAGCCCATTGGGCCGTGCGGGGTCCGGGAATTACCGTGAGGCTCATGAGGCTCTCCTGCGCTCACTCGCCGTCGCGAGCGATCAGCGCCGATGGTACGCCGCGATGGTATCGACCACGTATTGTAGTTGTGGTTGTGGTTCGGTTTCCGGGCGCTTCCTCAGTCCGCGCTGGTAGCGGCCGCAGCCCGAACGACGTCCATGGTGAGGGAGCGGGTCTGACGCGAAGTCAGCCAGCGGAGAATCCGTCGTGTCTGGGACAGGTGATACCAGCCGCCTTCCGCGAGGCTTGGCTGCAGGGCTGCGGCAAGCTTGAGGTCGGATTTGCGCGCCGCGGTCGGCGCAATGCGCCCCACTGTGTACGCGAGCGCCTCGCGAACCGACTGTGCCCATGTGATGCCGGGAAGAGCGTCCACCCATACGCGCGAAAGCGACACGTCGGACAGCCGCTGACGCCGGGAGATCGCCTGCAGAATGGCGGGGCAACATGCAGCTGCCGCGGCAAGGACCCGCTCCGGAATCACCGGCCCACAGTAACGCACGGTCAGGGCAAGCGGCGGCAGCGTCCACCAGGGACCGCGCGGCCGATCACTGACTCGCAGCACCCCGATCCAGTCCTGGTCACTCATGCAGGCAGCAAGTCGTGCGATGTCATGCAGCTGGATCAGCCGCACTTCGCGGGGCACGATACCGCCTGCGGCGTGCAGCAGGAGGTGAGCCATGAGTGCGGCCTTCGATGGATAGGGCCCGAGACCTGACGCGGGCGCCTCCGGCTGTATGAAGCGCGAGATATCGGTGAGCCGCAGCGGCAGAATTTCGCAGATCCGGTCGTGTAGCTCCACTCGGATGGCGTTGTTGGAATGCTCTCCGAGGCGTCCCGGTGGCGGCTCATCGCGCGGGCTGAATACCCGATTCTTCCAGAAGCGGTAACGCTCCTGGAAGCCGAGGGTCTCGAGCAGAGCCGTACACCGCTCGAAGTCCGCCGGGCGCACCAGGACGTCGAGATCCGCCATCGGCCGCTCGCCGGGGCTGTAGATCCCGGCCGCGTACAGCGCGGCTCCCTTGAGGGCGACTCCCGCAATCCCACGCTCGCGCATGCCTTCATCGACGACCCGGAGCAGGTCCTCGTGGTGCGCTTGCCGCCGCTCCATGTGGTTACGCTGCTGTGTGAGAAAGTCCTGCCAGTCCGTCGGGCCTTGCCAGACGAGCCTGCCTGACAGGAGGCCCGATACGCCGTGAATGGCGCTGGCCGCTCGGGCAATACACCACTCGAGCTCCGACCAGTCGGGAGCCGTCTGCGCAGGCGCCACGAGCTCACCCGCCAAGCGCTCCGTTGTGGTGCGCAGCGCCTCATGCACACGGGCGGGCGATGGCAGTGCGATTTGAAGCCGCGACATGGAAGTCCGATCGTTCACGCGGTCGCGTGACTTCCTTACGCGTTGTTAGTTGCCGCCGCGGTCCGCCCGGTTCAGCATGCGGCCGCGCTCACGCGCCGCGAGTGGTCAGCGGCGATAGTAGGCCGCGATGGTGTCGACGACGTATCGTAGCTGCGCTTCGCTCAGCTCCGGATAGATCGGCAGCGCAAGGGTCTCGGCGGCGGCCCGCTCGGACTCGGGGAACTCGCCCGCCCGGTGCCCGAGGTAGGCGAAGCACTGCTGCAGGTGTAGCGGCACGGGGTAATAGATCTCGCTACCCACTCCGGCGTCGGCGAGATGCGCACGCAGCGCGTCGCGCTCGCGCACCCGGACCACGTACTGGTTATAGATGTGCCGCATCCCGGATGCGGTGCGCGGAGTCGTGACCGTCCCGGCGACGCGGGCGCTCGCGAAGGCCGCATCGTAGTAGGCGGCATTGCGCTGTCGACCCGCGCTCCAGGCATCGAGATGCTTCAGCTTGATGTTGAGCACGGCCGCCTGCAGCTCGTCGATGCGGAAATTGCCACCGATGAAGGCGTGGTAGTACTTCGGTTTGCCGCCGTGGACGCGCAGGATCTCCATGCGCTCGGCGAGCGCCGCATCGTTGGCGACGCACATGCCGGCATCGCCGAAGGCGCCGAGATTCTTGGTCGGAAAGAAGGAGAGGCACCCGACATCGC
Source organism: uncultured Pseudomonadota bacterium (assembly GCA_963768485.1). Lineage (GTDB taxonomy): Bacteria > Pseudomonadota > Gammaproteobacteria > Steroidobacterales > Steroidobacteraceae > 13-2-20CM-66-19. The sequence continues at coordinate 71,024 of CAVYHZ010000004.1, read as the reverse complement.
CGAAGCTGCCGGCGCGCTTGTGCGAGGCGTCCTCGGCGCCGATTGCCTGCGCGGCGTCCTCGATGACCTTGAGGCCGTACGCCGCGGCGAGCGCCGATAGCGCCGCCATGTCGGCGACCTGGCCGTAGAGATGCACCGGCATGAGGGCCCGCACGCGCGCGCCGCTGGCACGGTCGACGAGCGCGCCGCCGCGCGTTTCGCAGCGTTCAGTGATGAAGGACTTCACGGCCGCCGCGGAGACATTGAAAGTCAGCGGATCGATGTCGCAGAAGAGCGGCCGCGCGCCGGCCCGCGCGATCGTGCCCGGCGGTGGCAAAGAAGCTGAAGGGACTCGTGATCACCGCATCGCCAGTCCCGATGCCGAGCGCCATCAGTGCCAGCAGCAGCGCATCGGTTCCCGAGGAAACGCCGATGCCGAAGCGGCAGTGACTGTAGGCGGCGACGCCCGCCTCCAGCTCCTTGACCGCGGGCCCGAGAATGAACCCCTGACTGGCGCAGACCCGGGCGATCGCCTCCTGGATCTCGGCGGCGAGCGGCTGGTACTGGGGCTTGAGATCGAGGAGCGGTACGCGCATCGGCCGCTCAGGCGCTCGAGCGCTGCACGGCCGCCGCGGGCGCTGCGGTCTCGGCCGCCGGCCACAGGCAGCGGCCGCCGCTCACGCGGGCGATGAGCGCGAGCAGCCCCTCGTGGGCACGTACTTCCTCCGCACTCGCCGCGGGTACCGGCAGCATGAGTCCCGTGCGCACCAGCTCGCGCACCGGACGCGCGCCGTCGGGCCCGCGGGGTGCCTCGGCTTCGGCGAGCGCGAGCGCGCCCTGCCCGCCGGTCATGGCGAGATAGACGTCGGCGAGAATGCGCGCATCGAGCAGCGCGCCGTGCAGCTCGCGGTGCGAGTTGTCCACCTCGTAGCGCCGGGCGAGCGCGTCCAGGTTGTTGCGCTGTCCCGGATGCATCTCGCGCGCCAGCCCCAGCGTATCGAGCACCTGGCAAAGAGCTGCGATGCGGCGCGGCTCGTCCGGCAGCCGTGCGAGCTCGGCGTCGAGAAACGCCACGTCGAAGGCGGCGTTGTGGATCACGAGCTCGGCGTCGCCGACGAAGGCGAGCAGCTCCTCGTGAACCTCTCCAAAGCGCGGCTGGCCGTCGAGGTCGGTGCGCGAGATGCCGTGCACGGCGAGCGCCGCGTCGTCGATCTCGCGCTCGGGGTTCAGGTAGCGATGGAAGGTGCGCCCGGTGGCGCGGCGGTTCACGAGCTCGACGCAGCCGATCTCGATGATGCGGTGTCCGAGCTCCGGCTCGAGTCCGGTGGTTTCGGTATCGAGCACGATCTGTCGCATGGGAGCTGAGTCTACCGCAACGCGGGCGGCTCAAAGGCGTCGATCGCCTCGTTCGCGAGCCGATCGACGCGTTCGTTATCGGCGACACCGGCGTGCCCCGGCACCCAGTGCCACTCGAGCCGATGCGGCACGATGAGCTCATCGAGCCGCTGCCACAGGTCCTGGTTCTTCACGGGTTTCTTGTCGGCGGTGCGCCAGCCGCGCGCCTTCCAGCCGGCGAGCCACTCGGTGACGCCACGGCGGACGTATTCCGAATCGGTGTAGATGCGCGCCTGCACCGGGCGGCGCAGCGCCTCGAGCGCGCGGATCACGGCCGTCAGCTCCATGCGGTTGTTGGTGGTGTGCGCCTCGGCGCCGAGAATCTCCTTCTCGTCCGTGCCGCGCCGGAGCAGCGCCGCCCAGCCGCCGACGCCCGGATTGCCGCGGCACGCGCCGTCGGTATAGATCTCGATCACTAAAGGCCCGAGCGGGTCGTCGGCTTGACGAGGCCACCGAGCACCGCCGGCCGCTCGCGCAGCCGCGGCCGGATTGGCGTCACGGTGTAGACGCGCTTGCGCGCCTTGAGGAGATAGGCACCCGCCGGCAGCGGATAGGTGAGGCCCGGGCGCAGCACGCGCGCCGTCCCGTCCTCCGGGGTGACGCGGCTCCAGGGACCGAGGTGCAGGTAGCGCGACGCGGTGACGATCTCGTAGCCGAGCAGTACCAGCCACTCGCGCACCAGGTTGGTCGAAAGCACGCGGCGCATGCCGGGCGGAAAGCCGCTGCGGCTCGCGCGCGAGCGCAGCCCCCACAGGCTCCAGGGCCGGAATCCGAGGATCAGCAGCTGCCCCTCCCCGGTCAGCACGCGATCGACCTCACGCAGAATCGCGTAAGGGTCCGGCGCAAACTCGAGCGTGTGCGGCAGGAGCGCCGCATCGATCGAGTCGCTGGTCACCGGCAGATGCGAGGGGCGGGCCAGGATGTCGGCGCCGCCGGGAAAGCCCGGGGCGGCGATCAGGCTCTGGCGGCGCGTGCGGCCGCGCGCCAGGAGCTCCCGGGCACCTCCCCAGGCGCCGATCTGCAGCAGCTCCCAGCCAAAGACGTCCTCCATGGCCTCGCGCGAGGAGCTCGGACTCGGCAGCGAGGAGTGAGCGCCCGAGCGGGGTGCCCCACCAGGCGGCGAGCGCGGCGTCGCGGTCGGGAATGGTTGAAGTGCGAACTGGCACGATGCTAAGGCTGGTAAATATGTGAACTTACCGGTTAAATTCCCTGTCCTGAACCAGTAGCGTCCCAATTCCAAGGACCCGTGCCCAGGGATGAGGCGTCGGGCAACTTAGCACGCCTACCGGGGGTACGGAACGTTGACGACCGCAGCGATGAGACCCGCACTCTTCGGATGGCTTTGGCTGGCACCGGTCGTACTGGCCGCCTGCGCCCACGAGCCCGCTGCACGCGCGGACGCTGGTCCCCGCCAGGCGCTCACTGGCGCGCCCGCGGCGGCCCCGGAGCTCCCGGTAATGCTCTCTGGGCCGCCCGCAACCGCCGCGGCACCTTCCCCGCCAAGCGAGCCTACAGCCACCCTGGCGGAAGTCCCCGCTGAGCCCGCGCAGGCGACGAATTCGGCCGCGGTCGCAGCTGCCGCGCCCACCGCCGACACGAGCGCCCCGGTCGGCGCCGTCGCCACCCCGATCGATGGCACGCCCGCGCCGCCGGCGCAGTACGCCGACCTCCTCGACCGCATGCGCGCCGGCTTCAAGCTCGATGACGGCGAGGAGCGCCGCGCGATCGACCAGCAGCTGCGCTGGTACGCGAACAACCCCGACTACCTGCAACGCGCCTTTGGCCGCGCGGATCTTTATCTCTATCACATCGTCACCGAGCTCGAGGCACGCGGCATGCCGCTCGAGCTCGCGCTGCTGCCGGTCGTGGAGAGCGCCTTCGAGCCCTACGCCTACTCGCGCGCGAGTGCCTCGGGCCTGTGGCAGTTCATCCCCGGCACCGGCTCGCGCTACGGGCTGCGGCAGGACTGGTGGTACGACGGCCGGCGCGACATCGTCGAGTCGACACGCGCGGCGCTCGATTATCTGCAGTCGCTGCACGACGAATTCAATGGCGACTGGCTGCTCGCGATCGCCGCCTACAACTGCGGCGAGCTCATCGTCGAGCGCTCGGTGGCCGTGAACCGCGCCGCCGGGCGGCCGATCGGCTTCTTCGACCTGTGGTTGCCGAAGGAGACGCGCGCCTACGTACCGAAGCTTCTCGCCATGGGACGCCTGGTGCGCGACCCGGCCGCCTACGGCCTCGAGATCACCCACGTTGCGAACCAGCCCTACTTCGCGCGCGTCGCTACCGGCGGCCAGGTGAGTCTCAAGGTCGCCGCCGAGATCGCCGGCATCACCCCCGAAGAGCTCTACGAGCTCAACCCCGCGTTCCATCGCTGGGCCACGGATCCCGTCGGCCCTTACTATCTGCTGCTGCCCGTAGACGCCGCGGATGTCTTCACCCAGAACATCGCGCAGCTGTCAGCCGATCAGCTGCTCGGCGTGACCCGTTATGCCGTGAAGCACGGCGACTCGGTCGCCTCGGTGGCAACGCAGTTCAACACCACCACGAACGTGCTGCGCGAGCTCAACGACCTGCCCGAGGGGCGTCTCACGGTTGGGGATGAGCTGCGGGTACCGAGCGCCGACATGCAGCTGCCCGCCAAGGTGCTGCTGGCGGCGGCGCGCGTCGACGGCCGCGTACGCGGCCGCCGTCCGCACGTTCAGGTGGTGCGTCGCGGCGACACGCTCTGGTCGATCGCCCGGCGCAACGGCATGGACGTGAACACGCTCGCGCTGCTGAATGGCATGCAGCCCGGAGACTCCGTGCGCGCCGGCCAGAAGATCCGCGTCACGTCCGCCGCAGGCGGCTCCCCGAGCCACGCACGCGCGCACCGGCACGTCGTCTACACGGTGCGCAGCGGCGACACCGTGGCCGGTATCGCTCAGCTCTTCCAGTGCAGCGTGCCGCAGCTGCTCGCCTGGAACGGCCTGACGGCGCACCCGAGCATTCACGCGGGCCAGAAGCTGCACATCCACGTCGTGCGGCACGGCTGAGGTCGCGGCGCACCGGCCGAGGACTCGACCGGGCGCAACTTCCGGCATAATCAGGCCGGGAGGACTCAACATGGGATTTCTCGCCGGCAAGCGCGCCTTCATCGTAGGCGTCGCCACCGACCGCTCGATCGCCTGGGGCATCGCCCAGGCCATGCACCGCGAGGGCGCCGAGCTCGCCTTCTCGTACGTGAACGACAAGATGAAGGAACGGGTCGAGCCGCTCGCTCAGTCGCTCGGCTCGCGTCTCACCATGCCGCTCGACGTGACGGTCGACGGCCAGATCGACGCGGCCTACGACCTTCTGAAGCGCGAGTGGGGCTCACTCGATGTGGTCGTGCACGCGGTGGCGTTCGCGCCCCGCGAGGCCCTGACCGGGAACTTCGTCGCAGCGACCAGCCGCGAAAGCTTCCGCATCGCGCACGACGTGTCGAGCTACAGCCTGACCGCCCTCGCCCGCGGCGCGCAGCCGCTCATGGCGGGCCGCGCCGGCGCGATCGTCACCCTCACTTACCTCGGCGCGATGCGCTCGATCCCGGGCTACAACGTCATGGGCCTCGCCAAGGCGAGCCTCGAGGCCAACGTGCGCTTCCTGGCGGCGGATCTGGGTCCCCAGGGCATCCGCGTCAACGGCATCTCCGCGGGACCCATCAAGACACTCGCCGCGGCCGGCATACCGGGCTTTCGTAAGATGCTCGGGCGCGTGGCGGAGATCGCCCCGCTGCGCCGCAATGTGACGCTCGAGGACGTCGGCAACACCGCCGCGTTCCTGTGCTCGGACCTCGCGGCGGGCATCACCGGGGAGATCCTCTACGTCGACAGCGGCTTCAGCACCGTCGGCATGAGCTTCCCGCTCGAGGCCGAAGGCTAGTCGAAGGCCTTCGGGTTCTTGCGCACGTCGGCCGTGCGCCGCATCTCGGCAACGTAGGCCATCACGTCGCTCACGCCCTCACGCCCGGCCGCCTGCTGGGCGCGGTCGGCCTGCTCCTGGGGAGCGCCGGCCTGGGCGGCCGTGCGCACCGAGCTCACGTCGATGAGCGCAGCCCCGCCCCCCTGCAGCGCCAGTGCGCGGAACACAGCGGTCTTTGCCGGCCGCGGCGCGGCGAACACCGCGGTGCGAATCGGCGCTGGGACCGAGGGGTCGTTACGGCCGATGAAGTGGGCCGGCTCGGCGCTCAAGCCCAGCGACTGCGCGACGGCCTCGAACGGCGTGCCGGCCTCGAGCCGCGCCCGTGCGCTCTCGGCGGCCTTGAGAGCCGCGCCCGTGGCCCGCTCCTTGCCGATGGCGGCGACGATCTCGGCGCGCACCTCGGCGAGGGGCTTAGGCGCGGGCTTGCGGTGCTCGAGCATCCTGACGATGACGAGTGCGTTGTCGCCGAGCAGCACCGGCCCGCCCAGGCGCCCGGCGGCGAGCGGCGGTTCCCCGAAAAGAAGGTCCTGCAGCGGCGGCGCGGCACCGAGCGGGGCGGCACCGGCGCCCTTGAGGTACTGCGGAATATCGCCCCGCTGCAGCTTGAACTCCTGCGCGAGCGCGTTGAGATCCGCGTTGGGCTCGGAGAGCCGGGTCTGCAGCTGCTCCTGAATCTCGCCGAAGCGGTCGGTCCCCTGGTTGCGCCGCAGCTCCGAGTCTAGCTGCGCGCGGGCCTCCTCGAAGCTCTTGCCCTTGCCTTCCTGAATCTCGTCCAGCCGGATGATGTGGTAGCCGAACTGCGTCTTCACCGGCCCGCGGATCTCTCCGGGCTTCATGCTGAAGAGTGCATCCGCAAACGCCGGCACGAAGGTGCTCTTGTCCGCCCAGCCCAGATCGCCGCCGCTGCCGGCCGAGCCCGGGTCCTTGGAATACTGCTTGGCAAGCTCGCCGAAATCCTTGCCCGCCCTGGCCTGGGCGAGGACGTCCTGCGCCTGCTTGAGCGCCGCGGCGTCGTCGGCGGGCCCGGAGACGGGGATGAGAATGTGGCGCGCGTGGCGCTTCTCGGGGGTCGTCAGCTGGCTCTTCTCTTTCTCGTACTGCGCGTGCAGGTCTGCATCGCTCACCGTGAGTCCGGCTTCGACACTGTCGAGTTTGAGCTCCGCGTACTCGATGTGCGCCGACTCCGGTGTCAGGTACTCCTTCTGGTGGGCCTGGTAGTAAGCCGCCACGGCGGCATCCTCGACCGGCGCGCCCGGGAACTTGTCGGCGGGCAGGACCAGGTAACGCACTTCGCGTTCCTGGTCCTCGAGCTCGCGTATGCGAGCGAGCTCGGCCGGAGTGAGGAAGTCCGAGCCGCGGATGGCGTTCTCGAGCTGCGCGCGCTGTAAATCCTGGCCCAGCTGCGCCTGGAAGGCCTCGCTGGTGAATCCCGCGCGCGCCAGCGCATCACTCGCGGCGGCGGGTGAATACTGGCCGTTGATCTGGAAAGCCGGTTCGCTCTTCACCGCCTCGATGAGCTCGTCGTGCCCGACGCGGTAGCCGAGGTCGTGCGTGCGCTTGTCGAGGAGTACATCGCGGATCATGCCCTCGAGCACCTGGTCCTGCAGTCGCGCGCGCAGCTCCGGGGGGATCTCGGCGCCCCCTAAGCGCTGCTGCCACTGGGCCTGCTCACGCATCCAGTTGTTGCGGGCCTGCTCGAGGGTGATCTTGGTACCCGCCGCCTCGGCCGCATAGTTCGGCTCACCGAAGCTCAGGTTGACGATGCCGTAGGCACCCCAGGCGGCGAACACGATCGACAGCGCCCCTACGAAGAAGTAGGTGATCCATTTGCGCTTGCCGCTTCCCTCAGTGCCCTTGAGGGCGTCTCCGATGCGCTGAAGCATGTGTGGGCTTGCTGGCTTTCGTAAGGATCGGGTGGCGGAGCGGACGGGACTCGAACCCGCGACCCCCGGCGTGACAGGCCGGTATTCTAACCAGCTGAACTACCGCTCCGAATTGGGGGGCGAATCCTAGCGGATTGAGGAATCCGCCTACAAGCGGTTTCGAAGAACGCCGGTATCCTTGGCGCTGAACCCACTACCCACCAAATGGTCAACCAAAAGAGCTATTTGCGCGCTATGCACGGGTGGACCCGACCCCCGCGGGGGTACGGTTTGCGCGTCGCCCGCTCCCAAGGATCGTGGCCCATGAGAACCCTCAACACGCGGCTCGGCCTCCTCGCCCTCGCCCTGGGCAGCCTTAGCCTGGCGCCGCCCGCCGGAGCATCGCTCGGAGCCGACGCAGGCTCCATCGAGGCCGACCGGGCGGCCCTGAATGGTCAGCTCGCCGTGAGCCGCGCTGGCGGCTACGAGGTCCGCGAGATCACGACCCCGGCGGGCGTTCATATCCGGGAGTACCTGACGGCCGGCGGCACTGTGTTCGCCCTCAGCTGGCAGGGACCGGTACGGCCGGATCTGCAGCAGATGCTCGGCGGCTACTACGCCCGCTACGCACAGGCAGCCGCCGCGCCGCACGTCGGCGGCCATCGGCACCTCGCCGTCGAGCAGCCGGGGCTCGTCGTCGAATCGAACGGACGGATGCGTGCCTTTTACGGCCGCGCCTGGGACCCCGCGCTCCTGCCCGCCCATTTCTCGGTCGCGGACCTGCGCTGACTGAAAGGCTCCGGGGAGTTTCTCATGCACAAGTGCTTGGTCCCGGTCCTCGCCTCGCTCGCGTTGCTTGCCGCGTGCGGCGGAGGCGGTGGCGGCAACCGTGTGAGCGGCGGAGGTGGAGGAGGTGGCGGTGGTGGCGGCGGCGGGACCGGCGCCGGGAATTCCGTGCCGCTGACGGTCGAGATCGGACCCGCGGGACCGGGCTTCGTCAACATCGCCTTCGTGACGCTGACGATCTGTGCGCCGGGAACCCAGAACTGCCAGACGATCGACCACGTCCAGGTCGATACCGGCTCCTCGGGCCTGCGCATCGTTTCCTCGGTACTCAACGCCTCGCTCCTGCAGGCCCTGCCGCAGCAGTACGTCGGCGGCACGACCGTGCCGGTGGTGGAGTGCGCGCAGTTCGCCGACGGCTATAGCTGGGGCCCGGTGGTCGCCGCCGACCTCGAGATCGCCGGCGAGAAGGCGAGCGGCATCCCGATGCAGGTGATCGGCAACCCGGGCTTCATGCAGATCCCCACCGACTGCTCGAGTCCGGTACAGAACGAGGAGGACACGGTCGCTACCTTCGGCGCGAACGGCATCATCGGTGTCGGCGTTTTCGCCCAGGACTGCGGTGCCCTCTGCGCCAACGGGGTCATCTCCGGCACCTACTACGGGTGCCCGTCCAACGGGGCCGGCTGCACCGGCATCGTCGAGGCGGTCGACCTGCAGGTGCCGAACCCGGTGACCGCCTTCAGCGCGGACAACAACGGCGTGGTCATTGAGCTGCCGAATGTCGCGGCCGGCGGCGCCGCAAGCGCCACGGGCGCGCTCATCTTCGGCATCGGCACCGAGACCAACAACGCGTTCGGCAACGCCACGGTGCTCGCCACCGACGGCACCACTGGCACGATCGATGTGACCTTCGGCGGCGCCGACTATCCGATCAGCGTGCTCGACACGGGCTCGAATGCCCTTTATTTCAACGACAACGCGCTGAGCGTCTGCGCAGCCACCTCGAACGGGGCGGGCTTTTACTGCACGGCCGCGAATCTCTCCGCCACCATCACCACCGCGAGCAACATGCAGCTGGCGGCGAGCTTCACGGTCGGCGATGCCGGCACGTTCGTGCAGCAGAGCCTCGCCGCCTATCCGCAGCTCGGCGGACCGTTCGGTTCCGCCGCACCGCAGACCTTCGACTTCGGGCTCCCCTACTTCTACGACCGCAACGTGTTCGTCGCCATCGAGGGCATGAGCGCGGGCGGGGCCACCGGGCCGTTCTTCGCCTACTGAGCCCGGGGAGATGCGCGTGCCGCCGGCGCGCGCCGCGCGAAGCGCGCCCGGTAGCGGGCCGGCGTCGTGCCAACGCGCCGCCGGAAATGATGGCGCAGTGACTCGACGCTCCCCATGCCGACCCGCTCGGCGATGCGTTGCTGGGCGAGTGTGGTGGTCTCGAGGAGCTCGCGGGCGCGCGCGATGCGCTCGCCGATGATCCACTCGTACGGTGAGCGCCCGGTGGCGGCGCGGAACTCGCGCTGCAGCGTCCGGGTGCTCATCGCGGCCCGCGCCGCGAGCGCACCGAGCGTATGGCGCGCGCCGGGGTGCGCACGAATGAAGTCGAGCAGCCGCGCAAGCCGCCCGCGCTCATCGCTCGCCACCGGCCGCGGTACGAACTGCGCCTGACCGCCCTCGCGGTGCGGGGCCGCGACCAGGCGCTGTGCCACCTGGTTGGCGATGCGTGCGCCGAAGTCGCGCCGCACCAGGTGCAACAGCATGTCGAGCCCGGCCGCCGAGCCCGCCGAGGTGACCACCTGCCCCGCATCGACGTAGAGCGCGTTCGGCTCGACGCGGACGCGCGGGTAGCGCGCGGCGAGCTGCGCGGCGTACTTCCAGTGGGTGGTGGCGCGCTTGCCGTCGAGCACGCCGGCCGCCGCGAGCACGAACACGCCCGAGCAGATCGAAGCGAGGCGCGCGCCGCGCCGGTAGGCGCGTGCCAGGTGCTCGAGGAGTGCCGCGGGCGGCCGCTCCTCGATCGAGCGCCAGCCGGGCACGACGATTGTTTCGGCGCGCTCGAGGAGCTTCAGCCCGTGCCGCACCGTGAGCTCGACTCCGCCCATGGCGCGGATCGGGCCGCGCTCGGCCGCACACACCGCGAACTCATACCAGGGGACGGGAAGCTCCGGGCGCGGCAGCGCGAAGAGCTCGACCGTGCAGCCGAACTCGAAGGTACAGAGGCGGTCATAAGCGAGCGCCACGACACGGTGACTCATGGCGTGATCTTAACGCAGTGTGGCGTTTACGCCAGCAGCACGCGCCGCGGGAGTACCGCACACTGCGCCGCATGCCAAGCCCCGTCACCGAGACCCCCTGTGCCGACAGCGCGAGTGCCGCACGACACTTCGCCGCCCTATTCCCCTTCGAGACCGACTGTTGGGACGTGCACGCCGCGCTCGCCGCGGGCGCCGACTTCGTCCTGCTCGACGTGCGCTCGGAGGAGTGCTACGCGCGCGGGCACGTGCCGGGCGCGGTGCATCTGCCCCAGCGCAAGATCATCGAGTCGCGGCTCGCGGCCTGGCCCGCGGGCACGGTGTTCGTGGTCTACTGCGCCGGCCCGCACTGCAACGGCGCCCAGCGCAGCGCGTTGCGGCTCGCGCGGCTTCGGCGTCCGGTCAAGGTCATGATCGGCGGCATGAGCGGCTGGCGCGAGGAAGGTTTCGAGGTGGCCGTGGCATCATAGGGGCATGAGCCCGCTGCAAAAGATCTTCGCCGCGCTGGTCCTCGTGCTGCTCGCTGCCGCCGGCTACGGCCTGTGGGCGACGCGCCCGCCCGCTGCCTCGACGCCGGTGGGCGCGCTCAGCGCCAGGCCCCAGGCGGAGAACGCTCCCGCGGGCGCGGCGCCGGCAATAGACGAAAGCACGCTCGTGACCGCGCAGCGCCTGGCGCGGCTCGCCACGACGCCTGAAGAGGCACCGTTCGCGCAGGCCGCGGTGCAGCTCGCCGATCACGAGCTCGACCTGGCGTTCACCGGGGCGCTGCGCCACCTCGAGGCGCATCCGCCGGTGCTGAGCCCCGCGGCGCTCGAGATCCAGACGCGCCTCACCCTGACCCAGCAGCAGCTCACGAGCGACGCCGAGCGCGTCAAACACCTGACGGACGCGCTCGCCAGGGCCGCGGACGCCGCCAAACCCGGCATCCAGGACCAGCTCGACCTCGCCCAGGCGCAGCAACAGCTCGACCAGGACGAGGTCGGCCAGGCCAACGACGATCTGCTGCGCGCCGGCGGCAACGAGCACCAACGCATCGAGACCATGCGGCAGGAGCACGAGGCCGCCGCCCGCACCCGCGCCGCGGCGCCCGAAGCCAACCCGCTCACGAACCTCAAGGGGCTCGTCGGCAAGGTGCGACAATGGATGGCGCTGCGCCGCAAGCAGCGCTGGCTGGGCCACGCGGCGGCGCACGCCACCGAGAGCGCGGCGCAGCTCAATACCACGAGCCAGAAGCTCGCGGACGACCTCGCCGCGCGCAAGCAGCAGGCCGGCGCGGGTGGTGCCGCTCCAGGCGGTGGCGCCGGTGGCGCAAGCGCCAACCCGGGCGCGGCGGGTGCGGCGCCGGCGGCCGGCGGATCGCAGGGACTCGCGGCCATGACGCGCGAGATCGCCGCCGAGCAGAGCCGCCTCACCATCCGCGCACAGCGCGTGACGGCCCGGCAGCGGCTCGCCGCGACCTATGGTGAGTGGCAGGCGGTAGTCGACACGCAGGCGAATGCACTGCTGCATTCATGTCTCATCGACGTCACGATCGTGCTCGGGGCGTTCCTGGTGCTGCTCGGCATCAACCGCACGCTCGAGAAGCTCCTCGGCCGTGCCAGCGTCGACCGCCGCCAGGTGGCGACGCTGCGCAGCGTGGTCGGGGTCTCCTGTCAGATCGTCGGCGTGGTGGTGATCCTGCTCGTGCTCATCGGCATGCCGGGTCAGCTCGGCACCATGATCGGCCTCGCCGGCGCCGGACTCACGGTGGCGCTCAAGGACTTCATCATCGGCTTCCTCGGCTGGTTCGTGCTGATGGGCAAGCACGGCATGCGTGTCGGCGACTGGGTCGAGATCAACGGCGTGAGCGGTGAGGTGGTCGAGCTCGGTATCTTCCACACCGTGCTGCTCGAGACCGGCAACTGGACCGCCGCCGGCCATCCCACCGGCCGGCGGGTGACCTTCACCAACGCCTTCGCCATCGAGGGCCATTACTTCAACTTCTCGACCACCGGTCAGTGGTTGTGGGATGAGCTCCTCGTGATGGTGCCGTACGACCGCGATGCCCATGCAATCGCCGATGCGATCCAGAAGGAAGTGACGCAGGCGACGTCCGAGAGCACCCGGCAGGCGGAGGCCGAGTGGCAGCGCGCCGCACGCGGACGCCGGCCGGGCTTCACCGCGCAACCCGGGATCGCCATCCGGCCCGCGCCCGGCGGCGGCGGCGTCGAGATTTCGGTGCGCTACGTGACGCGCGCCGCCGAGCGCTACGCGCTGCGCGCGAAGCTCTACCAGTTGGCGGTGCAGCTGCTGTCGCAGCCGCACGCGGGAGCGGCGCGCTCGTGAGCGAACGGGTGCCGGCCGTGTTTCTCGGTCACGGCAACCCGATGAACGCGCTCTACGAGAATGCCTGGACCCGCGCCTGGGCGGCGCTCGGCGCGGGCCTCGTTCCGCGACCACGTGCCGTGCTCGCGATCTCGGCCCACTGGTATATCCCCGGCACCGCGGTGACGGCCAGCCCCAAGCCGCGCACCATCCACGACTTCGGCGGGTTCCCGCGCGAGCTGTTCGCGGTGCGCTACGACGCACCCGGCGATCCGGCGCTCGCCGAGCGCATCGCCGCGCTCCTCGCACCGCTGCCGGTCGAAGCCGACCGCTCGTGGGGGCTCGATCACGGCACCTGGTCGGTGCTGCGCCACGTGTTTCCGCAGGCGGACGTTCCGGTGGTGCAGCTGAGCATCGACGAGACGCGGCCCGCGGCGTTTCACTACGAGCTCGGCGTGCGGCTGCGCGCGCTGCGCGAGCAAGGCGTGCTGCTCGTCGGCAGCGGCAACGTGGTGCACAACCTCGAGGCTTACGCGTGGGGCGGACGCCCGGCGCAGCCCTACGACTGGGCGCTGCGCTTCGAGAACACCGTGCGTGAGCGACTGCTCGAGGGCGACCACATGTCAGTCGTCGACTACAGCGTTTTCGGCAATGACGCCCTGCTCTCGGTGCCAACACCGGAGCACTATCTTCCGCTCCTGTATGTGCTCGGCGCGAGCTTCCCCGGGGAGTTGGTTACATTTCCGACGGACGGCATCGACGGCGGTTCGATCTCGATGCTCGCAGTGCGCTTCGGTTAGACTCGCGCCCCGACCTGAATGAAGGAGAAGCCCGTGGCGCTTGCAACCCGGATCAGTTTCCTACTCGCGCTTGCGCTCGCCGCAAGCGCACCTGCGCTCGCTCAGCACGAGGAGCACTCGGCGCACGGCGGCGCGGCGCACGGCGGCGGACGGCCCGAGGCACACGGTGAACCTCACGCGGGCCCGCAGGGCTATCAGCGTGTCGCCGAGCCGCATGGCTGGAACACGCGCCCCGCGGACGTTGATCGCAAGGTCTACGAGCACAATTTCCAGGCGGCGCGCGTCTACCACGTCGGCGTATATCACCGTCCGCACGGCTGGGTCGCACACCGTTGGGCCTACGGCCAGATGCTGCCGCGTGCTTACTGGGCGGCGCCCTTCATCCTGGCCGACTACTGGCTGTTCGCCCTCGAGGTGCCGCCAGTCGGCTATGAGTGGGTGCGCGATGACACCGATGCGATCCTGGTGAACGTCTCGACCGGACAGATCCTGCAGGTCGAGTACGGCGTGTTCGGCTGACGATGCGTTCGAGGCGCGTGCCGGCCGCGTGCCGGCACGCGCGCGCTCTAGGTCGGCGGCTCGTTGCGGCTCGAGCTTTGCCGCGCGCGCCAGAGTCTCAGACGATAGAGCGCGAGCAGAATCCCGATCACCGCGCACACGCACGCGAGCGCCGGCTCGCCGCGCTGCAACAAGCGCCACGCGACCGCCAGCCACAGGCACAGGAGCAGCGCGCTGATCGCGATGGGCATGGGTTTTTCTCCTGCTAGCTGGCTCTATCGATCAGTGCCACGGTCGAGCTCTCCTCGACCCGATCGAAGAGGATCTCACTCTTATCGGCGGAGAGATCGAAGTCGCGGATGTCGAAGTCCGCATTGAGCTGCGTCAGGCGCCGCTCGCCGCCGGTCTTCAGATCGATGAGCCAGAAATCCTTGTGCACGAACTCCCCGCGCAGCACGATGATGGTGCCGGGCTGCGGGCCGAACACCACGCGCTGCGCGCCGCGCAGCAACGTCACGGGCGGCAGCGGGTAGGGCCGGCCCTCACGATCGGCGGCACGCAGCGGGAACGTGACTCCGGTCCCCGCCCCCGCGTACAAGAGGAACTGTCCGTCCGGTGACCATACCGGATCGATCGAATACTCCTGTACCAGCGGCACCGGCGCTCCGCCTTCGGGTGCGAAGCTCATCAGCCGTGGCTCGCCGTCGCGCAGCACCGCGAGGATGATCGACTTGCCGTCGGGTGCCCAGGCCGCGTTGCCGCGCAGGATGAGTGAATCCGCAACCACTGTCGGACGCGAGCCGTCGGGCTGCATGACGTAGAGCCGGGAGCGTTCGCCACCGGCGACCGTGAACGCGATGCGGCTGTCGGGCGCGATGGCTGGTGCGCTCAGGGTATCGGAAGACGCGCCGACCCAAAGCTCGCGGCTCGAGCCGCTCGCGAGCCTCCAGATGCCGGGCCGCCCGGCGCGCCGTGACACGTACAGGACATAGCTCGGGCCGCTGCGCGGCGAGAGCCCGGTGGCGAAGTCGGACGACAGTCGTTCGGCCGCATCGGTCACCGAGGCATCGCGTGCGAACGGCACGCGCCACAGTCCAAAGCTCGGGTTCGCCAGCGTCACGGCGAGCCGGCCGCCGTCGGCGCTGGCGGCGAGCGAGGTGTAGCGCTCGAGCCCGAAACTCAGGCGGTGCGGAGCGCGGCGGCGCAGATCGATCCCGTACAACCACGGCCCGGCGCCCTGCACGTCGGTAGCCAGATACAGCAGCGTGTGCGCATCGAGCACTACCGGATGATTCACGACCGAGTTGTGGAAGGTGAGGCGCTCGAGGCCCTCACCGCTCGGACGGATGCGCCACAGGTCCCAGTGATCGGGCGGTATGCCGCGCGCGAAGTAGATGAAGGCGTCATCGCGGGACCACACCTGGAAGTGGCAGTGCACGCCCTCCGGCGCCGTATAGATACGCTGCGCGGCGCCGCCGGAAGAATCCGCAATGAACATCGGATCGCCGGGCGCCGTGGTGTGATACACGATGCGCCGGCCATCGCTCGACCAGGCGACTTCCGCCGCTGCGCGCACCAAGGTGCGCAGTGCCCCGCCCGCCGCCGGCACGGCCATGACGTTGATGTCCCCCGAGCGTGAGCCGTCGGAGCTGCGGGCCCACGTAGTGACCAGCGACCCATCGGCGGAAAATCCCAGCGTACGGATCTCCGGATTGATCGGGTCGTGCACAGCGCCCTGCGTCAGGTTGCGATAGCGGCCGCTGCCGGTCTCGGTAATCCACACATCGTTCGGGCCATCGTGGTCGGCGATGAACGCCACCGTGCGCCCGTCGCGCGAGATCGCCGCCGCCTGCTCGCGGTCCGACCAGTCCGTGAGGCGCGCGAACTGCGCGCTCCCGAGTGGGTTGTGCCAGAAGTAACCGCGCCAGGCTGCGACCCCGAGCACGACCGCGACGAGCACCCCCGTGCCTGCGAGGAGGCCAAACCAGCGCAAGGTGCTCCGCGCGCCCCCGGGTGCACCCCGAGACACGACCGCCGGTTCCACGGCCGCAGGAGCCGTGTCGGCCACACCGGCCGCTGGCGCAGGCTCCGCGGCCAGCAGCTTGCCCACTCGTTCGACGAAGACCGCCGGCGTCTCGCCGGCCGGGAGTCGCGTCCAATGCACCAGCGCGAAGGACTCGGGCACGTCGGCGTGCTTCTCGGGCGTGTCGTCGACGCACACGGGCACGAGGAACGGGCGGCTCTTCGCCATGAGCTGCGTACGCTGGTCGGCGAGGTGCCACTCGAGACGGAAATACCCTTCGGTACGCGCCTCGGTATGGCGTGAGATCACCGCGATGAACAGCGCGCAGTCGCGGATCTGGCGCCGGATGTTGCGATCCCAGGCGTCGCCGCTGCGCAGCTCGGTCCGGTCGAGCCACACCTCGACACCCGCCGCTTCGAGACTCACGGCGATGCGCCCGGCGGCCTCCGTGTCCTCGGAGGCGTAGCTGATGAAAACCGCGTGCGCGTTGTTGTTGGAAGCGGTCATCTCGCGGTACGCCGCGTAGGTCTGGTGGGTGCTGACGGGCTCGAACCGCCGACATTCGCCTTGTAAGGGCGACGCTCTACCAGCTGAGCTAAGCACCCGGATCGAAGCGGCGCAAACTCTAGCACGGGTGCCGGAGCGCCCTCGCCCGGCCCGTCGATAGCGGATCGCCGTGAGGTCCCTCTCTATGTGTCAATACATTGGTATTGACATCATCCCGGCTACCCGTATGCTGAACGGATGCCCGAGGCCACTAAGCTCTCACAGCTCCAGATTCGGGTGTCCGAGGAGGAGAAATCCGCCATCCGCGCCGCCGCAGCGCGCGCGGGGATGGATATGTCGGCCTACGTTCTGAGCCGTGTGCGCCCGATGCCGGAGCGGGAATTCCACGACTCCCTCGGTGCATTGAAAGGCCCCCAGCCTCCGTCGTTTGCGCTCGCCGAGATCAATTCGCTCCTGTCGAAGCTGACCGCCCGCGAACTCCGCGAGGCGACCTCGTCGGCGCCCGCCGTGGAGCTCTCGCCGTTTCTCGCGAACTATGTCGCGGCGATGGTCGAGACCGCCTGCGAGAAGCAGGGTCTGCCCTCACCCGGGTGGCTGCGTTCGATCCCGCCCCTCGAGGACCCGATTTTCGGCTCGACGTTGCAGCGTCTTCGGCTGCATCTCCTGACGCATTCTCCGGCCGCGTTCCGGCGGCGGAATATCTTCATCGACGCGAGTCTCGGCGACCGGGTCTGACGGGCGATGCCACCGCTCACGAAAGCGGATATCCGCCGCCTGTTCGAGCTTCTCAACGAGGAGCTGCGGCAATCAGGAACGCAGGGCGAGCTGTACCTGGTCGGCGGCGCCGTCATGTGTCTGGCATACGACGCGCGACCCTCCACCGCGGACGTCGACGCCTACTTTCGCCCGGCTGCGCAGGTACGCAGCGCGGCCGCGCGCGCGGCGGCAAAGCGCGGCCTCGCGGCGGACTGGCTCAGCCACGCCGTGAAGGGATACTTGAGTCCGGCAGGCGACTTCGCGCCCTTTCTCGAGCTCGACCACTTGCGCGTCCTGGTCGCTGAGCCACAGTACCTGCTCGCGATGAAATGCCTGGCGATGCGGATCGGCGCGGAATTCCACGACGAGGAGGATGTGCGCTACCTGCTGCGGCACCTCGACGTCCGGTCGTACGACCAGGCGATCGTTATCCTGGGAAAGTATTACCCGCTCGAGCGCTTTGCGCAGAAGACGCTCTACGCGCTCGAAGAGCTGCTGCCCGATAAGCCAGCCTGAGTGCATCCGGCCGGCCACGGGACCCCGGCGCGCGAGCGCTGCGGGCGATCAGCGCCTCAATGCGCCGGCGGCACTACCGGCTTCACGCGCCGGCCGTTGCGCCGCCCGCGCTTGTCCTCGCCGGCCTCGGCGGCAACCGCCGCCGGCGCGTCCGCGGTCTGCTGCGGCAGCGGCTGCTTGGTGAGCGCCAACGCGAGCACCTCGTCGATCCACTTCACCGGCTTGATCTCGAGGTTGCCCTTGATGTTGTCGGGAATCTCGACCAGGTCCTTCTCGTTCTCATCCGGGATGAGCACGGTCTTGATGCCGCCTCGGTGCGCCGCCAGCAGCTTCTCCTTGAGCCCGCCGATCGGCAGCACCTCGCCGCGCAGCGTGATCTCGCCGGTCATGGCGACATCCGAGCGCACCGGGATGCGGGTGAGCGCCGAGACCAGCGCGGTGCACATGCCGATGCCGGCGCTCGGGCCGTCCTTCGGGGTCGCGCCCTCGGGAATGTGCAGGTGCGTGTCGTGCTTCTGGTAGAACTCGGGGTCGAGCCCGAGCACCTGCGCGCGGCTGCGCACGACGGTCATCGCCGCCTGGATCGACTCCTGCATCACCTCGCCGAGCTGGCCGGTGTGCTGAAGCTTGCCCTTGCCGGGAACCACCGCGGCCTCGATCGTGAGCAGCTCGCCGCCGACCTCGGTCCAGGCGAGCCCGGTGACCTGGCCGACGCGGTTCATGTCCTCGGCCTTGCCGTAACGGAAGCGCCTCACGCCGAGGAACTTGTCGAGGTTACGCGGCGTCACCGCGACCGACTTCTGCTCCTTCTTGTGCAGCAGCATCTGCTTGACGGCCTTGCGACCGATCTTGGCGATCTCGCGCTCGAGGTTGCGCACGCCCGCCTCGCGCGTGTAGTAGCGCACGATGTCGAGCAGCGCCGAGTCGGATACCTTGAGCTCTTCGGGCTTGAGCCCGTTGTTCTTCATCTGCTTCGGCACCAGGTAGCGCCGCCCGATGTTCATCTTCTCGTCCTCGGTGTAACCGGGGAGCCGGATGACTTCCATGCGGTCGAGGAGCGGTGCCGGGATGTTGAGGCTGTTCGCGGTGCACACGAACATCACCTCGGAGAGGTCGAGATCGACCTCGAGGTAGTGGTCGTTGAAGGTCGAGTTCTGTTCGGGGTCGAGCACCTCGAGCAGCGCCGAGGACGGATCGCCGCGGAAGTCCATCGACATCTTGTCGACTTCGTCCAGCAGGAACAGCGGGTTGTGCACGCCGGCCTTGGACATGTTCTGCACGATCTTGCCCGGCATCGAGCCGATATAGGTGCGGCGGTGGCCGCGGATCTCGGCCTCATCGCGCACGCCGCCGAGCGACATGCGCACGAACTTGCGGTTGGTGGAGCGCGCGATGCTCTGACCGAGTGAGGTCTTGCCGACGCCCGGAGGTCCCACCAGGCACAGGATCGGCCCCTTGAGCTTCTCGACCCGCTGCTGCACGGCGAGGTACTCGACGATGCGCTCCTTCACCTTCTCGAGGCCGAAGTGGTCCTCGTCCAGCACCTTCTGGGCGCGGGCGATGTCCTTGATGATGCGGGTGCGCTTCTTCCAGGGAACCTTGACCAGCCAGTCGATGTAGTTGCGCACGACGGTGGCTTCGGCCGACATCGGCGACATCATCTTCAGCTTGTTGAGCTCGCCGCTCGCCTTGTCGCGCGCCTCCTTGGGCATACCGGCCTTGGCGATCTTCTGCTCGAGCTCGGAGATCTCGTTGCCGCCCTCGTCCATCTCACCGAGCTCTTTCTGGATCGCCTTCATCTGCTCGTTGAGGTAGTACTCGCGCTGGCTCTTCTCCATCTGCGCCTTGACGCGCCCGCGGATGCGCTTCTCGATCTGCAGCACGTCCATCTCGCTCTCGATCGCGACCAGGATGTGCTCGAGGCGCTTCCTCACGTCGAGGATCTCGAGCACCTTCTGCTTCTCGGCGAGCTTGAGGGACATGTGCGCCGCCACGGTGTCCGCCAGGCGTCCGGCCTGCTCGATGCCGGCGAGCGCCGTGAGCACCTCGGGCGGCACTTTCTTGTTGAGCTTCACGTACTGCTCGAACTGCGAGATGACCGAACGTGCCATCACGTCCATCTCTTTCTCGTCGTAAGACTCGTCGTCGGGCAGCACCGTCGCATCGGAGGCGTAGTAGTCGCCGGCATGGAGCTTGTCGATCCGCGCGCGATCGACGCCCTCGACCAGCACCTTCACGGTGCCGTCCGGGAGCTTCAGGAGCTGCAGGATCGTGGCGACGGTCGCGATGCGGTACAGGTCGTCCGCCTTCGGGTCGTCGATGTCGGCCTGCTTCTGCGCGACCAGCATGATGCGCTTGTCGGTGCGCATGGCGACGTCGAGCGCCTGAATGGACTTCTCCCGCCCCACGAAGAGCGGAATCACCATGTGCGGGTAGACGACGACGTCGCGCAGCGGCAGCACCGGCACGTTCTCGATGACGGCGGCGTTCGGGGTCGCGGGAGTGATGGGTTCGGACACGCTCTAGCCCTCGATGGCGGATGGCACGCCGGCCGTTATGACCGTAGTCTAACGGGAAATGGGCGCTCGCCCGCGCGTTTCAAGGGTGACGCAGCTCACGGGCCGGCGCTAAAGAGCCCGGCACCGTCCCCCGGGAGGATCTTCAGTGGTGGTTCGAGCCCGAAGCGCGCCGCGGCTCGTCGACGCTCGCGAGGCGGTTCTCGTCCGCCCCGTAGACGACGTAGGGCTTGGTCTGCCCGTCGATCACGGTCTCATCGATCACGATCCGCGAGACGTTGCGCATCGAGGGCAGCTCGTACATGGTATCGAGCAGCACGGTCTCGAGGATGGTGCGCAGGCCCCGGGCGCCGGTCTTTCTCTGCATGGCACGGTGCGCCACGGCCTTGAGCGCCTCGTCGCGGAACTCGAGCTCCGCGCCCTCCATCTCGAAGAGCCGCCGGTACTGCTTGGTGAGCGCGTTCTTCGGCTCCGTGAGGATCGAGATCAGCGCGCCCTCATCGAGCTCATCGAGCGTCGCCACGACCGGAAGACGGCCGACGAACTCCGGGATCAGGCCGTACTTGATGAGATCCTCGGGCTCGACGTCGTGGAACAGATCGCTCCCGTGGGGGCGCGTATTGACGTCGCGCACCTCGGAGGTGAAACCGATGCCGCTCCTCTGGGTGCGGTTCAGGATGATCTTCTCCAGGCCCGCGAAGGCACCGCCGCAGATGAAGAGGATGTTGCTGGTGTCGACCTGCAGGAACTCCTGCTGCGGGTGCTTGCGCCCGCCCTGGGGCGGCACCGAGGCGATCGTGCCCTCGATGAGCTTGAGCAGCGCCTGCTGCACGCCCTCGCCGGACACGTCGCGGGTGATCGACGGGTTGTCGGATTTGCGCGAGATCTTGTCGATCTCGTCGATGTAGACGATGCCGGTCTGCGCCTTCTCGACGTCGTAGTCGCACTTCTGCAGGAGCTTCTGAATGATGTTCTCGACGTCCTCGCCGACGTAGCCCGCTTCGGTGAGCGTGGTCGCATCCGCGATGGTGAAGGGCACGTTCAGGAGCCGGGCGAGCGTCTCGGCGAGCAGCGTCTTGCCGCAGCCGGTCGGGCCGATGAGCAGGATGTTGCTCTTGGCGATCTCGACGTCATCCTTGCGCGCGGTGCCGGTACGGGTCTGCAGCCGCTTGTAGTGGTTGTAGACGGCGACCGAAAGCACCTTCTTGGCGCGTTCCTGGCCGATCACGTACTCGTCGAGGACCTTCTTGATCTCGTGCGGCTTGGGGAGCTTGTCGCGGGCCCGCTCGGCGCGGTCCTCGAGCTCCTCGCGAATGATGTCGTTACAGAGCTCGACGCATTCGTCGCAGACGAACACCGACGGGCCGGCGATCAGCTTACGGACTTCGTGCTGGCTCTTCCCGCAGAACGAGCAGTACAGCAGCTTCCCGTCGTCGTGACGGTTGCGGGAGTCTTCACTCATCGAAGGTCCTCATTCAGGCTGCGCCCCACGCCAAACCCTGGCTCCCGGAGGAATATTGCTATTTTCTTATAGCAGGTGCGCCGATCCGACGCAAAGCAGCGGCGCACGCTAACTGCCTGTACGGCCGGCTTTTGTATGACCGATTTCACTACTTTGTAAACTGGCGCTCCGCGGACGGGGCGGTTTCAAGGCCTTCAGCCCGCCTTGCCGGCGCCGCCGGAGCCGGGCTCGGCGCGCTTCTCGAGCACCTTGTCGATCAGCCCGTATTTCACCGATTCCTGCCAGTCCATGAAATGGTCGCGGTCCGTGTCCTGCTTGATGCGTTCGACCGTCTGGCCGGTATGTTTGGCGAGGATCAGGTTCAGACGCTCGCGCAGATCGAGGATCTCGCGCGCCTGGATCTCGATGTCCACCGCCTGTCCCTGCGTGCCGCCGTGCGGCTGGTGGATCATCATGCGCGCATGCGGCAGGCAGAAGCGCTTGCCGTGG
Organism: uncultured Pseudomonadota bacterium; assembly: GCA_963768485.1. Taxonomy (GTDB): domain Bacteria; phylum Pseudomonadota; class Gammaproteobacteria; order Steroidobacterales; family Steroidobacteraceae; genus 13-2-20CM-66-19. The sequence goes on along the minus strand of CAVYHZ010000004.1, from coordinate 48,934 downwards.
GCGCCGCCGGCGAGCAGCACTGCGCCCATGCTGGCCGCCTGGCCGATGCAGATGGTGCTGACGTCGGGCTTGATGAACTGCATGGTGTCGTAGATCGCGAGCCCCGAGCTCACGACGCCGCCCGGCGAGTTGATGTAGAGCGCGATGTCCTTGTCCGGATTCTCGGACTCGAGGAACAGCATCTGCGCCACGACGATGTTCGCCATGTAGTCGTCCACCGGGCCGACCACGAACACCAGTCGTTCCTTGAGGAGGCGCGAGTAGATGTCGTAGGCGCGCTCGCCGCGTGCCGTCTGCTCGACGACGATGGGGACTAAGTTCAGGCCGCGTTCGTTCATGTACTGCTCACTTCGCTTGACAGTGCGAGGGGCTGCTCGCTTTGTGCCCCGGGGCCAAAGCCGGTCAGTTCCTTGAAGCTCATGGGGCGCTCGGTGACGCGCGCGGCGGCGAGTGCCCAGTCCACCACCTGGTCCTCGAGGACCGCCGACTCGATCGCGCGCATCGCCTCCGGGTTCTGCTGGTAGGCGCGCCGCGCCTCCTCGGGATTCGGGTACGTCGCGACCAGGTCGTCCAGCCGTTGATTGAGGCGCTGCCGGTCGAGTTTCAAGCCCTGGGTCTGCACCACGTGCCCCATGAGGAGCCCGAGGGCGACCCGCTTGCGCGCCGGCTCCAGAAACGGCTCCCGCGCAGGAATCTGTGAGGCCTCGCGCACCCCTAAGCGCCGCGCGGCCTCGATCTGCAGCTGCTGCACCTGTTCCTCGACCATGGCGCGCGGCAGCTCGATGGGATTGTCCCGATAGAGCCCCTCGAGCACCTGGGTGCGCACCCGCGTGCGCACCAGATCGGTGAGCTCCCGCTCCATGCTCTTGCGTACCTCGGCACGCATCTCGGCGAGTCCGCCCTCCTCGATACCGTACTCGCGGAAGAACTGCTCGTCGACGGCCGGCAGAGACCGCTCCTCCACTCTCTTTATGGAGATGTGCAGCTCGGCGCTGCGCCCCGCGAGGAGCTTATGCGGGTGATTGGCCGGAAACGCCGCGGTGATGGTGCGCTGCTCGCCGGCAGCCCCGCCCTTCAGGCCCTCCTCGAGCTCGGGCATCGACTGGCGCGAGCCGAGGAGCACGGTCACGTCGGTGGCGTCGCTCCCCTCGAACGGCTGGCCCTCGAGGCGCGTCTGGTAATCGATCACGACCCGATCGGTGTCGCGCGCGGCCCGCGCGACCTCGGTGAACACCGGGCGCTGCGCGCGCATGTTCTCGATCATGGCGTCGATGTCCGCCTCGGTCACCTCGGCCTTCGGGCGCTCGACGGCGATCGAGTCCGGCGGATTCACGCGCACCTCGGGCAGCACCTCGAAGGTGGCGGCGTACTTGAGGTCGGTTTCCGGACCCACGGCGATCGGCTCGATGCGCGGGCCGCCGGCGGGCTTCAAATTCTGCTGATTCACGGCCTGGGCGAAGGAGCTGCGCATCAGGTCGCTCACGACCTCGGCGCGGACCTGATCGCCGAACTGCTTGGTGATCACCGCGAGCGGCGCCTTGCCCGGGCGGAAGCCCTTGAGGCGTGCCGTGCGCGACAGGCGCTTGAGGCGCTCGGCGACCTCGCTCGCGACCTCGGTGGCAGGAACCGCGACCTCGAGGCGCTTGCCGAGACCCCCCGTATCAGAAACCGAAACTTGCATCGTCGATCCTCAAAAGCCAGTGCACGAACGTGAAAACCCGGCGGCGGCGGCCATCACCTGCGGTCAGGAGGAGACTGGTGCGAAAGGAGAGACTCGAACTCTCACGGGTTTCCCCACTGGATCCTAAATCCAGCGCGTCTACCAGTTCCGCCACTTTCGCCTTAGGCCTTCAGTAGCTTTGGCCGCGCGTCGGGGCACTCGCCAGTATAGCCGATGCGGTCCGGCCCCCGGCGAGCGCATGGGCGATTCAAATAACCGCGCCCTGGGGTGGAGGCAACTAAGTCTTTGATTTCGCGTCGCGCGGGGGTGGTGGGCCGTGTAGGGATCGAACCTACGACCAAGAGATTAAGAGTCTCCTGCTCTACCAGCTGAGCTAACGGCCCTTGTTCACTGGGCAAAATCGGCTTTGCCGATTTTGCCGGACGTCACTTCGTCGACCGCGGGCAAAAGGCGTGGCTTTTGCCCGCTGCGCACCGCGAAGGCTTTTGCCCGCTGCGCCCGCCAATCGCATCACTTCGTCGGCCGCCGGCAAAAGGCGTCGCTCTTGCCGGCTGCGCCACCGAATCTGGGGTGGACGACGGGACTCGAACCCGCGACAACCGGGATCACAACCCGGGGCTCTACCAACTGAGCTACGTCCACCGTCCACAACCCCGGCGGCGGTCTGGCGTGCCCGGCAGGACTCGAACCTGCGACCCTCGGCTTAGAAGGCCGATGCTCTATCCGCCTGAGCTACGGGCACGGCTGCAAAGCGCCCCCTAGCCGGCCCCGACCGCACGGGGGCGCGAATCATACGTAAGTGGCTTCCGGAGCGTCAATTTCCGCCCCAGGCCGCCCTCAGGCAAGGCCTTCCGGCGCGGCCCCGGGACCTGCTGCGGCGCGGCCTTTGTTACACTGAGGCTCTTCCCTTGAAATCCCGGGTCATCGATGAAGGTCGTCTCCATCGGGCGTGAGTCCGCCGCCGATCGCGGCACGGACGAAGCGCAGGCTGCAGTCTCCGCGGCCGCGCCTCCCCCGCCACCGAGCCAGGATGGATCCGCCGAGGTCGGCGAGGCGGCGCTCGCCGAGGTGCGCCGGCTCCTGGCGGTGTGGCGGGTGCACGAGCCGGGGACCCGATTAGGGAACGATCCGGAGGAGCTGCACCAGCTGCGGGTCACGGCGCGCCGCCTCGACGCCACGCTCAGCCTCTTCAAGCAGTACCTGCCCGCGCCACTCCTGCGCGCCCGCAAGACAGCCAAGGCGCTACTGCGCTCGCTCGGTGCGACGCGCGATCTCGACGTGCAGCTCGAGGGCCTCAAGGCCTATCGCGAGACGCTACCGGAGACGGAGCGCCTGGCGCTCGAGCCTCTGAATGAGCGCCTGACGCACGAGCGCGCGCGCTCGCGCGTGCGCATGCTGCGCGCGCTCGATTCCGAGGCGACGCGCCGCTGGCTGCAGGTTTGGACCGCGGCGGCCGAGGCGCCCCCGGAAGACGCCGGGAGCGACACGGTGACGGTCGCCGCCGTCATGCCGTCGCGCGTGCGCCGGCGCTTCCGCCGCTTGCGCAAGGCGGTGCGCCGACTGCAGGCCGATTCCTCGATGGACGACTATCACAAGGTGCGGCGGCGCGCGAAGCAGCTGCGCTACGCGCTCGAGTCGGGCGCGTTCATGTATGGGAAACCTGCCGATGAGATGCTGAAGGCTCTGCGCCGCATGCAGGACAAGCTCGGCGCGCATCAGGACGCCTACATGGCCCGCACTCATCTCGGCGCGCTCGCAGCCGACCCGGCCTGCGCGCTGCCGCCGCCAACCCTTTTTCTCATGGGAAAACTCGCCGAGCACCACGCCCGCCTCACCTGCGCGACGCGCGCCACGGTGACCAGGTCCTGGCGCAAGGTGCGCGGGCGCCGCTGGAAGGCGCTGCGCGCGCGGCTCGGGGATTTCGATTCCTCCTCTGCGCCGGCCGCCATCCTCGCCAACGGCGCCAGCGCCCCCGAAGCCCGCCCGCTCTGAGCGCCCAACGCGCGGACCCGTCGGCGCATGGAGCTGCTGATCGTCCGCCACGCCATCGCCGTCGAGCGCAACACGCGCCGCTGGCCGGACGACGCCGATCGACCCCTGTCCCCGAAAGGCGTGGCGCGCGCGGCTAAAGCCGCCGCCGGCATCAAGCAGCTGGTGCGCGCGCCCACGCGCGTGCTGGCGAGCCCGCTGGTACGCGCTCAGCAGACCGCCGCGATCCTCAGCGAGGTCGCCGGCTGGCCTTCGAGCCGCGAGTGCGCCGAGCTCGCCCCGGGCGCAGCCCCCGAGGCACTGCTCGCGGCGCTGCGCCGCTTGCCCGAGGCGCGCGTGGCGCTCGTCGGACACGAGCCGGGCTTGAGCCGGCTGCTCGCCGTGGCGCTTCCTGGAGACGCAGGTACCGGAGCCTTCAGGTTCAGGAAAATGGGCGCAGCGCTGCTCCACTTCGCGGGCGCGGCGCGCCCGGGCGGCGCGCGCCTGGAGTGGCTGGTGCCGGCAAAGCTCTTGCGCGCGGCGCGCTAGCCGGCAACTCTCCGGGTGGGCTAGTGCGCGCCCGAGGCGGCGGCGCCGCCTTCCGGGCCGCGCTGCGGCCGCGCGAGCCACACGAGCCCGATCAGGGCGATGAAGATGATTCCCGATACGTAGAAGATGTCGTCGGCGGACAGCATGAACGCCTGGGCGTCGACCAGGCGGTTGAGCAACTCGTAACTCTGCTGGTTGCCGAGGCCGCTCGCGTGCAGGTTGGCTAAGGTCTGCGCTGCCGCCGGATCGCCGGGCGTCAAGTGCTCGACCAGCTGCGCGTGGTGCAGCGTCGCACGCCGGTCCCATAGCGTGGTCGTGATCGAGGTGCCGAACGAGCCCGCCGTGATGCGCGCGAAGTTCGAGAGCCCCGAGGCCGCGGGAATGCGCTCGGGCGGCAGGCCCGAGAGCGTCATCGACATGAGCGGAATGAAGAAGGCGGCCATCGCCGCGCCCTGGATCAGGGTCGGGATGAGCAGTGTAACGAGCGTGGCATCCGTGTTGAAGCGCGCGCGCATGAACAGCACCAGCGCGAATATCGCGAACGAGATGGTCACCAGGATGCGCGGATCGATGCGGTTGCCGTAACGGCCCACGAAGGGCGTGAACACCATCGCCAGGATCCCCACCGGCGCCAGCACGAGTCCGGCGAGCGTCGCCGTGTAACCCATGTACTGCTGCAGCCACAGCGGCAGCAACACCACGTTGCCGAAGAACAGGCCATAGGCGCACAGCAGCGCCAGCGTGCTCACCCAGAAGTTGCGGCGGCCGAAGAGGTGCAGGTCGACGACCGGGTGCTCCTCGGTGAGCTCCCACACGAGGAATATCGCGAACGCCACCACCGCGACGCACGCGAGCGTCACGATCTGCCAGGAATTGAACCAGTCGAGATCCTTGCCCTTGTCGAGCAGCACCTGCATGGCACCGACCCACACCACCAGGAGCCCGAGGCCCACCTTGTCGACCGGCACCCTGGCGGTCGGCGTCTCGCGCTTGTGGTAGATGCCCCAGGTGACGACCGTCGCGGCGATGCCGACCGGGATGTTGATGTAGAAGATCCACGGCCAGGAGATGTTGTCGGTGATCCAGCCGCCGAGCAGCGGACCTGCCACCGGTGCCACGAGCGTCGTCATCGCCCACATGGCGAGCGCCGTGCCGGCGCGGCTCTTCGGATAGCTCGCGAGCAGCAGCGACTGCGACAGCGGGATCATCGGACCGGCGACCGCGCCCTGCAGCACCCGGAACACGATCAGTGCCGAGATGCTCGGCGCGAGCCCGCACAGGAACGAGGCGATCACGAACAGCACCACCGAGCTCATGAAGAGCCGCACCTGCCCGAAACGGCGCGTCAGCCAGCCGGTGAGCGGCAGCGAGATGGCGTTGGCGACGCCGAAGGAAGTGATCACCCAGGTGCCCTGGTCGGGCGAGACGCCGAGGTCACCCGAGATCGCCGGAATCGACACGTTGGCGATCGAGGTATCGAGCACGTTCATGAACGTGGCGAGCGAGAGCGCCACGGTGCCCAGAGCGAGCTGCGTGCCGGTGAGCGGCGGCAGCTCCGCGCTCATGCGCGCCGGCGCGGGAGCCGCACCGGCGCTCGGATTCGCGGCGATTTCACCAGCCATGGCGTCCCCGGGTCATGGGTCCGAAGTCGCTTCAGCGCGGACGCCGCAGACGCGCGTTGGCGAGCAGCCCGGCAGAGGGCACGCTGCCGGCGGCACTCGCCGCCGCGCGCACCGGGGCCGCCTCGTTGGCGCTGATGATGGCCGCGACGCGGGCATCGGCAAGCGCACCGCCCGTGCCGAACACGTCCGTCGACCAGCCCGTGGCGGTGCTCGCGAGCTGCGACAGCCGCGCACCGCTCCCATCGCGCACGTCGACGTCGGCACGCATGGACAGCCCGATCTGCAGCGGATGAGCCGCGACCTCGGCCGGGTCGAGCGCTACGCGCACCGGGACGCGTTGCACGATCTTGATCCAGTTACCGGTGGCGTTCTGCGCCGGGAGCAGCGCGAAGGCCGAGCCGGTGCCGGCGCCGAAGCCCGCCACGTGGCCGTGGAACATCAAGTGCCCGCCGTAGAGGTCGGCGCTCAGCGTCACCGGCTGCCCGACACGCATGCGCGCGAGCTGCGGCTCCTTGAAGTTGGCATCGACCCACACCTGGTCGAGCGGCACGACCGCCATGAGCGGCGTGCCGGGGGCTACGCGCTGACCGAGCTGCACGTTGCGGCGGGCGATGAAGCCCGATACCGGCGCCGGCAGGTCGGTACGCGTCCAGGCGAGGTAGGCGTTGCGTACCGCCGCGGCGGCATCGCGCACCTCGGGGTGGTCCTGGAGGGTCGTGCCATCGACGCGCGCACGGTTGCCGGCGAGCTGCTGCCGCGCGGCGGCGAGGTCGGCCTGGGCGGAGCGCACCGCATCGCGTGCATGCTGCAGCTCTTCACCCGACACGGCACCTGAGGTGCCGAGGCGCGCGCGCCGCTCGAGGTCGTTCTGCGCGCGCGCGAGCTCGGTCTGCTTCACCTCGACCGCGGCCGCGAGCTGCGAGCTGGTGGCGAACAGCGTGCGCACGTCGCGCACCGTGCGCGCGAGCTGCGCATCGGCCTGATCGAGCGCCACCTTGGCGTCGGCGCGATCGAGCCGCACCAGCGACTGACCGGCCTTCACGAACTGGGTGTCGTCGGCCCCGATCGCGACTACCGTGCCCGAGATCTGCGGCGTGATCTCAACGACATTGCCGCTCACATAGGCGTCGTCGGTCGTCTGGTGATAGCGCAGCACCTGCGCCCAGTAGAGGCCGTAAACCAGCGCAACGGCGAGCACCGCGCCGCCGACGCCGGCGAGCAGCCGCCAGCGGCGGGAAACGGGGGTCCTTGTGGTCTCGGTACTCATGGCGATCCTTGATGAAAATCCCAATCGATCGACGCCTCAGGCGCTGGCGCGGGCCTCGCCCGCCTGGGCGTTGTCCAGCATGCGGTTCAGCAGGGTCTCGAGCTGCCGCGCTTCCGCTTTGGTGAAACCGCGCAGAAAGCGGTTCGCGACCTCGAGTGCGAGCTCGCGCATGCGCGGATAGGCCGCGCGGCCCTCATCGGTCAGCTCGAGATACACCAGCCGGCGATCCTCCGGGCTGCGGTTGCGGTGGATCAGGCCCTTGGCCTCGAGGCGATCGATCATGCGGGTCATAGCCCCCGCGTCGTACGAGATTCCCCTGCACAGGTCGGAAGCGGACTTGCGCTCCTCGCCCGCCAGCGACGCGATGACGCTGAACTGGGCTGCGCTCAACTCGAGCGGCGCCAGACGCCGGTCGGCGGCGAGCTCCTCGTCGAGCGCCGCCATCATCGCCACCTTGATGCGCCCCAGCAGCGAGCCGATCGACTTGCGCGGGTGGTAGTTCGTGCTGTCGTAAATGTCGCCCAAGATCGCCGCTCCTGAAATCTGTCGTTAGGGGGAGGGGGATCCCCACCCGGTGGGTTCAGGTCGCAAATCTACTTGCCTAGGCTGTGATTGTCAAGGCTTAGACTGCCGCGCCTTCAATTGCCAGGGCAAACCAGGCGCAGCAACTGACCCGGAGTTGTCACAGAGGCGGTGGAAAATTGGCTGGATGCCACAGACGACCACCACCGGACGCTGGCGCGCGGCGCTCAGCCGGGCTGCGAGCCGCACGCTCGCGGCGCGCGCGCGTGCCACACTCGAAGCGCTGCAGGCCGCGCAACTGGAGTACCGGCGCCTCTACGGGGCCGCGGTCACGGATGTGCGGGCACTGCGCAAGGCGGCGCAGCGCGTGCACGACCTCGAGCAGCTGTGCAGGGTGCTCGCACACGAGCTCGGCGCGACGTCGCGCTAAGGACAGAGTTTGCGGATTTGGTCGGGGCAGAGGGATTTGAACCCCCGACCCTCTGCTCCCAAAGCAGATGCGCTACCAGACTGCGCCATGCCCCGAGCCGTTGCGGCGCTCATCGTACCCTACCCCGGCTGTCAGCCGCACGCCCGCGAGGCCCGGCGGAGGGTCGGGTTGAGGACATAGCCGCTGCCGTCACGCCGCCGGGGGCCCACGCGGCGCGCTCTTAAGCGCGCCGCCAGCTGGTCGCGCCGCCCTTGTCCTCGAGGATCACGCCCAGCGCCGCCAGCTCGTCGCGGATGCGGTCGGACTCGGCCCAATCCTTGCGCGAGCGCGCCGCGGTGCGCGCCGCGATGCGCCGCTCGACCTCGGCGTCGTCGATGCTGCCGGCACGGGCGAGCCTGAACCACTCCTCCGCCGGCACTTCGAGGAGTCCGAGCGAGCCCCCGAGAGCACGCAGCTCCGCGCCGAGGGTGGCGGCGCGCGCCGTATCCCCCGTCGCGCGCGCCGTGTTGATCTCGCGGGTCAGCCCCTGGAGCACCGCGAGCGCCTCCGGCGTATTGAAATCATCGTCCATGCTCGCGGTGAAGCGCGCGCTGGCTGCACCCGGCCGCACATCCGCCGGCGGGAGCCCGCGCAGCGCCGTGTAGATGCGCGTCAGCGCCGCGTCCGACTGCTCGAGCTGCTCGAGCGAGTAATTGATCGGCCCGCGGTAGTGGCTCGAGAGGAAAAAGAAGCGCAGCACCTCCGGATGGCGCAGCGTCTTCAGCACTTCGCGCAGCGTGAAGAAGTTGCCGAGCGATTTCGACATCTTCTCGTCGTCGACGTTGACGAAGCCGTTGTGCATCCACAGGTTGACGAACTCGTCCCCGGTCGCCGCGCACGACTGCGCGATCTCGTTCTCGTGGTGCGGGAACTTGAGGTCGAGGCCGCCGCCGTGGATGTCGAAGTGCGTGCCGAGGAGCGCGGTCGACATGGCCGAGCACTCGATGTGCCAGCCGGGGCGGCCGCGGCCCCACGGCGAATCCCACCACGGCTCGCCGGGCTTGGCGCCCTTCCACAGCACGAAATCGAGCGGGTCGCGCTTGGCCTCGTCCACCTCGACGCGCGCCCCGGCGCGCAGGTCCGCGAGGCGCTTGCCCGAGAGCTGCCCATAGGGCGCGAAGCTCGTCACCGAGTAGAGCACGTCGCCGTCGGCGGCGACGTAGGCGTAGCCGCGCGCGATCAGCTCCGCCACCATACTGATGATCTGCGGCAGGTACTGCGTGGCGCGCGGCTCGAAGTCCGGCGGCAGGATGCCGAGCTGCGCGCAATCCGCGTGCATGGCGGCGATGAAGCGCTCCGTGAGCGCCCCGATGCTCTCGCCGTTCTCGGCGGCGCGGCGGATGATCTTGTCATCGATGTCGGTGATGTTGCGCACGTAGGTGAGGCGGTAGCCGCGCTGGCGCAGAGTGCGGCTCACGACGTCGAACACCGTCAGCATGCGCGCGTGCCCGATGTGCACGTAGTCGTAGACCGTGAGTCCGCACACGTACATGCGCAGCGCGCCCGGCATGATCGGTACCAGCTCGCGCTTCTCGCCCGAGAGCGAGTCGTGGATGCGGATCATGCGAAGCGCACCAGCCGCTCGCGCGCCTTGCCGGCGGGCATCGCCTTCAGCAGCGGGGCCAGCTCCGGTCCGTGCGCGCGCCCGGTGAGTGCCAGGCGCAGCGGCATGTAGAGCTGCTTGCCCTGGAACCCGCTCGCGGCGCGCGCCGCGGCGGCAATCGCTGCGAGATCGTCGCCCCGCTCGGCGGCCGCGGCCGCGGCCGCGGCGAAGTACTTCGGTCCCGCGCCACGCACCACCGCCTCGCCCCCCTCTTCCAGCGGCGGCGGCCCGCCGAACACGACCTCCACCCACGGCGCGGCATCGGACGGCAGCACCAGATTCGGCAGCACCGCCGCCACGAAGGCGCGCACGGCGCGCTCCTCGAGCCCGCCCGGCAGCACGTCGCTCAGCCAACGCCGCGCCGCCTCGGGATCGAGGTGGTGCACGCAGTCCTTCTGCCACACGGTGAGCTGCTGCTCGTCGAAGCGCGCCGGGGCACGTCCCAGATGCCGCACGTCGAAGCCGCGCGCCATTTCCTCGGACGACAGCAGACCCTGCAGCGGCGTCGAGTGTCCGAGCCGGTACAGGTGATTCAGCAGCGCACGCGGCTGATAGCCGCGCTCGCGGTACTCGCGCACGCTGGTCGCGCCGTGGCGCTTGGAGAGCGGCGCGCCGTCGGCGCCGACGAGCAGCGCCACGTGACCGTAGCCGGGAGGCTCGAGGCCGAGGGCGCGCAACACCAGCAGCTGCCGCGGCGTATTGGCGAGGTGATCCTCGCCGCGCAGCGCCAGCGTCACGCCCATGGCGGCATCGTCCACGGCGTTCGAGAAGAAAAACGCCGCGGAGCCGTCGGCGCGCCGCACCACGAAGTCGCCGATGTCATCCGTGGCGAAGCTCTGGGACCCATGCACCAGGTCCGTGAACTCGACGCGCTCGCCGGGCGGCACGCGAAAACGCAGCGTCGCGGGCGCCCCCGCGGCGGCGCGCGCGGCGCGCTCCGCGGCCGGGAGCTCGCGGCAGGTGCCGCCGTAGCGCGGCGGGCGGCCGGCGGCGCGCTGTGCCCGCCGGGCGAGCTCGAGCTCGAGCGGCGTGCAGAAGCACGGGTAGACCGCACCGCGCTCCTCGAGCTGCGCGAAATGGCGGTCGTAGAGCGCGGCGCGCTGCGACTGGCGATAGGGTCCGAGCGCGTCCTCGCGGCCGGGGCCGGCGTCCCACTCGATGCCGAGCCACTCGAGGTCGGCGAGCAGCGCGCGCGTGTGCGCCTCGAGACTGCGCTCGGCATCGGTGTCCTCGATGCGCACGATGAAGCGCCCGCCGCCGTGCCGCGCGAGCAGCAGGTTGAAGAGCGCGGTGCGCGCATTCCCCAGGTGCAGCTCGCCGGTGGGGCTCGGAGCGAAGCGGGTGACCGGCGTCGGGCTCATTGGCGCCATGTTACCGGCAGCCGCGCGCCGCTGTCGCTCACTCGCGCCGCGGCTTAGAATCGCCTGCCGTGCCGGCAGCAGAGCGCCGCGCGCACCTTTTGCCCCGGAGGATCGATGCCCACGCCCCGCGCCCCGTTTGCGATTTCCGCCCTGCTGCTCGCCCTCGCATTCGCGGCCAGCGCCCGCGCCGAAGAGCAGACCACCCAGGTGAAGGTGGTGACCAACATGGGCGACTTCGTCATCGAGGTGCGACCCGAGCGCGCGCCGCTCACCGCTCCGAACTTCCTGCGCTACGTGAAAGAGGGCTTTTACACCAACACGCTGATCCACCGCGTGGTGCCGAACTTCGTCATCCAGGGCGGTGGCCACGACGCGGCCACCATGAACCTGAAGCCGGCCCACGAGAGCGTCGTCAACGAGTCCGGCAACGGCCTGCAGAACAAGCGCGGCACGGTGGGACTCGCCCGCACCACGGCGCCCCATTCGGGCAACGCCGAGTTCTACGTGAACCTGGTCGACAACCCGGATCTCGACCCGGTGCCGACCCGCTGGGGCTACGCGGTATTCGGCCGCGTGGTGCAGGGGATGGACGTCATCGACAAGATCGGCGAGACGCCGACCGGGGCTGTCGGCCAGTTCAAGCAGGACGCGCCGCTCAAGCCCGTGATCATCGAGAGCATGACCATCGTGGCGCCGACCGCGGCGGCCCCGGCAGCCGCACCGGTGAATCCGGCCGAGCCGCAGAAGATCCTCTCCCCGAAGTAGCGCCGCGGCACGCGCACCCGTCCGTGAGGCAACTGTTCGTCTCGGATGTGCACCTGGGCGAGGAGTCCGGCCCGGCGCTCGAACAGTTCCTGCAATTCCTCGCAGAGGTCGCGGCGGGCGGGGCGGCGCTCTACATCCTCGGCGACCTCTTCGAGAGCTGGGTGGGCGATGACGACCGCAGCCCCGTCGGCATGCGCGTCTGTGCGGGACTGAAGGCGCTCACCATGAGCGGCGTGCCCTGTTTCGTGATGCACGGCAACCGTGATTTCCTTCTCGGGCCGGGGTTCGCCGCGCGCAGCGGCTGCCGCCTGCTGCCCGACCCGGTAGTCGCCGAGCTCGACGGCGAGCCGGTGCTGCTCACGCACGGCGACGCGCTGTGCACCGACGATCACGCCTACCAGGAGCTGCGCAGCATGGTGCGCAGGCCCGAGTGGCAGCGACGTTTCCTCGAACTGCCGCTCAGCGCTCGCGAAGCCCTGGCGGATGAGGTGCGCGCCGGCAGCCGGGCGCATATCGCGCGCACCGTGCCCACCATCATGGATGTGAACGCCGCGGCGGTGGCCGCCGCGTTCCGCGCCGGCGCGGTACGCCGCATGATTCACGGCCACACCCACCGTCCGGGCGTGCACGACACGGTGATCGACGGCAGCACGGCCCAGCGCATCGTGCTGGGCGCGTGGTACGAGCAGGGAAGCTATCTGAGCTGCGAGCGGGGTGAGTATCGGCTGCGCGAGCTGCCGCGGCAGGGGGTACCGCCGGTCAGCCCGCGCAGCTGATTTTCGCGCTTCAGTTCTGGCTGGGCGCCGCGGCCGGCGGCGGCGGACCGCCCGGGCCGCCGCGGTGGCCGAACCCATGGTGCATCTGCTGCAGCGTCTGGAACTTCTTCACCTGCGTCGGCGAGAGCACCGTGGACAGCTTCGTCAGCGTGTCCTGGGCGATCTGCTGATGCGCGGCGTGCATCGCCTGGAAGTCGGGCTTGCCGCCGGCGGCTTTCGCCTGCTCGAACAGCGCCTTCATCTGCGCGTGCTCGCCCTGCAGGATCGTCTGCACCTGCCCCTTCTGGGTGTCGGTGAGATCGAGCAGCACGGCGAGATCATCCATGTGACTCGCACGGCCACTGGTGCCGGGGTTCTGAGCCAGAGCGATGCCCCCCCACAACGCGGCAAGTACCACCACCGAAGCCTTCATCAACGCTTTCATGAACGATCTCCTGGTGCGGGTCCGTAAACTTCAAGAACACCCGCGCATCCAGCCTAGCCGCAGCGGCGCGCAGCGCCGTGAGCAAGTGTGAGGCAGTGTCAAGGCGGGCCGAAAAACACGATCCGGTCACACTGCACGCCGCGCCTGGCTCAGCGCCGTGGCAGCACCAGCACGGCCTCGAGCCCGCCCTCGGGCCGGTTCCGGAGGGTGAGCGTGCCACCGTGCGCCTGGGCGACGTCGCGCGCGATGGCGAGACCCAGGCCCGTGCCGCCGCTATCGCGGTTGCGTGACGATTCGAGCCGATAAAACGGTTCGAACACCCGCTCGAGCTCCGCCGGCGGTATTCCCGGGCCCTCATCGCGCACCCGGATCACGAGCTCGCCGTCGTCCTCGACGTGCAGCGTCGCACGGCCGCCGAATTTGACGGCGTTGCTCACGAGGTTGGTGAGACAGCGCTTGAGCGCCTGCGCCTTGCCGGTGAAGGGCGCAAGCGCGCGGCCACTCATGGCGACCGCCGCCCCCGATTCGGCGAACTGCGCGGCGAGCGCCGCCAGCAGCGCGTTGACATCGAGCGGCACCGCCGCCTCGCCGTCATCGAGACCCCGGAACAGCGCGAGCGCCTCGCGCACCATGCCCTCCATCTCGGAGAGCTCCTTGACCATGCGCTCCTGCAGCGCGGGATCGTCGATGGTCTCGACCTGCAATCGCAGCCGGGTGAGCGGCGTCTTGAGGTCGTGCGACATCGCCGCCAGCACGCGGCTGCGGCTATCGAGGTAGCGGTACAGCCGGTCCTGCATGGTGTTGAAAGCGCGTGCCGCACGGCGCAGCTCGCGCGCGCCGCGCTCCGGGAGCCGCGGCGGCCGCGCCTCGCGCCCGACGCTGTCGGCGGCGCGCGCCAGGGCCGAGAGCGGGCGGGTGATGTTGCGCGCCACCGCGTACAGCGTAATCACCAGGATCGCGAGCAACAGCAGGAGGTTGACCACGAGGTTGCGCGGCAGGAGCGCCCCGCCCGGCACACGCAGGATGCGGTACACCGCGGTGTCGCCGTCGGGGAAGCGCACCGTCACGTCGTAACGCTGCGCGCTATTCTGGCGCGCGGCGAGCTCGTGTGCCTCGTAGAACGGCACCGGCAGCGGGATCGCCGGACGCGGCGGATCGACCGTGCGTCCGACAGTGACCTCAAAGCCGGTGCCGAGAGCGGCCAGCAGCTGCTCCTTCAGGCTCTGCTCGAAGTCCGTGAGGAGCGGTGCGCGCACGAAGGCGCGCGGCGGATCCATCGGGCCGCGCGGCGCGCGCGGCGGCCCATCGGGCGGCGGCGGGGGATGAAAATGGCGCGAGCCGAGTGGCGCCGAGAGCTGCTCGATCGCCGCGGCGCGCTCGGTGGCGCCGAGCGGCTCGAGCATCAGGGTGGTCTCGGCGATGCGCCGTGTCCATTCGCGTACGCTGCTCTGCAGGACGAAGTGCTCGCGCTCCTGGGCGATGAGCACCAGGCCGGTGGCCTGCGCCAGCAGCACGGCCAGCACCGAGGCGGCCAGCAGCCGCCCGAACAGCGATTGCGGCCAGAGCCTCAGGCGCGACCGCGGTTTGCCCGGCTCACTGGCTCTCGACGCTGACGCCGACGACATAGCCCTCGCCATAGACGGTCTTGATGATCTGCGGCGCGCGGGCGTCGTCGCCGAGGATCTGGCGCAGCCGGCTGATGCGCACGTCGATGCTGCGGTCGAAGGGATCGGCGTCGCGGCCGCGCAGGAGCTCCGTGAGCTGCGCCCGCGTCAGCACGCGGTTGCCGGCGGCGAGCAGCACGGCGAGCAGCCGGTACTCCGCGCCGCTCAGGGCCACGTCCTTGCCAGCCGCGTCCGTCAGGGTGCGCGTGATGGTATCGAGCCGCCAGCCGCCGAACTGGAAGGAGCGCACCGTCTCGGGGCTCGGATCGCGCGGGGCGTGCGCTGAACGGCGCAGCACCGCCTTGATCCGCCCGAGGAGCTCGCGCGGATTGAAGGGCTTCGCGACATAGTCGTCGGCGCCGAGCTCGAGGCCGACGATGCGGTCGACGTCCTCACCGCGCGCCGTGAGCATGATGATGGGCAGGTGCGAACGGCCGCGCAGCTCGCGGCACAGCGACAGGCCGTCTTCGCCGGGCAGCATTACGTCGAGCACCAGCAGGTCGACGTGCGAGCGCTCGAGCACCCGGCGCATTTCCTTGCCGTCCGGGACCGCGGTGGTGCGGAACTCGTGCTTCTCGAGGTACTGCGCCAGCAGGCCACGGATCTCGCGGTCATCGTCGACGATCAGCAGGTGGGGACGGTCGTTCATTGCAGTGCAGGCCCGGTGTTGGAAGCGGAGGATACCGGGCCAACAGACACCCGGCAGCGAAATTCGTGCCGGCCGGCTTGTAAGTAAATGTTAGTGCGACGCGAGCGGGCCCGAGTGAAAACGCAGCTCGGTGTCGGGCTGCGTCGCGAGCTCGGCCTCGCGCGTGGCGAGCTCGCCGAGCCGCTCCTGCCACTCCTGCGGCGCGCTGGCGCGCGCGAAATCCACGTACAGCTCGAAGTGACGTGCCTCGGCGGTGGCGAGCGCGGCGTATAGAGCCGCGAGCGGCGCGCTGAGGCGCGGCGCGAGCAGCGTGAAGCGCTCGGCCGAGCGCGCCTCGATGAGCGCCGCGGCGAGCAGCTGGTCGAGCTTGCGCGCCGGATGGGTGGTACGCAGCGCCCGGCGCAGCTGCTGCGCATAGCGGCCGGGGCGCTGGCGCACCAGCGGCACGTCGAGCTCGCGCATCACCCGCGACACCTGCTCGAAATGACGCAGCTCCTCGCGGGCCAGGCGCGACAACGCGAGCGCGAGCGGGCGGTCCTCGGGGTAGGCGAACATCAGCGCCATGGCGCTGGAGGCCGCCTTCTTCTCACAGTTGGCATGATCGACCAGCAGTTCCGGTACGCGCGCCACCGCCGCTTCGACCCAGGCCTGCGGCGTTGCGGCGCGCAGGATCGTGTTCATGGGCGGCCCTCGATGCGCAGCCACTGCCCGAGTGCACGCGTCAGCGCCTGGGCCGCCTCGGCCGCGGACCCATAGCGCTCGGCGGGGGACTTGGCGAGCAACCGCTCGATGAGTGGCTGCAGCGCCGCGCAGCGCGCCGGCAGGCGCGGCACCGGCTCCTTGCGGTGCTTGTAGACGATCGCCATGGGGTTGTCGGCACGGAACGGCTTCTCGCGGGTGAGCATCTCGTAGAGCATCACGCCGAGACTGTAGAGGTCGCTGCGCGCATCGATCGCCTCGGCGTGACCCTGCTCCGGGCTCATGTAGTGCGGCGTGCCGAAGATGACGCCGCTGTCGGTCGCATCCTGCGCGAGCGCCGTGTCCTTGGAGAGGCCGAAGTCGATGAGCGCAATGCTGCCGTCGGTACGCAGCATGACGTTGCCGGGCTTCAAGTCCCGGTGCAGCACGCCGGCGGCGTGTACGCTCTCGAGCGCGCGCGCCACCTCGATCGCGATCAGCAGCGCCGCGCGCGCGCTCAGCGCCGTGGCGCGCATGCGCCGCCGCAGATCCCCCATCGGGAAATATTCCATGACGAGCCACGCATGCTCGTCGCTCACCCCGAGGTCGTAGAGGCGCACCACGCCCGGCGCGGCGATCCGCTGCGCGATCTCGTACTCCTGCAGGAAGCGCCCGAAGATGTCGGTCGGTTCGTGCTCGTGCCGGTCGCGCGCTACCTTGAGCGCCACCAGGGTGCCGGCGCTCTCGCTCTCACCGACGTAAAGATCGGTGAGGCGGCCGGCGGCGAGGCGGCGGATGCGCCGGTAGCCGCGGACGAAAGCATCGCCGAAGCGCTGCGCCTCGCGACCGGCTTGGCTCGAGCGCCACAGCGCGCGCGCGTGCGCCGCGCGCTGCTCGGCGGCCGTGAGCACCCGCTGGAACTCATCGCCTTCGAGCTCCTCGCGGCTCACCGACCAGGCGCCCAGCGCCGCCGCATCGCCTGCCGCCGCGCTATCGGCGCCGTTGCGCAGCAGCACGATGGGAGCGAAACCGGCGCGCCCGGCAAGCTCGCGCGCCCAGCTGAGGCCGCGGCCACCCGGCCACTCCTCCGCGAGCAGCACCGCATCGTAACCCTGCGCCAGGAACTCCGGCGCAAGCGCCCCCTGTGACACCGGGCTGTGGACGGTGAGGCGCGCGTGCGGGCGCCATGCCGTGAGGCGCGCGCGCACCTGCGCGCAGCGGCGCCCATCCTCCTCGATCAACAGCACCCGCATGGGGGCGCGATTAGAGCATGCGCGACCGCGCCCCGCCACGCGCGGCGCCGGGCAGCCGGGCGGCGGCCGCGGCGCTCAACCTGAGCCCGATCACCACGTCCCCGACGTTGGTCCCGGTGGGGCCGGTATGCACCAGGTCGCCGCTGGCCGCGAGCGCCGCGGCGGAATCGGCCGTCGCGAGGCAGCGGTCGACATCCATGCCGGCGAGCGCGACCCGCGCACAGCTCTCCGCATCGACCAGCGCACCGGCATCCTCGGTGACCCCGTCGGTGCCGTCGGTGCCGGCCGCGAGCAGCATGAGATCGGCCTGTCCGGCGATGAGGCGGGCGGCCGCGAGCGCCAGGTGCTGATTGCGCCCTCCCCGGCCCGCGTGCGGCGGCAGCTGCAGCGTCGATTCCCCGCCCCACAGGCATACGGCGCTCGCCGACAGGCACAGCTCGTGCGCGCAACGCGCCGCGAGCCGCACCGCATCCTCGTCGAAACGCCGCCCGCCGGTGTGCACCTCGAGCCCGAGAGCGCGCGCCGCCGCGGCTGCGCCCGAGAGCGCCTGCTCGATCGAGGCGATGACGGTGCGCGTGACGCGGTCCGGGCCCTCGCTCGCCGGACCGAGGAGACCCGAGCCGATGAGCGCCGGATCGTCACCCGGCACGTCCGAGACGTAGAGCGCGCGGGCGCTGCGCCCGGCGAGCCGCGCGGTGAGCCGCCCGCCCTTGATGCGCGAGAGCGCCATGCGCTGGGCGTTGAGCGCGGCGATGGCCGTGCCCGCGGCGAGCTCACGCGTGGTGAAGGCTTCGAGGTCGGCGAGGTTGAGCCCCTCGCGCAGTACCTCGACGAGGCTCGAGGCGCCGCCCGAGATCAGGAACAGCGGCTCGGCATCGGGCGGCAGCGTCTCGACCCATTGCAGGAGCCTTGCCCCGGCGGCGAGGGAGCGCTGATCGGGTACCGGATGCGAACTGGCGATGACCTCGGCGCCCGGGAGTCGCTGCAGCTCCGCCGATGCGTGTCCGGTGCGCGTGATGACGAGGAGACGTGCCATGCGGCCGCCGAGCGCGTCGTGCGCACCGAGCGCCATGGCCGCGGCCGCCTTGCCGACCGCCGCCACCCACACGGGAGCGGCGGAGGTCGTGTCGCCGCGCAGCGCCTCGCGCACGCAGCGGCGCCCGTCGACGGCCTCGAGTGCCGCCTGCAGGAGCGTGAGCAGCAGCGCGCGCCGCGGATCGCCCGAAGAGCTCAGCTCAGCTCCCGCGCACCACTTTGAGCCTGCGGCGTGCGCGGCGCGCGAGCTTGGCGGCGTCCGAGCGCTCATCCTGCAGCCGCTCGAGATATTCCGGCGTGACGTCGCCGGTGACGTACGAGCCTGAGAAACACGAGGTGTCGAATTCCTCGATGCGTGCGTCCTCGTGCTTGCAGGCGGCGATCAGATCGTCGAGCTCCTGGTAGACCAGCCAGTCGGCGCCGATCAGCGCCGCGATCTCCTCGACCGTGCGCCCGCTCGCCACCAGCTCGCTCGCCGCCGGCATGTCGATGCCGTAGACGTTCGGGAAGCGCACCGGTGGGGCCGCCGAGGCGAAATACACCTTGGCCGCCCCCGCCTCGCGCGCCAGCTCGATGATCTGCGCCGAGGTGGTGCCGCGCACGATCGAGTCATCGACCAGCAGCACGGTCTTGCCGCGGAACTCGAGGTCGATCGCGTTCAACTTGCGGCGCACCGATTTCTCGCGCTCTTCCTGGCCCGGCATGATGAAGGTGCGGCCGATGTAGCGATTCTTGATGAAGCCTTCGCGGTACTTGACCCCGAGGCGCTGCGCCAGCTGCAGCGCCGCGGTGCGGCTGGTGTCCGGAATCGGGATGACGACGTCGATGTCGTGCCTGGGGCGCTCGCGCAGGATCTTGTCGGCGAGGCGATCGCCCATGCGCATGCGCGCGCGGTACACCGAGATGTTGTCGATCTTGGAGTCGGGGCGCGCGAAGTACACGTACTCGAAGATGCAGGGGGTGTGGCGCTGCGTGGCGACGCACTGCTGTGCGTGCAGCCGTCCGGACTCATCGATGAATACCGCCTCGCCGGGCGCTACGTCGCGCACCAGGCGGAACGACAGGCTGTCGAGCGCCACGCTCTCGGAGGCCAGCATCCACTCGGTGCCGCGCGCCGTGCGGCGCTCGCCGAGCACCAGCGGGCGGATGCCGTTGGGATCGCGGAAGCCGAGGATGCCGTGGCCGATCACCATCGCCACCACCGCATAGCCGCCGCGGCAGCGGCGGTACACGGCGCTCACCGCCGCGAACACGTCCGCCGGGGTGATGCGCGCCGTACCCACCCGCTGCAGCTCGGAGGCGAACACGTTGAGCAGCACCTCGGAATCCGAAGTGGTGTTGAGGTGGCGGCGGTCCTCGCGGATCAGGATCTCGGCGAGCTCGGCGGCATTGGTGAGGTTGCCGTTGTGACCGAGGCAGATACCGTAGGGCGCGTTCACGTAGAAGGGCTGCGCCTCGGAGGCGCTGTCGCAGCCGGCGGTCGGGTAGCGCACGTGGCCGATGCCGGCGTTGCCCTTGAGCTCGAGCATGTGGTGCTGCTGGAACACGTCGCGCACCAGGCCGCTGCCCTTGCGCACGGAGAGCTCGCCGTCGCCCGAGGTGGCGATGCCGGCGGCATCCTGGCCGCGATGCTGCAGCACGGTGAGCGCGTCGTAGAGGCGCTGATTGACCGCGCTGGTGCCGACGATGCCGACGATGCCGCACATGGCTGTTCGCTCAGCTCCTCATACCTGGACGTCGCGACTGTGGGGCTGACCACCCTCGCCCACCAGGAAACGCAGCGCGTTGGCCACCGACTCGCCGGTCGGAATGAGATGCGAGTCGTGCCACCAGTGCTCGCGGTCGAGGTGCACCAGCTGACCGAAGATCACGAACACGCCGAGCAGCAGGAAGCCGCGCAGCGCGCCGAAGGCGAAGCCCCCGAGGCGGTCCATGCCGCTGAAGATCGACAAGCGCACGAAGTGATCGGCCACCGCGCCGATCAGCGCTCCGAGGAGCAGTACCAGCAGCACGATGATCAGGCGCGCCACCCAGGGCTTGACCGCCGTCACGGCCAGGAGCCCCCCGAGGTGCGGCTCGATGAGATCGGAGAAGTGCCAGGCGACCAGCAGTGCGACGATCCAGCTGACGAACGCGATCGCCTCGCGCAGGAAGCCGCGGGCGGCGCCCACCAACGCCGAAACCAGGATCACGCCCATGATCACGTAGTCGGTGGTATTCATTGCGACCTGGCAACTCCGCGCTCACTGCGCGCGGCGCGGATTGTACAAGAGCGCGTGCAGCGGTGCCGAGCGCCGCGTCGCACACCAAGGGCCGCTACTTCGGCACTACCGCGCCCTTGTGGCCCTGCGCCTGCAGTTTCGCCGCCGTCTGCTCGGCCGCGGCGCGGTCGTGGGTCGGGCCGACCTGTACTCTGTAAAGCCGTCGTCCCGTCGTGCCCCGCGAGACGCCGACCGGGTAACCGAGCGCATGCACCTGCTGCGCGAGCCGCTCGGCGTTGGCGCGATTGGCAAAGCTGCCGAGCTGCACCACGTAGGCCGCCGCGCTGCTCCCGGCCGGCGTGGCAGCGGACGGCCGTGCGTTCGCCGCTGGCGCGGTGTGCGGCGGGGATGCCGCGGGGGGCGTCGTGACCGGCGGCGCCTGCTCGGTCTCGGTCGCGGCTGCCGTCGGCGCGGGTGTCGTTGCGGCCGCCGGCTGCGGCGCCGCCGTCATGGGCGCGGCCGGGGCCGAAGGCTGCGGTCGCGCCGACCCGTTGCCTCCACGAGCCTCGTCCGCGAGATTGATGGTGTAGGAGCGTAATGGCGGTTCCTCGGCCGGGGACACCGGACCGTGGGCGTTTACGGTCCGGGCAATCGGCCCGCTGAGCAACTCGGGCACCAGCACGACGATCAGGCCCACGAGAATGAGTGCGCCCGTCAGCCGTTCTTTCACCAGGGTGTCCACGATGGGGGCAAAACCGCGAAAGCCAAGTGCGGCGGATGCCGCGCGATCCTCGCCATTATATCCGAAGCCACGCCAGCGCCGGCCCCACCGTGTGGAATGAACCAAACACCACCACGCGGTCGCCGGGCCGGGCGCTGCGGCGCGCGATCTCGCAGCCACGCTCGACCGAGTCGGCGAGCGTGAGACGTGCAGCGGGCAGGGCGAGCCGCCGCGCCAGCTCGGCCGCACTGCCGCCGCGCGCGCCGGGCAGTGCGCACACGATCCACTCATCGATCAGCGGCGCGAGCGCCGCGCCGATGCCGGCCGCATCCTTGTCGGCGAGCACGCCCGCCACCGCCAGGGTGCGGGCGCCGGCGGCGAGCGGCCGCTCCTTGAGGTGTGCGGCGAGCACGCGCGCCGCCGGCTCGTTGTGGGCGATGTCGAGGATCCACTCAACGGCGCCCGCAACCACCTGCAGGCGGCCGGGGAGCCATACGCGCTCGAGCGCCGCGTTGACGGTAGCCGGATCGAGCGCCCGCGGCAGCGGGGCTACGGCGGCGAGCGCGGCCACCGCGGTGAGCGCGGTCGCGGCATTGCGGTACTGGATGGAGCCCGGCAGGCGCGAGGGGGCGAGGTCCTCGAGCGCGAGTCCCGGCCCCCGATAGCTCCAGCGCGCGCCTTGCACCGCCCAGGAGAAGTCGCGGCCCGCCACCAGCGCCCGCGCGCCGAGCGCGGCGATGGCCGCGAACACGCTCGCGGGCATGTCGGCGGTGCCGAGGATCGCGGGACGGCCGGCGCGGAAGATGCCGGCCTTCTCCGCGCCGATCGCCTCCAGGGTGTCACCGAGCCAGTCGCGGTGATCGAATCCCACCGAGACGACTACCGCGACATCGGCCGCGACCAGGTTGGTGGCGTCGAGGCGGCCGCCGAGACCCACCTCGAGCACCGCGCTATCCACGCCGCGGCGCGCAAAGATCATGAGCGCCGCGAGCGTGTTGTACTCGAAGAAGGTGAGCGTGGTGGCGCCGCGTGCCGCCTCGATGTGCTCGAAGGCCTCGATCAGCTCGGCATCGCCGACCTCGGCACCCGCGACGCGGATACGCTCGTTATAGCGCTCGAGATGCGGGGAGGTGAAGAGGCCCGTCCTGACACCCGCGGCCTCGAGCAGCGCCTCGGCATGCGCCGCTACCGAGCCCTTGCCGTTGGTGCCACCGACGGTGATCACCCGGTAGGGGGGCGAGTCGACCCCGAGCGTGCGCGCGACCCGTGTGACGCGCTCGACACCCAGATCGATCGAGCGCGGATGAACCGAGTCCTGGAGCTCGAGCCATTCCGCGAGCGTGCGCATGGGCTCGAAGGCCTTCAGGAGGTGCGCCGCGGCGCAGCGCTTCAGGCCGCGGCGACCGGGAGCTTCAGCAGCAGCCGCAGCGCCGCTGCGATCCGGTCGCGCATGTCGCGCCGGTCGATGATCATGTCGATGGCGCCGTGCTCGAGCAGGAACTCCGCGCGCTGAAAGCCCTCGGGCAGCGTCTCGCGCACAGTCTGCTGGATGACGCGCGGGCCCGCGAAGCCGATGAGCGCGCGCGGCTCGGCGATGTTGAGGTCCCCGAGCAACGCGAGGCTCGCCGACACGCCGCCGGTCGTCGGATCGGTGAGCACCGAGATGTAGGGCAGGTGCGCCTGCGCGAGGCGCGAGAGCGCCGCGGCGGTCTTGGCCATCTGCAGCAGCGAATACAGCGCCTCCTGCATGCGGGCGCCACCGCTCGCCGAGAAGCACACGAACGGGCGCCGTTCCTGGATGCAGTAGTCGACGCCGCGCTTGAAGCGCTCGCCCACGACCGAGCCCATCGAGCCGCCGAGGAACTGGAACTCGAAGGCGGCCGCTACCACCGGGAGCCCGTGCAGCGTGCCCTCGAGCACCACCAGCGCGTCGCTCTCGCCGGTCGCCTTCTGCGCCTGCGTCAGGCGGTCGCGGTACTTCTTGCTGTCGCGGAACTTGAGGGGATCCTCGGGCGAGATGCTGGCACCGATCTCCCCGAGAGTGCCCTGGTCGAGGAAGCGCTCGAGCCGTTCGCGCCCGCGGATGCGCATGTGGTGGCTGCACTTCGGGCACACGTACAGATTGCGCTCGAGCTCCGCGCGATAGAGCACCGCATCGCAGGCCGGGCACTTGATCCACAGGCCCTCGGGCACCGAGCGCGTGCGCCGCTCCGTCTTGATGCGGGACGGCATGATCTTTTCGAACCAGGACATGGAGCGATCATAGCTGATCGGCCGCAGAGCCCCCGTCCGCGGCCGGAACCGGCAGTCCGAAGGCCGCCGGATAGCGTACCTCCCAGAGGTAGAGCCCCGCGGCCGGGGCGGTGGCGGCGCCACGCGTGCGATCGCGCCCCTCGAGAACGGTACGTGCCCACTCCGGGGGCTGGTCGCCCTTGCCGACCGCGATGAGCAGCCCCGCGATGTTGCGTACCATGTGATGCAGGAAAGCATTGGCGACCGCCTCGATGACGATCCAGTCGCCGCGCCGCGCGA
This sequence comes from uncultured Pseudomonadota bacterium, assembly GCA_963768485.1. GTDB lineage: Bacteria > Pseudomonadota > Gammaproteobacteria > Steroidobacterales > Steroidobacteraceae > 13-2-20CM-66-19. The sequence continues at coordinate 25,194 of CAVYHZ010000004.1, read as the reverse complement.
CCTCGAGACCCGTGAGGCGGCGAATCGGCGATTTGGCCTGGCACTCGGCGGCGCGGAAGGCGCTGAAGTCGTGTTCGCCCACGAGCCGGGCTGCCGCCTCGGCCATCGCCGCGGCATCGAGCGTGCGCGTCACCCACGCGGTACGCGCCGCGTTGAGCGCCGAGCGCGCGGTGCGGTTGAGAATCAGGTAGCGGTAGACGCGCGCTTCGGCGCAGTAGCGCGCGTGAAAATGCGCCGGCACGGGCTGCGCCCACCTGAGCGCGACGTCGGCGGGAAGCTCGCTGTTGGCTCCGAGCAGCCAGTTGCGGGGCGTGCGCTCGGCAGCGGTTTCGAAATGGGCGACCTGGGCGCGCGCATGCACGCCGGCATCGGTGCGGCCGGCGGCCACCAGGGTCACGGGCTGTGCGGCGACCGCGCCGAGGGCGCCCTCGAGGGTCTGCTGCACGGTGCGCAGCGCCTGCTGGCTCTGCCAGCCGGCGAAGGCGCTGCCGTCGTACTCAATGCCGACGGCAATTCGTGGCATGTCTATTCGCCCGCGGCTTAGCAATGGGATGGACGCCCCCACTCCGTAACGGCATCGATGTGCCAAAGTGGAAGCGCGAGCAACCACTTACTGGAGTAGGAGCGTCCGTCTATGAAGATTACGACAGTCGGCTTCGATCTGGCGAAGAACGTGTTTCAGGTGCACGGCGTGGACGAGCACAGTAAGGCCGTGCTGAAGAAGCAGCTTAGGCGCCATCAGGTAGCTGAGTTTTTCGCCAACCTCCCCTCGTGCCTGATCGGCATGGAGGCCTGCGGGAGCGCGCATTACTGGGCTCGCAGGCTGCAGGGGCTGGGCCATACGGTACGGCTCATTTCCCCACAGTTCGTCAAGCCCTACGTCAAGACGAACAAGAACGACGCGGCCGATGCCGAGGCGATCTGCGAGGCGGTGGGCCGACCGAACATGCGCTTCGTACCGGTGAAGACCGTCGCGCAGCAGGGGGTGCTGGCGTTGCATCGGGTACGCCAGGGCTTCGTAAAGGCCCGCACGGCGCAGGCGAACCAGGTTCGGGGGCTGCTCGGGGAGTTCGGCGTCGTGATCCCGCAGGGCATCGCGCAGCTCTTCGGGAAGATGCCCGAGGTGCTGGAGGATGCGAGCAACGAGCTGCCGGACTCGGTGCGTGCGCTGATGCTGCGTTTGCTCGAGCACCTCAAGGAGCTCGATCGCCAGGCGAAGGAAATCGAGACACAGATCGCAGCCTGGCATCGTGACAGCGAGCTGAGCTGCAAGCTCGCGGCAATCCCCGGCATTGGGCTATTGGGTGCGAGCGCGCTGGCCGCCACGGTGGGCAATGCGAAGAATTTCTCCAGTGGACGCCAGCTGGCTGCCTGGCTGGGGTTGGTTCCACGCCAGTGCTCCAGCGGCGGCAAGAGCGTGCTGCTGGGCATGAGCAAGCGCGGCGACGCGTACCTGCGGACGCTGCTGATCCACGGTGCACGCGCGGTCATCTGGCGCATACGCCAGAAACCCGATGGCAGTACATGGCTGCACAAGCTGATCGGGCGGCGCAACGCCAATGTCGCCGCCGTGGCATTGGCCAACAAGAACGCGCGCATCGCCTGGGCCTTGTTGGCTCGCGATCGGCAATATCGAGCCGATTACATGGCGCCCGGCATGATCGCCTTGGCTAAGTGACGACGGACCAGCAGCTACGATCCCCCCACCACAGATTGCTCAGGCTATGACGCAGTGATGGCAAGACAGGTCAGACCGCGGTCGGCAAAGCCCGCTTTGCCCGCAGCACTCGCAGTGCGCTTTAGCGATAGAGGTGCCGGCCGGCGAAACCCATCAGGGACAGTGAGCATCGCTCACGCAAAAAGTCCGGATGTACGGGTGCAATCCTCCCCTGCCAGTCATCACCGACGTCCGAGCTTGGCAATGTGGGGGCGTCCATGTACGGGCAAAAGTCGCGCCTTTTGCCCGCGGGCTCGAGTCCGCTTCAAGGGTGGCCTGCTGAAACGGCCGCAGGCCGTTTCAGCCAATCAACCAGGCAATGACTCCATGAGGCGCTGGGCTTCCTGCTTCTGCGCCGCCGAACCCTCGCTGATCACTTCCTCGAGGATGTTGCGTGCGCCGTCGGGATCGCCCATGTCCATGTAGGCGCGGGCGAGATCGAGCTTGGTGCCGACCTCGCTCATGGTCACGGGCTCGAGGTCCGGGAGCGCGAGGTCTTCGGAGGCGAGCCGCTGCGTGGCGGCGAAGGCCGCATCCGGCACCGTGGCGGTGCCGACGTCGAGGTCGAGCTTGCCGTTGTTGCCCGGATAGGTCCCGGTGCCCAGATCGAGGTCGACGCCCGAGGAGCGCATCTGGGGCTGGGTCCCGGTGGTAGCGGTCGAAGCGCCGCTCACGTCGATGTCGACCGTGTCGCCGCGCAGCTGCGCGAGGCGCGAGGTCTGCGAGCCGTCCTGGAGCGGCCCGGCCTGCGTCAGCGCCGATTCGAGCTCCTCCTGGTCGAACTGCCACTGCCCGGTCGTCGAGGTCTTCGCGTGCGCGGCAGCCTGCGCGGCGGTGTCCTCGAGGTTGCGGCGCGTCTTGTCGTCGAGTCCGGCCACCATCGTCGGCGCATCCGAGCCCGCCCCGAGCATCGGTTGCTCCGCCGTGTCGATCGAGCCGAGATCGAGACCGAGATCGTCGATCGCAAGCTCGGCGGTCTGATCGGCGCTGCTGGCGCGCACCGCCGGGGCGATCTTGGCGCGTACCGTGCGCTCGTCAGGGGTATCGAGCGTCGGCTGCTCGACCGTCGGACCTTCGGTCTCGGCCGTCTGCTGACGCATCTTGCTGGTCATCTGCCGCGTGCTGCCGGTCGCGGTGTGGTCGGCGCGGCCACCGCCCTGGAGCACGGTGAGGTTGCGATCGGTGACACCGGTGGTCTGCGCGGTGCCCTCGCCCTCGCCCACCGCCGCACCGATATCCAGATCGAGGCCCGGCCCCCCATCGGTGGGCACCGGCTCGCCGAGCAGATCGAAGTCGACGCGGCTCTGGCCGCCCTCGAGGTTGAGGTCGACGCCACCGGCAGCGGCACCGCCTACGGCACCGCTGGAGAAGAGCACGTCCTCCGGGGCGAGCTGCTTGCCCATGATGAGGATCTTTTCCCACTCGCCGGGCGCGGCTTCGGCGCGGGTCTGCGCGAGCTCATGCGCCGTCTGCAGGAACTGCTCCTTGTTGCCCCAGACGAAGAACACTTCGAGGAGCTTCAGCTTCAGGTCCCGGCGCGCCGGTTCGCGGCTGATGGCGATACGGATGAGATCCGCGGCCTGATCGTACAGGCCGTATGCCATGTGGAAATCGGCCTCGGCGAGCGGGTCGCCCTGGTCGAGATTGATGGCGGTCTCGCTGCTGATGGTGTCGTCGGCGGTGACGTGACGGGCGGCCGGCGCCGACGCGGCGGCTGCCGCCGCGGGCATGCGCGGCCGCTCGTGCGTACCGGTCTCCTCGACCACCATGTCGGACTCGGGCTCACTCAGCGGCGTGGCACGCATCGTCGGCGTGTCGAAGCCGCCCGCGCCGCGCGCGGACCCGCCGCCGCCGAGCGCGCCCCCGGGGCCGCTCGCGCCGGAGACCGCGGCAACGGCCAGCCGGCCGAGCGAGTCATCGAATTCGGAAGCGCGGCGCGAGCGCAGGTAGCGCAGCCCCGCGACCACACCGAGCACCAGCGCGACGAGCGCCAGCACCCACCAGTAACCCATGATGGTGTCGACGAGCGAGCCGCTGCCCGAGGGCGTCGCGGCAGCGGGCTTCGCGGCCACCGGCTTCGGCAGCGGCTTGGATACGGGCGGCGGCGTCTCGGCAGCCGGCGGGGGCGGCTGCTCCTGGGACGCAGGCTTCTGCACCGGCGCGGGCGGCGGCGCGGGAGGCGCCGTCTCGGCCACCGGCGGCTTCGCGGCCGGAGCGGGCGTCGGCGTCGGGGCCGGCGGCAGCGCCTTCGCGGACTGCTTCGCGGCCAGCTCCTGCTGCAAGCGCGACAGGTCCTGGTTCTTCAGATCCAGCAGGCGCTGCGATTCGGCGAGTTTTCCCTCGAGGGATTTCACCTGATCCTTGAGCGCACCGACCTGCGCCGTGTTCGCGGCGGCGCCCGTGCCGCCTGCGGCACCTTCGGTCGGAGTGACCAGATGCAGGCGTCCGGGCTGCGAGCCCTGGGCCGGCGCGGCGGTCGCGGGTGCAGCGGCGGTCTCGCTGCCGGCCGCCGCGGGCGAGCCGCTCGAGCGCCAGGCGGCGAACTGACGGTTGATCTCGGCGGTCGCCTCGGCGGGCGGGATCGCCTCGGCCTGCGCAGCGTCAGGCATGCGCAGCACCGCGCCGGAGCGCAGCCGATTCATGTTCTGTTCGAATGCCTTGGGGTTCGCCTGGTAGATGGCGAGCATCCAGCTGCGCGTACGCGCCGTGTTGGTCGAGGCGCCGGTCACGCCGCGCGCGAGCGCGGAGAGCGTCTCGCCGCGCTGCACCAGGTGACTGCCGCCCGGCTCGGCCGCTGGCGCTGCGCTCGGGCCCTCAGGCGCCGCGGTGGTGACCGCAGACGGAGCGCTCGGCGGCGCCGCTTTCGCTGCGGCGGCACGCTCGGCCGGCGGGCTCGCGGGCGGAGGCGTTTCGGCGGGCGCGGCCTGCGCGGGCTCCTCCGCGGGAGCGGGCGTCGCGGGCGCGGCCGCGGCGGCCTCGGCCGGCGGCGCCTCCGTGGCGCGCGTGATGCTACCCGCGCGCGTGTCGGCGGCGGTGGCCGGTGCGCTCACCGGCGCGCTCGCGACGGACGACTGGCCCGGCGTGTAGACCGGCGGATCGAGCAGCATGGTGTATTCGCGCACCAGCTGTCCGTGCGACCAGGTGACGTTGACCAGCAGCGTGATGAAGGGATCGGTGATCGGATCCGTCGACTTGATCTTGATGACCTGGCGGCCGTCGGGCATCTGCACGGTGCGCAGTTGCACGCTCGTCAGATACGTCGGGTAGTCGAGTCCGTTCTGCGAGAACGTCTCGCGCGTCGCCAGCTGCGCGCGCACCGTGTTGACTTCGTCGGCCGCGACGTCGGTGATCTCGATCTCCGCGTCGAGCGGCGCGTTGAGCGGAGACAGCAGGTGAATGTCTCCGAGACCAAGGGCAAACGCGGCTGACGGCAAGGCCAGCAGCAATGCCAGCGCCCGGCTTGAGCGTTTGGCGACCATCAGTACACCCCGGCAGGAGTCATTTGAAATGTCTTGTAGAAACAATCGGATGGACCACAAGTTGCGAGTCCACCACGAATTGGGCGGCAATATAACTTAAATAGGCTTCCAACCCAAAGCCTGAAGTCTCCCGCGGCCGTCGATCGCGGCTGTTCGGCGCACATTGTCGGGCACAATCCTCGAGTTAAATCCCCGTGCAGAAGCAGAATCTTTACGGATTCTCCGGACATAAACTGTGTCGCGGTTCTAGCCTGGATGGCCTCGGGGGTACTCGGGGGGAGGCGCCGCCCGGGGAACTGTGACCGCCGGCACACCGGCGCCGCGCGCGCTGCCGCTGCGCGGCGCAGCAGGGCGGATTTAAGTGCGCGCCGACCCGGGAATCACCGGTGTGGGCGAGCGCACGTCGGTGTTCTGCGCGCGATGACGCAGATAATGATCCATGAGCACGATCGCCAGCATCGCCTCGGCGATCGGCGTGGCGCGCAGTCCCACGCACGGGTCGTGCCGGCCGGTGGTCACGATCTCCACCGGTTGCCCGCGACATCGATGGTGCGCGCCGGGCAGCTGGATGCTCGAGGTGGGCTTGAGCGTCAGGTGCGCGACGATGTCCTGCCCGGAGGAGATGCCGCCGAGCACGCCGCCGGCGTGGTTGCTGAGAAACCCTGCGGGCGTCAGCTCGTCGCGATGCTCGCTGCCGCGCTGCGCCGCAGCGCGCCACGCCCGCGCCGAGCTCGACCGCCTTCACGGCGTTGATGCCCATCAGCGCGTGCGCGATGTCGGCATCGAGGCGGTCGAACACCGGCTCGCCCGAGTCCCGGCGGCACGCCGCTCGCGATCACGGTGATGCGCGCACCGACCGAGTCGCCCGGCCGCGCGCATCTTCCAGATGCAGTTCCTCGAGCTCCGCGACCCGTGCGGGGTCGGGGCAGAAGAACGGATTGCGGTAGGCGAACGCGGGATCGACCGGCGCGAGCGTGAGCGGGCCGACCTGGCTCAGGTATCCGTAGATGCGCACGCCGAGGCGGCTCGCCAGGTAACGCCGCGCGATCGCACCCGCCGCGGTGCGCATCACCGTCTCGCGCGCGAGGAGCGTCCGCCGCCGCGATAGTCGCGCACGCCGTACTTCTGCTGGTAGGTGTAGTCGGCATGCCCGGGGCGGAAGCGGTCCTTGATCTTCTCGTAGTCGCGTGGCCGCGCGTCGGTGTTCTCGATCAGGAGCCCGATCGGGCGTGCCGGTGGTGCGTCCTTCGAACACGCCGGAGAGGATGCGCACCTGGTCGCCCTCGCGGCGCTGGCTGACGAAGTGCGAGGTGCCGGTGCGCCGGCGGTCGACGTCCTGCTGCAGGTCCGCCTCGCTCAGCTCGAGCCCCGGCGGACAGCCATCGACGATGCACCCGAGCGAGGGCCCATGGCTCTCGCCGAAGGTGGTGACCGTGAAGAGCTTGCCGATGGTGTTGCCGGACATGGGTCGCTTCAGTTGCGCCGGGAGTTGCTCGCGCGTCAGCAGGAACACGCCGCCGCCGCCGCGTGCGAACTCGAGCCACAGGAACGGCAGCTGCGGAAACGCGCGCGCCACGGCGCGCTCGGTGTTGCCGACCTCGACGATGAGCAGGCCCCCGGCGCGCAGGTGGCGGCGCGCCTCGCGCAGGATGACCGCGACCGAGTCGAGGCCGCGTGGACCTGCGGCGAGCGCCACGCGCGGCTCATGCCGGTATTCCGGCGGCAATCGCTCGAGCTCGCGCGCCCCTACGTAAGGCGGATTGGCCACGATGATATCGTAGGTCGAGCGAGCCAGCGCGCTGAAGTGGTCGGACTCCTGCAGCAGCACGCGCGCGCCGAGTCGGTGGCGGCGCACGTTGGCGGCGTGCCAGCGCGAGCGCCGCGGCGGAGATGTCCACCGCGTCCACCCGCGCGCGGGGAGCGCCCGCGCCGCGGCGATGGCGATGCACCCCGAGCCGGTGCCGATATCGAGCACGCGGCGCACGCGCGTCGGCTCGACCCACGGCGCGAAGCGCCGCTCGATGAGCTCGGCGAGCGGCGAGCGCGGCACCAGCACGCGCGCGTCGACCTCGAACTCGAGGCCCGCGAACCAGCTGACCCCGGTGAGATAGGCGGCCGGCATGCGCTCGCGCGATGCGCCGGGCGATGAGCTCCGCGGGCGCGGCGCGCGGCCGCGGCGCTCGCCCGCCGGCGATAGAGCGCGGGTCCGCCCGCGTGCGGCAGCGCGAGCGCGTGCAGCGTGAGATGCGCGGCCTCGTCCCAGGCATTATCGGTCCCGTGCCCGAAGTGCACGCGCGCGCGCGTGAGAAGCCGCGCGCCCGCGCGCGATCAGCTCCCCCACGGTGAGAGGAGCGCTGCGCGCGGCACGCGCCCGGCGCTTAAGGGCGCGCGCCATCCGCACCGCCGCCGGCGGTGTGAAATAATTCGCTCATGGGTACCGTGCGCATGCCCGCTGGCTCCTGATTCTCGCCGCCGCCTGCGCGGGGCTGGCGGGCTTCTGGTTGGCGCGCCAACTTGACAGGGACGCTCCGCAGCTGGCAAGCGGCACGTGGCTGCCGCAGCCGAAGCCGGTGGACGACGTTCACCCTGATCGACACCGCCGGCCGCGCCTTACACGCGCACCGACCTGCTCGAGCGCCCGACGCTGGTGTACTTCGGCTTCACGCGCTGTCCGGACGTCTGTCCGACGACGCTGGTGAAGCTCGCTCAGCGTTCTGCGCCAGGCCGCGGTGCCGCGACTTACGCGTGCTGTTCGTGAGCGTCGACCCGCAGCGCGACACCCCAACGGTGCTCGCGCTCTACGTGCACGCCTTCGATCCGGCCTTCGAGGGCGTGACGGGCGCGCCGGGCCAGCTGCTCGCCGTAGCGAGGCAACTTCGCGGTCGCCGTGAACCGCGTCGAGCTGCCCGGCGGCGACTACACCATGGATCACTCGGCGGTGGTGTTCCTGGTGATGACGGCCGCGGCATCGAGGCGATCTTCACGCCGCCCTTCGAAACGCCGGCGCTGACCGAAGACCTGCGCCGCGTGACGCCGCTGCTCGCTCCGGGACGGCCAGGGAACGGCGCATGAGGGACGACGATTTCGGCGCGCGCGCTCTTCGTCGGACTGCAGTACCTGCTGCCGCAGCACCTCTTGTCGCGCGCAGTGCACGCGCTCGCGCGCAGCCGCGCCGGGTGGCTCAAGAACGCGCTGATCGAGAACTTCCTCACCAACTACCGCCCCGACATGAGCGAGGCCGCCGAGCCCGACCCGCGCAAGTACGACTCCTTCAACGCCTTCTTCACGCGCGCGCTGCGCGCCGGTGCGCGCACGGTCGACGCCGACCCCGGCGTGCTCATCTCTCCGGTCGACGGCACCGTGAGCCAGCTCGGACGCCTCGATGGCTCCTGGCTGGTGCAGGCGAAGGGACTCAACTACACGCTCGAGTCGCTGCTCGATGAGGCGGCACCGGCGTGGGCGCCGGTGTTCCGCGGCGGCAACTTCGCGACGCTCTACCTCGCGCCCCACAACTACCATCGCATCCACATGCCGCTCGCCGGCACGCTGCAGGCCGCCTGGTACGTGCCGGGCGCGCTCTTCAGCGTCAATGCCACCACCGCAAGTCAGGTGCCGGGACTGTTCGCGCGCAACGAGCGACTGGTGTGCGTGTTCGCCGACGGCACGCTCAGCTTCGCACTGATCCTCGTCGGGGCGCTGTTCGTCGGCAGCATGTCGACCGTGTGGCACGGGGAGGTGACGCCGCGCACTGCGCGCAGCCGCGCCGATCTGCCGCTCGACTTCGTGCACACCGGGCTCCAGCTGGCGCGCGGCGCGGAGATGGGCCGCTTCAACATGGGCTCGACCGTCATCCTGCTGCTGCCGCCCGGGCGCAGTCGCATGGCTCGAGAACCTGAGCTCCGGCAGCGCGATCCGCATGGGCCAGGCGCTGGCGCGCCTCACGGCATGACCGCCCCCGCCGACTGGCGCCCGGGCGCCTCGCCGCAGGCGCTGCGCGCACGCGCGGCGCTGCTGGCGCGCGCGCGCGAATTCTTCGCCGCGCGCGCCGTGCTCGAGGTCGACACGCCGCTCGTGGTCAACGCCCCGGTGAGCGACGTCCACATTCGCGAGCGCGCGCGTCACGCTCGAGCCGCCGGCGGGTCCCGCTGTTCCTGCACACCTCGCCCGAGTACGCGATGAAGCGGCTGCTCGCCGCGGGCAGCGGCGACATCTACCAGATCTGCCACGTGGTGCGCGGCAACGAGCGCGGGCGGCTGCACAACCCGGAGTTCACGCTGATCGAGTGGTATCGGCTCGGCGCGGCGCTGGACGCCCTCATGGACGAGGTCGAGGCACTGGTGCGCCTGCTCCTCGGGCCGGCCGGCGGCACGCGTGCGCGGCGAGCGTTTGAGCTACCGCGAGGCGTTCGTCCGCGAGCTTGGGCTGGACCCGTTCGCCGCGACCGACGGGGAGCTGCGTGCGGCGGCGCAGCACCAAGGCTGGCAGGGGGAGACGGGCGTCAGCCGCGATGAGCTGCTCGAGTTCCTGATGGGCTTCGGCGTCGGCCCTCGGCTCGGGCACGGCGCGCTCACCTTCATCGCCGGGTACCCGGCGAGCCAGGCGGCGCTCGCCGAGCTCGATCCGCGCGATGCGCGTGCCGCGCTGCGTTTCGAGCTCTACTGCGACGGTGTTGAGCTCGCCAACGGCTTCAAGGAGCTGCGCGCCCCGGCAGAGCAGCGCGAGCGCTTCGAGCGCGACAACGAGGAGCGGCGCCGCGCGGGCCTGCCCGTGTGGCCGCCGGATGAGCGGCTGCTCGCAGCGCTCGCCGCCGGACTCCCGGACTGCGCCGGCGTCGCGCTCGGCTTCGATCGCACGCTGATGCTCGCGCTCGGCGCGGCGCACATCGACGCGGTGCTGCCCTTCCCCACCGGACGCGCCTGAGCCGTGGCCCGCGCCTCGTCCCCATCATGACCGCCGCCCGGCTCTCGTCCCGGGGCCTCGCGGCCGGGAGCGCCGCGTTCCTCATCTGGGGGCTGTTCCCGGTCTACCTGCATCCTTTGAGCGGCGTGCCGGCGGTGCAGATCATCGCGCACCGCGTCGCCTGGTCGTGCCTGTTCCTGATGATCGTCCTGGTGACGCGCGGCGAGCTCGGCCGCCTCAGCGGCACCCTCGTCCGGCCGCGCCTGCTCGCGGGGTTGGCCGCTTCCGCGCTCCTCATCAGCTGCAACTGGCTGGTGTACGTCTGGAGCGTCACGCACCAGCACATCGTCGAGTCGAGCCTCGGCTACTACATCAATCCGCTGGTCAACGTGCTGCTTGGCGTGCTGGTGCTGCGTGAGCGCCCGAACGCTCTGCAGTGGACCGCGATCGCACTCGCCGGGGCGGCGGTCGTGTATCTCGCCGTCGAGGCCGGCCGTCCCCCGTGGATCGCCTTCGCGCTGGCGCTGTCCTTCTCGCTCTACGGCTTCGTGCGCAAGGTGATCAGCGTCGATGCGCTCCCCGGGCTCGCGATCGAGACGCTGTTGCTGCTGCCGCTCGCGCTCGGCTACCTCGCCTGGTGCGAGACGGCGGGAGTGGCGGCCTTCGGCCACACGGGGGCGGCGACCACGGCACTCCTCATCGGCAGCGGCATCGTCACCGCGGTACCGCTGTTCCTGTTCGCCTACGGGGCGCGCCTCCTGCCCTACTCGACCGTGGGGGTGCTGCAGTACATAGGGCCGAGTCTGCAGCTCGCCTGCGGCGTGCTCTTCTTCGGCGAGCGCTTCGGTGCGCAGCGGGCGGCGGGCTTCGCGCTGCTGTGGGCGGCTCTGGCGCTCTATGCGGGGGACGGGTTGTGGCGCGCGCACGCGGCGGCACGCCGCAGCGCGCGCACCTGAGGCCCCTCGGGGGCGGGGGCGCTCTACTGCTTGCCGCGCGAGATGTACGCGCCGGTGCGCGTATCGATGCGCAGTACTTCGCCCTCGTTGATGAAGAGCGGAACGCGTACCACGGCGCCGGTCTCGAGCTTCGCCGGCTTCTGGCCACCGGTCGCGGTGTCACCGCGCAGGCCCGGATCGGTCTCGATCACCTTCAACTCGATGTGCGGCGGCGGGGTGACGACCAGCGGGACGTTGTTCCACAGCGTGACGATGCAGACCACGCCGTCCTTGAGCCACTGGGCGTTGTCGCCGAGCGCCGCCTTGCCGGCGGTGTACTGCTCGAAGTTCTCCGGCACCATGAAATGCCAGAAGTCGCCGTCCTGGTAGAGGTACTGCATGTCCATGTCGACGACGTCGGCGGCCTCGAGCGACTCGCCCGACTTGAAGGTGCGCTCGATGGTGCGGCCGGTCTTGAGGTTGCGCACCTTGATGCGGTTGAACGCCTGACCCTTGCCGGGCTTGACGAACTCGTTCTCGACCACCGCGTACGGATCGCCGTCGAGCAGAACCTTGAGCCCCGAGCGGATCTCGGCGGTGGTGTAGCTGGCCATTCTCGGATCCCGTGATTTACAAGGGGCGGCAAGATGTTGCCGCCGAAGCCCAAAAAGGGCCGCGTATGATAGCGGCATCGGTCGGCAGCCGCCAGCTTGAGGCCCGGGCACGCCGGTTTTCGCGAGATCGCTCACGCCGGAGGGCTCACCCCCTGGTGCTAGAATCCGGCGGCTTTTGCTTGTTGAGTCCAGGGAGGCCTTCTTGATCGAGCAGAGCGCCGTACCGCTCATCGTGCTCAGCGCCACGCGTGATCCCGTCGAGGCGATCAACGGCATGCTGCGGCGCGCGGGCGAGCCGGCCCACTGCACCTGGATCCCGGCGCTGCGCGACCTCGGGGATGCCCTCACGCAGATCAATCCCGAGCTGCTGGTGCATGTGATGGCCGACGATGTCGAGCTCGAGGCCGTCGTCGCGATCCGCGACCAGCTGGCTCCGACCGTGCCGATCCTGGCGCTCGGCGCTGACGCCGACGAGGCGCGGATCGCCTGGGCGCTCGGCCTCGGTGCCCGCGACCTGGTTTCGCTCGAGCACCCCGAGCGGCTGCAGGCGGTCATGATGCGCGAGCTCGAAACCTTTCGCGGGCGGCGTACGCTCGCTGCGGCGCTGCGCGCCGCGCAGGACGCCAGGAGCCAGCTCGACACCGTGCTCGAGCGCTCCAACGACGCGATCGTCCAGGTCCAGGAGGGCATCGTCACCGACGCCAACCCGGCGTGGCTCGAGCTGTTCGGCGTCGAGGACGGTATCGCCGGCCAGCCGGTCATGGATCTTTTCGAGGAGTCCTCGCACCCGGCGCTGCGCGGCGCGCTGGCGGCCTGCCTGCAGGGCCGCTGGAGCGGCGAGCACACCTTGCGCGCGAATGCGCTGCCGGCCGACGGCAGCATCCTCCCGGTGGAGATCGCGCTCGCGGTCGGGGAGTACGAGGGCGAGCCCTGCGTGCGGCTGGTGGTCCCCTCGGCCCCACGCACCGAGGCGTTACCCGCCGAGACGCACGCCCTCGAGAGCACCGCGGGCGGCGTCGATTCCTACGGCCTGTGGCCGCGCCGCGAGCTGCTGCAGGGGCTCGCCGAGCGCCTCGCCACCCGCCCGGCGGGCGGCGTGCGCTGCCTCGCGGTGGTCAAGGTCGACAAGTTCGCCTCCCTCGAGCGCGTCATCGGCGTGACCGCGAGTGAGGAAGTGGTGAGTGAGTTCGTGCGGCTGCTGCGTGAGACGACCCGTCCCAAGGAGCTCGTCGGACGCCTGGGCGGCATGCTGTTCGTAGTACTGCTCGAGCGCGGCAACGAGAACGATCTCAACGCCTGGGCCGAGCAGCTGCTCGGCCGGGTACAGAAGCACGTCATGCGTATCCGCGACAAGGCGGTGTCGGTGACCTGCACGGTGGGCCTGTCGACGGTGTCGCCGGGGCGCGCCAACGTCGACGCGGTGGTGGCGGACGCGCTCGAGGCGTGCCGCAAGGGCAGCACGCGCGGCGGCAACCAGAGCGTCGCCTCCGACCACGCCGACACCGAGAGCCGGGTGATGTCCTATGACAAGGTATGGGTCAAGCACATCAAGGCGGCGCTCATGGAGAACCGCTTCCGCCTGGTGCAGCAGCCGATCGCAAGCCTGCGGGGCGAGGACCCCGGCATGTTCGACGTGCTGGTGCGCATGATCGATACGGGGGGCAAGGAAGTGCTGCCGTCGGAGTTCATGGCCGCGGCGGCGCGCAACGACCTGATGAAGAACATCGACCGCTGGGTCGTGGGAGCGTCGCTCTCGTTCGCGGCGCAGAAGAAGCCCGAGTGTCTGTTCGTGCGCCTCTCACGCGAGACCGTCAAAGACGACAGTTTCGTCGACTGGCTCGACAATCACCTGCGCAGCAGCAAGGCGGAGCCGGGGCGACTGTGCTTTCAGGTCACCGAGGAGAGCGCGGCGACCTACATCCCGCAGGTCAAGGCGCTCGCCGGGGGCTTGCGCGAAAAGCGCTTCCGCTTCGCGCTCGAGAGCTTCGGCGGCGGCCGCGACAGCCTCGGCATGCTCGAGTCCATGCCGCTCGATTTCGTCAAGATCGACGGCGCCGTGATCCAGGGGCTGGCCGCCGACCCGCAGCTGCAGCAGCGGGTGCGCGCGCTGGTCGATGCGGCGCAGAAGCGCGGCATACAGACCGTCGGCGAGCGCGTCGAGGACGCCAACACCATGGCGGTGCTGTGGCAGCTCGGCGTGCAGTACATCCAGGGCTACTTCGTGCACGAGCCCGAGGAAGTGGTGTTGAGCGCCGGGCGCTGAGCGCCTCTGCGGGTTGCGCGACTCTCAGGTCTTCGGCGCGCTCGCCGCCGGCAGCCGGGCTTCCATGCGCTCGATCTTGCGGGGCCAGCCGCGCTTCAACACCGCACCGCGTTGCGCACGCTGACCGAGGTATTCCCTGAGGTCGCGCCACTCGAGCACTTTGCTGGTGTCGCCCGACCACAGGATGAGACTCGCCTCGGGCGGCACCACCGCGACCGCCGTCATGAGCTCGCTGCGCGCCCTGGCCTTCTTGCCCGGGATGTCGTAGAGCTTGTTGCCCTTGCCGCGCGGCATCTCCGGCACCTCGCCCACCTTGAAGGCGAGGAGCTTGCCTTCGCTGCTCACCGCCACGACCAGTGAGTCGGCCGAGGGAACGGATGCGGGCGCGAGCACTTGCGCGTTCTCGGGGACCGAGAGCACGGTCTTGCCGGCGCGGCGGTCGGTGACGAGGTCCTTGAGCCGCGCGGTGAAGCCGTAGCCGGCATCGCTCGCGAGCAGCCACAGATCCTCCGGCTCGCCGATCATGACGCCGGCGAACTTGGCGCCATCGGGCGGATCGAGCCTTCCGGAGAGCGGCTCGCCGTAGCCACGCGCCGAGGGGAGTGAGTGTGCCGGCAGGGTGTAGGTGCGGCCGGTGCTGTCGATGAACACGGCGTTCTGGAGACTGCGTCCGCGGGCCAGCGCCTGGAAGGCATCGCCCCCTTTGTAGGAAAGCGTGGCGACGTCGACCTCGTGGCCCTTAGCCGAGCGCACCCAGCCGCCCCGCGAGAGCACCACGGTGACGGGCTCGTTGGGGATGAGGCTCGTCTCATCGATCGCCTGGGCCGCCTCGCGCTCGATGATCTTCGTGCGCCGCTCGTCGCCGTACTTCTCGGCATCGGCACGGATCTCGGCGGCGATGAGCTTTTTCAGCTTCGCTTTGGACTTGAGCAGCCCCTCGAGCTCCGCGCGCTCCGCGGCGAGCGTTTTCTGCTCCTCGCGGATCTTCATCTCCTCGAGCCTGGCGAGGTGGCGCAGCCGCGTATTGAGGATTTCCTCAGCCTGCTCGTCCGAGAGCTTGAAGCGCTTCATCAGCACGGGCTTGGGCTCCTCCTCGCGGCGGATGATGCGGATCACCTCGTCGAGATTGAGGAAAGCGATGAGCAGCCCATCGAGGATGTGCAGGCGTCTGCCGACCTTGCCGAGCCGGTGCTCGAGGCGCCGCGTGACGGTGCGGGTGCGGAACTCGAGCCATTCGCCGAGGATTTCCTTCAGGCCCATCACCCGCGGCCGGCCGTCGAGGGCGATGATGTTGAGGTTGACGCGATAGTTGCGTTCGAGATCGGTGGTGGCGAACAGGTGGTTCATGACCTCGGTGAGGTCCACCCGGTTCGAGCGCGGCACCAGCACCAGGCGCGTCGGATTGTCATGATCCGACTCGTCGCGCAGATCGTCGATCATCGGCAGCTTCTTGGCGCGCATCTGCTCGGCGATCTGTTCCATCACGCGCGTCGGCGACACCTGGTAGGGGAAGGCGGTGATCACCGCGTTCCCTTCCTCGATCTCCCAGGTGGCGCGCGCCTTGAAGGTGCCGACTCCCTTGTCGTAGAACTCCTTCAGATCCGCGCGCGGCGAGATGATTTCGGCTCCGGTCGGCAGATCCGGCCCCTTGACATGCTTCATGAGCGCGGCGGTGGTGGCGTCGGGCTCCTCGAGCAGCTGCACGGCGGCGGCAGCCACCTCGCGCAGGTTGTGCGGCGGGATGTCGGTCGCCATGCCCACCGCGATGCCGGTGGTGCCGTTCAGCAGGAGATTCGGCAGCCGCGCCGGCAGGATTGCCGGCTCCTCGCGCGAGCCGTCGTAGTTCGGCACCCAATCGACCGTGCCGTCCGAGAGCTCGGCGAGCAGCACCTCGGCGTAGCGCGTGAGCTTGGCCTCGGTGTAGCGCATGGCGGCGAAGGACTTGGGGTCGTCCTGCGAGCCCCAGTTGCCCTGCCCGTCGATGAGCGGATAGCGGTAGGCGAAGGGCTGCGCCATGAGCACCATCGCCTCGTAGCAGGCGGTGTCGCCGTGCGGATGGAACTTGCCGAGCACGTCGCCGACGGTGAGGGCCGCCTTCTTGTGCTTGGCAACCGCCGACAGTCCGAGCTCGCTCATGGCATAGACGATGCGCCGCTGCACCGGCTTCAGTCCGTCGCCGAGCGCCGGCAGCGCCCGGTCGAGGATCACGTACATCGAGTAGTCGAGGTAGGCTTTCTCGGTGAAGGTCGAGAGGGGCTGCCGTTCGACGCCCTCGAAGTTGAGCTCCCCGTTCTCCGGCGGCCCGCTCATACCTGCACTTCCGCGAGGTTGCCCTTGCGCTCGAGCCACTCACGGCGGTCGGCGGCGCGCTTCTTGGCGAGCAGCATGTCCATGAGCTGATCGGGCTTGTCCTTGGCGTCGATGGTCAGCTGCACGAGGCGACGCGTGCGCGGATCGATCGTCGTCTCGCGCAACTGCTTCGGGTTCATTTCCCCCAAGCCCTTGAAGCGCGTGACCTGCGGCTTGGTGCGCGGGCTCTCCTTCTCGATCTTCTTCAGGAACTGGTCGCGCTCGGCCTCATCGAGCGCGTACGCCACCTGGCGGCCGGCATCGATGCGGAACAGCGGCGGCATGGCGACGTACACGTGCCCGTGGGTCACCAGCGGGCGGAAGTGCCGCAGGAAGAGTGCGCACAGGAGCGTCGCGATGTGCTGCCCGTCGGAGTCGGCGTCCGCGAGGATGCAGACCTTGTGATAGCGCAGCGCGCTCAAGTCGGGTGAGCCCGGATCGACTCCGAGCGCGACGCTGATGTTGTGGACTTCCTCGCTCCCGGCGAGCTGCCCGGGATCGACCTCCCAGGTGTTGAGGATCTTGCCCCGCAGCGGCAGGATCGCCTGGAACTCCTTGTCGCGGGCCTGCTTGGCGGAGCCGCCGGCGGAGTCGCCCTCGACCAGGAACAGCTCGCAGCGCCTGGGCTCCTGGCTGACGCAGTCGGCGAGCTTGCCCGGCAGCGCCGGACCGCCTGCGATGCGCTTGCGCACCACCTTCTGCGCCGCCCTGGCGCGCTCCTGGGCGTTGGCGATGGCGAACTGCGCGATGCGCTCGCCGGCGTCCGGATGGCGGTTGAGCCACAGCGCCACCGAATCGCGTACGAATCCTTCCACGACAGCCGCGGCATCGCGACTCCCCAGGCGCTCCTTCATCTGCCCGGCGAACTGCGGCTCCTGCATCTTCACCGACAGTACGTAGTTCGCCTTGTCCCACACGTCCTCCGGGGTGAGCTTGATGCCACGGGGAACCAGGTTGCGGAACTCGCAGAACTCGCGCACCGCCTGCGCCACACCGGCGCGCAGGCCGTTGACGTGCGTCCCGCCCTCGGGAGTGGGAATCAGGTTGACGTAGCTTTCGCCAATGGCGCTCTCGGCATCCGGTGCCCAGCACAGCGCGTAGTTCACCGCGTCGTTGTCACTCTCACGAGTGCTGGCGATGGGTTCTGGCGGCATGCGCTCATGGCTGCCGAGCTCCTCGAGCAGATAGGCGCCCAGGTCCCCGGTGTAGAACCACTCGTCCTTCTCGCCCGTGGCCTGGTTCTTGAACGTGACGCGCAGCCCCGGGCACAGCACCGCCTTGGCCTTCAGCGTGTGCTTCAATTGCGGGACCGAGAATTTGTCCGAGTCGAAGAACTTCGGGTCCGGCCAGAACTGCAGGCGCGTGCCGGTGTTGCGCTGGCCGACCGTGCCGGTCTCTTCCAGCTTCGAGGAGACCTTGCCGTCCTTGAAGCCGATGTTGTATTCCTTGCCGCCGCGCTTGATCCAGCACTCGAGGTGCTTCGACAGCGCATTCACCACCGACACGCCGACACCGTGCAGGCCGCCGGAGAATTTGTAGGTCTTGTCGGAGAACTTCCCGCCGGCGTGCAGCCGGGTGAGGATCAGCTCCGCCCCGCTGACCTTCTCCTTGGGATGGATGTCGACCGGCATGCCGCGGCCGTCGTCCTCGACCTCGAGGGACCCGTCCTTGTGGAGGGTGACGTCGATCTGCCTGCAGTAGCCGGCGATCGCCTCATCGACGCTGTTGTCGATCACCTCGTGCGCGAGGTGATTGGGGCGCTGGGTGTGGGTATACATGCCCGGCCGGCGGCGGACGGGCTCGAGGCCGGAGAGGACCTCGATATCGGAAGCGGTGTACGACTGGCTCATTCGGCGGCGCGCATCTTACCAAATGCGCACGCCGTGGCCGGCCCTGTCGCCGCGTGCCGTCAGGTGAGATCGGCGCCGAGCGCGCCGCGCACCGCCGCGGGCACCGGGTCGACCGCGTAGCGGTAGTGCTCGTGGTCCACCCCGACGGCGAGCTGGGCACCGGCGTGCAGCGCCGCGCGCATCGCGGAGGTGAGCTCGAAGCGCAGGAAGTGCACCGCGGAGGTCTTCTCCTCGTTCTCGCGCGGCAGGTCCTCGTCCGCGATGGCGAAGACGCGCGCGTGGCCGGCGACCGCGACCCAGCAGCGCGCCTCGACCCCTCTGAGGAGCGCGAGCTGCGTCCGTCGCTCCTCGGGCTCGGCGAACTCGATGAGCAGCGTCACTTTCCAATTGCTGCCGTCCGGGATCAGCGGGTTGTAGGCGGCCAGCTCCTCCGCGATGCCCTGCGGCTCGAAGACGCGCTCGATGCGCAGCATCTCCTGGATCTGGTACTGCACCGTGAGGCGGTCCTCGAAGCTCCAGGTGGCATTCGGTCCCACCGCGAGCTGCCGCGCGCGCTTGTGCTCGAGGACGCGGGCGCGAAACGCCGCCCGCTCGCGCGCGTACTGCTCGAGGCCCATGAGATCGGCGGCGGTGAGCTTCACAGGCCGTACGCCAGGCGCAGCAGCCTCAGGGGATGCTCGGGCTCGCGCGGCTCCGCGAGTCCGCTCTCGATCTGCCGGCCCGCCATGGGACAGTCGCTCGAGTAATGGTCGGCGTGCGCGTTCTCGACCCGCTGCATCACCGGCCGGCCGATCTTCATCGAGGCAGCGCGGAAACGCTGTTTCACGCCGTAGGTCCCGTCGTGTCCCGAGCAGCGCTCGATCGGCTCGACCGTCGTGCCGGGCACGAGCTGCAGCACCTCGCGGGTCTTGAGCCCCAGGTTCTGCACCCGCAGGTGACAGGCCACGTGATAGCTCACCTTGCCGAGCGAGCGGGCGAAGTCGGTGCGCAGGAGCCCGCTGCGGTGGCGCAGCATCAGGTACTCGAACGGGTCGAACATATGCTCGGCGACCTGCCTGACCGCCGCATCTTCCGGGTACATGAGCGGCAGCTCCTGCTTGAACATGAGGACGCAGGAGGGAATGGGCGCGACCAGGTCGAAGCCCTCGGCCACCGCCTGTGCGAGCTGCGGGATGTTCGCCTCCTTGAGGCGCGCGACGCCCTCGAGATCGCCGAGCTCGAGCCGCGGCATGCCGCAGCAGCGCTCGCGCGGCAGCAGGCGCATCTCGATGCCGTTGTGGCCGAAGACCGCCGCCAGGTCCTCATCGAGCGCGGGCTCGTTGCGGTTGCCGTAACAGGTGGTGAAGAGCGCCACCCGGCCGGAAGTCTCCGCCGTGGGACGCGCCTCGACGGGAACCCCGGGCGCGGCCGTCGTGCCCAGCGCGGCGAGCCGCGCGCGCGCCGTGCGCGCGTGATACTTCGGGATCGGCGCGCTCCGGTCGACGCCGAGCGTCTTCTCGAGGAGCACGCGGCCCAGCGCACTCGCGTTCACCGCGTTCACGAGCTCGACGACCACCGGAATGCCCGCGATCTTCCCGACCGTATCGGTCGCGGCCAGCACGCGCTCGCGCGCGCCCAAGTCCCCCTCGCGCGCGCGCAGCGCCTTGGCGCGCAGCATCAGGTGCGGGAAATCGACGTTCCAGGGATGCGGCGGCACGTACGGGCACTTCGTCATGAAGCACATGTCGCACAGGTAGCAGTGGTCGACGACCTCCCAGTAGGCTTTCTTTTCGACGCCGCTGACTTCGCCCCCGGGGGCTGCGTCGACCAGATCGAACAGCGTCGGAAACGCGTTACACAGGCTGAAGCAGCGCCGGCATCCGTGGCAGATGTCGAACACGCGCTCGAGCTCGTGCTCGAGCGCGCTCGCGTCGTAGAACGTCGGGTCGCGCCACTGCAGCGGGTGGCGCGTCGGGGCCTCCAGGCTCCCTTCGCGCCCGCTCCGGGGCGGGCCCGGTGGAGTGGAACTGCTCATGCAGCGCACGCCAGGCCGCCGCGGTGCGGCCGCGCCTGGCAGGCACCTTCCATCAGATTCCGTCGAGCGCCTTCTGGAAGCGGTTGGCGTGCGAGCGCTCGGCCTTGGCGAGCGTCTCGAACCAGTCGGCGATCTCGCCGAAGCCTTCCTCACGCGCGGCCTTCGCCATGCCCGGGTACATGTCGGTGTACTCGTGAGTCTCGCCGGCGATGGCAGCCTTGAGATTCAGCTTCGTCTCCCCGATCGGCAGGCCCGTCGCGGGGTCGCCCACCGCCTCGAGGTACTCGAGGTGGCCGTGCGCGTGACCCGTCTCGCCCTCGGCCGTCGAACGGAACACCGCCGAGACGTCGTTGAAGCCTTCGACGTCGGCCTTCTGGGCGAAGTACAGGTAGCGCCGGTTGGCCTGCGATTCCCCGGCAAAAGCGTCCTTGAGGTTCTTCTCAGTCTTGCTGCCTTTGAGATTCATGTCGATCCTCACTTAGACTCGGTCTAACGAAGGGCTGCGACTCTATCGGCTACCGCCGGGATGCGCAATACGCTCTATCCCCTATCGCTGTCATGAGCAATGCGTCAACAACGCGCGTTGACCCTCGGCGGCGGCGCTGTGTAACGTTGCGCGCCCTCGCACCCCACTTCCCGAGGAGACGCACTTGGCGCGCGACGACAAAGCCTTAGGATTCGAGCAGGCGCTCGCGGAGCTCGAAGGGCTGGTCGAGCGGCTCGAGCACGGCGACCTGCCGCTCGATGAGGCGCTCAAGGCGTTCGAGCGCGGCGTGGCGCTCACGCGGCAGTGCCAGAGCTCACTCCAGGCGGCGCAGCAGAAGGTCGAGGTCCTCTTGAAGCGCAGCGGCGCGGAAGAGATCCAGCCGTTCACGGCGGCCGACACGGACGGCCCGGGCGGCGCCACGCCCGCCGAGTGACCGCACCGAAGGTGAACCTCGCCGCTCCCCCGTCCGCGGATTTTGCGGCGCGCATTGCCGCCTGCCAGGCGCGCATCGAGCGCGTGCTCGCTGACATTCTGCGCCTGCCCGATCCCGGTACCGAACGGCTGCGCGCAGCGATGCGCTACAGCACGCTCGGGGCCGGCAAGCGGCTGCGGCCGACGCTCGTCTATCTCACGGGCGAATCCTGGGGCGCGCCGCTCGCGCGGCTCGATGCGCCGGCGGCGGCGGTCGAGCTGATCCACGTCTACAGCCTGGTGCACGACGACCTGCCGGCGATGGACGACGATGACCTGCGCCGCGGGCGCCCGACCTGTCACCGCGCGTTCGATGAGGGCACGGCGATGCTGGTGGGCGACGCGCTGCAGGCGCTCGCTTTCGCGGTGCTGGCCCACGAGCCGGCCGAGGGCATCACGCCCGAGGCGCGTCTCGAGATGATCCGGGTGCTGTCGCGCGCCATCGGCACCGGCGGCATGGCGGGCGGCCAGGCGGTCGACCTCGAGGCCGTGGGCCACAAACTCGACGTGGCGGCCGTCGAGAACATGCACCGGCGCAAGACCGGCGCGCTCATCCAGGGAAGCGTACTGCTCGGCGCGCTCGCCGCCGGAGTGAGCCGTGCGGCCGAGCTCGAGGCGCTGGCGCGCTTCGGCGCCGAAATCGGCCTCGCCTTCCAGATCCAGGACGACATTCTCGACGTCGAGGGCGACCCGCAGCTGCTCGGCAAGTCGACCGGCGCCGATGCGGCGCTCGAGAAGCCCACCTATCCGAGCACGGCGGGGCTCGATGCCTCGCGCGCACGGGCGCGGCAGTTGCGTGACGCGGCGGTCGCCGCCCTCGAGCCGTTAGGGGCGCGTGCCGCCGCGCTCGCCGAGCTCGCCGATTTCGTCGTCAGCCGCGCCAGTTGAGCCACGCACCAGGGCCGTGCGGCGCGCGCCGGGAACGCCCTCTCTTACCGGCGTGCACCCACGTGTAAACTGAGGCTCGATGAGCGCGCCGCCCGACAAATACCCGCTGCTGGACGCGATCTCGAGTCCCGCGGACCTGCGCCACCTGGCCGTAGGCAAGCTCCCGGCGCTGGCCGCGGAGCTGCGCTCATTCCTCATCCAGAGCGTCAGCACGCGCGGCGGGCACTTCGCCGCGGGCTTAGGGACCGTCGAGCTCACCATCGCGCTCCATTATGTCTACGACACACCGCGCGACCGGCTGGTGTGGGACGTCGGGCACCAGGCGTATCCGCACAAGGTCCTGACCGGGCGGCGCGAGCGGCTGCATACCATCAAGCAGGACGGCGGGCTCGCGCCCTTCCCCTCGCGCGCCGAGAGCGAGTACGACACCTTCGGCGTCGGTCATTCCAGCACCTCGATCTCGGCCGCCCTCGGCATGGCGGTGGCGGCGGCGCGCGCCGGCGACGACCGCCGGGTGGTGGCGGTGATCGGTGACGGCGCCATGACCGCCGGCATGGCCTTCGAAGCGCTGAATCACGCGGGCTCCCTCCCCGCGGACCTGCTCGTCATCCTGAACGACAACGACATGTCGATCTCGGAGAACGTCGGCGCGCTCTCCAACCACTTCGCGCGCGCGCTCTCGGGACGCGTATACGCGCACCTGCGTGAGGGCGGCAAGAAAGTGCTGCGCCAGATGCCCACGGTGTGGGAGCTGGCACGGCGCTCCGAGGAGCACCTGAAGGGCATGGTGCTGCCGGGCACGCTGTTCGAGGAGATGGGCTTCAACTACATCGGGCCCATGGACGGGCACGACGTCAAAGCGCTGGTGTCGACGCTGCGCAACGTGCGCAAGCTCCGCGGCCCGCAGTTCCTGCACGTCGTGACGCGCAAGGGCAAGGGCTACGCGCCCGCCGAGGCCGATCCCGATCAAGTGGCACGGGCCCGGACCCTTCGATCCGGCCAGCGGCACGATCTTCAAGGAGAAGGCCGCCGGGCCGAGCTACTAGCCAGGTGTTCGGCCAGTGGCTGTGCGATATGGCGGAGCGTGACTCACGCATCATCGGCATCACGCCGGCGATGCGCGAAGGCTCAGGGTTGGTCGAGTTCTCCAAGCGCTTCCCCGAGCGCTACTTCGACGTGGCGATCGCCGAGCAGCACGCGGTGACCTTCGCCGCCGGGCTCGCCGCCGAGGGCTTGAAGCCCGTGGTCGCGATCTATTCGACCTTCCTGCAGCGCGGCTACGATCAGCTGATCCACGACGTGGCGCTGCAGAACCTGCCGGTGGTGTTCGCGCTCGACCGCGCGGGACTGGTCGGGAGCGATGGCGCGACCCACCAGGGCGCCTACGATCTGTCCTACCTGCGCTGCATTCCCAACACCGTGATCATGGCGCCGGCGGATGAGAACGAATGCCGGCAGATGCTCTACACCGCGAGCACGCTCAGCGGTCCCGCGCTGGTGCGCTACCCGCGCGGCACGGGTCCCGGCGTACCGGTGGCGGCGGAAATGACCGCGCTCCCGGTCGGCAAGGCGCGAGCTGCGCCGCGAGGGCAAGAGCGGGCTCGCGATCCTGGCGTTCGGGGCACTGGTCGCCCCGGCGCAGCAGATCGCCGAGGCACTCGATGCGACGCTCGTCAACATGCGCTTCGTGAAACCGCTCGACGAGGACCTGGTGGTCGCACTCGCCAGGCGTCACCGGGCACTGGTCACCGTCGAGGAGAACGCGACGCTCGGCGGGGCCGGTTCGGCCGTCGGCGAGCTGCTCGCCTCCGAGGGGTTGCTGATTCCGCTGCTCGCGCTCGGCATCCCCGATCGCTTCATCGAGCACGGCTCGCGCGAGGGATGCCTGGCGGCGGCGGGACTCGATGCCGCCTCGCTCCGGCGCCAGCATCGAGCGCTGGTGGGCACTGCACGGCGCGGAGCGGCTGCGCTCAGCCGGGGGAAGCTGACCTCCACCGGACGGCGGATTTCAGCGCCGCTGCCTGTTCCTGTAGGCTTCCATCCATGACACCTCCCCCCGCCGGCGCCAACGCCAAGCTCGTGCGCGCACCCGTCACCGAGGTCGAGGACGTGCAGGCGCGCGCCGACACGCGCCGCCTGCCGATCAATCGGGTCGGCATCAAGGACATCAGCCACCCGGTGCGGGTCAAGGACCGCTCCGCGGGCGAGCAGCACACCATCGCCACCTTCAACATGTACGTGAGCCTGCCGCAC
Source organism: uncultured Pseudomonadota bacterium (assembly GCA_963768485.1). GTDB lineage: Bacteria > Pseudomonadota > Gammaproteobacteria > Steroidobacterales > Steroidobacteraceae > 13-2-20CM-66-19. Next base: position 975 of record CAVYHZ010000004.1, on the reverse strand, counting down.
AACTTCAAGGGCACGCACATGTCGCGCTTCGTCGAGACCCTGCACGCCGAACGGGAGATCTCGGTCGAGTCCTTCCGCGCCATGCTCGAAGGGATGACCGCGCGGCTCGAAGCGCGAGACCGGCCATATCGAGATGAGCTTTCCGTTCTTCATCACGAAGAAGGCGCCGGTGTCGGGCGTCGAGAGCCTGATGGACTACCGCGCGAGCCTCATCGGCGAGCACCGCGACGGCCGCACGCAGCTGTGGGTGCGGGTGGTGGTGCCGGTGACGAGCCTGTGCCCCTGCTCCAAGCGCATTCCGATTACGGCGCCCACAACCAGCGCTCGCACGTGACCATCACGGCCAGGCTCCGCAGCCACATGTGGATCGAGGAGCTGATCGAGATCGCCGAGAGCGAGGCTTCCTGCGAGCTCTACGGCATCCTCAAGCGCCCGGACGAGAAGTACGTGACCGAGCGCGCTTATGACAACCCCAAGTTCGTCGAGGACATGGTGCGCGACGTCGCCGCGCGACTGAATCGCGACGACCGCGTGGCGGCCTACGTGGTCGAGTCCGAGAACTTCGAGTCCATCCACAACCACTCGGCCTACGCGCTCATCGAGCACGACAAGGACGCCTGAGGCGCCGTCCCCCTCGCGGCAGCCGCCACGCCGCATGACGATTTCTTAATGCCGCCGTCATGGCCGCGACAGGGCGTGGCCGTTAGGATCGGAAGGATGAAATTGCCGCTCGTCCTGACCGCGCTCGCCATCCTCGCCTGTGGCAGTGCGCTCGCCGCCGAGCCGCCCGTGGCGCCGTCCGCCACCCCCGTGAAGCATCCGACGCTCAAGTCGTGCAATCGGGAGGCGACCGCGAAGCAGCTCGCCGGCAAGCAGCGCGAGCAGTACGTGAAGGACTGCACGGCGGGCAAGACTGCCCCGACGGCGGCCTCTCCCCCCGCCGCTCACTAGGTCCAGACCGCACGTTGCCTAGCG
>CAVYHZ010000003.1:0-157483 GCA_963768485.1 uncultured Pseudomonadota bacterium | reverse complement strand
GCCCGTACATGGACGCCCCCACATTGCCAAGCTCGGACGTCGGTGATGACTGGCAGGGGAGGATTGCACCCGTACATCCGGACTTTTTGCGTGAGCGATGCTCACTGTCCCTGATGGGTTTCGCCGGCCGGCACCTCTATCGCTAAAGCGCACTGCGAGTGCTGCGGGCAAAGCGGGCTTTGCCGACCGCGGTCTGACCTGTCTTGCCATCACTGCGTCATAGCCTGAGCAATCTGTGGTGGGGGGATCGTAGCTGCTGGTCCGTCGTCACTTAGCCAAGGCGATCATGCCGGGCGCCATGTAATCGGCTCGATATTGCCGATCGCGAGCCAACAAGGCCCAGGCGATGCGCGCGTTCTTGTTGGCCAATGCCACGGCGGCGACATTGGCGTTGCGCCGCCCGATCAGCTTGTGCAGCCATGTACTGCCATCGGGTTTCTGGCGTATGCGCCAGATGACCGCGCGTGCACCGTGGATCAGCAGCGTCCGCAGGTACGCGTCGCCGCGCTTGCTCATGCCCAGCAGCACGCTCTTGCCGCCGCTGGAGCACTGGCGTGGAACCAACCCCAGCCAGGCAGCCAGCTGGCGTCCACTGGAGAAATTCTTCGCATTGCCCACCGTGGCGGCCAGCGCGCTCGCACCCAATAGCCCAATGCCGGGGATTGCCGCGAGCTTGCAGCTCAGCTCGCTGTCACGATGCCAGGCTGCGATCTGTGTCTCGATTTCCTTCGCCTGGCGATCGAGCTCCTTGAGGTGCTCGAGCAAACGCAGCATCAGCGCACGCACCGAGTCCGGCAGCTCGTTGCTCGCATCCTCCAGCACCTCGGGCATCTTCCCGAAGAGCTGCGCGATGCCCTGCGGGATCACGACGCCGAACTCCCCGAGCAGCCCCCGAACCTGGTTCGCCTGCGCCGTGCGGGCCTTTACGAAGCCCTGGCGTACCCGATGCAACGCCAGCACCCCCTGCTGCGCGACGGTCTTCACCGGTACGAAGCGCATGTTCGGTCGGCCCACCGCCTCGCAGATCGCCTCGGCATCGGCCGCGTCGTTCTTGTTCGTCTTGACGTAGGGCTTGACGAACTGTGGGGAAATGAGCCGTACCGTATGGCCCAGCCCCTGCAGCCTGCGAGCCCAGTAATGCGCGCTCCCGCAGGCCTCCATGCCGATCAGGCACGAGGGGAGGTTGGCGAAAAACTCAGCTACCTGATGGCGCCTAAGCTGCTTCTTCAGCACGGCCTTACTGTGCTCGTCCACGCCGTGCACCTGAAACACGTTCTTCGCCAGATCGAAGCCGACTGTCGTAATCTTCATAGACGGACGCTCCTACTCCAGTAAGTGGTTGCTCGCGCTTCCACTTTGGCACATCGATGCCGTTACGGAGTGGGGGCGTCCATCCCATTGCTAATCAACGTGCGTAATTCGCCTTCGCGATCGCCTGGCACAGTGCCTCGGTGGCATCGAGGACGCTCGGACCCAGGCGGCTGAGCGCCTGGTCCTCGAAGGCGATCAGCCGGTGGTTGCGCACCGCGGACAGCGTCCCGAAGCGCTGCCAGTCGGCGAGCCAGCCGGCGCTCTCGCCGGGGGGACCCGCGGCGACGATGATGTCGGGATCGCGGGCGATGACGGCCTCGACGTCGACCGCCGGACCCGGCTCCGTGAGATCGGCGAACACGTTGCGCACGCCGCAGAGCGCGAGCGCATCGCTCATCAGCTGCCGGCCGCCGACGGTGTAGATCGGCCGGTTCCAGATCTCGAGCAGTACGCCGGGCGCCCTGCCGGCGCGAGCCGCGCTGCCGTAGGTGCGCTCGAGCGCCGCGAGCCGCGCCTCGATGCCGCGCGCGGCGCGCTCGGCCTCTGGCTCGGTGCCGGCCAGCACACCCAGGCGGCGCAGCGACCCCGCCAGATCCGTGAGGCGCGGTGTGTCCTGCGCGTACACCGGGATGCCGAGGCGCGCGATCTTCTCACGCTGTGCGGGGTTGCCGCCGGAGGGCCAGGCGACCACCACGTCGGGGTGAATCCGCACCACGCGCTCGAGATCGATCGCCACCGCGTCGCCGATGCGCGGTACGCGCCGCGCCGCGGGCGGCACGTTCGAGTACTCCACCGTCGCCACGACCTCATCCCCGGCGCCGGCCGCGAACAGCATCTCGGTGGTCCCGGGCGCGAGACTCACGATGCGCAACGGCGGCGCGCGCACTGCCAGCACCTGGCCGCGATCGTCCGTGATGGTGCGAACGGCGGGCGCGGCCGCCGGCGCCGTTTGAGCGGCGGCCAGCAGGACCAACAGCGCGACAATGGCGTGGCGGGGTAACACGGTGACGATCCAACCGCGTGCGATCATGACACATCGAAACCGCCAGCCGCGGGAACGGCCTCGGCAGGGCTAGGCGGCGCGCGTCTCCGCGAGCGCGGCCTCGCCGCCGCTCATCTCGAGTACCCGCGCCACGGCGTGCACGACCGAGGCGATGCGCACCGCGCTCTGGATCGCCTCGCGCTCGAGCCCGTGCTGACGCAGCTGCCGCTCGTGCGAGGCGACGCAGGTGCCGCAGCCGTTGATGGCCGACACCGCGAGCGCCAGCAGCTCGAAGTCGGCTTTGCCGATACCCGGGCTGCCGATCACGTTCATGCGCAGCCGCGCCGGGAGCTTCGCGTATTCCGCGTCCTCCACCAGGTGCAGGAAGCGGTAGTACACGTTGTTCATGCCCATGATAGCGGCCGCGGAATGTGCCGCGGTGACGTGCGCCGCATCGAGCTGGGTGGTGGCCAGTGCGCCGACATCGCGGGCGAAGGCCGGGTTGCGCGAGGCGAGCGCGGCGGCGAGCGCCACCGCCCAGATCTGCCGCTCGGTGAGGCCCGGCGCCCCCGCCGGGGTGAGCACGGCCCCCAGGTTCAGCTGCAGGTCGCGTGCGTAGGCCGGGAGCGACTCGCGGATGGCTTCGAGAGTACGCATGTCAGGCCGCCTTAAGGGTGTCTTCGCCCTTGTGCCAGTTGCAGGGGCAGAGCTCATCGGTCTGCAGCGCGTCGAGTACGCGCAGCACTTCCGCGGGGTTGCGGCCGACGGAGAGGTCCGTGATGTAGACGAAGCGGATCACACCCTCGGGGTCGACAATGTAGGTGGCGCGCTGCGCCACGCCCGCCGCCGGGTCGAGGATGCCGAGCGCGCTGGCGAGCTCGCGCTTGATATCCGAGAGCATCGGGAACGGCAGATCCTTCAGCTCCGACTTCTCGCGCCGCCAGGCGAGGTGCACGTACTCGCTGTCGATGCTGACGCCGAGCAGTTGCGCGTCGCGCGCGCGGAACTCCTTCTCGAGCTTGCCGAAGGCGGCGATCTCGGTGGGGCAGACGAAGGTGAAGTCCTTGGGCCAGAAGAACACCACCCGCCACTTGCCGGGGAAGCTCTCGTGGGTGAAGTCGCGGAACGCCGTCTGCTGCTCGCTCGAGACGACGCCGGTGAGGTGGTAGCCCGGGAAACGCTGGCCGATGCCTGACATGTACGGATCTCCTTGAGATGGGGTGGAGCCTGCTGAAGTGCGGCCATCCTCCCGCAGGGGGACTTATCATTCCAATCGATTGATTTTATAATATCCATAGATGGAGTGTATCGACCAACCGACCCTACCCCTGGCCCTGCCCCGGAGCCGTCATGGCCGCTGACCTGAAACTGAAGGACCTGCGCTACCTGGTGGCGGTCGCCGACCAGCGCCACTTCGGCCGCGCCGCGGCGCGCTGCTTCGTCAGCCAGCCGACCCTCTCGGCGCAGCTGAAGAAGCTCGAGGCGAGCCTCGGTGTGCAGCTCATCGAGCGCGCGCCCAACAACGTGACGCTCACGGAGGCGGGGGTCGCGATCGTGGCGCGGGCACGGCGCATCATCGAGGCGAGTGAGGAGGTCGTGGCGCTCGCTGCCGGGCAGCGCGACCCGCTGGCCGGGAAGCTGCGCCTGGCGCTGCTGCCGACCATCGGTCCCTATCTGCTGCCACACGTGACGCGCGCGATCCGCAAGGCCCTGCCGCGCCTCGAGCTGCGCCTCTACGAGCACCAGACGGCGCCGCTGCTGGAGAAATTGCACGCCGGGGAGCTCGACCTGGGGATCCTCGCGCTGCCGGTGGAGCTCGCCGGACTCGAGGCGCGCGAGCTCTACCGCGAGGCCTTCATGGTGGCGCTGCCCGAGCGCCACCCGCTCGCCGCGCGCGCCACGGTGCGCGCCGCGGACCTGAAGGGCGAGACGCTGCTACTGCTCGAGGAGGGGCACTGCCTGCGCGACCAGGCGCTCGAGGTCTGCGCCCGCGCCGGGGTGAGCGATGCGCAGGATTTTCGCGCCACCAGCCTCGAGACGCTGCGGCAAATGGTGGCCGCCGGTGCCGGGGTGACGCTGCTGCCCGAGCTCGCGAGTCGCGGCGCCTACGGCAACGCGCGCGGCGTCGAGGTGCGCCCCTTCGCACCCCCGGCGCCGGTGCGGCACATCGGCGCGCTGTGGCGCAAGAGCACCGCGCGGCGCGCGGCCATCGACGCGGTGACCCGCATCATCGCCGAGCACGCGCACTGAGCGGACGCTCACGGGCCTGCGGCGCCGTGGTACGCGCGGCGCGCGCCAGCGCGATGCCGATGAGCACGATCGCCCCGCCCGCGAGCTGCAGCGGCGCAAGGCGTTCATCCAGCAGCAGCCAGGCGTACACCGCCGCCGCGACCACCTGCAGATAGAGCGCCACGGCGCCGAGCGTCGCCGGCAGATGGGCGAGGCCGTAGGCGATCAGGCTCTGACCGAGCGCCTGCGCCGAGAGCGCACAGCCCCACAGCAGCAGCCAGCCGTGCGTGGTGTCGGGCAGGATCTTCTCGGTGAGCGCGAACGGCAGCAGCAGTGCGCTGAAGATCAGCGTACTCAGGAACATGACCACCGCGGTGCCATAACGGGTGCGCAGCTGCGCCACCGCGAGGATGTAGGCGGCGTAGAACCAGGCGGCGCCGAGCGCGAGCGCGTCCCCGGCGAGCGCGTGGCCGCCGGCGGCGACCTTCGGGCTCACGATGAGCAGCATGCCGGCGAAGGCGATGAGCGTCGCCACCAGGAATCCGAGCCGCGGGCGCTCGCCGAACACCGCCCAGGCGAGGATCGACACCACGATCGGCGCGGTGTTGGCCTCGAGCGTCGAGGCGCCGACGGAATTGCGCATCAGCGACAGGTGCCAGAGCCCGATGTCGCCGGCGAAGAACACGCCCGCCCAGAGGAACAGCGGGTCGAAGAGCGTCGCCGGGGGCTGCGGCGCGGCGGCGCGCAGCGCGGCACGCCGTTCGATGAGCGCCCACACGGCGAGCGGCGGCAGTGCGAGCGCGCCGCGCCAGAACGCGGTGGCGATGGGCCCGGTCTCCGAGACACGCACGAAGATGCCGGAGCTGCCGATCGCGAGCGCACCGGCGAGCAGCGCGAGCAGGGCGGGAAGTTCGGTGCGCGCCGGGTTATTCATGCGTGGTGGGCGCCGATCATAATCGGTCGTGGCGCGGACCGTCTGGCATAATCGCGCCGGTGCGCCCGGCGAACTTTCCGCTCCCGATCCTGACCGTGTTGCTCGTGGCCGCCGCGCTCGCCGCGCGCGCCGACCCGCCCGCACTCACCGTCACCGATGCCTGGGTGCGCGCCGTCCCGGGCGTCCCGGCCGCCGCCTACATGACGCTGCACAACGGCGGGACGCAAAAAGTGCGCGTCGTCGGCGTGCGCTCGCCGCTCGCCGGCATGGCGATGATTCACGAGACCAGGATCGCCGGCGGCATCTCCAGCATGCGCGCGCACGAGCCGCTCGAGATCGCCCCGGGCGCGACCGTGCGGCTCTCGCCCGAGGGGCTGCACATCATGCTGAGCGACCTGGCGCACCCGCTCGCGGTCGACACGCAGGTGCCGCTCGAGCTGCTGCTCGAGGGCGGCGGGCGCGTCGCGCTCGAGGCGCGCGTGCGGCCGTTGAGCGCCGAGTGATCCCGCCCGACTCCCCGCGCGAGCACGTCACGCCCTACGATCGCTTCGCCTGGAGCGATACGCAGATCGAGGAGTGGCTGCTCGCCGGAGCGCACGGCGCCGAGCTCGCCGCCTACTTCGGCCCCGCCGAGCATCGTGCGCTCACGCGCCTCGCGCGCCACGCGCACCGCGTGCCGCTGCCAGCGGACGCGCTCAAGGTGCTCATCGTGCCGGGCATCATGGGGTCGCAGCTGGGACTGAAGCGCGTGGCGCCGCTCCCCGATGACATCGTGTGGCTCGATCCGCTCGACATCCAGCAGGGTCGGCTCGCGGTGCTGCGCATCGGGGCCGGCGCGCCGGTCGTGCCGCTCGGCGTGGTGCTCTACTCGCACCTGCGCCTGAAGCTGGCGCTGCGCGCGCGCGGCTTCGCCGCGGAGTTTTACGACTACGACTGGCGGCTGTCGGTCGCCGCGCTCGGGCGCGCGCTCGGCGCGCGTCTCTCCGCCCACGCGCGCGTCGCGCTGGTGGCGCACAGCATGGGGGGGCTGGTGGCGCGCGCCGCGCTCGCGCAGCCGGGCACTGCACACGTCACGCGCCTCGTCCTGCTCGGCACGCCGAACCTGGGCTCCGGCGCCGCCGTGCAGGCGCTGCGGGGCACCTACGCCGTGGTGCGCAAGGTCGCGCGCCTCGCGGCGCAGCCCTCCGCGGAGGCGCTAGCCACCGAGGTGTTCTCGAGCTTCCCGAGCCTCTACGACATGCTGCCGAGCGGCCCCTGGAGCGGGCGCGCCGATCTCCTCGAGCGGGAGTCCTGGCCCCACGCAGGTCCCGCGCCGCGCGCCGAGCTGCTCGCCGCGGCGCGCGCCACACGCGCAGGTCTCGCGCCCGCCGATGCGCGCTTTGCCGCGATCGTCGGCACGGGGCAGGTCACGGTGACCGCGGTCACGCGGCGGCGCGACGATTTCGTCTACACGCTCACCCGCCACGGCGATGGCTCGGTGCCGGCGGCGAGCGCGGCGCTCGCGGGCGCGCACTGCGTGTATGCGCGTGTGGCGCACAGCGATCTCACACGCGATCCGCGGGTGGCGGCGGCGGTGGTGGATCTGCTGCGGCGCGGCCGCACGGCGCGCCTGCCGCGGGAGGCGCCGCGCACCGGGCACGCCGCAGCGCAGCTCACCGACCGGCAGCTGCGCCGCACGCATGCCAGCAAGGTCGACTGGGGTGCGCTCTCAGCCGCGGAGCGCGGCGCGTTCCTCGCCAATCTCAACGAGCCGCCGCAGGTCGCGCTGCGCATCCGGCGCCGCAACTAGCGGCAAGCCCACGCGCCTAGGCGAGCGCCGCCGCGATCCGCTCCCGGAGCGCCGTATCCGGCAGCCGCCCGATGCCGCCGGCGAGGTCGTCGGCGAGATGCGTGGCGCTCGCGGTCGCCGGGATGATGCAGGTGACCGCGGGGTGTGAGGCAATGAACTTGAGGATCAGCTGGCCCCAGCTCGTCGCATCGACCTCGGCGGCGAAGTCCGGCAGCGGCTTGCCGCGCACGCGCGCAAACAGCTCGCCGTCCTCGAACGGACGGTTGACCAGCACCGCGACGCCACGCTCGGCGGCGAGCGGCAGCAGCCGCTCCTCCGCCTGGCGCGTCACCGGTGAGTAGTTGAGCTGCACGAAATCCAGCCGCTCGCGGCTCACCACGCGCGCGAGCTCCGCCTGGCCGCTGACGGTGTAGTGGGTGACGCCGAGGTAGCGGACCTTGCCGGCCGCCTTCCAGTCCCTGAGCGTCTCGAGCTGCGTCCCGAGATCGAGCAGGTTATGCACCTGGATGAGATCGAGCGGCCGCGCTTTGAGGAGATCCTCCGAGTGCGTCATCTGCGAGAGCCCCTCGCCCTTGCCGCGCGTCCACACCTTGGTGGCGAGGAAGGCGCGCGCGTGCATCGCGGGGGTGAGGAGCTCGCCCAGCACGCCCTCGGCGGTGGAATACATGGGCGAGGTGTCGATGAGGCGCGCGCCGGCGGCGAAGAACGCCTCGAGTACCGCCCTGAGCGGCGCGCGCTCGCCGTCGCGGATGCCGACCTCGAAGGTGCGCGAGGTGCCAAGCCCTATGATCGGCAGCTCTGCGCCGCTCGAGGGGATGCGGCGGGTGATGAGGGCGCCGCCCGCGGCGGCGCGGGCGAGGGTCGAGGCGGCCATAGCAGCAACTCCGGCGGTGATGAGCTCGCGGCGGTTCACGGCGCGCGGCACTAGATCAGCGCGCTGTCGGTCTCCGCCACGCTCGCCGCGCCGCCCTCGACCACACGCGCGAGTCCGGCGGCGATCGGCAGCACCTGCGCGGCGTAAAAGCCCGCGGTCTGGAGCTTGGCCGCGTAGAACTCACGCTCCGGACCGCCGACGCCCGCGGCGGCGAGCGCCGCCGACTTCGCCAGCAGCCAGCCGCCGGCCGCGTAGCCGCAGAGCCTCAAGTACGGCACGGACACCGCCTGCGCGAGCGTCGGGTTGGTCGCGAGCGCCTTGCCGAGCGACTGCGTGGAGCGCGCCATGAGCGCCACGCCCTCGAGAGCTGCGCGGCGCACGGCCTCGACCGCAGGATTTGCGGCGCGCAGCGCCTCGAGCTCGCGCTGCATCTCGGTCAGGAACGCGATCATCGCCACGCCGCGGTCGCGGCCGAGCTTGCGGCCGATGAGATCGTTCGACTGAATGCCGGTCGTGCCTTCGTAGATGGTCGTGATGCGCACGTCGCGCATGTATTGCGCGGCGCCGGTCTCCTCGATGAAGCCCATGCCGCCGTGCACCTGCACGCCGATGGAGGCGACTTCGTTGCCGAGCTCGGTGCACCAGCCCTTGACGATGGGCGTCAGGAGCTCGCCGCGCGCCTGCGCTCCGGCGCGTACCTCGGGATCGGGGCTTGCGTTGGCGAGATCGAACTGCATGGCGGTGTAGAGCGTGAGCGCGCGCGAGGCCTCGATCTGCGCCTTCATCATGAGGAGCATGCGCTTCACGTCCGGGTGGTTGATGATCGGCGCGGCGCTGCCGCGCTCGGCCCCCGGCGGGCGCCCCTGCACGCGGGTGCGGGCCCAGTCCACGGCGCGCTGGAAGGCGCGTTCGCCGACCGCGTAGCCCTCGCTCCCGACCGAGAGCCGCGCGCTGTTCATCATGATGAACATGTACTCGAGACCGCGGCCCGGCTCGCCGATGAGGTAGCCGATGGCGCCGGCCTTCTCGCCGAAGGCGAGCACGCAGGTCGGGCTCGCATGGATGCCGAGCTTGTGCTCGATCGACAGGCAACGCACGTCGTTGCGCTCGCCGAGCGAGCCGTCGGCATTCACCAGCACCTTCGGCACGATGAAGAGCGAGATGCCCTTGACGCCCGCCGGCGCGCCCTCGACGCGCCCCAGCACCATGTGAATGGTGTTGGCGGCGAGGTCGTGATCGCCCCAGGTGATGAAGATCTTCTGGCCGAAGAGCCGGTAGTGATCGCCCTCGGGCACGGCACGGGTGCGCACCAGACCTAGGTCCGAGCCCGCCTGCGGCTCGGTGAGCACCATGGTGCCGCTCCACTCGCCCGACACCATGCGCGGCAGGTACCTCGCCTTCTGCGCCTTGGAGCCGGTGAGCTCGAGCGCGTGCACCGCGCCGTGGGTGAGCATGGGTCCGAGCTTGAAAGCAAGGTTCGCCGAGCCCCAGAACTCCCCGACCGCGCTCACCAGGACCCGCGGCACCGCCTGGCCGCCGTACTCGGGGTCGGAGCCGAGCGCCGGCCAGCCGCCGGCGACGAACTGCTCATAGGCGGTGCGAAAACCGGGCGCGGCGACGACGCCGTTCGGCGTCCAGCGCGCGCCCTCGACGTCGCCCGGGCGATTGAGCGGATCGAGCACGTCTTGCGCGAAGCGCGCGGCCTCTTCCAGCACCGAGCGGCCGAGCTCGTCGGAATACTCGGCGAACGGCGCACACGCGGCGAGGCGCCCCGCCCCGAGCAGCTCCTCGAGCACGAAGCGCATTTCCCTCAACGGTGCACGGTACATGGCCCCAGGTCCCTCAAGCGAAAAGAGCCTTCAGTGTACCTTGGTCCTCAGGCGCGGGCGGCGGGCGCGGTGGCGAGCGCCGGCACGATGTTCGCCGCCAGGAAGTCGACGAACTGCTGCACGCGCGGGTCGGACTCGAGGCTCGCGGGATAGAGCGCGTAGAGCGCATCCGCCGGCGGCACCGACCACTCGGGCAGCACCGCCTTCAGTCGCGCGGTCGCCAGCCCCTGGCGACAGAGGAATTCCGGCAGAAGCCCGACCCCTGAGCCCGCCGCGGTGGCGGCGTGCAGCACCGCCGGATCGTCCACGGCGAGCTTCGGCACCAGCGGCACCTCGGCGCGCTGCGCACCGCGCGCGAGCTGCAGACGAAACTCCGGCTGCCCGGAGGCTTCGGGGGTGAGGAGCTCGTGGCTGCGCAGATCGTCGGGGCGCGCCGGCACGCCGTGCTGCTGCAGGTACGCGGGCGTCGCCGCGAGCAGCGCCGGCGGCGCGCCGAGCAGGCGCTGCGCGAGGCCGACGTCGGCGGGCGGACGGGTGCGGATCGCGACGTCCCAGGTGCCGGCGGCGAGCTGCTGCGCATCGAGCGTCACTTCGAGCGGCACGTGCGCGAAAGACTCGAGGAAACGCGGCACCAGCGGCGAGAGCAGCACGCGCCCGTAGGTCGGATCGGCCACCACGCGCAGCGGCCGGCCCTCGGGAGATTTGAGCTTCGCGATGGCGAGGCGCGCGGCGTCGCACTCCTCGCCGACGCGGCGCGCATGACCGACGATGAGCCGGCCGGCCGCGGTGAGAGCGATGCGCCGCGTGGTGCGCTCGAGCACGCGCTCCCCGAGGGTCTTCTCGAGGTCGGCGACCGCGCGGCTCACCGCCGCCTTCGGTACACCGAGGGCGCGGGCGGCGGCCGAGAAGCCGTTGAGATCGACGACTTTGGCGAGCATGGCGAGCTGCGCAGGGGTCCAGATAAGGCTCATGACAGTGTCAATCCCCAGTATGGCCTGCTCTATTGTTTCACCGGAGAGGCACGCGCGCCAGTCCTCCCGGGGCTAGAATCTGCGCCCCCCAAAACACCCGCCACAGTAAGGATCGCTCCCCATGAAGATCTCGGTGCACGCAATGTCGGTGGACCTCTTCGCCCACGCACTCGGCAACCTGTCGGCGTTTCTCGAGAAGGCCGTGGCGAACGCCAAAGAGCGCAAGTTCGAGCCCGCGGTGCTGCTCGGCTCGCGTCTCGCGCCGGACATGTTTCCGCTGACGCGCCAGGTGCAGATCGCGTGCGACCTCGCCAAGAATGCCGTCGCCCGGCTCGCGGCGCAGGAGCCGCCGCGCTTCCCCGATACCGAGGCGAGCTTCGAGGAGCTGCACGCGCGCATCGCGCGCACCATCGACTATCTGCGTGGCGTGCCCACGAGCGCGCTCGAGGGCGCCGAGACGCGCGACATCAAGGTACCGGCCGGCGAGCGCACGCTCGAGTTCAAGGGCCTGGAATTCCTCGAGCACTGGGCGATCCCGAACGTGTTCTTCCACCTCACCACCGCCTACGCGATCCTGCGCCACAACGGCGTCGACATCGGCAAGCGCGACTTCCTCGGCAACGCGCGCTAGGCGCCGACGCCACCCTCTCTGGCACCCGCCGGCGGCCGTCCGCGGCCGCTGGTGCGGTGCGGCGTGCGCCTCCGGCGCGCCGGCGCAGGCGCGGCGCTCAATATGACAAATGGCGCCGGCGCTCACTGTCGCCTTTTTGCGAACGGAATCGAACAGAACGCGAAGGAAATCACGGCAGCGCCGCCGCGCTGCTGCCACCCTCGACGTCGAGGGAAAGCGTGCGCCGCACGGCGTGTGCTCGGTGTGTGCCAGTCAAGACCGGGAAGAGCCTTTGCTGAGAAAATTCACGGCCGCGCGCGCGGCAGCCAGAAACCCCGCCGCGCCGGCGCCGACACTTGTGCCGCAGAGCGGGCCCGCGACCGTCGAGTCGCTGGGTCAGCAGCTGCGTGAGGTTCTGCCGACACGCCGCCTGCAGTCGGTGTCCCTGTGCGATCACGAAGCCAACGTGCTGTGGCTGAGTGAAGGCGCGCTCGGGCCCGATGAGCACATGCTGGTGATGGAGGCGCTCGACATCCTCAACGCCGATTCCTCGCTCCCCTGCCACGAGACCGCGCTCGAAGACGGCCGGCTCGGCGTGTTCCTGCCGGTGCGCGCACCGACCGGAAGCCTGGTGGGAGTGGCGATGATCCTCGCTGACAGCAAGTCGGTCGGCGATGACACGCTCGAGCGCATGACCGCCTCTCCCGTGCGCACCATCATGCAGCGCCTCGCGGTGCTGCTGAAGCCAAACGGCCTCGTCGCGACCGGCACGATGCCAATCCCGGTGGAGCTGCCCGAGGACGCCGAGCTCCCCGAGCTCGCCCTCACCGTACCCGGCGAAGCGGCTGCACCCGAAGGCGCCGCGCCCGCTCACATCGCCGCGCCGGTCGAGGAGCCTGATCCCGAGCTCCTCGAGAATGCCGCCGCGGAGCTCGAGCTCGCACTCGTCTCCGAGATGGAGGTGGCGCAACCGCCGCCTCCGCCGCCGGCACGCGCGTCCGAGCCCGAAGAGATTTGCGAGACCATCATCACCGCGGCCGAGATCGCCAACATCCTCGAGCTCGAGCTGGTGCCGGATGAGCTGCCGCCCGCCACGAGCTCAGCTCCCGCACCCGGCCCCGCGGTCGCCGCCGCGCCGACGCGCGCCGCACCCAAACCGCCCGCCCCGGTCGCGGTCGCCACTCCGGTCGCGGTCGCCGCACCGCCTCCCGTCCCGGTTGCCGCACCCGCCGCGGCGAGCGCCCCCATCGAGGTGCCGATCGCCGACTCCGGGATGCTGAGGCTCGAGTTCCTCGCCGAGCCGCCGGTGCTGCGCCCACCCCCGAATCCGACCGCCCTGGCCCGCAAGCTCCAGGCCGCGAGCAAAGCCGCGGAAGTCGCACCCACCCGCGCACCGCGTGCGCTGCCGACAGCCCCGCCCCCCCGGGCGGTCCCGGCACCCGCCCCTGCCGCCCCACTCGCTGCAACCGCCAGGGGCAAGACCCCGTTTGCCGCTGCGCCGCCGGCCAGGACCGCGGCCCCCGCCGTACCTCCCGTCGCGGCCCCCGCAGCGCAGCCCGCTCCGACCGCATCCGCCGCAGCCCGTCCAGCCATGCAGGGATCCGGCGGTCCGGTCCGCAATCCCTTCGAGCCGATACCGCCCAACTCGCGCCTCTCGCTCGACGTGAGCGACGACGTGGTGGTGCTCTTCGAGGCGGAGCCGGTGTCGGTGCCGACGCGCTCGGGCGCACAGCCCAAGGCGGCGCCGCCTGCGCAGGCCGCGGCACCGGCGAAGCCCGCTCCCGTAAAGGCCGCGGCCCCGGCCCCGACCCGCCTCGCAGCTCCCGCGCGCAGCGCGCCGCCCCCGCGCAGCGCCCCGGCCCTGCGCAACGCACCGCCGCCGCGCCCTGCTCCCGCGGGCCGCGCACCCATCGCTCCGGCGCCAGCCCCCGCGCCCACAGTAGCCCCGGCGCCGAGCCCGGCTCCGCCGCCCGCACCGGCCGCCACGGCTCCCGTTCCGGTCGCGCCCGCATCCGTCGCGACGGCGGCGATCAGCGTCGAGGCGAGCCCGCAGATCGATCTCATCCCGTTCGCGAAGCTGCGCGCCGGCGGCCAGAACCGCCGCTTCCAGGTGCAGTCGCGCTCGCCGGCGAACCGCGACTCCGCGGCGGTCGATGAGCAGACGCTACAGCAGCTGCTCGCCTGGCTCGCAGGCCAGCGCGCGCTGTGGAGCACGGTGCCGACCAGCTTCACCGTGAATCTCTCGGTGGCGACGCTCGAGGACGAGCGCTTCCTCACGCGCATCGGCGCCGCGCTCAACACCCACGGCATCTCCCCTGACACTCTCGGCTTCGAGATCGCCGAGACGCTCTGCGCGCAGCAGCGCGTCAAGGTGGAGCGCTTCATCGCGCAATGCGAGAAGCTCGGTGCGTGGATCGCGATCGACGACTTCTCTTTCGATTCGCAGGTGCTGCCGCTGCTGCGCTCCAAGGCGTTGCGGTTACTGAAGCTCGACGCGCGCCTCACGGCGGCGGCGCTGCGCGACAAGCTCTCGCAGGCCATGGTGGTCGCCACCGTGCAGGCGGCCAAGGTGCTCGGCATCCACTGCTCCGCCAAGAAGGCCGACTCCCAGGCCTCGCTCCAGTACCTGACCGCGATCGGTCTCGACTACGCGCAAGGCGTGGCGCTGGCACGGGCGGTGCCGCTCGAGGCGATCGGAACCGTCAGCGACGCCCGTCCAGGTAGCGTCGCTGAAGATAGCGAATAAAATCAATTAGTTAGTTCCTGTCCGATTGGCCCGCCCCCTCCCGGGGCCCGGCGCCCTTTGCTGCGATGAAGCGAGGGCCGCACGCGCCCGCCCGGACGGCCCGCGGCGCGCCAGATGCCCTAAGCTGGCACGCCGGGACGGCGCCCTATGAAAATGCCGACGATCGAGCAATTCCGAAAGAACCGCGACGTGCTCTTCTGGACGCTGCACGCCGCGGGCTGGGCGGCGTACGGCCTCACCCAGTACGTCGGCGCGCTCTTCTACCCCAACTCCGCCAGCTACGCGCGCATGTGGCTGGTCGTGACCCTCGCGGGCTTCGTGCTCTCCGCACCCATGCGCTACATCTACCGGCGGCTCTGGGGCGAGGCGCCACGCATCATCGTCGGGGGGGTGCTCCTCACCTGCTACGTCACCGCGCTCCTGCTGCGGCTCGTCATCAACCTCGCCTACATCAAGTTCGTCGAGCCCGACTGGCAGGTGAAGGAGATCTTCGAGCTCTTCGGCGGGGCGCTCTCGACCGCGTATCTGCTCCTGTGCTGGAGCGGACTGTACTTCGGCATCAAGTTCTACGAGTCCAAGCGCCAGCAGGAGAAGGCGATGCTCAAGGCGGTGGCGCTCGCCCAGGAGGCGCAGCTCAAGATGCTGCGCTACCAGCTCAACCCGCACTTCCTCTTCAACACGCTGAACGCCATCTCGACGCTGATTCTCGACAATCAGAACCGCAAGGCGAACCATGCGGTCGCGCGCCTGTCGGAGTTCCTGCGCTACACGCTGGATCAGGACCCCATGAAGAAGGTCACGCTCCGCCAGGAGATCGAAGCGCTGGATCTGTATCTCGGTACCGAACGATTGCGGTTCGGGGAGCGGCTGCGCCTCGAGTACGCGATCGAGGAGCCGGCGCTCGAGGCCCTGGTGCCCAGCCTGTTGCTGCAGCCGCTGCTCGAGAATTCGCTCAAGTACGCGGTCTCCTCGCGCGAGCAGGGCGGCTTGATCCGCATCGAGGGCCGCACCCGCGAGGGACTGCTCGAGCTCTCGGTGATCGATGACGGACCGGGATTGCCCGACGGGCCGCCGCCGACAGACCGTCGCGGCGTGGGACTCGCCAATACACGGGAGCGGCTCAAGGTGTTGTACGGGGAGAACTGCCGCTTCGCGGCCATGAACAGCCATCCGGGACTGCGGGTCGACATGGCGCTGCCGCTCGAGACCGCCCCTCCCGAGGAACGCGCGGTGCAGCGGGCGCTCGGCGCGCGGCGCGCGGGAGGCGGGCACGCATGAAGGTGCGCACGCTCATCGTCGACGACGAGGTGCTGTCCCGGCGCGGCATCGAGATCCGCGCGCGCGAGTTCCCGGACTTCGAGATCGTCGCCCAGTGCGCCAACGGGCGCGAGGCGCTCGCCGCGATCCAGCAGTACAAGCCGGATCTGGTGTTCCTCGACATCCAGATGCCGGGCATGTCGGGCTTCGAAGTCCTCGCGCACCTGCCGCAGGAGTCACTCCCGCTCGTGGTATTCGTCACCGCCTACGATCAGTACGCGATCAAGGCGTTCGAGGCGCGTGCGATCGACTACCTGCTGAAGCCGATCGACGAGGAGCGCTTCGCCGCGGCAGTCGAGCGCGCGCGCGAGCACCTGCGGGCGCGCACCGCCGCGCTCCAGCGCGATCGCCTCATGCAGATCATCGCGGAGATCACCGGCTGCGGGGAGCTGGTGCTCGATGAGCTGCTGGCGCACGGCCAGAAGGCCCTCGGTACCCCCCGCCCGGAGGTGCTGCCGATCCGCCAGGGGCGCGAGACGGTGCGCGTGCCGGTGGCGAGCATCCAGTGGGTGGACGCGGCCGGGGACTACATGTGCATCCACGCCGCCGGCGAGACCCACATCCTGCGCGGCACCATGAAGGAGCTCGAGGACCTCCTCGATCCGAAGCTCTTCCAGCGCGTGCACCGCTCCACCATCGTCAACCTGCGTCTGGTGAAGAGCCTGCGCGCGCACATGAACGGCGAGTATTTCCTGACGCTCGAGAGCGGGCATGAGCTCAAGCTCTCGCGCACCTACCGCGACAAGATCGAGTACTTCCTCTCCGGCACCACCAGCGCGCCGCCGTGACGCGCATCGCAGCACGGCGCGCCGTGCCCCGCGAGTGAGACCTGCGTCACGAACTGCGCGCCGCTTGCTTCGATCTGTGAGCCACCCCGATGCCGCGGACGGACATCGTTGATTAGATATGTTCCATATGGAAGCTGCGTCCCGTCCGTCCAGGGATCCCTTGCCTGATTTGCCGTTGGAAGAGCCGGCAGAGGGCACCACGTCCGCTGCCGCTCGCGCTCCGGCGCCCGCTGTAGCAGCGCCCGTTGTCGCGCCCACTGCGGCGCCCGCCGAGGCCGATCCGGCGGCCACCCAGACGCTCCTGAAGATGGAATTCCTCGTCGGGGACGGCGAGATGCCGATTCCGGCGCCCCCGGTGGTGCAGGCGGCACCGCCCGACTCGCAGCAATCGCTCGAGGTCGACCCCGACGCGCCGCTTTCGCTCGAGGACACCTTCGAGGTCGACCGGATGCTGTCGACGCCGCCCGCGGCCGCAGCGCCCGTGGCCCCCGCGCCGACCGCCCCCAAGCCGCCCGAGGCGCGTAAGAGCGCACTCGATTCGACCGAGACGCTGACGCTGCTCCCGGACACCGGCACTGCGTCAACCGAGAAACCCGCAGCCAAATTCGCCCCGGCGAGCGTAGCGTCCACGGCGACACCTAAGACTCCTGCAGCGGCGGAGACGGCCCCGGCCGCCCCGACGATGGTGCCGCTCGCGAGGCGCGCTTCGCTCACCGCGGCCGCCATGAAGCTTGCCGCCGCTTCCACCGCCGCGCCTGCGGCGGAGCCCGCACCGAAGCCCGCAAAGGCCGCGCCGCCTCCGGCGGCCGTGCCCATCAAGCCGCGCGCGGTTACACCGACACCTAAGCCCGCCACCACCGCACCGGTGACTGCGGCCGCGTCCAACGCACCCCCGGCTGCGCCGCCCGCGGCGACCTCGCCGGCGGACGCGCCCTCGCTCGCGAGCTGGGCCAACGCGCGCGCCGCGGCCTCAGCCAGCACCAAACCGGCCACCGGCAAACCGGCCGCCGTGAGCAGCGTGCGCACGGGCAGCAGCCCGACACCGAAGTCCGCGCCGAGTCCCGCCGCGGAAAAACCCCGTGCAACGCCTGCCGCACCGGCGCCCGCCGCCGCGCAGGCCGCGGCGCAGGCCGCTGCCGCCGGCGTGCCGGCGCGCGGCATGGATCGCGACTTCATCGCCCGCAACCAGGTGGTCGAGCGCTATCTCTCGGGGAAGCTGCCGATCAAGGCGGCGACCGATTTCGAGCGCTACTGCAAGGAGCATCCGCAGCTGCTCGACGAGATGGGGCTGCCGGAGCGTGTCAACGCGGGCCTGCGGCTCCTCGAGGCGAGCGGCAAGCCCGAGCCCTGGCAGGAAGCGCCGAAGCCCCTGTGGCAGCAGCCCGCCGTCGTCTTTGGCATCGCCGGTCTCGGCGCGGCGCTCGCCCTGGCGCTCGCGCTGGTCGCGATGAGCAGCGCGGGCAAGACGCACAAGATCCTCGAGCTGCAGCGTCAGGTCACCGATCGCACGCTCGATGCCGCGACCAGCACGCGGGTGATCCGTCTCATGCCGAGCCGCTCGGGTGCCTCCAGCTCGCCGGCGATTACGATCGGCGGCGGCGAGGCACAGCTGGTGGACTTTCGCATCGACGAGTCGCGCTCGCCGTACAAGGATTTCCGCGTGACCATCGACCGTGTCGACCAGGGCCGCGTCATGGTGATCGACAATCTCACCAAGGACTCCAACGGCCACCTGCGCGTGGCGGTCAACAGCTCCGCCTTCGGCCCCGGGAATTACCAGCTGACCATCGAGGGGCTCACCATGCGCCTCGAGCCGCAGCCGGACTCCTGGGTGACGATCGGCATCGCGCAGCGCTGAGCGCGCCCGCACCTCGTGGCGAGCGTCGCCGGATACTCCCCGGTCGCGGCCCTCGAGGGCCGCATCCGCACGGATCAGGTCCAGCTCAACGACTGGACGACGTGCGTGTCCGCCCACACGTCCAAGGGGCAGGCGGCGATCCAGAAACTCTCCGGCGAAATCAGCGCAGCGAAAGCGCAGGTCGCGCAGGCACTGCAGGCGCAAGCGAGCGCGCCAGAGGCCACCACGGCGGCGCGCCGTCCCGGCTCGGTGGACGTCTGGGCCTGACGCCCTTACTCGTCGCTTGCCGCCGGCTCGAGCGCCCACTTAAGCTCACCGCGGCTTGAAGCTTTAGTCCCGGGAGAGAACGTGTCACGCGCTGGTGGGAGTCGGTCGACCCGCGGCTCTCGGCTCACGCGCCGTGAGGTCCTGCCGGCAATGGGCGCGGCGCTCGCGCTGTCTGCCTGTGGCGGTGGCGGCAGCAGCGGCTCCTCAACGCCCCCACCGCCACCTGCGCTTTCGGACGATGCGTTCCTCGATTCTGTGCAGCGCGCGCTGTTTCTCTATTTCTGGGAGCAAGCGAGCGCCACCACCGGCCAGGTGAAGGACCGCGCGCTCGCGGCCGGCAACGACACCCGGACTCTTTCCAGCATCGCGGCCACGGGCTTTGGACTCACGGCGCTCGCCATCGGCCACCGGCGCGGCTACGGCGATGCCGCCGGGATCCAGAGCCGCGTGAGCGCCACGCTCACCTTCGTGCTCAATCAACTGCCGAACGTGAACGGCTTCTTCTACCACTTCATCGATATGGAGAGCGGTGCGCGCGCGCCGGGGAGCGAGGTCTCCTCCATCGATACGTCCATACTTCTGTGCGGCGTGCTGACCTGCCGCGCCTATTTTCAGGACGCCGGGATCCAGAGCCTCGCGTCGCAGATCTACGCGCGCGTCGACTGGCCGTGGATGCTGAATGGCGGCTCGACCTTCTCGATGGGATGGACGCCGGAGAACGGTTTCTTCACGACGCGCTGGGATACCTACAGCGAGCTGATGATGCTCTATCTCCTCGCGATCGGTTCCACCACCCACCCGGTGCCGGCCTCGAGCTGGGACGCCTTCGCCCGGCCGACCCTCACCTACGCGGGTTACACCTACATCACCAACCTCTATGCCTCGCTCTCCATCCATCAGTACTCGCACGCCTGGTTCGATTTCAGGAACCGGCAAGACGCCTACGCGAACTACTTCGACAACTCGGTGACCGCTACCCAAGCGCACCGGCAGTTCTGCCTCTCGCTCACGCCGCGGTTCGCCGACTACCAGCCGAACCTCTGGGGCATCACCACCTCGGACTCGGTCAACGGCTACACGGTGTGGGGCGGCCCGCCGTCGCTGGGGCCGATCGACGGCAGCATCGTGCCGTGCGCCACCGGCGGCTCACTCAGCTTCGCGAGCGCCGGATGCATCGCGATGCTGCGCAATATCCAGGCGCAGTACAGCCTCGCCTGGCAGCGTTATGGTTTCGTCGACGCCTTCAATCCGCTCAGCGGCTGGTACGACACCGACGTGCTCGGGATCGATGCCGGCATCACCATGCTGATGGCCGAGAATCAGCGCAGCGGCTTCGTCTGGACCACCTTCATGGCAAACCCCGAGGCGCAGAGCGCCTTTGCCGCGGTCGGTCTCAAGCCCGTAGCGTCGTGAGCGGCGGCTGATTCACCACCGAGCGCGTCGCCAGCCAGCCGCCGGTGGCGACCAACAGCGCCCCACCGCACACGCCCACCACCCAGGGGAGAAACTCGAACGTATAACGCAGCTCGAGCCAGCGCGTCGTCAGGTAATACGCCGCGAGCGAGGCGCCGGCCGCGGCGATGAGCCCCGAGAGCATCCCCAAGGTCACGAACTCCGCCAGCACCCCCTGCACCACGGTGCTGCGCCGCGCACCGAGCGTGCGCAGGATGGCGCTCTCGTAGCGGCGCTCATCGCGGCTCGACTGCACCGCCGCGAGCAGCACGGTGAGACCTGCAAGGAGGGTGAACACGAACACGCTCTGCACCGCGAGCGCCGCCTTGTCGAGCACCGCGCGCACCTGGTTGAGCAGCTCGTCGATGTCGAAGATCGACACGCTCGGGTAGCGGTGCGCGAGCTCGGCCAGCGTGCGCGCCGTGCCCGGCGTGAAATAGGCGCTCGTCATGTAGGTGCCGGCGACCCGATCGAGCACCCCCGGCGCGAACACGATGAAGAAGTTCGGCTGGAAGGTGTCCCACTTCACCTTGCGGATGCTGGCGACGGTGGTCTCGAGGGTCTCGCCGCCGATGTCGAAGGTGAGGGTGTCGCCGACCGTGACGCCGAGCGACTCCTGGAACTCGGTGGCGAGCGAGACCAGGGGCTTGCCCGCGTCCGCCGCCGTCCACCAGTGGCCGGCGACGATGCGGTTGTCGGGACCGAGCTCGGTGGTCCAGGTGAGGTTCTGCTCGCGCGTCGCGAAGCCCTCTTCTTCCCCGCGCCCGCCGCGGCGGCCTTCCTGGATGGTGCGCCCGTTGATGGCGGTGAGGCGGCCGCGGATCATCGGCAGCACGCGCGTGGTGCGGGCCCCCATCCCCTCGACGAAGCGGATGAAGCCGTCGCGCTCCGCCGGCGGAATGTTGATGAAGAAGTAGTTCGGCAGATCCGGCGGGAGCGTGCGCCGCCAGTCGCTGTTCAGGTCCTCGCGGATGATGCCGAGCAGGAGCAGCACCATGATGCCGGTGCCGAAGGCCACCAGCTGCACCACGCTCTCAGCGCGCCGCCGCGCGAGGTTCGCGACGCCGAAGCGCCACGCCACCCCCACCCGTCCGCGCAAGCGCCCGGCGGCGAGCACCAGACCCGCGCCCGCGGCGGCCAGCGCAGCAAGAAACACCGCGAGCCCCGCGGCGAGGTAAACGAAGAGGTGCGCATCGCGCACCACCCAGGCGATGAGGAGCAGCACCACCGCGACCGCGGGTCCAAAGGCGAGCACCACGATCGGGGGCGGGGGACCCAAATCGCGGCGCAGCACGCGCAGCGCCGGCACGCGCCCGAGCTGCACCAGCGGCGGCAGGGCGAAGCCGGCGAGCACCGCGATCGCGGTCGCGAATCCCAGCGCGAGCGGCATGGCACCCGGCGGCGGGAGCTCCGTGATCGCCAGCAGCCCGCGGATGGTGCGCAGCAGCCACTCCTGGGCGAGGAAGCCGAGCGCGGCGCCGGCGAGCGCCGCGGCGAGCGCCAGCATCAGGAGCTGCAGCACCGCGACCGTGAGCGTGAAGGCCCGCGTTGCACCGAGTGTCTTCAATAACGCAACCGTGTCGAGGTGGCGGCTCACGTAGCGGCGCGCCGCCATCGCCACCGCGATCGCACACAGCAGCACGCTGACCAAGCTCGCGAGGCTCAGGAATCGCCCGGCGCGCTCGACCGCGTTACGCACCTGGGGGCTCGCGTCCGTGATGTCGCGCAGCCGCTCGCCGCGCTCCTTGTGCGCGGTGAGCCAGGCCTTGAAGTCATCGATCCGGTCACGCTCGCCGGCGAAGAGCCCCGCGTAGCTGACGCGGCTGCCGGGCTGGATGAGGCGGGTGGCGGGCAGATCGGCGGCATTCATGACGAGGCTCGGCGCGAGCTCGGCGAAGGTGCCCCCCTGGTCGGGCCGCGAGATGAGCACGCGCGTGACCTTGAAGGTCGCCGCACCGATCGAGAGCGTCGTGCCCACCCTGCCGCCGACCGCGGCGAGGAGCTTGGAGGCCGGCCACACTTCCCCGGGCGCCGGGATCCCTTGCGCCGGTGTGCCGGGTGCGAAAGGCTCAGCCCCGAGCAGCAGCCGGCCGCGCAGCGGATAGCCGTCGGTGACCGCGACGAGGTTCGAGAGCTGGCTGGCGTCGCCGTTGAAGACCACCGAGAGGAGCGTGGTGCTGCGCGCGGACTTGAGCCCCCTGCGTGTGGCTTCGGCGAAGTAGTCCGCGCCGAGCGGGCGGGTGGAGCCTAAGCGGATGTCGGCGGCGAGCACCGAGCTGGCTTCCAGCGCCACGGCCGCGCTGATGCGCCCGACGAGGAAGCCGACGCCGCTCAGCGCCGCCACCGCCACGATGAGCGCGAGCAGCAGTACGCCGAGCTCCCCCGAGCGCCACTCGCGCGACAGGAGCCGCAGCGCGAGCCGCAGCGCCTTCATGCGATGAGCCGCCCGGCTTCCATGCGCAGCATGCGCCTGCAGCGTGCCGCGAGCTCGCGGTCGTGGGTGACGAGCACGAGCGTCGTGTGCGCGTTGGCGTTGAGCTCGAACAAGAGCTCCCCGACCCGCGCCCCGGTTGCGGTGTCGAGATTGCCGGTCGGCTCATCCGCAAACAGCACCGCGGGCCGCGTGACGAAGGCGCGCGCGATCGCGACGCGCTGCTGCTCGCCGCCGGAGAGCTGGCGGGGATAGTGGCCGGTGCGGTCTTTCAGCCCGACGCGCGTCAGCGTCTCGGTGGCGGCACGACGGGCATCGGCGCGGCCGGCGAGCTCGAGCGGCAGCATCACGTTCTCGAGCGCCGTGAGCGCCGGAATGAGGTGGAAGGACTGGAACACGAAGCCGACGCGCTCGGCGCGCAGCCGCGCGCGGCCGTCCTCATCGAGCCGCGTGAGATCGGTGCCCTCCAGCAGCACCCGGCCGGCGGTCGGCGTGTCGAGGCCCGCGAGCAGTGCGAGCAGCGTCGACTTGCCGGCGCCCGAAGGCCCCGCGACCGCCACCGACTCACCGCGGGCGATATCGAGCGATACCGCATCGACAATAGTCAGCGCGCCTTCCGGGCTGCTAACCTGCTTGGAGAGGTTTTCCGCCTTGAGAACGCTCGCAAGATTCGCCGTCGCTGCGGCGCTCGGCGTGGGACTGCTGCTCATCGCGCTCGCGGCGGAGGCGGCCTCCGGACGCACGATCCTGGTCTTCGGTGACAGCCTGAGCGCCGCATACGGACTGACTCCTGGGGAGGGCTGGGTCGCAATGCTCGCGCAGCGACTGCAAACCCAAGGGTACGGATACCAGGTGGTCAACGCCAGCGAAAGCGGCGAGACGAGCGGCGGCGGCCTCGAGCGGTTGCCGCGGGCGCTCGAGCTGCACAAACCCGCTCTCGTGATTCTCGAGCTCGGCGCCAACGACGGGCTGCGGGCGCTGCCGGTCGAGGCGCTGCGCGAGAACCTGACGCGCATGATCGACCTCGCGCGCGCCTCCGGGGCGCACGTGCTGCTCGTCGGGATCCGCATCCCGCCGAATTACGGGCCGCGCTACACGGGAGATTTCGAGCGCGTGTTCCCGGAGCTGGCAAACCAATATCATCTGCCGCTGGTGCCGTTCCTGCTGGACAAGGTGGCGCTCGACCCGGGCCTCATGCAAGGCGACGGGCTGCACCCCAACGCCCGCGGCGAGGCGCCGGTGCTCGAGAACGTCTGGCCGTACCTCGCGCCGCTGCTCAATAAGAAACCCAAGACCGGGGGAAGTTGATGGACAAGATCTGGCTGAAGTCCTACCCGCCGTACGTCCCCGCGACCATCGACCCCTCGAAGCTGCGCTCGCTCAAGCAGCTCATCGAGGAGACCTGCGCGCAGTACGCCGAGCGCTCCGCCTACGTGTTCATGGACACGACGATGAGCTACGGCGAGCTCGAGCGCCTGTCGCGCGCCTTTGCCGCCTGGCTACAGGGCAACGGGTACCGCAAGGGCGACCGCGTCGCGATCATGCTGCCGAACACGCCGCAGTATCCGATCGCCCTCTTCGGGGCGCTGCGCGCCGGGCTCGTGGTCGTCAACACCAACCCGCTCTACACCGCCCCGGAGCTCGAGCACCAGCTCACCGACGCCGGCGTCACGGGGATCGTCGTGCTCGAGAACTTCGCGCACGTCCTCGAGAAAGTGCTGCCGAGGACGAAGGTGAAGCACGTGCTGGTCACAGCGGTGGGGGATTACCTGCCCTTCCCCAAGTCCGCGATCGTCAATTTCGTGATCAGGAAGGTGCGCAAGCAGGTGCCCGCCTGGCACATCCCCGTCGCGAGCTCCTTCAAGGCCGCGGTGAACGCGGGCCTGAAGCTCCCGCTCGCCCCGGTCGACTTAGGGCACGACGACCTCGCGTTCCTCCAGTACACCGGCGGCACCACCGGCGTCGCCAAGGGCGCCATGCTCTCGCACGGCAACCTCAGCACCAACGTGCTGCAGGCGGAGGCCTGGATCGGGGAAAGCCTGCCGAAGGAAGGCACGCTCCTCACGGCGATCCCGCTCTATCACATCTTTGCGCTCTCCTGTAACTGCATGGTGTTTGCGCGCCTGGGATGGCGGAACCTCCTCATCGTCAATCCGCGCGACATGAAGTCCCTGATCGCCGACATGAAGCGCTATCCCTGCAACTTCATCTCGGGCGTCAACACGCTCTTCAACGCGATGCTGCACGCACCGGGGTTCAACGAGATTGACTTCAGCGGGCTCAAGATCTCACTCGGCGGCGGCATGGCGGTGCAGGGGGCGGTCGCCGCCAAGTGGAAGGAAGCGACCGGCAACGTGCTGTCGCAGGCCTGGGGCCTCACCGAGACCTCACCCGCCGCCACCATCAATCCGCCGGGCGAGGAGTTCAACGGCTCGATCGGCGTACCGATCCCCTCGACCGAGATCGCGATCAAGGACGACGCCGGCAACGACCTCGCGATCGGCGAGATCGGCGAGATCTGCGTGCGCGGCCCGCAGGTGATGCAGGGCTACTGGAACCGGCCGGACGAGACCGCGAAGGTGATGCTGCCGGACGGGTTCCTGCGCACCGGCGACGTCGGCCACATGGATGAGCGCGGCTTCGTCTATATCGAGGACCGCAAGAAGGACATGATCCTGGTGTCGGGCTTCAACGTGTACCCGAACGAGGTGGAAGCGGTCGTCGCGGCCCACCCGGGCATCCTCGAAGCCGCTGCGGTGGCGCAGCCCGATGAGCACTCGGGGGAGGTGGTGGCGCTCTTCGTGGTGCGCAAGGACCCCAAGCTCACCGAGAAGGACGTGATGGACTACAGCCGCGAGTCACTTGCCGGCTATAAAGTCCCCAAACACGTGTATTTCAGGCAGGAGCTTCCCAAGTCGAATGTGGGGAAGATATTGAGGAAGACGTTGAGAGAGGAAGTGGGGAAGATCTAGCCGGTGTCGATGACAAGCAAAAGTACCGAACGGAAGCCCGTCTTCGGAGAGACCCATATTCTGCGTATTGCGGAGGGGGCATTCGTGCCGCTGGCACACTTGTTCGCAGATCACGGCATAACTTGCCCACAAGCCGAGAGGTTGCTACGCGCGGTCTGCGTCCACGAGGCGGCTGCAACCGAAAGTAAGACGCGAAAAAAGCCCAACGTCTCGAGAATCGCTTTATTGACGGGGCTGGATAGAAAAGAAGTAGCGCGGCTGCTTAGCCGACCTCCGCGCAAGGAATCCCGGCTTGAAGCGCGCTCACATCCAGGCGACCGAGTTCTTGAGGGTTGGTATTCGGACCGAACATTCGCGGGCAGAGGTGGTCCACTTGCGCTTTCGATCAAAGCTTCCCGGAGCAAGCTCGCAAGCTTCTGGTCTTTGGCGAGCCGTTACGCACCGGGAGTGTATCCCGCCCTGCTTCTTCGCGAGCTTCTTCGCGTCGGTGCCGTCGAGGCCCTTCGAGACGGGCGAGTGCGTGCACGAACGCGGCGGATTGGGCGAAGGGAACGCGGTTCAAGACGTGCGGGGGAACCAAGAGCTTATCTCGACGGCGTGGCGCGACCCCTCGTCCCCGAGGCACTCGGACGCGTACTAAAGACACAAGAACGGACCCAGAGACGGTAGGGCGGCCGGGGCCTTAGGCAGGTACCGAGGAGATGGTCGTCGGACTGACTCACTAGCCGGAGCGAGGACCGGGTGAAATCAGGGACGCGCTCAGGGAGGCTGTGGCCGACGTGCGGGTCGGAGTGGACCGCACGGGCAGCCCGGTGGCGCGCTTTGGCCTGCAGGTAAGCGATGAAGAGACGCCATCAAACTCCGATCCGCGCGTTTCTAACGCCAACTCGATGAAGGAAATGCGACTCCCTGCACGTGGCCTATTCGAGCAGCTGGTTAGATTTGCGTCGATAACTTGGACGGAGAAGTACCATGTGGAAGTCGATGATGACGGCGTTCAAGGTCATCGTAGCCTGTGTTCTGGTAGGCGGTGCGCTGCTGGTCGCCTACTTTGCGCTGACGGATAAGCCGGGCGCGGCGGCTCCGATTGCCAAGGCTGTATCGCCCGCGGCAGCTCCGGGTCCGGCACCAACACCACCACGGGTCAAGTACTGCATCGACACAAAGTCAGGTGATCGGATCGTATGCGACACGGGAGAGGTGATTGAGGCAGGGCGTCCGCTTCCTCCTCCTCCCACTTGGGAACAGACGGAGACAACGAGCCAGAACCCCTACGAGCGGGAGGAAGGCGAGCTGGTACTGAAGCTCGAAATGGTCCACGACAATCACGGTGCGTCGATGGACCAGTGTGCCCTGATCCTTCGGCTGCGAATGAACGCGCAGGAGTGGGGTAACGCGGAGCATTACCGAATGTGGTCGGCCGCCAACGCCGAGGAGTTCCTGTTCGAGAGAGACGTGAAGAAGGCCGGCCTCGACCTCAAGTCGAAAAAGGACGAGAAGAAGGTCCGGGACATCGCCGGCAATCAGGGCCTATTAGGCTGCTCTTGAGGTCAACTTCGGGGCTGTTGCCGGGCTCGTTGTCAGGTGACCGCGAGGCGGCTCGGTGTAGCTGAGGGCTTTGAGCCCAATCGCATTCAGAGGCTCGCCGCGCGGGTACTGAATGACTGCTACCCGCGGTGCGTTGCCTCGCAGATCGTTCTTCACCTCATGACGTTACCTACAAGGGCATTCAGCCAATCCTGACAAAGCGATGCGTCCTGCCTCACCAGTTCGCACACGGCGGCTGCCGCTCTCGGCTCTTGCCGTTGACATCGCTTAGACACCTCATTCATCACCGATCGAAATCTCTCAGCCCACGCGTTGTATGCAGGCCCGTTGCCAGGCGGAGGCTCAGTAAATTCCGACCAAAAGCAAAACCCCGCGGCAGACGCGCTGCCGCGGGGTTTACCTTAGTTGCTGCTGCGTCTTAGCGAGGCTTTACGTTTGCGTTCCGCTGCTGAACGACCATCCGATTGCCTGCGATCCCGCTGCTGGTGACTCGGTAGGGAAGTGCGCCCCTAAACCCGTGAGCGAACGGTGACCGTGCGAAACCACCGCTGCCGCTGATACCACCGCTGCCGCTGATACCACCGCTGCCGCTGATACCACCGCTGCCGCTGATACCACCGCTGCCGCTGATGGCCGAACCACCGCTGCCGCTGATGCGCCGAACCACCGCTGCCGCTGATACCGCCGCTGCCGCTGATACCACCGCTGCCGCTGATACCACCGCTGCCGCTGATACCGCCGCTGCCGCTGATACCGCCGCTGCCGCTGATACCACCGCTGCCGCTGATACCACCGCTGCCGCTGATCCACCACCGCTGCCGCTGATACCGCCGCTGCCGCTGATACCACCGCTGCCGCTGATACCACCGCTGCCGCTGATAGCCGCCACCGCTGCCGCTGATACCACCGCTGCCGCTGATACCACCGCTGCCGCTGATACCACCGCTGCCGCTGATACCGCCGCTGCCGCTGATACCACCGCTGCCGCTGATACCACCGCTGCCGCTGATACCACCGCTGCCGCTGATACCACCGCTGCCGCTGATACCACCGCTGCCGCTGATACCACCGCTGCCGCTGATACCACCGCTGCCGCTGATACCCCGCGCCATCGGCGGTTGCGCATTAGCCGCTACGCTTGCAAGTGCAGCGACCACTGCGGCCAAGATCGCGGTACGTGACATGTTCATGACTCTGCTCCCCATTTGCGTACTCCCTTACTTTTGGTGGTTCCCAAGTCCTGCGAGAACATCGATCTCTTGCATAGGCGGATGAGCTGCGGGTTCGGCAGGCCGTCGTGGCTCCGCCTCCACCGCTCCATCTGCCTGATCTTCAAAAAAGTAGATGCCCACTCCGTATCTCTTGCCCGAATCGCTTCGCTCGATCGCAGCCAGCCGCGTGAGGAAGGTGTCGAGCTCCGCTAGAAGTTCCTGAGCGCGCTCGCCGGTCAGTGACATGAACTTGTCGCGACCGTTCTCCGTTAACGGCTCATCCGAAGTGACGGCCCGCTCGAAATAGATCGGGTCTGTGTTCAACCGCAGCACGTTGTGCACAAAGCTTGCCGCCACACTCGCGAGGAAGCGCCCCATGCGCTCGATGCGCTTAACATCCGCGCCTTGAGGCAAGTACGCCCTCGACAGGCAGCGCACAGTGTTTCCGTCGATAACCTCTACGGAGCCGGCTGCCACCAACTCGTCCAGCACCGCGTCCGCATCCACACCGCGGCAGGCCACTTCTATAAGTTCACGAAAACTTCTTCGTGGTGATCCCGCCGCTGGCTGCAGATCCAACTCGAGTGCGAGCCCGTACGCACCAGAAAATCCCGGCTGCGTATGCCAGATCGTCAGCAGGCTGGTGACCTGATCCAAGCTCACGACGGAACGAAGACTGTGCGGCGCGCCCATCCGCGACGCTTCGCGCAGCGCGCTGACATCGGCTTTCGCGAGGCCCGCGACCACGGCGAGACGCGCATCCGTCGTCGGACGCTTCTGTTCGCGCAGCCGTGCTTCGAGCGACTGGATGTACACGCGACGCACGACGCCGGCGATCTCACCTGCGGAGATGCCGTACTCGAATGCGACGCGCATGAGTGGCTGCACAAGCGCAGCGAACACGCTCAGCACTGCTTCTTTTTCCCGCCCCGTTTTCGTCATGTTGCAGTTGCTTTGTTGTGACATAACTCTAGGCAGTTCAGCGACTTATGTCAATTTCAGGCACATGACGAGTCCGGGGGCGGGCTCGAGCGGCCACTAATTGCAGCAGAAACAGTTAGTTAGCGTGGTTTGGGAAAAGCCGTCCCGGTCGCGCCAGATGAGAAGTGGCGCACACCAAACGGGGTTCGGATGGGTTAGCCGGTGCGGACCGGCAACGCGCTCAGGTGCGCTCGGCGGGGTCGAAGAGCCTCTGGTGCTCGAGAATCGCGTAGCGATCGGTCATGCCGGCGATGTAATCGGCGACCGTGCGCGCGCGGCCCGTTCCGGGAGTCGCGCTCTCGGCCTTCAATGCCTGGTCGCGATACTCGGGCGGCATGAGTGAGACGTCCTTGAAGAAGGCATCGAAGAGCTCGTGCACCACGCGCCGCGCCTTGGTCGTCATGCGCAGCACCTTGTAGTGCCGGTAAACCTCCTCGCGCAGGAATTCCTTGAGCTCGAGATGCTCGGCGCGGCATTCGTCACTCAACGCGACGAGCGGTTTCGCGTGCGCGCGCACCGCCTCGATCGACTTCGGTTTCGCGTCTTTGAGCTGCGCCTGGGTCGTGTGGATGAGATCGAGCACGATGTGATTGATCATGCGGCGGACGATCTCGTGCACCTGCCGCCGCTCGCTCAAATTCGGGTAGCGCGCCGCCACGGCGTCGTACTGGCGGCGGAACATGCGCGTCGTGCGCAGCGCCTCGACCGTGAGGAGCTGGGCGCGCAGGCCGTCATCCACGTCGTGGTTGTTGTAGGCGATCTCATCCGCCAGGTTGGCGATCTGCGCCTCGAGCCCCGGCTGGGTGCGGTTCAGGAACCGCTCGCCGAGCTCGCCGAGCTCGCGCGCATGGCGCGCCGAGCAGTGCTTCAGGATCCCCTCGCGGCACTCGAAGGTGAGGTTCAAGCCACGGAACTCGGCGTAACGCTCCTCGAGCTCGTCCACCACGCGCAGCGACTGCAGGTTGTGCTCGAAGCCGCCGTAGTCGCGCATGCTTTCATTGAGCGCGTCCTGGCCGGCATGACCGAAGGGCGTGTGACCTAAGTCGTGGGCGAGGCAGATCGCCTCCGTGAGCGCCTCGTTCACGTTGAGCGCGAGTGCCACCGAGCGCGCGATCTGCGCCACTTCGATCGAGTGGGTGATGCGCGTGCGGTAGAGATCGCCTTCATGGTTGACGAACACCTGTGTCTTGTAGACGAGGCGCCGGAAGGCATTGGAATGGATGATGCGGTCGCGGTCGCGCTGGAACTCGCTGCGCAGTTCCGGTTTCGGCTCGGGGTAGCGCCGGCCGCGCGATTCTGCGTCGTGGGCCGCATACGGCGCGAGCGCGGCGGCGGCGGCGTGCGGCACGTCGTTCATCGCCGTCTCATCCGCAGTACGCCTGCAGCGTGCGCTCGAGCGCATCCTCGGGGTAGTCGGCGGTCATGAAGGCGTTACCGATGCGCCGCAGCAGCACCAGGCGCATGCGCCCGGCGAGCACCTTCTTGTCGATGCGCATGTGCTCGAGCGTGGTTTCGGGGGCGACGCCGGCGCTGCGCGTCGGGAGACCGGCGCGCTCGACGAGCGTGTGGATGCGCACCAGCTCCTCGGGACTGACGAGCCCGAGCTCACGCGACATCGCCGCCGCCATGACGAGCCCGGCACCCACCGCCTCGCCGTGCAGCCACTTGTGGTAGCCGGTCGCCGCCTCGACCGCGTGCCCGAAGGTGTGGCCGAGATTGAGCAGCGCCCGGTCGCCGCGCTCCTCGCGCTCATCCTTGCCGACGATCATCGCCTTGATCTCGCACGAGCGGCGCACCACGTAGGCGAGCGCCTCGGCCTTGCCGGCGAGGAGGTCGGGCAGGTGCTGCTCGAGCCATTCGAACAACGCCGCATCGCACATGAGGCCGTACTTGATGACCTCGGCAAGCCCGGCACGGAGCTCCCGCGGCGGCAGCGTCGCGAGCGTCGCCGTGTCGGCGATCACCGCCGTGGGCTGATGGAAGGCGCCGATCAGGTTCTTGCCGCCCGGGTGGTTGACCGCGGTCTTGCCGCCCACGGCCGAGTCCACCTGCGCGAGCAGTGTGGTCGGCACCTGCACCAGGGCGATGCCGCGCTGGTAACAGGCCGCGACGAAGCCCGCGAGGTCGCCCACCACGCCGCCGCCGAGCGCGATCACGGTCGCATCGCGCCCGTAGCGGTTGCTGACGAGAATGTCGAGCACGCGAGCGGCGTTGGCGAGGGTCTTGTGGACTTCGCCGTCCGGCAACAGCACCTCGAGATGCCGGTGCGCCGGCAGGCTCTCGAGGAGCGCCGGGAGATAAAGCGGCGCCACGGTGGTGTTGCTGACGATGAGGAAGTCGCGCCCCGGCAGGAGCGGCCGCAGCGCCTCCGGGCGCGACAGCAGCCGCTCGCCGATCAGGATCGGGTAGCTGCGGGTGCCGAGTTCGACCTTGAGGGTTTGCACTGCGTGCGCTGAATCCATGCAACGTCAGGGCGCGGCGCGCCGCGGGCAGTATACGTGAGCGCTAGGGCCGCCCGAGGAGCTTCAGGATCTCCGCGACCACGACCGGCACGCGCCGCCCGTCGGTCGAGACCGTGAGATCGGCGATCTCGGCATAGAGCGGCGAGCGCACGTCCATGAGCGCACCGAGCCGCCCCGCGATGTCGCCCGGCTGCTCGAGCAGCGGGCGGTTGCGCCCGTGGCGCACGCGGTCGGCCTGCTGGGTTACGGAGGTCTCGAGGTATACGACGCAGCCGCGCTCGGCGAGGTGGCGGCGGTTCTCCGGCAGCAGCACGGCGCCGCCCCCGGTGGCGAGCACGACGCGCTCCAGACGGGTGAGCGCCTCGATCGCCTCGCGCTCGCGCTGCCGGAAGCCCGCCTCACCCTCCTTCTCGAAGATGAAGGGGATGTCGACCCCGGTGCGGCGCTCGACCTCGGCGTCGCTGTCGTGGAAGGGCATGCCGAGCGCGCGCCCGAGCGCGCGCCCGACCGCGGTCTTGCCCGAGCCCATCGGACCTATGAGAAATATGCTGGGACTGCCACGCATCTCCTCTTAAGGATACCGAGAGATCGCGCGGTCCGAAAACGACCGCGGCCGCCCGAAGGCGGCCGCGTGCTTATCGATGAGGGGAGGTGCTGGCTGAGCTCGCTCAGCTAGTTGGTGACGTTCACGCCCTCGCGGACGATCTTCGGAGTGATGAAGATCATCAGCTCGTCCTTGTCGTCCGTGTGGTCGGTGCTCTTGAACAGGTGCCCGAGGATCGGGATGTCGCCGAGGAACGGCACCTTCTGGTCGTCCTCGCGCTGCGTGGTCTGGAGGATCCCGCCCAGCACGACGGTCTGACCGTCGTTCACCAGCACCTGGGTCGTGATCTCGCGGGTATTGATCGAGGGCACGTTGACGCCGCCCGAGGCCACCACGATCGCGCCGACGCTGTCGTCGCGCACGTCGAGGTCGAGGATGATGCGGTTGTCGGGGGTGATCTGCGGCGTGACCTTGAGCGAGAGCACGGCCTTCTTGAACTGAATGGTGGTGGCGCCGCTCGAGGCCGACTGCTGGTACGGGATCTCGATACCCTGCTCGATCGTCGCCTCCTTCTGGTTCGCGGTGATGACGCGCGGCGAGGAGATGATGTTCGCCTGGGTCTCGGACTGGGCCGCGTTGAGCTCCAGATCGACCAGGATGTTGTTGGCGACGAGGCCCAGCCCGATCGAGCCGGCGGGACTGGTCACCGGCAGGTTGACGTTGTAGCGGTTGGCGGCCGCCGGGATGCCGTAGGTCGAGAGCGGCACCGGCACGGTACCGGCGTTGATCGCGTTGTTGACCGCGTTCTGGCCCGTGATGAAGGTGGTCGCCTGGGTGTCGATGCCCGCGGCCGTGCCGGTGGTGTTATAGAGCGTGCTGCCGTTCTGGTGCATCGCCGTGATGCCGAAGATCGCGCCGAGCTGGCGCTCGTAGTCGTTGTTGACGATGACGATGCGCGACTCGATCAGCACCTGGCGCACCGGGATGTCCAGCGTCGCCACCAGGCGGCGGATGTCGGCCAGCTTGTCGGTGGTGTCGAGCAGCAGCAGCGTGTTGGTGCGCTGATCGACCGCGACGCTGCCCCGCTGCGACAGCAGTGAGTTGTTCTGCGACTTGATGAGCGCCGCCATGTCCTCGGCCTTGGCGTAGTTGACCTGCAGGTACTCGGAGCGCAGCGGCGCGAGCTCCTGCACGTCCTTACGCGCGGCCAGCTCGGCCTTCTCGCGCGTGGCGAGCTCGGCCTGGGGAGCTACGATGATGACGTTGCCGTCCTTGCGCTTATCGAGTCCCTTGGTGCGCAGCACGATGTCGAGGGCCTGATCCCACGGCACGTTCTGCAGGCGCAGCGTCACGTTGCCGTTGACCGAGTCGCTCACCACGATGTTCTGCCCGCTGGCATCGGCCAGCAGCTGCAGCACGGCGCGCGTGTCGATGTCCTGGAAGTTCAGCGTGAGGCGCTCGCCGGTGTACACCGGCTTCTCCTCGGCGAGGGCGTTGGCCTTGCGGCGCGGCGCCACTTCCACCACGTACTGGTCGTCCGACTGGTAGGCGAGCTGCTCGTAGTCGCCGTTGGCATTGATGGCGATGCGCGCGCCGCTGCCGACGCGGGTCACGTCGAAGCCGGCCACGGGGGTGCCGTAGTCGGTCGCATCGTAGCGGCGCACCAGGTTCGCCGGCACGCCGGCGTCGGTGAAGTCGACCAGGATCTGGCTGCCGACCTGGTGCAGGCTGATGTGGATGTGCGGGTCGGAGAGCTTGACGACCACGCGGCCGGAGCCATCGGTGCCGCGGCGGAAGTCGATCGAGCGCAGCTCACGTACACCGGGGCTGCTGCTCGCGGCCACGCTGCCGCCGCTCGCGACCACGGCCGGGGCGTGGGCCACGGCGGCACCCGCCGCGGCGTTGCCGAGCATCACCACGATGTTATTGCCTTCGACGTGCGCGTCGTAGGGCATGAGCTTGTCGAGGTTGAGCACCACGCGCGTGCGGTCCTTGGTCTCGGCCGCGAGGATGGTGTCGAGGCCCGAGGAGTGCACGTCGATGCGGCGCGAAGGCAGCGCCAGCGTCACGTTCGGCAGGTCGAAGGAGATGCGCGCCGGGTTGTCGATGGTGAACGACAGCGGCTGCGGTGCCGGCCCCGAGAGCTTCATGGTGAGCTGCAGCGTCTGTCCGGCCAGGGGCTGCACGTCCACGGCTTGCAGGCTCACTTGATCCTGGGCGAGCGCCGGGGTGGCCGTGGCGGCGGTGAGGCCTGCGGCGATCACCATCCAGGCGGCGGTGCCGAGGATGCGGTTGAACAGCTTAGACGCTTGCATCGTGAACTCCCTGCTGAACCTTTACTCGTTCAGGGCGAGCCCGGCGGGGCGTTCCATGTATCCGCCGAGGCTGTCCGGAACGATTTCAATGAGGCTGATCTTGGACGGTGAGATTTCGGTGATCTTGCCTTCGGCCTGGCCCATGTGCTCGCCCACCGCGACGCGATGCACCAGGCCGTCTTTGGTCTGCACCAGGCCGTACATGCTGCCGCCGAGGCGCAGCGTGCCGACCATCTTCAGCGTGTCGAGCGAGAACTGCTCGAGGAATTCGCGGTTGCGCTTCTGATCGGGGGCGGGGCCCGCGCCGGCGCCGGGCGCGCTCGGCATGAACGGCGAGCGCATCTCCGAGTCCGAGTACACGAAGGTCTCGTACGGCTTGATCTCCGGCAGCGGCTCGACCCGGCCGCCCGGTTCGTGCTTGGTTTCCTGGATGAAGTTGTTGAGATCGTCGTCAGCGCTCGAGCAGCCCGCGAGCAGCACGTAGCCGAAAGCGGCGAGCGCGAGGGCGAGCGGGCGGAGCACGGCGCGGCGGTTGAAGTATTGCATGGCCTTAGCCTCGACGCGGCGGCGGACGGTGAGCCACGGCGTCCTTCTTCTTGTCCGCCTCGCCCGCGGCGATCTCGTCTTCGTCGAGATAGCGGTAGGTCTTGGCGGTGAGCTCCATCGACAGCTGGTCGTAGGCGTCCTTGCTGTCGGACTTGATGCTGATGTCGTCGAGCGTGACGATGCGCGGCAGTGCCGCGATCCCGCTCACGAACTCGCCGAACTGGTGGTAGCTGCCGGTCAGGCGGATCTTGATGGGCTTCTCGGCGTAGAAGTCGCGCTTCACCTCGGCCTCGGGCTGGAACAGCTTCTCCTGCAGTCCCGCACCGAGTCCGGTCTGGGAGATGTCGACCAGCAGGCTCGGGACCTCGGTCTTGCCGGGGAGCTGGCGCAGCAGCGCGCCGAAGGAGCGCTCGATGTCCTTCAGCTGCTGCTTGTAGACCTCGAGGTTGACGGCCTTGGCGTGCTTCTCCTTGAACTCGGAGCGCAGCGACTGCTCTTCGGCCCGGTGCTGCTGCAGCTCAGGGCGCTGCTCGCTCCACACGAAGAAATAGATGAGTCCGATGGTGGCGGCCACGAACGCGACGGCCACGGCGCCGGCGCGGATCGCGAACGGCCAGCGTCCCGGGTCGCGCGGATCGAGTGACCGCAGCTCCTCGAGCAGGTTCATCGCTGCACTCCTGCCGGCTCGAGGCCCGCCTTGCGGATCTTGCCCTTCGGCGCCGACTTCGAGTCGGCCTGGGCGCCGGTAGCGGCCACCTCATCGGCGGTGAGCGTGAAGCTCGAGCCCGGACCCTTGGCGGTCTGCACCACTTCGAGCTCGGGGTTGCGCAGCCACTCCGACTGGTCGATGTTGCGCATGAAGGAGGAGACGCGCGTGCTTGACTGCGCGATGCCGTCGAACTTCAGGCGCTTGCTGGCGCCCGCGCTCACCTGCTGCACGCCGGTGAGGTACACGCCGTCGGGCAGCGTCTTCACGATCTCGTCGAACACGTGCACGATGCCGGGGCGCGAGCGCTGCAGCTTCTCGATGACGTCCATGCGCGCGATGAAGCGCTGCTTCTCGGTCTCGAGGCTGTTGATCTCCTCGATCTGCTTGTCCAGCTGCTTGATCTGCGTGCGCAACGTCTGGTTGCGGCGCTGCTGCCCGGCGATCATCGAGTCGAACATGAGGTAGGCGGCGAAGGTGGTCACGACCGCGGCCAGCACCGCGACGCCGAGCGCCACCACGAAGGCGAGCTTGCGCTCTTTGCGCTGGCCTTCGCGCCAGGGAAGTAGGTTTATGCGTGGCATGTCAGTCGAAGCTCCGCAGTGCAAGCCCGCACGCAGTCAGGAGCGCCGTCGCATCGCGCTGCACCGCCTGCGCCTTGGCGCGTGAGGACAACTTCATCTGGCCGAGCGGGTCGCCCTTCTCGGCGGAAATCCCCACGCGGCTCGAGATCACCTCGGCGACTCCCGGGATGTTGGCGCAGCCGCCGCACACCAGGATCTTCTCGGGCTGCTCGCGCCCGGAACCCGACGCCAGGTAGAACTGCAGTGAGCGGCTCACCTGCTGCGTCATGTCGTCGATGAAGGGATCGAGGACTTCGGACTGGTAGTTGCCCGGCAGCCCGCCTTCCTTCTTGGCGCGTCCGGCCTCCTCCATGGCGAGGCCGTAGGTGCGCATGATTTCCTCGGTGAGCTGCTGCCCGCCGAAGGCGAAGTCGCGCGTGTACACGACCTTCAGATTCCGCAGCACGCTGAAGGTGGTGCTGCTCGCGCCGAAGTCGACCACCGCGATGGTGCGGTCGATGCCGCCGTCGGGCATCTGGTGCGTCATGAGCTTGCAGGCGTTCTCGAGCGCGAACGCCTCGACGTCGACGATCTTGGCGCCGAGGCCCGCGGCCTTGACCGCCGCCTGGCGCTGCTCGACGTTCTCGGTGCGCGTCGCCACCAGCAACACGTCGTTCGAGTCGGGATCCTTGTCGTTCACCCCGAGGACCTCGAAGTCGTAGGAGACCTCGTCCATCGGGAAGGGGATGTACTGGTCAGCCTGCATCTCGACCTGGGCCTCGAGGTCCGAGGCGCGCAGCGAGCGCGGCATCTGGATGACCTTGGTGATGGCGGCATCGCCCGAGATCGCGATCGCGACCTCATCGCTCTTG
Source organism: uncultured Pseudomonadota bacterium (assembly GCA_963768485.1). GTDB lineage: Bacteria > Pseudomonadota > Gammaproteobacteria > Steroidobacterales > Steroidobacteraceae > 13-2-20CM-66-19. Next base: position 120,375 of record CAVYHZ010000003.1, on the reverse strand, counting down.
GCGCCGGCGCGCTTGACCGCGCGGCGGATGGCCTCGCCGACCGCCTCGGCATCGACGATCGCCTTCTCGTTGATGGCATTCTGGGGCGTGGGCTCGGCCGCGTAGGCCTCGACCCGGTACTGCCCGCCCGCCATCGCCAGCTCGATCAGCTTGACCGAGGAAGTGGTGATATCGAGACCCAGCAGCGGCCGGTACTTGCGCTGAAGAAGGAACATTTTTTATTTCCTTTTCAGGATTTTACGCCTGAAAGTGACCGCCCTGTATAAATCCGGAGACACTATATATCAGCGCAAAGTTAAATTGAACGTGAGGGGCCTCACGGTTCCGCGCAGCCCCGAGGACGAGGCAATCCGAACCACCAAGGGCGTCACGCCCGGTGGGTTGCGGGTTACGGGTCAACGAATGTCGCTGCGCCTTGTCCAAAGCGTCCTGTGAGGAGACGGTGCAGCCAGCCGGATCGGGCGATCGGCGTCGCGAGGAGAGCGGCGAGAACCGCAGGTCCGTCCCCGTTGGGCTGCGTGGCCCGATGAGGCGGAGTGCGCTAACGTTCCAACCGGCAACCCCGCTGTCGTAGGCACGTACGCCCGTAGACCGGAGGCTTTGCGTCCCCACCTTTCGGTGAGTTTGCCCTGATGCGGCGGGTACTATGCATAGCGCCCCGAGCGAGCGCAAGGTGACACAGTTGGTTTCTGTGAAATGGAATTGGTTTCGGATTATGACCCTCATCGCCGGCGGTGTGATGTTGGTCACATTTCTCGGGGCCTACGCGCTCGCCTGCGCCTACGTCTACCTGGTACCGACGCTCCCCTCGACCGATGCGATGCGCAACGCGGAGCTGCAGGTGCCACTGCGCGTGTACACGCGCAGCGGCGCGCTCATCGCGCAGATCGGCGAGCAGCGCCGCATCCCGGTCACCTACGAGCAGATCCCGGAGCTGGTCAAGCACGCCTTCCTCGCCGCCGAGGACGAGCGCTTCTTCGAGCATCACGGCATCGATTACTTCGGCGTGATCCGCGCGGCGGTGGTCGACGTCATCTCCGGGCACAAGACGCAAGGAGCGAGCACCATCACCATGCAGGCGGCGCGCAACATGTTCCTGAGTCTCGACAAGACCGCCCGCCGCAAGCTGCAGGAGACCTTCGTCACCTATCGCATGGAGCACGAGTTCAGCAAGCAGGAGATTTTCGGGCTCTACCTCAACGTCATCTTCTTCGGCCAGCGCTCCTACGGCGTGGCGGCCGCCTCGGAGGCGTTCTTCGGCAAGACGCTCGATAAGCTCGACGTCGCCGAGGCGGCGACGCTGGCCGGCGTCCCCAAGGCACCCTCGAGCTACAACCCGATCGTCAATCCCGAGGCCGCCACCTCGCGCCGCGCCTACGTGCTGCGTCGCATGCGCGAGCTCGGCTACATCGATGCCGCCACCGCCGAGGCCTCCAACAAGGAGCCGATGCACGCGCGCGCGCACGCGCCGCTCTACGACATCGAGGCGCCGTACGTGGCCGAGATGGCGCGGCTGGAGCTGCGGCAGCGCTTCGGCGCGAGCGCCGAGACCGCCGGCTACAAGGTTTACACGACGCTCGACGGGCGGCTGCAGGCGGCCGCCACCCGCGCGGTGCGCATCGGCCTCATCGAGTACGACCGCCGCCACGGCTGGCGCGGCCCCATCGGGCACGTGGATCTGCCCGCGGGTCAGACGCCCGACTACGACGAGCTGGTGGATGAGTACGCCAGCATCGGCGACCTGACTCCCGCGATCGTCACGGCGGTCGACGACCGCGCCGTGAAGACCTACGTGAAGTCAGCGGGTCCTGCGACCATCGACTGGGACGGACTCGCCTGGGCGCACAAGGCGCTCGCGAACGAGAACGTCGGCCCCGCGCCCACCAAGGCGGCGCAGGTGCTGAAGAAGGGCGACGTCGTCTACGTGATCGCCGACGACGCGGGCCACGCGCAGCTCGGACAGGTCCCGGAGGCGCAGAGTGCCCTCGTCGCGCTCGATCCGAACGACGGCAGCATCGTCTCGCTCGTCGGCGGCTTCGATTACTTCACCAACAAGTACAACCGCGTCATCCAGGCACGGCGCCTGCCGGGTTCGGGGTTCAAGCCCTTCCTCTACTCGGCCGCGCTCGAGCACGGCATCACGCCGGCGAGCACCTTCCTCGACGCGCCGATCGTGCTCGAGGGCAATGGGGCCGAAGAGGCCTGGCGCCCGGAGAACAATGAGCGCCAGTTCGGCGGTCCGACGCGCCTGCGCGAAGCGCTGGTGCACTCACGCAACCTGGTCTCGATCCGCGTGCTGAAGGAGCTCGGCATCGACAACGCCATCGACTACGTGAGCCGCTTCGGCTTCGACCCGAAGACCATGCCGCACGATCTGACACTCGCCCTCGGCACGCTCGAGGTGACGCCGCTCGAGCTCGCCTCCGGCTACGCCGTGTTCGCCAACGGCGGCTACCGCGTGCAGCCCTACTTCATCGATCGCATCGAGGACGCCGCGGGCCAGGTGGTGTGGCGCGCCGCGCCGCGCCTGGTGTGCGCGCAGTGCGACCAGGGCGGCGCCGCGCAGCCGGCGGCCGCGACCGCACTCAAGGTGGCCGCGCGGGCGACGATTGCGGGCGGCGATCCGCGGGTCGCGGCCCCCGGGGAGAGCCTCGAGGCCGCGCCGCCCGGCGCGAGCGTGCCGCTGTCGGCCGAGCAGATCGCCCCGCGCGTCATCACCGCGGCCAACGCCTACGTCATGACCGACATGATGGGCGACGTGATCCGCCATGGCACGGGCGTGCGCGCCCGGGTGCTCGGGCGCGAGGACATCTCCGGCAAGACCGGCACAACCAACAAGGCCGTGGACACCTGGTTCAACGGCTTCACCGACAACCTGGTCGCGACCGTGTGGGTCGGCTTCGACCAGGACAAGCCGCTCGGTGAGAGCGAGGAGGGGGCGCACACGGCGCTGCCGATCTGGATCGCCTTCATGCGCGAGGCGCTGCGCGGCGTGCCCGAGGAGCGCCGGCCGATGCCGGACGGGGTGGTGACGCTACGCATCTCGGCGCAGACCGGCGAGCTGGTGAGCGACGAGAACGCGGGCGGCATCACCGAGATCTTCATGGCGAATCACCTGCCGCAGAACGAGCCCGGTAACATGCAGAACACCGAAGGCCAGCAGAGCGGCGAGCCGATCTTCTGACGATGCGCGTCCGCCGACACCCGACCCGCGGCGACAACCTGCGGCGTGCCCTGGCGCAGGAGGCCGCGCGCATCATGGCGGAGCACGGCGTCCAGGACTTTCTTCTCGCCAAGCGCAAGGCCGCCGAGCGGCTCGGCGTGACCGATGTCGCCGCGGTGCTGCCGAAAAACCGCGAGATCGAAGTGGCGCTCGCCGAGTACCAGCGCCTGTTCGGCGGCGAAGCCCACGTCGAGCATTTGAGCGCGCAGCGGCGCGCGGCGCTCGCCGCCATGCGGCGCCTGAGCGAGTTCGAGCCGCGGCTGGTGGGCGCGGTGCTCTCCGGTACCGCCACCGAGCATTCCGACGTGCAGCTGCACCTGTTCGCCGACCGCGCCGAAGCGGTGACTTTGAGGCTCATGGATTTGCGTATCGCGCACGAGGTGACCGAGCGGCGCGTGAAGCTCGATGCCGAGCGGGTGCGGCCCTTCCCGGGCGTACGCTTCGCGGTCGACGATCACTCGATCGAGGTGACGGTGTTCCCCGCCGACGGCATCCGCCAGGCGCCGGCGAGCCCCGTGGACGGGCGGCCGATGCGCCGCGCCACCGCCTTCGAGGTCGAGGCGCTGCTCGGCGAGACGCTCGAGTAGTCAGCGCTTCCTGATGTCGAGGTAGTCGCGCTGCGTCGCGCCGGTGTAGAGCTGGCGCGGGCGGCCGATGCGCATGCCGGGGTCGGAGATCATCTCCTGCCAGTGCGCCACCCACCCCACGGTGCGTGCGATCGCGAACATCACCGTGAACATCGAGCGCGGAATGCCGATGGCGCTGTAGATGACGCCGGAATAGAAATCCACGTTCGGGTAGAGCTTGCGCGACAGGAAGTACTCGTCCTTGAGCGCGATCTCCTCGAGCCGCAGCGCCAGCTCGAACAGCGGATTGTCGGTGCGCCCCAGCTGCGCGAGCACCTTGTGGGCCATCTCGCGGATGATCTTGGCGCGCGGATCGAAGTTCTTGTAGACGCGGTGGCCGAATCCCATGAGACGGAAGTGACTCGACTTGTCCTTGGCCATCGCCAGGTACTTCGGGATGTTGTCGACCGAGCCGATCTGCTCGAGCATCAGTAGCACCGCTTCGTTGGCGCCGCCGTGCGCCGGACCCCAGAGCGCCGAGACGCCGGCCGAGATCGCCGCGTAGGGATTGGCGCCGGTACTGCCGGCGAGACGCACGGTCGAGGTGCTGGCGTTCTGCTCGTGGTCGGCGTGCAGCACGAACAGCAGATCGAGCGCCTCGCAGGCCACGGAGTCGAGCTTGTACTGCTCGCACGGCACCGCGAACAGCATGTTGAGCACGTTGCTCGCGTAGTCGAGATCGTTGCGCGGGTAGATGAAGGGCTGGCCGACGGAGTGCTTGTGCGCGGCCGCGGCGATGGTCGGAAGCTTGGCGATGATGCGGTGGGAGAAGATCTCACGATGGCGCGGGTTATGGATGTCCATCGTGTCGTGATAGAAGGCCGACATCGAGGCCACCACCGCCGACACCATCGCCATCGGATGGGCGTTGTGATGGAAGCCGTTGAAGAAACGCAGCAGCGTCTCGTTCAGCATCGTGTGGTAGCGGATGTTGCCGTTGAATTCCTCGAGCTGCTTCGCCGTGGGCAGCTCGCCGATCAGCAGCAGGTACGCCACCTCCATGAAGGAGCTGTGCTCGGCGAGCTGCTCGATCGGGTAGCCGCGGTAGAGCAGCACGCCGGCGTCGCCGTCGATGTAGGTGATGCGGCTCTCGGTGGCCGCGGTCATGCCGAAGCCCGGATCGTAGGTGAAGACACCGAGATCCTTGTGGATCGCGGCGATGTCGAGCCCCGCCGGTCCGATGGTGCCGCTGCGCACCGGCAACGCGCTCGCGCGCCCGCTCTCGGGATCGGTGAGTGTGAAGGTCTTCTGGGTCATTGCGCCGCGGCTTCCATAGCCCGCCCTGCACGCATATCGGCGCAGAGCACCTGATCTTGAGGAGGTTTACATGGACCGTGCGCCACAATCAAGGCGCGCGGCCGCGGCTGTGAGGCGGCTCACCCGAACGAGAGAGGCGATCGGAACGCGGACCTCTTGAAGGTCCGCGCGGGCCGTCTTACTTGGCGGCGCCGGTGGTCGCGCCGGTCGCGGTGGCGGCGGCGTACTTCTTGCGGAACTTGTCGACGCGCCCGGCGGTGTCGACGATCTTCTGCTTGCCCGTGTAGAAAGGATGGCAGTTCGAGCACACCTCGACCTGCAGGTCCTGACCGAGCGTCGAGCTCGTCTTGAACGTGTTGCCACACGTGCAGCTGACGGTGATCTCTTTGTACTCGGGATGAATGGCGGCTTTCATGGCGGGCTCGCGGACTGTAGGTAAGGGCTCACCGCTTTATGGGGCAGGAGCGGGCTCGGTTAAAGGGCGCGGGAGTTTAGCGGCAGTGCCGCCGCGCCTCAAGCGCACCGTCCGCGGGCCCTCCGGGAACGCCATTCCTTATCCACAGAAGCTGTGGACAAGTCTGTGGAGGAAGGGCCCCGCGAGGGCCCGATTTCGCGGGCAGATTGCATTATTGTTACTTTGATCAAATTTTGACCAAGGGTTTTTGACCTGTAATTTCAATCACTTAAGTAGATCATGTCCAGCGCCTTCGGCGCTTTGCTGTGTAATGTACTCATTCTCCGACGGCGCCTGCCGCGCCTGTGAATAAAGGCCGCAGGCTGTCCCGGGCGTCCCGGGCCGGCGCGATTGACATTGCGGAACCTCCGGGCATTTGCGGCCTTTCGGCCATGAACTCCGCCAGCACGTCGTTGAGGAACTTGAGTCCGAGCGCGCTCGCCCGATAGCCCGGCGCGGTGCGCTCGAGAAGTCCGCGCGCGAGCAGCCGTGCGAGCGGGGCGTCGATCGCGCCGGCCTGAAGCCCGGTGCGTGCCGTGAAGTCCGCCAGCGCGAACCCTTCAGTGAGCCGCAGCGCATTCAGCATGAACTCGAACGGCAGCTCGCCCGGCGGCACGGCGTTCGTGCTGAGCTCTGCCGGCGCGGCGGCGAGATAGCGCCGCGGCTCGCGCGGTTGCACGGTGCGCAGGATCGCGCCGCGCTCCGGGAAGGTGAGCTTGCCGTGCGCGCCCGCCCCGATTCCTAAGTAATCGCCAAAGGTCCAGTAGTTGAGGTTGTGGCGGCACTCGCTGCCGGGACGGGCGTACGCCGACACTTCGTAGTGGGCGAAGCCGGCGGCCGCGAGCCGCGCGGCGCACTCCTCCAGCATGGTCGCGGCCGCGTCCTCATCCGGGAGCGGCGGGGGGCGGGCGGCAAACAGCGTGCCGGGCTCGAGCGTCAGCTGGTAATGAGAGAGGTGCGCGGGCGCAAGGGCGAGCGCCTCCTCGACGTCGCGCAGCGCGCCGGCGCGCTCCTGGCCCGGGAGCGCATACATGAGATCGAGGTTGAAGTTCGCGAGCCCGGCGGCGTGCAGCTCCCCGGCCGCGCGCTGCGTCTCCTGCGGGGAGTGAATGCGCCCGAGCGCCTGAAGGGCCTCGGCCGAGAAGCTCTGCGCGCCGAGTGAGACGCGGGTGATGCCCGCGGCGCGGTACTCGCGGAACGCGCCGCGCTCGATGGCGCCGGGGTTGGCCTCGAGGGTGACCTCGGCATCGGGCTCGAACTCGAGGTGGCGGCGCGCCACCCCGAGCAGCCGCGCGATCGCCTCGGGTGGAAACAAGCTCGGCGTACCGCCGCCGAGGAACACGCTCGCGATGCGGCGCCCGGCCACTGCCGGCGCCTGCGCTTCGAGGTCGCGCTCGAGGCGAGCGACATACGCGCCGGGCGCGAGCTCGCCCTGCAGGGTGTAGGAATTGAAATCGCAGTACGGGCACTTGCGCACGCACCAGGGGAAGTGCACGTAGAGCGAGAGCGGCGGGGCGAGTAAGGTGGACATGGGTTCGCACAATGCTACCCGGAGTGGACCTTCCATTTCGGCCGTTCTTTTGATCGATTAATCGAGCGATAATGGACCAAGGAGCGATTTAAGAGGCATATGGCTTGCCTAAATTGCCCTTCTGCGGTACCCTATTGATCGATTAATCGATCGTTATATCCTTAACGCATTATTTAACGAGCATGAAAGTCACTCAATCCGCGGTTCTGGACGATGCCCGGGAGGCCGAGGCCCGCAAAGTCGGCGCGGCTCTCGCGCGCCTGCGCATCGCGCGTGGCCTGAAACAGGAGCAGACGGCGCTGCGTGCCGGCCTGTCGCGCAACACCGCGTACCGCCTGGAGAAGGGCGATGCCGGAGTCGCCATGGGCCAGGTGCTGCGCTACCTCGATGCCATCGTCCCCGGCAAGACGCTGCTCGAGCTGCTGTCCGAGACCGATCCGGCACTGGCCGCCCTCGGCGCGAAGGAGCAGCGGCGGCGGGCGAGCGCGCTCTCCAGGCGCGAGCTCGACGAGATCGACTTCTAGAAATCACCCGTATGAGTGCGACCGAGCAGAAGCTGTTCGTCTTCGCCCATATCGACACCGAATGGCAGCCGGCGGGTCAGCTCACGCTGAGCGAGGACGGCACGCAGCTGCTCGCCTCGACGTTCGCCTACGGGCTGCGCTATCTGCAGCGTCCCGGCGCGCTCGAGGTGGACCCCGTGAGCCTGAGCCTGCGCGACAAGCTCAGCGTGCGCGGCAAGGCGCTGTTCCCGCCCAACAACCTGCCCGCCTTCGGCGGCATCCGCGATGCGGCACCCGATGCCTGGGGCCGGCGCGTGATCGAGTCGCGCCTCAAAGTACCCGCCAACAGCCTGCCGGAGTCGGCCTACCTGCTGCACGCCGGCAGCCAGCGCGTCGGCGCGCTCGACATCCGCGCGGCGCGCGAATCGTCCGCCACGCCGGGCTTTGGCACCTGGAACAATCTCGAATACCTGATGGAGGCGGCGCAGCGGATCGATGAGGGCCTGCCCGTGCCGGCCGCGCTCGAGGAGATCTTCGCGGAGGGCAGTGCGCTGGGCGGGGCGCGCCCCAAGGCGACCGTGCGGGACGAGGAGCGCGTGCTGTGGCTCGCGAAATTTCCGAGCCGGAGCGATGCGCTGGCGGTCACGGAGGTCGAGACGGCGACGCTGCGCCTCGCGGCGACCGCCGGGCTCACGGTGCCGCCGCTGCGCCTGCTCAAGCTCGGCTCGCGCACCGTGATGCTCATCCGCCGCTTCGACCGCTACTGGGCCAAGGCGGGCGCGGAGGCCCCGCTGCCGGAGGATCTGCTCAGCACCGCGCCGGCGTACGGCCTGGCGGAGAAGCGCCTGGGGTTCGTGAGCGCACTGACGCTGCTCGCGTGCGATGAGCTGGAGTCACCGGACAAATCCTATGGTGACCTCGCACAGGCGGTGCGCCGCTACTGCCACCCGCGGGTCATCCGCGCGAATAACCGCGAGCTCTTCGAGCGCCTGGTCTTCAACATCCTCGTCAGCAACGACGACGACCACCTGCGCAACCACGGCTTCGTCTTCGACCCGCGCCTCACCGGCTGGCGCCTGAGCCCGCTCTACGACGTCATGCCGCGCGCGAGCCTCGCGCCCGAGCGGCGCCTGCACCTCGGCGTGGGTCCGCAGGGCCGCGCCGCGACCCTCGACAACGCCTTCGCCGGCCGCGAGACCTTCACCTTGTCCGCGGAGGCCGCCGCCGAGAGCATCGCGAAGATCTGGAAGGTGGTGCGCGAATGGCGCGTGTTCTTCGAGCAGTACGGCGTCGAGCCCCAGCAGATCGAGAAAATCGCGCCGGCCTTCCGCCACATCGATGACGTCGCGAGCCGCTCGCTGCTGAAGCTCATTCCGTAGGTCGGATGGATGTCTGCAGGGCAGCGGCAGGCGGGCGCAACGAGTTGGTGGCCGCGAAGATCGTGGCGCTCCCGCACGGTCGTGGTGCTCCTGCTCCTGAGCGGCTACCTCGGTCTTCTATACGGCGTTACGCACCCGGCCGCACGCAGGTCCGAAGCCACCGGACTCCCCATGCTCACGCCCGTCATCTCCGAGGTGGGGGTGCGACGTGGGGACGCCCTGACGGGCAGACCGCCGCCGACGGCCATGGAGGACGAGTCCACCGAGTCCACTCCACCGGCGCGCCACTGGATCTTTGCTCCCATCGACATCTGGCCGAGTCCGCCGGGCCGCTCCGCGGCCTTGTCGGAGTTCACTCCGGTGAGCGAGGCGCGAGCTGATCCACGAGATCTCGAGCCTGCGCCGCAGAGCCAACAGCCCGCGAAGAAGCCCCGCCAGCAACCGTCGACGCTGCGCCTGGTTCGCTGGCTGCGGCCGCAGTACCCGCCTGACTGGGCCGCAGCCGGCGTGAGCGGCTCGGTCGTCCTCGATCTGCTGATAGACCCGAGCGGAAAACCCGTCGCGATCACCGTCGCTCAAAGCTCAGGATCAGCGCAGCTCGACGCAGCGACACTGACCGCGGCGAAGCTGTGGAGATTTGCACCACCCCGATGGAAATCGGGGTCGGTCGAGGTATGGGGGCGCGTCGAAGTGCGCTTCCAGCCACGCTAGAGCACCGTCAATCCCGGCGATCGAGGCTGTAGACCAGCGATGCGCCGGATTCCTGGACGTAGGACTCGGCGAACAGGCGCTTGATCAGCGCCTCGCGCTCCGCGTCCGGGAGCTTCGAAAACCATGACCGCACTTTCCCCGTCAGACCCCTGAGTTTCGCCGGACGGGACCTCTCCTTGCGCAGCAGCGCGATGAGTCGCGGGAAGGAGTCGCTCGTTGCCGCCGACTGAACGGAGAACGCGTCCTTCAGGGTGGTAACCCGCCGGCACGCGTGCCCGAGGGACGCGAGGTGCCGCACGAGCGGGTCGAATCCCGTATCCCTGGAAAGAATCACACATTCGGATCCCGCGTTCCGGGTCAGCTGCTGCCCGAGATAGAACGCGATGTGAAAGTCGAGCGCGTTCGGCCCCTGTCCGGAAATCTTGATCCACTTCAGGCGCCCTCCCAGCGGCTGGGCCTGGACGACCAGATCCTCCGGCAGGTTCTTCTGCGTGATGCCGTAGAAAATCATGACGCGCGCGTTGGCCGGGACTGCGGCCAGCTCGAGCTTCTGGACGTTCTCCAGGTCCACGAACAGAACTTGCTCATCAGGCATAGTGGCGCGTCACTCGGCGTTCTGCACCTGCTCGCGCATCTGCTCGATCACGACCTTCATGTCGACCGCGCAACGCGTCGACTCGAGGTCCTGCGACTTGGATGACAGCGTGTTGGCCTCGCGGTTGAGTTCCTGCATGAGGAAGTCGAGGCGCCGGCCGGCCGGCTCGCTGCCGCCGATCACGCGGCGCACTTCGGCGATGTGGCCGGTCAGCCGCTCGAGCTCCTCGTCCACGTCGAGCCGCTGCAGCAGCAGCGCCAGCTCCTGCTCGAGCCGTTCCTGATTGAGCTCCGCGGTGAGCTCGGCGACGCGCTCGGCGAGCCGCGCACGGGCCCGCGTCTGCACCTCCGGCAGCCGTGCGCGCACGGCGGCGACCAGCGTCTCGAGCGCCGTGCAGCGCTGCTCGAGGACCTCGCGCAGCCGCTCGCCTTCGCGCGCGCGCGCCGCGCTCAGGTCCTCCAGCGTCGCGGCGAACAGCGCCCCGGCCGCCGCCAGCAACGACTCGCCGTCGGCCGACTCCTCGCGCAGCACGCCGGGCCAGCGCAGCACGTCGAGCACGTTGACGGTCGCGGGGCCGTGCGCGGCGCGCGCGATGGTCTGCGCCGCTGCGAGCAGCCGCTCGAGCGCGAGCGCGTCGATGTCGAGCGTGCCGCCGGCGCCGACGGGCCGGCGATAGCTCACGGTGCAGTCGACCTTGCCGCGGCGAACCCTGAGTGCGAGGCGCGCGCGCAGCTCACCCTCGGCCGAGCGCAGCTCGTCCGGCAGGCGGAAGCCCGCCTCGAGGAAACGGTGATTGACGCTGCGCAGCTCGCACACCAGCGTGCCCCATTCCGCGCTGGCTTCACGGCGCGCGAAGCCGGTCATGCTCGCGATCATAGCTTTCGCTCAGGCGCCGCACAGGTGATATAAAGTCCCGCTAAGTCTAGCAGATGCAGTGGATGCCTCATTGCGGGTCGAATACGCCGATATCAGCCTGGTGGGCGGGCGCGAGGAGAATCAGGATCGGGTCAGCGCGGCGGTTGCCGAGCACGCAGCGCTCCTGGTCGCGGTCGACGGCATGGGCGGGCACGCGCACGGCGCGCGCGCGGCGCAGGTGACGCAGCAGGTGATCACCGAGGCCTTCTGGCACTCGCCGCAACCGCTGTTCGATCCGCTCGGCTTCCTGCACCTGACGCTCGGGCGCGCCCACGAGGAGGTCGTGAAGCTCGGCACGCAGCTGCCGCTCGAGCAGCGGCCGCGCGCCACCTGCGCCGTATGCCTCATTCAGCAGAACGCCAGCTGGTGGGCGCACGTCGGCGACAGCCGCGTGTATCACGTACGGCGCGGCGAGCTGGTCGCGCGCAGCCGCGACCACAGTCACGTCGAGCTGCTGCTGCGCGAGGGGCTCATCAGCCCCGAGCAGGCCCAGACCCACCCGATGCGCAACTTCGTCGAGTGCTGCCTCGGCGGCGATCCGATCCTGCCTGACATGACGTTGAGCCGCCGCCGCCCGATCGATCCGGGCGATCTGCTGCTGGTGTGCACCGACGGTTTCTGGGGGCCGCTCAAGGACCCGGAGGTGGCGCAGAGCATGAACGGCAGCGGCGGGCAGCTGCGCGCGCAGCTGCTCGAGCTCGGCTCGCGCGCGGTGAAGCGCGCGGGGCCCGGGAGCGACAACACCTCGGCGGCGGCGCTGCGCTGGCTGGGGGAGTAGATCATGGCGAGACCCTCGGGACGCGCGAGCGATGAGCTGCGGCCGGTGCGCTTCACGCGCGCGCACGGCAAGCACGCCGAAGGCGCGGTGCTGATCGAGTTCGGCGACACCCAGGTGCTGTGCACCGCGAGCGTCGAGGAGAGCGTGCCGCAGTTCCTGCGCGGCAAGTCGCAGGGCTGGATCACCGCCGAGTACGGCATGCTGCCGCGCGCCACCCACACGCGCACCGCGCGCGAGGCCGCGCGCGGCAAGCAGACCGGCCGCACCCAGGAGATCCAGCGCCTCATCGGCCGCTCGCTGCGCGCGATCACGGACCTGCGCGCCCTCGGTGAGCGCACCGTGACGCTCGACTGCGACGTGCTGCAGGCCGACGGCGGCACGCGTACCGCGGCGATCACCGGTGCCTACGTCGCACTCGCCGAGGCCTGCGAGCATCTGGTGAAGCGGCGCGCGATCGCCGCGAGCCCGCTGCACGGCCAGGTGGCGGCGGTCTCGGTCGGCATCGTCGGCGGCGTGCCGGTGCTCGACCTCGACTACGCCGAGGATTCGCAGGCCGAGACCGACATGAACGTGGTCATGAACAACGGCGGCGCCTTCATCGAGATCCAGGGCACCGCCGAGGGCCACGCGTTCCGCCGCCACGAGCTCGACGCGCTGCTGAATCTCGCCGCGCAGGGCATCGGCGCGCTGTTCTCGCTGCAGGCGCAGGCACTCACCGCGCCGTGACGCGGGTCGTGCTGGCGAGCGCCAACCCGGGGAAGCTGCGCGAGCTCGGCGCATTGCTCGCGCCGCACGGCCTCGAGCTCATCTCGCAGCGCTCGCTCGGCATCGAGTCCGCCGAGGAGTCCGGCAGCACCTTCCTCGAGAACGCGCTTCTCAAGGCACGCCACGCCGCGCGCGCCGCGCAGCTGCCGGCGCTCGCGGATGACTCCGGTATCGAGGTGGACGCGCTCGGCGGCCGACCGGGTGTGTGGTCGGCGCGCTTTGCGCATCCAGGCGCGAGCGATGCGGCCAACCTCGCGCTCCTCCTCGAGGAGCTCACCGGGGTTCCCGCCGAGCGCCGCACGGCGCGCTACCAGTGCGTGGTGGCCTGGGTCGGATGCGCCGATGACGCCGCACCGCTCCTCGGACAGGGCACCTGGGAGGGGCGCATCGCGCTCGAGCCCCGCGGCAGCGGGGGCTTCGGCTATGACCCGGCCTTCATCCCCACGGGCGACACGCGCACCGCCGCGGAGCTCCCGGCGGAGGAGAAGAATCGCGTGAGTCACCGCGCCAAGGCACTGCGTGCGCTCGTCGCGGCGCTCAGCACGCACGGCGTATATTCGCGCCCATGAAGCGCGGCCGGCTGTACGTCATCTCGGCGCCCTCGGGGGCCGGCAAGACCTCCCTCGTCAAGGCGCTGCTCGCCGCCGAGCCGCGGCTGCGGCTGTCGGTCTCGCACACCACGCGCGCGCGGCGGCCCACCGAGGCCGAGGGGCGCGAATACCACTTCGTCTCCAAGGCGCAGTTCACCGCGCTGGTGGGAAAGGACGAGTTCCTCGAGCACGCGCAGGTGTTCGACAACCATTACGGCACGGCGCGCGCCTTCGTTGCCGGCCAGCTCGCCGCCGGCCACGACGTGCTGCTCGAGATCGACTGGCAGGGCGCGCAGCAGGTGCGCCGCGCGATGCCCGACTGCGTCAGCATCTTCGTGCTGCCGCCGGCGCGTGCGGCGCTCGCCGAGCGGCTGGCGCGGCGCGCGACCGACACCGCCGAGGTGATCCGGCGGCGCCTCCAGGACGCCGCCACCGACATGTCCCACTACAACGAATTCGACTACGTGGTCGTCAACGACGACTTCGAGCGGGCGGTCGCGGACCTCAAGCGCATCATCGAGGGCGACGGCGCCGACCTCAGGAGCGACCGCCCGGAGCTCAAGCCCCTGCTGGCCGAGCTCCTGGCAGGCGCCTGAGGCCTGAGCTGCACGCATCACAGTGGCTTAGCGGGCCACTTTTCGCTTATAGTTAAAGGCCCTGCGCACCCCGTGCAGGGTGTTTTCACCTGTAGCACTCCATGGCCCGAATCACCGTCGAAGACTGCCTGCACAACGTCGATAACCTGTTCCAGCTGGTGCTGCTGGCGGCGCAACGCGCCCGCCGTCTCGCCAACGGCGCAGAAGCCACCATCCCGCTCGAGAACGACAAGGCAACCGTGCTCGCCCTGCGCGAGATCGCCGCCGGCAACGTCACGGCGGAGATGCTGCGCGAGCCCGAGCCGGCGCCGCCCGAGCCCGTCGTGCCGGACGCGGATAACCAGTCCTCCTTCCGCGCGCCGCAGTTCGGTCTCGGAGACTGACGACACGCGGAACCTATGGACTATGCGTCTTCGCTCCGCGGACTGCTGCCCGGCGGAAGACGCACCCCCGGGCTGAAGGAGCTGCTGGCGACCGCCGGCGAGTATCTCCCGCCCGACCAGGTCGCACGCATCCGCGAGGCCGCCGAGTTCGGCGCCTCGGCCCACCAGGGGCAGAAACGCCTCTCGGGCGAACCCTACATCGCCCACCCGGTGGCGGCGGCCTCGATCCTCGCGGATCTGCGCCTCGACACCGACACCATCGTCGCGGCGATCCTGCACGACGTCATCGAGGACACGCCGACCCCTAAGGACCAGCTGGCGGCGCGCTTCGGCGCCGACGTCGCCGAACTCGTCGACGGGGTCACCAAGCTCGACCAGATCAAGTTCAAGAGCCGCGAGGAGGCGCAGGCGGAGTCCTTCCGCAAGATGCTGCTCGCGATGGTGCGCGACCTGCGCGTCATCCTGGTGAAGCTCGCCGATCGCACCCACAACATGCGCACCATCGAGGCGATGGCGCCGGCGCGGCGGCGGGCGATCGCCCGCGAGACGCTCGAGATCTACGCGCCGATCGCCGAGCGGCTCGGCCTCTACAGCATGAAGCTCGAGCTCGAGGACCTGGGGTTCGCGGCGCTCTACCCGCGCCGCTACGCGGTACTCGAGCGCACTTTGAAGCGCGCCCGCGGCAACCAGAAGGAATTCCTGAAGAAGATCGAGCAGCAGCTGAAAGCGGCGCTGCTCAAGAACGACATCCAGGGCGAAGTCGAGACGCGCGAGAAGCATCTCTACAGCATCTACAAGAAGATGCACCGCAAGCGCTCGCTCCTCAACGAGATCGTCGACGTCTACGGCATCCGCATCATCGTCGACCGGCCCGATACCTGCTACCGCGCGCTCGGCGCGGTGCACGCGGTGTTCAAGCCGATGCCCGGACGCTTCAAGGACTACATCGCCATTCCGCGCGTCAACGGCTACCAGTCGCTGCACACGACGCTGTTCGGCCCCAACGGCGTGCCGATCGAGGTGCAGCTGCGCACCGCCGACATGCACCGCGTGGCCGAGTCCGGTATCGCCGCCCACTGGAAGTACAAGGCCGGCGACCCGTCCGACTCGGCGCAGCAGGACCGCACGCGCGAGTGGCTCTCGAGCCTCGTGTCGCTGCAGGAGGCGGGGTCGTCCGAGGAATTCCTCGAGAGCGTCAAGGTCGATCTGTTCCCCGACAAGGTGTACGTGTTCACTCCCAAGGGCCAGATCCTGCGCCTGCCGTCCGGCGCCACGGTGGTCGACTTCGCCTACACGGTGCACACCGACGTCGGCAACCGCTGCGTCGCCGCCAAGGTGGACCGGCGGCTGACGCCGCTGCGCACCGTGCTGCGCAACGGCCAGACGGTCGAGATCATCACCGCCAAGGGCGCCACTCCAAACCCCTCGTGGGTGAACTTCGTCGTGACCGCCAAGGCGCGCAGCGCCATCCGCCACTATCTGAAGGGTCTGCGCCGCACCGAGGCGATCGCGCTCGGCGCGCGGCTCCTCAGCCAGGCGCTGCGCGAGTTCGGGCTTGCGCTCGAGGACGTCAGACCCGAGGTGCAGAAGGCGGCGCTCGGGGAGCTCGGACTGAAGGATCTCGATGAGCTCTACGAGAAGCTCGGGCTCGGCGAGCGGCTCGCGCCGCTCGTGGCACGCCGGCTCCTGCCCGGCGCGGCGACCGCCGACGGCAAGGCGGCGCCCGCGCCGCTCGCGATCGCGGGCACGGAAGGCTTGCTGGTCACTTACGCGCGCTGCTGCTTCCCGATCCCCTACGACCCGATCTTCGCCTTCCTCTCGACCGGCCGCGGCGTGGTGATCCACCGCGAAAACTGCGTCAACGTCGAGGACTACAGGAAGCACCCGGAGAACTGGCTGCCGGTGAGCTGGCAGAGCGCGCCGGACAAGAAGTTCTCCTCCGAGATCCGCGTGTACGTGGTGAACCGTACCGGCGTGCTGGCGGCGGTCGCCGCCGCCATCGCCAGCACCGAGACCAACATCGACCACGTGTCGATCGACGAGCAGGACGCGGACGCCGCCGTGCTGACCTTCGAGCTGCGGGTGCGCGACCGCCGCCAGCTGGCACGCCTGGTGCGGGTGATCCGCCGTATGCCGGACGTCACCCGCGTGACGCGCACCATCGCGGCGCGGGCGCGCGACGGAGCGCCGGCCGAGCACGAGGGCGAGAGCGATGCCAGCGGCTGAAGTCCCGCGTGCGACAATCCGCTCTCGTTCCGCCCACCGCTTCAACCATTCGCAGGAGTTGCGCCGATGAGCCGCCAGAGCTTCCACACCGACCGCGCCCCGCAGGCGATCGGCACCTACTCGCAGGCGGTACGCGCCGGCGACACCGTCTATCTCTCGGGCCAGATCCCGTTCGATCCCGCTACCATGCAGCTGGTCGCGGGCGACATGGAGACGCAGGCGCGCCGCGTGTTCGACAACCTCAAAGCCGTGGCAGAAGCCGCCGGCGGCTCGCTCGACAAGGCGGTCAAGGTCACCATCTTCCTCACCGATCTCGCCCACTTCGTCAAGGTCAACGAGGTCATGGCGACCTACTTCGCCAAGCCCTACCCGGCGCGCTCCACCGTCGGCGTCGCCCAGCTGCCGCGCGGCGCGCAGATCGAGGTCGAGTGCGTGCTGCACCTGGGCTGACCGACGCGACGCAGCGTCCCGATCCTGCGGCGCCGCGCGCGGATGCCGGCAGCCGCCCGGTGACGGCGCTGCGCGGTGTCGGTGCGGCGCTCGCCGCGCGCCTCGAGCGGCTCGGCGTGCACAGCATCGCCGATCTGCTGTTTCTCCTGCCGCTGCGCTACGAGGACCGTACCCGCGTCACCGCGATCGGCGCGCTCACCCCCGGCACGCGCGCCGCGGTCGAGGGCGAGGTGCTGCTCACCGAGGTCGCCTACCGCCGCCGCCGGCAACTCCTGACGCGCCTCTCCGACGGCTCGGGCTTCCTCACGCTGCGCTTCTTCTATTTCTCGGGCAGCCAGCAGCAGAACCTCGCGCGCGGCACGCGGCTGCGCGCCTTCGGCGAGGTGCGCCGCGGACCGCTCGGCCTCGAGATCGTCCACCCGGAGTACCGGCGCCTGAGCGATGCGGCCGCGCCGCTCGAGGAGACCCTGACGCCGATCTATCCGCTCACCGAGGGCGTGCCGCAGGCGCGGCTGCGGGGCCTCATCGCCCAGGCGCTCGAGGTGCTCGCCCACGGCGGCCTCGCCGATCTCATCCCGCCGCACGCGGGCCTCCCGGCAGGCCTGCCGGCGCTGCACGAGGCGCTCGTGTACCTGCACCACCCGCCGCGCGGCGCGCAGCTCGCGGAGCTCGCCGCCGGACGCCATCCGGCGCAGCGCCGCCTCGCCTTCGAGGAGCTGCTCGCCCACACCCTCGCGCTGCGCGTGCGCAAGCGCACGTTGAAGAGCGATCCGGCCTGGAGACTGGACGACGCCGCGCTCGCGCGCCGCCTCATCGGCTCACTCCCCTTCTCCCTGACCCGTGCCCAGGCGCGGGCGCTCGCCGAGGTCGAGGCGGATCTCGCCACCGGCGTGCCGATGGTGCGGCTGCTGCAGGGCGACGTCGGCTGCGGCAAGACCGTGGTGGCCGCTGCCGCCGCGGCGCGCGCCGCAGGGATGGGCAAGCAGGCGGCGCTGATGGCGCCGACCGAGCTGCTCGCCGAGCAGCACGGGCGCAACTTCGCCGAGTGGTTCCATCCGCTCGGGCTTCCCGTGGCGCGGCTCTCCGGCGGTCAGCCGGCGCGCACCCGCCGCAGCGCGCTCGCCGGACTCGCCTCGGGCGAGATCCGCATCGTGGTGGGCACGCACGCACTCTTCCAGGAGGGCATCGCGTTCGCCGACCTCGCACTCGTCATCGTCGACGAGCAGCATCGCTTCGGCGTGCAGCAGCGCCTCAAGCTCGCGGAGAAGGCGCAGGGCGCGGGCAAGCTGCCGCACCAGCTCATCATGACGGCGACCCCCATCCCGCGCACGCTGGCCATGACCGCCTACGCCGACCTCGATATCTCCGTCATCGACGAGCTGCCCCCGGGTCGCACGCCGGTGCAGACCGTGGTGCTGCCCGAGGAGCGGCGCGCGGAAGTGGTGGCGCGCATCGTCGCCGCCTGCCGCTCCGGCCGGCAGGTGTACTGGGTGTGCCCGCTGATCGATGAGTCGGACGAGCTGCGCGCCCAGGCGGCGGAAGAGACCGCCGCGGCGCTCGCCGCGGCGCTGCCGGGGGTGCGCGTCGGGCTGGTGCACGGACGCATGCCGCCGAAATCGAAGGACCAGGCGATGCTCGCCTTCAAGGCGGGCAAGATCCAGCTGCTGGTGGCGACCACGGTCATCGAGGTCGGCGTCGATGTGCCGAACGCGACACTGATGGTGATCGAGAACGCCGAGCGCATGGGGCTCGCGCAGCTGCACCAGCTGCGCGGGCGCGTCGGCCGCGGCCTTGCCGCGAGCAGCTGCGTGCTCCTGTACCGCGCGCCGCTGTCGGAGCCGGCGCGCGCGCGGCTCCAGGCGATCCGCGCCACCGCGGATGGCTTCGAGATCGCGCGCCGCGACCTCGAGCTGCGCGGCCCCGGCGAGCTCCTCGGCACGCGCCAGACCGGGCTCGCGCAGCTGCGCGTCGCGGATCTGATGCGCGATGCGGACCTGCTGCCGCGCGTGCAGGCGGCGGCCGAGCGGCTCGAGTCCGACCCGGTCCGCAGCGCCGCCCTGACGCTGCGCTGGATCGGCGGCGACGAGCGTTACGGGCGCGTCGGCTAACATACCGCTGCCCATGTCAGCCGCCGCACCCGAGCTGCCCGCACCGCTGCCCGCGCCTGCCGCGCCGCCGCGCTTTCCCGCGGCGCCGTTCTCCTGGCGGCTCGGGCGGCGCCTCACCCAATACGGCCGCCTCATGCGGCTCGATCGCCCGGTGGGGACCTGGCTGCTGCTGTGGCCGGCGCTGTGGGCGCTGTGGATCGCGGGCGCCGGGCACCCGAAACCGAAGGTGCTGGTGGTGTTCGTGCTCGGCGTGGTGGTGATGCGCGCCGCCGGCTGCGTCATCAACGACTTCGCCGACCGCAACATCGACCCCTACGTGCGCCGCACGCGCGACCGGCCGCTCGCCGCGCGGCTCGTCTCCCCGACCGAGGCGCTGGTGCTGTTCGTGCTGCTGATCGGCGCGGCCCTCGCACTCGTCACGCGACTCGATGAGTTCACCGTGAAGCTCGCCGTCATCGGCGGAGCGCTCACCGTCTCCTACCCGTTCGTGAAGCGCTTCTTCCCCATCCCGCAGCTCTACCTCGGCATCTGCTTCGGCGGCTGGAGCGTGCTGATGGCGTTCGCGGCGCAGACCGGCTCGCTGCCGCGCGTCGCCTGGGTGCTGTACTTCGCCGCCGTCATCTGGGCGTCGATGTACGACACCATCTACGCCATGATCGACCGCGAGGACGACCTCAAGATCGGGGTGAAGTCGAGCGCGATCCTGTTCGCCGACATGGACAAGCTCCTGATCGGCGTGATGCAGGCCATGATGCTGTACGCGCTCTACCTCGTGGAGCACGACATGCACTTCGGCCACTGGTACCGCGCCGGCATCGTGGCGGCGGCGGTGCTGTTCCTGTGGCAGCAGTGGCTGATCCGGCGCCGCGACCCGGCGGCCTGCCTGCGCGCCTTCCTCAACAATCAGTACGTCGGCCTGGTGATCTTCGCCGGCATCCTGCTGCAATACGTCTACAAGAACTGAAAGGCGCCACCGTGCCCATGAAGAACCAGTCGTTCCCCGTGCGTCTCGGCTTTGCGCTGCGCGGCTTCGGGCATGCGCTGCGCAGCGAGCGCAGCGTCCAGGTGCAGGTCGTGGCCGCGGTCGTCGTGCTGCTTGCGCTCCTGAAGCTGCGCCCGTCGTGGGGCTGGTGGGCGCTGTGCGGACTGGCGAGCGCCGGGGTGATCGCCGCCGAGCTCCTCAACACCGCCATCGAGAAGCTGGCCGATCACCTGCACCCCGACCTGCACCCGGGCATCCGCGTGGTGAAGGACTGCGCCGCCGCCGCGGTGCTCGTCGCGGTGCTGGGCGCGCTCGGCGTGGCGTTCGCGCTCGCGGTGGAGACGCTGCGGCACCGGCTGTAGGGCGCCGTAGCAATTGTCGACTTCAGGAGCCTGTTGCGTTGACACGAGAAGGCGCCCTCGGGCATGGTCGGATCATGACGCACCCCACACCCGAGCCGGTGCGCCACGACTGGACGCTGGGCGAGGTCGAGGCGCTGTTCGCGCTGCCCTTCATGGACCTCATGTTCCGCGCCCAGAGCGTGCACCGCGCCTGCCACGAGCCGAACACGGTGCAGCTCTCGACGCTGCTGTCCATCAAGACCGGCGCCTGCCCCGAGGACTGCGCCTACTGCCCGCAGAGCGTGCACTACGAGACCGGTCTCGGGCGCGAGACGCTGCTCGAAGTGGGGGAGGTGCGCGCGGCGGCCGAACGGGCCCGCGCGGCGGGGGCGACCCGCTTCTGCATGGGCGCCGCCTGGCGCCAACCGAGAGCGCGCGACCTCAAGGTCGTCGCCGCCATGATCCGCGAGGTGCGCGCCCTGGGGCTCGAGAGCTGCGCGACGCTCGGCATGCTGAGCCCGGCGCAGGCCGCGGAGCTCAAGGACGCCGGCCTCGACTACTACAACCACAACCTCGACACCTCGGAAGAGTTCTACGGCGAGATCATCACCACCCGCAGCTACCAGGAGCGGCTCGACACGCTCGCCGCGGTGCGCAGCGCCGGCATCCACGTCTGCTGCGGCGGCATCCTCGGCATGGGCGAATCGGTCACCGATCGCGCAGCGCTCCTGCGCACCCTCGCGAACCTCGCCGAGCATCCCGAGAGCGTGCCCATCAATCGCCTGGTGAAGGTCCCCGGCACGCCGCTCGCGGATGCACCGGACGTCGACCCGTTCGACTTCGTGCGCGCCATCGCGGTGGCGCGCATCCTCATGCCGCGCGCGCACGTGCGGCTCTCCGCGGGCCGCGAGGCGATGTCGGACGAGCTGCAGGCGCTCTCCCTCATGGCCGGCGCGAACTCGATCTTCTACGGCGAGCGCCTCCTCACCACCGGCAACCCGGACGTCGCGCGCGACCGGCTGCTGCTCGCACGCCTCAAGGTGAATGCCGAAGCCGCGCCCGCCGGGCTGCCGGTGAGCGCCTCCGGCGGCAGCGCACTCGGGGACGCGGGCCATGAAGCGAGCCACGCACGCGCTTGAGGCCGAGCTGGCGCGGCTCGAGGCGGCGCAGCTTCGCCGCCGCCGCATCACGGCCGAGGCCTTCGCCGAGCCCGGATCGCGCGCGCTGCTGCGCGTGCGGGGGCGTACCCTCGTCGACTTCAGCAGCAACGACTACTTAGGGCTGGCGCGCCATCCGGCGCTGACCGAAGCCATGCGCGCCTCGGCCGTCGCCGCGGGCGCGGGCAGCGCCGCCTCGCACCTCGTCACGGGGCACGGCGCCGAGCACGAGCAGCTCGAGGAGGAGCTCGCCGCGTTCACGGGCCGCGAGCGTGCCCTGCTGTTCTCCACCGGCTACATGGCGAACCTCGCGGTTCTGGGCGCCCTCGCGGGGCGTGGCGAACGGGCGCTGCTCGATCGCCTGAGCCACGCCTCGCTCATCGACGGCGCGCGGCTCTCGGGGGCCGAGGTGAAGCGGTACCTGCATGCGGACGCGGCGGCCGCCGCGCAACTCCTCGCCGAGGACCCGGAGCGCACCGCGCTCATCGCCACCGACGGCGTCTTCAGCATGGACGGCGATCTGGCGCCGCTCCCCGAGCTCGCCCCGCTCGCGCGGCGCGCCGGCGCGTGGCTGGTGGTCGACGATGCGCACGGGCTCGGGGTCGTGGGCGCGGGCGGGCGCGGCACGCTCGAGGAGCAGGGGATGGGGAGCGAGGCAGTCCCCGTGCTGATCGGCACGCTCGGCAAGGCCTTCGGCTCCTTCGGGGCGTTCGTCGCCGGCGAGGCCGCGCTCATCGACTTTCTGGTGCAGAAGGCGCGCCCCTACATCTACACCACGGCACTCCCACAGCCGGTGGCGGCAGCGAGCCGCGCGGCGCTCAGGCTCGCGCAGACCGAGGGCTGGCGCCGCACCCGTCTCGCGGCCCTGATCGAGCGCTTCCGCCGCCGGGCACTCGCGGCCGGCGTGCCGCTCACCGCCTCGCGCACCCCTATCCAGCCGGTGGTGCTCGGGAGCGAGGCGGCGGTGCTCGGCGCGCAGCGCGCGCTCGAGGGAGCGGGATTGTGCGTGATCGCGATCCGACCTCCCTCGGTGCCACCGGGGAGCGCACGGCTGCGCGTCACGCTCACGGCCGCGCACACCGAGGCGCAGGTCGACCGGCTGAGCGATGCGCTCGGCCACGCCTGCGCGCAGCGCACCGCTGCGGGGGCCGCGTGAGCGCGCTGCATGCCGAGGTCACGGGACAGGGGCGGCGCGATCTGGTGCTGCTGCACGGCTGGGGCATGAACCTCAGGGTGTGGGATGCACTGGCGGCGGCGCTCGCGCGGCGCTTCCGCGTGATCGCCATCGATCTGCCGGGGCACGGCAGGAGCGAGTGGGACTCGACCGCGCCACACCCGGCCGCGCAGGTCTTCCGCGTGCACGAGACGCTCGCCCCGCTGACCACGCGCTATCACCTCCTCGGCTGGTCGCTCGGCGGCCAGTTCGCGCTCGATCTCGCCGCCGCGCTCCCGGCCGCGATCGAGCGACTGGTGCTGGTCGCGACCACGCCGCGATTCCTCGCAGGCCCCGACTGGCGTTGCGGCTTGAAAGCCGGCGCGCTCGACAAGCTCGCCGCCGAGGTCGCTGCCGATCCCGCCCAGGCGGTGAACGGCTTCCTCAAGCTCCAGCTGCGCGGCCTCGCGCCGCGCACCGCCGGCCGCGTCCGCGGGGAGCTGCACGAGGCACTCGCGCGCGGCGGCGCGGCGCGTCCCGAGGCGCTCGCCTGGGGCCTCGAGCGGCTGCGCGTCGGCGATCTGCGCCCCCAGCTGGCCCAGGTGCACAAGCCCGCGCTGGTGATCGCCGGGCGCGACGACCGGATCACGCCGCCCGCGGCCGCGCGCGCCCTCGCCGCGGCGTTACCTAAGGGCCGCTACCAGTCACTCGCCGGCGCCGGGCACGTGCCTTTCCTCTCGCACCCGGACGCGTTCGCCAACCTGCTGCGCGGATTCCTGCGTGGCTGAGAGCGAGGAGCCCTTCCGGCTCGACCGGTCGCGGCTGCGCGCCTCGTTCGACCGCGCGAGCGGCAGCTACGAGGCCGCGGCGGCACTGCAGGCGCGCGTCGCGGAGGAGCTGCTCGAGCGCCTCGCCGCCTTCGAGTTTGCGCCGCGCGTGGTGCTCGACTTAGGTGCCGGCACCGGCCGCGTGACGCGCGCCTTGAAACGCCGCTACCGCCGCGCGCTCGTGATCGCACTCGACATCGCCCCGGGGATGCTGCGCGAGGCGCAGCGCCACCAGGGACTGCTGCGGCGCTTCGCGCGCGTGTGCGCCGATGCGCAGCGCCTGCCGCTTACCGGGGCGAGCGTCGATCTGGTGTTCTCGAGCCTGATGCTGCAGTGGTGCGAGCCGCTCGCGCAGGCGCTCGGCGAAGTGCGCCGGGTGCTGCAGCCGACCGGCTTCTTCGCCTTCAGCACCCTGGGCCCCGACACGCTGCATGAGCTGCGCGGCGCCTGGGCCGCGGTCGACGGGCTCACCCACGTGAACCGCTTTCTCGACATGCACGACGTCGGGGACGCGCTCGCGCGCGCGGGGCTCATGGAGCCGGTGCTCGACGTCGACCGGCTCACGCTGACCTACCCGGACACGCTGACCCTCATGCGCGACCTGAAGGCGAGCGGCGCGCACAACGTCACCGCCGGCAGGCCGCGCACGCTCCTCGGCCGTGAGCGGCTCACGCGCCTCAATGCGGCCTACGAGCCCTTCCGGCAGGGCGACCGGCTGCCCGCGACCTACGAGGTCATCTATGGTGCCTGCTGGGGCGCGGCCGGCGCGCGCACGCTCCCGGGTCGGACGGCCGCGGAGGTGCACATCGCGCCCGGCGAGATCCGCCGCCGCGCGGTGCGTCCTTAAGTGAGTACGCGCGGCCTTTTCGTCACGGGCACCGACACCGGCGTCGGCAAGACGGTGATCGCGTGCGCGCTGGTGCGCAGCCTCGCCGCCCGCGGCGAGCGGGTCGGCGTCATGAAGCCGATTGCCTCCGGTGCGATGCGCACCCGCGAGGGTCTGCGCAACGAGGACGCGCTGGCGCTCATGGAGGCGGCCAATGTCGCTCTCCCCTACTCTCGGGTGAATCCGTACTGCTTTGAGCCGCCAGTTTCGCCGCATATCGCCGCAAAAGACGCCATGATCGATATAAACTTAAGCACGATAGGAGCAGAATTTGCGGCGATCCAGGCCGTTTCCGACCGGGTGATCGTCGAGGGGGCAGGAGGGTGGCTCGTGCCCATCGGCGAGCGCGACAGCATGGCGGATCTCGCCCGCGCGCTTAAGACTCCCGCGCTCCTGGTCGTCGGACTGCGTCTCGGGTGCCTGAACCACGCCGAGCTGACCTACCGCGCCATCGGGTCCTCCGGGGTCACTTTCGCGGGCTGGATCGCCAACGCCCTCAGCGTCCCGCTGGAGCGCGAGGCGGAGAATCTCGCGACGCTCGAGCGGCGCCTCGGCGCTGCGCCGCTCGCCGTGGTGCGCCATGCGCCCGCGCTCGCCCGCTCGCTGCGGCTCGATGCGGCCGCGGCCCGGCTCGCGGCCTACCTTTAAGCCCGTGGCGCCGCCGCGCGCGCGGCGAAACCAAAGGGAATTCCCGCGCGATTTGAATCGCCGCCGCTGCGCGCTACCATCGGCGCACCGCCATGGATGTCGCGCCGCTCTCGATCGAGATCCGCCCCAACTGCTCTCTCACCGTGCGCAGCGCCCGGGTGTTCTTCGTGAGCGCCTGCCTCATCCCGTTCGGCTTCGGCGGAGTGCTCGCGTACAAGGGCTTCTGGCCGGTCCTGCCGTTCGCGGGGCTCGAGATGGCGCTCCTGGCCTGGGCGCTCAAAGTCTCGCTCGAGCGGCGTTTCCACTCCCAGACCATCACGGTGACGGACGCCGACGTGGCGGTCGAATCGCGCCAGCGCCACGGCCGCGACCGGGTCGTGTTCCCGCGGCATTGGGCGCAGGTTAAACTTCGCCGCCCCGCCGCAAGCCTGCACCCGAGCCGGCTCACCATCGAGTCGCACGGGCGCCAATGCGAGCTGGGCAGCTTTCTGACCGAAGAGGAGCGCCGCGGACTGGCCGTGCGCTTGTCACGGGTCATCGGCCGCGTCAACGAGTCGCCATCCTGGCGGTGAGACCCGCGCGGGAGTTGGGGAGCTCAGGGAACTCCGGGTTTTTTCGCGTCGCGTCCGTCGGTTACGGGCGCGCGCTGTGAGGCAGAAGAATGACGATGTGCAAACAGCTCGCCCGACTCGTCCTGTCAGCCGCCGCCGCCGCGCTCGCGCTGCCGGCCGCCGCCGCCGAGGAGTCGGGCTGGGCGCAGTTGAACCTCCCCCAGGGCGTCACCGACATCAGTCGCAAGATCTATGCCCTGCACATGGAGATCTTCTGGGTATGCGTGTGGATCGGCGTCGTGGTGTTCGGCGCCATGATCTACTCGATCATCAAGTTCCGTAAATCCCAGGGCGCCGTGCCCGACACCAGCATGGTGCACAACACCAAGGTCGAGGTCGTCTGGACCGTCATTCCCGTGATCATCCTGGTCGCCATGGCGGTGCCGGCGGCGCGCACGCTGGTGGAGATCGAGGACACGAGCAAGACCGGGCTCACCATCAAGGTCACGGGCTTCCAGTGGGGCTGGGAATACGAATACCTCGACGACGGCGTTACCTACTACTCGCACCTCGATCGCCTCAGCGATGCGGCGCGCGAGCTCGGCTCCGGGATCGATCCGGCGAGCGTGCCGCACTACCTCCTGAACGTCGACCGCCCGCTGGTGGTGCCGAACGGCGTCAAGGTGCGCCTGCTCATCACCGGCGCCGACGTCATCCACTCCTGGTGGGTGAAGGATCTCGGCGTGAAGAAGGACGCGATCCCGGGCTTCATCAACGAGGCCTGGTTCAAGGTCGATGACGGCTGGACGGGGATGCTGCGCGGCAACTGCGCCGAGCTCTGCGGCCGCGATCACGGCTTCATGCCGATCGTAGTCGACGTGCGCTCCAAGGCCGATTTCGACACCTGGCTGAAGAACACCGCGGCGGAACAGAAACAGGCCGCCGCCCCCGCCGCGACTCCGGCCGCCACGACGCCGGCATCCGCGGGCTGATCTACACAAGGAAATCTCCGACATGGCCGAGCATCACGCCCACGCCGCTGCCCACGAGACCCAAGACCACAAGCCGCACGGCTGGCGTCGCTGGGTCTACGCGACCAATCACAAGGACATCGGCACGATGTACCTGATCTTCGCCTGCACGATGTTCTTCATCGGCGGCGGCGCGGCGATGCTGATCCGGCTCGAGCTGTTCCAGCCGGGGCTGCAGTTCCTGGATCCGCAGTTCTTCAACTCCCTCACCACCATGCACGCCCTCATCATGATCTTCGGCGCGATCATGCCGGCGTGGACCGGGCTTGCGAACTGGATGATCCCGATGCAGGTGGGGGCGCCGGACATGGCGCTGCCGCGCCTCAACAACTTCAGTTTCTGGATCCTGCCGTTCGCGTTCACGCTGCTCATCTCGTCGTTCTTCGTGCCGGGCGGCGCGCCGGCCGGCGGCTGGACCATGTACCCGCCGCTGGTGCTGCAGAACGGCGCCTCCTTCCCGATGCTGATCTTCTCGGTGCACCTGATGGGCGCCTCCTCGATCCTCGGCGCCATCAACGTCGTGGTGACCATCATGAACATGCGCGCGCCGGGGATGACGCTGCTGCGGATGCCGCTGTTCGTATGGACCTGGCTGATCACCGCGTACCTCCTCATCGCGGTGATGCCGGTGCTCGCGGGCGCCGTGACCATGCTGCTCACCGACCACTTCTTCGGTACCACCTTCTTCACCGCCGCCGGCGGCGGTGACCCGGTGATGTTCCAGCACATCTTCTGGTTCTTCGGGCACCCGGAGGTTTACATCCTGATCCTGCCGGCCTTCGGCATCGTCTCGGAGATCATCCCGACCTTCTCGAGAAAACCGCTGTTCGGCTACGAGGCGATGGTGTACGCCGTGGCCTCCATCGCCTTCCTGTCGTTCATCGTGTGGGCGCACCACATGTTCACCGTCGGCATGCCGCTCGCGGCGCAGCTGTTCTTCATGCTCTCGACCATGCTGATCGCGATCCCGACCGGCGTTAAGGTGTTCAACTGGACCGCCACCATGTGGCGAGGCTCGCTCTCGTTCGAGCCGCCGATGCTGTTCGCGCTGGCGTTCCTGTTCCTGTTCACCATCGGCGGCTTCTCGGGGCTCATGCTCGCGATGGTGCCGGCCGACTACCAGTACCAGGACACTTACTTCGTGGTGGCGCACTTCCACTACGTGCTCGTGCCCGGGGCGATCTTCGGCATCATGGCCGGGGTGTACTACTGGCTGCCGAAGTGGACCGGCAGGATGTACGACCTGAAGCTCGCCACCTGGCACTTCTGGCTGTCGGCCATCTTCGTGAACGTGCTGTTCTTCCCGCAGCACTTCCTCGGGCTGGCGGGCATGCCGCGCCGCATCCCCGACTACGCCGTGCAGTTCACCGACTGGAACATGGTCTCCTCCATCGGCGGCTTCGCTTTTGGTCTGTCGCAGCTGCTGTTCCCGTACATCATCATCAAATGCATCCGCGCCGGTCAGCCGATCGGCAACCGCGCCTGGGAAGGCGCCCACGGCCTCGAGTGGGAGCTGCCCTCGCCGCCCCCGTACCACTCCTGGACCACGCCGCCGTCGGCGGCGGTCATCGCCCGCGGAGCGGCGCACTGATGCAGGCACTCCCCGACGCGGTCGATGCGGCACAGCGGCGCCGGCGGGTGCGCCGCAGTGCCATTTTCTTCGCGCTCGTCGCGGCGGCTTTCTACGTCGGCTTCATCGTCATGATGGTGGAGCGCGGCAGCAAATGAGCGACCCGCGCGACCGCGAGAACCGCGTGCTGAGCTGGAAGCTCGGCGTCATCGCGCTCGGCGCCCTGGGGTTCGGCTTCGCGCTGGTGCCGCTCTACCGCACGCTGTGCGCGGTCACCGGCTACGGCGACCAGCGCAAGCTCCTCGAGCGCACCACTGCCATCGAGCACCCGGACCCGAACCGCACCGTGACGGTCGAGTTCCTGACCGACGTCGCGAGCGCCGGCAGCTGGGACTTCCGCCCCGAGGTGCGCCGCATCGAGGTGCACCCGGGCGAGCTCTACACGGCCGAGTTCTTCGCCCACAACCTCACCGGGCACGACTCCACCGCCCAGGCGGTGCCCAACATCTCCCCCTCGGAGGTGGCGGCCTACTTCCATAAGACCGAATGCTTCTGCTTCTCGCCGCAGCACTTCGCGCTCAACGAGGGCCGCGACATGCCGGTGCGCTTCATCATCGACCCCGCGCTCCCGAGCCACATCGATACGATCACGCTCGCCTACACCTTCTTCGACGAGTCGTCGCGGGTCACGCGACGGTAAGCCACGAGAAAGCCAACGCAATGACCGACGCACACGCTCACGACAGCAGCCAGTACTACATCCCGCACCACAGCCCGTGGCCGATCCTCGGCTCGGTCACGCTGTTCACGGTGATGCTGGGGGCGATCAGCTATCTCAACGACTGGCTCGGCGGCTGGGTGTTCATCCCCGGCGCGCTGCTGCTCGCGAGCCTGTTCTTCCTGTGGTTCCACACGGTGATCGACGAGAACACCCGCGGCATCTTCAACCTGCAGGTCGACCGCTCGTTCCGCATGGGAATGATGTGGTTCATCTTTTCGGAGGTCATGTTCTTCGGCGCCTTCTTCGGTGCGCTGTTCTACGCGCGCGTGCTCTCGGTGCCGTGGCTCGGCGGCGAGGGCGTCAAGGTGTTCACCAACTACATCCTCTGGCCGCACTTCGAGCCCGCCTGGCCGACCAACGGGCCCGGGCACGTCGGCGGGCGCGCCGACTCGACCTTCAACGTGATGAACCCGCTCGGGATCCCGGCGCTCAACACCGCCATCCTCCTGACCAGCGGCCTCACCGTCACCATCGCGCACCACGCGCTGCGCGCCGGGCAGCGCGGCAAGCTCGCGCTGTTCCTCGGGCTCACCTTCCTCCTCGGCTTCACCTTCGTCGGCTTCCAGGCCCACGAGTACGGCGAGGCTTACCGCGACATGGGCCTCAAGCTCTCGACCGGCATCTACGGCTCGACGTTCTTCATGCTCACCGGCTTCCACGGCCTGCACGTCACCATCGGCGCCATCATGCTGACGGTGATCTGGCTGCGGGTGATGCGCGGGCACTTCACGCCGCAGCGCCACTTCGCCTTCGAGGCGGTGGCCTGGTACTGGCACTTCGTCGACGTGGTGTGGCTCGGCCTGTACGTGTTCGTCTATTGGCTATAGCCAAAGGCGCGGCTTCAGCGCCCTGCGCCGGAGCTAGCGATGCGGTGCGCCGGGCAGCAGCCCGTGAGGCGAGATGAGCCCGAGGTACCAGGCGATCATCAGCAGCGCGAACAGCGCCAGCGAGATCGCGATGCGCACCGTGAGCGCACGCGCGAGCTTGCGCGAGTCCTCCTCGCCCTTGCCGCGCGCGAGATGAAACAGCCCCGAGCCGAGGCTCAGCACCACGGCCGCCAGCGCGCACACGATGAGCAGTCCAACGAGCGAATCCATGAGGGGCGGGAGTGTAGCGCGGACGGTCGCGGCGGCGCTCGCCACGCTCGCCGCGTGCGCGTTGTTCGTGCGGTTGGGGGTGTGGCAGTGGCAGCGCTGGCTCGAGGCGGATGCCGCCTGGGCGCGCTTCGCGCGCGGCGCGGATGCGGTGCAGCCGCTCGGCGCGCGCGCGCTCGCCGACGTGCCGCTCTACCAGCGCGTGAGCCTCGCAGGGCGCCTCGACGGCGCGCACCAGTTCCTGCTCGACAACCGCAGCTTCCACGGACGCCCGGGCTACGAGGTCCTGACACCGCTCACGCGCGAGGGCGCGGTCACGCTGCTCGTCGACCGCGGCTGGGTGCCCTTCACCGGCTCGCGCGCGCGCCTGCCGGACGTGTCCCTCGGGGAGAGTGCGCCGCTCGACTTGAGCGGCCGGGTCGCGGATCTGCCGCGCGCGGGGCTCGCGAGCGGCCGGGCCGCACCGGCACCCACGGATCCCTGGCCCAAGGTCACGAGCTTCCCGACGCGCGCCGAGCTCACCGCAGCCTTCGGCGCGCCGCTCGAGGCGCGCATCCTGCTGCTCGACCCGGCGGCGCCGGCGGGCCTGGTGCGCGACTGGCAGCCCCCGGGCATGTCGCCGCTTCGGCATCTCGCGTACGCGATCCAGTGGTGGTGCTTCGCCGCGCTCGCGCTCATCGTCTGGGCGGTGCTCGGCGTACGGCGTCTGCGCGCCACGCGGGCACGGCCGTGAAGCGGGCCACGCCATGAGCGCGCCCCCTGGCGAGCCCGCGCTCGTGCGCGCCCGGAACCTGCGCACCGTGGGCGCACTCGCGGCGCTGTTCCTGCTGCCGCTGGCGCTCGCCTTCTACACCTACTACGCCACCGACTGGCGGCCGGTGGGCCGCGTCAATCACGGCACGCTGATCAGCCCGGCGCGACCGCTGCCCGCGGTGGCGCTGCCGCGCGCGCCGGGGAGCGACGGCGCGGCCCCTGCGACGCTGCGCGGCAGCTGGACGCTGGTGTACCTGGGCGACGGTGCCTGCGAGGCTGACTGCCGCGCCGCGCTCCTGGTGATGCGCCAGACGCGTCTCGCGCTCAACAACGACATGACACGGGTCGCACGCGTGTTCCTCGCCACCGGCAACTGCTGCGCGGACGCCGCGGGCGGCGCCGAGGCGGGACTCGCGGTACTCGATGCGAGCGGCAGCGCCGCCGCAGCGCTGCTCGCGCAATTCCCGGCGGCCGAGCGTGCGCATTCCATCTACGTGGTCGACCCGCTCGGCAACCTCATGATGAGCTACGATGCGCGCCTCGATCCGCACGGCCTGCTCGAGGACCTGCGCAAGCTCCTGCGGCTCTCTCACATCGGCTGACGGCGCGAGGATGGCAATCACATGAAGCCGGTCGGGCGCTGGATGCGTCGCCTCGCGCTCTGCGGCGTGCTGCTGTGCTTCGGCGTGGTGGTGCTCGGCGCCTACGTGCGCCTCTCGGACGCCGGCCTCGGCTGCCCCGACTGGCCCGGCTGCTACGGCCACCTCACCCCGAGCGGCGCGGCCCACGACGCGGCACGCAGCCTCTACGCCGCCCGTCCGCTCGAGCCCGGCAAGGCGTGGCGCGAGATGCTCCACCGCTACGCCGCCGGCACGCTCGGCCTGGTGATCGTCGCCATCGCGGTGCTCGCCATCCGCGCGCGCCGTGAGCGCCTCGCGCGTCTGCCGCTCGCGCTGACACTGCTCGCGGTGGTCATCGTGCAGGGGCTCCTCGGCATGCTCACTGTCACCTGGCAGCTGACGCCGCTCATCGTGACGCTGCACCTGCTGCTCGGCCTCACCACGCTCGGGCTCCTGTGGTGGCTGGCGCTCTCGCTCCCGACCAGCTCCTGGGGCGCGAGCTCGCTCGGCGGCGCGGGCCGCTCGCTGCGTGGCGGCGCCGCTTACATCGCGAGCGCGCACCACCTGGCGATCCTCGGGTTGGTGGCGCTCGCCGTGCAGATCGCGCTCGGCGGCTGGACCAGCAGCAACTACGCCGACATCGCCTGTCCCGACTTCCCCACCTGCCAGCGCGCCTGGTGGCCGCCGAGCGATTTCCGCGACGCCTTCGTGCTCTGGCACGGCGCCAACGTCGACTACGAGGGCGGCCTGCTCGCACCCGCCGCGCGCACCGCGATCCATCTCTCCCACCGCCTGGGAGCCCTCGTCGCGGCCGCGGCGCTCACGCTCGCCGCGGTGTTCACGCTGCGGCAGCGGGGACTCTCGGGCGCCCACAGCCGCGCCTGGGCGGTGCTCGGGGCGCTCGGGCTGCAGCTGATCCTCGGGGTGTCGATGGTGGTCAGGGGCTTCCCGCTGTGGCTCGCCACCGCGCACACCGCCGGAGCAGCGCTGCTGCTGCTCGCGGTGCTCGCGCTGGTGCGCTATCTCAGCACCCGCTAGACGGTCAGGCGCGCACGTGGCGATCACCCCCGAGGTTACGAGGCGCGCGCCTGCCGTGTGGCGGCGCTACCTCGAGCTCACCAAGCCTAAGGTGGTCGCGCTCATCACCTTCACGGCGATCGTCGGCACGCTGCTCGCGAGCCCGGGACCGCCGCCGCTCGAGCCGCTCCTGATCGGCAACTTAGGGATTGCGCTCGCGGCCGCCTGCGCCGCCACCATCAACCACGTGCTCGACCGGCGGATCGACGAGCAGATGGCGCGCACCCGCGCGCGCCCGCTCCCCAGCGGGCAGCTCACCGAGCGCGCCGCGCTGGTGTTCGCCGCGATCCTGGGTTGCACGGCGATGACGCTGCTCGCCTTCCTGGTCAATCTCCTCACCGCGGTGCTCACCTTCTGCTCGCTCATCGGCTACGCGGTGATCTATACGGTATGGCTGAAGCGCGCCACCTCGCAGAACATCGTGATCGGCGGCGCCGCCGGTGCCGCCCCCCGGTGCTCGGCTGGACCGCGGTCACCGGCCACGTCGACCCGAACGCGCTGCTGCTGTTCCTCATCATCTTCGTGTGGACGCCGCCGCACTTCTGGGCGCTGGCGATCGCGCGGCGCGATGAGTACGCGCGCGCCGGCATCCCGATGCTGCCGGTGACCCACGGGGTCGAGTTCACGCGGCTGCAGGTGCTGCTCTACACGGTGCTGCTCGCGCTGGTGACGCTGCTCCCCTACCTCACGCGCATGAGCGGGCTCGTCTATCTCGCCGCGGCGGTCGTTCTGGATACGGGCTTTCTCTATTACGCACTCGCCCTGAAGGTGAGCACGCGCGCGGAGCTGCCGATGCGGGTGTTCCGCTTCTCGGTCAACTACCTCATGTGGCTGTTCGCGGCGCTGCTGGTGGATCACTACCTGCCGGGGTTGCGTTGATGGGGCAAAAGTCGCCTGCGGCGCTCTTGCCCGACATCAGCTTCGTTACCGGCGGCAAAAGGCGCGGCTTTTGCCGCCTGTGCTGCCTGGGTGCTCAGACCTCGCGGCTGAGGCGCAGCGCCCAGGAGTAGATCAGCTTGTCCTTCTGCAGCAGCGCGCCGTCGGTCGCATAGTGGTCGGCGTCGAGCTGACTCAAGTGCTCCGTGCCGTGGTAGCCGGAGGTCTCGCAGCCGAACAGCGACAGGATCGAGCGCTCCACCACCACGTAGGTGCCAGCGAGCTTGCCGAAGGTCTCGGTCTCGAAGGTCCATCTCATCGCGCTGGCGCCCTCGGCCGGGGGCTCGATCAGGTAGGCGTGCACGAACTCGACCGGCGGAGCCCCGAGCACCTTCAGTTTCCCGGAGAGCAGCCAGCACTGGTCGCGGTGCGCGATCTCGGTGCGGCCCACAGCCTCGAGCGGCTCCCCGTCCCCGCGCCAGAACGTTCCTGCTGCGATCCACACCGCCGGCTCGAACAGAAACGTATGCGTCATGCGCGCATTATGGCGCGGGCCGCGGCTTCGCGGTACGTTGCGGGCACGCCACGCTATTCGAGGGGAAAGGGCCGCTCATGTTGACGGAACGGATCTGGTCGGGGAACTCGCTGCGCAATTTTCATTACCTCGTGGCCTGCTCCGAGACCGGCGAGGCGCTCGCCATCGACCCGCTCGAGTGGCGCCTGGTGCTCGATGCGGCACGGCAGCGCGGCTGGCAGATCACGCAGATCCTCAACACGCACGAGCATCACGATCACACCGGCGGCAACGCCGCGCTCAAGGCCGAGACGGGTGCGAAAGTGCTGGCGCACGCGGGCGCTGCGGCGACCATCGGCGGCGTCGACCGGGGGCTTGGCGCCGGCGACCGCATCCGCGTCGGGCGCACCGTGGAGCTCGAGTGCCTCGACACCCCCGGGCACACCATGACGCACGTGTGCCTGCTGTCGCGCGGCGCGGAGGCCGCGCTCTACTGCGGCGACACGCTCTTCAACGCCGGCGCCGGCAACTGCTACAACGGCGGCGACCCCCAGGCGCTCTACGGCACCTTCGTCACGCAGCTGGCGCAGCTCCCCGAGGCGACGCGCGTCTACCCGGGGCACGAGTATCTCGCGCGCAACCTCGAGTTCACGCTCGACCGCGAGCCCGCGAACCGCGACGCCGCGGCGCTGGTGGAGAGCGCCCGCACGCACGACCCGGCCGCGGCCCGCGTGACGACTCTCGGCGAGGAAAAGCGCATCAACACCTTTTTCCGCCTGCAGAACCCGCAGGTGATCGCGCGCCTGCGGGAGAAATTCCCCGACCTGCCCGAGCACCCGGATGCGCGCACCGTGTTCGTGCGGCTGCGCGAGCTGCGCAACCGCTGGTAGCCCCATGAGGACCTGGCGCGCGCTCCAGGCGGCACTCGCGCTGCTCGCCGGCTCGGGTCTCGGCGGCTGCGAGGCGCCCCCGATGCGACTGACCGGTGCGCCCGCGCCGGCGGTGGAGGCGAGCGTGCGGCAGTTCCTCGCGGACGTCGCGCAGGGCGTCAGCCGTGACGGCCCCGCCGCCTGGCGGCGCTACTTCGCGGCGGAGCCTGAGTTCTTCATGGCCTCCGACGGCGTGCTCGCCTTCCGCGACGGGACGAGCGCGATCGTGGGCATCTCGGCCGCGGCGCGCGACATCCGCCATATCGATCTCAAGTGGGGCGCGGACGCGCGCGTCGACGTCCTCGGGCCCGACCTGGCGGTGGTGGGACTGCCGTGGTCCGAGGTGCGCGAGCTCGCCGACGGCACCCGCGTCGCCGACGGCGGCTACTTCACCGGGGTGGTGGAGCGGCAGGGGAGCGCCTGGCGATTCCGCGACGCCCACTGGTCGCAACCCCTGCCCGCGCACTGAGGCGGGAACGTCTCCGCGGCCGAGCGCGCGGCGCTCATGGCCTCTCGAGAGCCTCACGGACCCGGGCTTCATCGAGCGCTTCAGCGCCGGGGACCGGCAAGCCGCCGGCCGTCTGCCCTAGAATGCCGGCAAACAAGCGGGGGGTGGACGTGGATCCGAGCTTCCAGGTGAGCTTCGGCGAACCCGGCCTCTGGCTGCAGCGGACTTGGCAGAGCCGCGCGGCGTGGAAGCTGAGGGGGAACGGTGAGCTGGCCATCGGGCCGGAGGGGCTCGTGCTGCATGGCCGCCGCCACCGGCCTTTCTGGTTCTCGGCGCCGCACGAAGTCCAGATCGCGATCCTCAGCGTCCACAACGTCGCACAGACCGGCCGCCGCGTGCGCTTCGACGTGAGGACGCCCCAGGGCGCCGAGCGCGAGCTCGTGCTGCGGGCGGCCGACGAGGCCGCGGCGCGGGAGATTGCGCGCCGGCTGCCGCAGGAGCGCACGCCGCAGTTCGCGCAGCACGAGCTCGAACGAGCGGACTTCCAGCGCAACCTCGCGGCGCTCGGCGGCCGCGCGCACGTCACGCACGCGCTGGTGGCGATCAACTGCCTGGTGTTCGCCGTCACGGTGTACGGGGGCGCGGGGCTCCTCGAGACGAACCCGGTGGTGCTGGTGCACTTCGGCAGCAACTTCGGGCCGCACACGCTGAATGGCGAGTGGTGGCGGCTCGGCACCTCGATGTTCCTGCACTTCGGGCTGATCCATCTGCTCCTCAACATGTGGGCGCTGTGGAGCGTGGGCCAGCTCACCGAGCGGCTGTTCGGCTCGGCGTACTATCTGGTGCTGTACCTGCTCGCCGGGATCGGCGGCGGCGTTGCGAGCCTGCTGTGGCATCCGCTGCTCAACAGCGCCGGTGCCTCGGGCGCCATCTTCGGCGTGCTGGGGGCCCTGCTCGCCTTCATGGTGAATCCGCACACGCGCATCCCCGCGAGCATCGCCGCCCCCCAGCGCAACAGCGGCCTGGTCTTCGTCGCTTACAATCTCCTCAACGGCTTCACCCACGCCGGCATCGACAACGCCGCCCACATTGGCGGCCTGGCCGCGGGGTTCGCGCTCGGTTGGGTGCTGGCGCGGCCGCTCACGCCCGAGGCGCGCGCGAGTCCTGGCCCGCGCCTGGCCACCACGGTCGCGGGGGCGGTGCTGGTGCTGGCTGCGCTTTCATGGCCGCTCGCCCACCGTGCCGGCAGCAGCGGGGAGCTGAGCTTCCGCAACCAGTTCCTGGAGTACTCCGTAAAGGAGGCCCAGCTCGTCGCCGACCAGAAACAGCTGGCGCAGCTCGAGCGCGACCACAAGATCAACGACCAGGAGTGGGGGCAGCGCATGCAGCGCGACATCCTGCCGCGCTGGGCGGCGGCGGAGCAGGACCTCATCGCCGTGAAGCTCGAGGAGGCCTCCCCGCTCGCGCCGGTGCAGAAGGGGATGAAGGCTTTCCTCGATGAGAAGCGCCTCGGGCTCAGCCTGCTGGCCGAGGGTGTGACCGAGGGCGATTCGCAGAAAGTGCAACGCGGGACCGAGGTACTGCAAAAGAGCGAAGCGAGCGCGCCGGAGCTGCGCAAGCTCATCGAGTCGAGCCTCTGAGGCAGCGGCGGTCCGCAGCGGCGCGCCGGCATCGCGCCGCAGGTCCGTTCCCGCTAGGCTTGCGCTCCCCGCACCCGCGCGAAGGGTCCGCATGGCATCCCAGTTCTATCGCCGCTCGTTCCTGGTCGTGGCGCTCGCGGTGCTCGCGTACGTGCTCTACCGGATCCTCGCGCCGCTGCGTGCCGAGATCGGCTGGGCGGCGGTGCTCGCCTTCATCCTGCATCCGCTGCACGAGTGGCTCGGCGGACGCCTGAAAGGCCGAAGCGCGCTCGCCGCCGGCATCCTCACCGGGCTCACGCCCTTCCTGGTGCTGGCACCGCTCGCGATGCTGGGCGTCGCCTTCGCCGGCCAGGTGGCGCACCTGGTCGGCTACCTGAGCGGCAAGAGCCTGCTCTCCTGGAGCGAGCTACTCGAGCGGCTGTCGGCGCTGCCCTTGATCGGCGGCTGGGTGAGCTGGGCGCGCGACAACGCCACGGTGAGCGCCGACCAGGTCGAGGGCTGGGTCAGCGACGGGGTGCAGACGGTGCTCAAGTCCGCCGCCACCATGGGCGGTGACCTCGCGCTCGGCGTGTTCGGCACGCTGATCGGGTTCTTCATGATGCTCTTCATGCTGTTCTTCTTTCTGAAGGACGGCGGCGCGATGCTCGCCTCCCTCGAGCGCCTCATCCCCATGGCGCGCGAGCCGCGGCGGCGGCTGCTCAACTACCTCGGCGACGTGACGCGCGCGGTGGTGTTCGGCTCGGTGTCGACCGCGCTCATCCAGGGGGCGATCGTCGGCATCGGCTTCGCGATCGTGCGGCTGCCCTCGCCGCTGGTGTTCGGGGTGCTCGGGGCGATCGCGGCCTTCCTGCCCTCGGGCTCGGCGATCGTGCTGATTCCCGCCGCGCTCTATCTCGCGGCCGTCGGGCGCTGGGGCGCGGCGATCTTCATCGTCCTGTGCACGCTCGGCATGTGGGTCGCGGAGAACGTGCTGCGCCCGATCCTCACCTCCAAGCACGCCGCGGTGTCGACGCTCGCCATCTTCATCGGCGCGATCGGCGGCGTGGCCGCGTTCGGCATCCTCGGGCTGATCGCGGGTCCGGTGGTCCTGAGTTTTGCCGTGGCGCTGGTGCGTTTCGCGCAGGAGACGCTCGCAACGGACGCCTGAGACTCAGGGGGCTTTCCCGTAGAATGCGCGCCCTATGGATCTCTCCCCGATCTTGAATCCGCTGAACGACGCGCAGCGCGCCGCCGTCACCGCCCCGCCGGGGCCGGTGCTGGTGCTGGCCGGCGCCGGCAGCGGCAAGACGCGCGTGCTCACCCATCGCATCGCCTGGGTGATCCAGGCCGAGGGCACCTCGCCGCAGAGCATCCTCGCCGTCACCTTCACCAACAAGGCCGCCGGCGAGATGCGCGCGCGGGTCGAGCGGCTGCTGGGCATTCCCGCCGCGGCGCTCTGGATCGGCACCTTCCACGGCATCGCGCATCGGCTCCTGCGCATCCACTGGCGCGAGGCGCGCCTGCCGCAGGGTTTCCAGATCATGGATTCCGAGGACCAGCAGCGCCTCATCAAGAAGGTGATCCGCGCCAGGGAGCTCGACGAGACGCGCTGGATCCCGCGCGAGGTGCAGTGGTTCATCAATTCCAACAAGGACGAGGGACGCCGGCCCGCACGGCTCGCCGACGGCGGCGACGCGACGCGCCGCGAGCTGATCGCCCTGTACGCGGCTTATGAGGAGGCCTGCGCGCGTACCGGGGTCGTGGACTTCGCGGAACTCCTGCTGCGCGCCTTCGAGCTCTGGCGCGACAACCCCGAGCTGCTCGCGCATTACCGCCGCCGCTTCCGTCACGTGCTGGTGGACGAGTTCCAGGACACCAACGGCATCCAGTACGCGTGGCTGAAGCTCATCGCGCCGCCGCAGCTTCGGGCCGCCGCGAACGGGGCGGGCGCCAACGGCGAGGCGCACGCGGCGCACGGCGGCTACCCGTTCGTGGTCGGTGACGACGATCAGTCGGTGTACCGGTTCCGAAACGCGCGCCCGGAGAACCTGCAGGATTTCCGGCGCGACTATCCCAACTCGCAGCTCTTCAAGCTCGAGCAGAACTACCGCTCGACCGGCACCATCCTCGAGGCCGCCAACGGCCTGATCGCGCACAACGCCAACCGCCTCGGCAAGAAGCTCTGGACCAGCGGCGCGCGCGGCGAGGCGCTCCAGCTCTACACCGCCTTCAACGAGCGCGACGAGGCGGAGTTCGTCACGCACCGCATCCGCGAGCACGTCGCCCACGGCATGAAGCGCCGCGACATCGCGATCCTCTACCGCTCGAACGCGCAGTCGCGGGTGTTCGAAGAGGCGTTTCTGTCGGCGCGCATTCCCTACAAGGTTTACGGCGGCTTGCGCTTCTTCGAGCGCGCCGAGATCAAGGATGCGCTCGCGTATCTGCGTCTCATCTCGAACCGCCGCGACGACGCCTCCTTCGAGCGCGTGGTGAACCTGCCGACGCGGGGCCTGGGCGCCAAGAGCCTCGAGACGCTGCGCGAACGCGCGCGGGCCGCGGGCACGTCGCTGTGGGAGGCGGCGGCGGCGCCGCTCGGCAGCCCCGCCACCGAGCTCGCTGGACGCGCCGCGGCGGCCTTGAGCTCTTTCCTCGCGCTCATCGACGGCCTGGCGCGCGAGACGGCGGGGCTCGCGCTCCACGAGCAGGTGGACGCGGTGCTCAAGGGCTCGGGCCTCATCGCCCACTACCAGAAGGACAAGGCCGACCGCGGCGAGGCGCGCGTCGAGAACCTCGATGAGCTCGTGAGCGCGGCGCGCGGCTTCACCCCGGAAGCGAGCGAGCTGCCGCCGCTGGAGGCGTTCCTCGCGCACGCGGCGCTCGAATCCGGCGAGGGCCAGGCGAACGAGTGGGAGGACTGCGTGCAGATGATGACGCTGCACATGGCCAAGGGGCTCGAGTTCCCGGTGGTGTTCCTCGCCGGGCTCGAAGAGGGCCTGTTTCCTCACCAGCGCTCGACCGTCGATCTCGAGGGGCTCGAAGAGGAGCGGCGGCTCGCCTACGTCGGCATGACGCGCGCCATGAAGACCCTGTACCTGACGTACGCCGAGCAGCGCCGCCTGCACGGCGTCGACGCCTACGGGCAGGCCTCGCGCTTCGTGCGCGAGATCCCCGAGGAGCTCATCGAGGAGGTGCGGCCGCGCGTGCAGGTGTCGCGGCCGATCGCGGTCGGTCGCTTCCGGCCCGAGGAGCCAGCGGCGCCGGGCATGCGCTTAGGGGGGCGCGTGCGTCACGGCAAATTCGGCGACGGGGTGATTCTCAGCGTCGAAGGCAACGGCGCGCACGCGCGCGTGCAGGTGAGCTTCGAGCGGCAGGGCACCAAGTGGCTGATGGTGCAGTACGCCAACCTGGAACCGCTGTGAGGCTCGCCGCGCCATGAAAATCCTCATCCTCGGCGCCGGCCAGGTCGGGCGCACCGCGGCTTCGCATCTCTCGCGCGAGGAGGCCAACGAGGTCACGGTGGTCGACAACAACGAGGACGCGCTGCGCGATCTGCAGGAGCGGCTCGAGGTGCGCACCGTGGTCGGCAACGCCGCGCACCCCACGGTGCTCGAGGCCGCCGGCGCCGGCGAGGCCGACGTCATGGTGGCGCTCACCTCGAGCGATGAAGTCAACATGATGGCCTGCGAGGTGGCGTTTGCCCTGTTTCGCACGCCGACCAAGATCGCGCGCATCCGCGCCGCCGAGTACACCGACCGCGCCGAGCTGTTCGGGGCGGATGCGCTCGCGGTGGACGTGTTCATCAGCCCCGAGCGGCTCGTCACCGAGTACGTCGAGCGCCTCATCCACCATCCCGGGACGCTGCAGGTGCTCGACTTCGCCGACGGCAAGGTGCGCCTGGTCGCGGTACGCGCGCGCGGCGGCGGCCCGCTCGTCGGCCACAAGCTGCGCGAGCTCCCCGCCCATCTG
Source organism: uncultured Pseudomonadota bacterium (assembly GCA_963768485.1). Taxonomy (GTDB): domain Bacteria; phylum Pseudomonadota; class Gammaproteobacteria; order Steroidobacterales; family Steroidobacteraceae; genus 13-2-20CM-66-19. The sequence goes on along the minus strand of CAVYHZ010000003.1, from coordinate 79,462 downwards.
CCGAAGATGGAAGTGCGCGTGGTGGCGATCTACCGCGACGGCAGGAGCGTCCCGCCTGAGGGCGACACCGTGATCGCCGAGGGCGATGAGGTGTTCTTCCTCGCCGCGCGCGATGACATCAAGCGTGTCACCAGCGAGATGCGCAAGGGCGACGAGGCGGTGCGGCGCGTCGTGATCGCCGGCGGCGGCAACATCGGCTTCCGCCTGGCGAAGACGCTCGAGCATTCCAACCAGGTGAAGCTCATCGAGCGCGACGCGCGCCGTGCGCGGCGCATCTCCGAGCTGCTCGAGAAGGCGATCGTGCTGCACGGCGATGCCGCCGACGAGGAGCTGCTGATCGAGGAGAACATCGACAGTGCGGATGTGTTCGCCGCCATGACCAACTCGGAAGAAGCCAACATCCTCTCGGCCATGCTGGCCAAGCGGCTCGGCGCCCACAAGGTGATGGCGCTCATCAACAAGCCCTCCTACACGGAGCTGGTCGAGGCGGGCAGCATCGACATCGCCATCTCGCCGCAGACCATCACCATCGGCTCGCTGCTCGCGCACGTGCGCCGGGGCGACGTGGTGCGGGTGCACGCGCTGCGGCGTGGCGCGGCCGAGGCGATCGAGGCGATCGTGCACGGCGATGAGCGCAGCTCGCGGGTCGTCGGGCGCATGGTGGCCGAGATCCCGCTGCCCGAGGGCGCCTCCATCGGCGCGGTGGTGCGCGCAGACACGGTCATCATGGCGCACCACGACACCGTGGTACGCGCCGACGATCACGTGATCCTGTTCCTCGCCGACCGCCGCCATCTCGAGGCGGTCGAGAAGCTGTTCCTGCGCGCGACGCGCTAAAGCGGCCGGACCGGAGTACAGCACCCTTGTTCGCGGTCGCGTATGCGCTCGGACTGCTGCTCGCGGCCTTCGCGCTCACCTTCGCCCTGCCCGTCGCCTGCTCGCTCCTCATGGGCGACGGCCTCGCCGGACGTTTTCTACTGGCGGCGGCGCTCGCGGGCGGCGGCGGACTGCTGCTCGCCGCGACCACCGCGCGCTTGAAGCGCGAGCTGCGCGCGCGCGACGGGTTCCTGCTGGTGACGCTGGGGTGGCTGCTCCTGTCGGCGGCGGCGGCGGTGCCGTTCCTGCTGGCGCTGCCTTCCCTGAGTTTCACCGGCGCGTACTTCGAGGCCATGTCGGGACTCACCACCACCGGCTCGACGGTGCTCACCGGGCTCGACGCACTGCCGCCCTCGCTCAACTTCTGGCGTGCCTCGCTGCACTGGTTCGGCGGCCTCGCCATCATCGTCATGGCGCTCGCGGTGCTGCCGCTCTTAGGCGTCGGCGGCATGCAGCTCTACAAGGGCCAGGCGCCCGGCCCCGCCAAGGAGGAGCGCCTGACGCCGCGCATCACCGCGACGGCGCGCTCGCTGTGGCTCGTGTACGCGCTCATCACCGCCGCCGGCATCGTGGCGTTACGGATCTGCGGCATGTCGTGGTTCGATGCGATCTGCCACGCCTTCTCGGCCGTCGGGCTCGGCGGCTTCTCGACCCACGACCGCAGCATCGGCTTCTTCGACTCGCCGGCGATCGAGCTGACGCTGGTCGCCCTCATGCTCATCGCCTCGCTCAACTTCGCGCGGCATTTCATCGCGTTGAAGCGCCTCAGCCTCGACACCTACCAGGTCGACCCCGAGGCCCGTGCGATCTTCTTCATCCTGTCGGTGAGCGTGGTCGGGATCGCCGCGCTCCTCACCTGGCACGGCGTCTACCCGGGGTTCCTGACGGCGCTGCGGCATGCGGCGTTCAACGTGGTCTCGCAGGCGACCACCAGCGGCCTCACCAGCCAGGACTACCAGCGCTGGCCGGTATTCGCGCCCTACTGGATGCTGTTCCTGTCGTGCATCGTCTGCAGCACCGGCTCGACCGGCGGGGGCATCAAGATGTTCCGCACGCTGCTGCTCGCGCGGCAGGCGGGGCGGGAGCTGAAGCTCCTGGTGCACCCGGCCGCCATGGCGCCGGTGCGCATCGGCGGGCGCGCCATCCCGGACTCGGTCGGCCACGCGGTACTGGCCTTCATTTTCCTCTACTTCATGACGGTGGTGTTCTTCACCTTCGCGATGCTGCTCACCGGGCTCGAGTTCGACGCCGCGCTTACCGCGAGCGTCGCCTCGATCAACAACACCGCGCACGGCTTCGGCCCGCCGGGCGGGGTGCAGAACTTCGCCGGGCTCACGGCGCTACAGACCTGGCTGTGCACGGCGGCGATGCTGCTCGGGCGGCTCGAGATCTTCAGCGTCATCGTGCTGTGCACGCCGGCTTACTGGCGCAAGTAGCCGTGGCCGCGCACGCTACGGCAGCGCCGCACGACCGGGGCCCGGCGGCGCGCGAGCTGGCGGCGGTGGTGATCGGCAACGGCCTCGAGTTCTACGACTTCATCACCTACGCGTTTTTCGCGCTCCAGATCAGCCGGACCTTCTTTCCCGCGCGCACCCCGGGGACCAGCCTGCTCTTGTCGCTCGCCACCTTCGGCGCCGGGTTCCTGACGCGGCCGCTGGGAGCTTTCGTGATCGGCCGGCTCGCCGACCGGGCCGGGCGGCGCCCGGCGATGCTCGTGTCCTTCAGCCTGATGGGGCTCGGCATGGTGGGACTCGCGCTCACCCCCGCGTACCGCTCGATCGGCCTCGCCGCGCCCCTGCTCGTGATCGCCTGGCGGCTGCTGCAGGGCTTCTCGGTCGGCGGCGAAGTCGGGCCGAGCCTCGCGTACCTGGTGGAGACGGCGCCCCCGGAGCGCCGCGGCCTCTACAGCTCGCTGCAACCGATGACGGCCGACGCCGCCGCCTTCTGCGCCGGCCTGGTCGGGGTCGCGCTCGCGAGCTGCCTCACGAGCGCGCAGCTCGATGAGTTCGGCTGGCGCATCGCCTTCCTCCTCGGCGCCACCATCGTGCCGGTGGGGCTGATGCTGCGCCGCTCGCTCCCCGAGACGCCCGCCCCGGTGGCAGACCCTTTCGAAGCGGCGGCCGATTATCGCCGCGTGGCGGTGCTCGGCTTCTGTCTGCTCGCCTCCGGCACCGTCATCGGCTACGTGCTCGACTACCTCACCACCTACGCCGCCGATACCTTGGGGCTGAGCGCGCGACTCGCCTTCGTCGCGACCATGGTGGGGGCCTTCACCATGATGTGCTGCGACCCGCTCGGGGGCGCTCTGTCGGACCGGGTGGGGCGTCGGCCGGTCATGATTCTGTCCACCGCGCTGCTCGCCGGCTGCACCTATCCGGCGTTCCTCGCCATCGTGCATTTCCGCAGCCCGGCGGTGCTGTATGGCGGCTGCGTGCTGCTCGGCATCTTCACGGGCCTCAACCAGGGGCCGGTCGTCGCGACACTCGCCGAGTCGCTGCCGCGGCGGGTGCGCGCCGGCACCCTGTCGCTCATCTATGCACTCGCTATTGCGGTGTTCGGCGGCTCGACCCAGTTCGCCGTCAAGTGGCTCGAGCGCGCGACCGGCAACGCGCTCGCGCCGGGCTGGTACATGCTCGGCGCGGCGCTCGTCGGACTCGTGGCGATGATCCTGCTGCGGGAAAGCGCGCCGGCACGGCGCGTCAACTATGGATGTAGCTCTCGAGCTGCTCGATCTGCGCCTTCTGCTCGGCAATGACCGCCTTCACGAGATCGCCGATCGAGATCATGCCGATCACCCGCGCGCCGTCGACGACCGGCAGGTGGCGTACGTGGCGGTCGGTCATGAGCTGCATGCAGGCCTGCACCGAAGTGTCGAGCGACACCGTGAGGACCGGAGCGCTCATGATGTCGCGGACCGGAGTGTCGGCCGAGGAGCGGCCGCGCAGGATCACCTTGCGGGCGTAGTCGCGCTCGGACACGATCCCCTCGAGCGCGGCGCCGCGCATCACCACGAGCGCTCCCACGTGGTGCTCGGCCATGAGGCGCACCGCATCGAGCACGGCCGCCTGCGGCTCCACCGAATAGATCGCCCGCCCCTTGCCCTCGAGCAGCGTTCGCACCGTGGTCATGGCCTCACCCCCTGATCAATGCGCCGCGGGCCCAACCTCCACCAGGAGTATCACCTGGGCGCTCACATCGAGCGTCCCCGACTCGACCGGCGTCGGCGCCTCCGCGACCGCGCCCGCCGCCGCGCGCGCCATCGCGATATGCGCCCGCAGCGGCACGATGCCGGGGCTGGTCTCCTCCACGGTGAGCACGCGCAGGATCTTCAGGTTCAGCGCAGCGGCGAGCACCTCGGCCTCGGCATGCGCGCGTTGCGCCGCCTGGCGCAGCGCCTCGGCGCGCACCGCGTCCTGGTCGCGCAGCGTGAACTGGATGCCCTGCACCCGGTTGGCGCCGGCGCGGGTTGCGGCGTCGATCACATCGCCCATGCGCCCGAGATCGTCGAGCGTCACCTCGACGACGTTCACCGCGGTATAGCCGGTGATGGTCGGCTCGCCGCCCCCCGGCGGGTGGTACTGGTAGTTGGGGCTGAGCGAATAGCTCACCGTGCGCAGCTGCCCGGTGGGGCCGGCGGCGCTCTTCACCGCGGCGAGCACCGCATCGAGCGAGCGGGCATTGCCGGCGGCGGCCTGCTGCGATTGCGCAGCCACGGTCTGCACGCCGAGATCGATCTGCACCCGGTCGGGCCTGGCGCTGACGCGCGCATCGCCGCTGACGCGGATCGACGACAGGGGCGCGGGAACGGCCGGGATGGGATCCGCGGCGAGTGGCGCGACGAACGCACCGAAGAGTGCCAGCAGTGTTACACACTGCAATCTGACGGCGCGTGCCGCGGCGGAACGCATTCGCACATTCTACGCCCACGCCGTGCGACAGTTCATACTTTGGCCAGCGCGTCGCACGCCGCGTGTGGCAAGGACGTATACACACCGCATATGGAAAGGCGCGAGGACAACCGCCCCGAGATCCACGTCGCACCCGACCGTTTCGAGGTGACGACGGAGGATGCGATTCTCACCACGGAGCTGCGCTCCGCGGTCGCGGTGTGCGTTTATGACGCGGCCGAGGAGGCCGGCGCACTGCTGCATCTGCGCTGTATCGTGAAGGCCTCCAAGCCCGCCGATGTCACCGACACGACGCTCGCGACCGAGCTGTTACTGCTCGACCGCTGTCTCGAGGCGCTGCGCGAGCTCGCCCCCAGCGCGCGCCATCTGCAGGCGCGCATCGTCGCGCACCTCGCCGAGGGCGAGCACGCCAGGCCCGTCTGCGACACCATCCTGACGCTGGTGCGCCATTACCTGAGCGACGCCGGGGTGCAGGTGCTGCCCGAGGACGTCGCCGCAGGTCCCGTGCGGACGCTGCGCTTCCGCCCCGGCATGGGGTGGGTCCATACCCGCGCCTGAGGGCGCATGAGAGTCGCGCGCGAGGCGTCTGCGCCGCCGGCCGTCCGGGCCGCGCTCGAGCAGCTCTTCGGTGAGAGCATCGCCCACGTGCGGGTGATCGAGCATTCCTGGCGCGTGCGGCTGCATGGGCGGGCCGTGGCCACCACGCGCCGCGACCGCATCTACCTGCGCGGCAGCGCCGCGCACTTCTTTGCCGACCCGCACCTGATGCTGCACGAGTACTGGCACGTCCTCGGGCAGTGGCAGCCGGGGAGCCTCACGGTGCCGCGCTATCTCGCCGAATGCCTGCGGCGCGGCTACTGGAACAACCGCTTCGAGGTCGAAGCGCGCGCCTTCGCCGACCGCCACGCGGCCGCGCTCCGTGCGCTCATCGATTGCCCCTTGTCGCCGCGCTAGCCCGACCTACAATACCCGACCCTTTCTCAGACGGCGGGACTCGCATCGCCATGACGCACGCGCAGCAGCACGCCTACGACGTCATCGTCGTCGGCGGCGGCCATGCCGGCACCGAGGCGGCGCTCGCCGCCGCGCGCATGGGCGCGCGCACGCTCCTGCTCACGCAGAGCCTCGAGACGCTGGGAGCGATGAGCTGCAACCCCGCGATCGGCGGCATCGGCAAGGGCCACCTGGTGCGCGAGATCGACGCACTCGGCGGCGCCATGGCGCGCGCCGCCGACCGCGCCGGCATCCAGTTCCGCACCCTGAATGCGAGCAAGGGACCGGCGGTGCGCGCGACCCGCGCCCAGGCCGACCGGCAGCTGTACCGCCGCGCGATCCGCGCACGGCTCGAAGGCGAGCCGAATCTCGCGCTGTTCCAGCAGGAGGCCGCCGATCTGGTCGTCGAGGCCGGGTGCGTGCGGGGCGTGCGCACGGTGAGCGGCGTCACGCTCGCCGCGCGCGCCGTGGTGCTCACCGTCGGGACTTTCCTCGGCGGGCGCATCCACGTCGGGCTCGAGCAGTCCGCCGGCGGGCGCGCCGGCGATCCGCCCTCGCTGCGTCTCGCGGCGCGGCTGCGGGACTTAGGCTTACGCGTCGGGCGCCTGAAGACCGGCACGCCCCCACGCATCGACGGACGCACGCTCGACTGGTCGGTCATGACGCGCCAGCCGGGTGATGTGCCGGTTCCCGTGTTTTCGTTCCTTGGGAGAGCCGAAGAGCATCCCAGGCAGGTCGATTGTTTCATTACGAGTACGAACGAGCAGACGCACGCCATCATTCGCGGCGCAACGGACCGCTCGCCACTTTTCACGGGGGTCATCGAGGGCGTGGGTCCGCGCTACTGCCCCTCGGTCGAGGACAAGGTGGTGCGCTTCGCGGACAAGACCTCGCACCAGATTTTCGTCGAGCCCGAGGGGCTCGATACCTCTGAGATCTATCCCAACGGCATCTCGACCAGTCTGCCGTTCGAAGTGCAGTGCGAGTTCGTGCGCACCATCCGCGGCTTCGAGCACGCGCATCTGACGCGCCCCGGCTACGCGATCGAGTACGACTATTTCGATCCGCGCGATCTCAACGGCTCGCTCGAGACCAGGGCGCTGTCGGGGCTGTACTTCGCCGGGCAGATCAACGGCACGACCGGCTACGAGGAGGCGGCCGCCCAGGGGCTCGTCGCCGGCATCAACGCCGCGCTCGCCGTGCGCGAGGCGCCCCCCTGGATACCGAAGCGCAGCGATGCCTACCTCGGCGTGCTGATCGACGATCTCATCACGCGCGGTACGCGCGAGCCCTATCGCATGTTCACGAGCCGCGCCGAGCACCGCCTGCTGCTGCGCGAGGACAACGCCGATGAGCGCCTGACGCCGATCGGACGCGAGCTCGGACTCGTGGACGAGGAGCGCTGGCGGCTGCACCAGGTGAAGCAGTACCTCACCGATCTGGAGATCGAGCGCCTCGGCGCGCACCGGGTGAAGCCGGCGCAGCTGCCCGATGGCTGGGCCACGCGCGTACTCGGCGCGCCGCTCGGCCAGAACGCGAGCGCGCTCGAGCTGCTGCGCCGTCCCGAGGTGAGCTATGAGGCGCTCCTCGAGGTCGCGGGGAGTCCCGAGTGGCTGCCGGCCGCGACCGGGCACCTGACATCCCCCGGCGTGCCGCTGTCGATCGACGCGCGTCTCCCGGCGCAGATTCGCGCGCAGGTCGAGGTGCGCGCCCGCTACGCCGGCTACCTCGAGCGCCAGCGCGCGGAGATCGAGCGCGCCCGGAGCCACGAGGCGACCGAGCTGCCCGCGGACCTCGACTACCGCGAGCTCGCCGGGCTCTCGCACGAAGTGCGCCAGCGCCTGAGTGAAGCGCGCCCGGCGACCGTCGGCCAGGCGGGACGCCTGCCGGGGGTGACGCCGGCGGCCGTCTCGATCCTGCTCGTGCACCTGAAGAAGCGCGGTGTACGCGCGGCCCACCGGGTCGCATGAGCGGCTTCGTCCGAGCGCTCGCGCACGCCTGGGAGAAGAACGACTCGCTCCTGTGCGTGGGGCTGGATCCCGAGATCGAGCGCTTCCCGCCGCACATCGCCGCCGCCGCCTCGCCGATCTTCCAGTTCAACAAGGCGGTGATCGACGCCACCCACGACCTGGTGTGCGCCTACAAGCCGCAGTTCGCGCACTACGCCGCCTACGAGGCCGAGGATCAGCTCGAGCGCACCATCGAGTACGTGCACCGCACCTACCCCGCGATCCCGGTGATCCTCGACGGCAAGCGGGGCGACGTCGGCAACACCGCCGAGCGCTACGCCATCGAGGCTTTCGAGCGCTACGCGGCGGATGCGGTCACCGTGAATCCCTACCTCGGCGGCGACTCGCTCGAGCCCTTCCTCAGGCACGCCGACAAGGGCGTGATCATTCTGTGCCGCACCTCCAATCCCGGCGCGCGTGATCTGCAGGATCTCGAGGTCGGCGGGCGGCGGCTCTATCACGTCGTGGCGGAGCTCGCCGCGGCGCGCTGGAACACGCGCGGCAACTGCGCCCTGGTCGTCGGCGCCACCTATCCGCGCGAGCTCGCCGAGGTGCGCCGCCTGGTCGGCGACATGCCGCTGCTCCTCCCCGGCGTGGGCGCCCAGGGAGGCGATGTCGCACAGGCGGTACAAAATGGCCAGAATACCCAAGGCACTGGATTGCTGGTGAGCTCATCGCGGGCCATTCTCTATGGTGGCCCCGGTGCCGGCGGGGCGGATTTCGCCGCTGCGGCGCGCACGGCCGCGCTCACTCTGCGCGCTCAGATCAACGCGAGCCGGCGCGGGCGGCGCCCCGCATGACCGCGTACCCGGCCCCGCTGACGACCTGTCGCGTGCTGCTCGCGACGACCCTCGCGAGCGTCGTGCTCGCGGGCTGTGGGCACGCCGGGAGCGGCGGCGAGACGTCAGGCGGGGCGAACGGCGGGCCCGTGCTGGTACGCGGCGGGGGCCCGGATCCCGACTCCCTCGACCCGCAGAAGGTCCGCGGGGCGGAGGCGCAGGGGATCGTCCGGGACCTGTGCGAGGGGCTGACGACACTCGACCACCACGCGGCGCCGGCGCCCGGGGTCGCGAGCCACTGGAGCGTGAGCGCGGACGGCAAGGTCTACACCTTCACGCTGCGTCCCGAGGCGCGCTGGTCGAACGGCGAGCGCGTGGTCGCGGCGGACTTCGTGGCGGCGCTGCGCCGGCTGGTCGATCCGAATACGGCCTCGGACTATGCCCAGTACGCCGACGTCATCGCCAACACCGACGACATCGTCGCCGGCAGGAAGCCGCCGGAGACCCTCGGCATCGCCGCGCCCGACGATGCGACCGTGGTCATCACGCTCGCCGCGCCCGCGGCCTTCCTGCCCGCGCTGCTCTCGCACCCGAGCACCTGCCCGGTACACCGCCCGACGCTCGCGGCGCACCCCGAGAGCTACGCGCGCGCCGGCGTCATGGTCAGCGACGGCGCCTTCGTGCTCAAGGAATGGGTGCAGGGCTCGTACGTGCTCGCGGTGCGCAACCACTTCTACTGGAACGACGCGGCCACGCGACTCGGGGCGGTGAAGTACCTCGTCATTCCCGACGAGAACGCGGAGCTCGCGCGCTACCGCAGCGGCGAGCTGCACATCACCAACGTGGTGCCCCGCGGCCAGTTCGACTGGATCCGCGAGCACCTGGGAAGCGAGCTGCACGTCTCGCCGCAGCTCAACACCTACTACTACGGCTTCAACCTGCGGCGCGCACCCTTCAGCAAGGCGCCGGGGCTGCGCCGGGCGCTCTCGGAGGTCATCGACCGCGAGAAGCTCGCGAGCCTCGTGCTGCGCGTCGGGGAGCTGCCCGCCTACGGCTGGGTGCCGCCCGGAACCAGCGATTACACACCCCAGTCGTTCGACTACCGTGGCAAGCCCATGGAGGCACGCATCGCCGAGGCGCAGCGCCTGTACCGCGAGGCGGGCTACTCGCGCGCGCGGCCGCTGTCCTTCGAGCTGCGCTACAACGCCGGCGAGGTGCACACCAAGCTCGCGTTAGCCACCGCCTCGATGTGGAAAGAGGCGCTCGGCGTCGAGGTGCGCCTCACCCAGGTCGAGTTCAAGACGCTGCTCGCCGACATCGACCGCGGCGACGTGGAGGTGTACCGCTCGAGCTGGGTCGGCGACTACAACGACGCCTATACGTTCGCGCAGTACCTGAAGAGCGACTTTGGATTGAACCTGCCGCACTACCAGAGCGCCGCTTATGACGCACTGCTGACGCGCGCCGCCGCCGAAGCGAACTCAAGCGCACGCCGCGCGCTGCTCGAGGAGGCCGAGCGCGTGATGCTCGCCGACACTGCGCTGATGCCGCTCTACTTCTACGTCAACAAGCACCTGGTGAAGCCCGCGGTGCTCGGCTGGTACGACAACGTCATGAACGTCACCTACAGCAAGGACCTCGGCCTGTCATCCATTGGCCAGAATCGCTGAAGCGATTTTGGCAGACATTACCCTGATTGCCGCCGGCGAAAGGCGGGGCTCGATGCGCACCGACTGCGGTTACCCGCAGCAGCCGAGCACTTCATGGCAAGGCCGGCGCAGGGGCTTTTGCCGGCTGCGGAGTACTCTATGAACTGGCATCTGTTCGCGGGATTTCTCGCCATCACCATGGTGCTGCTGCTGGCCCCGGGTCCCATCGTGACGCTGGTGATCTCGACCTCGGCCACCCGCGGCATGCGCGCGGGACTCATCACCGTGGCGGGCACCTCGACCGGCAACGCCGTGCTGATCGCGGCGATCGCCTGCGGGCTCTCCTGGGTGCTCGCCCACGCGGTGTACCTGTTCGAGGCATTGCGCTGGCTCGGCGCGGTCTATCTGGTGTGGCTCGGCGTCCAGGCCTGGCTCCATGCCGGACGGCCGCCGGCCGCCGCGCCCGCCGGTCACGTGCACTTCCGCCGCGGCTTCGTGGTGGCGCTCACCAACCCGAAGACCATCGCATTCTTCTCGGCGTTCCTGCCGCAGTTCGTCGATCCGCGCCTGCCGGCGGCGCCGCAGCTCACCGTCATGTGCCTGGTCACGGTGCTGCTCGCGGCCGCGAGCGACTCCTGCTGGGCGATCGCCTCGGGGCTCGGCCGTGCCTTCTTTCTGGTGCCTGCGCGCCGGCGGCTCCTCGGGCGCGTCTCGGGGCTGACGCTCATCGGCGGCGGGATCTGGCTGTCGCTCGCCCGGCGACCCGGATAGGGCTAACTCAGTCTCTGATACCGGCCGGTGGCCGACCAGGGGCCCTGCAGGACGCGCGGCTCCGCGCCGCCATCGCGGCGCCGGTAGCGACAGTGTCCGCTGCGCAGCAGCGGCTCGAGCTCCTGCGCCGTCATGGGCCTGGCGAAATGAAATCCCTGGCCGTCGCTGCAACCCCATTTCACCAGCTGCTCGGCCTGGCGCTCGCTCTCGATGCCCTCGGCGATGACCGCCATGCCGAGCTCGCGCGCGAGCCCGATCGTGGCCTTGACGACCGCGGCATTACCGGCGCGCTCGAGCTGGTCGATGAAGCTCTGCGCGATCTTCAGCCGGTCGGCGGGGAAGCGCCTGAGGTAGTCGAGCGAGGAGAAGCCGGTCCCGAAATCGTCGATCGCCAGGCGGATGCCGATCGCGCGCAGCGAGGCGAGCACCACGTGCGGCGCGCTGCCCGTGCCCATGAGCACGGTCTCGGTGAGCTCGAGCTCGAGACAGCGCGGATCGAGGCCGCTCTCGAGCAGCGTGCCACGGATGTAGTGCTCGAGCTCGTGCGGCGCGCGCAGCTCCGCGGCCGACACGTTGACCGCGACACTCGCGGGCAGGAGTCCCGCGTCCGCCCAGACGCGCGCCTGGCGGCAGGCCTGGCGCAGCACCTCGCGGCCGAGCGGCACGATGAGCCCGCTGCTCTCGGCCTCCGCGATGAATTGCCCCGGGGCGAGCTCGCCGCGCTCGGGGTGGCGCCAGCGCACCAGCGCCTCGATGCCGGTGATGCGCCCGGTCGCGAGCTCGACCTGCGGCTGGTAGACGAGAAACAGCTGCTGCGAGTCGATCGCGGTGCGCAGCTGCGCCACCAGCGTGACGCGGGCCCGCACCTTGGCGTCCATCGACTCGTCGAAGAAGCGGTAGGCGCCGCGCCCGTCCGCCTTGGCGCGGTAGAGCGCCACGTCGGCGTGCCCGAGCATCGCCTCGACGCTGCGTTCGGCGGGAGTGCCCATGGCGATGCCAATGCTCGTGCCGATGCGAATGTCGTTCCCCTGGATCGAGAACGACGGCTCGAGCGATGCGATCAGCTTGGCGGCGAGCGCCGCGGCGTCCGCGTCGTCGCGTACCTCGGGCATCAGCACCGCGAACTCATCGCCCCCGAAGCGCGCCACGATGTCGCTGTCGCGCACCGCCCCGCGCAGCCGCGCGGCGACCCCGCGCAGCAGATCGTCGCCCGCCGGGTGCCCGAGGGTGTCGTTGACGTCCTTGAAGTGATCGAGGTCGAGCAACAGCACCGCGAACCCCGAGCCTTCGCGGGTCGCACGCGCGATCGTGCCCTCGACCGCATCGACGAATACGCCGCGGTTCGGCAGGCCCGTGAGCGCGTCCTGGCGCGCCATGCGGCGGATGCGCCGCTCGACCTGCTTGCGGTCGCTGATGTCGCGCAGCGTCGCCAGCATGACGTCGGTGCCGCCGAAGGCCGCGAGCCGCACGCAGATCTCCGCCCAGAAGATACGCCCGCCCTTGCCGCGGCATTGCCACTCGAAGGTCTGCGGTCCCTCGGCCCGGGCTTTGGCGATCCAGCGACCGACGTCCGGCTGCGTGTAGGGCGGCATGCCGGAGGAGAGCGCCGCGGCGTCGAGTCCCAGCAGCTCCTCGCGCGTGTAGCCGAACATCTCGCAGCCGCTCGGATTGATCTCGAGAAAGCGCCCGCTCTCGGGCTCGCTCACGAAGATCCCCTCGGTGACCGAGTCGAACACGGTGCGAAAGCGCGCCTCGCTCGCGCGCAGCTCCGCGGTCTTCAGGTCCTCGCTCGCACGCAGCTTCTCGGTCTCGATGAGGCCCGCGCGGAATACGTCGATGGTCTGCGCCATGGTGCCGAGCTCATCGCGGCGGCCCACGGCGGGGATGCTCACGGTGAAGTCACGGGCGGCGAGGCGGCGCATGGCCGCGGTCATCGCCTGCAGCGGCAGTGCGACGTGGCGTGTCAACAGCACCCACAGGCCGGCGCTCGCCGCCACCAGCGCCAGCAGGGCGCCGACCTCGAGCGCGCGCGTCGCAGCCACGAAGTGCACGGTCTCCTCGGCCCCGGCGATGCCGTTGTGGGTGTTGAGCACGATGGCGTCGGTGAGCCCCGCGACCGCGCTCTCGTAGTAATCGCCGCCGGTGGTGAACTCCGGCGACACCCCGGCGCCGCCGGCGAGACGCGCCGCAAGGAAGCGGCCGCTGACGCCCTGGTACAGCGTCCAGGTGCGGTCGAAGTCCCGCAGCAGCCGCTCGTCGTCCGTGCCGCGGGTGATGTAGGGCGCGCACGCCGCGCGTGCCGCGGCGAGCTCGGCGCCCACGACGCGCAACTGCGCGGCGGCGGCGTCAACCTCGCGGTCGCCCGCGGCGAGCGCCAGCATCGCTTCGGCGAGGCGGTACTTGCGCACCGTGGTACGCAGCTGCCCGAGCGTGCGTGCGCTCGGCATCCAGTCATCGCGCGTCGTGGCGGCGCGCGCCTCGACGGCCGAGAGCCGCTGCAGCGACAGCGTTCCGACCGCGAGCACGATGAGCAGCAGCACGGCGAAGCTCGCGCCGAGCCGCGCCGCGATGCGCAGTGTCGAGCGGGGGGCGGGCAGCGTCCTTGCGTCCATGGGCGATTTATACCCGCTGGGCCGGCGCGGCGGGTTGACGGCGGTCACCGTCTGCGGCAAGTACCTATGCCGCGAGCCCCGGCAAGCGTCATTTCCCGATGCAGAAGCTCGCGAAAATCCGCCCCAGCAGGTCGTCGCTGGTGAACTCGCCGGTGATCTCGCCGAGCGCCTGCTGCGCGGCGCGCAGCTCCTCCGCCACCAGCTCCCCGGCGCGCCGCTCGGTGAGCTGCCGCTGCGCCTCCTCGGTGTGCGCGCGCGCCCGCGCGAGCGACTCGAGGTGCCGCTGCCGGGCGCTCACCGCGCCGCTGTCGACGCTCTGAAAGCCCATGCAGCCCAGGAGGTGCGCCCGCAGCTCGATGAGCCCCGCACCGGTAAGCGCCGACACGTAGAGACGCGGCGGACCTGGTTCATGGGAAAAATCGCCTGCGGCGATCCTTCGGGCATCAGCTTCGTCGCCCGGCGCCTCAGCAAGATCGCATTTATTGAGCACCAGCGTCACCGGCACCTCCGCGGGCAGCCGCGCGCGCTCCGTGCGGAAGGCCTCGGCGGCGGGATCGGCCGCGGCGTCGATGACGAACAGCACCCGGTCGGCGCGCGCGATCTCGCCGCGCGCGCGCCGCATGCCCTCGGCCTCGACCGCATCGCCACCGAGGCGCAGCCCCGCGGTGTCGAGCAGGTGCAGCGGCAGCCCCTCGATCTCGATACGTTCGCGCAGCACGTCGCGGGTGGTGCCGGGGACGGGTGCGACGATCGCCGCGTCGTAGCCGGCGAGGCGGTTCATGAGACTCGACTTGCCGGCATTGGGGGGACCTGCGATGACCACCGTCATCCCGTCGCGCAGCAGCCGTCCCTGCTGTGCGCTCGCGAGCACGCCGCCGAAATGCGCGCGCAGGGCCGCGAAGCGCTGCTCGAGCTCGCGGTCGGCGAGGAAATCGATCTCCTCCTCGGGAAAGTCGATCGCCGCCTCGACGTAGGTGCGCACATCGATCACCGCCTCGGTGAGCCCGCGCACCATGGCGGAGAACTCCCCCTGGAGCGAGCGCATCGCGGCGCGCACCGCCGCGCGCGAGCCCGCATCGATGAGATCGGCGATCGCCTCCGCCTGCGCGAGATCGAGCTTGTCGTTGAGGAAGGCGCGCTGCGTGAACTCCCCCGGCTGGGCGCGCCGGGCGCCGAGCTCGAGCGCGCGCGCCACCACCGCCTCCATCACCAGCGGGCCGCCGTGGCCGTGGAGCTCGAGGACGTGCTCGCCGGTGTAGGAGGCGGGCGCCGGGAAAAACAGCGCGAGACCGGCATCGATCGGCTGCTGCGCTCCATCGAGGAACCGGCCGAAAGTCGCGCGCCGCGGCGGCGGCAGGTCCCCGAGCATCACCGCGGCGATCTCCGGCACCTTGGGACCGGAGAGCCGCACGATCCCCACACCGCCTCTTCCCGGAGGCGTGGCGGCGGCCACGATGGTTTCGGTACGCGTCATGTACGCCCTCGCGGCGAAGGCTACCGCAGTGTTCCCCGCGGTGTCGCCCCGACCGGCGCCTTGGGTATCCTGTGTGCCTGGCCCCGGAGGGAGGCAGCATGTCCGCCTACGAGCTCGCGCAGCTGAACATCGGCGTCATCCGCGGACCGATGGACTCCCCCATCATGGCGGAATTCGCCGCCAACCTTGCGCGCATCAACGCGCTCGCCGAGAGCTCGCCCGGTTTCGTGTGGCGGCTGCAGACCGAGGCGGGCGATGCGACCGCGCTGCGCCCCTTCGACGACCCCAATCAGCTGCTCAACATGTCGGTATGGAGCGATACGGAAGCGCTCAGACGTTTCGTCTACCGCAGCGCGCACGCCGATATCCTCAGGCGCCGCCGCGAATGGTTCGAGCCGATCGGCGCGGCGATCATGGTGCTCTGGTGGGTGCCGCGCGGTCACCGCCCGAGCATCGAGGAGGCGATCGAGAGACTCGAGCGGCTGCGCGCGGGCGGCCCGACTGCGGACGCCTTCACCTTCCGCCAGACCTTCCCGCCGCCGGACGCGCCCGCCACCGAACAGCCCGGCGGCTTCGAGGACACCTGCCCGGCTGGCTGAGGCGCGAACCGCCGCTCAGGTCTTCTTCGCCGCCGCCAGCGCGCCGATGCGGCGGTTGATATTCCACTGCTGGGCGATCGAAAGAATGGTGTTGGTCACCCAGTACAGCACCAGCCCCGCGGGGAAGAACGCGAAGGTCACCGACATCACCAGCGGCATGATCATGAACACCTTGGCCTGTACCGGGTCGGGGGGCGCGGGGTTCAGCTTGTACTGCACGAACATCGCCACCGCCATGATCGCCGGCAGGATGTAGAGCGGATCGCGCGCGGACAGGTCGTGGATCCAGAAGGCGAACGGCGCCTGGCGCATCTCGACGCTCTCGAGCAGCACCCAGTAGTAGGCGATGAACACCGGGATCTGGATCAGGGTCGGGAGACACCCGGCCACCGGATTCACCTTCTCGCGCTTGTAGAGCTCCATCATCGCGCGGCCGAGCTTCTCGCGGTCGTCGGCGTAGGTCTCCTGCAGGTTCTTGATGCGCGGCTGCAGGGTTTTCATCTTGGCCATCGAGCGGCCGCTCGCCTCCGACAGCGGGTAGAAGAGCAGCTTGAGGAGGAAGGTGACCAGGATGATCGCCGCACCCCAGTTGCCCGTGAGCCCGTGCATCCAGCTCAAGGCCTTGAAGAGCGGCTGCGCGAAGAACCACAGCCGGCCGTAATCGGCCACGTAGTCGAGCCCGGGCGCGGTGGCATCGAGCGCGCGCTGCAGCTTGGGCCCGATGAACAGCGTCTCGGCGAACACCCCGTCGGCGCCCGGCGCGATCATCCGCGGCGGTCCTTCGGCGGCGAGCAGGTACTGGTCGCCGGCGACGCTCAGCGTGAAGTGGTAGGTCGCATCCCGCGGCGGTACCACCGCGCTCACGAAGTAATGCTGGAGCGCGGCGATCCAGCCGCCGCTCACATCGAGCGACAGTTGCTTCTCTTTCTCGTCCTTCACATCGAGACGCCGGAACTTGCCGTCCCAGATCGCCGGACCGTGGTTGGCGTAGCTGTCGGTGTTGAAATACGAGCGCTTCGTGGGCGGGTCGTTGCGCAGGATCTGCGCGTAGGAGTGCGCCTCCCACGCGTGTGCTGCGCCGTTGTGCACCTCGTAGTCGAGATCGATGCGGTAGCTGCCGCGGTGGAACACGTACGTCTTGGTGACGGCGACCCCGTCCGCGCTCCGCCAGGTGAGCGGCACCCGCAGATCCGCGTCGCGATCGAGCGCGTAGCTCTCCGCGGCGCTCGTGAAGGTGGCGAGGTGGGTCGGGTACGTGCCACCCGCGGGGCCCGTGAGTCCCGACTGCAGCGCGTACAGCGTCTCCGGGCTGTCGTGATTCTCCAGGCGTACCGGCGCCGTCTCGCCCTTCACCTTCGGATAGACGATCAGGTCGGCCTGCGCGATCGTGCCACCGCGGGTGCTGATCAGGACATCGAGCACGTCGGTGCGCACGTGCACCACCGGGGCATCCGCGGCGGCCTGCGCCTGCGTGGCGTCCGCGCCCGTGCTGGCGGGCGCTGCAGCGGCAGGCGCCGTGCCGAGCGTGGCGGCAGGTGTGGTGGCGGACGCGGCCGCAGCGCTCGCCGTCCCCGCGACCGGCGGGGCCTGCGGCACGTGACTGCCCAGGTCGGGTGCGGGTGCGGCGCTCGCGCCCGGATGCTGAGCGCTCGCCGCGCCGGTGGGCGCGGACAGCGGCGGCGCGTAGTCGCGCATCCACGCGTCGTAGTCGACGTACAGGATCAGCGCGAGCGCGCCCCAGAGGAAGATGCGGGGGTTATTGATCGTGGGCATGGTGGACACAGACGTGGGGCGGGGGCAGCGGGTCGTAGCCGCCGGGATGCCAGGGATGGCAGCGGCCGAGACGCCGCGCCGCGAGATAAGCACCGCGCAGCACGCCGAAGCGCTCGACGGCCTCCAGCGCGTACTGCGAGCACGAGGGATAGAAACGGCACGCGGGCCCGACCAGGGGACTCACCGCGAGCTGATAGAAGCGCAGCACGCCGCGCACCAGGGCGCGCATCAGGAGGCGCCTTCCGCGACCTTGCCCCACAGCGCCGCGAGGCTCGCGCGCAGCACGGCCGGGGCCGCCGCGCGCGCGCTCGGGCGGCAACCGACGACCAGATCGAGCGCCGGGAGCGTGTGCTGATTGAGGCGGAACGACTCGCGGATGAGGCGGCGCAGGCGGTTGCGCGCGACCGCACCGCCGGCGGCGCGCACCGCCACCGCGAGACCTAAGCGCGGGGCGCCCAATTCGTTCGCTCTCGCAATCACCGTGAAATACCCGTCACCCAGACGCCGGCCGCGCGCATAGGCGGCGTCGAAATCGCTCTTGCGCCGCAGCCGAAGTTGCGCCGGCAGAGTGAGCCGTCCGATGAGACGCGCCCGCGCGGGACGGGGTTCCTGCGTGGAGCGCAGCGCCGTCCGCCTTCAGGGTATCAGCTTGTGGCGGCCCTTGGCGCGGCGGCGGGCCAGCACCTTGCGGCCGTTCTTGGTGGCCATGCGCGCACGGAACCCGTGGGTGCGCTTGCGGCGCACTTTGCTCGGCTGGTAGGTACGCTTGGTTGCCATGGCCGCGGGCTCCGTCGACGGGCTGAGAAAAAAGGGCGGCAAGGCTAAGCCGTTGAGCCTCAAGGTGTCAATACATCGAGAGCCGCTCCGCGAGCGCGCCACGACGGGACTCAAGCCTTCAGCGCGGTAGCCGATCGGTATAGACTTCGCGACCTTTTCCTCACGATCCCTTCAGATCAAGACGCGGAGGCAATCGCGCGTGGAAGCGTCGCTTTGGACTCGCTGCATGGGCGCGTTGGAGGCGGAGCTTCCGGAGCAGCAATTCAATACCTGGGTGCGGCCGCTGCAGGCGACGGAAGGGAACGGCGCGCTCAAGCTGTTCGCGCCGAATCGCTTCGTGGTCGACTGGGTCAACGCCAATCTGCTGCCGCGCATCGGCGAGCTGCTGCGCGATGAGTCCTCGGGTGATGCGCCCATCATCACCGTCGAAGTGGGCTCGCGCAGCACCCCGCTGCGCGGTGCGCCGCCGGCAGCGGCCCCGGCGCGGCCCCGGCCGTCCGATGGCCTGGTGGTGGGCGCGCGGCTCAATCCCGATTTCACCTTCGGCACCTTCGTCGAAGGCAAGAGCAACCAGCTCGCCAAGGCGGCATCGCTGCAGGTCGCGGAAAATCCCGGGCGCGCCTACAACCCGCTGTTCATCTACGGCGGCGTCGGGCTCGGCAAGACGCACCTGATGCACTCGATCGCGCACCTCATCAAGGAAAACGACCCCGAGGCGCGCATCGCCTACGTGCATTCCGAGCGCTTCGTCAGCGACATGGTGCGGGCGCTGCAGCACAACGCGATGAACGAGTTCAAGATGGCGTACCGCTCGCTGAATGCGCTGCTGATCGATGACATCCAGTTCTTCGCCGGCAAGGAGCGCTCGCAGGAAGAGTTCTTTCACACCTTCAACGAGCTGCTCGAGGGCCAGCACCAGGTGATCCTCACCTGCGACCGTTATCCGAAGGAAGTCGAGGGCCTCGAGGAGCGGCTCAAATCGCGCTTCGGCTGGGGCCTCACGGTCGCGATCGAGCCACCCGAGCTCGAGACCTGCGTGGCGATCCTCATGACCAAGGCGCTCGCCGCCGGCGTACAGCTGCCCGAGGAAGTCGCGTTCTTCATCGCCAAGCGCATCCGCTCCAACGTGCGCGAGCTCGAGGGGGCGCTGCGGCGGGTGATGGCGAACTCGCGCTTCACCGGGCGGCCGATCACGCTCGAGTTCACCAAGGAAGCACTCAAGGATCTGCTGTCGCTGCAGGCGAAGCTCGTCACCATCGAGAACATCCAGAAAACAGTCGCCGACTACTACAAGGTGCGCATGGCGGATCTGCTTTCCAAGCGGCGCAGCCGTTCAGTGGCGCGGCCGCGGCAGGTGGCGATGGCGCTCGCGAAAGAGCTCACCAATCACAGCTTGCCGGAGATCGGCGATGCCTTCGGCGGCCGCGATCACACGACGGTGCTGCACGCCTGCAAGCGCATCAAGGAACTGCGCGACAGCGAGCAGCGCATGAAGGAAGATTATTCGAACCTGTTGAGAACCCTGGCCGGGTGAGTGAACGAAGGCGTGGATTTGCTGTGTACGAAGTTGGGGATAAAGTTATGCACAGGGGGCACACAGCCCGAAGCCATTTCCTCCCGGACTTCACGCGGTCTTTTCTGCTCTTAATGCTTTGATATTGCAAGAGAATTCAAGTTATTACCAGGACTCACAGGCTCTATAGTCTCAACAATAAAGACTGATTAGATTCAGATTGAAGAGAGTCAAGATATGAAGCTCAGCGCGACACGCGAAGATTTTCTCGCTCCCCTGCAAAGCGTCATCGGCGTCGTCGAACGGCGGCAGACCATGCCGGTGCTCGCGAACGTGCTGCTCGCAGGACGCGACAACCGGTTGAGCGTCACGGGCACGGATCTCGAAGTCGAGCTCGTGGCGACGAGCCAGGTGAGCGTGCAGCAGAGCGGCGACATCACCGTACCAGGCAGAAAGCTGCTCGACATCTTTCGCTCGCTGCCCGAGAAAACCAGCGTGGTGCTCAGCACCGAAGGTGAGCGCGTGTCGATTCGTGCGGGCCGCAGCCGCTTCACGCTCTCGAGCCTGCCGGCGTCTGAATTTCCCGTGGTCGATGAGATCAACGCGCAACAGACACTCACCGTCGCGCAGGGCGAGTTCCGCCGCCTCATCGACAAGACGCATTTCTCCATGGCGCAGCAGGACGTGCGCTATTACCTCAACGGCCTCTTGATCGAGACCGATGGCAAGACGCTGCGCGCGGTGGCGACCGACGGGCACCGCCTGGCACTGTGCGAAACCGAGCTCTCCGGGAAGGCGAAGACCAATCAGCAGGTGATCGTGCCGCGCAAGGGTGTGCTCGAGCTGCAGCGGATCCTCGGAACCGACGGCAATATCGAGCTCGCGGTTGGCACGAATCACGTTCGCGCCCAGATCGGCGACATTCGCTTCACTTCGAAGCTGATCGACGGCAGATTCCCGGAGTACGGCCGTGTCATACCGGCAAGTCCTTCCCGGATCGTCGAGGCCGAGCGCGAGGCGCTGAAGCTGGCGCTGCACCGCACGGCCATTCTTTCCAACGAGAAATACCGGGGCATTCGCCTCACCGCGCGTCCGGGGCTTCTGGTCATCCAGGCTCACAACCCCGAGCAGGAAGAGGCCGAGGATCAGGTGGAAGTGAACTACTCGGGCGAAGAAGTCGAGATTGGCTTCAACGTGAATTATCTGCTCGACGCGCTGAGTGCGATCGAGAGCGACAAAGTCGAGCTCGGGCTGACGGATTCGAACAGCAGCTGCCTGGTTCATGCCCCCGGCACGACGCACACCAAGTACGTCGTCATGCCGATGCGGCTGTAAGGGCTGCCGTCGCGGTAGCCGCTGCCGCCAGCTGCTGCAGCCGCGGCCCGTCGCCGTGATCGGCGCCGCGGCACCCGCCAGTCGAGTGCCGGTTCGTCCGGCCGATTGGCCGCTTGTCCGCGTGCGACCTCCGCGCGATCGGGCCGCGCGCGCGGAACGGGTCCGTTGCTGACCCTCTTGCCCAGGATTCAGCGTGGGCGTTTTGCTCCAGGATCTCGCAGATCAGCGCCGGCCGATTCAGGTTCCACGTGAAACATCCCGCCAGAACCAAAGCGAATCCGGTTCCTGCCCGATTTCCGGCCGGCGACTGCTCATCCCCACACGCGGCGCCACCAGCACAACGCGAGCCCTGGGTGACGCTGACGCCGGTGCGCTTGGCGGGCAGCGTCCGCGTCCCATGAGCTTCGCCCGGCCTGACAGCTTTCCGCACGCCTCAGAGGCGCATGCAGCCAGAGCCCCAGCTGCACCGGCCAGGACTGCACCGGCCAGGACTGCATCGGCCAGGACTGCATCGGCCAGGACTGCACCGGCCAGGGCTGCACCGACCGCGGGCGGCGCAGGCGAGCGCGGACTCTCGGGCCATTCGACCCAGCGGAGGGAGTGTGGTTTGTTCCACGTGGAACCCGGTGGCGCCAGTCAGCCCGCGTTTCAGACATGGCGCGCCGAACCCAGGTCAGGTGCAAGTGCGTTAGCGAACCCCGGTGCTGCCCGCATGGGGCGGCCGCGTGTTCCCTCTCACCGTGCTCGCCCGCGGGCAGAGCGAACCCACCACGCCCGGCGTCTCAGCCCATGAGCCTCGGCCAGCTCACCATCGCCAACCTGCGCTCCATCGAGGAGGCCGAGCTCGTGCTGCCCGCCGGGCTGTCGCTCGTCTTCGGCGGTAATGGGTCCGGCAAGACCTCGCTCCTCGAGGCCATCTTTCTGCTTGGACGGGGTCGATCGTTTCGTACAAGAAACACTGAGCGCTTAATTCGCCGGGGACAGGATCACTTAAGAGTCATTGGACGTATCAGTCGAGGCGCGGGCGCCAGCACCGTGGTCGGCGTCGAGCTCGCGGGCGAGGGGGTTACGGCCCGGATCGGCGGCCGGCCCGCGGCATCTTTGTCGGAGCTGTCCCAGGCGTTCCCGGTCCAGGTGATCGAGCCTGGCGTGCATCGCCTGGTGGAGGAAGGCGGCTATGGTCGCCGGCGCTGGATGGATTGGGCGGTGTTCCACGTGGAACCCGCGTTCGTCGAGACCTGGACGCGCTATACCCGGACCCTCAAGCAGCGCAACGCCGCACTCAAGACGGATCCGGCCCAGGCACCGGTATGGGATACCGAGCTGGTGCGCCTTGGGGAAGCGATCGCCGAATCCCGCCGGCGGATGCTCGAGCAGCTCGCTCCCTACTGGCAGGAGACGGTCGCCGCCCTCAGCGGGCTGCCGGTCGAGCTGCATTACCTGCGCGGCTGGAACCAGGAGCTTTCGCTCAAGGAGGCGCTGGTCGCCTCGCGTGCCCGCGATGAAGCCCGGCACCTGACGCATTCGGGTCCGCACCGGGCCGACGTGGCCGTCAGGCTCCACGGGCGGCCTGCGCGGGAGATGCTCTCCCGGGGCCAGCAGAAACTCGTCGCCGTCGCGATGACGCTGGCGCAGCTCAAGTTCCTCAAAGCCACCACGGACCTCACTCCGACCCTGCTGCTCGACGATCCAGCCGCCGAGCTCGACGGCGCCCACCTGGAGCGATTCATCGCGCAGGTATCGCAGCTTCGCTGCCAGCTCGTAGTGACGTCTTTGCTGGCCGAATCGCGTCTTTTCGGCTCACCTGACGTCACGTTCCAAATGGATCAGGGGAGGGCCCAGCCGGTATAATGTCGTGTCACAAAACCGAGCGAATTCATGGCCTCAGACGAAGTCTACGATTCCAGTAAAATCAAAGTCTTAAAGGGTCTTGATGCGGTGCGGAAGCGCCCCGGAATGTACATCGGGGACACCGATGACGGCTCGGGGCTCCACCACATGGTTTTCGAGGTCGTCGATAACTCCATCGACGAGTCGCTCGCCGGCCACTGCGATCGCATCGTCGTCACCATTCACGCCGACGAATCCGTCACCGTGTCCGACAACGGGCGCGGCATCCCTGTGGATATCCACCCCGAGGAGGGCCGCTCGGCAGCCGAGGTCATCATGACCGTGCTGCACTCGGGGGGTAAGTTCGATGACAGCTCCTACAAGGTCTCCGGGGGCCTGCACGGCGTCGGCGTGTCGGTCGTCAATGCGCTCTCGGACTACCTGCAGCTCACCGTCGCCCGCGACGGCAAGCTCTATCGCCAGGAATATCACCTGGGCGAACCCGTCGCGGCGCTCGCCGAGGTGAGCGACACGCGCGAGCGCGGCACGGTGATCCGCTTTCGCCCGAGCTCGAAGATCTTCACCAACATCCAGTTCGACTACGAGGTGCTGGCGAAGCGGCTGCGGGAGCTCTCGTTCCTCAATTCCGGCGTGCGCATCGAGCTGCACGACGAGCGCGAGAACAAGTCCGACGTCTTCGCACACGCCGGCGGACTCGAAGCGTTCGTGAAGTATCTCAACCGCACGAAGACGGCGATCCACCAGTCGGTGTTCTGGTTCCGCACCCAGGACGGGCCGGTCTCGGTCGAGGTGGCGCTGCAGTGGAACGATTCCTACCAGGAATCGATGTTCACCTACACCAACAACATCCCGCAGAAGGACGGCGGCACGCATCTCGCCGGCTTTCGCAGCGCGCTGACGCGCACGCTGAACGATTACATCGAGAAGGAATTATCGGGAAAAAGGACAAGATCCCGATGACCGGCGACGACGCGCGCGAAGGGCTCACCGCGATCCTGTCGGTGAAACTGCCGGATCCGAAGTTCTCCTCGCAGACCAAGGACAAGCTGGTGTCCTCCGAGGTGAAGGGGATCGTCGAGAACGCGGTCGGCACGAAACTGCAGGAATTCCTGCTCGAGCATCCGCAGGAGGCGCGGCTCATCGTCGCCAAGATGGTGGAAGCGGCGCGTGCGCGCGAGGCGGCGCGCAAGGCGCGCGAGATGACCCGCAGGAAGGGTGCGCTCGACATCGCCGGCCTCCCCGGCAAGCTCGCCGACTGCCAGGAGAAGGATCCCGCGCTCTCGGAGATCTTCATCGTCGAGGGCGACTCCGCCGGTGGCTCGGCCAAGCAGGGGCGCGACCGCCGCACGCAGGCGATCCTGCCGCTCAAGGGAAAGATCCTGAACGTCGAGCGCGCGCGCTTCGACAAGATGCTGTCCTCGGCCGAGGTCGGCACGCTGATCACCGCGCTCGGCACCGGGATCGGCCGCGATGATTTCGATATCACCAAGCTCCGCTATCACCGCATCTGTCTCATGACGGACGCCGACGTCGACGGCAGCCACATCAGGACGCTGCTCCTCACGTTCTTCTACCGCCAGATGCCCGAGCTCATCGAGCGCGGTCACATCTACATCGCGCAGCCGCCGCTCTACAAGATCAAGCGCGGCAAGCAGGAGTCCTACGTCAAGGACGACAGCGAGTTGAATCAGCTGCTGCTCAACACCGCGCTCGAGAGCGCGGGGCTGCACGTCAACTCGGGCGCGCCGCCGCTGTCGGGCTCGGCGCTCGAGCTCCTGGCGCGCAAGTACATGGAGGTGCAGGCCATCATCAAGCGCTGGTCGCGCCGCTACGACGATCGACTGCTCGAGCAGCTCATCTACATGCCGGAAGTCGCGCCCGCCGACTTCGACCGGCCGGACTGGCTGCGCGACTGGGCGCATGAGCTGAATACCAGGCTCAATGCGCTCGCCGACGGCACCCGCACCTACCGCCTGGAAGTGCGCGCCGCCGCTGCCGCCCAGGGCGCGCGCGTCACCGTCCACAAGACCGAGCACGGCTCGGAGAGCCACAAGTACCTGCCGCGCGAGTTCTTCGAGTCCGCCGAGTATCAGCGCATCGCCGAGCTCGCCCGCACGCTCGCGGGCCTGATTGGCGAGGGTGCCTTCATCACCCGCGGGAGCGAGCGTGCCGAGATCGGCTCCTTCAAGGAGGCGATGAAGTGGCTGTTCGATCAGGCCAAGAAGGGCCAGACGATCCAGCGCTACAAGGGCCTCGGTGAGATGAACCCGGAGCAGCTCTGGGAGACGACCATCAACCCCGAGACGCGCCGCCTGCTGCAGGTGAAGATCGAGGACGCGGTGGCCGCGGACGACATCTTCACGACCCTCATGGGGGATCAGGTCGAGCCGCGCCGCGAGTTCATCGAGAAGAACGCGCTGTCGGTCACCAACCTCGACGTCTGAGGAATTTTGGTCGATTTGCCTCAGATCTCGTCTGATCCTCCGGTAGAGGTGAGTTATTGACTCACTAACGGGTCAATAGCGTCCGCAAGGCCCCAGGTCGGGATCCCTCCACTAATGGTAATATTCCCTTATGGAATCGGGAGTATTACCCAATGTTGGCTCACCGCCTGACGGCGGCGGCGCCAGCTTCGCGCAGCGCCGCAGCGAGGTCGACGCGCGGCTCCTCAAGGTATTCGATGACCCGGGGATACTGCGAACGCTCACCGGGCGGCAGAAGCTCGATCTTCCGGATCTCGCCGAGCGTGTCACGGGCGCGCTCGAGGGCGGCCGGCGCACGGCCCCGGTCGATGCGCTCGCGGTGCACCGGCGGCTGGTGAAGGGCCTGCCCGGGGTGGCGCTGTTCGTCGCCTCGGCGCTCGCCTTCGACTCCCTCACCGAGGCGCTGCCGTTCTTCGACGTCACCGCCAAGACCGCGCGAGCCAAGCTCGAGTCGGCGCTGTCACCGGCCGAGGGCGACCAGGCGCTGCGGCTCGCGCGCGCGGCGGCGCTCGCGGCAGAGCTCCTGGGGTCTGCCGAGGAGGGCCGCCGCTACCTGCATACGCCGAACTTCGCGCTCGGCGGCGCGACGCCGCTCGAGCTGCTGAAGACCGGCTACGGCGAGCCACTGGTGCTCGGGGAGCTGCAGGCGCACTCGGCCGGCGGACCGGTGTGAGGCTGTACCGCGCGCGCGCCGTGCGCGGCGCAGGCGGGGACTTCGACCCGCTCGATGCTTCGGGCTCGGTCGCAGGTCCCCTCGGCTGGCGCTTCAACGATCCGCTGACGCCCATCCTCTACACCGCCGAGCGCGAGGCGCTCGCGGTCCTCGAGGTCGCGGTGCGCCCGGGTTGGGAGAGCGTGCGCGAGGTGCTGATCGCACCGATCGAGGTGCCGGAGGACTCGGTCGTGGATCTCGTTGATCTCGGGATCGAGCTGCCGCGGGACTGGAGCGCGCGCCCCGCGGCGCCGGCGGCGCGGCGCATTGCGCGGCGCTTTCTCGAGCGGGCCGCGGCGCGCAGCCCGCGCCCGCTCGGCGTGCGCGTGCCCTCGGTCCTGAGCGCCTCCGACTGCAACGTGCTGCTGGATCCCGGGCAGCTTGGCGCCGCGCGCGCGGGTGCCCTTCATCGTCTGGCGTTCAAGGCGCTGCTCGCGACGCGCTCCTGAGACGCCCGGCACGCCTGCGTGCTGCGGGCCTGCCGCTAATCCGGCGCGAGCTCCTTCACCTGTGCCTCGACCCAGCGCTGCATCTCCTCGTTGAGCGCGCGCGCCTCACGCCCGGCGGCGCTGAACGGCGCGCCGATGACGACCCGCACCGTGCCCGGCTTCTTCAGAAGTCCGCGCCGCGGCCAGTAATACCCGGCGTTGTGGGCGACCGGGACGATGAGCGCGCCGGTGGCAGCGGCGAGCAGCGTGCCGCTCACCCCGTAGCGGCGCGTCTCGCCGGCGGGCATGCGCGTGCCCTCGGGAAAGATCATCACCCAGTCGCCTTCGGCGAGCCGGTCCTTACCCTGCTCGATGACCTGCGAGACGGCGGAGTGGCCGGCCTTGCGATCGATGGCGATGGCGTGCATCTGCTGCACGGCGATGCCGACCACCGGAATCCACAGGAGCTCGCGCTTGAGGACCCACACCTGGCGCGGGAACAGCACCATCATCGCGAGGGTTTCCCAGGAGGAAGAGTGCTTCCAGAAGGCGATGTGGCAGCCCTCCGGGAGCGCCGCGCCCTCCACGCGGTAGTCGAGCCCGCAGGTCCACCTGAGCACCCACAGGAGCGTCAGGGCCCAGAAGCGCGCCAGCG
This sequence comes from uncultured Pseudomonadota bacterium, assembly GCA_963768485.1. Lineage (GTDB taxonomy): Bacteria > Pseudomonadota > Gammaproteobacteria > Steroidobacterales > Steroidobacteraceae > 13-2-20CM-66-19. The sequence goes on along the minus strand of CAVYHZ010000003.1, from coordinate 52,265 downwards.
GGAAGCGCCTGCGGAAGGGCAACACCGCGCAGGCGAGCACGAAGGGGATCGCGTAGAGGAAGGTCCAGGCGAAGAGGAACCCCGTGAAAAAGAGCGACCCGAGCAGCTGCAGCAGTGCCGGCCGCGAGCGCTCGCCCGGGGAAGCTGCTGGCACGGGTGCGCTCAGCCGGGCAGCCGCGACAGGTCCGCGACCCCGGAGAACAGAGCCTGCAGCTCCCCGAGCAGCGCGAGGCGATTGGCGCGCAGATTCGGGTCCTCGTCCATCACCATCACCGCATCGAAGAACGCATCCACCTGCGGCCGCAGCTGCGCCAGATGCCCGAGAGCCGCGGTGTACTCGCGGCGCGCGGTGGCCTCGGCGACCGCATCGCGCAGCGCGCGCATCGCATCGTAGAGGCGTATTTCGGCGCTCTCGCGCAGCCGCGCGACGTCGACTGGCGCGCGCGCGCCTGCCGGCGCCTTGCGCAGGATGTTCTGGATGCGCTTGTTGGCGGCGGCGAGGCTCGCCGCCTCGGGAAGCTCGAGGAAGGCGGCGAGGGCCTTGAGGCGCGCATCGAAGTCGAGCGGCGAGGCGGGACGCGTGGCGAGCACCGCATCGAACATCTCCCCCGACACGGGCGCTGTACCGGGGGCGGCCGGCCGCTCGAGGTAATAGGCGCGCAGCCGCTCCATGAGGAAGTCATAGACCTCCTCGACCGCCGCGCGCTCGGCTTCGGGCTTCAGTCCCGCGGCGTCCGCTTTCGTCGGGCTCGCCGCCGCCTGGATCCGCACCAGGTCGGCGCGCACCAGGGCGCGGGCCGCTGCAATCCGTTCCCGCAGATCGAGCTCCAGACCCTTCTCGATGATGATGCGCTGGATGCCGAGCGCCGCGCGCCGCAGCGCGAACGGGTCCTTCGCGCCCGTCGGCTTGCCGCCGATCGCGAAGATCCCGGCCAGTGTGTCGAGCTTGTCGGCGATCGCGAGCGCGAGCCCGGCCGCCGTCGCCGGCAGCGCATCGCCCGCCGAGCGCGGCAGATAGTGCTCGCCGATGGCCGCGGCGACCTCGGCCGGCTCGCCATCGGCGCGCGCGTAGTAGGTGCCCATGACGCCCTGGAGCTCCGGGAACTCACCGACCAGCGCCGTGAGCAGATCGCATTTGCACAGCTCCGCGGCCCGCTCGGCGAGCGCGCGGTCCGCCCCGGCACGCGCGGCGATCTCGCCGGCGAGCGTGCGCACCCGGCGCATCTTGTCGCCGAGCGAACCCAGGCGCGCCTGGTAGGTGACGCGATCGAGCGCCGCGACGCGCGCGGCGAGCGGCTCGCGCCGGTCCTGCTCCCAGAAGAACGCCGCGTCCGCGAGCCGCGGACGTACCACCCGCTCGTTGCCGGCGCGGACCCGCTCCGGCTCGCGGCTCTTCAGGTTCGCGACCGCGATGAACGCCGGCAGCAGCCGCCCGCGCGCGTCCTCCACGGCGAAATAGCGCTGGTGGTCCTCGAGCGTCGCGGTCAGCACCTCGCGCGGCAGCGCGAGGAAGCGCTCCTCGAAGGTGCCGGCGAGCGCGACCGGCCACTCGGTGAGTGCCGTCACCTCATCGAGCAGCGCTGCGCGGATGAGCGCCCGGCCGCCGACGCGGTTCGCGAGCGCGGTCACTTCGCCGCGAATGCGTGCGCGCCGCGCCGCGAAGTCGGCGAGCACGTAGCCGCGCTCGCGCAGCGTCGCCTCGTAGCGCTCCGGGAACGCGATGGTGAGCGGCCGCGGGGCGAGGAAGCGATGGCCGCGCGTCTCACGGCCGCTCACGGTCTCGAGCAGCGTCGCGGGCACGACCTCGCTCCCGTACAGCATCACGAGCCAGTGCACCGGGCGCACGAACAGCGCACTCCCGGAGCCCCAGTGCATGCGCCGCGGGATCGGCAGCGCCTCGAGCGCGCTCTGCACGAGCGCGGGCAGCAGCTCCACCGCCCGCGCGCCGGCGCGCTTGCCGGTGAAGAAGAGAAAGGTGCCCTTGCCTTCGTCGATGCGCTCGAGCTTGCCGACCTCGGTGCCGCAGCTCCCGGCGAACGCGAGCGCGGCGCGGGTGGCCCGGCCTTCGCCGTCGAACGCCGCGCTGAGCGGCGGGCCTTTGCGCTTGAGCTGCTGCTCGGGCTGCGCAGCGGCGAGGCGCTTCACCCACACCGCGAGCCGCCGCGGCGTCGCGAAACCGACGAGCTCACCGTGGGCGAGGCCCGCCTTGTCGAGACCGGCGCCGATGGAGCTGACGAGCGCCTCGCCGAGCGCGCTGAGGGCCTTCGGCGGCAGCTCCTCGGTGCCGATCTCGAAGAGAAAGTCGCGCGGGCCGGCTGGCGCGCCACGGCCCGGAAGCCGGGCGCGGGCCGCCGCAGGCTGCGGCGCAGCCCGCAGCGATTTCGCTGCTTCGTGCGCCGGCTTGCGCCGCGCCGCTGTGCCGCGCGCCTTCATGCCGCCGCCCCCGCGGCGCGCTTCAGCAGCGGGAAGCCGAGCTTCTCGCGGCTCTCGAGGTAGGCCCTGGCGACGCCGCTCGCGAGCGTGCGCACGCGCAGGAGGTAGCGCTGCCGCTCGGTCACCGAGATGGCGCGCCGTGCATCGAGCAGGTTGAAGGTGTGCGAGGCCTTCAGCACCTGCTCGTAGGCCGGCAGCGGCAGCTGCGCCGCGAGGAGCTTCTGGCACTCGCGCTCGTGATCCTCGAAGTGCCGCAGCAGCACCGCGACGTCGGCGTGCTCGAAGTTATAGGCCGACTGCTCGGCCTCGTTCTGCTGGAACACGTCGCCATAGGTGAGGCGCCCGAGCGGGCCGTCGGTGACGACGATGTCGTAGATGCTCTCGACGCCCTGCAGGTACATCGCGAGCCGCTCGAGTCCGTAGGTGATCTCGCCCGTCACCGGGCGGCAGTCGAGGCCGCCGACCTGCTGGAAGTAGGTGAGCTGGGTGATCTCCATGCCGTTCAGCCACACCTCCCAGCCGAGCCCCCAGGCGCCGAGCGTGGGCGACTCCCAGTTGTCCTCGACGAAGCGCACGTCGTGCACCAGCGGATCCAGGCCGAGCGCGGTCAGGCTGCCGAGGTAGAGATCGAGGATCTCCAGCGGCGAGGGTTTGATCACCACCTGGTACTGGTAGTAGTGCTGCAGGCGGAAGGGATTCTCGCCATAGCGGCCGTCGGTCGGACGGCGCGACGGTTGCACGTAGGCCGCGCTCCAGGGCTCGGGCCCCACCGCGCGCAGGAACGTCGCGGTGTGGAACGTTCCGGCGCCGACTTCCATGTCGTAGGGCTGCAGGATGACGCAGCCGCGCGCGGACCAGTACGCCTGCAGCGCAAAGATCAGCTCCTGAAAGGTGCGCGGCGCGCGAGCAGACTTTTTCCCCGAGCGAGCCCTGGCCATGGAATGGATCCGACACCCAAAGAGCGCGCGAGTATAAGACGCCCGGCGTGCGGCACGCTTCCTGAGCGCCGGCGCGCTGGCCAACCCCAAGCCATGCACCAATAGCGTGCAACGTTCAGGTATGGCCTGAGGACCACCGAGAACACCTCTGTTGCATGCACTTCCGAGGTGCAATAATGCCTTCGGCACGCACCTAAATAGTGCAATTGGCTTGCACTTTGGCAGCTAACCGATTGATTTTGCGCGCCTGCGCCCATGGCACAGGCCCTGCAATGGCTCGAGGCATCAAGCGGCGGCCGAGCCGCCCGACCCCTTTTTCCCGGAGGCGATATGACACCGAGTGACGTGATCAAGCTCATCAAAGAAAAACAGGTGAAGTTCGCGGACCTGCGCTTCACGGACACGCGCGGCAAGGAACAGCACGTGACGATCCCGGCGCGGCTGGTCGATGAGGATTTTTTCCGCGACGGCAAGATGTTCGACGGCTCGAGCATCGGCGGCTGGAAGGGCATCAACGAGTCGGACATGATCCTCATGCCCGAAGCCGGCACCGCGATCCTCGATCCGTTCTTCGAGGAGACCACCGTCGACATCCGCTGCGACGTGATCGAGCCGGCGACCATGCAGGGCTATGAGCGCGACCCGCGCTCGCTCGCCAAGCGCGCCGAGGCGTACCTCAAGTCCACCGGCATCGCCGACTACGCACTCTTCGGCCCCGAGAACGAATTCTTCATCTTCGACAGCGTCCGTTACGGCAACGAGATGCACGGCTCGTTCTACGCCATCGACTCGGTGCAGGGCGCGTGGAACTCCCAGCGCGACTACCAGGAAGGCAACAAGGGCCACCGCCCCGGCATCAAGGGCGGCTACTTCCCGGTGCCGCCGGTGGACGCGTTCCAGGACATCCGCTCGGCGATGTGCCTGGCGCTGGAAGAAATGGGACTCAAGGTCGAGGTGCATCACCACGAGGTGGCGACCGGCGGCCAGTCGGAGATCGGGGTCGGCGCGGGTACGCTGGTCAAGAAAGGCGACGAAGTACAGATCCTCAAGTACTGCGTGCACAACGTCGCGCACGGCTACGGCAAGACCGCCACCTTCATGCCCAAGCCTCTGGTCGGCGACAACGGCAGCGGCATGCACGTGCACCAGTCGCTGCAGAAGGAAGGGCGGGCGCTGTTCGCCGGCGACAAGTACGGCGGGCTCTCGGAGCTCGCGCTCTATTACATCGGCGGCATCATCAAGCACGCCAAGGCGCTCAACGCCTTCACCAACCCCGGCACCAACAGCTACAAGCGCCTGGTGCCGGGCTTCGAGGCGCCGGTGATGCTCGCCTACTCGGCACGCAACCGCTCCGCTTCGATCCGCATCCCGTGGGTGTCGAACCCGAAGGCACGGCGCATCGAGGTGCGCTTCCCGGACTCGAGCGCCAATCCCTACTTCGCGTTCGCCGCGATGATGCTGGCCGGACTCGACGGCATCCAGAACAAGATCCACCCCGGCGATCCGGCCGACAAGGATCTCTACGACCTCGAGCCCGAGGAGGCGAGGCACATCCCGACCGTGTGCCATTCGCTCGACATGGCGCTCGAGCATCTCGACAAGGATCGCGAGTTCCTCACCCGCGGCGGGGTGTTCACCAACGACGTGATCGATGCGTACATGGGACTCAAGCTCCAGGAGATCACCCGCTTCCGCATGTCCACGCACCCGGTGGAGCTGGAGCTGTACTACAGCTGCTGACCCATGCAATGAGGCCACCGCAACTCCCGCCTCGCGCGAGCGCACCATCCGGACCGTTCCGGGGCGCTCGGGCGGGCGTTGTGGGGCCGCATGGCCTGCCGGCGGCGGCCCGGGAGGGAGCAGCACCGCACAAACTGCGCGGATCGCTTTGGTCCCACCCCCGCGCTCGGGATATGCTCGTCGGCGATGCGGCGCCTCCTCTTTACCTTAATGTCGCTCGCCTGCACGGCGGCGTTCGCGACCACCATCTACAAGTGGGTGGACGAGAACGGCGTGGTCCATTACAGCGACCAGCCGCACGAGCACGCCCAGAAGCTGCAGGTCACGGGTGCGCAGACCTTCTCCTCGAGCGCCGCCTCGGTGCCGGCGCCGAACTTAGGCTCCGCCAACGACTCGAACGCCCAGGCCAATCCGTACCGCGGCTGCGTGATCGCCTCGCCGCAGAACCAGCAGAGCCTGCCGAATGCGCAGTCGGTGTTCATCCGCGTGCAGAGCGATCCGCAACCGCGCCCGGGCGACCGTGTGTTCATCACCATGGACGGGCAGGGCCTCAACAGCGGCGAGGCGACCGGCCTCTCCTTCAACGTGACACCGATCGAGCGCGGCGCACACTCGGTGCAGGCGCAGATCCGCGGCCCGGGCGATGCGGTGCTGTGCCAGACGCCGAGCATCACCTTCTACGTGCAGCAGCCGAACCTCTTCAGCCCGGGCGCCAACAACGGCCAGCCGCCCGGCGCCAATCCGCGTCCGCGCTAGGGACGCACTCCTCTAAAGCCCACTCGGGGGCGTCGCACCATGGCTGCTGAGTACCGCAGCCCCTCGGTGCTTTCGCACTTCGACCCGGCAGAGCTCCTGGATGCGCTCTCGACCGGGATCCTGATGCTGGACGCGCAGCTGTGCCCGATCTACGCCAACGTCGCGGCCCAGGACCTGCTCGCGTTCAGTCTCAATATGAGCCGTGGGCGCCCCTTCGGCGATTACCTGCACGATGCGGGCGCGCTGCACACGATCCTCCGGCGCGCGCTCGACACCGGCGAATGTCTCGCCGACCGCGAAGTGACGCTCAAGCCCGCCAACTCGCCGCGCGAGCCGCGCACGCTCGATGTCACGGTGACCCCGCTCCTCGGGCTCACCGGCACTCACCTGCTCATCGAGCTCGCCGACACCACGCAGCGCCAGCGCATCTCGCGTGACAACGATCTGCTGGCGCGCCTCGACGGCAGCCGCCTGATGATTCGCCAGCTCGCCCACGAGATCAAAAACCCGCTCGGCGGACTGCGCGGCGCCGCGCAGCTGCTCGAGCGGGAGCTCCCGGCGCCCTCGCTCCGTGAATACACCCAGGTGATCATCGGCGAGGCCGACCGCCTCACTGCGCTGGTCGAGTCGATCGCGGGTCCCAGCCGGCCGCCGTCGAAGACGTACATGAACGTGCACGAGATCTGCGAGCACGTCTATCACCTCATGCGCGCCGAGGCGCGCACCGGCGTGCTGGTCGAGCGCGACTACGATCCGAGCCTGCCGAACGCCATGCTCGACCGCCACCAGCTGATCCAGGCGCTGCTCAACGTCGGGCGCAACGCGCTGCAGGCGCTCGCGGCGCAGGGCGACACCGGCCACGTGGTGCTGCGCACGCGTGCGCGCAGCAATGTCAGCATCGGCCCGGTGCGCCACCGCCTGGTGGCGGCGGTGCAGGTCGAGGACTCCGGTGCGGGCGTGCCCGAGCACCTGCGTTCCTCCATCTTCTATCCGCTCGTGACCGGGCGTGCCAACGGCACCGGCTTAGGGCTCGCAGTCGCGCAGGAGCTCGTCACCCGCAACGGCGGCATCATCGAGTTCGAGAGCGAGCCGCGACGCACGGTGTTCACACTGCTGCTGCCGCTCGGAGAGGAATCATGAACGGCGAAGCACTGCGTGTGTGGCTGGTCGACGACGACGCTTCGATCCGCTGGGTGCTCGAGCGGGCGCTGAAGCACGGCGGCATGAGCGCGCGCGTGTTCGATGCGGCGGAGCCGGCGCTCGAGGCACTGCGGCGCGAAGCGCCCGACGTGCTGATCACCGACATCCGCATGCCGGGTGCCTCGGGACTGGATCTCCTGCGCCGCATCCGCGACACGCGCCCGACGCTCCCGGTCATCGTCATGACGGCGCACTCGGACTTAGGCAGCGCCGTGTCGGCCTACGAGGGCGGCGCCTTCGAGTACCTGCCTAAGCCCTTCGACATCGACCAGGCGGTGGCGCTCGCGCGGCGCGCGGCCCATGCCGGCATGCAAAGCGGGAGCGAGGCGGGCGGCACGCCGCGCATCCCCGAGCTCCTGGGGCGTGCGCCGGCCATGCAGCAGGTGTTCCGCGCCATCGGCCGCCTGGCGCGCTCCTCGATGACCGTGCTGGTGACGGGGGAGTCCGGCACCGGCAAGGAGCTCGTGGCGCGCGCGCTTCACGATCACAGCCCGCGCACGCCCAAGCCCTTCATCGCGCTCAATACCTCGGCAATCCCCGCGGATCTGCTCGAGTCCGAGCTCTTCGGCCACGAGCGTGGCGCGTTCACCGGCGCCGACTCACTCAGGCGCGGGCGCTTCGAGCAGGCCGACGGCGGCACGCTGTTTCTCGATGAGATCGGCGACATGTCGATGCCGCTGCAGACCCGGCTGCTGCGGGTGCTCGCCGAGGGCGAGTTCTACCGCGTGGGCGGGCAAACCGCGGTGCGGGTCGACGTGCGGGTGATCGCCGCCACGCACCAGGATCTCACCGAGCGCGTGGCGCGCAGTCTCTTCCGCGAGGATCTCTACCACCGCCTGAACGTGATCCGCATCGAGCTGCCGCCGCTGCGCGCGCGCGCCGGCGACATCCCCGATCTCCTCGCCCACTACATGGCGGGCGCGGCGCAGGAGCTCGGGGTCGAGCCCAAGGCACTCGCCGCGGATGCCCGGGCGCTGCTCACCGCCTACGACTGGCCCGGAAACGTGCGCGAGCTGGTCAATCTCTGCCGCCGCCTCTCGGTGCTCGCCCCGGGGCGCGAGGTACGGCTCGAAGATCTCCCGGCGGAGCTCGTGAGCGCCGCCTCCCAGGGTCCGAAGGATGCGGACTGGGCGGCGGCGCTCGCGGGTTGGGCCGAGCGCGCCGCGCTGAGTGCCACGCAACCGCTGCTCGATGCGGCGCTGCCGCAGTTCGAGCGCGTGCTGATCCGCGCCGCGTTGAAGCGCACCCACGGTCATCGCCAGGAGGCGGCCAAGCTCCTCGGCTGGGGCCGCAACACGCTGACCCGGAAACTGAAAGAGCTCGGCATGAACGGCGCCGACGCCGCGGACGCGGCGGCGCAGGAGTCCGACGCGAGCGCGGAGCCGGCGGCGGATGCGACCGCGCGACTGGCGACCCCCGCGGCAGCGGAATAGTCGCGCGGCGCGCGAACCGCTAAGGTTGGCCGCGGCGGCGCGCACGCCGTCTCGAGGGGGAGTTGGGCAATGGCGCTCTGGCACGCGTTGGGGCAGATCGGGTACCTCGGCAATTCGCTCGCCGACTGGACCCTCGCGCTCGCGATCTTCCTCGTCACCTTCACCCTCCTGCCGCTCGCCAAGGGGCTGATCGCCGCGCAGCAGCGGCGCCTCTCGGCGCACGGCCCGCTGCAGATTCATTTCGCCGTCGATCTCGCGGCACTGCTGGCGCGGCGGACGCAGCGGCTGTTCCTCCTGGGCGCGGCGCTGTGGCTCGCCTCGCGCGATCTCACGTTCCCGCCGCGCATCGAGCGCGCGCTGACCGTGATCCTGGTGCTGCTCCTGTGGATGCAGATCGCGCGCTGGGCGATCGCCGCGGTGCGCTTCGCGGTGGACCTGCGCCGCCAGCGCTCGAGCGGGCCCGACACGCTCCTCAAGAGCTCGATGGAGGTCATCCTCTTTCCGGCGGCGCTCGCCATCTGGGCGGTCGCGATCCTGCTCGCGCTCGACAATCTCGGCGTCGAGATCCGCCCGCTGCTCGCCGGACTCGGCATCGGCGGCATCGCGCTCGCGCTCGCGTTGCAGGCGGTGCTCGGCGACATTCTCGCGGCGCTCTCGATCGCGCTCGACAAGCCCTTCGGCCTCGGCGATTTCCTCACCGTGGACGACTGCCAGGGGAGCGTCGAGCACATCGGCGTGAAGAGCACCCGGCTGCGCAGCATCAACGGCGAGCAGATCATCATCTCGAACGCCGAGCTCCTGAAGGCGCGGGTGCGCAACTTCGGGCGCCTGCACGAGCGGCGCTCGCTGTTCGTGCTGCAGGTTCACTACGAGACGCCGGTGGCGACGCTGGCGGCGGTGCCGCGCGCGGTGCGCGAGATCATCGAGGCGACCCCCGGCGTGCGCTTCGACCGCTGCCACCTGCTGCGCTGCACCGACACGGCGCTCGAGTTCGAGGCGGTGTTCTTCGTCACGCAGCCCGAGTACCGGGCCTACGCGGACGCGCAGCAGAGCGTCAACTTGAGGATCCTCGAGCGCTTCCGTGCGATGGAGGTGAGCTTCATCGCGACCGCCCCGCGCGCCGTGCGGCTGCACCCGCCACTCGCGCCGGCGGCCGACAGCGGCGGCCAGCAGCGGCTGCTGTAAGGCGCGCCGCGCGCGGCCGCGCTGCGCTTCGAGCCCGTTCAGTGCCCGGCGAGCAGCTCGTTGAGGAGCCGCGCGAATTCCTCGTACGGCAGTGCGCCCTCGACGCGCAGCCCATCGAGCACCGCGCCTCTCGCACGCCCGACGATGAAGCCCGGCGTGCCGTCGATGCCGGCGGCGTCGGCCTCGCGTGCGTGGGCGGCGATGAGCTCGGCGTATTTCCGGCGCGCCACGCACTCGCCGAAGCGCGCCATGTCGAGCTCGAGCGCACGGGCACGGCGCTCGATGCCGCCACTCGCGAAGTCCATCGCGCCGGCCAGCAGCGCGGCGTGCATCTCCCAGAACCTGCCCTGCTCGCCGGCGCAGTGCGCCGCTTCAGCGGCCGGCGCCGCCGAGGAATGAAACTCGAGCGGCAGGTCGCGCGCGAGGTAGCGGAGCTTGCCGGTGTCGATGTAGTCGCGCTTCAACTGCGGCCACACCTCGGCCTGGAAGCGCCGGCAGTAGGGACACTGGTAGTCGGTGAACTCGACCATGGTGAGCGGGGCATCGCTCCTCCCCAGGGCGAGCTCCCCCGGCTCGAGCTTGAGGCGCACCACATTGGAGTCGGCGCCGCTCCCCTGCGCGCGCGCCGCGCCAACGAGCAGCGCGCTCCCGGCGAGCACGCACACGAGTGCCGTGCCCGCGAAACGCCGGGAGAGCCTCATCCGCGCGGCTTCTCTTCCTTCTTCTCATCCTTCTGCGGATGCTGCGGCTGCGCCTGCGGATGCTGCGGCTGCGCCTGCGGATGCTGCGGGTGCCAGGCGGGACCTTCCTGCCTGGCCGCGGTCGCGCCCGGCTCGCGCAGCGCGCCCGGATGCGGCGTCGCCGCGATCGGTGGACGGCCCTCGTTGCGCGCCGCGTTGAGCGTCGGCTCGCCGCGCGCCTCGACATGGTGCTGCAGCTGCGCCGGGGTCGCCTGGTAGTGCGGCTCGCGCGCCGCGGCCGTCTCGGAGGAGGTCTGCTGGACGCGTGCGTTGCCGCCACCGCCGCCCACGTAGCTGGCGCGGGTGTTATTGACGGTGACGTTGTTGACGACCGTCTCGTTGTAGGTGTTGTGGACGTTCACCACGTTCACGTTCGTGACCGAGGTGTTGTACTGGAAGCGGTTCCCCTGCCAGCGTCCGCCGTGGAAGCCGTCACCGGTGTAGCCCGCGCCGTAGTTGATGCCGCCGTAGTAGCCGACGTGCGATCCCCAGTGTCCGCCGTGGAAGACGTACACCGCGCCGACCAGCCCCCAGTAGCCCGGCGTCCACAGGAGCCCGGGCTGCGGCGGCGCCACCCAGGTGCCCGGCACCCAGAAGTAGCCCTCCGGTCCCCAGCGCCACAGCCCCGGCGTCCAGATGTAGCCCTCGACGGGGCACGGCGGCTGCTCGTACACCGGCAGCGGTGGCGGCGGCTCGTTGGCCTGCTCCGCGCCCTCATCGGGCGCGGCGGCGGCCGGCGCGATCTGGTAATCGGGCGTCACCACACAACCGCCGAGCGCGGCGGCGAGCAGCCACGCGAGCGCGGGAAGCCAGAGTGCTCGTTTCATCGTCATCTCTCCTGATTTGATTCGTGTGCCGGCGTGCGATTCGTGCCGGTGTGCGGCTCTCAGCCGGAGACCGCGCAGTCCTCGATCTCGCGCCCGGTGCGCAGCGTCCCGACGAGCTGCGTCACGTTGGCGAGTCCTTGCGCGCGCAGGTACTCGATGAGGCCTTCGTTGATCTTCTTCACGGCCATCGGGTCATAGAAGAGTGCGGTGCCGATCCCCACCGCGCTCGCGCCGGCGATCAGGAACTCGAGCGCATCGGTCGCGCTGACGATGCCGCCCTGGCCGATGATCGGGATCCTGTGGGGACCGGCCACCTCGTACACCTGGTGGACCTTGAGGAGCGCGATCGGCTTGATCGCCGGTCCCGACAGGCCCCCCTGCACGTTGCCGATCACCGGGCGGCGCGTGGTCACCTCGATCGCCATGCCCATCACGGTGTTGATCACCGCGAGCGCGTCCGTCCCCGCCTCGATGCAGCGGCGTGCGTTCTCACGGATGTCGGTCTGGTTGGGCGAGAGCTTGGTGATGAGGGGCTTCTGGGTCGCGCGGCGGCAGGCGGCTACCACCTGCGCGGACATCTCCGGGTAGTTGCCGAAGGCGACGCCGCCTTCCTTGACGTTCGGGCAGGAGATGTTGATCTCCATGGCATCGATCGGCGACTGATCGAAGCGCCGCGTCACCTCGACGTATTCCTCCAGCGTCGAGCCGCACACGTTGGCGATGAAGCGCGTCTCGCTGAAGTCGAGCTGCGGCAGGATCTCGCTCACGACCCGCTCGACGCCGGGGTTCTGCAGCCCGATGGCGTTCAGCATGCCGGCCGGCGTCTCGTAGACCCGGTGCGGCGGGTTGCCGAGGCGCGGTTTGCCGGTGGTGCCCTTGAGCACGACGGCGCCGGCGTCGCGGTTGGAGAAACCCTCGATGCGGGTGTACTCCTCGCCGAAGCCGACACAGCCCGAGAGCAGCACGACCGGGGAGGCGAACTTGAGTCCACAGAATTCCAGGCGCAGCGCCGGATCGCCGGGCGGGGCGCCGGGCGCACCCGGGGCGGCGGCTGGTTTCGCACTCGGCATGGCGCGCATTATCGCACAGCCCGACTCACGTTCCTGCGAAAGGTGCCCGTGTTCCACGTCGTGCTGTTCCAGCCCGAGATCCCGCCCAACACCGGGAACGTGATCCGCCTGTGCGCCAACAGCGGCACGACGCTGCACCTGGTGCGACCGCTCGGGTTCGAGCTGACGGCTAAGGCGGTGCGCCGGGCGGGACTCGACTACGACGACCTCGCCGACGTGCGCGTGTACACCGGACTCTCCGAGTGCCTCGAGGCCTTGAATGGCGCGCGGCTCTTCAGCATCGAGACCGGCGGCGCGCGCCCCTACAGCGAGGCGGCCTTCGCCGCCGGCGATGCGCTGCTGTTCGGCCCCGAGACCCGCGGTCTGCCGCCGCGCGTGCTCGCCGCTATTCCGCGCGAGCGGCAGCTCGCGATCCCGATGCGCGCCCGTAACCGCAGTCTCAATCTCTCCAATGCCGTGGCGCTGGTGGTGTACGAGGCGTGGCGGCAGACGGGCTTCCAGGGTGCGAAACCGCCCGTGACCTGTCACAGTTGAGCTGTAGCTCCCGCCATCGACGCCGTGGAGGCTCGCGTGTCCCAGGCAACCGTGCTCCGGCCACTTAACCCCACACTGCTCGCACTGCTGCTCTGCGTCAGCGGCGCGAGCCGCGCGGATGACGCCCCGAATACCCCCAACACGCCGAACGCCGCCGCGACGGCGCTCGCGGCGGCCCGGGATGCGGCGCGCGCGGCGATCGAGCGCGGACCCGTGACCATCAAGCTGCGCGACCAGGCGCAGCTCGAGCTGCCGGAGGGCTTCGGCTTCATCCCGCAGAAGGAGGCCACGGCGCTCATGAGCGCCATGGGCAACGGTCCGGGGGACGACATGCTCGGGCTCATCGTGCCGCTCGGCGAGGCGCGCTGGTTCGTGGTGGCCAACTACGACCCCTCCGGCTACATCAAGGACGACGACGCGAAGCACTGGGACGCCGACAAGCTCCTGCAGAACCTCAAGGACGGCACCGAGGCCGGCAACGCCGCGCGCGCCAAGGTCGGCGTGCCGCTACTCAAGGTGACGCGCTGGATCGAGCCACCGGCGTACACCGCCGACAGCCACCGGCTGATCTGGTCCGCCGAGGCGCAGCGCAAGGACGGCGCCGCCGGGGATCCGACCGTCAACTACAACACCTACGTGCTCGGGCGCGAAGGCTTCATCTCGATGAATCTCATCACGTCGGCCTCCGGGGTCGATGACGACAAGGCCGCGGCCCGCGAACTGCTGTCGGCCGTGAACTTCAACGACGGCAAGCGCTATGGGGATTTCAACTCCTCGACCGACAAGGTGGCCGCCTACGGCCTCGCGGCGCTGGTCGCCGGGGTCGCGGCCAAGAAGATCGGGCTGCTCGCGCTGCTCGCCGCGACCGTGGTCAAGTTCGCGAAGGTGATCGCGCTGGCCGTGGCCGCCGCGATCGCCGTCGTCACCCGGTGGCTGAAGGGCCGCGGCGCGCGCGCCGGCTGACAGGGTGCGCACGGCGTGGTGAAGCTCATCGCCTTGCTGTTCGCGGCGCTCAAGCTCGGCAAGCTCGCGCCGGCGGTGCTCAGCATGCTGCTGTCGATCGGCGTCTACGCGCTCATGTTCGGCTGGCAGTACGCGGCCGGCTTCGTGGCGCTGATCTTCGTGCACGAGATGGGCCACTACCTCGCGGCGCGCCGCCGCGGACTCAACGTGGGACTGCCGACCTTCATCCCGTTCGTCGGCGCCTGGATCCAGCTGAAGGACCTGCCCCACGATGCCGAGACCGAGGCCTACGTCGGCGTCGCCGGGCCGCTGGTCGGCACGCTGGGGGCGCTCGCATGTTTCTACCTGGCGCGCAGCAACCACAGCCCGCTGCTGCTCGCGCTCGCCTACTCCGGCTTCTTCCTCAATCTCTTCAATCTCATCCCGCTCTCGCCCTTCGACGGCGGGCGGGTGACGGCGGCGATCTCCCCGCGCCTGTGGCTCGTCGGGGTGCCCCTCCTGGTGGCGCTTTTCTTTTACAGCCCGAGCCCGCTCCTCATTCTCATGGCGGTGCTGGCGCTGCCGAGCGTCGTCAAGGCGTGGCGCGGCATCAAGAGTCCCGAGGAGCAGGCGTATTACAACGTGAGCGCCGAGACCCGCGTCTCCTACGCCGCGCTCTACCTGGGGCTCGCCGCCTTCCTCGCCATCATGTGCGAGCAGTTGCACGCCGAGCTGCCGCGCTCGCATCCCTAGCGCCCCCATCCGCGGCACCCGCCGCCGGGGACGCCGCGCCCGAGCGGTCGAGCGGACTTCTCACGCCGCGTGCGCCCTTCGCCATGACGTGCGTGTAGATCATCGTGGTCTTCAAGTCCGAGTGCCCGAGCAGCTCCTGCACCGTGCGCACGTCGTAGCCGTCCTCGAGCAGGTGCGTCGCGAAGCAGTGCCGCAGCGTGTGGCAGCTCGCCGGCTGGTTCAGGCCGGCGCGCAGCACGGCGCCGCGTACCGCGCGCTGCACCCCCTTCTCGTGCAGGTGGTGCCGCACCGGCTGACGCGTATAGGCATCGCGGCACAGCGTCGGGGCGGGGAACAGGTACTGCCAGCCCCACTGCGTGCCCGCGTCCGGATACTTGCGCGCGAGCGCATGCGGGAGCGAGACGCCGGGCTGGGCGCGGCGCCGTTCCTCTTCGAACCATTCCCGCAGTCGCGCGAGGTGCGCGCGTAACGGCGTGTCGAGCGCGGCGGGTACCATGGTGACCCGGTCCTTGCCGCCCTTGCCTTCGCGCACGATGAGCTCGCCGCGCTCGAGCGCCAGGTCCTTCACCCGCAGGCGCAGCCCCTCCATGAGCCGCAGGCCGCTGCCGTAGAGCAGGCTCGCGATCAGCCACGACGAGCCGTGCAGCCCCGCGAGGAGCGAGCGGACCTCGACGCGCGTCAAGACGACCGGCAGCGCCTTGACGGCCGAGGCGCGGGTGACGTTCTCGAGCCACGGCAACGTGACCCCGAGCACCTGCCGGTAAAGGAACAGCAGCGCCTGCAGCGCCTGGTTCTGCGTCGCCGCCCCGACGCGACCCTCGACCGCCAGATGCGTCAGGAAACGCTCGACATGCTCAGGCCCCAGCTCCCCCGGCGGCCGGCCGCCGTGAAAGGCGGCGTAGCGGCGCATCCACTGCAGGTAGGCCTGCTCGGTGCGCAGCGCCAGGTGGCGCGCGCGCATGCGCTCGCGGGCCGCGGCCAGGATCTTCGGCAGCGGCGCTTCGGGCACGGCAGGCTCGCGCGAGGGCATGTAGCTTCTTCCCTGACGTCATGGAAGCAGAGGCCGCGCGCACCCGCGAGCCGCACAAAGGCGCGTGTTTGCCGCATTAAAGACATGCAAGCCGTATAATTTGCCGCCCGGCGCGCACCGCGCCTGCAGCAAGGGGCTGAGATGACCTGGTGGGGCTGGGTAATCGCCGGCGCAATCCTTCTCGGCGCCGAGCTGTCATTCGTCAACGCGCAGTTCTACCTGGTATTCATCGGTAGCGCCGCGATCCTGGTGGGCCTCGCGAGCCTGACGCTGCCGCTGGCGGAGTGGCTGCAGTGGGGGCTGTTCGCCGCGCTCGCCGTCATCGCCATGGTGACCTTCCGCAGCCGCATTTATCACCGCTTCCGCGGCGCCACGCCGGCGGTCAGGACCGGACCGCAGGGCGGTCTCATCACCCTGCCGGCCGAGCTCGCCGCCGGCGACAGCTGCCAGGTGGAATACGGCGGCAGCTACTGGACGGTGCGCAACGACGGCGACACGGCGCTGCCCGCCGGCAGCCATGCCCGCATCGTGCGCGTGGAAAACCTGACGCTGCTCGTGCGACCCGCTCAGTGAGCCGCTAACCCGCTACAACAAAGAAGCCCGCCATGTACACCTCTTACGTCTTCATCGCGCTCGCCCTGATCGCCGTGATCGTGGTGTTCCGCACCGCGACCGTCGTGCCGCAGCAGAGCGCCTACGTGATCGAAAACCTCGGCAAGTACAGCCGCACGCTGCAGGCGGGCTTTCACATCCTGATTCCGTTCGTCGAGCGCGTCGCCTACAAGCACAGCTTGAAGGAGCAGGCGCTCGATGTCCCCGAGCAGATCTGCATCACCAAGGACAACGTGCAGGTGGCGGTGGATGCGGTGCTCTACATGCAGGTACTCGACCCGCACCTCGCCTCCTACGGCATCACCAACTACGGCTTTGCCATCGGGCAGCTCGCACAGACGACGCTGCGCAGCGAGATCGGCAAGATCGAGCTCGACCGGACCTTCGAAGCCCGCGGCGTCATCAACGCCAACGTGGTCGCGGAGCTCGACAAGGCCTCGGTGGCCTGGGGCGTCAAGGTCATGCGCTACGAGATCAAGAACATCACCCCGCCCAAGGACGTGCTGTCGGCGATGGAGAAGCAGATGCGCGCCGAGCGCGAGAAGCGCGCCGTCGTGCTGACCTCGGAAGGCGAGCGCGACGCGAAGATCAACCAGGCCGAGGGCGACAAGCAGCGCGTCATCAAGGCCTCCGAAGCCAACAAGCAGCAGCAGATCAACGAGGCCGACGGCCAGGCATCGGCCATCCTGGCGGTCGCCACCGCCACCGCCGAAGGCCTGCGCCGCGTCGGCGGCGCACTTTCGGAGCAGGGCGGGATCCAAGCGATGCAGCTGCGCATCGGCGAGGAGTACGTGCGCCAGTTCGGCAAGCTCGCCAAGGAGAGCACGACGCTCGTGATACCGGGCGAGCTGTCCGATCTCGCATCGGTCATCGCGATGGCGACCAGCATCGTCCGCAAGCCCACGGCGCCATCGGCTCAACCGTCCGCGCCGCCGCCGTCGCGGCCACCCATGCCTCCCGTCGCTCCGCCGTCGCTGAGCCGCTGAGAGACCACCGTCCCGCCAGAGGCGAGGCGCTTATCAGGTGCACTCATGAGCCCGATCGACCCAGGTCAATTCATCGACATGGACGGGAACGCGATCGCCGACGCAGGCGAGCCACGAGCGTGTCCGTTCTGCGGCAGCGGCGCCGACCAGCTCGTCGTGGAGCGCTGGAGCGAGGAGGACGATCCGGATGCCTCCGTCCCTGGAACGCTTGGGTCCTCTAGATTGATATGCGACCCAAGTGTCCCAGGAACGCTTGGGTCCTCTAGATTGAGTTAGACGGCATAGGGAGGCACTGTGGACGCTGCTGTCGTTCGCGCACTGATCGAGGCTCTGGAAGCGGAGATAAACAACGGTGGTTTCGACCAGTTCTTTTTCAACTCTGCCGGCGACAGAACCAAGGAGACTATCGACGCGTTGAACGCGATCGGAGCGGCCCATACGGCTGCGATTGTTCGCGCCGCCGCCGGCAAGTTTCCCGGTGGCCTACCGCCGCAGGACAGAGATGAGCGTCAGGCCCTCCTACTTGAGCAGGTTTCGCCAGATAGCGACGCATTCGGCGACGAAGACGCGGCGTTCCTCGAGTACCGAGATGATCTCGGCGCTCTGGTGTCCAGATATGCCGTCTAACAATCGTTGGAGGTGTCCGTGATGCGCCTGCGGCTTGTCGCCTCGGGCGCCAGGAAATTGTGCGCCCTCGGCGCCACTGGTAGGCGCTTCTGCGCGGCCCCTCAACTTCACCGTTAGAAGTCACTTCAGGGAAATTCGGCGCTGCGAAGAGCTGGGAGTGCCCTTCGATCGGCTCCGCGGTGTGCCGGCGCTGACTGACCCGGTTGTCCTGTAGGCGTCTTCGTTCAACGCCTACGAAGTGTGCGCGTGCGGCGTTCTGTGGTTGCGCTCGAGCTCGGGGCGCGCGCCGAGTGCGTTCCCTCGGGGCCGATGCGTGGTTGACCCCCACGCCCTCTTTGTTCGAGGCCTGGGCGCGCTTAACATTCGAGGAAGGTGCCTTTGCTTGCCGCGGTAGCGCCGCACGCGCACAGTGGTGATTTGAAGGGTGACTTCTAACAATCGCTGGAGCGGTCCGTGATAGGTCGTGAGGGAGGGCGCTTAGCGCGCCCGAAGAGCGAAGACCGAATGAAGCGCCCGCGAGGCTTCTGCGCGGCCGCTCAGCTTCGCCGTTAGGTGTCACGGTGGCCCATCCGCTATCTCGGGCAATCGCAGTGTGGCGTGGCATGTCGTGGCTCTCGCGCGTAGAGCGGATTGCCCTTGTGCTGCTTTGGGTCATGCTGATCGTTGTATTCCTTAACTTTGCCCACTTCCCTGTTGTGGTTCACGACGGGCAGTACTTCGTTAAGAACCTAGGCTACGTTACGCTTCGCCAAGCCACTCCTTATCTCCTCATGGAATACGGATTCTTTCTTGTGGCGGCCTTCTACGTTGTCGTCCTGGTCATTCAGCGAATCGCACGGGCGAGAACCGAGCGTCGGTCCAAAGGGGGCGCCCGTGACCCCTAACAATCGTTGGAGGGGTCCGTGAGGCGCTTCTGGCTTGGCGCCTCGGGCGCTAGGAAATTGTGCGCCCTCGGCGCCAAGGGCCGGCGCTTCTGTGCGGCCCCTCAACTTCACCGTTAGGCACCCGCACGTATGTCAGCGCCGAGTTCTATGGGGATCCCGCCGTACGTCCTAATTGGGCTGGCAATATCGGGGGCCTGTTTCTGCTTCGTGCAGTTCAGCCGCAATGCCCGAGTGAAGCGAATCGTTTGGCCCGCCACAATCGTCTTGTTCGGAGTTTCGTTTTTATGGCTTCCAGCGCGCGACCCTCAATTTGGCTGGCCGTATGTCGCGGCGATGTCGCTTCCGCTTCTCATGGTCTATTTCCGGTACACGTTCTGCTCAAGCTGCGGTGCAACGATCAATCGCGGACGACTCTTCGCTAGGACGAAGTTTTGTCCCTCCTGCGGAGCAAGCACTGATGCGGGTGCCTAACAATCGTTGGAGGGGTCCGTGAGGCGCTTCTTGCTTGGCGCCTCGGGCGCTAGGAAATTGTGCGCCCTCGGCGCCATGATCGGGCGCTTCTGTGCGGCCCCTCAACTTCACCGTTAGAGGCCGCCGCTAGGACCGCTCAAGAAGACGAGAGCACCTATTTGCGAAGAGCTCGCGCAAAGAACCTTCGATCGACGTTGCTCCTTGTGCGTGCGCCGTGGTGGCCGGCACAGGTTATCGCCGAAGCCGCCGCCTGCGGCTTCGGTTTGCGCTCGCTAATAGGCGCGCGCACAGTAGCTTCGATGGGGGCGTCCTCTAACAATCGCTGGAGCGGTCCGTGATAGGTCGTGAGGGAGGGCGCTTAGCGCGCCCGAAGAGCGAAGACCGAATGAAGCGCCCGCGAGGCTTCTGCGCGGCCGCTCAGCTTCGCCGTTAGACGAGCGTGCCGTCATGGGTGTAAACGCTTCAGTCAGATCGGAGTTCGGTGAACCGCTGGCTGACTGCTACGACCCCCAGGGGTTGCTTTCGCGCTTTCTCCTAACGTTCGATACCTCTCGTACTGTTTGTCTTCGCTTCATAGACCCGTACGGGAATACGATTTTCAATCGCGGCCAGGCGGAGGTTTTGGCTCGAGAACTGTCTGAGATCCGGAGCCAGCTTGATGAGCATACCGCGGGTCTCTTCGACTCACTGGTTACCTTGGCGAATCGGGTCGCATCAGACTTGCACCTCTACCTTTGGTTTCAGGGTGACTAGTGGCACGCCCGTCTAACAATCGTTGGAGGGGTCCGTGAGGGGCTTCTTGCTTGGCGCCTCGGGCGCTGAGAAATTGTGCGCCCTCGGCGCCAAGGGCTGGCGCTTCTGTGCGGCCCCTCAACTTCACCGTTAGACGGACCCATCGGTCCCGCCGTGTCTATCCGTGCAACAGGTTTGAAGTGGGCTGCCATCGGCTTCATGGTTCCCGTGTTCTGGGGCGTGTTGGGCTTTATTCTTTTCAACGCGCGCGAGTCCTTCTGGACCACTTTGTTTTGGATTCTTGTTTATATTACGTGCCCGCCGTGGCTGGTTCCCGAAACCTCAATGACGCCGGGCTGGGTCATCGCACCCATTTTAAACGCGTGCCTATACGGCTCTATTGCTATGGGAATTTTCCGTTTACGTCGGACCTTCCAGACGCACAACACTTCACGCGACACCGATGGTCCGTCTAACAATCGTTGGAGGGGTCCGTGATGCGCTTTCGGTTTGGCGCCTCGGGCGCTGAGGAATTGTGCGCCCTCGGCGCCAGGGGCTGGCGCTTCTGTGCGGCCCCTCAACTTCACCGTTAGAGGCCGCCGCTAGGAACGGTCAAGAAGACGAGACGCCGACTTGCGAAGGGCTCGTGCAAAGAACCTTCGATCGCGGTCATTCCCTGCGCGCGCGGTCGTCGTCGGCAAGGCCTTCGGTGAAGCGAGCGCCTGGGGCTTCGGTTTGCGCTCGCGATTAGGCGCGCGCACAGTAGCTTCGATGAGGGCGTCCTCTAACAATCGCTGGAGGGGTCCGTGAAGTGCTTCTTGGTTGGCGCCTCGGGCGCTAAGAAATTGTGCGCCCTCGGCGCCAATGGCTGGCGCTTCTGCGCGGCCCCTCAGCTTCACCGTTAGAGGCCGCCGCTAGGAACGGTCAAGAAGACGAGACGCCGACTTGCGAAGAGCTCGTGCAAAGAACCTTCGATCGACGTCGCTCCTTGTGCGCGCGCGGTGGTGCTCGGCACAAGCCACCGGCAAACGTGGTGCCTGTGGCTTCGGTTTGCGCTCGGTGATGCGCGCGCGCACAGTAACTTCGATGAGGGCGTCCTCTAACAATCGCTGGAGGGGTCCGTGAGGTGCTTCTGTGTTGGCGCCTCGGGCGCTGAGAAATTGTGCGCCCTCGGCGCCAAGGGCTGGCGCTTCTGCGCGGCCCCTCAGCTTCACCGTTAGAGGTCGCCGCTAGGAACGGTCAAGAAGACGAGAGCGCCGACTTGCGAAGAGCTCGCCCAAAGAACCTTCGATCGACGTTGCTACTTGTGCGCGCGCGGTGGTGGCCGGCACAAGCCGCCGCCAAACGTGGTGCGTGCGGCTTCGGTTTGCGCTCGGTGATGCGCGCGCGCACAGTAGTTCCGATAGGGGCGACCTCTAACAAACGTTGGAGCGCTCGCGCGGTCAGCTTCGGTGAGGCCCGCTGCGTGTCGAAGTTATGGATAAAGTGCCTTCGCTCGGCGCCGCCAAGACCGTGCGACGCTCAACTTCACCGTTAGAGGCCGCCGCTAGGAACGGTCAAGAAGACGAGAGCGCCGACTTGCGAAGAGCTCTTGCAAAGAACCTTCGATCGACGTCGCTCCTTGTGCGCGCGCGGTGGTGGCCGGCACAAGCCGACGCCAAACGTGGTGCTTGCGGCTTCGGTTTGCGCTCGGTGATGCGCGCGCGCACAGTAGCTCCGATAGGGGCGACCTCTAACAAACGTTGGAGCGCTCGCGCGGTCAGCTTCGGTGAGGCCCGCTGCGTGTCGAAGTTGTGGATAAAGTGCCTTCGCTCGGCGCCGCAAAGACCGCGCGACGCTCAACTTCACCGTTAGAGGCCGCCGCTAGGAACGGTCAAGAAGACAAGAGCGCCGACTTGCGAAGAGCTTGCGCAAAGAACCTTCGATCGACGTCGCTCCTTGTGCGCGCGCGGTGGTGGCCGGCACAAGCCGCCGCCACGCGTGGTGCCTGCGGCTTCGGTTTGCGCTCGGTGATGCGCGCGCGCACAGTAGCTCCGATAGGGGCGACCTCTAACAAACGTTGGAGCGCTCGCGCGGTCAGCTTCGGTGAGGCCCGCTGCGTGTCGAAGTTGTGGATAAAGTGCCTTCGCTCGGCGCCGCAAAGACCGCGCGACGCTCAACTTCACCGTTAGAGGCCGCCGCTAGGAGCGGTCAAGAAGCCGAGAGCACCTATTTGCGCAGAGCTCGCGCAAAGAACCTTCGATCGACGTCGCTCCTTGTGCGCGCGCGGTGGTGCCTGGCACAAGCCGCCGCCAAACGTGGTGCTTGCGGCTTCGGTTTGCGCTCGGTGATGCGCGCGCGCACAGTGGCTTCGATGAGGGCGACCTCTAACAATCGCTGGAGGGGTCCGTGAGGTGCTTCTTGGTTGGCGCCTCGGGCGCTAAGAAATTGTGCGCCCTCGGCGCCAATGGCTGGCGCTTCTGCGCGGCCCCTCAGCTTCACCGTTAGAAGTCACTTCAGGGAAATTCGGCGCTACGAAGAGCTGGGAGTGCCCTTCGATCGGCTCCGCGCTGTGCCGGCGCTGACTGACTCGGTTGTCCTGTAGGCGTCTTCGTTCAACGCCTACGAAGTGTGCGCGTGCGGCGTTCTGTGGTTGCGCTCGAGCTCGGGGCGCGCGCCGAGTGCGTTCCCTCGGGGCCGATGCGTGGTTGACCCCCACGCCCTCTTTGTTCGAGGCCTGGGCGCGCTTAACATTCGAGGAAGGTGCCTTTGCTTGCCGCGGTAGCGCCGCACGCGCACAGTGGTGATTTGAAGGGTGACTTCTAACAATCGCTGGAGCGGTCCGTGATAGGTCGTGAGGGAGGGCGCTTAGCGCGCCCGAAGAGCGAAGACCGAATGAAGCGCCCGCGAGGCTTCTGCGCGGCCGCTCAGCTTCGCCGTTAGAGGCCGCCGATAGGAATGATCGAGAGATGGCGGAATCCGATCTGCGAAGACCTCGCGCAAAGAACCTTCGATCGACGTCGCTCCTTGTGCGCGCGCGGTGGTGGCCGGCACAAGCCGCCGCCAAACGTGGTGCCTGCGGCTTCGGTTTGCGCTCGGTGATGCGCGCGCGCACAGTAGCTTCGATGGGGGCGACCTCTAACAAACGTTGGAGCGCTCGCGCGGTCAGCTTCGGTGAGGCCCGCTGCGTGTCGAGGTTATGGATAAAGTGCCTTCGCTCGGCGCCGCAAAGACCGCGCGACGCTCAACTTCACCGTTAGGAGCCGCGCACAAGTGCAACGGCTTAGCGTCGTCGGCTGTCTCTCTCTAGCGCTCTGGCTGGGCTCTGCCGCGGATGCCCAAACGCAACTCGAGCTGACTCGTGATGCGGTCCGGTCTTTACGCGACGCCGAGAGTAAGCTGACTGCTGCCGTGGCAACGTATCGACAGCGTCTAGATGCGTCGCAGCGAGCGGCCTTTGATGACTCACAACGTCGCTGGGTATCGTATCGGGAGGCCGCTTGTGCCTTTCAGGCCAGTGGGGTTGCAGGCGGCTCCGCCCACGAAATGACGCTCGCGGCTTGCCTTGCGGATTACGCCAACCAGCGACTGGACGTCATCACAAAGCTCATGAACTGCGTTGAAGGAGACCTGTCGTGTCCAGCGTTCAAGCGCGACTCCTAACAATCGTTGGAGGGGTCCGTGATGCGCCTGCGGCTTGTCGCCTCGGGCGCTGAGAGATTGTGCGCCCTCGGCGCCAAGGGCCGGCGCTTCTGTGCGGCCCCTCAACTTCACCGTTAGAGGCCGCCGATAGGAATGATCGAGAGATGGCGGAATCCGATCTGCGAAGACCTCGCGCAAAGAACCTTCGATCGACGTCGCTCCTTGTGCGCGCGCGGTGGTGGCCGGCACAAGCCGCCGCCAAACGTGGTGCCTGCGGCTTCGGTTTGCGCTCGGTGATGCGCGCGCGCACAGTAGCTTCGATGGGGGCGACCTCTAACAAACGTTGGAGCGCTCGCGCGGTCAGCTTCGGTGAGGCCCGCTGCGTGTCGAGGTTATGGATAAAGTGCCTTCGCTCGGCGCCGCAAAGACCGCGCGACGCTCAACTTCACCGTTAGAGGCCGCCGCTAGGAATGATCGAGAGATGGCGGAATCCGATCTGCGAAGAGCTCGAGCCAAGAACCTTCGATCGAGCTCGTTCCCTGCGCGGGCAGTGGTCGTCGCTAGGGCCTCCAGTCGAGCGAGCGCCCGCGGCTTCGGTTTGCGCCCGCAATTGGGCGCGCGCACAGTAGCTTCGATGGGGGCGACCTCTAACAATCGCTGGAGGGGTCCGTGAGGTGCTTCTGCGTTGTCGCCTCGGGCGCTAGGAAATTGTGCGCCCTCGGCGCCAAGGGCCGACGCTTCTGTGCGGCCCCTCAGCTTCACCGTTAGAGGCCGCCGCTAGGAACGGTCAAGAAGACGAGAGCACCTATTTGCGAAGAGCTCGCGCAAAGAACCTTCGATCGACGTTGCTCCTTGTGCGTGCGCCGTGGTGGCCGGCACAGGT
The DNA here is from genome assembly GCA_963768485.1 of uncultured Pseudomonadota bacterium. GTDB lineage: Bacteria > Pseudomonadota > Gammaproteobacteria > Steroidobacterales > Steroidobacteraceae > 13-2-20CM-66-19. The sequence goes on along the minus strand of CAVYHZ010000003.1, from coordinate 27,868 downwards.
TATCGCCGAAGCCGCCGCCTGCGGCTTCGGTTTGCGCTCGCTAATAGGCGCGCGCACAGTAGCTTCGATGGGGGCGTCCTCTAACAATCGCTGGAGGGGTCCGTGAGGTGCTTCTGGCTTGGCGCCTCGGGCGCTGAGAAATTGTGCGCCCTCGGCGCCAAGGGCTGGCGCTTCTGCGCGGCCCCTCAGCTTCACCGTTAGAGGCCGCCGCTAGGACCGCTCAAGAAGACGAGAGCACCTATTTGCGAAGAGCTCGCACCAAGAACCTTCGATCGACGTCGCTCCTTGTGCGCGCGCCGTGGTGGCCGGCACAGGTTATCGCTGCAGCCGGCGCCTGCGGCTTCGGTTTGCGCTCACAATTGGGCGCGCGCACAGTAGCTTCGATGAGGGCGTCCTCTAACAATCGCTGGAGGGGTCCGTGAGGCGCTTCTGGGTTGTCGCCTCGGGCGCTAAGAAATTGTGCGCCCTCGGCGCCAATGGCTGGCGCTTCTGCGCGGCCCCTCAGCTTCACCGTTAGAGGTCAGCCGCGATGCGCACCACCCTGGTTGTAGTCGCCACTTCCATCGCACTGCTCTGGCTTTACAGCAACATCCTCGTTTGGACCATCGGCTACGCAATGGCACTCCCGGAGCCCTCTCAATGGGCCGGGCTATTCCCCACTCGCGTCAGTGGGGTTTTGACCTGGATGCAGCTCGCTCACACCACAGCGCTCCTGGCGGCCTCAATTCCGTTCGCCTTCTTTTTCGCGCATTTCTACGGGCGCCGCGGTGTGTGGGTGGCGCTGGGCATCACGGCGGCTCTCCTCACATGGATTTCGCTTCCCGGGTTTGTCCAAGCTTTTGCAACATCGTCCCCCCGGGACCAAGTCATTACCGCCTTCGACAATCTCAAGCTCCTGCTTGTGCTGCCCTTGTTGGTGTTGCTCTTTCGGCGGCTGCCCTCTAACAATCGCTGGAGGGGTCCGTGAGGTGCTTCTGGGTTGGCGCCTCGGGCGCTGGGAGATTGTGCGCCCTCGGCGCCAATGGCTGGCGCTTCTGCGCGGCCCCTCAGCTTCACCGTTAGCCGCCACAATGCGTTACGTCGCCGCTCTGCTGGTCGCAATGTCCTGCTCGAGCTGCGACATTTTCTACGGGGTATTTCACTCCGCCCAGGATGTCTCGCCTGTGCCGTCAGACTTGTGCGTAGTTAACGCGATCACTGCCATACCCGGGATAACCAACGTTTCTTCCCGCGTCGAAGCCGGAAGCCGCCCTCTTACCCTCCATGGCGTCGAAAAACCCGAAGAGATCCATCGATTCTTCTACGAGTATCACGGCATCCACAGCAGCTTCTTCATTTCGGTTTCATATCAAGGGCGCGCCGATTACTTCCACGACTTCATCGACATTAACCGGAAGCCGCCCCAAGACGTAATTGACCAATTACATCCGGTGTTCAGTGAGGTCGACCGTGCGTTGCAGGCACAATGTGGGATGACCAATCTCGCTTTGAAGGTTCACGAGACTTGCCGCGGAGTACGATGTGGTGGCGGCTAACAATCGTTGGAGGGGTCCGTGATGGGCTTCTTGCTTGGCGCCTCGGGCGCTGAGAAATTGTGCGCCCTCGGCGCCAAGGGCTGGGGCTTCTGTGCGGCCCCTCAACTTCACCGTTAGACGGACCGGAGTGTTCTCGTGCCGTTCGGTTCCTCGCTCCTGGTTCTCTTAATCCTTACGGTGGTCGGTGCCCTTTCCACCTTGGCGACTTGCGTTTTCTCTGGGCTCCGCAACTTGGTGCCCTTCGCTTGGCGTATGTGGTTGTGGGGTACCATCGGGCTGGTTGCCGCAAATGCCCTCCTCATAGCCGTGTTGATCCCAATGCTCAGTGGCACTGCGATTGCACACGGGCCGCCACCGAGCGGAGACATTCGGTCAGCTGTACTTTGGGACCTCGTGATTCTTGGGCCGCTGGCGATGTCTGTCGCAGGCGTGCTCATCGGAATCGGTGTTGGTTTTCGCTTCGCCAGCCGTCCGTCTAACAATCGTTGGAGGGGTCCGTGAAGGGCTTCTTGCTTGGCGCCTCGGGCGCTGAGAAATTATGCGCCCTCGGCGCCATGACCCGGCGCTTCTGTGCGGCCCCTCAACTTCACCGTTAGAGGTCAGCCCAAGCCATCGCCCATACCCACGTATGGCGTGAGTCCCATACGTCAGCTATACTTTTGCCGGTGAGCCCAAGCTTCGAGTGGGACCCGGCCAAGGACGTGCTGAACCAGCGTAAGCACGGCGTGGCGTTTGCCGACGCGCAGCTTGCATTCCTGGATCCAGCGCGTGTGATCGCCAGGGATCTCTCTCACAGCAAAGGCGAACCCCGATTCTATTGCTTCGGAGAGACTGGCGGCGGCGTGCTGACTGTACGTTTCACGTACCGTGGTGAGGTCATTAGGATTTTCGGCGCCGGTTATTGGCGCCGCGGCAAGAGGATTTATGAAGCACAATCGAAAGTACCGGGATGAGGCTCTCGGCCGACTGGAGGTGGTCAAGGATTTCCTGCCGCCACCCGATCAGTTGGTACTGCGCGACGATGGTGTAAAGATCACCATTTCTTTGAGCAAGCGCAGCGTGGACTTTTTCAAACGCCACGCCGCCCGTTCGAAGGTTCCGTACCAGAAGATGATCCGTAGCCTCCTGGACACCTATGCAAAGCACCATGGGGCTGACCTCTAACAATCGTTGGAGGGGTCCGTGATGGGCCTCTTGCTTGTCGCCTCGGGCGCTGAGAAATTGTGCGCCCTCGGCGCCAAGGGCTGGCGCTTCTGTGCGGCCCCTCAACTTCACCGTTATGCGCCTTAAACCCCTGGCGCTGGTGGCTTTGCTAGGCGCATGCGCTCACACACCGCAGCATGGCGGTGACCCTGCTACATGCCCCGGCGTTGGCTCCGGTTGGAAACTTCGATCGCCTCCCGAAAATTCCGGGCAGCTGATCGCACTGCTCAACGCGACGAACCCGAACTTCGCGGACGCCACGGAACACGACACGTACTGGTTCGAGGATTCGGCCGGACAGCTGCTCTACTGCCAGGCATCCCGATGTGACGGTCTTTCCGCTACATTCACAAAGGATAGCGATCACTGGACGGCGCACAGGGACCTGGGAAGCGTATGGGTCACAGCAGACTGTCACCGCTAATGGCGGCGCATAACAATCGTTGGAGGGGTCCGTGATGCGCTTCTTGCTTGGCGCCTCGGGCGCTGAGAAATTGTGCGCCCTCGGCGCCAAGGGCCGGCGCTTCTGTGCGGCCCCTCAACTTCACCGTTAGACGCGCCCGGGGAGCCGCCTCCGTGTCGCTCAGGGCCCGCGTTCATACTTCAGTGGCAGCAGCGCTTCTCGGTGCCTACGGGATTTGGATCCTTACTTGGGCGCTGCCCACGCGTTATTGGTCTCTGGTCGCGGTCGGGGTCGCGCTTCTAGTGGCTGCTGCCGGGGCCATCACGTTACAGCGCTGGTCCAAGTTTCTCGTCTACGCCTTTGCGATACTGCTGACGTTGCGGTGGGTATGGATCGTTGGCGGTCAGGCGGCGAGCGGCTTTCTTATGACCTATCTCAGAGGGATGCCACCCCTTAGGGCAGTGCTAACCTTCGTTCCAGCTGCGATCATGTTCTTGCTGACGGGATATTGTTGTTACGTCGCGCAGCGATACGTAGGCAATCGTGACGGGCACGTCTAACAATCGTTGGAGGGGTCCGTGATGGGCTTCTTGCTTGGCGCCTTGGGCGCTGAGAAATTGTGCGCCCTCGGCGCCAAGGGCCGGCGCTTCTGTGCGGCCCCTCAACTTCACCGTTAGACGGCATCATGGAGCGCGCCTCCGCCTCTATCGGACTCCTGCTAGTCATGGCATTTGCCAAGCCAATGACGTCTGCGGGCTCCGACGCTCAAACCTCGCTCGGTGCTTTGGCCACCTATTTCTCGAGCGCTCGGGCATCGTCGCCTGGTAGCCGGCCTGCTCCGCCTGATGTGGATCTGAAGGCGTTGGCTGGCCTTCCAACGGCCACTGTCCGAGATGCCCTTGGCCCGCCGGATAAGCGTGCGCCGTACTACCCGCCTCTCGAATGTCACGCTGCGCAGTGCTGGTCCTTCACGTACGGGCCGGCGCCGGCACCGCTACCGCCACCAACTGATAATCACGACGGAACGGTGTCGGTCACCGTGACTACCGGCGGTCCATGGCTGCTGATCCTCGGATTTGATCACGATCGACTCAGCACTGCGTTCTGGCAAGGACAGAAATGATGCCGTCTAACAATCGTTGGAGGGGTCCGTGAGGCGCTTCTGGGTTGTCGCCTCGGGCGCTAAAAAATTGTGCGCCCTCGGCGCCAAGGGTCGGCCGCTTGGGGAGCGACCGATGAGCTTCGTTGGACCTGAGCGCGGCCTAGCGCCTCAGCCGGCCCCTCAACTTCACCGTTAGAGGCCGCCGCTAGGAATGATCGAGAGATGGCGGAATCCGATCTGCGAAGACCTCGCGCAAAGAACCTTCGATCGACGTCGCTCCTTGTGCGCGCGCGGTGGTGGCCGGCACAAGCCGCCGCCAAACGTGGTGCCTGCGGCTTCGGTTTGCGCTCGGTGATGCGCGCGCGCACAGTAGCTTCGATGGGGGCGACCTCTAACAATCGTTGGAGCGCTCGCGCGGTCAGCTTCGGTGAGGCCCGCTGCGTGTCGAGGTTATGGATAAAGTGCCTTCGCTCGGCGCCGCAAAGACCGCGCGACGCTCAACTTCACCGTTAGACGGCATAGGGAGGCACTGTGGACGCTGCTGTCGTTCGCGCACTGATCGAGGCTCTGGAAGCGGAGATAAACAACGGTGGTTTCGACCAGTTCTTTTTCAACTCTGCCGGCGACAGAACCAAGGAGACTATCGACGCGTTGAACGCGATCGGAGCGGCCCATACGGCTGCGATTGTTCGCGCCGCCGCCGGCAAGTTTCCCGGTGGCCTACCGCCGCAGGACAGAGATGAGCGTCAGGCCCTCCTACTTGAGCAGGTTTCGCCAGATAGCGACGCATTCGGCGACGAAGACGCGGCGTTCCTCGAGTACCGAGATGATCTCGGCGCTCTGGTGTCCAGATATGCCGTCTAACAATCGTTGGAGGGGTCCGTGAGGGGCTTCTTGTTTGGCGCCTCGGGCGCTAAGAAATTGTGCGCCCTCGGCGCCACTGGTAGGCGCTTCTGCGCGGCCCCTCAACTTCACCGTTAGAAGCCATGCGCCGGGCTCGCCGCACGATCGACTCCCTCGAGTACGTTGAGCTCGGCTTCCTGCTTGACGAAGCAGGAGTACACCTTACCAAGGGCCAACTCGCCCGCTTAAGGCCGTACCTAACGTCCGTGCATAGCCAGGAGGCTGTCTCGGGGCAACTCCGCACCAAGGCGCAGGTATTTGCGCGGCGCGGAACCGCGGCCTTGGCGGTGGACGACACGTTTGCGACTCTTATAGTCGGGCACAGCGAGGGCCGCTCACCGCTTCGGAATGTGGAGCGCTATGCTTCGCCCGAAATGGCGCTTCGGGTATTTCTCTCAGTGCCAAGCATGGCTTCTAACAATCGTTGGAGGGGGCCGTGATGCGCCTGTGGTTAGGCTCCGCGGGCGCTGGAAGACATTGTGCGCCCGCGTCGCCAGGCCGGCGTGGTTGCCCGGCCCCTCAACTTCACCGTTAGGCGGACCGCACTCACGACGTCTTGGCGCCTCTTATCGTTCACGGAACCGACATAGGAACTCCCGATGGTGCTATTCCCCCTTGATTCCGCCGCAGCGCGCGAGGCCCTCGAACTCGGAAAGCGCCTTGGTTGCGCTGTATGGCTTGGATCCGACGCGGTGACCGATGCCGAGTACGACCGTTATGGCCGCGAAGGCGTTAAAGTGAGTCGTTTCATCTATCCCCTTATCGACGCGCCGCGCGACGTCGTTGATGAAGCGCTCGAGACGATAGTGGAGCATCACCCTGGCGAGACCGTGTGGGTGCAGCATCGTGCGTCCGCCTAACAATCGTTGGAGGGGTCCGTGAGGCGCTTCTGGCTTGTCGCCTCGGGCGCTAAGAAATTGTGCGCCCTCGGCGCCAAGGGCTGGCGCTTCGGCGCGGCCCCTCAACTTCACCGTTAGAGGACGCCGCTAGGAATGATCGAGAGATGGCGGAATCCGATCTGCGAAGAGCTCGCGCAAAGAACCTTCGATCGACGCCGCTCCTTGTTCGCGCGCGGTGGTGGCCGGCACAAGCCGCCGCCAAACGTGGTGCCTGCGGCTTCGGTTTGCGCTCGGTGATGCGCGCGCGCACAGTAGCTTCGATGGGGGCGACCTCTAACAATCGTTGGAGCGCTCGCGCGGTCAGCTTCGGTGAGGCACGCTGCGTGTCGAAGTTATGGATAAAGTGCCTTCGCTCGGCGCCGCAAAGACCGCGCGACGCTCAACTTCACCGTTAGAGGCCGCCGCTAGGACCGCTCAAGAAGACGAGAGCACCTATTTGCGAAGAGCTCGCGCAAAGAACCTTCGATCGACGTTGCTCCTTGTGCGTGCGCCGTGGTGGCCGGCACAGGTTATCGCCGAAGCCGCCGCCTGCGGCTTCGGTTTGCGCTCGCTAATAGGCGCGCGCACAGTAGCTTCGATGGGGGCGTCCTCTAACAATCGCTGGAGCGGTCCGTGATAGGTCGTGAGGGAGGGCGCTTAGCGCGCCCGAAGAGCGAAGACCGAATGAAGCGCCCGCGCAGGCTTCTGCGCGGCCGCTCAGCTTCGCCGTTAGGGACCGCGTGAGACTCGTCGCCTCGTTGTTGGCATCCGCGAGCATTTTGGCCGCAGGCGCAGCGATCGCCAAGTGCGCCTCTGTCTCTATCAGTGATCGCTACTCGGGAGCTCAGACTGTTGTTCTTGTGGAAATCACAGACGCACGTGATGGGCCTGTGCCCTGGCCTTATGAACTCCGGAAGGGCGCTTTGCCAGGGAAACTTCTGAAGCTCCGCGTTTTGAAGTCGTGGAAGGGCTCCCTCCATCCGGATGACATTATCTTCGGCTGGACCCAATCGCGTAACATCGAAGACTCCTACCCGCGCACCGACGTTGGTACACAGATCATCGTGTTTTCTGCAAAAGCCTCGCCCCATGAGATTCGGGCGTGTAACGCTGCTCCACCCGACCTCACAACCGAGGTCTCTACGGTGCTCGACACGATCGTTCGTGGGGAAACGCCGGACGCGGCCCCTAACAATCGTTGGAGGGGTCCGTGAGGCGCTTGTTGGTTGTCGCCTCGGGCGCTAAGAAATTTTGCGCCCTCGGCGCCATGATCCGGCGCTTCTGTGCGGCCCCTCAACTTCACCGTTAGAGGTCAGCCGCGATGCGCACCACCCTGGTTGTAGTCGCCACTTCTATCGCACTGCTCTTGCTTTACAGCAACATCCTCACTTGGACCATCGGCTACGCAATGGCACTCCCGGAGCCCTCTCAATGGGCCGGGCTATTCCCCACTCGCGTCAGTGGGGTTTTGACCTGGATGCAGCTCGCTCACACCACAGCGCTCCTGGCGGCCTCAATTCCGTTCGCCTTCTTTGTCGCGCATTTCTACGGGCGCCGCGGTGTGTGGGTGGCGCTGGGCATCACGGCGGCTCTCCTCACATGGATTTCGCTTCCCGGGCTTGTCCAAGCTTTTGCAACATCGTCCCCCCGGGACCAAGTCATTACCGCCTTCGACAATCTCAAGCTCCTGCTTGTGCTGCCCTTGTTGGTGTTGCTCTTTCGGCGGCTGCCCTCTAACAATCGCTGGAGGGGTCCGTGAGGTGCTTCTGGGTTGGCGCCTCGGGCGCTGGGAGATTGTGCGCCCTCGGCGCCAATGGCTGGCGCTTCTGCGCGGCCCCTCAGCTTCACCGTTAGAGCGCACCCGCCCCAGGGTCTGACTCATGAGTGATGTCGACGTTGGCGGGGACGCAGCGCACACGTCGCTGCTAATGCAGCGGCGCCTATCAAATCGAAGGGCCGTTACATGGGTGCACTTGATACTAGGAAGCGCCGTTGCCCTGATTTACATCAGCGCAATTGACTTCAGACGGTTCGCGTACTGGCGATTCGGCGCGTCAGAGGCTCTCATTGCGATCACCGCGCCGACCTGGATTCCGTACTTGGTCTCGGCGCTCCACAGCCGCAAGGTTGTAATGAGCCAAGACGGCGGCGTACTCTGGTACATCATTTCGATCGCGCTGATTTCCTTGGTGGTGGCAGCCCTTCTGCTAGGCGCTTTTGGTCCAATCTGGCGACCATTGTTACTGTTCGTATTTGGCGCTCAGACGTTGGCCTTCATTTATGCAGGTGAATTCATCCTACGAAAGGGCCCATTGCAGTGACAGCTGTCGTGAGGTTTGGGGTGCGCTCTAACAATCGTTGGAGGGGTCCGTGATGCGCCTGCGGCTTGTCGCCGCGGGCGCCTGGGGACAGTGTGCGCCCGCGTCGCCTGGCCGGCTCTCCTGCGCGGCCCCTCAACTTCACCGTTAGAAGTCGAATGCTATTGCTTCGCGCACTTGCGGCGTTTCTAGCCCTCCCAGCGGTCGTCGCTTTTGCCTTACCCATATGGATCGGTACGTCGGCGGGCGGCCCCGTGCGGTATTTGGTGCCGGCGGCGGGGTTGATGTTTCTGGGCACGCTTCTGCTGTTATGGTGCGTGCGCGAATTCTACGTTTCCGGGCGCGGTACGTTGGCGCCGTGGGATCCGCCTAAGCATTTGGTTACGAGCGGTCCGTACCGAACTTCCCGAAACCCGATGTACATTGGCGTTGTTACTATTCTTGCGGGCTGGTGCACTCTCTGGGGTTCGCGCACGCTGACCATTTACTCGCTGCTCGTCATGATCGGGTTCCATCTTCGCGTTGTCCTGTTTGAGGAGCCGTGGGCGGCCCGCCGCTTCGGATCAGAGTGGGACGCCTACCGAGGTCGGGTGCCGCGGTGGGTGATTTAGCGTCCTCATGCATTCGACTTCTAACCATCGTTGGAGGGGTCCGTGATGTGCCTGTGGTCTGGCGCCTCGGGCGCTAGGAAATTGTGCGCCCTCGGCGCCATGATCGAGCGCTTCCGTGCGGCCCCTCAACTTCACCGTTAGGCGGCTTTAAGAAAGGACAGTGCCACATGAAGCGCCGGGTCTTGGTTCTTCTCTGTGTCCCATTCGCGATTTTCTCGAGCGCGACCCTGGGTGCTGACGACCTTCCTTGGGTATTCAATGCCCCTCGAGCCGAGGGGTACTCCATTTCGTTGGTGTCCGTAGATCCTGCTCCGGGTACGCCTTTGGTTGCAGGTGACACGCTGCACTTCAAGGCGACTGTGTCGTACACAATGTCGATCGCGAAGCACGGAGTGATTGTTCTCGTGTTCCAAGACGAAAAGAACGCCAACGCCAATCCCGATAGGCCCCAGACACACTACGACGTTGCTGATTCCGAAGGAGTCGCGTCTCTAACGGATCAGCTAACCGTGCCTCGACATGCTAAAGAGCTGCGCGTTTTCATTCCAATCGTCCCTGATGGTCTTACGAATACCAGCGGCGAAGTGACGATTAGGTATCCGGTTGCCAGGGCCGCGAGGTGAGTGCCCCATGAAGCCGCCTAACAATCGTTGGAGGGGTCCGTGAAGCGCCTCTGGGTTGGCGCCTCGGGCGCTAGGAAATTGTGCGCCCTCGGCGCCAACGGCTGGCGCTTCTGCGCGGCCCCTCAACTTCACCGTTAGACCGACCCGGGGTAGTCCGTAGTGAACTCTGGCGCCCGCGAGACGAGGTCCCTCACCGTCTTCATTGTCCCGGTGCTCGTTGGCCTCGTGCTTTTTACAGCATGGGTCACTCTGCTGGCCCTGCCTTATGGCTGGCTCTATCTCCTCTCGCCGCTATTCCATCCTGTCTGGTCAATAGCGCTCGCGCTTCTTCTGCTGGCGCTCATGGGACTGCTCGAACGCCTTGGATTGCTGCAGCATCTGATCGACGGACGAACCATGCTCATAGTTCTCTTGGCACTCTTCCTGATGATTTCTCTACCTTTCCCGAGATCTACGATCTCGCGAAAGGTCGTCGATGCTCTACGAGTCATGATGTATCACGATGATCTTCAATTGCTCGAGCGCCAGTTACGTGCAAAGGGCGTTACCCCGCCCATTGCTGTCATCGCCATCGACGGATTCGGCAGCCTGGCCTCTGGTGTAGCCTATGATCCAACCGGTGAGATTTTGCTGTCTCCGGATAAGCGCAGCGCCGCTTGGATCGCTCAATCGGGAGAGCTCTCTGCCGATGGCCTCGAGGTGCGACATGTGGTTGGCAGCTATTACGCTTGGTTTCACCCATGACCATCAGCGGTCGGTCTAACAATCGTTGGAGGGGTCCGTGATGCGTGGTCTGCTTGGCGCCGCGGGGCGCTGAAAGACAGTGTGCGCCCGCGTCGCCTGTCCGGCGTGGGTGCCCGGCCCCTCAACTTCACCGTTAGAGGACGGCAGCCCGTGCACGCGCGTTCAATTTGGCTCACCACTCTGGCTTTCGCGCTCATGGGGCCCGGGATTGGCGTTCTCATTTGGCTGGGCTCCGTTCTTGTGTATGACTACCTTGCCCCCTCGAAGCTGGTAATGCCCGACGCCGCGACACTCGCTGCCATCACAGGCTGGGCCTACTTCTTTTGCTTGATACCCGCCGCAGCGACCGGACTCGTTTGGGGAATCGCGGCGCGGCTCCTTAACGACAAGCACCGCCTGAACATCCTGAGCCGCGTCTTGGCTGGTGCCGCTCTCGGCGGATCGATGGGCGCGGTCGCCGGCGCCGCTTGGGACGTCGGTGCCGTTCTCACCTCGGCTGTCCCGCTATTTGCTAAGTACGGCGCCGCGGCGGGTGGCACGCTCGCGATCCCGTTTCCTCTGGCGGGCTGGCTGTTGCCGTCCTCTAACAATCGCTGGAGGGGTCCGTGAGGTGCTTCTTGGTTGGCGCCTCGGGCGCCAAGAAATTGTGCGCCCTCGGCGCCAATGGCTGGCGCTTCTGCGCGGCCCCTCAGCTTCACCGTTAGAGGCCGCCGCTAGGAACGGTCAAGAAGACGAGACGCCGACTTGCGAAGAGCTCGTGCAAAGAACCTTCGATCGACGTCGCTCCTTGTGCGCGCGCGGTGGTGGTCGGCACAAGCCGCCGGCAAACGTGGTGCCTGTGGCTTCGGTTTGCGCTCGGTGATGCGCGCGCGCACAGTAACTTCGATGAGGGCGTCCTCTAACAATCGCTGGAGGGGTCCGTGAGGCGCTTCTTGGTTGGCGCCTCGGGCGCTGAGAAATTGTGCGCCCTCGGCGCCAATGGCTGGCGCTTCTGCGCGGCCCCTCAGCTTCACCGTTAGAGGGCAGCTTTGAAACCATCGCACGCCGCCAACCTAGCAATTGTCCTTGTGATACTCGGCTGGCCGCTGTGCGTGTTCGGAACTCTGGCTCAACTCGGTGATCCCGCCCCAAGCGCAATGCTCGAGCATGCTGCTCACCAGCGGCAGATGGCGGTCCTCGTTCTTCTCGGGGTCGTAGGTCTTATTGCTGCGCTCTGGCTCGCCGGATATTCCTTCAGCGCCGCACGAATTAGGTCGCTGTTATGCTTTGTGGCAGTCCTTTTTCCTGTCGTAGCGATCTTTATAGGAGCGTTCCTGTGGTGAGCTGCCCTCTAACAATCGTTGGAGGGGTCCGTGAGGCGCTTCTGGCTTGGCGCCTCGGGCGCTGAGAAATTGTGCGCCCTCGGCGCCAAGAGCTGGCGCTTCTGTGCGGCCCCTCAACTTCACCGTTAGACGGCATGAGACGCGGTCACAGAGTGCTCATCGATCCTGCGGCTCGGTCTGCCGACCCAAACCTGCCCGCATTCATTGCGATACCGGCCGGTTCCCCTGCTTATCATGGCTTTCCCTTGGTTCCTGAAGCCGAGACCGACGGTTGGTGTCTTGGCGCAATTACCAACTTTACCGACCCTAACGGCGTCGATTGGGGTGACGCCTTCGTTGTGGCCCCTGACGGATCTCGCGCTGGCCTCGTCTGGCATATCGGTTCTGAGGCGCCTCGCGAAGTGCTCCCCCCTTCTCCCGACCGATGGGGCGTATACGACGTCGGGTTTGCGGGGCCTGTTCGCGACGTCCATGATCTCGTTCGCGAATTTCGGGCTGTGCTACCGAAGCTAGTCGAGATACATGCTCGAATTAAAGGCAATGCCGTCTAACAATCGTTGGAGGGGTCCGTGAAGCGCTTCTTGCTTGGCGCCTCGGGCGCTGAGAAATTGTGCGCCCTCGGCGCCAAGGGCTGGCGCTTCTGTGCGGCCCCTCAACTTCACCGTTAGACCGCACATGCAGCGCCGTGCCACGATCATCGCAGTGCTGGCTCTCGGCGGCGTACCGCTACTGATCGCCGCTGACCCTGCCGCGAATGCGCCGCCCGCCGACTCCGCTTCCTGCACCGCTCCAAAGCTCTCGGAGGCAACGGCAATCCGCATCGCCTTAGCGTATTTGGAACGCAGTAAGGTGGACATGAGCAGGCTTACGCCGCCCATCGCAACCTGTTCTGTTACTGAAAAAGGAAAAACCTGGTCCGTGTTTTTCAGCACGAAACCAGTGGTACTGGATGGATGCTTTTGGATCCTTGTTGACGACGCTAGCGGAAAGGTGGACCCGGTTTCTAGGGGATGCGGCTAGTGCATGTGCGGTCTAACAATCGTTGGAGGGGTCCGTGAAGCGCTTCCGCGTTGGCGCCTCGGGCGCTGAGAGATTGTGCGCCCTCGGCGCCAAGGGCTGGCGCTTCTGTGCGGCCCCTCAACTTCACCGTTAGAGGCCACGTATGACAGATACCGCGCCGTCGATTGCTCCCACCGATCACGAGATGCCGAAACCTGTCTGGGTGTCTCTCGCAATGCTGCTTTTGCAGGTTCCCATCGGCTTGATCAATTTCTTCTTTTTCGAACCTCTAGAGATTGGAGTCGTCTTACTGGCTCTCACTGTTGTGGTCACACTGCTTGCTGTCGGGCTCATCGCACTCCTCGCGATGGGTTACGGCTGGATCAGGCATCTCTACGTTGTCGGCGCGATTCTTTCTCTTCCACGGCTCGTACTCTCGTTGCCGCAACTCTTCCACTCTTCGCTGATGAACGGTGTGTGGGTTTTGGCCATGAATCTTTGGTTTTATGCGGCCGTAGCACTACTCTATGAACCGTCAGCGCGCGCATGGTTTCGTGACGCGCGATTGCGAAGGCAACGTGGCCTCTAACAATCGCTGGAGGGGTCCGTGAGAGGCTTCTGCGTTGGCGCCTCGGGCGCTAAGAAATTGTGCGCCCTCGGCGCCAATGGCTGGCGCTTCTGCGCGGCCCCTCAGCTTCACCGTTAGACGCCAGGCTTAGCGGCGCAGTGCCACTTTCAGCTTCAGTCCGCCAGAACTTGTCGGCCCAGCAGTGATCGGCGCGCTGCTCGGTGCGCTTGCCGCCTCTGCGGTCGCGGCCATCCATTCCGAGTACGGCGCCCACATATCGCCCCTTTATCCCGGCGTTACAAGCCTCGCCGCTGAGGCACTCGTAACCTTTGCGCTGGTGACGGTCGCGACGGTTATCATTTGGGGGTGCGTTCCACTCATGATCACCAGGTTGGCATCGAGACGCTCGCGTGGGCCTGACGTCTAACAATCGTTGGAGGGGTCCGTGAGGCGCTTCTGGCTTGGCGCCTCGGGCGCTAAGAAATTGTGCGCCCTCGGCGCCAGAGGCTGGCGCTTCTGCGCGGCCCCTCAACTTCACCGTTAGAGGCCGCCGCTAGGAACGCTCAAGAAGACGAGAGCGCCTATTTGCGAAGAGCTCGCGCAAAGAACCTTCGATCGACGTCGCTCCTTGTGCGCGCGCGGTGGTGGCCGGCACAAGCCGCCGGCAAACATGGTGCCTGCGGCTTCGGTTTGCGCTCGGTGATGCGCGCGCGCACAGTAGCTCCGATAGGGGCGACCTCTAACAATCGCTGGAGGGGTCCGTGAGGTGCTTCTGGGTTGGCGCCTCGGGCGCGAAGAAATTGTGCGCCCTCGGCGCCAATGGCTGGCGCTTCTGCACGGCCCCTCAGCTTCACCGTTAGGCGGACCCGATGCGCGCCACATTAAGCGTCGTGCCGGTGCTGATGTCGGCGCTCACTTTGAGCGGATGCGCGCACGACGCACGCCCCGCGACAGCGGTCATTATTGGGGTCGAGACCCCGCCGGACCGCTGTTGGGTCAGGGCCGTGGTGACGCCGTGCAGCGATATAGCCAGTCATCTGCAACGCACATTGAAAGTGCCCTCGTACACACGAATCGAAGTGAATTGCATCCCCTTGGGCACCGACTGCAACGACGACAGCATCTTTGGAAGCCTTGTCTCGGCCGGCTACGATAATGTGGTGGGACATCACCTCTTTATCTTCCGCTGACATGAACACGGAGGCTCGGTCGGGTAACGGTCCGCCTAACCATCGTTGGAGGGGTCCGTGATGTGCCTGTGGTCTGGCGCCTCGGGCGCTAAGAAATTGTGCGCCCTCGGCGCCAAGGACTGGCGCTTCTGTGCGGCCCCTCAACTTCACCGTTAGACGCCCAGTGAGAGCGTCGCGAGATTTGACGTGACAACTCCGGCTCGACTCGTCTGGGGAATCGTAGTTGCGCTGGCACTCTGCGCCAGCATAAGCGCCTGTGTGCTTTGCCCGCTTCACTACCGCGCGAGCGGCGCTGTGCCAATGGGCCAGGGTGCTCATCCCGGTGGATCGGCGCCTCTCGCCGAGACCGTCGCGACGGCGCTAAAGCCGCTTGGGTACTCTGGTCCCGTCGCACCACCGTCCGGTCACGGCTTGCCTGAAAGCACAGTCTGGTATTCCCCGCCCGCGCCCAATTGGAAGCTCTGGGAGCTGCCCAACGACGTTACGGTCCTTGTAGACACAAGAGCCAGCACGGTCTCCTTGTTCCAACACTATGGGCATCCAACCGATTACACCCAAAAAGTCGAGCTAGCGATCACCGAGCAAGTTCGAGCTATCTATGGGGCCAACATCGTCTTCACACGCCACCCCACCCACGAGTGCATGGGGCCGTAGCGTGGAGCCAAGGGCGTCTAACAATCGTTGGAGGGGTCCGTGAAGCGCTTCTGGGTTGTCGCCTCGGGCGCTGAGAAATTGTGCGCCCTCGGCGCCAAGGGCGGGCGCTTCTGTGCGGCCCCTCAACTTCACCGTTAGACCGCATGCATGGCGAAGTAGTGTTGATCGACTAGTTGCGTACTTTGACGCGCTCCTGGTCGTCGCCATTCTTGCCGCGACGGTCCGGGCTGTTCTAGCTCGAGCGTGAAGCCTTCGCTGAAGCACTCGCGCTTACGGACGGGTCGTCGTCCCCGTTGGTATCGAACGCTGCCGTTACTTGGCTCTATGTCGCCCCATTCGTGCTGCATGGTTCACTCTCTCATCACTTGCCATGTGGCGACGCTGGCGTATCCGCTGGCTCCTTCAAGCTGTCGCTCTTCTGCGTGGTCGC
The DNA here is from genome assembly GCA_963768485.1 of uncultured Pseudomonadota bacterium. Lineage (GTDB taxonomy): Bacteria > Pseudomonadota > Gammaproteobacteria > Steroidobacterales > Steroidobacteraceae > 13-2-20CM-66-19. The sequence goes on along the minus strand of CAVYHZ010000003.1, from coordinate 12,385 downwards.
CCTTGTCTTTCTGGCTAACTTCTTCCATTGCGTAAGCTTGCAGGCGTAGGTCATGCGCGTCTAACAATCGTTGGAGGGGTCCGTGATGTGCTTCTGGCTTGTCGCCTCGGGCGCTGAGAGATTGTGCGCCCTCGGCGCCAAGGGCTGGCGCTTCTGTGCGGCCCCTCAACTTCACCGTTAGAAGTCACTTCAGGGAAATTCGGCGCTGCGAAGAGCTGGGAGTGCCCTTCGATGGGCGCCGCGGTGCGCTCGCGCTGACTGACTAAGTTGTCCTGTAGGCGTCTTCGTTCAGCGCCTACGAGGTGTGCGCGTGCGGCGTTGCGTGGTTGCGCTCGAGCTCGGGGCGCGCGCCGAGTGCGTTCCGTCGAGGCCGATGCGTGGTTGACCCCCACGCCCTCTTTGCTCGAGGCCTGGGCGCGCTTAACATTCGAGTAGGGTGCCTTCGCTTGCCGCGGTAGCGCCGCACGCGCACAGTGGTGATCGGTGGGGTGACTTCTAACAATCGCTGGAGCGGTCCGTGAGAGGTCGTGAGGGAGGGCGCTTAGCGCGCCCCAAAGAGCGAAGACCGAGTGAAACGCCCGCGAGGCTTCTGCGCGGCCGCTCAGCTTCACCGTTAGACGGCAAAGCGGGCATGACACGGGCTGAAACCGCATCGCGGGGCGTTGCATGGCGCGTGGTGGCGGCCGCGTTGCTGCCCTTTGCTGCGCAGTCAATCTACATCCTCTTTACCCGCTGGACGTTTTGCTTCAATCCCTGGAGCGACGTTGCGTCCCATGCGATTTCCCTCCTTATTGGGGCCTGGTGTGTCTGGAGCCTTCCTATCGCTTTGTCACGCCGCGTTCTCGCGTTGCTGCTTTACGTTCCAATCATTGCTTTTCTGCTGTATTACTACACGTTCGCGATTTTGATGGTGGTCTTTGGAATCGCATTGTGATGTGCAGGGCTTTGCCGTCTAACAATCGTTGGAGGGGTCCGTGAGGCGCTTCTTGCTTGGCGCCTCGGGCGCTGAGAAATTGTGCGCCCTCGGCGCCAGAGGCTGGCGCTTCTGTGCGGCCCCTCAACTTCACCGTTAGAGGACGCCGCTAGGAATGATCAAGAGATGGCGAGAATCCGATTTGCGAAGAGCTCGCGCAAAGAACCTTCGATCGACGCCGCTCCTTGTTCGCGCGCGGTGGTGGCCGGCACAAGCCGCCGCCAAACGTGGTGCTTGCGGCTTCGGTTTGCGCTCGGTGATGCGCGCGCGCACAGTAGCTTCGATGGGGGCGACCTCTAACAATCGTTGGAGCGCTCGCGCGGTCAGCTTCGGTGAGGCACGCTGCGTGTCGAAGTTATGGATAAAGTGCCTTCGCTCGGCGCCGCAAAGACCGCGCGACGCTCAACTTCACCGTTAGAGGCCGCCGCTAGGAACGCTCAAGAAGACGAGAGCGCCTATTTGCGAAGAGCTCGCGCAAAGAACCTTCGATCGACGTCGCTCCTTGTGCGCGCGCGGTGGTGGCCGGCACAGGTCGCCGGAAACCGGCGCCTGCGGCTTCGGTTTGCGCTCGTATTGGGCGCGCGCACAGTAGCTTCGATGAGGGCGTCCTCTAACAATCGCTGGAGGGGTCCGTGAGGTGCTTCTGGGTTGGCGCCTCGGGCGCTAAGAAATTGTGCGCCCTCGGCGCCAATGGCTGGCGCTTCTGCGCGGCCCCTCAGCTTCACCGTTAGACGTCACGAGAACTGGTGCCGCTGGGCACCACTCAGACAGGCTCAGATGCCGGTACTCCGCTTCGGCTGCCGGCGTTTACTCTTGCGACTCGGTTGCTCCCGTCGTCTTCGGCAGCTGAGCCTACTGCTTACGCTGACAGCTCAACTCTCTGGTTCGGAGCTCTTCGCCACCAGCTCGATAGCGTTCCCTGTCTTGCAGGCGTCGTTGGACGGTCTTTCCACTGCGATTCGATTAGGGTGCGTCGCTTCCTGCGCACAGGTGATCTGCTTGCCGCGGTGGTCGTCACTTCAGCGTGTCACCCGTTCATGGTGCCGTCTAACAATCGTTGGAGGGGTCCGTGAGGCGCCTGTGGCTTGGCGCCTCGGGCGCTGGGAAATTGTGCGCCCTCGGCGCCAAGGGCCGGCGCTCGTCCGGCCCCTCAACTTCACCGTTAGAGGCCGCCGCTAGGAACGCTCAAGAAGACGAGAGCATCTATTTGCGAAGAGCTCGCGTAAAGAACCTTCGATCGACGTCGCTCCTTGTGCGCGCGCCGTGGTTGCCGGCAAGGTTATCCGGCCGAGCCGGCGCCTGCGGCTTCGGTTTGCGCTCGCAATTGGGCGCGCGCACAGTAGCTTCGATGAGGGCGTCCTCTAACAATCGCTGGAGGGGTCCGTGAGGTGCTTCTGTGTTGGCGCCCGGGCGCCGAGCAATTGTGCGCCCTCGGCGCCAATGGCCGGCGCTTCTGCGCGGCCCCTCAGCTTCACCGTTAGAGGCCGCCGCTAGGAACGGTCAAGAAGACGAGACGCCGACTTGCGAAGAGCTCGTGCAAAGAACCTTCGATCGACGTTGCTCCTTGTGCGCGCGCCGTGGTGGCCGGCACAGGTTATCGCCGAAGCCGGCGCCTGCGGCTTCGGTTTGCGCTCGGTGATGCGCGCGCGCACAGTAACTTCGATGAGGGCGTCCTCTAACAATCGCTGGAGGGGTCCGTGAGGCGCTTCTTGGTTGGCGCCTCGGGCGCTGAGAAATTGTGCGCCCTCGGCGCCAATGGCTGGCGCTTCTGCGCGGCCCCTCAGCTTCACCGTTAGAGGCCGCCGCTAGAAACGGTCAAGAAGACGAGAGCGCCGACTTGCGAAGAGCTCGTGCGAAGAACCTTCGATCGACGTCGCTCCCTGTGCGCGCGCGGTGGTGGCCGGCACAAGCCGCCGCCAAACGTGGTGCTTGGGGCTTCGGTTTGCGCTCGGTGATGCGCGCGCGCACAGTAACTTCGATGAGGGCGTCCTCTAACAATCGCTGGAGGGGTCCGTGAGGTGCTTCTGTGTTGGCGCCTCGGGCGCTGAGAAATTGTGCGCCCTCGGCGCCAATGGCTGGCGCTTCTGCGCGGCCCCTCAGCTTCACCGTTAGACGACTGCGACTCCTGAAGCAGCTAGCTCGTGACTACCGGTCAATATGTGTTTGCACGGCTCTACGGGTACACACTCGGCCGGAGATACCGCAACGGCCCCGCGGAGGCCTGTCGCGATGCGATTACGATGTACATGATCACGACCGGCATCCCCGCGACGCTGGCGGTCTTAGTGTTTGTAGGAGCGATTTTCCCACGGCTACTTGCTACTAAAGACTGGATACCCTGGGTCACGGTGCCCTCGGGGATACTCCTTTACTCGCTGTATAGGCCCTTGCAGCGCTATGCCCGAGCGCCGGAGATCGCGGCGCCGTTTCTCTCCGCTGAGAGCAGGCGCATTACCATGGCTGCCTACTTCGGGGTACTAATGGGTAGCATCCTCGCGGCTGGCATCGCGAGCCGGTTCTTGCTTCATGCTACGGGCAGTCGCTAGATCTAAACGCATGCTGCAAAAGTCGTCTAACAATCGTTGGAGGGGTCCGTGAGGCGCTTCTGGGTTGTCGCCTCGGGCGCTGAGAAATTGTGCGCCCTCGGCGCCAAGGGCTGGCGCTTCTGTGCGGCCCCTCAACTTCACCGTTAGACGGCAAATGAGGGTATCCGACCTCCGAAATGACGCGGGCCTCCTTACTGGTTTTAGCGTCAGCCGCCTCTTTCTTGGCCGCGCCGGAGCTCAGCGAATCGTCGCCGCCATTGCAGGTGTCGAGCTCGTGCGACAGCAGGCCCGCTTCAAGCTCTCAGGCCGCGACGACTTTTGCGAGTTTGTGGTGGATGGAACGACCTTTCTGGTAATTGAGCCATTCGGTGACAATAGCCGCTTCTGGGTAGTGGCCGAACCCCCAGAGGCTGAGTGTCCGCAACTTGCGCGAGTTCGCGATGCGTTTCAGAGACACCGCACCTTTGGTCTGTTTGCCGTCTAACAATCGCTGGAGGGGTCCGTGAGGTGCTTCTGGGTTGTCGCCTCGGGCGCTAGGAAATTGTGCGCCCTCGGCGCCAAGGGCTGGCGCTTCTGCGCGGCCCCTCAGCTTCACCGTTAGAGGCCGCCGCTAGGAACGGTCAAGAAGACGAGAGCGCCGACTTGCGAAGAGCTCTTGCAAAGAACCTTCGATCGACGTCGCTCCTTGTGCGCGCGCGGTGGTGGCCGGCACAAGCCGACGCCAAACGTGGTGCTTGCGGCTTCGGTTTGCGCTCGGTGATGCGCGCGCGCACAGTAGCTCCGATAGGGGCGACCTCTAACAAACGTTGGAGCGCTCGCGCGGTCAGCTTCGGTGAGGCCCGCTGCGTGTCGAAGTTGTGGATAAAGTGCCTTCGCTCGGCGCCGCAAAGACCGCGCGACGCTCAACTTCACCGTTAGAGGCCGCCGCTAGGAACGGTCAAGAAGACAAGAGCGCCGACTTGCGAAGAGCTTGCGCAAAGAACCTTCGATCGACGTCGCTCCTTGTGCGCGCGCGGTGGTGGCCGGCACAAGCCGCCGCCAAACGTGGTGCCTGCGGCTTCGGTTTGTGCTCGGTGATGCGCGCGCGCACAGTAGCTCCGATAGGGGCGACCTCTAACAAACGTTGGAGCGCTCGCGCGGTCAGCTTCGGTGAGGCCCGCTGCGTGTCGAAGTTGTGGATAAAGTGCCTTCGCTCGGCGCCGCAAAGACCGCGCGACGCTCAACTTCACCGTTAGGCCGCCAATGCGCTTGTCGTCCCCCTTCGCGCTGCTACTCTGCATCACCGCCCTGGCGCCCTCCCGCGCAGCTCCACCTGCGGGAATATTGACTCAGCAGGACGCCTGCTCGCTTCTTAAGAAACGCTGGCTGGCGACAATTAGATTTGCCGGTAGTTGTCGTCGGTCGTGATGGCCTGAGCGGCGCCGACGACAATTAGATTTGCCGGTCTACGGGCCTCATCGACGGTCTGGTCTACTCAGCCCTCACAAGAGGGGGCTGCGTGGTAACAGACGAACAGGTGAGGTTGCTCATGTCATTGTTAACGCAGGGTATTCCCCAGGTGACGGCGGCGGCGAAGGCGGGGATGAGCGAGCGGAGCGCGCGCAAGTACGGGCGCTTAGGCCGTGCGCCCTCGCAGCTGAAGGTGCCCCACACGTGGAGGACGCGGCCCGATCCCTTTGAGGGTGTGTGGCCTGAGATCGAGGCGCTGCTGCGCCAGGACGGCGGTCTGCAGGCGAAGACGATCTGGACGGAGTTGAACGAGCGCTATCCGGGCCGCTTCAGCGTCGGCCAGCTGCGCACGCTGCAGCGGCGGTTGCTCGCGTGGCGAGTCACCTCAGGGCCGGATCGAGAGGTGTTCTTCCCACAGACGCACTCGCCGGGCGAACAAGCGCAGTCAGACTTCACGGACATGCGGCGCCTGGAGGTGATGATCGCCGGCCAGCCCTTCCCGCACCTGCTGTATCACTTCGTGCTGACGTACTCGAACTGGGAAGCGGTATCGATCTGCCCGAGCGAGAGCTTCGAGTCCTTGAGCGCAGGCGTCCAGAGCGCGCTGTGGCGCCTGGGTGGCGTACCGCTCGAGCACCGCACCGACAACCTCTCGGCGGCAACCCATGAGCTTGCGGAGAGCCGCGGGCGGGACTTCACCGAACGGTATCGTGAGTTGATCGATCACTATGGGCTGCGTGCCTCGCGCAACTTTCCCGGCAACGCGCATGAGAACGGGGACGTCGAGTCGGCGAACGGCGGGCTCAAGAACGCGATCGATCAGCGCTTGCGGTTGCGCGGCTCGCGCGCCTTCGTCTCGAAGGAGGCGTATGAGGGGTTCCTCGAGAGCTGCGTGCAGGCGCGCAACGCCACTCGCCACGCACGGATCGAGGAAGAGCGCGCACACCTGCGAGCACTACCCGTGCGAGCGCTGCCGGCGTACCGGGAGTCGTATGCAACGGTCTCCCGAGCGAGCGCGGTGCGCGTTCTCAAGCACTCCTACTCAGTGTCCTCGCGACTGATCGGATGCCAGCTGCGGGTGCGCCTGCACGCCGACATCGTCGAACTCGACTACAAAGGCGAGCGTGTTGCAACCATGGAGCGCCTGGTGGGCCGTGATACGCACCGGATCGACTACCGCCACATTATCCATGCTCTGGTGCGCAAGCCCGGCGCCTTCCGTCGCTACGTGTTCCGGGAGGCGCTCTTCCCGAGCCTGGAGTTCCGCCGCAGCTACGATGCGCTCCTGGCCGGCGGATCCGACCAGGCCGATCTCGATTACGTGCGGATCCTGCACCTGGCTGCCAGCGATGGCGAAGAAGCCGTTCGTGCCGTGCTCGCACGCTTGTTGCTCGCCGGCGCCACTCCCACCTATGAGGCAGTGCGCGCCCAGGTCCGCGGCCCGCGCACGCCAGAGGGCGTGCCGTTCCTGAACATTACCGCGCCCGATCTGACCATTTACGACCGGCTGCTCGGCACGAACGAAGCGGTGTGCGCGTGAGCGTCGCGACGATCACGGCGGATGCGACGCTTGAGCTGCGGCTCAAGGCCATGCACTTGCCCTCGTTCCTCGAACACTACGTGGAGTTGGCGCAGCGCGCCGCTGCCGAAGGTTGGAGCCACGTTCGCTATCTCACCGAGCTCGTCACGCTCGAAGCCAACGATCGCGCCGATCGACGCATGACGCGGCTGCTCAAGGACGCAAAGCTGCCACGCGAGAAGACCCTGGCGACGCTGGACCTGAACCGCTACGCAGCTCCGCTGCGTGGGCAGATCCGTCAGCTCCTGCGAGGGGAGTTCCTCTCCGGCGCCACCAACGTCTGCCTGATCGGGCGACCCGGACCGGCAAGTCCCACGTCATGGCCGCACTGGGTCGCGCGCTGGTCGAACGCGGCCATCCGGTCCTGTTCACCTCGGTCGCAAGCCTCGTTGAGCGGCTGCTCGATGCCAAGCGCAATCTCCGGCTCGCCCGTGAGCTCAAGCGCCTGGACAGCTTCGAGTGTCTCGCGCTCGATGACATCGGCTACGTCCAGCACGATCGGGCGGAGATGGAAGTGCTCTTCGCCCTCCTGGCCGAGCGCTATGAGCGCAAGAGCGTCATGATCACCTCGAACCTGGTGTTCTCCAAGTGGGACCAGATCTTCAAGGATCCGATGACGACTGCAGCTGCCATCGATCGGGTCGTGCATCACGCCGCGGTGCTGGAGTTCACCGGACCCAGCGTACGAGCCGAAGCCGCTGAGCAACGTGCGGCTCTCGCCAAGCGCGACGCCTCGGCCACAGAACGACCTTGATGCGCTCGAATCAACAAGAGCTTCTGACGCCTTCGGCGTCAGGCTGCCCTATGGTGGACCGATGATGAGGCCCAAAGACCGGCAAGAATGAGAGTCGTGGCCGGAAGAAATAGTTGACGCCGCCCAAAAACGCATCGCCAAATTGGAAAACCTACCGGAAAGTGCTCCTACCAAAGCCGGTTGGTTCTGCGATTTCTCCACCTTGCAGGACAATCACTGGTACGTAATTGCTATTCGTTCCAACAGACACTGTGAGGGCATCTGCAGCAATCTGGTGGGGTGGTATGCGGTAGAGCGCGGCAGCGGCTCCGTTCACCGATACGACGTGGGGGAGCTACGGGTTGGGGCTGAGGTCAATGAACGGTGATGCTCGTCTGCCTTGGCGGCCTAACAATCGTTGGAGGGGTCCGTGAGGCGTGGTCTGCTTGTCGCCTCGGGCGCTGAGAGATTGTGCGCCCTCGGCGCCAAGGGCTGGCGCCTCTGTGCGGCCCCTCAACTTCACCGTTAGGCGCCACTGTGGTCGCTCGGCTCACCGCGTTGCTCTTGCTCCTAGCCGCCTGCGGCGTTGTCACGGCACAGAATCACTCCGTCTGGCTCCCGCGATGGCATTTGCCAGAGGGCAACTTCAGGCTACTTGCCGTCTGTACGAGCAATCCTGGTGAAGCGTGCCCACGCCGAAAGCGGTTACGTGTCGTTGGCTCAGGCCGGGATGATCAGTTCCAGGCGATTTACCTCGCAATGGGTGTTCAGTCGCGGTACGTAACACACATCGAATCGGATGGGGCCATCGCCTACGTGTACTCGAAGTGTCAAAACCCTCATGCCTATTGTGAGCAGCGCTTCTTTATTTTCGAGCGCGGCGCGTGGGCACTCCAGCAGACTATGGAACTGCCTATCCCGTGAGACCCTAAAATGACATCGCCCACAGTAGCGCCTAACAATCGTTGGAGGGGTCCGTGATGCGTGGTCTGATTGGCGCCGCGGGCGCATGGGGACAGTGTGCGCCCGCGGCGCTTGCCCGACGCGGTCGTGCGGCCCCTCAACTTCACCGTTAGACGCCCAGTGAGAGCGTCGCGAGATTTGACGTGACAACTCCGGCTCGACTCGTCTGGGGAATCGTAGTTGCGCTGGCACTCTGCGCCAGCATAAGCGCCTGTGTGCTTTGCCCGCTTCACTACCGCGCGAGCGGCGCTGTGCCAATGGGCCAGGGTGCTCATCCCGGTGGATCGGCGCCTCTCGCCGAGACCGTCGCGACGGCGCTAAAGCCGCTTGGGTACTCTGGTCCCGTCGCACCACCGTCCGGTCACGGCTTGCCTGAAAGCACAGTCTGGTATTCCCCGCCCGCGCCCAATTGGAAGCTCTGGGAGCTGCCCAACGACGTTACGGTCCTTGTAGACACAAGAGCCAGCACGGTCTCCTTGTTCCAACACTATGGGCACCCAACCGATTACACCCAAAAAGTCGAGCTAGCGATCACCGAGCAAGTTCGAGCTATCTATGGGGCCAACATCGTCTTCACACGCCACCCCACCCACGAGTGCATGGGGCCGTAGCGTGGAGCCAAGGGCGTCTAACAATCGTTGGAGGGGTCCGTGAAGCGCTTCTGGGTTGTCGCCTCGGGCGCTGAGAAATTGTGCGCCCTCGGCGCCAAAGGCTGGCGCTTCTGCGCGGCCCCTCAACTTCACCGTTAGAGCGCTGATTGTGTCGCGCATCAGTCTCGTTTGGCGCGTGTTCCTAGTGCTTGAAGCAACAGCGCTGGTCGCTGCTGCAACCTATGGTCTGTTTCTCACGTCACAAATCGGACAGCTCCTCTGGACCGTCCAGCTTGTTCTGCTGCTCCCCGGCAGCCTACTCGCGGGACCCGTGGTCGAGCGCTTGCTCTGGCCGACTAGCGTCGGGCTTCGCATGATCGGCTTCCTCGAGATCTTGGGCAGCGTGGCAGTTAACGCCGTCTTGGTGTGGGCGGTACTCTTTGCTCTGAGGAAATCCCGTCGTGGATCAGCGCTCTAACAATCGTTGGAGGGGTCCGTGAAGCGCTTGTGGCTTGGCGCCTCGGGCGCTAGGAAATTGTGCGCCCTCGGCGCCACGATCGGGCGCTTCTGTGCGGCCCCTCAACTTCACCGTTAGAGGCCGCCGCTAGGAATGATCGAGAGATAACGGAATCCGATCTGCGAAGAGCTCGAGCCAGGAACCTTCGATTGGATCATTCCCTGCGCGCGCGGTGGTCGTCGGTAAGGCCTTCGGTGAAGCGAGCGCCGGCGGCTTCGGTTTGCGCTCGCGATTGGGCGCGCGCACAGTAGCTCCGATGAGGGCGTCCTCTAACAATCGCTGGAGGGGTCCGTGAGGCGCTTCTGGGTTGTCGCCTCGGGCGCCAGGAAATTGTGCGCCCTCGGCGCCAATGGCTGGCGCTTCTGCGCGGCCCCTCAGCTTCACCGTTAGGCGTCTATCGTGACCATCCGGTGTGCTTTATTTGTATCAATCTGTCAACGTGCATCCAATGTGGACCAGCAACCAGCGTCGAAGATTGATCAGGGATTCTCCGCTCTTTTCTTGATCTGAGCTCTCCTTCCATCGGTTTCAACCGCAGTGCGGTCTGACCGGCCGAAGGCCGGGCAGAAGCACTTTTGTTGATGAGGTGGGCGGGGAGCGAGCGCATAGGAAGGCTCAGGAGCGGCGATCGGAGGGGTGGCCGCCATCTCGACACCGGGCATTTCCCGTCAGCTGCGGTTCTTCAGACGAAAGCTCTCATTACCGGTCTCGACGATGTCACAACGGTGTGTGAGCCGATCGAGGAGCGCGGTGGTCATCTTCGGATCCCCGAACACACCACTCCATTCGCCGAAGGCGAGGTTGGTGGTGACGATCAGCGAGACGCGCTCGTAGAGCTTACTGATCAGGTGGAAGAGCAGCGCGCCGCCGTCGTGGGAGAAGGGCAAGTAGCCGAGCTCATCGAGGACGATGACGTCCTGGTAGAGGAGGCGCGTGGCGAGGCGGCCGGCTTTGCCCTCGCGTTTTTCGGCATCGAGCTGGTTGACGAGGTCGACGACGCTGAAGAAGCGCGCTCGCTTACCCTCCTGGATCGCGTGCCGAGCGAGCGCCGTGGACAGATGTGTCTTGCCGGTACCGGTGCCGCCGACGAACACGATATTGCGGGCGGTGTTGAGGTACTCCCCGGTGTAGAGCTGGCGGATCTGCGTCTCGCTGACCACCGACTCGCGGAAGTTGAAGCTATCGAGGTCGCGCGGGACGGGGAAGTTGGCGAGGCGCAGCTGGTACTGGTAGGAGCGCGCCTGGCGATCGGCGATCTCAGCTGTGAGCAGCTGCCCCAGCCAATGGGTCGGAGCGAGCTTCTTCTGGCTCAAGGCGGTCAAGCTCTCCTCCAGCGCACTCGCCATGCCGCGCAGGCGCAGGGTCTTCAGTTGTTCGATCAGTTGGGCTTGCATCGAGGTTCTCCTTCGGTGGAGTGAGGACGGTGAGGGTCGGACGGGACCGCAACAGCCGGTCGTAGCGGTCGCAGTTGGCGGCCGGTTCCACGGTGAGCTTCAAGGCGTCGGGCACCTGCAGCGGCGGCGGACGCACCGGGTCATGGGCCCGGTGCAGGAGGTTGATCACGTGGGCGCTCCCGGCGACTTGCTCCTCGAGGGATGCGGCACAGGCCGCCGCGACCGCATCGAGCCCGTAAACGGCGACCATCGAGAGGATGTCGACGAACTGGCGATCCCCATCGGCATGCTTGGCGAGGCGCTCACGCAGCCGCGTCATCGGGGCGGGCAGGTTCCAGTCTTTGAACGGCGCCCCGTTGCGTAGCGCCCCTGGCTTTCTCTCGAGCGCTTCGACGTAGTGCCAGGGGTTGTAGACGACTTGGCTGCGGCCGAAGCGCCGTGCGTGCTCGCCGATCACCTCTCCCGCGCACACCACCACGATCCGTTCGGCGTAGGCGCGCACGGTGGCCACGCGGCCCACGTAGCGACACTCGACGCTGTAGCGGTTGCGATCGAAGCTAACGAGCGCGGTGGATGAGATCCGAGAGGCTCGCTCGGCGTAGCCGTCAAAGGGCGGCGGCATCGCGCGCAGCGCGGAGCGTTCCTCCTGCCAGACCGCCTCGATCGTCCGATCCGGCTGTTCCGGATGGTGTCGTTCGCGGGCGATCTGCTCACAGCGCTCCTCGAGATAAACGTTGAGCTCGGCGAGATCGGCAAAGCGCAGCTTCGGCGTGAACACCCACTCGCGGATGTTGCCCACCTGGTTCTCGACCTGCCCCTTCTCCCATCCGGCCGCCGGCGTGCAGGCGGTCGGCTCGATGAGGTAGTGGTTGCACATCGCGAGGAAGCGGCGGTTGAAGCGCCGCTCGCGACCGACGTACACCGTGTCCACCGCGGGTTTTAGGTTGTCGTAGATGCCGCGACCGGGAACGCCACCGAGGAACGTGAACGCCCGTCCGTGGGAGTCGAACACCATCTCCTGGCTCTCACGCGCGTAGGCCTTGAGGTGGAACTTGCGGCTGTGGGCGAGGCGCGTGTGCGCGACCTTGACCATCTGATCGACGCCGCCGAGCTCGACTCCCTCATGGCTCCAGTCGAACTGGTACGCCTCACCCGGCGCGAAGCTCTGAGGGATGAACACCGCTGTCGGGCGATGGCGGCGCTCGAAGTGCCGCATGTAGCGGCGCACTTGATCGACCGAGCCGGCGTAGCCCTCGAGGCGCAGCCCCTCGAACATGCGCTGCGCCGTGCGCCGCTCACGCGCCGGCAGCTTCTCCTCCGCTTCGAGCCACCCTTCGAGGGTCGTGAGGTACGGCCCCAGCTTCGGCCGCGGCTGGCGCCGACGGTGGTACTCGAACGGCTCTCCGTCCGAGCGCAGCGCCTTCTTCACCGTGTTGCGCGAGATCCCCAGATCCCGCGCAATCGCGCTGATCGACTCCCCTTTTACCAGCCGCCGGCGGCGGATCTTCCCGATCGTCTCCACGCACAACACCCCGTTCTCCCCCACGCTGTCGATGGCGACAACGCAGGGTACGGGGTGGTCAATTTTGGACGCCGGTTACCCCCCGAACCTGGTCAATATTGCATGCCGGTTTACACGCA